>NZ_CP019402.1:0-1403860 GCF_002024505.1 Plantibacter flavus
ATGTCGGACGCCGACGATGCGATCGCTGAGACCTGGCAATCGGTGCTCGAGATCCTCTCCGTCGACGACCGCATCACCCCGCCGCTCCGCGGGTTCCTCAACCTCATCGTCCCCAAGGGCATCATGGGCGGCACCTTCTACCTGGAGGTGCCCAACGAGTTCACGATGGGCATGCTCAACCAGCGCATGCGGGCACCGATCCTCGCTGCACTCGCTTCCATCGTCGACGGCGGTCCCGTCGGCAATTACGCGATCGTCGTCAACCCCGACATCGTCGAGGAACGGTACGAGCAGACCGGCTTCCAGCACATCGACCCGGCACCGCTCGAGTCACCGCAGCCGCAGCTGACCCCGACGCCCACGCTTCCGGCTCGCGAGAACGACACCCGACTCAACCCGAAGTACAGCTTCGACAACTTCGTCATCGGTCAGTCCAACCGGTTCGCGCACGCGGCCGCGGTCGCCGTGGCCGAAGCGCCGGCCAAGGCCTACAACCCGCTGTTCGTATACGGCGACTCCGGGCTCGGCAAGACCCACCTCCTCCACGCCATCGGCCACTACGCGATGAACCTCTACGCGGGGATCCGCGTCCGGTACGTGTCCAGCGAGGAGTTCACGAACGACTTCATCAACTCGATCGCCAACAACCGCGGCTCGTTCTTCCAGTCGCGGTACCGCGACATCGACATCCTGCTGATCGACGACATCCAGTTCCTCCAGGGCAAGGCGGAGACGCAGGAGGCCTTCTTCCACACCTTCAACACCCTGCACGATCACAACAAGCAGGTGGTCATCACCAGCGACCTGCCGCCGAAGGCCCTCACCGGCTTCGAAGAGCGGATGCGTTCCCGCTTCGAGTGGGGACTCATCACCGACGTCCAGGCTCCCGACCTCGAGACGCGCATCGCGATCCTGCGCAAGAAGGCGCAGAACGAGAAGCTGCACATCCCGGACGAGGTCCTGGAGTTCATCGCCACCAAGGTGTCGAGCAACATCCGTGAGCTGGAGGGCACGCTCATCCGGGTCGTCGCGTTCGCGAGCCTGAACCGGACCGCTGTCGACATGACCTTGGCCCAGACGGTGCTGAAGGACGTCATCAGCCTCGACGACGACAACGTCATCTCGCCGATCGACATCATCAACACGACGGCCGACTACTTCAAGCTCTCTGTCGACGACCTGTACGGCTCGAGCCGGTCGCAGGCCGTGGCGACGGCACGTCAGATCGCGATGTACCTCTGTCGCGAGCTCACGAACCTCTCACTCCCGAAGATCGGTCAGCTGTTCGGCAACCGGGACCACACGACGGTCATGTACGCCAACCGGAAGATCACCGACCTCATGCAGGAGAAGCGCTCGATCTACAACCAGGTGACCGAGCTCACAAGCCGCATCAAGCAGAACCTCCGCTACGGCGCCTGACGCGTCCTGGTGAACGTTCCCGGCCTCTCGGCGCACTCGGTGTGCTCGAGGGGCCGATTTCGTTCATCAGGCGACGACGAGCGCTCATTCGACGACAGGATGTGCGACCGATCTCTCCACATTCCGCCTTCGTAGCCCTGTGGATAACCTGTGGAGAGATGTGGAAGCTCCGGGCGGGCTTGTGAGTGAACATCATTCACCGACCTTCGCGTCCCACACCCTCGTGTCGTTCTCTCCACAGGCCACCACCAAGTTACACACATGTAGTTCCCTGTGTTCGAGCGGGTTCGGCGGACTTATCCACAGTTTCCACACCGGTTAAGACTGTTAACCGTTAATTCAATGATCTCTCCGCCAAACAACCTTTCCCCAGGCTCGCTTCTCCACAGCACCTCGTCCCACTCGACCCCGGAAGCAGACCCACTAGCATTGGTGACGTCATCGAGAGCCAGAGACAGGGGACTTGTCGTGCGATTCAGCGTCAACCGGGATGTATTCAGCGAAGCCGTCTCGTTCGCAGTGAAGCTGCTCCCGCAGCGCCCGACGCTGCCGATCCTGAACGGCATCCTCATCGAAGCCGGTGACGACGGTCTCATCCTGTCCTCCTTCGACTACGAGGTCTCCAGCCAGACCGGCATCGCGGCCGAGGTCGAGGAGGCCGGCACGGCACTCGTCAACGGCCGGTTGCTCTCGGAGATCGCCAGCCGCCTCCCGAACGCGCCTGTCCGGTTCAGCAAGGTCGAGAACCGCATCGAGGTCACCTGTGGTTCTGCCCGGTTCACGCTCGGATCGATGCCCGTCGAGGAGTACCCGACGATCCCGCAGGTCGACGCCGACTTCGGCCTCGTGCCCGCCGATGAGTTCGCCACCGCAGTGAGTCAGGTCGCTGTCGCCGCAAGCCGCGACGACGTGACCCCGGTCATCACCGGCGTGCAGCTCGAGGTCTCCAAGACGAGCCTCAGCCTCGTCGCGACCGACCGCTACCGCGTCGCGGTCCGCGAGATCGACTGGGACTCGGGCCAGGGAGACGGTTCCAGCGAGACGATCACGGCCCTGGTGCCGGCCCGCACCCTCCAGGAGGTCGGCAAGACCTTCGGCCACAGCGGCAACATCAACGTCGCGATCACGAATCGCGACGACCGCGAGCTCATCGCGTTCCGGGCCGACCGCAAGACGGTCACCTCGCTGCTCATCAAGGGCAACTTCCCGCCGGTCAAGCGGCTCTTCCCCGAGACGACCGACAACTACGCGATCATCAACACCGCGGAACTCATCGAGGCGACCAGGCGTATGTCGCTCGTCCTCGAGCGCGAAGCGGCCCTCCGCTTCACCTTCACCATCGACGGCCTCACGCTCGAGGCCGTCGGATCCGAGCAGGCGCAGGCATCCGAGGGCATCGACGCCCTCCTCACCGGCGACGACATCGTGCTCTCCCTCAAGCCGCAGTTCCTGATCGACGGTCTGACCGCGGTCCGGAGCGAGTACGTGCGGTTCTCGTTCACGAAGACGGAGAACACGAACAAGCCGGGACCCATGCTCATCACGAGCCAATCCTCCAAGGATCAGCCGGGTGCCGACAGTTACAAGTACCTGCTGCAGCCGAACCTGCTGCTGCGCTGACACGCAAAGGATCCTCCATGCACATCGGTCTCGTCGGTCTCGGCAAGATGGGCAACAACATGCGCACGCGTCTGCGTGCGAACGGCATCGAGGTCACCGGTTTCGACCGGAACCCCGATGTCACCGACGTCGCGACGATCAGCGACCTCGTCGCTGCGCTCCCGGCACCTCGCACGGTCTGGGTCATGGTCCCCGCCGGGGCCATCACCGACTCGGTCGTCGAGGAGCTGAACGGCCTGCTCGAGGCCGGCGACCTGATCATCGACGGCGGCAACAGCCGCTTCACGGACGACTTCAAGCACGCTGAACTGCTGTCGGCGAAGGGCATCGACTACATCGATGCCGGCGTCTCCGGCGGTGTCTGGGGTGTCGACAACGGCTACGGCCTCATGGTCGGCGGTTCCAAGGAGCAGGTGGAGCGGGTCATGCCCGTCTTCGACGCCCTGCGCCCCGAGGGCCCGCGCGATGAGGGCTTCGTCCACGTCGGAGAGGTCGGCGCCGGCCACTACGCGAAGATGGTGCACAACGGCATCGAGTACGCGCTCATGCAGGCGTACGCCGAGGGCTTCGAGCTCCTCGACAAGCGCGAGGACATCATCAAGGACGTCCCCGGCACGTTCAAGGCCTGGCAGCGCGGCACCGTCGTCCGGTCCTGGCTGCTCGAGCTCCTCGTCCGCGCCCTCGAGGAGGACCCGGACTTCGAGCAGATCGAGGGCTACGTCGAGGACTCGGGTGAGGGCCGCTGGACGATCGAGGAGGCCATCGCGAACGCGGTGCCCGTCCCGACCATCTCGGCATCGATCTTCGCCCGCTTCGTGTCGCGCCAGGAGGACTCGCCGGCCATGAAGGCGGTCGCCGCACTCCGCAACCAGTTCGGCGGACACGCGGTCAAGAAGGCCGACGACTGACGACACGACGTCTCCTGACGAACGAAATCGACCCTCCCGGAGCATTCCGCTTCGCTGGAGGGTCGATTTCGTTCACCCTGCGTCGTCGTGACGGCCGCGCTCGGACGTCCGACGGCGCCCCGACCCGTTCGGCGTCAGGGCGAGGCGGTAGGGTGACGTGGTGATCGTGCGGCACTTGAATCTCACCGACTACCGCAACTACGCGGTGGTCGACGTGGCGCTCGAACCCGGACCCAATCTGTTCGTGGGTCGCAACGGCCAGGGCAAGACCAACCTCGTCGAGGCGATCGGATACCTCAGCAGCCTCGGGTCCCATCGGGTCTCCTCTGAACAGGCGCTCATCCGACACGGTGCCGACGCGGCGATCATCAGGGCACGCATCGTGCACGAAGGTCGTGAGCTGCTCGCCGAGGTGCAGCTCAACCGGGGTTCGGCCAACCGCGCCCAGGTGAACCGGTCCCAGATCAAGCCGCGCGAACTGCCGCGGTACGTGTCCACCGTGCTGTTCGCCCCGGAGGACCTCCTGATCGTCCGAGGCGACCCGTCTGCGCGCCGGCGGTTCATCGACCAGCTCCTCGTGCAGCGGATCCCTCGCCTGGCCGGCGTGATGGCCGACTACGACCGCTCCCTGAAGCAGCGGAACTCCCTCCTCAAGTCGGCGAGGGCGCGCGGGCTGAAGTCCGGGCCCCTGGCGACGCTCGACCTCTGGGACGACCGGCTCGTGCAGTACGGCACGGAGATCATCGCCGAACGTCTGCAACTCCTGGCCATGCTCGGTGGGCCACTGCGTGCCGCGTACGAGGCCGTGGCCGGCGACGATCACCGACCGGTCCTCCTGCCCGTGCTCAGTATCGCCGGCACCGATGCCGAGGACGAGTCGGCGGCCGCCGATCCCACGGAAGGCGTGGAGCCGGGCGCCCCTGTCGATCTTGCGCGCATCGCGGAACGGTTCCGTGCGGCGCTCGCGCAGCGTCGGTCGGCCGAGCTCGAGCGGGGTCTGACGCTCGTCGGGCCACACCGCGACGACGTGTTCTTCGGTCTCAACGGGCTGCCGGTCAAGGGGTACGCGAGCCACGGTGAATCGTGGTCGTTCGCGCTCGCCGCCAAACTCGCCTCAGCCGAGCTCCTCCGCGCCGACTCGTCCCTCGGTGATCCGGTGCTCATCCTCGACGACGTCTTCGCCGAGCTCGATGCACGTCGCCGGGAACGCCTCGCGGCCGCGGTCGCGGAGTACGACCAGGTCATCATCACCGCAGCCGTGTTCGACGACGTCCCCGAACGGTTCACCGCGCACGTCGTGCGCATCGAAGCCGGACGGATCGTGGACGGTCCGGACGGGGCGGCCGGCCCAGTGAACGAGGCGCTCACCACGGAGTCGACGCATGACTGAACCGCGTCGACTCGGACGGGACGCCGACCCGGCGGGGGAACTGTCCGCCACGGTGTACCTCCGGTTCAAGGAGATCTTCGGCGGCGAACGGGTCTCCCGTGATCGCAAGCGCCGGGAACGCTCGGCCGAGGGGCCGCAGGACTCGGTGCCGTACGGTGTCGGACGCGACCCCAAGGGCCTCGGGACGGTCATCGATTCACTGACCGCCGGACTCGGGTGGAACTCGCCACTCGCCCAACACGAGGTTCTCGGGAACTGGGCGGAGTTGTGCGGCGAGGACACCGCCAGGTACTCCGAACCGGTGTCGATCGCGGACGGCGTCCTGCTCGTCCAATGCCAGTCGACGGCCTGGGCGACACAGTTGCGACACATGCGCCACGAGATCCTCGTCCGCATCGCCGAACGCTATCCAGACGCCGGTGTCGACACGATCCGTTTCCAGGGCCCCGGAGCACCCTCCTGGAAAAGAGGCCCCAGGTCGATTCCAGGGCGTGGTCCACGCGATACTTACGGCTAGGGAGGCAAATACGGCCTCCGGGCATGGAAAAGTGCCTCAAACGGGCGTTTTCTCGCGGCTTCACGGGGTCTGTTTGGTAGGATGGAACGGTCGAATCTCGACGGTTTGGAGCCCTCTTTTCCTATGACATCAGAACCCAACACGCACGCCCAAGACTCTGATTACGGCGCAAGTGCCATCCAGGTTCTCGAAGGTCTCGAAGCCGTCCGGAAGCGGCCCGGTATGTACATCGGGTCCACCGGTCCACGTGGTCTGCACCACCTGGTCTACGAGATCGTCGACAACTCCGTGGACGAGGCCCTCGCCGGCTACTGCGACACGATCCTCGTGACCATCCTGGAGGACGGCGGCGTCCGCGTCATCGACAACGGTCGAGGCATCCCGGTCGACATCCACCCGGTGGAGAAGAAGTCGACCGTCGAGGTCGTCCTGACCATCCTGCACGCCGGCGGCAAGTTCGGCGGCGGCGGGTACGCGGTCTCCGGCGGGCTCCACGGCGTCGGTTCGTCCGTCGTCAACGCGCTGTCCACGCGCCTCTCCGTCGAGGTCCGTCGTCAGGGGTCGGTCTGGCGCCAGAGCTTCCAGCACGGTGTCCCCGACGCCCCGCTCCACGAGGACGAGCCGTCCTCCGAGACGGGCACCACGATCACCTTCTGGCCGAGCGCCGAGACGTTCGAGACGACGGAGTTCGACTACGAGACGCTCCGGACCCGCTTCCAGCAGATGGCCTTCCTCAACAAGGGCCTCCGCATCGAGCTCGCCGACGAGCGTCCGTTGCGCGACGCCATCGAGGCCGACGACGTCGACGACAACTCGGCGGCACACTCGCAGCGCAAGGACGTCTTCTTCTACGAGCGCGGTCTCGAGGACTACGTCGAGTACCTGAACAAGGCCAAGCGGGCCGAGCTCGTCCACGACGAGATCATCTCCTTCGAGTCGGAGAACACCGAGCGCAAGATCGCGCTCGAGGTCGCGATGCAGTGGACGACGGCGTACAACGAGAGCGTCCACACCTATGCGAACACGATCAACACGCACGAGGGCGGCACCCACGAAGAAGGGTTCCGCGCGGCGCTCACCACGCTCGTGAACCGTTACGCACGTGAGAAGGGCATCCTCAAGGAGAAGGACGACAACCTCTCCGGCGACGACGTCCGTGAGGGCCTCACGGCCGTCATCTCCGTCAAGCTCTCCGAGCCGCAGTTCGAGGGACAGACGAAGACCAAGCTCGGCAACACCGAGGCGAAGGCGTTCGTGCAGAAGGTCGTCAGCGAGCAGCTCAACGACTGGTTCGACCGCAACCCCAACCAGGCCAAGGAGATCATCCGGAAGGCGCTGCAGGCCGCGACCGCTCGACTCGCCGCCCGCAAGGCCCGCGAGACGGCCCGTCGCAAGGGCCTCCTCGAGGGTGGCGGCATGCCCGGCAAGCTCAAGGACTGCCAGTCGAAGGACCCGTCGCTGTCCGAGATCTTCATCGTCGAGGGTGACTCCGCAGGCGGCTCCGCCGTGCAGGGTCGCAACCCGGAGACCCAGGCGATCCTCCCGCTCCGTGGCAAGATCCTCAACGTCGAGAAGGCACGCCTCGACCGCGCCCTCGCGAACAACGAGGTCCAGGCCATGATCACGGCCTTCGGTGCCGGCATCGGTGAGGACTTCAACCCCGACAAGGTGCGCTACCACAAGATCGTGCTCATGGCCGACGCCGACGTCGACGGCCAGCACATCACGACGCTGCTGCTGACCCTCCTGTTCCGCTACATGCGCCCGCTCGTCGACCTCGGATACGTGTACCTCGCGCAGCCGCCGCTCTACCGCCTGAAGTGGTCGAACGCCGACCACCAGTACGTGTACAGCGACCGCGAACGCGACGCCCTCCTCACCGACGGTGTCGCCTCGGGCAAGCGCATCCCGAAGGAGAACGGGATCCAGCGCTACAAGGGTCTCGGCGAGATGAACTACAAGGAGCTGTGGGAGACCACGATGGACCCGCAGACGCGGACGCTCCTCCAGGTCACCCTCGACGACGCCGCGGCTGCCGATGAGATCTTCTCCACGCTCATGGGCGAGGACGTGGAGTCCCGCCGGACCTTCATCCAGAAGAACGCGAAAGACGTCCGCTTCCTCGACATCTGAGTGGCACGAACCACCCTCATCCACCGGTCACTGAGCTTGTCGAAGTGATCCACCTCGCACCAGACAGGCCCTTCGACAAGCTCAGGGACCAGGAGAAGTAAGAGAACATGGCAGACGAAACCAACGACGAGATCACGGTCCCGGACGAGGACCACGGCGTGCACGGACGGATCGACCAGGTCGACCTGCAGCTCGAGATGCAGCGCAGCTACCTCGACTACGCGATGAGCGTCATCGTCGGCCGCGCCCTGCCCGACGTCCGCGACGGCCTCAAGCCCGTCCACCGCCGCGTGATCTACGCGATGTACGACGGCGGCTACCGCCCCGACCGCTCGTTCTCCAAGTGCGCGCGCGTCGTCGGCGACGTCATGGGTCAGTTCCACCCGCACGGTGACACCGCCATCTACGACGCGCTCGTGCGCCTCGTCCAGCCGTGGAGCATGCGGTACCCGTTGGCGCTCGGCCAGGGCAACTTCGGCTCACCGGGCAACGACGGCGCGGCAGCCCCTCGATACACCGAGACGAAGATGGCCCCGCTCGCCATGGAGATGGTGCGCGACATCGACGAGGAGACCGTCGACTTCCAGCCCAACTACGACGGCGAGTCCCAGGAGCCGGTCGTCCTGCCGGCGCGCTTCCCGAACCTCCTCGTCAACGGGTCCGTCGGCATCGCGGTCGGCATGGCGACGAACATCCCGCCGCACAACCTCCGCGAGGTCGCCGACGGTGCCCTCTGGCACCTGGCGAACCCCGAGGCCAGCCGGGAAGAGCTCCTCGAGGCGCTCATGCAGCGCATCAAGGGGCCGGACTTCCCGACCGGCGCGCAGATCCTCGGTGTCAAGGGCATCCAGGACGCCTACCGTACGGGTCGCGGTTCCATCACGATGCGGGCCGTCGTGAACGTCGAGGAGATCCAGGGTCGGACCTGCCTCGTCGTCACCGAGCTCCCGTACCAGGTGAACCCCGACAACCTCGCGCTGAAGATCGCCGACCTCGTCAAGGAGGGTCGTCTCGGCGGCGTCGCCGACATCCGCGACGAGACCTCCGGTCGCACCGGCCAGCGGCTCGTCATCGTGCTGAAGCGCGATGCGGTCGCGAAGGTCGTCCTCAACAACCTCTACAAGCACACGCAGCTGCAGGACAACTTCGGCGCGAACATGCTCGCGATCGTCGACGGCATCCCGCGGACGCTGCCGCTCGACGGGTTCATCACCAACTGGGTGACGCACCAGGTCGAGGTCATCGTCCGCCGCACCGTGTTCCGACTCCGCAAGAAGGAGGAGCGCGCACACATCCTCCGCGGCTACCTGAAGGCGCTCGACGCCCTCGACGAGGTCATCGCGCTCATCCGCCGTTCACCGTCCGCCGATGAGGCACGCACGGGCCTCATGGACCTCCTCGAGATCGATGAGCTCCAGGCCAGCGCGATCCTCGACATGCAGCTGCGTCGTCTCGCCGCCCTCGAGCGTCAGAAGATCATCGACGAGGCAGCCGAGATCGAAGCGCAGATCGCCGACCTCAAGGACATCCTCGCGAAGCCGGTCCGCCAGCGCGAGATCGTCAGCGAGGAACTGACCGCGATCGTCGACAAGTACGGCGACGACCGCCGCACCGAGATCATGTTCGGTTTCGACGGCGACATGAACATGGAAGACCTGATCCCCGAAGAGGAGATGGTCATCACCGTCACCCGCGGCGGGTACATCAAGCGCACGCGGAGCGACAACTACCGTCAGCAGCACCGCGGTGGCAAGGGCGTCAAGGGTGCCCAGCTGCGCGCGGACGACGTGGTCGACCACTTCTTCGTGACGACGACGCACCACTGGCTCCTCTTCTTCACCACGAAGGGCCGCGTGTACCGCGCGAAGGCCTACGAGCTGCAGGAGGCCGGCCGCGACGCCAAGGGCCAGCACGTCGCCAACCTGCTCGCCATGCAGCCGGATGAGGAGATCGCCGAGATCCTCGACATCCGCGACTACGAGGCCGCGACGTACCTGGTCCTCGCGACACACGACGGCCTCGTCAAGAAGACGGCGCTCTCGGAGTACGACACCAACCGTTCGGGCGGCATCATCGCGATCAACCTGCGCGAGGGCGACGAGCTCACCTCCGCGCTGCTCGTGGAGAACGACAGCGACGTCCTGCTCGTGTCGCGCAAGGGCATGTCGATCCGCTTCACGGCGAGCGACGAGACCCTGCGGCCGATGGGACGCGCGACGAGCGGCGTCATCGGCATGCACTTCCGCGACGACGACAAGCTGCTCTCGGCGTCGGTGCTGCCGTCCGTCGAGGGTGAGGAACGCGAGGCGTTCGTCTTCGTCGTGACCGAGGGCGGCTACGCGAAGCGCACCAACATCGACCAGTACCGCGGCCAGAATCGCGGCGGTCTGGGCATCAAGGTGGCCAAGCTGAACGACGATCGAGGCACCCTCGCGGGCGCCCTGATCGTCGACGAGAGCGACGAGGTCCTTGTGGTTCTTGCCAGTGGCAAGGTGGTAAGGTCTGCCGTGGCCGAAGTTCCAGCGAAGGGGCGCGACACGATGGGCGTCGTCTTCGCGCGTTTCGCGGAGAGCGACCGAATCATCGCGCTGGCCAAGAACAGTGACCGAAACCTTGAGACCCAGGATGTTCCGGAGACGGTTGCAGACGCAGCCGCCTCGGAGGGTGCAGAACCCGAGGCATCCGTGCCGGACGAGACTCCGGCGATGAAGGAAGAAGTAGATGAGCAGTAGCGTCGCAGAGAAGTTGGCCAAGAAGTCGACCAAACGCACCAGCACCAAGCAGGTGCGCCTGAAGCTGGTGTACATCGACTTCTGGTCGGCGGTGAAGCTGTCGTTCCTGGCGGCGATCGCGGTCGCCGTGGTCATCGTGGTGTTCTTCTTCCTCGTCTACACCGTGCTGAACACCACCGGTGTCTTCACGAAGGTCGGTGGCCTGTTCACCGACATCGCGGGCCCGGGGAACAACATCCTGCAGTACGTCAACCTGCCGCAGGTCATGGCCTTCGCGGGCATCGTGGCGCTGCTCAACCTCATCGTCATCACGCTGATGGGAGCCCTCCTCGCGGGGCTCTACAACCTCAGCGTGAAGATCACGGGTGGCCTGCTCGTCGGGTTCACCAACAACTGACGCTCGGTCGGGTCGGCGCCGCGCCGTGCGGCGCCGCCCGATTATGAGTTGCGGCGGGAATCGGGTAGTCTCAACAAGGTTCAAAACGGGGCTATAGCTCAGGCGGTTAGAGCGCTTCGCTGATAACGAAGAGGTCCCAGGTTCAAGTCCTGGTAGCCCCACCCTGCACGACCAGTAACACACCGATTGGATCGGATCCCCGGATCTGTTCCATCCGGGGCCTTAGCTCAGTTGGTAGAGCGCCTGCTTTGCAAGCAGGATGTCGGGAGTTCGATTCTCCCAGGCTCCACAGTCCAGAAACGCCCTCGGCAGACGCCGGGGGCGTTCTCCGTTGTCGCGGGGCCCGGCGGTTAGGCTGGCGGCATGGATATCCGCGTCGCTGCATATGCCGTCATCGTCGACGAACGGGGCATGCTGCTCTCCCATTGGAACGAGAGCGGACACAGCGGATGGACGCTCCCCGGCGGCGGGATCGACCCCGGTGAGGACCCGGCCGACGCGGCGGTCCGCGAAGTGTTCGAGGAGACCGGCTACCACGCCGAGCTCGACGAGCTGATCGGCGTCGACTCGCAGGTCGTGCCGGTCGAGCGCCGGCTCAGCACGGCTGCCTCCGGGCCGCTCCACACGCTGCGCATCGTGTACCGGGCGCACCTCGTCGGCGGCACGCTGACCTACGAGGCCGACGGCAGCACTGATTATGCCGCGTGGTACCCGCTCGAGGAGGTCGGCTCACTCGACCGTGTCAGCCTGGTCGACGTCGGACGACGCTTCGCCGGCCTCATCTGAGCACAGCCGTCACAACACGAAGCCCCTCCCCGGTCGGAACCGGCGAGGGGCTGCGTCGTGCGATGCGGGATCAGGAAGCGGCAGGCTCCTCGTCGGAGACCCACAGCTCGTCGTCTGCGCGGAACGTCTGCCAGACGGCGTAGGCGACACCGGCAGCGGCGAGGACGCCGAGGCCGATCGCGATGACGGTACCGGCGCTCGCGCCCTTCTTGGCGGGCAGCACCTGCTCGGGGACGTGAAGGCGGCGGAGGGCTGCCTGCACGCGGGTGTCCTTGGCGATGTCGCCGATGCTCAGCACCGTGCCGACGACGCCACCGACTGCGGGGACGACGCCATCCGAGATGCCCTTCTTCACGCCGTCGACGGCGTTGCGGGAGACCTTGATCCCCCGGTCGACCGTCGGGACGACGCGGTGCTCATAGGTGTCGCGGACGACGGGGACCACCTGCTCCTTCGAGAAGTTCCCGAGCTGACGGCTCACCTCACGAGCGACTTCGTTGGCGTGGTTCAGGACATCCTGCTGGGAGTCCCAGAGGTCGGCAGCGGAACCCTTGAGCTTCTTGAGCTCTTTCCGGCGCTTGCGTGACAGGCTCATGTGGTCATCTCCAATGATCGCGGCAACAACGTAACCTCCATCTTGCCACTTAGACCCCTGGATACCATCCGAGAGTCCCGAACCCTTGTGCAAGAATTGGGAGTATGTCAAAGCACACCGCAGTCGCCACGTTGCACACCAACCACGGTGAGATCAAGGTCAACCTCTTCGGGGACCACGCTCCCAAGACGGTCAAGAACTTCACCGACCTGGCGACCGGCGGGCGCGAGTGGACGGACTCGAAGACGGGGCAGACCCGGAACGACGCGCTGTACAACGATCTCATCTTCCACCGCATCATCCCCGCGTTCATGATCCAGGGCGGCGACCCGCTCGGAACCGGCACCGGTGGTCCGGGTTACAACTTCGACGACGAGATCCACCCGGAGCTCAACTTCGACGAGCCCTACATCCTCGCCATGGCGAACGCCGGCAAGCGCCGCAACGCCATCACGGGCGCCGTCGAGGGCACGAACGGTTCGCAGTTCTTCATCACGACCGTTCCCACCCAGTGGCTCCAGGGCAAGCACACCATCTTCGGTGAGGTCGCCGACGCCGAGTCCCGCGCGGTCGTCGACGCCATCCAGGCCGTCCCGACCGGTGCCGGCGACAAGCCGATCGAGCCCGTCGTCCTCGAGAGCGTCACCATCTCCGAGGCTTAGACCCCGCTCGGAGGACAGACCGTGACCCTGCCCCGGGATCCGTCGGCCAATTTCTGCTATCGCCACCCCGACCGACAGAGCTTCGTGCTCTGCCAGCGTTGCGGTCGGACGATCTGTGGAGAATGCCAGACGCCCGGGGCAGTCGGTTTCATCTGTCCGGAGGACATGAAGGCGCAACGACAGAGCGCCCCTCGCAACCGTCTCGGCGCGAGGATCAGCAACTCCTCCCCCATCGTCACGTACGCGATCATCGCCGTGACGGCGTTCGTGTTCCTGCTGCAGTGGATACCCGGGCTCGGTGTCACGAACGCGCTCCTCTACGCCGGCGTGTACTCCGATCCGTCGTACGGTGCCTTCCAGCCCTGGCGGATGCTGACCGCCGTGTTCGTGCACTCGCAGGGCTTCATCTTCCACATCCTGCTGAACATGTACACGCTCTGGATCTTCGGCCGGATCCTCGAGACCATGCTCGGGCACTGGCGGTTCCTCGCCCTCTACCTGGTCGCCGGGTTCGCCGGTTCGGTCGGTGTCCTGTTCCTCGCCGACCCGACGACGGCCGTGGTCGGCGCCTCGGGCGCGATCTTCGGTCTGCTCGGCGCGTTCCTCGTCATCCAACGACGCATGGGTGCCGACACCCGCGGGCTGCTGGTGCTCCTGGGCATCAACCTCGTCATCGGTTTCATCCCCGGCGTGAACATCGCCTGGCAGGCCCACCTGGGCGGGCTCGTCGGCGGCGCCCTCGTCGGCCTCATCCTCGTCAACACCCGCAAGCGCACGCAGCAGCCGCTCCAGGCAGTCCTGATCGGCGCCTTGAGTGTCGTCCTCCTGGGCGCCAGCCTCCTTCCCGCCCTCCTCTGAGCGGGACCGCACTTCGACAGGCTCAGTGACCGGGTTCGGCTCCGTAACCGATTTCGATTCAGTGACCGGGTTCGGCTCAGTGAACGGGTTCGGCTCAGTGAACGGGTTCGGCTTGGTGACCGGGTGTGGGCCGGTGATTCGCCATGGCACGGTGACCGTGTGTCGACGATCGCCGCGCTCGGCGGCGAGCCGCAACCATGCAGGAGACGTTGAAGGTTGCCTGAGTTATCCACAGAGTTATGAACACTGGGGATAATTACACCGGTGTGGTTCCCCGTGTTTCCGGGACTCCCTGCGGTTCTCCACACCGGCGTGTGGATAACTCGGAAGTTCTCCACATTCCTGTGGAGAACTCGATGCGTCGGATCCCGCGCACAACGAAACAGCGGGCCGTCCGAGAGGACGACCCGCTGTGCACGCGTGAAGTGAGGGAGGCTAGCGCCACCTGGTGGTCATGAGGAAGCCGATGAAGGCGATGCCGAAGCCGACGAGGATGTTCCACGGGCCGAGCGACTGGATCGGGAGCAGCGTGCCGCTCAAGTAGTAGACGACGATCCAGGCGAGGCCGAGCAGCATGAAGCCGAACATGACCGGCTTGAACCAGACCGCGTTCGGTGCGGGTTCGCCGCTCGTCTGCTCGGGTTCGCGGGACGGTTTGCTTCGTGACTTCGTGCGTGCCATGCCGACATTCTACCTGTTCACCCCAATCGGTGCCTTGGGGATCAGCCGATCCCGAGTTCTTCTCGGTAGAATCCATGCGTGACCGACGACCTACCTTCGCGAGCGAGCGCACGCGCCGCTGAGCGCAGAGCGCCGTCGAAGCACCGCATCAGCGTCTTCGGGGTGGCCGGCGAGCTGCTCATCACCGCGGGCATGGTGGTCCTGCTGTTCCTCGCGTGGCAGCTCTGGTGGAACGACATGATCATGGCCGGCAGTCAGGCCAACGCCGCATCGAGCCAGTCGCAGGAGTGGATCAAGAACGCCGAGACCGCTCCCGCGCCCGAACCGACCGTGGATGCGACCGGCGCGCCGAACTACGGTGAGCCGCCCGTGACCGCCCGCCCCGCGCCGGGCGACCCGTTCGCAGTGCTCTACGTGCCGCGGTACGGCGCCGACTACCGCCGCGTCGTCGCCGAGGGTGTCGACACCGCGACCGTCCTCAACAGCTTCGACCTCGGCGTCGGTCACTACCCGAGCACCCAGATGCCCGGAGAGGTCGGCAACTTCGTCGTCGCCGGTCACCGCAAGGCCTACGGCGGTGCGATGACCCTGATCAGCGACCTGCAGATCGGCGACAAGGTCTACGTCCAGACGGCCGACGGCTACTACACCTACGTGTTCCGGAACATCACCTACGTGTTGCCCACCCAGGTGGACGTCCTCAATCCCGTCCCACAGGTGGACGGCGTCGCACCCACGCAGCGCATCCTCACCCTGACCACCTGCAACCCGCTCTACTCGACGGCGGAACGCAGTATCGCTTACGCGGTGTACGAGTCCTGGCAGCCGCTGTCCGCCGGACCGCCCGCCGAGATCGCCGCGTCCGTCGCGGCCGCTGGAGGCTGACGATGTACGGCGCACTCTGGAGGATCCTGCCCGGACCCGTCTGGCTGAGGATCATCATCCTCGTCGTCCTGTTCGTGGCGGTCGTGGCCGCCCTCTTCACGTGGGTGTTCCCCTACGTGGACTCGTTCATCGTCGATCAGAATGTGACCGTCGGCGACGAATGACCCGAGTCCTGGTCATCGACAACTACGACAGCTTCGTCTACACGCTGAACGGGTACGTCGAACAACTGGGTGCCGAGACGGTCGTCGTGCAGAACGACGGCATCGCGCTCGACGACCTCGAGCAGCGGATCCGCGGGTTCGACGGCGTCATCGTCTCGCCCGGACCCGGTCGGCCATCCGACGCCGGAATCTCACTGGACACCGTGCACGCGGCATACCGCACCGGGACACCACTCCTCGGGGTGTGCCTCGGCCACCAGGCGATCGCTGAGGCGTTCGGAGCGACCGTGCACACTGCCGACGAGCTGATGCACGGGCAGAGCTCGCTCGTCGAACACGACGGCAGTGTCTTGTACCGGGGAATCCCGCCGCAGTTCAACGCCACCAGGTATCACTCGCTCGCCGTCGTCGACGGCAGCGTGCCCGAGGAGCTCGTCGTGACGAGCCGGACGACCGGCGGCGTCATCATGGGGCTCCGCCACCGTGACGCCCCGATCCACGGCGTGCAGTTCCATCCGGAGTCGGTTCTCTCCGAGGGCGGCTACCAGCTCCTGGCGAACTGGCTCGAGACGACCGGGCTCACCGGTGTGCATGAGCGGGCACGAGGGCTCAGCCCGCTCATGACCCGGTAGGCCCTTCGAGAGGCTCAGGGACCGGTGAGCCTGCTCAGGGACCGTCCTTCGACAGGCCCAGGAACCGGCGCAGCCTACGGACCGGTGCAGTAGGTGAGCGTGATGACGGACTTCTGCGGGATGTCGCCCGGTGCGGGAGACATCGCCGTGACCGGGTCGCCGGCGACGGCCTTGCACGTCGCGTCGGCCTGCGGCTGCACGGTGAACTGCCTCGTCGAGTCCTGCAGGTAGTTCGTCGCGTCGAGGAGCGGCTGCCCGACGACGTCCGTCAGCGTGACGTTCCCGCTGGAGACCACGAGGTTCACCGTGGACCCCTGGTCGACGGAGGTACCCGCTCCGGGATCCATCCGCAGTACGACACCTGCCGGCACGGTCGGCGAGTTCTCCCGGGTCACGGAACCTTGCGCGAGACCGGCAGCGGCGACCGCGGCCCACGCAGCCTCGGAGGACTGGTTGACGACGTCGGGGACCTCGACCTGGGCACGGCCGGTCGACACGTAGACCTTGATCTGCGTGTTCTTGGTCACCGTGGTGCCGCCGGGCGGGTCGGTGCGGATGACGTGACCCGCCTTGTAGTCGCTGCTTGCTTCGTCGAACTTGGTCGGGACGAGCTCAAGCTGCTCGATCGTGCTGTTCGCGCTCTCCCACGTGGCGTCGACGAGATCCGGGACCTCTCTCGAGTCCGTGGAGATGCTCGTCGCGGGCGGAAGCTGCACCACCCAGAACACGAGGGAGAAGAGGACGACGGCGATTCCAGCGATGGCGGCCCAGATCCACACGACCGGTGGCCGGCGCTGGGTACGCGTCACGGTGTCGTCCGAGGTGAGCTGACGGATCGCCTGCTCGGTGCTGGACGCCGCCGTCGGAGACGGGCCGAACAGTGAGTCGTGGTCGTCGCGTCGGACCGGCACATGGCCGGCTCCGGCTTCGTCGAGGTCCTCACGGAACTCGACGGCGCTCTGGTACCGCTCGAAGCGATCCTTCGCGAGGGCTCGGAGGACGACCTGATCGAGTGCCGGCGACACCTTCGGGTTGATCGAGCTCGGCTTCACCGGGCGCTCGCTCACGTGCTGGTACGCGACTGCGACGGCGGTGTCGCCGCGGAAGGGCGCCTTCCCCGTCAGCATCTCGAAGAGGACGACGCCGGTGGAGTAGAGGTCGGTCCGCGCGTCGACCGTCTCGCCCTTGGCCTGCTCGGGGGAGAAGTACGCGGCCGTGCCGAGGATGGCGGTCGTCTGGGCGACCGTCGTGGACGAATCGGAGACGGCGCGCGCGATGCCGAAGTCGGTGACCTTGACGTCGCCGGCCGTGGTGATCATGACGTTGCCCGGCTTGATGTCGCGGTGCACGACGCCGGCGCGGTGGGAGTACTCCAGAGCGGTGAGGATGCTGTGCGCGATGCGCACCGCCTCCTCGGACTCGACGGGACCCTCGGCGATGAGATCCTTGAGCATGCGCCCTTCGACGTACTCCATGACGATGAACGGCTCGATGAGGTCCTGACCGGAAACGTCCTTCACCCGCTCCTCGCCGGCGTCGTAGACGCGGACGATCGTCGGGTGCGCCATCCGCGAGGCGGCCTGCGCCTCTTGCCGGAAACGGGAGCGGAAGGCGGGGTCGGTGGCGAGCGTGGACTTCAGGACCTTGATGGCGACGGTGCGACCGAGCTTGGTGTCCACGCCGCGGAAGACGTTGGACATGCCCCCGCGGCCGATGAGGTCGCCGACGACGTATCGGCCTGCGAGCAGGCGTTGATCGTCAGCCACGTACCACCCCTGAATTCGCTTGGAGGACAAACACTAACAGCTTACCCGGGCACCTTCCGAGTGCTCTCAGGGATGACCCTGAGAGCACTCGTCGCGGCATCGGCTACTGCTCCTTGATGACGTTGATCGACTCCGAGGACGGCGATCCGGAGGAGGTACCGGTGCTGCAGCGGACCGCGTACGAGACCGAGAGCGTGCCCACCGCGTCGACCGTGATGGTACCCGTCGTGGTGTTCGCATCGAACTGGCCCGAGGAGTTGTTCTGGAAGTAGCCGCCGGAGACAGCGACGGTGTACCCGAGGAAGTCGGACCCGGTCGGGCAGGCGTTCTGCACCGCGAGCCAGTCGACCTTGATCGAGGTCGAGGTCGCGTCCTTCGGGATGACGAGCGATCCGTCGTCGAGTGCCGACTGGTCGAGCTTCGGTGCCTCGGTCGGCGGGTTGATGACCGCGATCTCGTCGTACACGGTCAGCGTGATGGCCGAACCGGTCTTGACGTTGCCCGTGGGGTTCACGTCGTAGACGGTGTTGACCTGTTCCGGCGTCGTGGCCGGGTCGCCGACGTTCCTCGACACGCTGAAGTTGTACGGCGGCGCGCTGAAGATCGTGTTGAGTTCGTCGAAGGACCGGCCCTGGAGGTCGCTCAGGTTGATCGGGAACACCGTGGGCGTGGGCGTCGGTGTGGGCGTCGGGGTCTTCGTCGGCTTCGGCGTCGTGGACGTCGTGGCCGACGGAGTCGTACCTCCCGCGTCGTTGCCCTGGTTCGCGAACACGGCGATCAGCGAACCGACCAGCACGATGACGAGCAGGGCGACGAGACCGATGAGCGGCCAGGTCCACTTGCTGCGCTGCTTCTTCTCGCCCTCGCCCTCGACGTCGTCCTCGAGCTGGTCCGCTTCGGCGGCGGACAGCAACTGCGTGGTCGCGTCGTCGGCTGCGGGCATCCGGCGGGTCTGGTCCATCACGGTGGTCGCGGCGTCGCCTGCCCCACCGAGGATCATCGGGACGGCTGCGGCCGCGGCGTTGAGGTCTCCCCGGCGGAGCGCCTGGGCAGCGCGCGCGACGTGGGCGGACGATGCCGGACGGTCGACCGGGTTCTTCGCGATCATCGACATGACGAACCGGCGGACCGGCTCGGCGATCGTGACGGGGAGCTCCGGCGGCTGCTCGTTGATCTGCGCCATCGCGATGGCGACCTGCGACTCGCCCGTGAACGGACGGCGTCCGGCGAGGCACTCGTACGCGACGATGCCGAGCGAGTAGATGTCCGTCGACGGTGAGGCGGGGTGCCCGCTCGCCTGCTCGGGCGAGAGGTACTGCACGGTGCCCATGACCTGACCGGTGGCCGTGAGCGGCACCTGGTCGGCGATGCGGGCGATGCCGAAGTCGGTGATCTTGACGCGGCCGTCCGGCGTGATGAGCAGGTTGCCCGGCTTGATGTCTCGGTGGACGAGGCCTGCGGCGTGCGCGGCCTGGAGTGCCGACGAGGTCTGCGCGACGATGTCGAGCACCTTGTCGGTGGGCAGGACACGCTCGCGCTCGAGCACGGTGGACAGGGCCTCACCGGGCACGAGTTCCATGACGAGGAACGCGCTGCCGTCCTCCTCGCCGTAGTCGAAGACGTTGGCGATGCCCTCGTGGTTCACGAGTGCGGCGTGCCGCGCTTCGGCGCGGAACCGCTCGAGGAACCCGGGGTCCCCCATGTACTCGTCCTTGAGGATCTTGATGGCGATGGTCCGGCCGATGACCAGGTCAGTGGCCTGCCACACCTCGCCCATGCCACCGATCGCAATGCGAGATTGCAGTTCGTAGCGACCTCCGAAGGTCAGCCCGGCTGTCGGTCTCATTTGTTCAGCACCGCCTCTAGTACTTTCTTCGCGATCGGCGCGGCCACGAGGTTGCCGTAACCGTCCTGTCCGAGTCCACCGCCATCTTCAACAACGACCGCCACGGCGACCTTCGGGTCGTCCGCAGGCGCGAAACCGGTGAACCACAGCGTGTACGGATCGTCGGATCCGTTCTGTGCCGTGCCTGTCTTTCCAGCCACATCGACCCCATCTATTCTTGCATTAGTCGCAGCACCGCTCTGGACGCCCTGGACCATGATGTCCGTGATCTCCTTGGCCACCGAGCTCGAGATCGGCTGCGACAACTGCGCCGGTTCGAACTCCTTGAGCACGCTCAGATCGGGGTTCACGACGCGGTTCACCAGCTGCGGGTTGCAGACGATGCCACCGTTCGCGATACCGGCCGAGACCATGGCCATCTGGAGTGCCGAGGCCCGCACGGTGTACTGCCCGAAGGCGGCCATGGCGGTCTGGTCGTCGCTCAGCGCGTTCGGGAAGGTGCTCGGCTGCATCGGCATGGGGTTGAGTCCCGTTCCGGTGATGTTGACGTCCATGTTGAAGCCGAAGCTCTGCGCCATGTCGCGGATCTTCTCGTAGCCGAGTTCGACGCCGAGCTCCGCGAGCGGGATGTTGCAGCTGAGCTCGACGGCCGTCGCGATGGACACCGTCGCGCCGCCGCCGCAGCTTCCACCCTCGGAGTTGCGGATGACGGTGCTCGTCCCGGGCAGCGTGTAAGTGGAGGGGTTCGGGAACTCCGACTCCGGCGTGTAGTCGCCCGACGCGAACGCGGCGGCCGCGGTGACGAGCTTGAACGTGGAACCGGGCGGATCGAGGTCGCCGTCGACGCCCTTGTTGAGGAGTGGCTGGCGGTCGTCGTCGTCGAGGGTCCGGTAGGCGTCGAGCACGGCCGCGTTGTCGTGACTGGCCAGGACGTTCGGGTCGTAGCCGGGGCTCGACACCGAGGCGAGGATCTTGCCCGTCTTCGGCTCGATGGCGACGATCGCGCCCTCCTGGTCACCGAGTGCGTCGAAGGCGGCCTGCTGCACGATGGGGTCCAGGGTGACCTCGACCGCGGCACCCTTCGGTGCCTGACCGGAGATGAGCCGGTTGATGGAGTCGAGGAACTGCGAGTTCGAGGTACCGCTGAGGAGGTCGTTGGTCGCGAGTTCGAGACCGGACGAGCCCTGGGTGGGCGAGAAGTAACCGGTGACGGGCGCGTACAGCGGGCCGTTCGCGTAGACGCGCTGGTACTTGTACTCGTCGTCACTCGCGACGGACGAGGCGATGGCGGTCCCGTCCGTGAGCAGGATGGGACCCCGCTCCGTCCGGTAGCTGTCGTAGAGCGTCCGGGTGTTGCGACCGTCCGCGTTGAGGGTGTCGGCCTGGAACATCTGGATGATCGTGGTCGACCCGAAGAGCGCCAGGAACATCGCCAGGACGACGATGCTCACCCGCTTGAGTTCGCGATTCATGAGACCACCGCCTTGGGTTGGGTTCGGACCGTGTCGGAGATGCGGAGCAGGACGGCGATGATGATCCAGTTCGCGACGAGCGAGGACCCGCCGGCCGCCAGGAAGGGCGTGGTGAGCCCCGTGAGCGGGATGATGCGGGTCACGCCGCCGACGACGACGAAGACCTGCAGCGCGACGGTGAACGCCAGGCCGACCGAGAGGAGCTTGCCGAAGTCGTCGGTACCGGCGTAGCCGACCCGGAAGCCCCGCGAGACGAGCAGCAGGTAGAGCGCGAAGATCGCGAAGAGACCGGCGAGACCGAGCTCCTCACCGAGGCTGGCGATGATGTAGTCGCTCTGCGGGACTGGGGTGATCTCGGGCATGCCCTGGCCGAGCCCGGTGCCGAGCAGTCCGCCGTGGGCGAGGCCGAAGATGCCCTGCACGAGCTGGTAGCTGCCGCCGTCGCGGTCGAAGACCTCCGGGTTGAAGGCGTCCCACCAGTTGTGGAAACGACCGGCGACGTAGGACAGGGTCTGACCGGCGATGAACGCACCGGCGAAGAACATCGTCAGGCCGATGATGATCCAGCTGGCACGGCTCGTCGCGACGTACAGCATGACGAGGAACATGCCGAAGTAGAGCAGACCGGTTCCGAGGTCGCGCTGGAAGACGATCACGCCCATCGCCATCGCCCACACCACGAGGATCGGACCGAGGTCGCGCAGGCGGGGGAACTGGATCCCGAGGAACTTCTTGCCGACCATCGAGAGGCTGTCGCGCGTGCGCACGAGATAGCCGGCGAAGAAGACCGCGAGAGCGATCTTCGCGATCTCGCCGGGCTGGAAGGTGACCGCGTCGCCGATGCCGATCCAGACGCGGGCGCCGTTGACCTCGCGACCGATGCCCGGCAGCAGGGGCAGCAGGAGCAGGACGAAGGCGAAGAGGCCGGCGATGTACGTGTACTTGAAGAGGACGCGGTGGTTGCGGATGATCAGGACCACGGCAATGGCTCCGGCGATCGCGATCGCACTCCACACCATTTGTCGGACCGCGGCGCTCGCCCAACCGGAGTCGCCGAGGGCGATGTCGATCCGGTAGATCTCGGCGATGCCGACGCCGCCGAGCACGGTGGCGATCGGCAGCAGGAAGGGGTCGGCCTCCGCCGCGGTGTAGCGCAGCACGATGTGGAAGGCGAGGACCAGGAGCGACAGGCCCGAGCCGAAGGTGATCAGAGCGAAATCGAGGTGTCCGAGCGCGCCCAGCTGCACGAGCATGACCGCGACCGCGTTGATGGCGAACGCGAAGATGAGGAGCGCGAGCTCGAGGTTGCGGAGCTTCTTCGGCAGCCGGAGTCGGCGCATCGTCTTGATGACGCCGGTGTCGGCTTGGATGGGGGCTGCGACGTCACTGGTCATCGGTCACCCGCAATCGCTTCACGATGTCGAGGGCCTCGGTGAACGAGGACGCGCTGATGGTCTGGTCGACGGCCTGGCGGTCGAAGTCGGAGAGCGAGCCGAGCGGGATGCCGGTGTCCTCCTTGACGCTCGACAGTTGGATGGGGCCGATGTCCTGCTGGATGCCCTGGTAGATGACGACGGTGTCGTCGTCGCCGCCGACGAAGTAGCGGGTCTGGGTCCAGGCGTACCCGAGCACGACCCCGCCGACGATTGCGACGATGACCACGATGAGGCCGACGAGCCAGGTGATGCGCCGACGTCTCGCACGACGCTCGTCCTCTTCGATGAGCTCGTCGAGGTAGTCCTCGGAGGCGGGCTCGAAGTGCGAGTTGCCGAGCGAGGTGACCCGGCCGGGGTGCAGCCAGCTGTTGGGGATGAACGAGGGTTTCTTCACCGACGGGGTGAGCGCGAAGGCCACGGGCTTCGAGGCCGAACCGACGACGACGGGCTCGCCGTCACTCACCGGCTCGTCGACGATGTCGACGACCACGACGGTGACGTTGTCCGGTGCACCGCGGTCGAGGCTCTGCCGGACGAGTTTCTCGGCAGTGCGCTGCGCTGAGAGCTTCTCGGTGAGGGTCGCGGTGATGTGCGTCTCGTCGACCACGCCGGAGAGGCCGTCGGAGCAGAGGATCCAGCGGTCACCCGGCTGCGTCCCGAGCGTCATCGTGTCGATCTCGGGGGAGGCATCGACGTCGCCCAGGACGCGCATCAGCACCGATCGGCGGGGATGGACCATCGCTTCCTCGGCGGTGATCCGGCCGGAGTCCACGAGGCGCTGGACGAAGGTGTGGTCGACGGTGATCTGGCTGAGCTCGCCCTCGCGGAAGAGGTAGATGCGGGAGTCGCCGATGTGGGCGATGGCGACCTCGTTGCCGATGACCGCGAGCGCGGAGACCGTGGTGCCCATGCCCGTCAGCTCGCGGTGCTTCGAGACCGTGTCGCCCAGGATGGAGTTCGCCGCGAGGATCGCGGACTGGAGCGTCGCCTCAGCGGCTTCGGAGGACGGATACGGTTCGTCGGCCTCGATGATGCGGTTGAGTGCCATCGCCGAGGCGACGTCACCGCCGGCGTGGCCACCCATGCCGTCGGCGACGACGAACAGGTGGTGCCCGGAGTAGCCGGAATCCTGGTTGTTTGAGCGCACTTTACCCACGTGGGAGAGCGCTGCGCCGGCGCCGCTGGTCGTCACCGGGTTACCGCCGCAACTCGAAACTGGTCTGGCCGACCTTGACGGGGGTGTCGAGTGGGATCTGCGTCGGGACGCTCACGCGCTTGCCGGCGAGGAAGGTGCCGTTGGTGGAGTCGAGGTCCTGGACCATCCACTCGTCGTTCCAGAGCATGAGGCGCGCATGATGCGTCGACGTGTAGTCGTCGCGGATGATGAGGCCGGAGTCCGCTGAACGACCGATGGTGATCGGCTCGCGGCCGAGTGGGAGCTCGGTGCCCTGCTTGGGGCCGGACACGATGACGAGGCGCGAGGTGTTGTCGACCGTGGCGCGCGGAGGCGTTCCGCTCGATCCACCGGCGGCGGGCCGACTGGGGGCCGGGGCGGCCGCGGCGCGCATCGGCTGCGGCGGGGTGGCCAGGGCGCCGTTCGACGACTGCTGCGGCTTCCGGACGCGCGGTCCGAAGAGGTCGGTGCGGAGGGCGTAGACGATGCCGAAGACGAACGTCCAGAGCAGGAGCAGGAAGCCGATGCGGAGGACCAGCAGGGTCAGTTCGCTCACGCGCCGTCCCCCCACGAGTCGCCGAAGGACGACACATCGTGACGTCGGGTCGCGTCGCTCATCTGGCGATCGGATCCGCCGGCCTTGGCGACCACCCGGAACACGATCCTGGTGCGGCCGATCTCGATGACGGAGTCGGGGGAGAGGGCCGCCTGGCGGAAGGGCTGGCCGTTGAGCTTCGAGCCGTTCGTCGAGCCGAGGTCGCGCGCCTGACCTGCGTTGCCGTCCCAGAGGATCTCGACGTGCTTCCGCGAGGTGCCGGTGTCGGGGATCGTGATGTCGGCCTCGGTTCCGCGGCCGATGACCGTGCGGGCCTGCGTGATCGGGTACCGCTTGCCGCCGATGTCGAGCACGGGCGCCCAGGTGACGGAGCCCTTGAGGTTGACGCTGTCGATCTGGACGAGGCCGTCGGGGAGGGAGCGGTCGCCGGAGAGCTTGATGGTCACGGCACCGGGGAAGGAGTAGCCCTGGCTCTTGGCGTGCTTCTGGACGAGCGAACCGAGCTCGTCGATGAGGGAGGGACCGATGGCGTCCATGCGCTCGAAGTCGGTGGGCGACATGCGGACGGTAAACTTGTTCGGCACGAGGATGCGGTCGCGGGACACGACGGCGGCCTTGGTGTCGAGCTCGCGTCGGAGCGCGCTCGTGATCTCGACCGGCTGGAGTCCGGACTTGAAGGTCTTCGCGAAGGCGCCGTTGACGGCGCGCTCGAGCCCCTTCTCGAAGTTGTCCAGAATGCCCACGGTCTCTCGATTCGTGTCGGTGTCCAGGCAATGTTAGACGGTTTGCCTGCACACGAGGCCAATCGACGCGGGCGCCGACGCCAGGTGTTCACCCGCTCGGCAGCAGGAGATCAGCATCGACGCCCGACCGTCGGGGCCGTTTCGTCCTGCTCTGGCGCGGATCTCCGGTGTTCTGCCACCCGGGCTCCGCGTGCTATCCTCGATAAGTTGCCGCGAGAGCGGTGACGTCTGGTGTCTCGCGCGAGTGGCGGAATTGGCAGACGCGCTGGCTTCAGGTGCCAGTGCTCGAAAGGGCGTGCGGGTTCAAGTCCCGCCTCGCGCACCAGTGGATGTGACACGAAGGCCCCCGAGGAATCGGGGGCCTTCGTCGTTGTCGGCGTCGATCGTCGAGTCGGGTCTCGATGTTCGTGGAGCCAGGGCGTCCGTCGCGCGCTGACAAGGTCACTTGACACGTCATCGTGTGACAAGCATGCTTGACGTATGTCAGGTTTCCTTGTCACCGCGGATCGCGGACCCGAGGTGTGTGGCTGATGGCGGCGCTCACCAAGTGCGCGGGGCGCGGTGGTGCCGCGTTCCGCAGGCTGGCGTCGATGAGCGCTCGCGACGTGCTCAGGAACCCGCTCACCGGGATCTCGATGTGGTTCATGACCGGCATCGTCCTCGTGATCTACGTCTCCATGTGGCTCGCGTTCGTCGTCCTGGGCCCCGCTCCGGTCGTCGCGCTGGACACGGACGACCCGGGAGTCCCCTCGGCTCTGGAGCGGGCCGGTGTGCGGTTGGTCACCGACGACGCCCCCGATCGGAACACGCGGGTGACCGTGCACGAAGGGAGCGCCCTGGTCGTGCTCGACGCTGCCGACCAGGCTGCGTGGGACCCGGTCTGGCGGGGGCTGCGCGACGCAGGCGTCCCTGCGCACGACGTGACGGTGACGGATGACGAGGGCGACGTGAAGATCGACCCGCTCCAGAAGAACCTCGGGATCGTGGTCCTGGTCGGGGTCGCGAGCCTGGCGTTCGTCGGGACGACCGTCCCGCTCGTGGCGATGCGGGAGCGCGGGCTGCTCCGGCTGCTCGGTGTGACGCCGCTCCGACGGTCGACGTTCCTCCTCGCGCAGCTCCCTTTGCGTGCGCTGGTGGCGGTGGGGATCCTGGTGCTGACGACCGGGATCGCGGTCTGGCGCAGGTACGTCGACGGTGTGGACCTCCTCGCCCTGGGGGTCTCGTTCTTCCTCGGAGCGGCGATGCTGTTCGCTCTGGCGTTGGTGTTCGCCGCCCGATCGCGGAACGCCGAGGCGACACAACAGACGATGGTGATGGTGACGATCGGGCTCGTGTTCGCGTCGGGTGGGCTCCTGCCGCAGTCCATCCTCCCTGCCGCCGTGCAGGTCGCCATGGACTGCCTGCCGACCACCTGGTTCGCCGCCGCCGCGAGTGCCTCACTGACCGGGGCCGAACCGTTCCTCCCCGTCCCCGCGCTCTGGGGGCTCATGTCGCTCGTCACCGTCGCAGCAGGCGTGCTCGCCGTGCGGTGGTTCGAGTGGGATCAGTCCGAGCGCGACGGGCGGACGACCACGACGTCCGACACACAACGAGAGGTGGCTGCATGAACGAGCACACGACACGGGGATCGACGCCACAGGAGCGTCGTGCGTCCCGCAGATACATGTGGGAGATCGCGGCCGGTGCCGTCGGGTTCCTCGTGACGTTCCTCTTCCTGCCGGAACTGTTCCCCACCGAGCCGGGATCGCCCGCAGCCGTCGTGGTCGCGCTCGTCCCGCTCGTGCCGGTGGTGTGGATCGCGATCGCGCTCGTCCGGCACGTGCGTCGTGTCGACGAACTGCAGCGCGGAGTGATCGTGCTGAGTCTCGCCATCGGGTTCGGTGCGGCGATGCTGATCAGTCTCGCGGTCGTGTTCCTGTCGACCGCCGGTGTCGTCGTCCCCCAGCCGGAATGGTGGGTGTTCATCGGCGGGATGGCGGTCTGGGGCGTGACCATCGGTGTCGTCTCCTTCCGGGCCACCCGATGAAGAACGACGTCCGCGTCCTGCGCACCGAACGCGGGTGGACCCAGGTCCAGTTCGCCGAAGCACTCGGCGTCTCCAGGCAGACGGTGAACGCACTCGAGACCGGGCGCTACGACCCGTCCCTGCCGTTGGCGTTCCGCGTCTCCGCACTGCTCTCCCGCCCGATCGAGGAGATCTTCTTCCCGGGTGAACACGATGCCCCGCCGTCTGGAGGACGACGATGAACGGACCGGACCGAGTGGTCGTCACCGTCGACCGGCTCAGCAAGCGCTACGGCGACCGCAGCGTCCTGCGTGACGTCTCCCTCCGGGTCCGCGCGGGCGAGGTGTTCGGACTGCTGGGACCGAACGGTGCCGGGAAGACCACCACACTCGAGACCATCGTCGGTCTCCGCCGTCCCACCGACGGAACCGTGCGGGTGCTCGGACGAGACCCGGCGATCGACCGCCGGTACCTGACCGAGCGGATGGCGGTGCAGCCGCAGGCCGCCACCCTGTTCCCGACGCTCACGGTCGCGGAGACGCTCGACCTCTTCGCGTCGTTCTACCGCGACGCGCGGCGCCCCGAGGAGGTCTTGGACGAGCTCGATCTGCGCGAGGCGCGGCGCGTGCGCGTGAAGCACCTCTCGGGCGGCCAGGAGCGGCGCCTGCTGATCGCCATCGCGTTGATCGGCGATCCCGAGATCGTCGTCCTCGACGAGCCGTCGGCCGGACTCGACCCGCAGGCCCGACGGAACCTCTGGGGCATCATCCGGCGCCAGCAGGAACGCGGGACCACGATCCTGCTCTCGACGCACCACATGGACGAGGCCACCCAGGTCTGCGACCGGATCGCCGTCCTCGTGAACGGCTCGATCGCCGCTTCGGGGGAGCCTGAGACCCTGGTCAGGGAACACGCTGCCACGGCCACGGTGACCTTCGAGATCCCCGGCCCGACCACCGCGGACGAGCTGCGTTCCCACGACCTCCCCGGCGAGATCACCGTGACGGCGAAGGGCGACGTCAGCCTGGTCGGGATCGTGACCGACGACCCTGACGCCGTGCTGCGTCGACTCACCTTCTCCACCGGTCTCAGACCGCGCGGGTTCCGAGTGGCGCACGGATCACTCGAGGACCTCTTCATCGATCTCGCGAACCGGCCGACGTCAGCGAACACGGGCGACCCGGCCCACAGCCCATGAGCACGACGCATGCGTTCCCGGCGCAGGTGCGGAGCTTCGCCGCGGCCCACGCGCGTGACCTCGTCCGGGACCCGCGCTCGGTCATCGCACTCGTGGCGAGTTTCCTGGCCTTGATCGCACTGCTCTGGGGTGTGGACGCCCTCGTGGCGACGGCGTCCGGCGCGCCTGCCGGTGTGCTGGAGCGTGGCCTCCCGCTCGTTTCGAGCACGGGATCGATGGCGATCGCGTTCATGCTCACCACGGTGCCGCTGGTCCGGCATCGCAGCACCGGCCTGCTGCGGGCGCTGTCGACCTCGCCGGCCCGTCGCGACGCCTACCTGCTCGGACATCTGCCGATCCGCGTGGGGTTGGTCGTCGTCGAGGCTGCGGTGATCATCGCCCTGGCCGCCTGGACGGTGCCGACCCGTCCACTCCCCGACCTCGTCGCGATCGCCGGCACGATCCTGCTCGGTGGCGCGATGCTGCTCGGCTTCGGCTACCTCCTCGCGGCGCGGTTGTCGAACCCGGACATCGCCATGCAACTCGCGTACCTGCTGCCGATGCTCGCTCTCGCCACATCCGGGGCGCTCTTCCCGCTCGCGGCCCTTCCGGAGTGGGTCGCCGGTCTCTTCCGGCTCCTGCCCACGACCTGGATCGTCGGCGCACTCGAGGCGATCATCTCCCAGGGCCCTCAGCCCGTGCCGCTCGCGGTGGTCTGGAGTCTGATGGCGGCGTGCGCGGTCGTGTCGGGTCTCGCGGCCGCTCGTCTCCACCGATGGAACGCCGGCTGATCGGGGGAGCTGCGGTCCGCCGCGTCAGTCCCGACGCGGGGGTGCCGTCGAATCGCGCACGATGAGCTGCGAGTCGAGACTCGCGACCGAACGGGGCGACCCTCCGGCCATGGCCTGGAGGAGCACCTCGACCGCCAGCGACCCGCACCGGTTGATCGCGAGCCGCACGGTGGTGAGACCGGGCTGGCGGATGGACGCCATCTCGATGTCGTCGGTGCCGATGATGCTGAGGTCCTCGGGGCAGCGCTTGCCCATCGAGGTGATGCCGGCGTCGATACCGAGGGCGACCAGGTCGTTGTAGGCGATGACCGCCGTCGCACCGCTCGCCACGATCGTGGCGACCGGCGCTGGCCCCGTCATCGCCGCCGCCTGGGTGTCCGCCGCCACCGGCTCCTTCATCCCGATCATCATCATGCTCGGCGTCTTCACCCTCCGCGCCCTGGTCGCGTCCATCTGGATGCCTGAAGTCGCCGCTCGGGACCTCACCGACCCGCGCGACGCCATCTGACCGGCACCCGACCTCCTCGAAAGGAACCCCCATGAGCATCGAACGCGCGGACGTCATCGTCACGAGTCCCGGCCGGAACTTCGTCACCCTGAAGATCACCACCAGCGACGGTGTCGTGGGCTGGGGTGACGCGACCCTCAACGGACGCGAGCTCGCCGTCGCGTCGTACCTCGGCGACCACGTCGCGTCGATGCTGATCGGCCGCGATGAGGACCGCATCGAGGACACCTGGCAGTACCTGTACCGCGGACCCTACTGGCGGCGCGGCCCCGTCACGATGGCGGCCATCGCCGCGGTGGACATGGCGCTCTGGGACATCAAGGCCAAGAAGGCCGGGGTGCCGCTGTACCAGCTGCTCGGCGGTGCGAGCCGATCGGGTATCCGGGCGTACGCGCACGCCTCGGGGACGGACTACCAGGCACTCGCCAACGCGATCACCGGGTATCAGGAGCTCGAGTTCACCGCGGTGCGCGTCCAGACCGGTGTGCCGGGGCTCGGGCAGGTGTACGGGGTGTCCGCCTCAGGGCCCGGCGTCCGCTACGACTACGAGCCGGCGAAGCGAGCGGCGGACGGCTCGGCTGCCACGGCACCGACCGAGGAGTCCTGGGACACCGCCGGCTACCTCGCGCACATGCCGGGCGTCTTCGAACGGATCCGCGAGGACTTCGGGACGGGCCTCCGGATCCTGCACGACGGACACCACCGCATGTCGCCCATCGAGGCCGCCCGGTTCGCGAAGGACATCGAGCCGTACAAGCTCTTCTGGCTCGAGGACTGCACACCGGGGGAGGACCAGACCGCCCTGCGACTCGTCCGCCAGCACTCGACCACGCCGCTGGCGATCGGCGAGGTCTTCAACTCGGTGTACGACTATCAGACCCTCATCACCGAGCGCCTCATCGACTACGTCCGTTCGGCGGTGACGCACACCGGTGGCATCACGGCGATGAGGAAACTGCTCGACTTCGCGGCCGTCTACGGGATCCGTTCCGGCATCCACGGCCCCACCGACATCTCGCCCATCGGGATGGCCGCAGCGTTGCACCTCGACCTCGCGATCCACAACTTCGGGATCCAGGAGTACATGCCCCACAACGAGCAGACCCTCGAGGTGTTCCAGACCTCCTTCACCTTCGACGACGGCTTCCTGCATCCCGGCGAGCAGCCCGGCCTCGGCGTCGAACTCGACGAGGACGCGGCTGCCGCATTCGAGTACACGAAGGCGTACCTGCCGGTGAACCGGCTGACGGACGGCACCGTCCACGACTGGTGAGCGGCGGCGGTGGCATCTGGTGCTCCGCGGCTGTGAGGTGAGATGATGCGGTGCTGCCTCGAACGCGTGCGGTCCTCCGCCACGTCCGTCCCGATGCGCGAGGCGCTGCGGGTTCCGGGACGGCAGCTCCTCCCTGCGACCCGGAATCGAAGGATGCCCGGTGCACGTGGACCCGACCGTCGGCGCGGCCGACACCGCTGAACCAGCCACCCGAGGCGGCAGCGTCGCCCCCGTCGCTCCGCCGTCGCACCGACTGCGTCCGGTCGCCCTCGGTGGTGTCATCGCCGCCACGGTCGTCGTCGCCGCGGCCTGGGTGATCGGCGCGTCGGTGTCGCTGACAGCGGCCACGGCACCGTCGGTGATGCTGCAGCCGTATCTCGACGCACTGGAGGACGGGCACCTCGAACGGGCCGTCGCGATGGACGGGACCGCTGCCGCCGCCGCTGAACTCGGCTACAGCGTCGACCTCCTGACCGATGAGCGGTATGCACTCGCGACCGACCGCCCGACGGCCTATCGCGTCGGTGCGACCCGGACCGAGAACGGGGTCGCCACGGTCGACGTGGCGTTCGAGCGCGGCGGTGAAGGGCAGACCACGGCGTTCACGCTGCGCGCACAGCCGTCCGGCTTCCTGTGGTTCAGCGCGTGGCGCATCGAACCGGCGAGCCTGCCGACCATCACGGTGCCCACGGTCAGGTTCGGTGCGCTGGACCTCTCCGTCGGAGGCGCGCACGTGGGCACGGTGGACGAGACGACGGTCTACGTCGTCGGACCGGGGAAGTACGACATCGCGGCCGACTCGACCACCGGCTTCTTCGACTTCGAGGTGCCCAGCGTGGAGGCCGAATGGGACGGCAGGCCGACGGCGTATCTGTACCCGACACTGACGGCGCTCGGGCAGGAAGGGGCGACCGCTGCGGTCCGCGCGTACGTGGACGCCTGCATCGCATCGACGTCCTATGAACCCGCGGGCTGCTCCATCGCGATCGACAATTCGGAGGGCGACGAGATGTCGGGCGTCACCTGGCTGTTAACCCGTGGTCCCGAGTTCGAGTTCTCGGAGTACTCCGCGACGGCGGGGTTCCTCGTGACCACCACCCGTCGGGGCAGTGCCGACTTCGTCGCCGCGTTCGCCTCGGCCTCGGGCGAATACGGCATCGTGACCGCGGAGGATTGCGAGGTGTGGGTGGACGGCGCCGTCGTGTTGTCGACCGACGGCACGTGGACCTTCGACCCGTACACCTGGTGAGGATGGGCGATGTCATGCACCAGATGAGGGGTGGGGACGCGTGAAGTACGTTCCAGCGTTCGGCCTGAAGGCGCAGGTGTTCATGCTCTGTGTGGCGCCGCTCTTCCTCTTCCTGGTGACTCCGAAGGACAAACTCGCGTCCGCCGGACCGGTCCTGGCCGTGGCCTTCGTCGTGCTTGCAGCTGCGGCATGGACCACACTCGTCGTGACGGCACACCGGATCGTCGTGCTCGATGAGCACCTGGTGGTGTACACGGCCTTCCGCTCCCGCGTCGTCCGTATCGACGACGTCAGCTCGATCGGACCGAACTGGAGACCTCAGAGCTTCCGCATCGCTCTGAGGGATGGTCCGAGCATCAGGGGCCACTGCCGCAACGGCTACGCCGCGTTCGCGGAGGACCTGACGACCGGACACCCGTCGATCGAGTTCCGATACTCCATGCTGAAGCCGAAGACCGATCAGTTCATGGAATCGGGCTACTCGGAGCTGACGGAGGACGAACGTCGCGAAGCCGAGTCCCTCGTCCTGGCCGCCCAGTCGGCCGCGAGCTGAGCTGCCCGCGCGACGATAGGGTGAGGACCCGTGACGGCCGCCCTTCCCCCTGAGCATCGCGAGACGACGCCCCGCGGGGTCCTCGTCTCCGTCGTCGCCTCATTCCTGTTCGCGGCGCTGTTCTTCCTGCCACCGCTGCTGGAGCCGTTCGGAGCGAACGAGATCTTCGCCTGGCGCGTGATCGCGACGGTGCCGGTGCTGGCGACGCTCATCGCGGTGTTCGGGTGGTGGCGGGAGGTCCGGGACATCGCGGTCCGTCTCGCGCGTCGTCCGATCCTCGTCCTCGTGGTCGTGCTCGACGGGCTCCTGTTGTCCCTGCAGCTGTGGCTCTTCGGTTGGGCACCGCAGACGGGGCACGGGCTCGAACTCGCACTCGGCTACCTCCTGATGCCGCTGGCGATGGTCGTGGTCGGCGTCGTCCTGCATCGGGAGCGACTCGCGCCGCTCCGGATCGCGGCTGTGGCCGCAGCCGCCCTCGGCGTCACCGCCGCGATCGTCGTGGCCGGTGGGCTGTCCTGGGCGACCATCGCGGTCGCGGTCGGCTACCCGGTGTACTTCGCGATCCGGCGCCGAGCCGGGCTCGACTCCATCGGTGCGTTCTGCTTCGAGCTGGCGGTCCTCGTCCCCGTCGCGATCGTGCTGGCACTGCAACCGTCCTCACTCGCCGTCCTCGCCGCGCACCCGCAGCTGAGCTGGGGGATCGTGCTCCTCGGGGTGATCGGTGGTGTCGCCCTCGTGCTGTACCTCGTCGCGAGTCGCCTGCTGTCGTTCGGCGTCTTCGGGCTGCTCAGCTACCTGGAACCGGTGCTGCTCGTCCTCGTGGCGGTCCTGCTCCTCGGCGAATCGCTGACGGTCGCCGACGGGTTCGTCTACGGCCCGATCGTGGTGGCCCTCATGCTCCTGGGGCTCGAGACCGTGCGACGCCCGTCGCGCTGATCGTCCACCTGCAGCCCGGCGCGTCGCCGCGAACCTGTGAAGTCAAGCCTCGAGACGCGTTCCGCGAGCGCGCCTAGCCTGATGGCATGGTTACGAAGCATGCTCCAGCAGTGTCGCTCGAGTCGCCGTTTCCTCCAGCGCGAGACTCGTCCGAACGGCACCACGTCGTCCCGATCGGTGCCCGGCAATGGCGGATCTCGAACGACGCCGATCCCTCCTCACCCGAATGTTGTCTCGCGTACGTCGAGGCACAGGGCACCGGCTACGACGTCCTCATCGTCGCGCCCAGCCCGCCCGAATGGCTGCATGTGGACACCTTCGACGAGGCCAAGCGCGCCGCGATCCGACGGCCGTCGCCGCAGCTCTGAGTCGCTCCGTCGGCGTTCATTCGCCCATGTTCGGGCGACGGAATGCCGGTTCGCCCAAGTATGGGCGAACGAACGGGTTCAGACGCTCCCGCGACGCACGATCGACGTGGGGACGAACGAGCCGGTGGGCGAGATCGTCTCACCCCTGAGCTGCGCGAGGAGCACCTCCGCCGCGCGCTGACCGACGGCCGCCGCCGGCTGGTGGACCGTGGTGAGGGGCGGGTGGCAACGGAGCGCCCACGCCGAATCGTCGAAGCCGACGACCGACACGTCCTCCGGCACACTCCGCCCCGCCGCACGGAGGGCTTCGAGCGCTCCGGCCGCGACGGCGTCCGAGGCCGCGAACACGCCGTCGACGGCCGGCTCCCGGCGGAGCAGCTCCACCATCCCGGCGAAGCCGTCCTGGTGCGAGTAGAGCGGGACCTCCACGACGAGTCGTTCGTCGAAACGGTCGCCGAGCGCATCGCGGAATCCGGCCAGTCGGTCGGAGCCGGAGTCCCGGTCGAGGGCTGCGGCGATCATGCCGATGTGCCGTCGACCGGCGCCGAGCAGCTCACCGGTGATGTCGACCGATGCCGCCCGGTTGTCGATCCCGACGAACGGGAGCTCACGGAGGTCGGGCGGGTGGCCGACGAAGGTCGCGGGGAGACCGAGGCGCTCGATGACGCGCGTGATCGGGTCGTTCTGGCGGGCGGAGACCATGATCACCCCGTCGACGAAGCCGCCCGAGAGGTACCGGGTGATGCGGTCGGTGTCGCGCTCGGAGTCGACGACCAGGCAGACGAGCTGGTGGTCGGCCTGTGACAGCGCCTCGTTCGCCCCGAGCAGGATGTTGCCGATGTTGGGGTCGTCGACGAACAGGCTGTGCGGCTCGTGGACGACGAATCCGACGGCCTGGGTGCGCTGCATGACGAGGTTCCGGGCGGCCGTGTTCGGCACGTAGCCGACCTTCTCGATGGCGGCCTCGATGGCCTCGCGCGCTTCGGCCGACACGTAGCGCTCGCCGTTGACGACCCGGCTGACCGTGCCTCGAGAGACGCCGGCCTCGACGGCGACATCGTGCACCGTCGCTCGCTTGCGTCGGGTCGGCGGAGGGGTCACGGCTCCACCCTAGCGCCGGTCCGGGCGGCCGCCGGCGGGCTCCGTGTTGACAGATTCAGAACGGCACGCCTACTCTGTGTACGTTCACAGACTCTCAACGTGGAGTTGTCGCTCTTCGATCTGTGCACGTTCACAGATCGCGGAAGGCACCATGAGCACCACCCCCACGTTCAGCCACGACGGCATCGCCTACGGCTGCGACTACAACCCCGAGCAGTGGGATCGGTCCGTCTGGCGCGAAGACGTCGCGCTCATGCAGGAGGCGGGCGTCGACCTCGTCGCCCTCAACATCTTCGGCTGGTCGCACCTCGAGCCACGGCCGGGCGAGTTCGACTTCGCCGGGCTCGACGAGATCCTCGACCTGCTCCACGAGGCCGGCATCCGGGTCAACCTCGGGACCGGCACCGCATCGGCCCCACCGTGGCTGACGTTCCGGCACCCGGAGATCCTCCCCGAGACCGAGGACGGGACGACCCGCTTCCCTGGCGGTCGCCAGGCCTGGTGCCCGTCGTCCGCGGTCTTCCGTCGCTACGCCCTCGAGCTCGTGGAGCGTGTCGCCAAGCGCTACGGCACACACCCCGCCGTCGAGCTCTGGCACGTGTCGAACGAACTCGGCTGCCACAACGCGCTCTGCTACGACGACGAGAGCGCCGAGGCATTCCGAGGCTGGCTCCGCGCCCGCTACCAGACGATCGAGCGTCTGAACATCGCGTGGGGCACGTCGTTCTGGAGCCAGCAGTACAGCGACTTCGCCGAGATCCTGCCGCCGCGCCTGACCCTGTCGAGCCGGAACCCGAGCCAGGTCATCGACTTCCACCGCTTCTCCTCCGACGAGCTCCTCGGCTACTACCGGGCCGAGCTCAAGGTCCTGCGCCGTCACAGCTCGGTGCCCGTCACGACCAACTTCATGGTCACCGCGCACATCCGGAACCTCGACTACTGGCAGTGGGCGCCCGAGATGGATGTCGTCGCCAACGACCACTACCTCGACAACCGCCTCGCGGACCCCACGGCCGAACTCGCGTTCGCGAGCGACCTCACGCGCGGTCTCGCCGGGGGCGGCGCCTGGTTGCTCATGGAGCAGTCCACCGGTGCGGTCAACTGGCAGCCGCAGAACCTCGCGAAGGCACCGGGCGAGATGACCCGGAACTCCCTCACGCACGTCGCGAAGGGCGCGGAGGCGATCTGCTTCTTCCAGTGGCGCGCGTCGCTGCAGGGCTCGGAGAAGTTCCACTCGGCCCTCCTGCCGCACGCGGGCACCGACTCCGACGTGTGGCGCGAGGTCGTCGAGCTGGGCGGCACGCTCGACCGACTCGACGAGATCACCGGCACGCGCGTCCAGGCCGATGTCGCCCTCCTCTTCTCCTGGGAGAACTGGTGGGCCGCCGACGGCGAGAGCCGCCCGACCCACGCGATCGACCACCTCTCGCAGGTCCACGCGGTCCACGCGTCGCTGCGTCGTCTGGGCCACACCGTCGACGTCGTGCGTCCGGGCGCCGACCTCTCCGCCTACCGGCTCGTCGTCGTCCCGAACCTGTACCTGGTGCGCGACAGCGAGGCCGCGGTCGTCTCGGACTTCGTCGCAGCCGGTGGGCACGCCGTCGTCACGTTCTTCAGTGGGATCGCCGACGAGGAGGACCGGGTCCGCCCCGGCGGCTACCCCGGTGCGTTCCGTGACCTGCTCGGCGTCAACGTCGAGGAGTTCGCCCCCGTCCTCCCCGGCCAGGTGCTGACGCTCGCGTCGGGCCGGACCGCGACGGCCTGGTCCGAGCGGACCCGCGTCCGCGGTGCCGAGGTCGTCGACTCCTTCGCCGACGGTCCGTCGACCGGTCGCCCGGCCATCACGCGCAACCGCATCGCGGGTGGCGGCGACGCCTGGTACCTCGCGACGAACCTGGATGCCGTCGCGCTCGACGAGGTGCTCCGCGACGCAGCCGCGGGGGCCGGGGCGCTGCCACAGGGTGATCCGGACCAGCCGGGCCTCGAGGTCATCCGCCGCGCCGATGAGGGTCGGAGCTACCTCTTCCTCATCAACCACTCGACGAACGACGTCGAGCTGCCGGCCAGCGGGCGCGAGCTCGTCACCGGCGAACCCGTCGACTCCATCGCACGCGTGCCAGCCGGCGCCGTGCGCGTCATCAGAGAGGACCGCACGCGATGAGCGTCAACATCGAGACGGCCGAGGCGACGTCGCCACGGCCCGTCCGCCCGCCGAGGGCGGCCAAGCTGCCGAAGGCGGTGGTGCAGCACAAGCGAGCGATCGCCATCTTCATCGTCCCGTTCGCCGTGCTGTTCGCGCTGTTCTACCTCGTGCCGATCGGGTACGCGGTCTACCAGTCACTGCTCGTGATCGAGCGTGACGGCACCTTCGGTCAGGCCCGGGAGGTGTTCGGCGGACTGGCGCAGTACGTGCAGGTCTTCCAGAACGGCCCGTTCTGGCAGTCCGTCGGACGGGTGCTCCTGTTCGGCGTCGTCCAGGTGCCGGTGATGCTCGGGCTCGCGCTCCTCTTCGCGCTGCTGCTCGACTCACCGCTCCTGCGGGGCAAGCGGTTCTTCCGTCTCGCGTTCTTCGTCCCGTACGCGGTGCCCGGCGTGATCGCCGCCATCATGTGGGGCTTCCTCTACTCGCCGAACCTGTCGCCGTTCACCGCGATCACGCAGAACGTGGACTTCCTCTCGGCCGATCTCGTGCTCTGGGCCATCGCGAACGTCGTCACCTGGGTGTTCGTCGGCTACAACATGCTCATCATCTACTCCTCGCTGCTCTCCATCCCGACGGAGATCTACGAGGCCGCGCGGCTCGACGGCGCCGGTCAGGCGCGCATCGCCTGGTCGATCAAGATCCCGCTCGTGATGCCGGCGATCGTGCTCACGTCGATCTTCTCGATCATCGGCACGCTGCAACTCCTCGCCGAGCCGCAGGTGTTCCGCACCTTCAGCTCGGCCGTCAGCAGCACCTTCACCCCGAACCTCACCGTCTACACCACCTCGTCCATCCCGAACGTGAACCTCGCAGCCGCCTTCTCGGTCGTGCTCGCGCTGGCGACCTTCGTCCTCTCCTTCGGGTTCCTGAAGTTCACGCAGCGAAAGGAAGGCAAATGACCGCCATCCTGTCCACCGGCCGCGGCCCGCAGGAGAGCCGCCTGTCGCGCGCCGGCGCGCTCATCGTGATGCTCGTCTTCACGCTCTACTTCCTCATCCCTATCTGGTGGCTGTTCATCGCCTCGACGAAGTCGTCAGCGCAGTTCGGCAACTCGGCTCCGCTCTGGTTCGCGGACTTCAACCTGTTCGACAACATCGGCCAGCTCGTCGCCTACCGCGACGGCGTCTACCTCAAGTGGATGCTGAACTCGGTGCTGTACGCCGGCCTCGGCGCCCTGCTCGGCACGCTCTTCGCGGCCATGTGCGGCTACGCCCTCGCGAAGTACCGGTTCCCGGGACGCGACCTGATCTTCAACGTCGTCCTCGGCGGTGTGCTCGTCCCCGCGACCGCGCTCGCGCTCCCGCTGTTCCTCATCTTCAGCCAGGTGGGCCTCACGAACACGTTCTGGGCGGTCTTCCTGCCTTCGCTGGTGAGCCCCTTCGGTGTCTACCTGACGCGGATCTTCGCGGCGTCGAGCGTGCCCGAGGAACTCCTCGAGGCATCGCGTCTCGACGGTGCCGGTGAGATCCGGACCTTCTTCACCATCTCCGTACGCCTGATGTTCCCGGCGCTCGTCACCGTGTTCCTCTTCCAGTTCGTCGCCATCTGGAACAACTTCTTCCTGCCGCTCATCATGCTCCGCGACGAAGCCCTGTTCCCGGTCACCCTCGGGCTCTACTCCTGGAACTCGCAGGTCAACCAGATCCCCGAGCTGCGCCTCTACGTCCTCGTCGGCGCATTCCTGTCGATCATCCCGCTCGTCATCACCTTCCTCCTGCTCCAGCGGTTCTGGCGCTCCGGCCTCGGCGCCGGCGCCGTGAAGTAGTCGGACCGACCAGCAGGCATCTTCTCCATCCCGCACCAACACCCATCCCACACCATTCACAGAAGAACGGATTCGCTATGAACCTCAAGAGAACAGCGGTCGCCGCAGCGGTGCTGTCGGCCGTCGTCCTGAGCGGCTGCTCCTCCACCGGGTCGGAGGGCGGCAGTGCTGCTGCCTCCTGCGCCCCGGCCGAGGGCAAGGTCGACCTCAGCTTCACCTCCTGGATCCCCGGTATCGAAGAGGTCGTCGACGTCTGGAACAAGGAGAACCCCGACATCCAGGTCAAGGTCCAGACCGGCCCGAACGGCAACAGCGGTACGTACCAGAACTTCTTCAACCAGCTGAAGGCCGGCAACGCCCCCGACCTCGGCCAGATCGAGTACGACGCCCTCCCGAACTTCCGCGTGCAGAACGGCCTCATGGACCTCGGTGCGTGCGACGACGTCATGGCCGCCAAGGACGACTTCGTCGACTGGACCTGGGGTCAGGTCTCGCTCGGTGAGTCCGACTCGGTCTACGCCGTCCCGCAGGACTCCGGCCCGATGGCCATGTTCTACCGCGCGGACCTGTTCGAGCAGAACGGGATCGCCATCCCGACGACGTGGGCGGAGTACAAGGAGGCCGCCAAGAAGGTCCGCGCCACAGGTGCCTACATCACCAACTTCTCGCAGGGTGACATCAACCAGTTCGCCGGCTTCGTCTGGCAGGCCGGCGGCAGCTGGTTCGACAACGACGGCTCCGACTGGACCGTCGACCTGACCGACCCCGCCTCCAAGAAGGTCGCCGACTACTGGCAGGACCTGATCGACGAGGACCTCGTCTCGACCGTCCCCACCTGGACGACCGAGTGGGACAACGCGTACAACTCCAGCGCCGCCTGGACCTGGAACTCCGCCGTCTGGGGCGCGAACTCCATCGCGTCGGGTGCTCCCGACACCGCCGGCAAGTGGGCCGTCGCGAAGGCTCCGCAGTGGGAGGCCGGCGACTCCGCGGCAGGCAACTGGGGCGGTTCCTCGACCGCCGTCTTCACCGGTTCCAAGCACCCCTATGAGGCGTCGAAGTTCGCGCTGTGGCTGAACACCTCGGACGAGGCGCTCACCATGCTCAACACGAGCGCCAACATCTACCCGGCGACGAAGGAGGGCCTGAACCTGCCCGTTCTCAAGGAGGGCGTCGACTTCTACGGCGGCCAGCCGATCTACGATGTCTTCGCGGAGGCTTCCTCCGAGGTGTCGGAGGACTTCGCCTGGGGTCCGACGATGACGCAGACGTACAACGACGTGTCCGACGGCTTCAAGGCTGCGGTCTCCGGCGACGGAACCCTGCTCGACGCCCTCACCAAGGGCCAGTCGGCGACGATCGACGCCCTCAAGGCGCAGTCCATCCCCGTCAAGGAGTGACAGAGCAGTGATCCACCACCTTCGTGCCGCGGGCGTCAGCCTGATCGTCGACGCCCGCGGCACGGAGGTGCCCACCATCCTCCACTGGGGAGCCGATGTCGGCGAACTCGCCACCGACTCCCTCACCGACCTCGCCGACGGGCTGACGCCGGCGATCCCGCCCTCCTCCATCGATGCCCCGCCGCGCCTCAGCCTGCTGCCCACCGTGTTCGATGGTTGGAGCGGTCGCCCCGGTATCGGCGTGCACCGGCCGGGCGGAACCGATGCGTCGAACCTGCTCGCGCTGCGGCTGATCGACCAGCAGGCCACCGACACCTCGCTGATCCTGACGACGTCCGACGAGCGCGCCGCGGTGACGATCGTCTCGACGATCGAGTTGACCTCCCAGGGTGTGCTCCGCGTCAGGCACACGGTGCGGAACGACGCCGAGGTCGACCGACCCCTCGCCGTCGACGCCCTCGCCGTCGTGCTCCCACTTCCCGACCGCGCCACGGAACTCCTCGACTTCACCGGTCTCTGGACGCACGAGCGCACGCCGCAGCGCCACCGCCTCGGGCAGGGCGCCTGGACGCGCGAGCACCGTCACGGACGACCCGGTCACGACGACGCGTTCCTGTCCGTCGCGGGCGCACCCGGCTTCGACTTCCGCTGCGGCGAGGTGTGGGCGACCCACCTCGCGTGGAGCGGCGACAAGGTGATCTGGAGCGAGCGCTCGCCACTCGGTCCCGTGGTCACCGGCTCCGGTGAACTCCTCGCGCCCGGTGAAGTCACGCTGGCACCGGGGGACACCTACGAGTCGCCGTGGACGGTCGCCGTCTACTCCGACGCGGGTCTCGACGGCGTCTCCGCGCGACTGCACCCCTGGATCCGCTCGTGGAGCACGATCACGAAGCCCCGCCCGGTGGTGCTGAACACCTGGGAGGCCGTGTACTTCGACCACGACTTCCCGACACTGCTCACCCTCGTGGAGCAGGCCAAGCGCGTCGGTGTCGAGCGGTTCGTCCTCGACGACGGCTGGTTCACCGGTCGCACGGACGACCGCCGCGCGCTGGGCGACTGGTTCGTCGACCCGGATCGCTGGGCGGGCGGGCTGTCGCCGCTCATCGACGCGGTCACCGGTGCCGGCATGGATTTCGGGCTGTGGGTCGAGCCTGAGATGGTGAACCCCGACTCGGAGCTCGCGCGCACGCATCCCGATTGGGTCCTCGGGCATCCGGACGCTCCGACCTGGCGCTTCCAACGGGTGCTCGACCTGGACAACCCGGACGCCTTCGCGTACCTCCTCGGACGACTCGACGCGTTGCTGACCGAGTACGACATCGCGTTCCTCAAGTGGGACCACAACCGCGACCTCCTCGGCGGCTCGGCGCACCGGCAGACGACGGCGCTCTACCGACTGCTCGACGAGGTGCGTGCCCTGCACCCCGGTGTCGACATCGAGTCGTGCGCCTCAGGTGGCGCGCGGATCGACCTCGGCATCCTTGAACGGGTCGAGCGGGTGTGGACGAGCGACACGAACGACCCGCTGGAGCGGCAGTCGATCCAGCGCTACACGGGGCTCGTCGTTCCACCGGAGTACCTCGGCGGTCATCTCGGTGCGGCCCGTTCGCACACCACCTGGCGCACCTCGGACCTCTCGTTCCGCCTCGCCACAGCCCTCTTCGGCAGCGCTGGCATCGAGTGGAACCTCAACGAGGCGAGCGAGCCGGAACTCGAGCTGATCGCGACCTGGATCGCGCACTACAAGCGCCTCCGCCCGCTGCTGCACACGGGCGAGATCGTCCGCATGGACAGCGCCGACCCGGCACTGCACGCGCACGGGGTGATCGCCCAGGACCGCTCGTCCGCGATCGTCGCGCAGGTGGCGCTCGCCGCACCGCTGACGGCGATCCCCGCGCCGCTGCGCGTGCCCGGCCTCGATCCCGAGCGTTGCTATCGGGTCCGCCCGCTCGACCTCGGCGCGCCCGCCCGGTCGATCCAGGACGTACCGCCCCGGTGGTTGGTCGAGGGCTCGGTCGTGCTCACCGGCCGTGCGCTGGCCGAGGTCGGGATCGCGATGCCGCTCCTCGCTCCCGAGCAGGCGCAGCTCTTCACCCTCGACGCGGAGTAGCCGCCGCGTTCGTTCGCCCATCTTCGGGCGAATGTGTGTTCGTTCGCCCATGTTTGGGTGAACGGAGCACGGTCAGTCGATGCCGATGTCCTCGCCGACGACGGTGATCTGGGCCGGGACGGGCCAGGGGTGGTCGCCGACGGGTGCGAGACGGACGAGCTCGGTGACCCGGGGCGCCGGCGCACCCGCGGAACCGATGAGCCAGCCGCCCACGAGGAAGGTGGTGCCGGGGACCGACCAGACGGCGATGCCGGTCACGCCGAAGTCGCCGTAGGCGCCGTCGGAGAACCGCACCGTGACGAGGTCGCCATGTGCGAGCTCGGCGAGCTGAGCGGCGACGGCACCGGGGTCGGGGTCGACGGGGTCCAGCTCGGGGATCGTCTCGAGCACCTGGAGCGGCTTCGTCGGCTTGCCGTTCTGGTCGAGCGCCGTACCGGCCAGGAGGAGCCCGCCGATGATCGGCGAGCGGCGGGCCCGACCGACGAGATCGAACACGCCGTAGCGGGGCGCGCTCAGACGCGCTTGCAGTGAAGCAGCGTCCTCGGCCGACTCGATGGCGGCCGTGAGGCCTTTGATGTCGCGGCGAGCAGGAGCGCTGAGGTCGTAGTTCACCCATCAACTCTCCCATGTCCACTCCGGCAGCGGACAGACACTCTCAAGCAACAAGTTCAACCAAGTATGAACAGTCCGTTATGGAACCGTGACCAGTCTGCGTTGACCTGTCCCGGGGACACCCGGCATGCTGAACAACACTTGGCCGCTGATACTGGCGCCGCCGCCCAGGACGACCCGCATGCAGCGGACTGCTCCTCACAAGGATGTGAGTATGACGACTTCACAATTGGTTGCAAATTCAAACAAGCCGAGGCGGATGCCGGACGGGATGTTCGCGTTCGTCCTCGTCCTCCCCGGACTCGCGCTCCTCGTCGCGGTCGTCGCCTATCCGCTGCTGACCGCTCTCGTCACGGCGTTCTTCAAGCAGAGCCTGGTCGTGCCAGGCCGCGAGTTCGTCGGATTCCAGAACATCATCGACGTGCTGCAAGGTGACTTCCTCAAACTGCTCGGGCAGACGATGGTCTTCACGCTCGGCACGACGATCGCCCCCTTCGTCATCGGTTTCGCACTGGCCCTCGCGCTCAACACCCGCATCCGCGGTGCCAAGGTGATGCGCGGACTCATGCTGATCCCTTGGCTCGTTCCCGGCGTCGTCGTGTCGTTCCTCTGGATGTGGATCTTCAACGCGAACTACGGAGTGGCGAACGCCATCCTCGGTCTGTTCGGAATCGACGCGCAGGCGTGGCTGGCACAACCCCAGACGGCCATGTTCGCGGTGATCGTCGCGAAGACCTGGCAGTCCTTCCCCTGGATCATGGTCATGCTGCTCGCCGGCCTGCAGACCGTGCCACAGGAACTCCACGAGGCGGCCGAGATGGACGGCGCCGGGACCATCCGACGCTTCTTCTCGATCACGGTCCCGCAGCTGAAGGGCATCATCGGCCTCGTCCTGCTGCTCGAGTTCATCTGGAACTTCCAGCACTTCGACATCATCTACGTCCTGACAGGCGGCGGCCCGGCTGGGAGCACCCAGACCTTCGCCACCGCCGTCTACGAGACCGCCTTCCGCGGCTTCGACCTCGGCCACGCGGGCGCCCTCGGGCTGCTCTGGCTCATCCTCCTGATGGCGCTCGTCGTCGTCTACGTCCGATTCTCGGAGAAAGGCGAGCAGAAATGAGCGTCTCCACCGCCCCGCCGGCACCGCAGGACACCACGCCAGACCCGCAACCGCCGTTCGTCGCGAGCGAGCTCGGCACGCTGCGACGCCGTCCGTCGCTCTTCCGCTCGGAGAGCCGGGCGGTCCGGATCAGCGCTTGGGTCGCGGTGATCGTCTGCGGCGGCTTCGGGCTGCTGCCGGTGTACTGGTTGCTGGCCACCTCGCTGACCCCACGCGCCCAGGTCTTCTCGTACCCACCGAAGCTCTTCCCCACGGAGATCAGCTTCGAGGCCTACACCGCCCTCGCATCGAACCCGGACCTGTTCGGTTACCTGCGGAACAGCATCATCGTGTCCGTCATCACCGCCCTGCTGTCCGTGATCGTCTCGGCCTACATGGGCTACTCGTTCTCGAAGTTCCGCTACCGCGGGCGTCGATCACTCATGTACTTCGTGCTCGCCTCGCAGATGTTCCCGCAGGCGTTGCTGCTGATCACCCTGTACTCGGTGTTCAGCGCCTACGGACTCCTCAACACATACGCAGCGCTGGTGCTGTCGTTCACGACGTTCACCCTGCCGCTGTGCGTCTGGATGTTGAAGGGGTTCTTCGACACGATCCCGGACGAACTCATCGAGGCGGCCCGCGTCGACGGGGCGTCCCGCCTGCGGATCATCCACTCCATCGTTCTGCCGTTGTCCGCACCCGGCCTGGTCGCCGCGGGCCTGTTCGCCTTCGTTCGCGGGTGGAACGACTTCATCTTCGCGCTCACGCTCGCGGGACCCGACAAGCAGACACTCCCGCCCGGCCTCGTGAACACCTTCGTCGGTGAGGCGGCCACGGCCTGGCCCGAGCTCATGGCCGCGTCCCTCGTCGTCTCCCTACCCGTGGCGATCGCGTTCATGGCCCTGCAGCGTCACCTCGTCGGCGGACTGACCGCCGGCGCCGTGAAGGGCTGAGCGCAGTACACCGGACCGGCCCGCCGCCGGCCTCCCCACAATCCGTCCCACCAACCCAGACACGTCCCACCAGGATCACGCTCGAGGAGGAGCCATGTCCCACCGCACCCCGTCCTTCGCCACCGCCGCACAGCAGACCGTCATCACCCGCCGCCGTGCCCTGCAGTTCCTCGGCATCGGCGTCGCCGCAGCCACCCTCGCCGGATGTGCACCCACCGGTGCCGCACCCGGGGCTGGATCCATCCCGAAGGCGACCGCCGGCGGCACCGCGACCGACTTCGACTTCGCGAGCTGGTCGCTCACCGAGAAGGCTTCGGCACCCGCCATCCAGAGCCTCCTGCAGAAGTACGAGGGCAAGGCCAAGATCGACGTCGGTGAGGTGTCCTTCCCCTACAACGAGTACATCAACCAGCTCATGCTGCAGGTGCGCGGCGGGCAGTTCTCCGGTGTCGCCCACGTCGACGTCGCTTGGCTCGGCTCGCTGGCGAGCCTCGGCAAGCTGCAGGACGTCTCCGGGCTGACCGAGGGACGCGGATACACGAAGGCAGGCCTCACGGCCGCGACATTCGACGGCGTGCAGTACGGCCTCCCGTGGACGATCGGCGCGATCGGCCTCGTCACCAACCAGGCGATCCTCGACCAGGCCGGCATCGGCGAGTTCCCCACGACGATCGACGAGTTCGAGGGGTCGCTCAAGCAGCTCAAGGGTCTCGGCAACGGCATGATCCCCTACGCCGCGTCGACGAAGGCCGCGCAGCTGAAGGACATCCTCATCTGGATGCAGACCTTCGGCAGCCCGCTGGTCGACGGGGACACCGTCACGATCGGCGACGACGCGAGCATCGAGGCGGTCACCTGGTACAAGAGCCTGTACGACCAGGGCCTCATCGCCGCCGACGTCGACCGCTTCGACGCACGCTCACTGTTCGCGCAGGGGCGCACTGCGATCTACGACGACGCGATCGTCGGACGGAGCGCCGTGACCGGCGAATCACCCGACCCCGACTTCGCGAGCAAGCTGCAGCCGGTCTCCCGGCCGGTCCTCAAGGAGGGTGACACGCCGCGTGCGCTCGTCTGGGGTGGGGCGCTCGCCGTGGTCGACGGTCCGGCCGCCGGCACTGCAGCGGACTTCGCCCAGTGGGTGACGTCCGACCCGGAGACCGTGCTCGAGGACTTCGCCGCCCGAGGTCTGCCGCCGGCGACCGAGGATGCGCTCAACTCCGACGCCGTGAAGAACGACTCGTTCGCCACGAACTTCAGTGACCGCATCACCAAGACGAGCTCGACGAACCCGTTCTGGAAGTTCGTGCAGTACTCGCAGATCGAGACGAAGATCGCGGAGAAGGTGCAGGCGGTCCTCGTCGGGCAGGAGAAGCCCGCTGAAGCCATGAAGTCCGCAGGCGAAGCCGCTCAGAAGCTCGTCGGCTGAGCCGCGGATCGACGATCGGACGCTTGTGACCGGCACCGGGGGAACCATGCGACGCAGCTCATCGAACACCGTCCGCGCGCTCGCCGCGGCCGCGCTCACGGTCCTCGCGCTGGGGGTGATGGCGCCGGCGGTCGCCGCCCCCGGAGGACCGGTGCGTGGTGACGCGGGCGGGAATGCGGTGACCGACACGGTCGAGACCGTGCCCGTCACCGTCGACACGTCGAACCAGGCCGGCTGGTGGCGACCGCTCGACGTCGTCGACGGTGTCTCCTACTTCGCCTTCAACGCGCCGGCGGCCACCGCGTCCAAGCACGAGGTGCACCTGGCCTCGCGGGGCGCGGACGGGACGTGGACCGAAGGGTGCCTGCGCTCGACGGCCGGAGGTGCCTGCGTGACCTTCACCGACGACAACGGCCACAACCAGCCCTCGATCGTGGTCGACGGCGACGGCGTCATCCACGCCTTCGTGTCGATGCACAACGAGCAGTGGAACGTGTTCCGCTCCTCAGTGCCCGGCGACGTCACCTCGCTCGTGGAGGCGACGTCGTCCATGCCCGACCTCGACGCGGCGATCACCTATCCGGTGACGGCGCGCGGGCCGGACGGCGACGCCTGGGTGCTCGTGCGCGTCGGGACGGACACGCAGGGGCGACGAGAGGGTCGGCTCTACCGGTACGATCTCGACACCGGTGTCTGGGAACGCGAAGCGGTGGTCGCCGCGGCGACCGGCTACTCCTTCTATCCCGACGACCTCGAGGTGGACGCCGACGGCCGCGTCCACGTGCTGTGGGAATGGGGCCCGTTCCCGGCGGACCCGGCGCGGCACCTCGGGTCGTACGCGACGTACGACCCGTCCGACGGTTCCTTCGCCGACGTCACAGGGACCGCGCTCACCGGACCGATCACCCCGACCACCCCGGGATCCGTCGTCTGGCGCCCCTTCGGTGCCGGCGAGGCCATCGGCAGCTACACGCCGGCGTTGCAGACCGCGAAGCTCGCCCTTGACGGCACGGCGCTCGCGGGGATCGTCTACCGGTTCGTCGAAGCCGATCAGACCGCGTACGACGTGCGATACACCTCGTGGGACGGCGGTGCCTGGAACGACGAGTCGCTCATCGACGCCTCCGCGCTCGGTTCCGGTGTCTCGACCGTCGCCGCGATCGACGCGACGAGCGCCGGCGGAGTCGACCGCGTCTACGCGGTCCTCGCCGTACAGGTCTGCGGCGAGAACCGCAGCCAGGTGGTCCGGCTGGAGCGCGAGACGGTCGGCACCCCGTGGACGGCCCGCACGGTCGGCACCGATCGACTCGGCCAGCAACGGCTGCGGGCGGAGACCGTCGACGGCACGGATGTGCTCTACCTGAGTGCGCCACTCAGCGAGACCACTCGCGGCACCGTCCGGTACGCGGCGATCCCGCGAGCGGCGTCGGCCGAGACCGGCGGGACCTCGCTCCAGGACATCGTGTCGGGCCTTCGTGGCGAGGCATCCGGCACGAACGTGGCACTCGGTGCGACCGTCAGCGTGTCGTCGTCGCTGCGAGCCGACACCGGCGGGGCACTCGCCGTCGACGGCGAGTGCACGGACGCGAGTCGCTGGATCTCGGCGGTCGGCGACACGGCACCCACGATCACGGCCGCCTGGCAGGCCCCGACGGCGCTCGCCGAGGTCAGGGTCAAGAGCGGCTACGCCGGGGGAGTCTCGACCGATTCGGTGCTCCGTGACTTCACCGTCGAGGTCCGGACGGGCGGTGCCTGGGTCGAGGTCGGACGGTTCGACGACAACACCGCCGGTACCGTCACCGCGACCGTGGACGGACTGGTCGTCGACGCGGTGCGCCTGCTCATCACCGACCCCTCCGCCTCGGCGACCGACGTCGCGCGGGTCTTCGAGATCGAGGCGATCGCGGCACCCGCCACCGAATCCACGAGGAACGACGATGTCCCGAGATAGCGTTGTGCTCAGTCGGGACCGCAACGGTCCCGAGCGGCCGGGATCCACCCGGTCAGCAGTGAGGAGCAGCACCATGTCGGACGCCGCTTTCGGCTCTCAGCGATCGGCACCGGTACCGCGCCGTTCGCGCACGGGCATGGTGGCGCTCGCCGTCCCGAACCTGGACGAACCGTACTTCGCGGAGCTCACGACGCTCCTCGTCCGCGGCGCCGACGAGCGTGGACTGTCGATCCTCATCCAGCACACCGAGGGCGACCACGATCGCGAGGTCGACATCGCCAACGGGGTGGGCCTGCCGCTCACGGACGGACTCATCCACATCCCCCGCTCGCTGACGGTCGGCGACCTGACGCGGCGGACCTCCCCGGGGCCGCTGGTGCTCCTCGGCGAGCACATCCAGGTGAGCCCGTTCACGCACATCTCGATCGACAACCGGGCGGCCGCCGACGCCGCGACGACCCACCTCGCCGAGGTCGGCTGCTCCCGCATCGCGTTCATCGGGCCCAGGGACGAACGTCCGTCCGACGCAGCGGATCAGCGGTACGCCGGGTATCGGGACGTGGTCGCGCGGCTCGGGCTCGCGCAGGAGCCGTCGCTCATCGGGCACGTCGACGCGTTCACCCCCGAGGAGGGACGCCGCGTGATGCGTCGGATGACCGCCGAGGGCGTCGAGCTCGACGGTGTGGTCTGCTCCAACGACTCGATCGCCTTCGGCGTGCTCGCGGCCCTCCACGAAGCCGGCCGGCGGGTTCCCGAGGAGGTCGCGGTGATCGGTATCGACGACGTCCACGCCGCCCAGTTCTCGACCCCGTCGCTCACCACGGTCGCTCCCGACTACGAGGCGATCGTGCGCGCGGCCTTCACCGAGCTCGAACGTCAGATCGCCGCCCCGCCCGGTGCCGACACGCCGGTCCGGCACGTGGTCGTCGACGCGCGGATCGTCGCGCGGAACAGCACGGCACGCTGAGGTCCATGAGCGGGAGGACAGGCCGGCGCTCCGCTGTGCCGGGGTGCTGGAAGCGGTGCGGTCAGTCGTCCATGCGGTCGTCGTCGACCGAAGCGGAAGCGACCGGCGCGAGCCAGACCTCGCCGAACTGCGCGCGGAGCGTGGTCTCGACGTCCTCGGTCACGTCGTCGTCCATGACGAGGTGGTCCACCTCGCGGAGGTCGACGATCGTCGTCAGTCCGACGGCACCCCACTTCGAGTGGTCGGCGAGGACCACGGAGCGACGCCCGGCGCCGACGAACGCCCGGTTGGTCTCGGCCTCGAGGAGGTTCGAGGTCGTCAGTCCCGCCTGCAGGTCGATCCCGCGGACGCCGAGGAAGACGACGTCGCAGTGCAGGGACTCGATCGCGCGCACGGCGACCGGACCGACGAGGGCGTCCGAGGGGGTACGGACGCCGCCGGTCAACACGACCGTCTGGGTGTACGGCTCGTCGGCGCGGTCGGGCCGCGCGAACACGTCTGCCACCGGGAGGGAGTTCGTGACGATGGTGAGCTCCGGGATGGCGCGCAGCTCCTGCGCGAGGGTCCAGGTGGTGGTGCCGCCGGACAGGCCGACCGACATGCCGGGCTCGACGAGGACGGCCGCGCGACGGGCGATGGCGCGCTTCTCGGCCAGCAGTCGGCGTGCCTGGTTGGGGAAGCCGAGCTCGACACGGTCGGGCAGCCGGGGCGTGGTGGCGCCACCACGGACGCGGTCGACGAGGCCCTCCGTGGCGAGTTGCTCGATGTCGCGCCGCACGGTCATCTCGCTGACGCCGAGCGCGGTCGCGAGGTCGACGACGCTCGCCGCACCGTTGCGGCGCACCTCCGACATGATCTGCGATCTGCGTTCTGCACCGAGCACAGCGTCCTCCTTCGACCCGGTTGCCAGTCTGGCACGAGCGCGTGCCGGGCTGAGGCACCGGCGATCCACGACGACGAGACGGAGGCGGACGACGCATGCGTGAGGTACGACATCGGGACTGGTTCGGCGATGAGGTTCGCGACGGCACCTACGGCTACGACCTCGAGGCGCTCCTGGCCGTCGAACCGGTCGTGCCGCCGGCCGGATTCGAGGAGCTGTGGCGCGGGTGGTACGCGGCGGCACATGAGGTGTCTCCGGATCCGGTCCTGACCCCGATCGGCCGGCAGGGCGCGCACGAGGTCTTCGTCGTCGAGCACACGGTCGCCGACGGCCTCCGTCTGCGCGGATGGCTCGCGATGCCGGCGGGCGGGCCTGCACGCTTCGGGATGGTGCATGGACACGGGTACGGCGGGCGGGAGGAGCCGGACTGGTCTCGTGTCCCGGACGACGCTGCCGTCATCTTCCCGATCGCCCGCGGCCAGGGCGTCTTCAACGCGGGACTCGGAGCGCCGACACCGGAGGACGGGCATGTCCTGTTCGGCATCGACAGCGTCGAGCGGTATGCGCTCGGCCGGTGTGCCGTCGACCTCTGGCACGCGGCGTCTGCGCTGCTCGACGTCGTCGGACGGCTCCCGCTCTACTTCGTCGGTGAGAGCTTCGGCGGCGGGATCGGTGCGCTCGCCCTGCCATGGGACGACCGCTTCGTCGGAGCGACGCTCGTGGTGCCGAGCTTCGGTCAGTACGACCTGCGTCTGCGCCTGCCGTGCGAGGGGAGCGGAGAGCGGGTTCGACACCACGTCGCCGAGCACCCGGAGGCGCGTGAGGTCCTGCGGTTCTTCGACGCGTCGACGGCCGCGGGGTTCGTCCACGTGCCGGTGCGGGTGGAGGCCGCGCTCTGGGACGGACACGTGCCACCACCCGGGCAGTTCGCCGTCGCCAACGCTCTCGAGGACGTCGAGCTGAGCGTCCTCCCCGCCGGGCACACCGAGTACCCGGGGCTCGATGCCGTGCTGGCGGAGTCGTATGCGGCGACGAGGGCGCACGCGCTCCGGTCGGTCGCGCGGGCAGTGGGAGGAGCTGCAGGCGCGAGGTGAGAGGGTGGATGGATGATCGCTGCCCTCACGCTCCCCGCCGCCCTCTCCACACCGGGGCAGGAACTGCTGCTGCGCCGAGCCGACCTGGCCGACCTCGACGCGCTGATGGTGCTCCTCGCCGACGACCCGATCAGTGCGTCCCGCGGTGACCTGGCGAACGAGAGCGATCTCCCCGCCTACGAGCGTGCGCTCGCGGACCTCATCGACGACCCGGCGAACGAGATCCTGCTGGTCGTCGACGCGGCGGGGGCCGTCATCGCGACGATGCAGCTGACGCGCATCCCCGGGATGGCTCGCCGCGGCTCAACCCGACTGCTCGTCGAAGCCGTGCGGGTCTCCTCCGCGCTGCGATCCGGCGGCGTCGGAACGGCGATGATGCGCTGGGTGACGGACGTCGCCGCCCCGGCGACCGGCTCCTCGATCGTGCAGTTGACCTCCGACGAGGCCAGGGTGGACGCCCACCGCTTCTACGAGCGCCTCGGCTTCGTCGGCTCGCACCGCGGCTTCAAGTACGCCGTGACGGCCGCGAGCTGACATGGAGTTCGTCCGCACACTCGCCCGTTGGCTCCTCGGAGCTGTCCTCACCTTCGCCGGCGTCGGCCACCTCACCTTCGCGCGGCAGTCGTTCGTCGCCCAGGTGCCGCAGTGGCTGCCACTGCCGGTCGACGTGGTCGTCGTGGCGTCGGGAGTCGTCGAGATACTCCTCGGCCTCTCGCTCGTCCTGCTCGCCCGGTACCGCATCGCCGTCGGCTGGATCGTCGCAGCGTTCTTCGTCGCGGTGTTCCCCGGCAACATCGAGCAGTTCGTCCGCGGTACCGACGCCTTCGGGCTCGACAGCGATGTCGCGCGCGGTGTCCGACTGGTGTTCCAACCGCTCCTCGTCGTCTGGGCGCTCTGGTCGACGGGAGCGTGGCGAGCGTGGCGGACCAGCCGCCGCCGGTCGTCGTCGACCGAGTCCGGCCTCGGAGCCGCCTAGTCATCCGGCCCCACCGGGTGTCAAGGGGCCTGAGGTTCCAGGCCTGATCCGGCAGGGTTGATGCATGCGATGCATTACATACGCGGGTGAGAACGTTGTGACGACCGATGAGGTCGCGGGCCTCCTGGTGGAGCTGACCGCCGAGCTCGCCAAGCGAGGTCGGGCCGAAGCGGTCACGATTCCGATCGTCGTGGAGTCCGACGCCGAGGACGCATCCGCCCAACTCGTGATCGGTCTCGGCAACGATGTGCTCTCAGTGCCGCACGACTGGGACCGCGACGTGCCGGACTTCAGCGAGGCCGAATCGCGTCTGCAGGGCTATCTCGACGACCTCCGCCCGTCCACGACGGCGTACGAGCCACGCGACTCCCTCGAGACCTCGGACGTGCTCGAGGACCCCGACCTCGACCTGCGCGACTTCTCCCGCTGAGACGGACCCGCACGACAACGCCGGCGTCGACCCATCTGGTCGACGCCGGCATTCGTTCGGGTCGCTCAGCGCGGGAGCGGCAGCTTGGCCGTCTCGCGGGCCCGCAGCACGACGATCAGCGTGATGAGCGCGGCCGCCATCACGTAGAACGCGGGGGCGAACCGGTTGCCGGTCGAGGCGATCAGGAATGTCGCGAAGTACGGCGTGATCCCGCCGAACACGGCGACCGACAGGTTGTACGCGATCGCCATCGAGCCGTAACGGATGCTGGTCGGGAACAGCTCGGCCATCGCAGCACTCGACGCACCGTCGTAGGCGGCCATGAAGACACCGAGGATCACCATGGCGACCGCCGCCGCCGCGAAGTTGCCCGCACTCATGAGCATGAGCGTCGGGTACGTCAACACCAGGAACCCGGCGCAACCGGCGATCATCACCGGCTTCCGCCCGATGCGGTCGCTCAGCAGGCCCATGAACGGCACGAGGATGGCGATCGCGAGCAGCCCGAGCACGGTGACCGCGTAGCTGAGCGGTTGCGAGTAGCCGAGATCGGTCTGGAGGTACGACGGCATGAAGGTCTGCAGGATCCAGTGGCCGACGGCCTTGATGACGACGAAGCCGACGCAGAAGAGCAGCGCCTTCCAGGACGTCCGCAGCGAGGTCCGCAACGGTGACTTCGAGACGGCCCCCTTCGCTTGGATCGCCTGGAACTCGGGGGTGTCCTCGAGCTTGTTCCGCAGGTAGAGGCCCGCGAGGCCGAGCGGCAGGGCGAGGAAGAAGAGCGCGCGCCAACCCCACTCGTTGAGGGCGTCCGTGCCGAGCGTCGAGGTGAAGAGGAGCACGAGGCCCGCACCGACCACGAAGGCCGCGAAGCCGAACACGTCGATGAAGCTCGTCACGAAGCCGCGCCGGTTGGACGGGGCGTACTCGGCGAGGAGTGTGGTGGCACCCGAGCTCTCGCCGCCGGCGGCGAAGCCCTGCACGAGCCGCACGATCACGAGCAGGATCGGCGCCCAGAGGCCGATGAGGTCGAACGTCGGTAGCAGACCCATCACGACCGTCGCCCCGGAGGTCACGAGGATCACCGTCGCGAGGACCGTCTTGCGCCCGATGCGGTCGCCGAGCGAGCCCCAGAAGAGGCCACCGAGCGGACGCATAACAAAGCCGGCGCCGAAGACGGCGAACGCGGACAGCAGCGCCGCCTGGGTGTTGCCCTGCTGGAAGAAGTTGAGGCTGATGACGGTCGCGAGCGTGCCGTAGAGGCCGAAGTCGAACCATTCGACGAAGTGACCTGCCCCGGCCGCCCAGATCACCTTCCGCATACGGCGTGATCGCTCCGCATCGTCGTAGGGGGTCTGTGCGCTGTGCGCGGCGGCTTCGGCCAGGGCTGCAGCCTGGGTCCTGCTCTCGTCCATCGGTCCTCACATCGTTGTCGGGGTGCTTCGAGGTTCACCTGCCGAAGAATCTTACCCACTGAATGGGAAAGTCATACCGCTGAATGGTAGCGTGGCACTCGCCTGGCGGTCGCCACCAGTTCGACGGCCTCCAGGATCGCGCATCACGAAGGAGTGTCATCCATGCAGCACCGCACCCAGACCGCAGACGTCGTCGTCATCGGCGGTGGCCTCGCGGGCGTGTCAGCCGCCGTCGCCGCTGCCCGCCTCGGTTCGCGGGTCTCGCTCGTCACCAATCGCCCGGTGCTCGGTGGGAACTCGTCGAGCGAGGTTCGGGTGTGGGTGGTCGGAGCGACCGCGCACGGCCACCAGCGGTTCGCACGGGAGACCGGGATCATGGGGGAGCTCTTCCTCGAGAACCAGTACCGCAATCCGGAGGGCAACCCGTTCTACTGGGACCAGACCGTCCTCGACCTCGTGCGCGCCGAGCCGAACCTGCAGCTGCACCTCAACACCGACGTCCGCATCGTCGCGATGGAGAAGCCGGCGGACGGTGAGGAGTCGCCGTCGCCGCGGATCGCGTCCGTCACCGGATGGACGATGGGCAGCGAGATCGAGACCGAGTTCGTCGCCCCCGTCTTCATCGACTGCACGGGAGACGGGCTGGTGGGGCATCTCGCCGGTGCCACCTCCCGCATCGGGCGCGAGGGTCGCGCCGAGCTCGGCGAGCCGTGGGCGCCCGAGGTGGCGGACGACGAGCTCCTCGGCAGTTCGATCTTCTTCTACACCAAGGACGCCGGACGCCCCGAGCGGTTCGTCGCCCCCGACATCGCGCGCGACATCCGCGACACCCCGATCCTCACCAACCGGATCATCCGGACCGGCGACAACGGCTGCAACTACTGGTGGATCGAGTGGGGCGGCGAGCTCGACACCGTCGCCGAGAACGAGCAGATCCGAGACGAGCTGTGGAGCGTCGTCTTCGGGATCTGGGACTACATCAAGAACTCCGGCGAGTTCGACGCCGACACCCTCACGCTCGAGTGGGTCGGATCCATCCCGGGGAAGCGCGAGTACCGCCGGCTCCTCGGCGACCACACCCTCACGCAGAACGACCTGCTCGACCAGGTCGACTTCGAGGACACCGTGGCCTTCGGAGGTTGGTCGATCGACCTGCACCCCGTGGAGGGCGTCTACGCCGAGACCGCCGGTGCGCAGCAGCGGTTCAGCAACGGCACCTACGGCATCCCCTTCCGCAGCCTGTACTCGCGGGACGTCGACAACCTGCTGTTCGCCGGACGCAACATCTCCGCCTCCCATGTCGCGTTCGGGTCCACCCGCGTCATGGCGACCTGCGCCACGCAGGGTCAGGCGGTGGGGACGGCTGCGGCGCTCATCGCCCGCGACAGGCTGACGCCGCGGGAGCTCGCCGGGCAGGCGCTCCCGCTCCTGCAGCGCACGCTCCTCCGCGAGGACGCCCCGGTCATCGGCATCACCACGGACGACCCCGACGATCTGGCCGGGCGGGCGACGGTCTCCGCGTCGAGCGCGCTCGACGCGATCTCCACGCTGGAGCACCTCGGCTCCGGCGAGCGGTTCACCCTCGACCGCGACGTCGCGATCCTCGTACCCGTCGCTCCGTCACTCGACCAGATCACCCTGCTCGTCGACGCTGCACGCGACACGACCCTCCGCGTCGAACTGTGGAGCACGGGCAAACGCCAGAACGCCGTCCCGGTCGAGCACCTCCTCGACGGAGCCGCGGAGATCGCCGCCGGGGTCGGCGTGTCGGCCACCGTCCGCTTCGGATGGACGCCGGAGATCGAGCAGAACGCGGTGCTCGTCGTCCGTGCCAACCCGGACGTCAGCCTGCTCCTCACGGAAGGTCACCCCTACGGGCTCCTCGTGCTGACCGCCAAGCATGCTTCGGACGAGGTGTTCGACGACCACATCCCCGAGGAGCAGGACCAGGCGATCCTGGACTGGAACGCGCGAAAGCTGCGCGGCCGGAGCGTCGCGCTGACCGTCGGTGGAGACACCACGGCGTACCGCCCGGAGCGGATCGTCGACGGCTACCAGCGACCGTACGGGGGACCGCACCTGTGGTCCTCGGAGCGACTCGCTGACAACCGCGATCTGGTCGCCGAGCCCGAGGTCCTCACACTGCACTGGGACGAGCCCGTCGATGTCGCGTCCGTGCGGATCGTGTTCAACGACGACGTCGACGTGGACCTCATCAACCTGCACCACCACCGCACCGACTTCGAGGCGGTCCCCGAGCTCGTCGCCGACTACCGACTCGAGGGGAGACGCGCGGGTGCGGCTGAAGGGACGTGGACGGTGTTGGCCGAGGTCGAGGGGAACCGCCACCGCCACCGGATCCACGACGTCGAACCCGTGCGGGTCGACGCCCTCCGTGTCGTCGTCACGGCCACGAACGGCTCGCCCTACGTGAGTGTCGCGAGTGTGAAGGTCTTCCAGCAGCCGAGCGGGCGCACCACCCGGCCGCGCCGAGCCCGACCGCTACGCTGAACACGGCCTCCGAGGCCGGACATCCGAACCGACACCGACACCGTGGAGGACCCGTGGCAGGTGAGATCCAGCAGGGCATCGGCCGTGCGGCATCCGTGCTCGCCGTGCTCGGCGCATCGACCACCGGACCGTTGCGGGCCTCCGACATCGCCCGTGCCACCGGTCTCGGCACCTCGACGACCGCACGCCTCCTCGGCACGCTCGAGGAGCTCGGCTATGTGACGAAGGCGGCCGACAGTCCGTCCTACGCCATCGGGGCGACCATCCTGGCGCTGGCGAGCGAAGGGCTCAACCAGAACCCGGTGCACCGGGAGTCGCGTGCTCCCGCTCAGGAGCTCGCGCAACGGATCGGGCTCAGCGTCAACGTGGGCGTCCTCGACGGCTCGAGCCTCATCTACCTCTGCCACTTCGAGGGAGCCCTCGCTCCGAAGTCGCACTCGATGATCGGGCTGCGCCAGCCACTGCACGCGTCCGCGCTCGGCAAGTGTCTGCTCCTCGACCTCGACGCGGACGGTCTCCATGCGCTGCTCGGTGACGAGCCGCTCCCGCGCTACACGGCCAACACCATCACGGAGCACGCGGCCCTCGCCGCGGAGCTCGCGGCGGCGCGGGAACGCGGCGTCTGCATGGAGGACCAGGAGCTCGCGTTGGGTCGTCTCGGGATCGCGGCGCCGATCCGCGACGCGAACGCCAGAGTCGTGGCGGCGATCTCGATCTCGGGTCGGCTGAGCCTGATGCGCGAACGCGACCTCGACGTCCTCACCGAGGACCTCATTGAAGTGGCCGACCGCATCAGCGTCGGTCTCGGGCTCATCTCCGCGATCCCGTCCTCCTGATTCGTCCTCCCGCATCCGATCTCACGAACCGAAGGTGACCAGTGGCGCAATTCGACCTCCCCCTCGCCCAGCTCCAGCAGTACCGGCCCGACCGCGAGGAGGCGCCGGATTTCGACGCGTTCTGGGCGGACACCCTCGCCGAAGCCCACGCCCTCGCCCAGCCGACGGTGCGCGAACGATCCGACCCTGAGCTGACCGGTCTCGTCGTCGAGGACGTCACGTTCTCCGGATTCGGCGGCGACCCGATCAAAGGCTGGTTCATCCGGCCGGCGGGCGCGACCGAGCCGCTCCCGTGCATCGTGCACTACATCGGGTACAGCGGCGGTCGCGGGCTCGCCCACCAGTGGACGATGCACCCGTCCGCGGGCTACGCCGTGTTCGTCATGGACACCCGCGGCCAGGGGAGCGCGAACCTGCCGGGCGCGACGGCCGACCCGTTCGGAAGCGGTCCGCAGGTCGCCGGCAAGATGAGCGCCGGGCTCGACAGCCCAGAGACCTACTACTACCGTCGGGTCTTCACGGACGCGGCGCTCGCCGTCGACGCGGTGCGCAGCTTCCCGGAGGTCGACCCCGCCCGGGTCGTCGTCGCCGGTGGGAGCCAGGGCGGCGGCATCGCGCTCGCCGCGGCCGGGCTCTGCGAGGGACTCGCGGCGGCGCTCGTCGACGTCCCGTTCCTGTCGCACTTCCGTCGTGCCCTGCAGATCACCGACGCGAGCCCCTTCGCCGAGCTGAAGACGTACCTCATCAGCCGACGTGGTCACGAGGAGGAGGTGTTCCGGACGCTCTCGTACTTCGACGCGACGAACTTCGCCGCCCGCGCGACCGCCCCCGCACTGTTCTCCGTCGCGCTCTGCGATGCGGTGTGTCCGCCCTCGACGGTGTACGCGGCGTTCAACCACTACGCGGGCACGCAGAAGGACATCGCCGTCTACCCGTACAACGGGCACGAGGGTGGCGGGCCGGTGCAGCAGCAGGCGCAGCTGACCTTCCTCGCGGACCTCCTCGCCTGACGCGCCGTTCGCCCGAAGATGGGCGAGCGGGCGTGGGACGATGTGCACGTGACTGAGACCGGCGGTACCGACCCGACACTGACGACCACCCGGCGTCGGACGCGGGCCGGCATGATCGCGGCGATGGCGCTCGTGCTCTCGTTCGCGGCCGGAGCGACCGACGCCTTCGCGTTCCTCCAGCTCGGCGGCGTCTTCACCGCGAACATGACCGGCAACTTCGTGCTGGCCGGACTCACGAGCCGACCGGACTTCGCCGAGGTCCTGCTCGGGGCGACGGTCGCCGTGCTGCTGTTCTCCGTCGGGACGTTCCTGGCCTTCCGCTTCACGAGGCTCGTCGCCACCTCTGGACGGCCTCCGGAGGCGCCACAGCACCGGCTCGTCCTCGTCCTCGGCGGTGCGGTGGTCGCGCAGGCGTGCGTCCTCATCGGATGGATCGTGTCCTCCGACCTGCGCACGACGCCCGGGATCTGCGCCCTCATCGCGCTCTCCACGCTCGCGATGGCGGGGCAGACGGCCGTCGCGCGACGCATCGAGCGGTCGGGCGTGACGACCACCTTCGTGACCGGCACCCTCACGAGTCTCATGCAGAGCCTCGCCGACGGCGTCCACGACCACCACCTCATCCGCATCGGCGCGATCGTGCTGCTCGTGACGGGCGCCCTCTGCGGCTCGCTCCTCACCGGTGTGGACCCGGTGTTCGGTGCCGCGCTGCCCCTCCTCCCGTCGATCGTCGGGCTGGTCCTCCTCCGGCTCGCGCCGACGGCCTCCGACGGCTGATCCACCGCTCTTCGCGCGCGTGCCCGAGACGCGCCGCCGTCAGTGGGTGAGCTGCGCCCGGATGAGGATGGGGAAGTGGTCGCTCGCCTCCGAGGTGGGTTCCTGCTCGTCGACGAGGGCTTCGATCGGTTCCAGTCGGGTGTGCGGCGCGACGCTGCCTGAACGGCCGAGCACCCAGTCGATGCGTGCGTTCCCGGGACGTTGGGGACCGTAGCCCTGGAACGTGCCGATGCCGTCGCTCTCGACCGGCGAGAGGTCGACGAACCCGGCGTCCGCCAGGGCGTCGTGCGCCGCCGATCCACGCTCGGTGTTGAAGTCGCCGGTGAGGAGGACGGGCACGTCCACGCCGGAGAACTGGTCGGCGATCAGTTTCGCACTGCGCGTCCGGACGTCGTCGCCGTGCGGCGTACCTTCGTGGTCGAGGTGGGTGTTGGCGAAGACGAGCTCATCGCCGGTGCGGCGCTCGCGGAGCCTGACCCAGGTGACGAACCGCGCGTGCAGTGACGGCCAGGTGTTCGAGCCAGGCTCATCGGGGGTGTCCGACAGCCAGAACTCGCCGGCGTCGAGCTGCTCGAACCGCGAGCGGCGGAAGCACACCGGTCCGTACTCGCCGGCCGAACCGCCGTCACGGCCCTGCCCGAACCAGTCGTACTCGGCGAGGCCCGGGAGCAGGTCGTGCAGCTGATGCTCGCGGACCTCCTGCAGCCCGAGGAGGTCCGGAGCGTTGCGGGCGATGACCTGCGAGACGAGCGGTGCACGGTCCACCCACTCGTGACCGGGCTGGGCGACAGCGGTGCGGATGTTGTAGCTCATGACGGTCAGGACGTTCTGGGTCAGGATGGATTCGCTCACCCGGCCAGCGTAGGGGAGCCGGGTGACGGGGAGCTGTCCCCATGTCGCCGAGCGGTCCGCCTGCCTAGACTCGCCCCATGACCTTCGACCTCCGCGACGCCCAGGCCCGGATCCTCGCGCTCAACAGCGAAGAACTCCCCTTCATCTACGACCCGACACCCGACGGGATCGTCGCGCACTGGCGCTACGCCGACCAGCGCTGGCTCGGCTTCATCGGCGCCGGGATGTTCAGTGCCGAGTACGAGCTGCGGGTCGAGCTGCACCCCGAGGACGGCGAGTGGGAGTTCCACGAGCAGTCGTCCTCCTCGAAGACGACGCTCGGCGTCGACGGACTCTCGACGAAGCGCACCTGGCAGTCCGGGCCGCAGAAGTCCTTCTCCTTCGGGCGGAGCGTCGCGCCCATCTCGCAGTCCACCGACCGCGATGGCACGACGACCGGACAGTTCATGGGCTACGAGTTCACGACCGACGAGGTCAAGCAGCCCGTGATCGACGCCCTGACCGCCGCAGGCTGGAAGCCGCGCAAGGGGTTCTTCGGCAAGCTGTTCGGGGGTTGATCAGCCGGCCCCGAGTCGCCCGGATCTGCACGGAGATCGCTGAATTCCATGCAGATCCGGGCGACTCACGCACGCACGACGACCGCCGCTAGGCTTTCAGGAACCTCGCCGCCGAACGGACGGATGGACCAGTGCTCGTCACCATCACCTCGACTGCGCCCTCGGCCGCCGACCTGGGACACCTCGTCCGCAAGCATCCGGCACGCGCGCAGAGCTTCGACCTCAGCGTCGGTCGCGCCCACGTCTTCTACCCGGAGGCGACCGACGAGCGGTGCACCGTCGCGCTCCTGCTGGAGGTCGACGCGATCGCGCTCGTCCGACAGAAACGCTTCGGCGGTGGTGACGGTGCGTCGCTCTCGCAGTACGTCAACGACCGGCCGTACGCGTCGTCGTCCATGGTCGCCGTCGCGCTCGGACAGGTGTTCCGCAGTGCGATGACCGGACGCAGCGAGTCGCACCCCGAGCTCGCCGCTGCGGCGCTCCCCCTGACCATCACGGTCGCAGCGGTGCCGTCGCGAGGCCTCGACCGGTTGGCGACGCGACTTTTCACCCCGCTCGGTTGGGAGGTCGTCGAACGGGTGATCCCGCTCGACCCGACGGTCCCCGCGTGGGGCGACTCGCGATACGTCGACCTCGAGCTGACCGGTGATCTCCGCCTCGCGGACGCGCTCCGCCAGCTCTACGTCTTGCTGCCCGTGCTCGACGACGCCAAGCACTACTGGGTCTCCGACGACGAGGTCGGCAAGCTCCTCCGCGCCGGCGAGGGGTGGCTGGCCGATCACCCCGACCGGGACCTGATCACCAAGCGGTATCTCGCGCACCAGTCGCGGATGGTCACCGATGCGCAGTCGCAGCTGGACCCGGAGGCGCGGACCGACGGTGCCGACGGGGACGACGCGGCCACCGCGTCGCGGACGAAGCGCGCCCCGGCGCTCGCCGGCCTGCGCGCCGAGGCGGTCCTGCAGGCGCTCACCGTCGTGCGGGCTCGGTCGGTCGCCGACGTCGGGTGCGGCGAGGGTGCGCTCCTCACGCGACTGCTGGCGGATCCCCTCGTCACCACGGTGATCGGCACCGACGTCTCCGGACGCGCGCTCGCATCCGCGTCGCAGCGGCTCGGGCTCCGCGACGCGAGCGACCGCACCCGTGAGCGTGTCCAGCTGCTGCAGTCCTCGGCGACCTACGCCGACACCCGGCTGCGCGGACTCGATGCGATCGTGCTGATGGAGGTCGTGGAGCACATCGACGCCGAGCGCCTCGATGCACTCGAGGCTTCGATCTTCGGTGCTGTTGCTCCCGAAGCCGTGATCATCACGACGCCGAACCGCGAATACAACGCGCTGTATCCGTCGTTGCCGGCGGGCTCGTTCCGGCACCCGGACCACCGCTTCGAGTGGGACCGTCAGGAGTTCGCGACCTGGTGCACCACTGCGGCCGAGCGGTACGGCTACGGCGTCGAGCACCGCACGGTCGGCGACGTCGACCCGCAGCTCGGCTCGCCGACGCAGCTCGCCATCTTCCGGAAGGCCATCGCATGAGTGACCTCGAGCACACCCCCGCCGCCCTGCCGATCCCCGAACTGTCGCTCGTGGTCCTCATCGGCGTGAGCGGGTCCGGCAAGTCGACCTTCGCCGCCACGCACTTCGGCCGGTTCGAGACCCTGTCGAGCGACTTCTTCCGCGGGCTCGTCTCCAACGACGAGAACAACCAGGCCGCCAGCGCGGACGCCTTCGCCGCACTTCGCGATGTCGCCGCACGCCGCCTCGACGCCGGGCTCCTGACGGTCATCGACGCGACCAACGTCCAGCCGGCCTCGCGCAAGTCGCTCATCGATCTGGCACGCAACCACGACGTCCTCCCTGTCGCCGTGGTGCTCGACGTCCCGGAGCGCGTCTGCATCGAGCGCAACGAGGCCCGCGAGGACCGCTCGTTCGGCGCGGCCGTCATCACCCGGCAGCAGGACCAACTGCGTCGGTCGATGCGGCACCTCAGCAAAGAGGGCTTCCGGAAGGTCCACGTGCTCTCCGGCGTCGAGGCGATCGCGCAGGCGTCGTTCGTGCGTGAGCCGCTGCTCAACGACCGCCGTCAGGAGCGCGGTCCCTTCGACGCGATCGGCGACGTGCACGGGTGCAGGAGTGAGCTCGAGACGCTGCTCACGAAGCTCGGGTACGTGATCGAGCGCGACCTGGCGGGCCGACCGATCGACGCCGCCCACCCCGAGGGCCGCCGCGCGATCTTCCTCGGCGACCTCGTCGACCGCGGGCCGGACACCCCTGGCGTGCTGCGGCTGGCGATGGGGATGGTCGGCGCGGGGCATGCCTTGGCGGTGCCCGGCAACCACGAGTCGAAGCTCGTCCGCGCGCTGCAGGGCAAACGGGTGCAGACCAGCCATGGGCTCGCCGAGTCGCTCGCCCAACTGGCCGAGGAGCCGGAGGAGTTCCGGGCCGAGGTCGAGCGGTTCTGCCGCGAGCTCGTCGCGCACCTCGTCCTCGACGACGGGAAGCTCGTCGTCGCGCACGCCGGCCTGATCGAGCAGTATCACGGACGCGCCTCCGGGCGGGTCCGGTCGTTCGCGCTGTACGGCGACACCACGGGGGAGACCGACGAGTACGGCCTGCCCGTGCGGTTGCCGTGGGCGGAGGACTACCGGGGTAAGGCGACCGTCCTCTACGGCCACGTGCCGACCCTCGACGCCGAGTGGGTCAACAACACGATGTGTCTCGACACCGGCTGCGTCTTCGGCGGCAAGTTGAGTGCCCTGCGGTGGCCGGAGCGCGAGGTCGTCGACGTCCCGGCCGAGCAGGTCTGGTACGAACCCGTCGTGCCGCTCGGCCGCCCGACCGGTCCCGCCGGCGAGCAGCGGGATCCCGGGCTGCTGCGCATCGACGACGTCCTCGGCAAGCAGGTCGTCGAGACGCGCGTCTCGGGCCGGGTCGGCATCCGCGAGGACGCCGCGGCCGGCGCACTCGAGGTCATGAGCAGGTTCGCGATCGACCCTCGGCGCCTGGTCTACCTGCCGCCGACGATGAGCCCGCCGAGCACCTCGCAGCGGAAGGACCTCCTGGAGCACCCCGCTGAGGCGTTCGAGGCGTATCGCCGGGAGGGGCTCGACCGGGTGGTCTGCGAGGAGAAGCACATGGGCTCGCGTGCCGTCGTACTGCTCACCCGTGATCCTGCACCCTTCGGCGCTCCCGCGGGGTGGCGCGGAACCGTCCACACCCGCACCGGTCGGCCGTTCTTCGACGATGCGACGACGCAGACGCTCCTCACCCGGCTCGACGCCGCCGTGGAGCGAGCCGGTCTCTGGAAGGAGCTCGACGCCTCCTGGATGCTCGTCGACAGCGAGCTGCTGCCGTGGTCGGTGAAGGCGGAGAGTTTGATCCGCGACCAGTACGCCTCGGTGGGAGCTGCCGCGACCGCAGCGCTCCCGGCGGCCGTCCGCGTGCTGGAGCAGGCGTCGTCGACCGGTGTCGACGTCTCGGACCTGCTCGAGCGGACGCGCCGTCGGGCCGAGGCCGCTGACGCCTACGTCGCGGCCTACCGTCCGTACACCGCGCCCTCGAACGGTCTGGAGGGCGTGCAGCTCGCGCCGTTCCAGCTCCTCGCCTCGACCGGTACGAGCCACCTGGGCCGCGACCACGCCTGGCACCTCTCGGTGGCGGACCGCCTCGCGGACGCCGACCCGGAGCTCATCCGCCGGACCCGCTCGATCGAGGTCGACCTCACCTCGTCGGCGTCCGAGGACGCCGCGACCGCGTGGTGGGAGGAGCTGACCGGTGCGGGTGGTGAGGGCATGGTGGTGAAGCCCGTGGCCGGCCTCGTCCGTGGTGAGAAGGCGCTCGCGCAGCCCGGTATCAAGGTGCGGGGCCGTGAGTACCTGCGCATCATCTACGGTCCCGACTACACGGAGCCCCACAACCTCGAGCGCCTGCGCGATCGGGACATCGGCCACAAGCGGTCGATGGCGCTGCGTGAGTACGCGCTCGGTGTCGAGGCGGTCGAGCGGTTCGTCGCCGGTGAACCGACCTGGCGGGTGCACCAGGCCGTCTTCGGCGTGCTCGCCATGGAGTCCGAGCCCATCGACCCGCGCCTCTAGGGTCGACCCTGGCGGGTCGTCAGCGGAGGACGGAACTCAGCAGGAGGCTCGTCTCGCTGTTGACGACGCCCTCGATGCGTCGGATCCCGCCGAGCACGCGGTCGAAGTCGGTCAGCGTCTCGGTGCGGAGTTCCGCGACGAGGTCCCACCCGCCGTTGGTGGTGTGGAGCGCGCTGATCTCCGGGAAGCCGCGGAGCTGGCGGATGACGTGATCGGTGGTGCGACCCTCGACCTCGATGAACGCGATCGCGCGGATGGTGCCGGGATCGAGTTCGTCACGCACCCGGACCGAGAACCCGACCACCGTGCCGGAGGAGATGAGCCGCTCCAGACGGCTGTTCACGGTCGCCCGGGCGACGTCGAGCGACCGGGCCAGGCTCGCGACCGACGCACGGCCGTCGGCTCGGAGCGCAGCCAACAGCCTCCGGTCCAGATCGTCCAGCGCAGCCATGCACATAATGTACAACCGAGTTACTCACATTGTGCATAACCTGTGCACAAATCGTGCATGTCTGGAATGGAAAGTGCAGATCGTCGAAACCTAGGCTCGAAGCAACCGCGAGTGGTCCGCTCCGGTCGGCTCCGAGCCCGAACTCGTCTGGAAGGGAACGTCATGACGCGTTTCGTCGATGTCCGCAACATGGTCCGCTGGACGGCAGACCGAGGTCCCGAGCGCATCATCGCCGGCATGATCGGCTACCTCGAGGCCGACTTCCGCCGCTGGCCGTCGTTCGACAAGAGCCCGCGGGTCGCGAGCCACACGCCGTTCGGCGTCATCGAGCTCATGCCGACGAGCGACCACGAGACGTACGCCTTCAAGTACGTGAACGGCCACCCCTCCAACCCCGCCCGGGGCTACCAGACGGTCACGGCGTTCGGCGTCCTCGCCGACGTGCACAACGGCTACCCCACCTTCCTCGCCGAGATGACGCTCCTCACGGCCCTCCGGACCGCCGCGACGTCGGGCATGGTCGCGAAGCACCTCGCCCGTCCCGACTCGAGCGTCCACGCGCTCATCGGCGCCGGCAGCCAGGCCGAGTTCCAGGCCCTCGGCATGCGTGCCGCCCTCGGGATCAACACGGTGCGGATCTGGGACGTCGACCCGCTCGCGATGGACAAGTTCGCGCGCAACCTGGAGCCGCTCGGATTCGAGGTCGTCATAGGGACGAGTGCCGCCGACGCCGTGGCGGGCGCGGACGTCGTCACGACATGCACGGCCGACAAGGCGCTCGCGACCGTGCTCACGAACGACCTGGTCGAGCCCGGCATGCACTTGAACGCCATCGGTGGCGACTGCCCCGGCAAGACGGAGCTCGAGGCGTCGATCCTCGATCGCGCCGAGGTGTTCGTCGAATTCCCGCCGCAGACCCGCATCGAGGGCGAGATCCAGCAGATGGCTCCCGACTTCCCGGTGATCGAGTTCTGGCAGGTCCTCACGGGTGCCGTCCCCGGCCGCACCTCGCGGGAGCAGATCACGCTCTTCGACTCCGTCGGCTTCGCGATCGAGGACTTCACCGCGCTGCGCTTCCTCCGCGACTCCGTCGACGGCAGCGAGTACTTCGAGGAGATCGACCTCGTCGCCGCCCCCGACGACCCGAAGGACCTCTTCGGGCTCGTCGGCGCGCTCTCTCCCGTCGGCTGAGTCCCACATGTCCGTCCAGGCGCCGTCGGCCGTGGTGCTCATCCGGCCGCACCGGTTCACGCCGAACCCGCTGACCGCGGCCGACAACGTCTTCCAGGTGGCGGAGGGCGTCCCGTCGGCGTCCGTGGCCGGGGTGGCTCACGCGGCGTTCGACGAGGTCACCGCCGTGGCGCGGGCCCTCGATGCCGCGGGCGTCCGCGTCCACCTGTTCGACGATGAGGACCCGGACCGCCCCGACAGCGTCTTCCCCAACAACTGGCTGTCCACCCATGCGGGCGGGCACCTGGCCGTCTACCCGATGTACGCGGTGAACCGCCGACGCGAGCGCCGGTGGGACATCGTCGAGATGCTGAAGCGCGAGTACCGCGTGCAGGACGTCATCGACTACTCGGGGCTGGAGCTCGACGACGTGTTCCTCGAGGGCACCGGTGCGATGGTGCTCGATCACGCAGCGCGAGTGGCGTTCGTCGCGCGATCCCACCGTGCCGACCCGATCGCCCTCGAGCGGTTCTGCACCAACTTCGGCTACGAGCCGCTCGTCTTCGACGCGGTCGACCCCCACGGGGTCCCGATCTACCACACCAACGTCATGATGGGCGTGGCGACCGAGTTCGCGCTCGTCGGTCTCGACCTGATCGCCTCGCCGGCGCGGCGCGATCAGGTGATCGAGCGGCTGACGGCTCACGGACGGACGATCGTCGATCTCGACTACGGACAGGTCTGCGACTTCGCCGGCAACGCGATCGAGTTGCGTTCGGCGACGGGGGAACGCCTCCTCGCGATCTCGAGTCGCGCCGTCCAGAGTCTGCGGTCGGAACAACTCGCGATCATCGAGCGCAGCTGCCGGATCCTGCCGCTGGACGTCCCGACGATCGAACTCGCCGGGGGTTCCGTCCGATGCATGATCGCCGGGATCCACCTGGACCGGCGGCCTGCGGCGACGGCGTCCGATGTGGCACCGACCGCCCAGCTCGCCCGGTCCTGATTCCACCGATCGGTGATCCGATTGACGCAAATCCATCCGTCAGACTCGTTGCCTGGGCCCGACAGGCCTCCGCCGATGGCTGATCGCGTGCGCATGGGCTAGATTGACGATCGATCAGCTGATCGACGCGGAATCCGGCCGACGTCCTCTCTGACCGAGCTGCAGAGAGTGGGCGATCATGCCGCTGTTGGAACATGAAGCCTCTCGACGCGGCCGACTCCGGGTGTTCGCCCGCGCACAGCTCCCGTTCGCGATAGCCTTCGGCATCGTCGCGATCCTCGTCGCGATCGTCCTGCCCGAGCGGTTCTTCACGGTCGCCGTCCTCTCGGGCACCGCTCTCGCGGCGATCAGCACCCTCCTGGCGGGATTCCTGCCCTGGGAACGCTGGCCGACGCACGCGATGGCCGTCATCGCGGTCCTCGACCTCCTCGCCGTCGCGAGCATCCGGCTCGAGCTCATCAGCGTGACTCCGGGCGCGAGCCTGCTCTGCATCTTCCCCGTCCTCTGGTTGGCGTTCGGGTTCACCCCGCGGATGATCATCCTGGCCGTGGCGGGGACCCTGTTCATCAGCAGTGCTCCCTACGTCCTCCGGGCTCGCACGCCGGAGACCGCCGTGGACTGGCTCAATGTCGCCCTGCTGCCCATGCTCACGATCGGTATCGCGGTCGCCGTGAACATCGGGGCCCGCCAACTGCGACGGAGCCGACACGCCATCCAGGAGCAGGCCTCGCAGCTCGAACGCTCGCTCGCCAGGGCGCTCGACGCGGAGGCGCTCGCCGAATCGATCCTCGAGACGGTGGACGCGGGCGTGGCCTTCTACACGGCGGACGGCACCCTGGGCGTGGCGAACGCGCACGCCGCGGACATGGTCGCCGCCGTCGGGTTCCGGCTGGACACCCCGCCGTATGCCGGGGAACACGTCCTCCAAGCCGACCGTCGGACACCCATCCCGTTCGACGAGCAGATCATCCCCAGAGCGCTGCGGGGCGAGCTGCTGTCGAATCATCTCGAATGGGTGGGGGAGGCCGGCCGACAGCGGGCGATCCTCGCCAGCTCCGCGCGCGTCATGCGCAACGGCGACACGCATCTGGGAACGGTCATCGTCGCGCACGACGTCACCGAACTCGCCAACGCGATCAACGTCCGTGAGGCGTTCCTCGCGACGGTGTCGCACGAGCTGCGCACCCCACTCACCTCCATCCACGGCTACCTCGAGCTGATCATGGACGATGCCGAGGTCGACGCCCCCGGTCTGCTCCCGGCGCTGCGGGTGGTCCAGCGCAACGCGGTCGAGCTGGAGCGGCGGGTGCAGGAGCTGTTGACCGCATCCGACTCGACGGTCCAGGTCGCGCCGAGTCGTATCGACCTCACGGACGTCGCCGCGCGAGCGATCGAGACGGCGACCGCGGGAATCTCGGGTCCGGTCATCCGACTGCACGCCGACGCGGCGGCGGTCGTCTCCGCGGACCCCGAGCAGGTCCTCCGTGCGATCACCGAGCTCGTCGCCAACGCCGTGAAGTTCACGCCGGCCGATGGGACGGTCGACGTGGTCGTCGAGCCGGGCGACGGGCACGCCGAGGTGACCGTCAGCGACACGGGCGTCGGGATGAGCGCCGACGAACTCCGTCAGGCCTTCGACAAGTTCTACCGGGCCGAGTACGCGCGGGACCAGGCGGTGCAGGGCGTGGGACTCGGCCTGCCGGCAGCGCGGGCGATCGCCGAGGCCCATGGCGGCTCCGTGACCCTGCGGAGCACACCCGCGGTCGCACACGTCCCCGGTGGGACCGTCGCGAGCCTCGTCCTGCCATCGGAGCCTGTCCGCACACCGTCACGATGACGCGAACGCTCGGCCAGCCCTAGTCTGCTGACGGTTCACCGAGGAGTGACGACCGCGCCGTATCGAGGCCGGTGACCTCGGCCGTCCAGTCGGGCCGAATGAACTCGCCGCGGTGCAGCCGGAGGCCCTGCGACTCGACGAGTTCGCCCGGTCGACCGATGAAGCGTTGCAGACCGTTGTCCCGATAGCCGAGTCGACGCGAGACGCCGAGCGATGCGCCGTTCCAGACGGCAGCATCCGACACGGCGACCTCGGCGTCGAGATGGTCGAAGGCGAACTGGAGCATGCCGGCCCGCATCTCGATGCCGAGCCCCTTGCCCTGCTGTTCCTGCGTCAACCAGGAACCGCTCCCGACCGTCCGCGTGACGGCGAAGTCGCGGGCGCCGACATCCTGCAGACCGATCGGTGTCCCGTCCAGGAGGATCGCGAGGTTGAGCGTCCAGGACGACGGTGTCGCGCCCGCACGCTGGGTCCAGAGGTGCCGTGCGGTCTCGCGGATGAGTTGTTCGCGCGGCTGGTCGGTCCACGGTGTGGAGAACGGCATGACGGCGGGGTCGTGGACGCCGGCGAGGGCGGCCTCGATCAGTCCGGGGAGGTCCTCGTCGCGCACGAGGCGCAGGACGAGTCTCGGCGTGCGGATCTCTAGGCCGAACAGCGGCCAGACGTCGGTGAGGCTGAGCATCGTGCCACGGTATCGCCTCGGGCTGTAGCCGGTCGAGGCCGCGCTGTCGAGCCGGGGGTGTGGAGGGCGGCTTCCGTGGCACACTCGACGCGCCGCGGGATCGCGGCCCGGTTCGACGATGAGAAGGGCTCCACGATGAAGTACACGCACCTCGGCCGCACGGGGACGACGGTCTCCCGGATCGTGCTCGGCACGATGAACTTCGGCGACCGGACCAGCGAGGAGGACTCGTTCGCGATCATGGACCGGGCGTTCGACCTCGGCGTCAACTTCTTCGACACGGCGAACGCGTATGGCGGCAGCGCCGGTCGTGGCGCGACGGAGGAGATCATCGGCCGGTGGTTCGCAGCCCGCCCCGGCGTCCGTGACGACATCGTCCTGGCGACGAAGGTCCACTCGCCCATGGTCGCCCCGAACGACGACGGCTCGGATGTGGTGAACGCGCGTGGTGCGTCGGCCTGGCAGGTGCGTCGCGAGGCGATCGCGTCGCTCGAGCGACTGCAGACGGACCGGGTCGACCTGTACCAGTTCCACCACATCGACCGTCACATCTCCTGGCAGGAGCTGTGGCAGGCCATGGAGGTGCTCGTCGCGCGCGGCGAGGTCGTCTACACGGGCAGCTCGAACTTCGCCGCGTGGAACATCGCGCAGGCGAACGAGGTCGCATCACAGCGACACTTCCTTGGCCTCGTCAGCGAGCAGTCGCTCTACAACCTCGCGCAGCGCTCGATCGAACTCGAGGTCATCCCGGCTGCGCAGCACTACGGCCTCGGCATCCTGCCGTGGTCGCCGCTGTCCGGTGGTCTGCTGAGCGGTGGTTCCTCCGACAAGCGCGCGCGGTCGGGCGAGTCCCGCATCACCGAGGCCCGTGCTAAGCAGCAGGAGCAACTCGACGCCTACGACCGCTTCGCGGCCGAGCGTGGCTGGACCTCGGCGTCGCTCGGTCTCGCGTGGCTTCTGCACCAGCCCGGCGTGACCGGTCCGATCATCGGACCGCGCACGATCGAGCAGCTGGAGTCCGCAGTCGCAGCAGTCGATATCGAGCTGAGCGCCGATGACCTCGCCGCTCTCGACGAGCTCTTCCCCGGTCCCGGTGGCCAGGCCCCGGAAGCCTACGCCTGGTAGGAACGTGCGACGCGGCCGACCGCCTCGCTGATGGCGGTCGGCCCGGTGTTCACTTCGAGGATCCGCCGGTTGATGGTCGGCTCGAGGACGAGTGCCTCGAGGACCGCGGCCACGTCCTCGCGATTGATCTCGTCGTGGAGCTCGGCAGGCCCGAGGGCGACCGTCCCCTGGCCCGGCTCGTCGGTCAGCAGGGACGGGCGGAGGATGACCCAGTCGATCGGCTGACGGGTGAGGGCGACCTCTGCGCGTTTCTTGACGGCGAAGTAGTGCTCCTCGTCGTCGCTCAGCTGCCGCTCGCGCCAGGCCTCCGGCAGGACGGACAGCAAGATGAGGCGTTTCCCCGGTGATGCCATCACTGCATCCGACACGCGCTGGAGCGCCGCGTCGTCGATGTCGTTTGTCACACTTTGAGCTCCGGCGTTCGACCCCGCGGCGAAGACGATGACGTCCCAGTCCGAGATCATCGCCGTGATCTCCCGCGTGGTGGCGAACCCGAGCTCGCCCGTGACGGTCGTCACTCCGTCGGGGCCCAGGGTGGGGTCAGGCAGTGACGACCTCGTAAGGCCTGAGACGATGACGCCGCCCGCGCGGAGTCGGGCGGCCAGGAGGCGACCGACCCTGCCCGTGATCCCGAAGATGAAGACGCGCGTTGAGGATGCGATCGAAGTCTCCTCTATCGAACCTTCGGTGGCGGCGATGGTGTCTCGCGGCGTCATGGGTGATCCTCTCGATCCGTTACCTACCAATAGTAACTTACTAAGAGTAGATAGTATCGGGGGATGGAGACCACCGCGGACGACAGCCTGAGGTCGACGCCGAAACGTCGCCTCTCGTGGGATGCGCGCCACGCGCAGTTGCTCGATGCGTTCCGCGACCTCGTCCGCACGCAGGACCTCGCGGATGTCACTCTGGCGCGTGTGGCCGCGCACGCCGGCGTGACGAAGCCCGTGGCCTACGACCACTTCGGCGATCTGTCGGGGCTGTTCTCCGAGGCCTACCGAGCCTTCGAGTCCCACCAGCGAGACGTCCTGCTCCGGGCCCTCGAGAGCGCCCCGCGGGACCTCGATGCTGTAGCCGACCTGGTCGCCGAGGCCTACATCGCGTGCTGGGTCGCTGAGGGGTTGGAGCTTTCGGCCGTGGTGGACGCCCTCCGCGGGTCGAAGACCCTGAGCACCCTGCGGTCGGAGGCGGAGCAGGCGTATCTCGAGATCTGTCGCGAGGCGCTGGAGCCTTGGACCGGACCCCTCGTGAGTGCATCGTTGGCTGCTGTCGTCGGTGCCGGGGACGCCCTCGCCCGAAGTGTCATGTCCGGGTCGCTCTCAACCGCTCAGGCCTCCTCGACACTCGCCGGGGTGGTTCGTGCCGTCGCGTCGGCGTCTGCCGTCCCCGATGCCACTCGAGACCGCAGGACCTGAGCGGCACCTTCCTCAGCGTGGGGAGTCGGCGGGAGCGAGCGCGATGACGTGTTCGCCGACCCACCCCCCGTTATGGTTGCTCCATGGCTCGCGCACCCTGGAATCGACCCGGCGAATCTCCACAGATACGACGGCTTCGCATCGTGATGTTCTGGACCGCCGTCGTCCTCGTCGTGGCATTCGTCGCCATCTTCGTGTACTTCGTCGTGCGATCGGCTGAAATCGCCGGTCTGTAAGGGCGGCCCGCGGCGAGCCGCTCGGGCTCGATGCGACAACGGCCTCTTTCGCTGTCGCGGCCTTCGGATGCCTTCCCGGGGACGGCGTCGGTCACCGACCCTTGGGGAAGCCGGTCGGGCGCAGCTCGGGTGCCAGTTCCTCCCACTGCCAGGCGGGCTCAGTGTCCTGAGCCGCCTGACCGTCTCCGTTGAAGCCCACGGCTTCGCGGCGTAAGTCGCAGCATGCGGAGCATGGTCGAACATGTGGGCTACCGCGCACGCCTGACCGGCTGCAGGGATCGAGCGGCGAAAGACCAGCCCGACGCAGCCTGTGTCCGGGAGGCGTCCGCGTACGTATTGGAAGTGGCTCGGAAACGATCGCGGTCTGCGTCGGGGTCACGGAGTTCCTCGGGTCGATAAGCTCACCCCATGGGCGTTCTCGGCATCGGCGGGTTGTTCTTCCGCAGTCAAGACCCGTCGGCGCGTGCGGCCTGGTATCGCGAACATCTCGGCATCGAGGCCGGCGCGGAGGGCGAAGGAACGGTCTGGATGCAGGAGGCTGGCATGACCGTCTTCGCGCCTGTCGCGGGGACGAGCGAGTCGTTCGCGCACGACCAGCCGTTCATGCTCAACCTTCGCGTGAGCGACTTGGACGCCCTGACGGAGCATCTCGAGGGAGCCGGGATCGCCGTCGAGCGTCGAACCGAGTGGGAGACGGATTACGGCCGATTCGTCCGCATCCACGACCCTGAGGGCCTCCCGATCGAGCTCTGGGAGATCGTCGAATAGCCGTCTCGTCCACCTCGTCGCCCGCGAAGACGCGCCCATATCCTCGGCGACGAGCGCCTAGCTTCCGCTGACGACGCTCACGGCCTGGAGGCCGACCACCGACCGCGAGGACCGACGGTCTGCACGGGCCAGCCGGGACCGGCTCCGACGACCGTGCACGATCCGGCGAGGCGTGCCTCTCGGAGGCCCGCGTCCGGTCGCTGTCCAGACGCCACGAGGATGCTTCGAAGGCTCAGTCGTCGATCCGGCCGGTGGCGACGATCGTGGCGCGTCCGAGGATGTGCGATGACATGTTGAATCCGAGGAACGCCGGGGTGCTGTCGGCAGGGATGCCGATGTCATCCGTGTCCAGTGCGTGGACGGTGATGAAGTAGCGGTGCTCACCGTGCCCCGCGGGCGGAGCGGCTCCGATGAACTGCGCGGTGCCTGCGTCGTTCGACAGCTGGAACGAGCCTGCCGGCAGCAGGTCGCCCGCCGCGGTGCCGGCGCCCTCGGGCAGCGACGTGACGTCGGCGGGGAGGTTCGCGACCGCCCAATGCCAGAAGCCGGACCCGGTCGGGGCGTCAGGGTCGTACACCGTGACGGCGTAGCCCTTGGTCTCGGACGGCGCGCCCGACCAGCTCAGCTGCGGTGAGACGTCTTCGCCCCCGGGCACGCCGAACGCGCCTGAATACTGCGGCTCGGCGAACGCCTCGCCGTCGGAGACCGTTTCGCTGGTCACCGTGAACTGGGGGACCTCGGGGAGGCGGTCAAAGGGGTCGTTCGGCATGACGGTTCCTCTCGGTTGGCGCAGGAATGCGTTCAGCATAGGCGGTCAATCGGCGAGGACCCGCCGCAGTGCGTCGTAGGCGGGCGTCGGCTCGCCGTCGTCGAACAGGAGGTCGTGGCCCTGTCGCAGGTCGCCGTCGTCGTCGATGAACCAGTCGTAGGCGTCGTCCACGCCCCAGCTCGTGTACGACACGCAGGCGTCCGAGCCGAGGCACGCCGCGAGGACGGTGGCGTACTGCTCCGCCTGCACGTCCTCACCCTCGTCGTCGGGGACGTCGTTCTCGGAGATGCGGACGATCAGACCCGCATCGGCGAAGGTGTCGAACGTGGTCGCGAGATCGTCCGCCGACAGCGCGTCGGTGTCGAGGTCGTAGACGTGGGCCTGGAGGCCGACGCCGTCGATGTGTCCACCCCGCTCGTTCGTGTCCAGCGCGAGCTGGAGCAGGGCGTCCTGGCGGGGACCCGGCACGTCGGCTCCGTTCTCGTTGATGAACTGCCTGACATCCGGGTCTGCATCGTGCACGGCCTGCGAGACGATCACCGGGTAGCTCGGCCCGAAGACGCGGTACCAGACGTTCTCCTGGAGCTGGGTGCCCTGCTCGACGTCGAACGGTTCGTTGACGACGTCGAGCGAATCGAGCCGGCCACGGAAGTGGGTGACGACGGTGTGCACGTAGTCCAGCAGAGTCCCGGCGCTGGTCTGGCGCTCCGGCTCGGTGTCGGCGGGCAGGTCGCGCATCCAGCCGGGCATCGCCTCGCTGAAGGCGATCGTGTGGCCGTGCACGGTGATCCCCTTGCTCGCTGCGAGGTCGAGCAGGGCGTCGGCCTCCTCGAAGTGGTACTCGTCTTGCCTGGGGGAGAGCGCTTGTGGCTTCATGGCGTTCTCCGGGGTGATCAGACCGACGTTCCCCACGAGGTTCGCCGCGTACGCGGCGTCCGAGACGAGCGGGCCGAGCGCCGCCGCCGCACCGATGAGGAAGTCGGGCCGCGCGCTGGAGGCGAGCGCCTGCAGCCCCTCCGGGGAGGGTTCCGCATCGTCCGCGACGGGACCTGCGGCGGCAAGTGAGGCACCGGCCGGTGCCGTGGCGGTCATGGAACCGACCGTGAAGGATCCCTCTTCGCTCGACACCCCCAGCCAGAGTTCGCCCGAGTCGAAGACGTCGCCGAGGGGGAGCGAGGACAGCGTCTCGCCGTCGCTCGCGATCTCGAGTCGGTCGCCGGAACGGTGCACGGAGAGCTCCGCCTCGGGGTCGGTGACCGTCACGTGCTTGTCTTCCACCGGCGCAGGGTCGGTCACGTCCTCCGGTGTGGACCCGTCGAAGACCGCGATCCGGAGACCGTCGCCGTCGAGGGTGAGCGTGAGACCGGCAGGCTGGATCAGGAACTCGTCGGCGATGACGGGTGGGCGGGCGAGGACGGCCAACGTCGCATCCCCGGTCACGTCCGTGAGCGACGTCCTGAGGATGAAGTCGTCCGGGGCCTCGAGGTGCACGCCCGCGAGATCGACCGGCGGGTTCGGCTGGCCTCCACCGCCGTCCTGTTCGACGATGGTCCGTCCCGTCGCCGTCACCCGCAGCTCATCACCGTCTGCGACGACGCCTGGTACGTGCTGCCAATCGTGCTCCAGGAGATCGACGACCGTCTCCCGCCCGGACGGCGAGCCGGTCGGCGTGCACCCGACCAGTCCGAGAACGAGGGCGACCGCCGCTCCGCTCGCGATGATCCGTCTCCTGGCGATCGACATGTGAGGAGCGTACGGGACGGCGGGGGTGCGTGCCGCCTACCGTCCGCTCAAGAGGCTCACGGCTTGGAGGCCGACGACCACCGCGTTCACGGGCACGGCGATGACGAGTACGCAGATCGCCCCGACGGCGGCGATGATCGAGTGACGAGGGGTCCGCTTGTGGACCCTCGCCTGCAGGATGAGCGTGACGATCGGCGGAGCGATCGCGATCACGGCGCCGAGGATGAAGCCACCGAGCATGCCGCCGCCGCTCAGCCGGTCCTCGGGCGGCCCGAACTCGCCCTGCAGGGCGAACGAGAGTTGGACGAACCAGCTCACGATCAGCAGCGCGAACAGGAGGAGCGTGATGCCGATCCCGGCCGCTCGCCCGCTGACCGGACCCTCCAGCTCCGCGGACTCGGCACCCGGATCCGGATGCGCCGGCGGTTGGACCGATTGGCGCAGGCCACCATCCGTGTTCGGTTCGTCGGTCACCGTGTGTCCTTCATCGATCGATCGGATGCCGGCGGAGCGTCGTGATCCTCCGGCGGGTTCGGTATGCGGGCGGCATGGATCACGATCGTGACACCCACCGCGAACTGCACCAGCGCCACGATGACGGAGAACCACTCGCCCGGTGAGCCGGACCAGTCCGACAGTTTGAGGCCGACCTGCATGAGCCCGAGCGCGGCCAAAACCCATCCGCAGACGATCTGGAACGTCCGGTTCCGAGTATTTCGAGCTTCCGCCATGGATGGAGCCTAGACGGGACCGCGGGTTCCGTCCTGATTCACGCCGTGAGCGCCGCCCGCACCTGCGCGGCGAGCAGCGGGACCGTCTCCTCCTGGAACCAGGGGTTCTTGCTGCGCCAGCCGCGCGCGAGCGGCGACGGGTGCACGATCGGGAAGAAGGGCAGGTGGGTCTCCGCGGCACGGACGTTCTCCGTCAGGGTGCGACCGGCCCGCGGTCCGAGGTAGGCGCGCTGGGCGTAGGCGCCGATGAGGATCGTCAAGCGCACCTCCGTCAACCGCTCGAGCAGGGGCGGATGCCAGCGCGGTGCGAAGTCCCGGCGAGGCGGCAGGTCGCCGCTCGTCCCCTTGCCCGGGAAGTAGAAGTCCATCGGGATGATCGCGACGTTCGCCGGGTCGTAGAACTCCTCGGGCGTCACACCCATCCATGAGCGGAGGAGGACGCCGCTCGGGTCGTTCCACGGGATGCCCGACTCCTGCGCCAGGCGACCAGGCGCTTGACTGATGATGAGGACCCGTGCCTCTGGGGAGGCGACGAAGAGCGGTTCCCAGCCGAGTTCGCGGGCCCAGGCGTTCGACTCGTGCGCGGCGACCTCGGCTCGGAGTCGATCGATCGGATGCATCCCTGCAGTCTCCCACCCGCCGCCCAATACAGTGAGGGGATGGACGACGACCAGCGGCGACGGCGCCTCATCCCCGAGCCGGTGGACCGGTTCGCGACCGGCGAGGAGTACCCCGAGTACCGGGTCGACCTCGAGCGCATCCGGTTCTCCCCGTACTTCGCGCGGTTGTCCGCCGTGACGCAGGTCGTCTCGCCCTCCGGTATCGGCCAGGTCGTCCACAACCGGCTCACGCACTCGATCAAAGTGACCGCGGTCGCCCGCGCCATCGCCATGCAGCTCACCACGACCGATCCCGAGCAGAACGCCATCGTCGAGCGGCTCGGCGGTTGCGACCCGGTCGTCGTGCAGGCAGCAGCCTCAGCCCACGACCTCGGCCACCCGCCGTTCGGCCACCTCGGCGAGCAGGTCCTCGACCGCCTGGCCCGAGAGCGACTCGGCCTCGCGGAAGGCTTCGAGGGCAATGCGCAGTCGTTCCGCATCCTCTCCGCGCTCGACGTGTGCGAGACGGTGAAGGAGGGCCTCAACCTCACGGCGGCCTCCCGCGCCGCCGTGCTCAAGTACCCCTGGGGCCGCACCATCCACCGTCCCGACCTCGACCCCACCGACCCGACGAGGATGCCGCGCGGGTCCACCGCAAGCCGCTGGGAGACCGCGCCGCCGAAGTTCTCCGCGTACACCCTCGATCTCGACGACATGCTCGACGCACGCAGTGCGTTCACCGCGATCGCCCCCTGGCAGCAGACCGTCGAGTGCTCCGTGATGGACGTCGCCGACGACATCGCCTACTCCCTGCACGACCTCGACGACTTCTACCGGGCCGGCGTCCTGCAGCAGGCGGCGGTGGCGGTCGAGTTCCGCACCTTCCTCCGCGACCAGCACACCCTCGCCGCGCTCGACGCCGAGGAACTCTGGAACCGCGCACCCGGCCACTCGCTCGAACTGTTGCGCCGGCGGATCGTCTCGCGCGACCCGTGGATCGCCAGCGACGAGCACTTCCGGGCGTCGGTCCAGCGGGTCGCGACCGAGCTCGTCGAAGGACTCCTCGCGGTCCCCTTCGACGGTTCCAGCCGCACCGAGCGCGCCATCGAATCCTTCGTGTCGTCCTGGATCGGCCGCCTCCAGCGTTCCGTCCTCGTCGTGGAGGAGCCGAACGTGCGATCGGGTCATGTGTCACTCCTGCCCGAGGCGTGGCACGACGTCACCGTGTTGAAGTTCGTCCACACCCGGTTCGTCATCGACCGCCCGGACTTCGCCACCTATCAGCGCGGCCAGTCGCGGGTGCTCGACGTGCTCGTCACCGAACTGGACAGCTGGCTCGACGACCCGCGCGACGGCCCGCGCGCGCCGCAGAAACTACTCGACTTCGTCGAACTCGCCACGGACGGCTACTTCCGCCTGCGAGCGGACAACCCCGACTGGCTCCCGGCCGACCCCGAGTCCGACGACGGTCGTCCGCAGAGCGACCCGCGCGCACTGGGCCGCCTCGGTCGGGCGCGCGGCATCCTCGACTACGTCGCCTCGCTGACGGACGAACAGGCGACGGCGCTCGCGGCCAGACTGCGCGGCGATCGCGAAGCCTGGGCCTTCGGGAGCTGATCCACACCGTCGTTGAGGACCTCGACGACGGGTGGCGGCGCATTTCGGATAGTTCTGAGCGCCAGAATGCTAGACCGTCTAGCGTTATTCCTGGCGCCGGGAATCTCCTCGGACCACGACTGAACGGATGGCGCGACCATGGGCAACCTCCTCTACGGAACCCCTCCGACCCCGCACGAGATCGAAGACCGACTGCTCGCTCACCTGCAGACGGTCATCTTCACGAAGTTCCGCCGCAACGAGAGCTTCGCGTTCCACCTCGATGCCGTGCCCGGCCGCGGTACCGGACGCCAGTCGCTCTGGCTGAACCCGATGATCCCCCTCCAGTTCTCCTTCTACGGCAGCCGTGCCCCTGAACTCAACCGGGAATGGCTGGCCGCGCTCCTCGAGCAGGCCAACAGTGCCAAGGGCATGCGGGTCGTTCCGGAGCCCGCTGCCAGCGGCGTGAAGCGCGTCGAGTCGGCGGCCTAGGTCCGAGGGTCCGCTCCGGCGGATCGATCAACGCCACGACGAGCTCCGGCCGTCGGGCATCTGCGAAACACCAGTTGGGGGTGGGACCGTGACGACCTGGTCTTCCAGTGCGCCCGACTTCCTCGCCCTCGATGACGCGCGCACCACGGGCCGACTGCTCGACCGGACCGACATCGTCTTCGAGACCTCGCACGTCAGCGCCGAGGCGGGCGGCGGTCTGTCGCTCAGTCGCTCGGCGATCGCCCTGGACGTCGACGGCGACACCGTCCGTGTCCTCACCCGGCACGTCGTCGCGTGGTCGCTTCGCGCCGAGGGCGGACTCATCGTCGTGACCGTGTGGTCCGAACGTCCGACCGCCGTCCACGAGACGACGGTGCTCCCCCGCTTCGCCCACATGACGTCGTCGGCGATGACCGACGTCCTCGGCGCGGAGCACGGCTTCCTGCAAGGGACCGCCTGACATCGAGTGGACTGCTCCGCGTCCGGACGCCCCGTCAAGGGTGACAGTTCAGGATCGTCGTGAGATTCTATGAACGATGAGCGAACACACGGGACCCGTCGAGCGGTCCGAGGTCGCAGGTCGCGACGTCGATGAGGCCCGCGAGCTGTTCGCCGGTGCCTACAACGCCGGCTCGATGGTCATCGAGCCCACGGCATCCGACTTCACCTTTCGATACACCGCCATCGGCGACGACGAGCTGACCCTGCGCGGCACCCAGTTCGACGGCCACGTCACGGGCACGGTCCTGACGCAGGGCGAGTACATCGTCTCGTGGTTGACCGGCGGCAGTGGCGCCACCGATCTCGCCGGTGATCCGGTACGACTCGTGCACGGGCAGCCGGCGATGTTCGCGAACAACCGGCTCGCCGAGTTCGACTTCACGGACTACCGGCAGAACCTGATGCACTTCGACGGGACGTTCCTCGAGCGGGTGGCCGGCGAGGTGGAGGGCACGAGCGGCCCGATCCTCTTCGACACGACGGCCCGCCCGTCCGGAGAACAGCTCCGTCGTTGGGCCGCCTCGGTGACGTCCGTCGCCCGGGTCATCTACGACGACGCGAGTCCAGCGCTCCTGCGGTCCGAGGCGAACCGCGCGGCAGCGGTCGCGCTCTTGGAGACCTTCCCGCACACGGCGCTCCATGCGCCGGTCGAGATCGGGGTACCGAGCGGCGGGAAGACCCGCGCGGCCGTCGAGTTCATGATCGCCAACGCGCATCTCCCGATTCGAACGGAGGACGTGGCCGAAGCGGTCGGCATGAGCCAGCGCAGTCTCCAGAGCGCCTTCCGTAAGGAGCACGACATCACCGCGATCGACTACCTCAGGCGTGTCCGGCTCGATCGGGTGCAGGAGGAACTTCGTCAGGCCGACCCGGGGCGGGCCACGGTCGCCGAGATCGCCAACCGATGGGGCTTCGCCCATCTCGGGCGCTTCTCCGCCTCGTACACCAACCGCTTCGGTGAGTACCCGAGCACGACGCTCGGCTCATAGCCGTCGAGGACGGTCGGGTCAGAACTCGCCGAACTCATCGTATTCGTCGAGACCGGAGAGACTCTCCGTCTCGAGCGTCGGGACGATCTCCAATGCCCGGTTCGCGAAGGACTCCACGCTGACGTGCAGGCCGGGGCTGACGAGGACGTCGAGGTTCCGGTCGGAGGCGAGCGGGACGCGGACGAAACGACCGCCGACCTGGACGGCGGACTCGATCTCGGACATGAGCGCAGGAATGTCGACACCCGGTTCGATGTCGTAGGTGGCACGCCCGATGGCGATGCTGTACTGCATGACCATCACCTCCGAGCTCGGGTTGTTGATGCCAGCGTAGGGAACGGTCCTGAGGATGACGGTGGGTTGACCAAGGCGGCGACTCATGCAGGGGGTGTCGCCTCAGTCCTCCTCCCGCGCGGCGAAACTGCGCAGCACGGATGCGACGAATGCGAGCTCCGCGTCACCCGTGGCGACGCTGTTCATGAACGCCTCCGCTGCATCCACGTCGAAACCGTGGCTGAGCCGGATGCCGTTCACGCCGAGGAACACCCACGCAGACGCCCAAGCCGTGCGCTTGTTTCCGTCGACGAAAGCAGGATTGCGAGCGATGGAGTGCAGTAGGGCTGCCGCTTTCAGGAAGATGTCCGGGTAGGCGTCGAGTCCGAAAACGGTGCTCTGCGGCCGGGCGACTGCAGCGTCGAGAAGTCCGAAATCGCGGACGGCAGGCTGGTGGCCGAGCGCGGCGGCGCTGGCCGTGAGGACATCCTCGCGGTCAAGGAAGTACGCGGTCACGCGAGGCGCGCATTGAGCTCGGCGGAGGTCGCTGCGACCTCCTGCGCGAGTTGGGCGATCATCCGCTTCCGGTCGTTCGCCGCAGCCAATGCGGCATCGTGGACGAACACTTTCAGGGAGGTCTCCGTGCCTGAGGCGGATGCGCGGAGCTGCTCGAGTTCCGCGTCGGTGAAGGTCACGTTGAGTGCCGGCATGGATCGATGATAGCTCGTCGGTACCTGAACAGGTACCTGCTACCGTGCGCGGTCGACGCGGGTCTCCTCCCAGACGGGCTCGTCGGAGGCCTGCACCCGGCCGTCGGAGCCGAAGACGAGGAAGCGGTCGAAGCCGCGCGCGAACCAGCGGTCGTGGGTGACCGCGATCACGGTGCCCTCGAAACCCGCAAGACCCTGCTCGAGCGCCTCCGCCGAGACGAGGTCGAGGTTGTCGGTGGGCTCGTCGAGGAGCAGCAGCGTGGCACCGGAGAGTTCGAGCAGGAGGATCTGCAGGCGTGCCTGCTGTCCGCCCGAGAGCGACTCGAACGACTGCTCGGCCGCACCCGCCAGCCCGTAGCGGTCGAGCACGCGGCTGGCGGCCTCGCGGGGGAGACCCGATCGGTGCTCGTCGCCGCGGTGCAGGATGTCGAGCAAGGTCCGGCCGACGAGTTCCGGGTGCCGGTGCGACTGTGCGAACCACCCCGGCTGCACGCGCGCGCCGAGCTTGGCGTCGCCGTCGTGCTCGACGGGGACGAGCGCGTCGCCCGCTGCGGCGAGATGCCCAGCGCCCGGATCGGGATCCGTCCCACCACCGGCGAGCAGCCGGAGGAAGTGCGACTTGCCAGAACCGTTCGAACCGAGGACGCCGATGCGCTCCCCGAACCAGATCTCCGCGTCGAACGGCTGCATGAGGCCGGTCAGTTCCAGCCCGGTGCAGACGATCGCGCGACGGCCCGTGCGTGCGCCGCGGAGGCGCATCGTGACCTGCTGGTCCTTCGGCCGCTCCTCAGGCGGACCGGCCTCCTCGAACTTGGCGAGTCGGGTCTGCGCGGCGCGGTAGCGGGAGGCCATGGAGTCGTTGAACTTGGCCTGCTCGCGCAGACGAAGCACGAGTGCGCGCAGCTTCACGCGGTCCTCGTCCCAGCGCCGGCGGAGTTCGTCGAGTCGGTCGAGGCGGGCGTCGCGGGCCTCGTGGTAGCTGCGGAAGCTGGAGCCGTGGGTCCACGTCGTGCTGCCGGCCGCGCCGACCTCGAGGGTGATGATGCGGGTCGCCGCCTGTGCCAGGAGCTCGCGGTCGTGCGACACGAGGAGGACCGTCTTCCGGGTCTCGGCGAGCATCCCCTCGAGCCAGCGCTTCGTCGGGACGTCGAGGGAGTTGTCGGGCTCGTCGAGGAGGAGGACCTGCTCGGGGCCGCGGAACAGGGCCTCCAGGACGAGCCGCTTCTGCTCGCCACCGGACAGGGTTCCGAGCGTCCGCCATTGCGCGCGATCGTAGGGCACCCCGAGCGCCGCCTCGCAGCAGCTGTCCCAGAGCACCTCCTGGTCGTACCCGCCGGCGTCGGCGTACTCGGCGAGCGTCGTCGCGTAGGCCATCTGGGTCGCCTCGACGTCGTCCTCCATGAGGGCCAGCTCGGCGCGGTCGACCGCCTCGGCCGCCGCACGGACCCGCGGAGGTGCGACCTGGACGAGCAGGTCGCGGACCGTCCGATCGTCGTCTCCGCGACCGACGAACTGGTCCATCACGCCGAGGCCGCCGTCGATGGAGACCACCCCGGAGTCGGGCTGGAGCTCGCCGCGGATGATCCGCAGGAGCGTCGTCTTGCCCGCACCGTTCGCTCCGATGAGCGCGGCGATCGCCCCTTCGCCGACGCGGAACGAGACCTCGTCCAGCAGGGTCCGTCCGTCGCTCAGCGTGTAGCTGAGGTCACTGACGTCGATGTAGCCCATGGTGCGCACTCCCCAGGGAGCCGGTCGCTCCCGAACGGGCCCACGCTGGTTCGCGCCGGGCCGCCCACCGCCTGGCGAGCCGACCAGTCTAGCCGCGCCGGTCCGGACGCGCGCAACCGCCGCTGCGCACGACTCCCGGTCACTGAGCTTGTCGAAGTGCCATGACCCCCCTTCGACAAGCTCAGGGACCGATGGAGGTCGGCTCAGGGGCCGGTGGAGGTCGGCTCACGGGTCCGGGGGAGTCGCACGGGTCAGGCGAGCGAGGCCGCGATGTCACCGATCCACGTGCGCACCGACGCGTCGTGCTCGTCGAACCAGTCGCCTTCGTAGCCGCGCGGAACGCCCTCCACCACCATGACGAGGGCGAGGTACAGCGACCACAGGCGTGCGCGGGTCCGGGCGTCCTCGTCGGGGAGGAGTTCGCGGCCGGCTATCTCACGGTAGGCGCGGAGGAGTTCCGTGTCGGCGGCGACCGTCTCCGGCACGTCGGTGAAGAGCGCCAGGGAGACGAGGTCGGCGGTCGGGTCGGCCCAGTGCGCGCGTTCGTGGTCGATGACGCCGGTCAGTTGGGCGGCCTCCGCCCCATGCTCGGGCATGACGAGGAGGTTGCCCTCCCAGAGGTCGAAGTGGACCAGTGTCGGCTCCGTCACGCTGTCGAAGGCCGGAAGTGCGGTGTCGACCAGGCGTCGGATCTCGTCCGCCGCGACCGGGAGGTCGACGTCGAACCGCAGGGCGTCGGCGAGGACGGCCTCCACGACGAGTCGGTAGGCGTCGGCGGCGCTCGCCGCCTGGAGCTCCGGGCGTACGGGGTAGCCGAACCGCCTCCCCTCGGCGAGTCCGGTCGACGGATCCGTGGACGCAGCCTCCGCCGGGATGTCGACGTCGCCTGGTTCCACGTGGAACGGCGTGCGACCCGCCTCGTGCAGGCGGGCGAGCGTGCGGCCGAGGACGTCGCGGGCGAGGGGGACGGTCTCGGTGCTGTTCGCCGGTCGGCCGGTGAGCTCGGTCATCACGAGCGCATTGCGTCCGTCGAGCATCGCCTCGAAGACGATCTCCGGCTGCGGCACCTCCGCACGCCCGAGGATGCGCAGCGCGAGCGCCTCGGTCGCCATGAGGGACCGCTCGTAGGTGAGGCCGGCCGCGTCCGCGGGGGAGAGCTTCACGATGACGCGCTCGCCGCCGTCGAGTTCGACCGCTGCGACCTCGTTCGCCGTGCCCGCTCCGAGCATCGTGATGGTCGGGCTGCCGGGCTGCATCGCCGGTCGCTCGGCCGCCCAGTGCTCGGCGACCGCGATCATGGTGTCACTGGGGCGAGGGGTTCGGCTCATCCGCCCACGGTAGCGCGCCCCGCGCCCTTCGCCCTCCGCTGGCCTGCTCGCCGAGCGCCCCTACCGCGGTCACCGAGCTTGTCGAGGTGCGCAGCCCAGAGCGTCCACAACTCCTGCTGGAGTCGCGCGCGGATCACGCGGGGTGCGGGATCTCCTGGCGGGCGGCGTCGGCGGGCTCATCCTGCAGGAGTCGTGGACGACGGCGGGCGCGTTTCGCGGCGCTCGACGCGCCGATGATGACGATCAGCCCGAGCAGAGTGATGGCCGCACCGGCCCAGATCGGCGAGGTGTAGCCGAGACCCGCGGTGATCGTGACGCCACCGAGCCAGGCGCCGACCGCGTTGCCGAGGTTGAACGCGGCGATGTTCGCGCCCGAGGCGAGCGTGGGAGCAGCCGACGCGTACCGCATCACCCGCATCTGCAGGCCGGGCACGGTCGCGAATCCGAAGCCGCCCATGAGGACGAGGGCGATCACCGTGGCGACGGGCGACTGAGCGGTCGCGGCGAAGGCGACCAGGATCACGGTCAGCACCGCGATGACGACGATGAGCGTCCGGTCGATGTTCCGGTCTGCCGCCTTGCCGCCCACGATGTTGCCGACCAGGAGTCCGACGCCGAAGAGGATGAGCAGCCACGGCACCGTGGTCGAGGCGAAGCCGCTGACCTCCGTGAGTGTGTACGCGATGTAGGTGAAGGCGCCGAACATGCCGCCGTAGCCGAGGACCGTCACAGCGATCGAGAGCCAGACCTGGCTGGAGCGGAATGCGCGCAGCTCGGCGAGCAGTGATGCCGGGGCCCCGTCGTGCTTCGGTTTCGGCACGAGGGTCAGGATGCCGACGAAGGCGATGACCCCGATCACCGTGATGGCCCAGAACGTCGAGCGCCAGCCGAAGTGCTGGCCGAGCAGTGTGCCGAAGGGGACACCGAGCACGTTCGCCGCGGTGAGGCCGGTGAACATGATCGCGATCGCGCCGGCCTGTTTGTGCGCGGGGACCATCGCCGCGGCCAGCACCGAGCCGATACCGAAGAACGCTCCGTGGCTGAGTGCGGCGAGGATGCGGCCCGCGAGCATGACCTGGTAGTCGCCGGCGAGTGCGGAGACGAGGTTGCCAGCGATGAAGAGCACCATCAGGGCCAGCAGGACGGGCTTCTTCGGCAGCCGGGTGACCGCCGCGGTGAGGGCGAGTGCCCCGACGAGGACGGCCAGGGCGTAGCCGGAGATGAGCCAGCCGGCTGCGGCCTCCGAGACGCCGAAGTCGGCCGCCACCTCGGGCAACAGCCCCATGATGACGAACTCCGTGAGGCCGATGCCGAAGCCGCCGAGGGCGAGGGCGATGAGACCGAGTGGCATGACGATTCCTGCGATTCCTGGGGGTCGGGGGAGAGTGCTGGTGGCCGGAGGGCGGGACGCGTACGCTGATAGTTGCAGACGCGTGATAGATATCGTTGCACGCGCTAGGTAATAGCGCAAGCAACTATATGCGTCTGCAATCAATTGACCGATGTTCGAACCGAGGAGTCCCGATGGGCATCGCCGACGACGCTGTTGAGATCCGCGCGCAGGGGTGGCGGACGCTCGCCGCCCTGTACGGATCGATCGAGTCCGATCTGGAACGTGCGCTGCAGGCCGAGGCCCGGCTCTCGGTGGTCGAGTACACCGTGCTCGACGCCCTCGGGCGCCAGGACGGCTGGCACATGCGCATGCAGCAGCTCGCCCGCGCGACGGCCCTGTCGCCGAGCGCCACCACCCGGCTCGTCAACCGCCTCGAGGATCGCGCGCTCCTCACCCGTGTGCTGTGCGCCGACGACCGCCGAGGTGTCTACACCGAGCTCACGGCGGCCGGGAAGGCGCTGCTCGAGGAGGCCCGACCGGTGCACGACCGCGCCCTGGAGGAGTCGCTCACCACCGCGGAGTCGCTCCCGGAACTCGCGCCGCTCGTGGAAGCGATCCACCGGTTGGAGCCCGTCGCCACCACCGCCTGACCCGTTCGCAATTCAGGATTCCCCCGGCGTGTCCGTGCTGCGGGGCGGCGGAGCCGACGAGACACGCGGGTGCGTCCTGAATTGCGAACACTGCGTCGGCGGGTGATGCCAAGCTGAGTCGTCCGACCCGAGGGAGCACGATGAGCACCGCAGCACCGAACACCCGTGTCACCGCGCTCGTCGCACCAGGGTCCCGCAGGGTGCTCGGCGCCTATCTCGGCGCCGCACTCATCTGGGGTGCCAGCTTCCTCTTCATGAAGACGGGCCTCACCGGACTCGCACCGACGCAGGTCGCACTGTCCCGCGTGGTGCTCGGCGCCGTCACGCTCTGCATCATCATGCTCGTCACCCGACGCCGCTGGCCGCGGGAGCGTCGGCTCTGGGCGCACCTCGCCGTCGTCTCCGTCTTCCTCTGCGTCGCCCCGTTCCTCCTGTTCTCCTGGGCCGGACAGTTCCTGCCGTCCGGCCTGTCGAGCATCCTCAACGCGACCACGCCGATCATGACGCTCGCCGTCGGCGCCGTGTTCCTCCCGAAGGAGCGGCTGAACGGCCTGCAGGTGTTCGGTATCTTCGTCGGTGCCCTCGGCGTCGCGATCGTCGTCGGGCCCTGGCGCGTCCTGGCCGACCCGGCGATCCTCGAGTCCATCCCGGCGCAGCTCGCCTGTCTCGGGGCGACCCTCTGCTACGGCATCGCCTTCGTCTACCTCCGGAAGTTCGTCCTCGGCACCCACGGCTACGACGCGGTGGTCATCTCCGCCGTGGAGATCTCGCTCGCCGCCGTCATCATGCTCGTGCTCTCGCCGTTCATCGCGATGCAGCCGGTGTCGCTCGACGTCCCGGTCGTCCTCAGCATGCTCGCGCTGGGAGCGCTCGGTACCGGTGTCGCCTACATCTGGATGACGACGATCGTCGACTCCTGGGGTCCGACGGCGGCGTCCACCGTCACGTACCTCACACCCCTCGTCGGTGTCGTCCTCGGCATCCTCGTGCTCGGTGAGGTCCTGCACTGGAACGAGCCGGTGGGCGGCGTGATCGTCGTGCTCGGCATCCTCGTGAGCCAGGGCCGTCTCCGGCTCCGGCGGCGCACGCCCCCACTCTCGGCATAGGGTGGCTGGACGGCCGCGCGCTGACGGTCACGGCCCTTCCCACGGAACGAGGTTTCACATGCGCATCGCATCCGGGCAGTTCTCCGCCGGAACGGACATCGACGAGAACCTCGCCAGCGTGGTCGCCCTGCTCGGTGAGGCCGCAGCGGGCGGCGCCGAACTGCTCGTGCTGCCGGAGATGAGCAGCTACGCCACCTCGGAGCCGCCGAGCGCGCTCGCCGCGATCGCCCAGCCACTCGACGGCCCCTTCATCATGGGTGTCGCCGCCGCAGCCGCAGCGCGCTCCCTCCCGACGGTCGTCGGCACCATCGAGGAGAACCCCGGTGGGTTGCCTTACAACACGCTCGTGGTGATCGACGCCGAGGGCAACATCACCGCGACGTACCGGAAGGTGCACCTCTACGACGCCTTCGGGTACGCGGAGAGCGACGGCATCTCGGCCGGCGAGCTCACCGAACCGTTCATCCTCGAGCTCGGCGACCTCCGCATCGGGGCCTTCACCTGCTACGACCTCCGCTTCCCGGAGAGCGCGCGGCGCCTCATCGACGCCGGCGCCAACGTCATCCTGCTGCCCGCGATGTGGATCGTCGGCCCGGGCAAGGAGGACGCCTGGACGACCCTCGTCCGCGCCCGGGCCATCGAGAACACCGCCTACGTCGTGAGCGCCAACCAGACCGGCCCGCTCGCCACCGGCAACTCGATCATCGTCGACCCCGCCGGCGTCGTCATCGCCGCCGCCGGCGAGGCACCGGGCGTGGTCTTCGCCGAGCTCGATCCGGCGCGGCTCGACACCGTGCGGGCGCGGGTGCCCTCGCTCGCCAACCGCCGGTTCACCGTGGTCCCGCGGACCGCCGAATGAGCGTGGGCGAACGCGTGGGCGACCCGGTCGGTCTCTCGGAGGTCGTCTCCATCACGCGCGACCTCATCCGGATCGACACCTCGAACTACGGCGGCGGGCGTGCCGTCGGCGAGTCCCGCGCGGCGGACCTCGTCGAACGCCTGCTCGGTGAGGTCGGGATCGTGTGCGAGCGCTTCGAGGCAGAGCCTGGCAGGACGAACCTCGTCGCGCGATGGCCGGGTCGTGACCGCACGCTGCCCGGTCTGCTGCTGCACGGGCACCTCGACGTCGTCCCGGTCGACGCGGCCGCGTGGACGGTCGACCCGTTCGGCGGCGAGATCGCCGACGGCATGCTGTGGGGCCGCGGCGCCGTCGACATGAAGAACATGGTGGCGATGATCGTCGCGTCGGTCCGGCGCATGGTGACGGCGGGGGAGCAGCCCGAGCGCGACGTCGTCCTGGCGTTCTTCGCCGATGAGGAGGCCGGGTGCGTCCTCGGCTCGCAGTGGATGGTGGAGCACCACCCGGAGCAGTTCGCCGGCGTCCGCGACGCGATCAGCGAGGGCGGCGGGTACAGCGTCACCCTCGGCGAACGGGCCGACACCCGCGCGTACCTGCTCAACACCGGTGAGAAGGGCGTGCTCTGGTTGCGCCTGACCGCCCACGGTGCCGCCGGTCACGCCTCGCTCGCGAGCCAGGATTCGGCGATCGTGGAGCTCGCCGCCGCCGTCGGCCGGATCGGCGCGCTCGACTGGCCGGTGTCGTTCACCGAGACCACGACGCACCTGTTCCAGCGACTGCGCGAACTGACCGGAGCGTCCTCCGAGCTGTCGCCGTTCGAACTCGCCGCGCTCGTCGGTCCCAGCGCATCGCGGCTGCGCGCCGGTCTGCAGAACGTGGCGAACGTCACCATGATCACCGGCGGGTACAAGGAGAACGTGATCCCCGAGTCCGCGACCGCGACGGTCGACGCCCGGTTCCTGCCCGGCCAGCGGGACGAGGTCATCGCGCGCATCCGCGAGGCGGCGGGCGAGGGGGTCGACGTCGAGGTCCAGCTGGAGCTCATCGCGATGGAGTCGCCGAACGACGGTGAGCTCGTCTCGGTGATCGAAGCGGTCATCGAGCGGCACGATCCCGGTGCGACCGTGCTCCCGCACCTCATCCCCGGCGGCACCGACGCGAAGGCGCTCAGCCGACTCGGCATCACGGGGTACGGGTTCATCCCGCTGAGGTTGCCGGCGGACTTCGACTTCCCCGGGATGTTCCACGGTGTCGACGAACGTGTGCCGCTCGACGCGCTCGACTTCGGCTGCGCGGTGCTCACGGACGTCATCCGCTCGGTCTGACGGGCAGAGGACCGGGGGCCGACCGGTGTTCGGGTTCGCCGATCGGCCACCCGGGGTCGGGTGGCACGGGGTTCTGGCGAGCTCGGGGTCCGGGAGTCTCGGCGGTACTAGCGTGCGGGTGGTGCAGGCGGCACGGGCGTCGGTGCCGTCGCGAACGGGCCGGAGAGCCTCGCCCACTGCAGCAGCATGATGGTCTTCGCGTCAATGATGTCGTCGCCGATGCGCGCGATCGCGTCGTCGATGTCGAGTTCGAGGAGCTCGATCTCCTCGCCCTCCTCGGCGAGCCCGCCCCAATCGCCACGACGCGCAGCGGGGTCGTACTCGGCAGCATAGAAGTGCAGGCGTTCGGTCACGGAGCCGGGGCTCATGAAGGCGTCGAACACGTGCTGGACGGCCTCGACCGCGAACCCGGTCTCCTCGCGGGCCTCGCGGGCGACCGCTGTCTCGGGATCGTCGTCGTCGAGCAGGCCCGCGGCGGTCTCGATGAGCTCGCCGGTCGGGTGTCCGTTGACGTAGGCCGGGTAGCGGAACTGCCTGGTGAGCAGGACCTTCCGGGACTCGCCGTGGTAGAGCAGGATCGTCGCGCCGTTACCGCGGTCGTAGGTCTCGCGCTGCTGCGTCGACCAGGCGCCCGAGCGGTCCTGGACCCGCAGGGTCGTCCGGCGGAGGACGTGCCAGGCGGCGGCGACCAGTTCCACGTCGGTCACCTGGACGCGCGGGTTGCCGGTGAGGTCGAGGCCGGTCCGGTGCAGACCGGTGCGCCCGCGGGCGTCGGGCAGGTCTGCTCCGGGTTGCGGCTCCCGGACCGTCGTGGGATCGGCCATCCATCGAGTGTACGACCGCCTGCGAACCGCATACGAGCGGGCCGTCCCGGGCGGCGCCGCCCGGGAGAGCCCTGCTGCGCGACGCGCCCGATCGTGAATGGCGACCGGTCTTCGGTTTTCGTGGATTCTGCAACATACTGGTGGGAGCACCGGTCGCGGTCCTCGGAGGACCCCCGTCGAAAGGCACTCGATGACGAGCAGCATTCCCGCCAGCAGCCCCGTCGCCAGCGGAGGCGCCACGCCTTCAGTGCGGTCGGTCAGCTGGGTCGTGACCACCCAGGACGCACCCTGGCAGGAGCAGGAGCCCCTCGGGTTCGGACGACTCGCGGGGATGCCGAACGTCATGGTCGACGTGACGAACCCGCAGCAGACCGTCGACGGCATCGGCGGGTGTTTCAACGAACTCGGCTGGACCGCGCTCGGGCTCCTGTCCGAGGAGGACCGAGAGGGCATCCTGTCCGACCTCTTCACGCCGGGCGCGGGACTGAACCTCTCGCTCTGCCGCATGCCCGTCGGCGCCAACGACTTCTCCACCGACTGGTACTCCTACGACGAGGTCGACGGCGACTTCGACCTCGAGCACTTCAGCATCGACCACGATCGCGCGACGCTCGTCCCCTTCATCCAGGCGGCGCAGCGGTACCAGGGCGACCTGCGCCTCTGGGCGTCGCCGTGGAGCCCGCCCACCTGGATGAAGACGAACGGGCACTACGCGGCTGCGCGACCCTGGGCGGAGTCAGGCGTCGACAACGGCATCCGTGACGACCAGCTGGGCTCCGAGGGGACCGATCTCTTCATCCTCGAGGACCGCTACCTCGAGACCTACGCCCGGTACTTCGCCCGCTTCGTCGAGGCCTACGGCGAGGAGGGCATCCGGGTCGAGATGGTCATGCCGCAGAACGAGTTCAACTCGGCGCAGGTGTTCCCGAGCTGTGTGTGGACGGCCGAGGGGCTCGCTCGGTTCATCGCGGTCCTCGGGCCGGAGATGGACCGTCTCGGAGTGCGGGTCTTCCTCGGCACGCAGGAGCGGCCGCACGACGCGCAGATCGAGACCGTGCTCCGGGATCCGGCGGCCGGTCCCTGGGTCGCCGGAGTCGGATTCCAGTGGGCCGGCAAGGGCGCGATCGCCGCGGTGCATCACGCCCACCCGGACCTCGCGCTGTACCAGACCGAGCAGGAGTGCGGTGACGGCCGGAACGACTGGCGCTTCGTGCGGCACACCTGGGGACTCATGCGCCACTTCTTCACGAACGGCGCACAGGCCTACACGTACTGGAACCTCGCGCTCACCGAGGGAGGGGTCAGCCGCTGGGGCTGGGCGCAGAACTCGCTCGTCGTCGTGGATCCCGAGACCCGGGCCTTCCGCTACACGCACGAGTACTTCCTCATGCGGCACCTGGGGCACTTCCTGCAGCCGGGAGCGCAGCGGCTCGCAACGATGAGCTGGACCGGGCACGAGAACCTGCTCGCCTTCCGCAACCCGGACGGCGGCGTCGTGCTCGTGATGCAGAACGACCTCGGCGAGCCGCTCCCCGTCCAGATCGTGGTGGGCGACGACGTCATCACGCCGACCCTGCCGGCCGACTCCTTCGTGACGCTCGTGATCCCGCCCGCCTGACCGTCGGTGCCGGAGCCACCCCTTGTGGGCGGTCGCCTCTGCGGCCTAGCCTCTCGCGTACCGGCACCGGCGACGGAGGACACATGGGCAGGCTCATCTATTCGGCGATCAGCTCGCTCGACGGCTACCTCGCCGACGAGGAGGGCCGCTTCGACTGGAGCGCCCCGGATGCCGAGGTGCACGCCTTCGTGAACGAGCTCTCCCGGCCGATCGGCACCTACCTGTTCGGCCGACGCATGTACGAGATCATGACGTTCTGGGAGACGGCGGACGAGCTGCCGGACGAGCCTCGCGAGATCGCCGACTTCGCGGCTCTGTGGCTCGCGGCCGACAAGGTCGTGTACTCCACGTCGCTCGATGCGGTCTCGACGGCACGGACCACGCTCGAGCGATCGTTCGACCCGGAGGCCGTTCGCCGGTGGAAGGCGGAATCGGACCGCGACCTCAGCGTCGGCGGCCCACACCTCGCAGCCGAGGCGATGGCAGCGGGGCTCGTCGACGAGGTGCAGCTGTTCCTCTCACCGGTGATCGTCGGTGGCGGCTTGCGTGCGCTGCCGGCCAACCTCCGTCGACGCCTGGAACTCGTCGACGAGCGTCGCTTCGAGGCCGGCGTCGTCCACCTCCGCTACACCGTCACCGGCGAGCCCGTCTGAGTCGGCAGCGCGGCCAGCTCGTCTCGCGCACAACTCCTGCTCCTCTGAGGCGGTGATCCCCGCCCGTGCGCACAACTCCTGCTTGGAGCCGCGCGGCTCACCCGACACGCCGGGGCGTGCCGCGACGCGGCGTGATCAGCAGGAGTTGCGCACGGGCGGGGATCGGCGCCGAGCGTCCAGCAGGAGTTACGGACAGGTCAGACGGCCTCGAGGATGATCGCGGAGCCCTGGCCGCCACCACCGCAGATACCGGCGGCGCCGATCGAACCGGGGCCGGCGGCGGCGAGACGACGGGCGAGGTGGCCGACGACCCGCGTACCGGAAGCGCCGATCGGGTGACCGAGGGCGATCGCGCCGCCGTTCGCGTTCACGATCGCGGGATCCACGCCGAGCTCGTTCGTGGAGTGGACCGACACGGCGGCGAACGCCTCGTTGATCTCGACCGCTGCGAGGTCGCCCGTCGTGCGGGAGGTCTTCGCGAGGGCTGCGACGATCGCGTTCGATGGCTGGGCGTGCAGGCTGACGTCGGGTCCGGCGACGAGCGCGTGCGCGACGACGCGTGCGATCGGGGTGAGTCCCCGGGCCGCAGCGGCTTCCTCGCTCATGAGCACGACCGCGGCCGCTCCGTCGGTGATCTGGGAGGAGTTGCCCGCGGTGATCGTCCCCTCGCCGCCGAACGCGGGACGCAGCCCGGCCAGCGACTCGGCCGTGGTGTCGGCGCGGAGTCCGTCGTCGGCGCTCACGACGGTCGGACCCTTGCGACCAGGCACGGAGAAGGGTTCGATCTCCTCGGCCTGGACGTCCGCAGCTGCTGCGAGCCGCTGGTGCGACCCGGCCGCCCAGGCGTCCTGCTCCGGGCGTGCGATGCCGAGCGGGCCGTTGCGCTCCTCGGTGGACGAACCCATCGACCGGTGCTCGAACGCATCGGTCAGGCCGTCGTGGTCGAGGGTGTCGACGAGCTCGATGGCGCCGTAGCGCTTGCCGGCGCGCGAGCCCGACCAGGCGTGCGGGGCGAGGCTCATCGACTCCTGGCCGAGCGCGACGACGACGTCGACCTCGCCGGCGTCGATGAGACGCGTGCCGGTGACGATCGCCTCCATGCCGGAGAGGCACACGGCGTTGACGGTGATGGCGGGGACGGTGAAGGGGATGTCGGCCCCGACGGCGGACTGCCGGGCGGGGTTCTGGCCGGCGGCGCCCTGCAACACCTGGCCGGCGATGACCTGCTGGACGTCGGCGGCGTCGACCCCCGCCCGGGACAGGGCTGCGCGGATGGCGTGGGCGCCGAGCTCGGTGGCGGGTACGGACGCGAACGCCCCGTTGAACTTCACGAACGGGGTGCGGGCGTACCCGACGATGACGGTGCTCATGCGTGTGCCTCCTGAGGCGTGGCGGGTGCGGTCGGCACCTCGCCGGTGGTGGTGGGGTCGAGTTCGACGGAGAACTCCGCGCCCGTCAGGGTGCGCAGCTCGGCGACGCTCGTGTCGGGCGCGAAGGCCCGCAGGACGAGCGCCCCCTCGACGATATCGAAGACGGCGCGGTCGCTGATGATGCGGTCGACGACACCGACGCCGGTGAGCGGGAGATCGCACCGCTCGACGATCTTCGGGCTGCCGTCCTTCGCGACGTGCTCGGTGACGACCACCACCCGCGGTGTCCCGGCGACGAGGTCCATCGCGCCGCCCATGCCTTTGACGAGCTTGCCCGGGATCGTCCAGTTCGCGAGGTCGCCGGCACCCGAGACCTGGAGCGCACCGAGGATGGCCAGCTGCACGTGGCCGCCGCGGATCATGCCGAACGAGGTCGCCGAGTCGAAGTAGCTCCCGCCCTCGAGGAGCGTGACCGTCTGCTTCCCGGCGTTGATGAGGTCGGCGTCCTCCTCGCCCTCGATCGGGAACGGACCCATGCCGAGCAGGCCGTTCTCGCTCTGGAGCGTGACGTGGACCCCCGGCGGGACGTGGTTCGCGACGAGCGTCGGGATGCCGATGCCGAGGTTCACGTACTCGCCGTCGCGGAGTTCGGTCGCCGCGATCGCGGCCATGTCGTCTCTCGTCCACATGATGATCAGGCTCCTGCCGGTGTCGTGGTGGCGGCCGCCGGGCGGACGGTGCGCTGTTCGATGTCCTTCACCCGCGGCGTCGCCGTGACGAGCCGCTGGACGAAGATGCCGGGGGTGACGACGCTGTTCGGGTCGAGGTAGCCGTCCTCGACGACCTCCTCGGCCTCGGCGATCGTCAGCCGGCCGGCGGTCGCGACGATCGGGTTGAAGTTCCGCGCGGTGTGCCGGAAGACGAGGTTGCCCTCGCGATCGGCGCGGAACGCGTGGACGAGGGCCACGTCGGCGACGATGCCGCGCTCGAGGACGTAGGTCTCCCCGTCGAACACCTCCGTCGGCTTGCCCTCGGCGACCGGGGTGCCGACGCCGGTCTTCGTGTAGAACCCGGCGATACCGGCGCCGCCCGCGCGCAGCCGCTCGGCGAGCGTGCCCTGCGGGGTGAACTCGACCTCGAGCTCGCCGTCGAGGAACTGCTTGGCGAAGAGCTTGTTCTCGCCCACGTACGACGCGACGACCTTCCGCACCTGACGGTTCTCGAGGAGGATGCCGAGGCCTTTGCCGTCGACGCCCATGTTGTTGGAGACGATCGTGAGGTCGGTGGCACCCGTGTCCCGCAAAGCCTCGATGAGGTCGGTCGGGTTGCCGCTCAGGCCGAACCCGCCGACCGCGATGGTCGCTCCGTCCCGGACGACCTCGTGCAGCGCCTCGGCGGCGCTCGACCAGTGTTTCGTCATGTCACTCCCTTGTGGATGGCGGGCCGACTTGACCACATGGTGGTTCCAGCCGATCGTCTCTCCAGTAGTCAGTCACAGCCGTCCTGCGGTGTCAAAGGTGGCATCGGGCCCGATCCCGGATTCGCTCATGACGTGGTCCCGGCTGCGGCGTAGGCTCACCATGTGGACAAGGTGATGGTGCGACGTGGCTGAGGGGATGCGCGGCGCCCAGGTCGTCTCGCGCGTGAGTCGGATCCTCAAGATCGTGTCGGAGCATCCCGGCGGGGCGTCGTCTTCGGCGGTGGCCGCGGCCGCCGGGCTCACACGACCGACGGCGCACCGCCTGCTCGCCTCGCTCGCTGCCGAGGGCTTCCTCGACCACGACGTCCGCGCCGCCCGGTGGCACCTCGGTCCGGAGCTGTTCCTCCTCGGATCGCTCGCGGCGGAGCGGTACGACGTCGCGGAGCTCGCCCGGGAGAGCGTGCGGATCCTCGCGCACGAGAGCGGCGAAAGCGCCTTCCTGTCGGTGCGCCGTGGCTTCGAGACCGTGTGTCTGTTGCGCGAGGAGGGGAGTTTCCCAGTGCGGTCGTTCGTGCTGGCGGAGGGGGTCCGCTTCCCGCTGGGGGTCGCGTCGGCAGGACTGGCGATCCTCGCGTTCTCCAGCGACGGGGAGATCGACGACTACCTGGGTCGCGTCGACCTCGACGAGCGGTGGGGCGAGGCCCACGCCGCCGATCGCGTGCGCGAGCGGATCCGTGAGACGCGCGAGCGCGGGTACGCCGTGAACCCGGCGCTCATCCTCGAAGGCAGCTGGGGCATGGGTGCAGCGGTCTTCGATGCGGCGGGGAAGCCCGCCTGGGCGCTCAGTCTCACCGGGATCGAGTCCCGGTTCCGGCCTGAGCGCCAGGCCTTCCTCGGTGGCCTGCTGCTGGAGCAGGCACACGAGCTGTCGAAGCGCCTCCGCTGAGGCGGGCGGTCGGTCCCTGCACTGCGCTGCACTTCGACAGGCTCAGTGACCGGCGGTCCGGTCCCTGAGCCTGTCGAAGGGTGGTGGGAGCACTACTCCGAGACGGCGGACAGCTCCTCGAACTCGTCGTCGGTGAGCTCGATCGTCGCGCCCTGCAGGTTGTCCTCGAGGTGCTCGATGCTCGACGTCCCCGGGATCGGGAGCATGACGGGCGAGCGCTTGAGCAGCCAGGCCAGCGCGAGCTGCGACGGGGTCGCGTCGTGTCGCTCGGCGAGCTGCGTGAGCGGGCCGTCCTCCTTGCTGAGCGCGCCGGTCGCGAGCGGGAACCACGGGATGAAGGCGACGCCGTGCTCCGTCGACCAGTCGAGGAGGTCCTCCGAGGAGCGGTCGGTGAGGTTGTAGAGGTTCTGCACCGACGCGATCGGAGCGATCTGCTGGGCCGCCTCGACCTCGGCGACGCTGACCTGGCTGAGGCCGATGTGCCGGATCTTGCCCTCGTCCTGCAGCTTGCGCAGTTCGCCGATCTGGTCCTCGAACGGCACGGTCGGGTCGATCCGGTGCAACTGCAGGAGGTCGATGCGGTCGACGGCGAGGCGGCGGAGGCCGAGCTCGACCTGCTGGCGGAGGTAGGCGGGCACGCCGGTGGGCGTCCACTCGCCGGGACCCTGTCGCGTCTGGCCGACCTTCGTCGCGATCACGATGTCGTCGTAGGGGTGCAGGGCCTCGCGGAGGAGGGTGTCGGTGACGTCGGGGCCGTAGGCGTCGGCGCTGTCGAAGAAGTTCACGCCGAGCTCGGCGGCGCGCTTGATCAGGCGGATGGCGCCATCGCGGTCGTCGGGCTCGCCCCAGACACCCTCGCCGGTCAGCTGCATCGTGCCGTAGCCGAGTCGGTTGACGGTGAGGTCGCCGCCGAGCGAGAAGGTGCCGGCGGCGGTTGCGGGGCGTGTGGTGGTGTCGGTCATGCGGGTGCTCCTTCGGAGGAATGCGGAAATTCCAGCCAAGCACCGGCGGCTGGGAGGCGCACCCCCCTTGCGTTCGGTCCCCGAGCCTGTCGAAGGGACCGGCCGGTGTTACTCAGGGACCGCCCTTCGACAGGCTCAGGGACCGGGGATGGGTCAGGCCGCTGCGTCCTCGAGGGCGGCGCGGAAGGCGACGATCGCCGGGCGGGTGACGCCGGCCTCGCGCGCGGAGGTGAAGATGGTGCGTCGCGGGAGGTCGGGCAGGTCGACGAGGCGACAGCTGGCCGGTTCGCCCGCCCACTGGAGGTCGGGGATGAGGGCGACCGCGTTGCCGGACTCGATCAACCGGATCTGCGCCTGGAGGTCGGCGGTCTGGTAGCGGACGTCGGGCTCGAACCCCGCGCGGCGGCACAACTGCTCGGCGAAGTGTCGCGACGCCGCTCCGTGCGGCTCCATCACCCAGGGGAGGTCGGCCGCGTCCTCGATGCGCAGGACCGGGTGGATCTCGTTCGCGACCGGCGGGCACGCGAGTCGGATGGGGTCGGTGGCGAGCTGACGGCGGTCGAGTCCGGGGTGCCGCGGGGCGGCGTGGGCGGGATACTGCTCCGCGACGACGACGTCGAAGTCGCGCGCCCATGTCTCGGCCAGCGCCGTCTCCGGTTCGTGCTGCACCATCTCGACGCGGACGTCCGGGTGGTCGCGGCGCATGGCGCTGAGGGCCGCCGGCATGAGCGCGAGCGCCGCCGACTGGAAGACCGCGACACGGATGGTGCCCGACACGGTCGTGAGGGACGCCCCGAGGTCGGCTTCTGCGCGCTCGAGCGTGTCGAGGAGGGCATCCGTGTGTCCCACGAGGATCTCGGCCTGCGGGGTGAGCTGCACCCGTCGACCGACCTTCCGCAGGAGCTCGACACCGGTCTCCTGCTCGAGGACGGAGAGCTGCTGCGACACGGAGGAGGGGCTGAAGTTGAGGGCTGCGGCGACCTCGGCGATCGTCCCGCGGATCTTGAGTTCGCGCAGCAGGCGAAGCCGTCGGACGTCCAGCACGGTGCCCTCCAAAACCATCGGCTCAACCGATGGATATCGTTCGAAAACCTTCGCTGTATCTTATTGGTCCCGACGCCGATACTGGCACCATGACCGACACTCTTGCATCGACGCAGCAGCTCGACCGCGACGCCCTCGCCACCGAGGCCATCGCCCTCGTCCGCCGCTGGCTCCAGACGGCCTCGACGATCCCCGCCGACGCCTCCGCGCAGCAGCTCGCCGGTGTGTTGAAGGACCCGACCGGCCTCGAGTTCACGGTCGGCTTCGTCGACGGCGTCGTGCGTCCGGAGGACCTCCGCGTCGCGGCCCGCACCCTGCAGACCATCGCCCCGAAGGTGCCCGCGTTCCTCCCTTGGTACTTGAAGGCAGCCGTCCGCTGCGGCGGTGCGTTCGCCCCGATCCTGCCCGGCGTCGTCATCCCGATCTCCCGCAAGGTGCTCCGCAACATGGTCGGCCACCTCGTCGTCGACGCCACCGATAAGAAGCTCGGCCCCGCGATCGCGAAGATCAAGACGCCCGGCACCCGGCTCAACGTCAACCTGCTCGGCGAGGCCGTCCTCGGCACGGGTGAAGCCGCGCGTCGTCTCGAGGGCACGCACAAGCTGCTCGCGCGCCCCGACGTCGACTACGTGTCGATCAAGGTGTCTTCGACCGTCAGCCCCCACTCGGTCTGGGCGTTCGACGAAGCCGTCGAGCACGTGGTCACGAGCCTGACCCCGCTGTTCGAGCGTGCCGCCAAGGCCACACCTGCGAAGTTCATCAACCTCGACATGGAGGAGTACAAGGACCTCGACCTCACCATCGCGGTCTTCACCAAGCTCCTCGACCTCCCGCAGTTCCGCGACCTCGAGGCCGGGATCGTGCTGCAGGCCTACCTGCCCGACGCGCTCTCCGCGATGATCCGTCTCCAGGAGTGGTCGGCCGGTCGTCGTGCCGCGGGCGGCGCCGGCATCAAGGTGCGCATCGTCAAGGGCGCCAACCTCCCCATGGAGCAGGTCGAGTCGTCCCTCCACGACTGGCCGCTCGCCACCTGGTCCACCAAGCAGGACTCCGACACCAACTACAAGCGCGTCGTCGAGTACGCCCTGCACCCCGACCGCATCGACAACGTGCGCATCGGGGTCGCCGGCCACAACCTCTTCGACATCGCCTTCGCCTGGCTGCTCGCCAAGCAGCGGGGCGTCGAGCGCGGCGTCGAGTTCGAGATGCTGCTCGGCATGGCCCAGGGCCAGGCCGAGGCCGTGAAGCGCGACGTCGGCGAGCTCCTGCTCTACACGCCGGTCGTGCACCCGCAGGAGTTCGACGTCGCCATCGCGTACCTCATCCGCCGCCTGGAGGAGGGCGCGAGCCAGGACAACTTCATGTCCGCCGTGTTCGAGCTGAGTGAGAACGAGACCCTCTTCGCCCGTGAGCAGCAGCGGTTCCTCGCGTCGCTCGCGGAGCTTGACACCACCGTCCCTGCGCCGAACCGGCAGCAGGACCGCACGAAGGCCGCCGAGGCCTCGCCGGTGGACGCGTTCGAGAACACCCCCGACACCGACCCGTCGCTCCCCGCGAACCGCGTCTGGGGACGCGACATCCTCACCCGCGTCGCCGAGTCGCGGCTCGGGAACGACACCGTCGCCGCGTCCATCCTCGACAGCGTCGAAGCCCTCGACGCCGTCATCGACGGGGCGACCGCAGCGGGCGCCTCGTGGGGGTCGCTCTCCGGCGCCGAGCGTGCGGTCATCCTGCACCGCGCCGGCGACGTCCTCGAGCAGCGTCGCGCCGACCTCATGGAGGTCATGGCGTCCGAGACCGGCAAGACCCTCGACCAGTCCGACCCCGAGGTGTCGGAGGCGATCGACTTCGCCCACTACTACGCCGAGCGCGCGCGCGAGCTCGACCACGTGGACGGCGCGACCTTCACCCCCGCGAAGCTCACCGTCGTCACCCCGCCGTGGAACTTCCCCGTCGCCATCCCCGCCGGCTCGACCCTCGCGGCGCTCGCCGCCGGATCGCCCGTCATCATCAAGCCCGCCCGTCAGGCTCGCCGCAGCGGTGCCGTCATGATCGAGGCGCTGTGGGAGGCCGGTGTGCCGCGCGAGGTGCTCCGCTTCGCCCAGCTGGCCGACAACTCGCTCGGTGAGCGCCTGATCGCCCACCCGGCGGTGGAGCGCGTCATCCTCACCGGTGGCTACGAGACGGCAGAGCTGTTCCGCTCCTTCCGCCCCGAGCTGCCACTCCTGGCCGAGACGTCGGGGAAGAACGCGATCATCGTCACCCCGAGCGCCGACCTCGACCTCGCGGTGAAGGACGTCGTCGCGTCGGCCTTCGGTCACGCCGGCCAGAAGTGCTCGGCCGCGTCACTCGTGATCCTCGTCGGTTCGGTCGCCTCCTCGCGCCGCTTCCGTCACCAGCTCGTCGACGCCGTCACGTCGCTGAAGGTCGGCTACCCGGTCGACCCGACCACGCAGATGGGCCCGATCATCGAGCCGGCGAAGGGCAAGCTGCTCGGCGGCCTGACGACGCTCGGCACCGGTGAGTCGTGGCTCGTCGAGCCGAAGCAGCTCGACGACAGCGGCAAGCTGTGGAGCCCAGGCGTCCGTGCGGGCGTCGCGCGCGGCTCCGAGTACCACCTCACCGAGTACTTCGGCCCGATCCTCGGGATCATGACGGCCGAGACCCTCGAGGAGGCCATCGCGATCCAGAACGAGATCGACTACGGCCTCACCGCCGGGCTGCACTCCCTGAACCCGGCCGAGCTGCGCCTGTGGCTCGACGGCATCCAGGCGGGCAACCTGTACGTGAACCGCGGGATCACCGGCGCGATCGTGCAGCGTCAGCCGTTCGGTGGTTGGAAGAAGTCCGCGGTCGGCGCGGGCACGAAGGCCGGTGGCCCGAACTACCTCATCGGCCTCGGCTCGTGGTCGAGCGCCGAGAGCACGGCTGAGCGCACCGTCGGTCGGTCGGCGGAGCGCCGTGGCCCGAAGCCCGCCGTCGCCTCGTTGCTGCGCGCCGCTGACGCGGTGCTCACCGCCGACGAGTTCGCGTTCCTGCGTCGGTCTGTCGCGAGCGACGCTGCCGCGTGGGCGGACGAGTTCGGGGTCGCGAAGGATGTCTCGAAGCTGACCGCCGAGCGCAACGTGTTCCGGTACGTGCCTCGTGAGGTCCACGTGCGTCTCGTGGACGGCGGTTCGGTCGCGGAGCTCCTCCGCGTCGTCGCCGCCGGTGCGACCGCAGGCGCGACCGTGCACGTGTCGTCCGCCGTCGCGCTGCCGCCGAAGCTCGTCCCGGCCGTCGAGGCCATCGCCGGTGGGATCACCGTCGAGAGCGAGGACCGCTGGTACGTGACCGCCGCCTCACTCGTCGGGACGAAGGCCGGCGCGCGCGTCCGGATCATCGGCGGGACGACCGAGGGTGTCGCCCACGCGACCTCCGGCAGCCCCGACGTCGCGATCTACGCGGGCGACGTCACCGAGGCCGGCCGCATCGAGCTGCTGCCGTTCCTCCAGGAGCAGGCGGTCTCGATCACGGCGCATCGCTTCGGCACGCCGAACCACCTCTCGGACGACCTCATCTGACCCGACTCCGCGCGGTTCACAACGCAGGAACGCCCCGGCGTGTCATCCCGACACACCGGGGCGTTCTGTATGCCGCGCCGATGTCTTCCTGAGTTGTAAACCTGTCTCAGGAGAACCCCGACGTGTCGGGTGGGTGCGGGGGCGACGCGCCGGAGCTTTCCTGAGTCGGGGACAGAGCGGGGGATCGATCGAAGGAGCGGTGGCTAGCGCAGGGTGCCGTGGACGGCGAACTCGTCGATGCGCGCGAGTTCGGCGTCGTCGAAGTCCAGGCGGTGGATCGCCGCGTAGTTGCCCTCGAGCTGCTCGACCGAGCTGGCACCGATGATCGCGGACGTGACCGTGTCGCGACGCAGTACCCACGAGAGCGCCAGCTGCGCGAGGGTCTGGCCGCGTTCCTCGGCGATCGCCTGCAGGCCGCGGGCGCGCTCGAGGTAGGTGCCCGTGATCGACTCCTCGTTGAGGAAGTGGCTCGTCGCCGCACGCGAGTCCGACGGGACCGTTCCACCGAGGTAGCGATCGGTCAGCATGCCCTGCGCGAGGGGGCTGAACACGACGGCACCGAGACCGAGGTCGTCGAGGGTGTCGAGCAGGCCGTCCTCGACCTCACGGGAGAACATCGAGTAGCGGGGCTGGTGCACGAGCAGCGGGACACCGTGCTCACGCAGCGCGGCCACCGCGGCGATGGTCTGCTCGGGGGAGTAGTTCGAGATGCCGGCGTACAGCGCCTTGCCCTGCTTGACCGCCGTCGCGAGCGCACCCATCGTCTCCTCGATCGGGGTCTCCGGGTCGGGGCGGTGCGAGTAGAAGACGTCGACGTACTCGACACCGATACGGCCGAGGCTCTGGTCGAGCGACGACAGCATGGTCTTGCGCGAGCCCCACTCGCCGTAAGGACCCTGCCACATGTAGTAGCCGGCCTTCGAGGTGATGATGATCTCGTCACGGTGGGCGGCGAGGTCCTCGGCGAAGATGCGGCCGAAGGCGGTCTCGGCGGAACCCGCGGGCGGGCCGTAGTTGTTGGCGAGGTCGAAGTGGGTGATCCCGAGGTCGAAGGCGCGGCGCACGATGGCCCGCTGGACCTCGATGCTGCGGCCTTCGCCGAAGTTGTGCCAGAGACCGAGGGACAGCGCGGGGAGGCGCAGTCCGCTGCGGCCCACGCGGCGGTAGGTCATGTCGTCGTAACGGGTTTCGGCTGCTTCGTAGGGCATGGTCTGCGCTTTCATCATCGAATCGTCATGGTGCCGGGAGCAAGCGTACCGTGATCGTTCACGGCCGGGCCGGTGCGGCGTCGAGTAGCGTGAGCACGTGTCGTCCACCACGCTTCCACCCGCTGGAGAGCCAATGCCGCACCCGCGCTCCGGATGCGGGGTCGCGATCGTCCGCGAGGGTCGGATCCTCCTGCTCGAGCGCCTCCGCGAGCCCGAGGCCGGTTCCTGGGGCATCCCCGGTGGGAAGGTCGACTGGATGGAGCGCCTCGAGGACGCCGTCCGCAGGGAGACCCTGGAAGAGACCGGGCTCGAGCTCGGCTCGATCGAGCTGTTGTGCGTCGTCGACCATTTCGAGCAGGCGCTGCACCAACACTGGATCTCGCCGGTGTACCTCGCGGAGGACACCGTGGGCGAGCCCGAACTCCGAGAGCCGGAGAAGCACGGCGGTCTCCGGTGGTTCCCGCTCGACGCGTTGCCGGAACGGGTGACCGTGTCGACGGTGGCGGCGGTCGAGGCGATCGCGCGGTCTCGGGAATCCAGGCGCCCGGGCGGCGCCCACTCGTAGACTCGGGCGCGTGACCGATCATCCGTCGTCCGACGCCCGCAACGACTTCGTCACCTTCGACGCGCTCCGTGCGGAGGCCGTCGAGCAGCCGGTTCGACGCGGAGCGGGCGCGTGGGGGTTCTTCGGCACGGTCGCGATCGTGATCGGCGCCCTGTTGATCCCGGTCGCCCTCGTGAGCACGTGGGCGGACACGATGCTCCGCGACACCGACGCGTTCGTCGACACCCTCGCCCCACTGGCCACGGACCCCGCCGTCCAGGCCTTCGTGGGGGACCAGGCGCTCGCCGCGCTGGAGAGTCAGGTCGACCTCGACGTGGCGGCTGCGGTGCCGGCCGACCTCGCGGCGACCCTCTCGCTCCCGCCGGCGATCTCGGACGTGCTGGGTGCGATCGGTGGCGACACCGCGGACGCGCTGCGCGAGGTCCTGCGCCGGAACGTCGCCGAGTTCGCGGCCTCGCCCGCGTTCGCGACCGCCTGGACCGAAGCCCTCCGGGTCACGCATGAGCAGCTCGTCGCCGGCGTCTCCGGTTCCCAGGGGGCGGTCATCGACGTCTCGGCCGAGCAGGGCTTGGGTGTGCAGTTGGGGCCGATCGTCTCCGCGACCCGCTCGTGGCTGGTCGACGCGGGATTCGGCTTCGCGGCCGCCATCCCGGACGTCGACCGCGTGGTCGACGTCGTCCCGGCGTCGCAGGTCGCGCCGGTACTCGGTGGGATCCAGGTGATCGAGACGGCGGCTGGTTGGTCGCCCTGGCTCGCGATCGGGCTCCTCGCACTCGGGGTGATCCTGCTCTGGTTGGGCCGCCGCAACCCGAGCCGGACCGTCGCCGGAGCGGCGATCGGTGTCCTCCTCGCAGCAGGCCTGACGCTCATCCTGCTCGGCGCTGCCCGACTCGCCCTCGTCTTCGCGGTGTCGGTCGCGATCCCCGGCGGCGTCGGGGACGCGGCGGCGTCGCTCCTGCTGGGCCCACCCACCGATGCGGCCTGGTCCGTACTGTGGGTGTCGCTCACCGTGGCGGTCCTCGCCTTCGTCAGCGCCGCGTTGCGGCTCCCCGAGCGCATCGCGCGGGGTGTCCGGGCGGCGCGGCGTCCGCTGGCGGGCACGAACGCCTAAGCGCCGGTGGCCGATCCGTCGGCATGGACGGCCCGGCTCGTCCGCGGTGCTGCGAGTCTGCGATGCCACGGCACCTCCACGAGCGTGTGGAGCAGCCAGGACGCGGCGAGGATCGAGCCGAACCAGACCAGGATGATCGGGGCCCGGAGGAGGAACGGCATGCCGTCGACGGCGCTCGGCGGGATCGCCTTCGCCAGCAGGATGAGCACGAAGACGTGCACGAGGTACGTGGAGAACGAGAGCTGCCCCAGGATGCGCGCGGGGCGACTGCGCAGCACCGCGGTGGAGCGCGGGCTCGCGACCGCCAGGCCTCCGACGATGATCGCCGCGAAGGTGATCGCGGCCCAGGCTCGTGGTGCTCCGGGTTCGAGTGCGATCGCCGCCACCACCAGGCCGCTGGCGCCTCCTGCGGCGACCCACGCCGCTCGTCGGGTGACCGGGAGGGCTGCCGTCCACTCCGCCAGACAGATGCCGAGCGCGAAGCAGCACAGCACCCGGACGGCCGGGGTCGCCATGCCGTTCATGGCCGACGGGGCGATGGCGGCGGCGATCGTCGTCGTGGAGACGAGCCCGACCGAGAGGGCGATCATCGGGACCGGGCCGCGCATCCGGTCGCGGAGGGCGAGGGCGAACACCGGGAACAGGATGAACGCGAGGAATTGGGCCGACAGCGACCAGGCGGGTGGGTTCCACCAGAGTGCGTCGCCGAACCATGCGCGGGTGAGGGTGAGTTCGGCGAGGAGGCCGATGGGCGGGAACGCCCCGTCGTCCGTTGAGACACCGACGATCGCCCCGCCGACGCAGAGCAGCACGAAGGCGAGGAGCACGGTCACGTGTGCCGGGTATATCCGCGCGAAGCGGTTCCGGAGGTAGCGACCGTAGATGGGCCAGGTCCAGCGCCGATCCTGGTAGGCCCGGGCGATCGTGTACCCGCTCAAGACGAAGAACACGTCGACGGCGAGTCCGGTGTGGGCCATCGGCGCGAGCCACGAGAGCTCGGGGAGCACGGAGAACAGCCAGTCCGCGGAGTGTGAGAACACCACCCACCAGGCGGCGACGGCGCGGGCACCGGCGAAGGCGGTGTGGTCGACGCGGGGTGCCGATCGGCGGTCGCGTCGGGGGTTTCCGGTCGCGTGGTTCTCCGGTGACGGCATGGTGCTCCTGGATGATCGGACGGCGGTGGTCACGCCGGATCTCCACTCTAGGATGCTTCTGTACCTCATGGTTCTGTACTGTGTGGACTGTGGACAGGACATCACGAAGCGACGGAACAGCTCGGTGGCGGAGGACCGGAGCCGAACCCGGACCGGTCCCGGAACCCGAACCGACGGCCGTCGAGCCCGAACCCGATCCCGATCCCGACCGTGGGGCCCCGTCGCCACCCGAACCCGATCCCGCACCGTCGGCACCGACCGGGAACGCGGACACCCAGGCCGTCCCGCCCGTCGAGCTCGTCCTCGAAGGTCCCGGGATCGACCCGACCGGTGCCTCCGTCAGCACCGCCGCGGTCCTCGCCTGGTTCGCGGCCGTCCCGGCCGGCAGCACCGTGGTCGTCCGCGGCGGCGACGTCATCGCCGTGGACGCGACGATCAGGATCGACCGTCGCCTGCACCTCCGCGGGCGCGGCGAGCTCCGGTTCGTCGGAGGTGTCGAGGCGGCCCCGGCGCTGAAGCTCATCGTGTCGGGCAGCTCGGTGACCGGCGTCCGGGTCAGCTACGCGGGCCCGACCGCTTCGAGCACGGGTGAGCGCAACACCGGGATCAGCATCTGGGCGAGCGACGTCCTGATCGACGGCGTCACCGTCGACGGGTTCCAGAACGGCATCGCCGTGCAACCGTCAGGTGAGTTCGAGGGCGTCGTCATCTCGGGGTGCCATGTCCTGAACATCGTCGGCTCGGGCGGAGGGCGAGGCTCCGCCTCATCCGCGGGCGAGGATCGTGGCGACGGCATCACGGTCTGGGGTGCGCGTTCGGCGGTCGTCGGCAACATCGTCTCGGCCGCCCCCGGCACCGACGCACGGGTCGGCATCCACGCCGAGAACCTGCCCGACTACGCGGTCGACCCCGGTTCCTGGGCCGACTCGATGGTCACGATCGAGGGCAACGTCGTCACCGGGCCGTTCCGCCGGTCCATCGCCGTGGAGGGGATGGCCCACACCGTCGTGACCGGTAACACCGTGTCCGACGCCACCTGGTGGGGACTCGCCGTCATCGACACCCGATCGGTCGCCCTGGTCGCGAACACGGTGCGCTGGACGCGGACGGCCGACGACGACCAGGGGTCCGCCTGGGGGCCGAAGCGCTGCCCGGTGATGATCTACCGCGATGCGCAGGGAACCGTGGTCTCCGGGAACGTCATCGAGATCCGCGGCGTCGCTGCTGCGGGCATCATGGCCCAGGCGGCGGCACCCCCGGGCGGTTCGACCACCGTCATCGGCGCCGTCGACGCGCTCATCACCGACAACGTGGTCCGGATCGGCGGCGGCACCTGTCCGATCGGGATCGCGCTCGATCGGACCGGACAGCCCGTCGTCTCGGGTAACCGCGTCGCCGTCACGCTCGCATCGGGCTCGGTGGGCGGTGTCGTGTCGTACCTCGCCCAGGACGCGGTGGTCTCCGACAACTCCATCACCGGGGCCGCGACCTCCAACGGGTTCGGGGTGCTCCACCAGGGTGCCGGCTCGATCGTGGTCATGGGGAACCGCATCGACCGCGTCAGAGTCGCGGTCGCCGTGAACAACTGCACCGGTGGCGCGACGATCATCGGCAACACCGGACGCGAGTGCGAGTACGGCCTCGACACCTTCGGAACGACCGGGCGATCCGTGGTCCACGGCAACCGTTGGGAGTCGGACGTCACGGCACACGCGAACGCGCAGCCGAACACGAGCTACCTCTCCACCCGGCACATGGGTCTCGCGCGGCCGTACGGTGGCCAGTCCGGCGACATCCTCGTCGGGAACGGAAGGCTGTGGGTGAACGATCAGGGCACCTGGCGGTCGGCCACCCTCGGCTGAACGCGCCTCAGGCAGGCCCCGATGATCGGGAGCCCGCCTGACGCGGGGTGGGAGCCGACTCAGCTGCGCGGGGCGTGTGCCGTGTCGGACCCGCTGGCGACGGCCGCCTCGTCGATCGCCGACTGCTCCTCGCCGCCGCGGAACTGCGTGCGGTAGAGCTCGGCGTACGCGCCGTCGACCTCGAGGAGCTGCGCGTGCGAGCCCTGCTCGACGATCCGTCCGTTCTCCATCACGAGGATCGTGTCCGCGTCGCGGATGGTCGACAAGCGGTGGGCGATGACGAAGGAGGTCCGGTCGGAGCGCAGTGCCGCCATCGCGTGCTGCACGAGCAGCTCCGTCCGCGTGTCGACGGAGGACGTCGCCTCGTCGAGGATGAGCAGCTTCGGCTTCGCGATGAACGCACGGGCGATCGTGATGAGCTGGCGTTCACCGGCCGAGACGCTGCCGCCGTCCGCGTCGAGGACGGTGTCGTAGCCGTCGGGCAGCTGGCGCACGAAGCGGTCGACCATCGTCGCCTCGGCAGCCTCGACGACCTCCGCGTCGCTCGCGTCGAGTCGGCCGTACCGGATGTTCTCGCGGATCGTCCCATCGAACAGCCAGGCGTCCTGCAGCACCATCCCGACCTGCGACCGCAGCTCGGCGCGCGTCAGGGCGGTGATGTCGACGCCGTCGAGCAGGATGCGACCGCCCGTGAGCTCGTAGAACCGCATGACGAGGTTCACGAGGGTCGTCTTCCCGGCCCCGGTCGGCCCGACGATCGCGACGGTCTGACCCGGCTGCGCGGAGAAGGAGAGGTCCTCGATGAGCGGCTTCTCGGGGTCGTAGCTGAAGGAGACGCCGTCGAACTCGACGTGGCCATCGGTGTGCTCGGGCAGGTGTGCGTCCGCGGTCTCCGGGTCCTGTTCCTCGGCGTCGAGCAGCTCGAAGGTGCGCTCGGCGGACGCGACGCCCGACTGCAGCTGGTTCGCCATGCCGGCGATCTGGCTGAGCGGCTGCGAGAACTCACGCGAGTACTGGATGAACGCGGTCGCGTCGCCGAGGGTCATCTGGCCGGAGGCGACCCGGAGGCCGCCCACGACGGCGATGAGCACGTAGGACAGGTAGGAGACGAAGGTCATCGCCGGCATGATCATGCCGGACACGAACTGCGCGCCGAACGCCGCCCGGTAGAGCTTCTCGTTGCGCTCGTCGAACTCGGCGAGCATCTCCTTGTCGCGGCCGAAGACGCGCACGAGCTCGAGCCCCGAGAACGACTCCTCGATGTGCCCGTTGAGCGAGCCGGTGTTCTTCCACTGCGCGGTGAAGAGCTTCTGCGACCGCGAGCCGATGACCCCGGCGATCAGCGCGGACAGCGGCAGTGCGATCAGCGCGATGAGTGCGAGCTGCCACGACACGATGAACATCATCGCCGTGATGCCGAGCACCGTGAGGGCCGACTGCACGAGTTGCGAGAACGCCTGTTGGAGGGCGGTCTGGATGTTGTCGACGTCGTTCGTGACACGCGACATGAGGTCGCCGCGCTGACGGGTGTCGAAGTAGCTCAGTGGAAGGCGGTTGAGCTTGCGCTCGATGTCCCGCCGGAGGTTGTAGACCACGCGCATGACGAGCCCGTTGAGGATGTACCCCTGGGCCCAGTTGAGGATCGACGCGACGATGTACATGCCGAGCACGATGATGATCAGACGGCCCAGCAGGGTGAAGTCGATCCCCTGCCCCGGGGTGATGTCCGACTTCTCGAGCATGTCGGCGTACTGGTCGTTGCCGGATGCGCGTGCCTGGTCGACGACCTGATCGAGCGTCGCGCCGGCCGGGAGCTGCGACCCCATCACGCCGTTGAAGATCGCGTCCATCGCGAGACCGAGGATCTTCGGGGCGATGACCGTGAGCACGACCGAGAGCACGACGAGCCCGACGACGATGCTCATCTTGACCTTCTCGGGGGCGAGGAGACCGACGAGTCGCTTCGCGGAGGGCCAGAACTGCTCGGCCTTCTTCGACGGGGTGCCGCCGAACATGTCGCCGTCGGACTCACCCGGGGTGAACTCCGGTGCGAGCGCCTCCTCCTCGACAGCGTTCAGCTCGGGAGCCTGAGCGGTGTCCTTCGAGGTGCCAGAGGAGCGCTTGTCACGTGGTGAACGGGCCATGGTCACGCCACCCCTTCCACAGCGAGCTGCGATTGGACGATCTCGCGATACGTCTCGTTGGAGTCCAGGAGTTCGTCGTGGGTGCCGCGGCCGACGATGCCGCCGTCGTTCATGACGATGATGTGGTCGGCCTCGCGGATCGTCGCGATGCGCTGCGCGACGATGATGACGGTCGCGTCGGCGGTGCTGTCGCCGAGGGCTGCGCGGAGTCGTGCGTCGGTGGCGACGTCGAGGGCCGAGAACGAGTCGTCGAAGAGGTAGACCAGGGGCTTCGCGACGAGGGCCCTGGCGATGCACAGACGTTGACGCTGGCCGCCGGAGACGTTCGTGCCGCCCTGGGCGACGCCGTCGTTCAGCATCTTCGGCTTCGCGCGGACGAAGTCCTCAGCCTGTGCGACGTCGAGGGCGCTCCACAGCTCGTCGTCGGTGGCGTCGGGACGTCCGAAGCGGAGGTTCGAGGCGATCGTGCCCGAGAACAGGTACGGCTTCTGCGGCACGATGCCGACGACCCCGGCGATCTGCTGCCGGGTGAGCTGCGAGACGGGGACGCCGTCGATGGTGACGTGGCCCTGCTGCGGGTCGTAGAGGCGCGGGATGAGCGAGAGGAGCGTCGTCTTGCCGGAGCCGGTCGAGCCGACGATCGCGGTGGTCTTGCCGGGCTCCGCCGTGAACGTGACGTCCGACAGGACCGGTCGCTCCGCGCCGGGGTAGCCGAAGGTGACGCCGGTGAACTCGACCCGTCCGACCGACGGCACGCGGATGTCGGTGCTCGTCGGCACGGTGAGGCTCGGCTCGGTGTCGAGGACGCTCTGGATGCGCTCGGCGCACACGACCGCGCGAGGGATCATCATGACCATGAAGACGCCCATCATCACCGAGGTGAGGATCTGGAGCAGGTACTGGAGGAACGCGGTGAGGGAACCGACCTGCATCTGGCCGGCGTCGACCCGCTGGCCACCGAACCAGAGCACGGCAGCCGTCGCCAGGTGCAGGACCATCATGATGACCGGGAACATGAGGACGAAGATGTTGCCGACCTTGATCGACACGCGCGTGAGCGCCTCGTTCGCACGGTTGTACCGCTCCGACTCGAACGGCTCGCGGACGAACGCCCGGACGACGCGGATGCCGATGATCTGCTCGCGCAGCACACTGTTGATGCCGTCGATGCGGTCCTGCATCTGGCGGAACAGCGGCATGAGGAGGTAGACCAGGAACCCGACGATGATGAACAGCACCGGCACGGAGACCCACACCAGCCACGACAGCCCCGCGTCCTCGCGGAGCGCCATGATGATGCCGCCGACGCACATGATGGGTGCGGACACCATGAAGTTGAGGGTCATGAGGACGAGCATCTGGACCTGCTGGACGTCGTTCGTGCCGCGGGTGATGAGCGTCGCACTGCCGAAGCCGCCGATCTCGAGTGCGCCGAGCGAGTCGACCTTCCGGTAGAACTCCCGGCGCAGGTCGCGGCCGATGGCCATGGCGGTGCGGGCGCCGAAGTAGACCCCGCCGATGGCTGCGGCCACCTGGACGAGGCAGACGAGCAGCATCGTCATGCCGGTGGACCAGATGAAGTCCGTGTCGCCACGGGAGACGCCCTGGTCGATGATCTGGGCGTTGAGGCTGGGGAGGTAGAGGGCCGCGATCGTCGAGATGAGCTGCAGCACGAACACCGCGACGACCCAGGCCGCGTACGGCTTGGCGTGTCGGAGGGCGAGGGCGAGGAGGGCCACGTGAGGTCCTTTGTGGTTCATGTCCGCGGCGGAGCGGCCGTGCGGACGGAGGGGGCGGAACTGGGCTGGCGCGAGACCAGTGCCTCCGACGGCAGCGCGAACCGACGGAGACCATGAAGGACGTGCCCGAGTGACGATACTCCGAGCCGGTGACACCGTGGTGTCCCGGTTCGGAATCGTGATGATCACGTCGGCGCACGCGTCGCGCGTCGGCCCAGGCTAATATACCTGTCGTCCAGAACCCGAATCGTGCGGGCGACGTGGTCAGCCGACGCCCACGCTGATGGTGTGCCATCCTTCCGCGCCGTCGGGGACGACGTCGACGGGGGTCTCGCTCTGCGTCTTGCCCGCGGCGTCGGTCGCGCGGACGGCGATGGTGTGGTCGCCGGCCGGGGCGTCCCACTGGAGGACCCACTGCACCCAGGTGTCGTCGGAGATGGCGGTCGCGAGCGTCGTGTCGAGCCAGTCGCCGTCGTCGATCCGGACCTGGACGCGGTTGACGCCCGTGTGCTGCGCCCAGGCGACGCCGGCGATCGCGACGTTCCCCGCCGCGACACGTCCACCGTCACGCGGCACGTCGATGCGTGACTCCGTCTTGATGGGCCCGCGCTCCGACCAGCCGCGGTCGGTCCAATAGGCCCGGGCGTCCGCGTAGCGGGTCACCTCCAGCTCGACGACCCACTTGGTGGCGGAGACGTACCCGTACAGGCCCGGGACGACCATGCGCACCGGGAAGCCGTGCTGCAGCGGGAGCGGGTGCCCGTTCATCCCGACGGCGAGGAGGCTGTCGCGATTTTCGTCCTGCAGGACCTCGAGCGGGGTCCCGGCGGTGAACCCGTCGATGCTCCGCGACAAGACCATGTCGGCCCCGGCTTTGGGTTTCGCGCGCGCCAGCAGCTCGCGGATCGGGTACCCGAGCCAGAGCGCGTTGCCGATGAGGTCGCCACCGACGGGGTTCGAGACGCAGGTCAGCGTGATGATCGACTCCTGCAGCGGGAGGGCGAGGAGTTCCTCGAACCCGATCTCGACCTCCTGCTCGACCATGCCGGTGATCCTGAGGCTCCAGGTCGAGGGGTCGATGTTCGGCACCTGGAGGGCGGTGTCGATCCGGTAGAAGGAGTCGTTCGCCGACACGACCGGCGTGAGCCCGTCGATGCCGAGTTCGGCGCCGGCCGGGACCGGCGGCGCGGCGACGGCGGCCGTCGGGAGCTTGAGCGCCTTCCGGATGCTCTCCACGGCGACCGCTCCGGCCGAGGCGACGCGTGCGCCGACCCCGACGACGAGGGCACCGACCGCGGTGCCGCCGAGCAGGACGAGGAACGAGCGTCGGGGGAGTTCGGCTCGGGAGGCCCCGACGACCGGCCGGGCCTCGTCCGCGACCGTCGCGTCGTCCCAGGTGCGGAGGCGGGTCACGAGCAATCGCAGCACCAGGATGCCGACCGCCGTGCCGACGACGCTCGGGAACGCCCAGTCGAGGCCCGCGTCGGCACGGGTGATCGCTGCGACGACCGCGACGACGCCGACGAGCGCGAGCGCGATGCTCCCGACCGCCGGCCGACGCTCCTCGAGGACACCGATCCCGACGGCGAGGGCCGCGACCAGCACGCCGAGCACGATGAGCAGTACGAGCTTGTCATTGGTGCCGAACAGGGCGATGACGAGGTCCTTCACCCAGCCGGGCACGAGGTCGATCACGAGGGAACCCACGGCGAGCAGGGGCGAGCTCGCGGGGGCGACGAACGCCGCGACGGCCTCGGCCGAGCCGAGGGTGGCGACGGCTGCGACGACGCCGGACGCACCGGCGAGCAGGGTGCGGCGGCGGGGCTCCATGTCCGTCATGCTACGCGCGCCCGCTGGGCGTTCCTCCCCGAAGCGGCTCTAGAGGGACAAGTCGGCCGTCCATCCCCGTACCCTGGGGGGATGACCACAGTCGGGCTCGGAATCCCACGCATCGGGTCGCCGCTCAGGCACATCCCGGACGCTGCCGGGCGCCCCGACGTCGACGGCCTCATCGACCGGTTCGGGCGCGTGGCACGCGACCTCCGGGTGTCGATCACGGAGAAGTGCTCGCTGCGCTGCACGTACTGCATGCCCGAGCAGGGGCTCCCGGCGATCGCTCGCGACGACCTGCTGACGCCGACCGAGATCGGTCGACTCGTCGAGATCGCCGTCCGCGACCTCGGCGTGCACGACATCCGGTTCACGGGCGGCGAGCCGCTCATGCGTCCCGACCTCGCGGAGATCATCGCTCGCAGCTCGGCTGTCGCCGGCGATGCGTCGATCTCCATGACCACGAACGGCATCGGACTCGACAAGCGTGTCGACGAGCTCGTGGCAGCCGGGCTCACCCGCGTGAACATTTCCCTCGACACCGTCGACCGCGACCACTTCGCGCGGCTCACGCGTCGCGACCGCCTCCCCGCCGTCCTGGCCGGCATCGATGCCGCCAAGCGCGCCGGGCTGACGCCGCTGAAGATCAACGCCGTCCTCATGCGCGACACACTGGACGGCGCGGTCGCCCTGCTCTCCTGGGCGATCGAGAACGGCTGCCGTCTCCGCTTCATCGAGCAGATGCCGCTCGACGCCGACGAGGCGTGGGTGCGGGAGAACATGGTCGACGCGGCCGAGTTGCTCGACGTCCTCGGCTCCCGGTTCACGCTCACCGCTCCGCACCGCGAGGACCCGTCCGCTCCCGCCGAGGAGTGGCTCGTCGACGGCGGCCCGGCGACGGTCGGCATCATCGCCTCGGTCACGCGCTCCTTCTGCGACGACTGCGACCGGACCCGGCTCACGGCCGAGGGGACGATCCGCTCCTGCCTCTTCGGCGACGACGAGACCGACCTCCGGGGCATGCTGCGTTCGGGTGTCGAGGACGTCGAGATCGCGGACCGCTGGCGCGCGGCGATGTGGCACAAGCAGGCCGGGCACCGGATCGCGTCGCCCGACTTCGTCCGTCCGGAGCGGAGCATGGGAGCGATCGGTGGCTGAGACGACGACGCTGCAGGTGCTCGTGCGCTACTTCGCCGCTGCCGAAGAGGCGGCAGGCGTGCCCGAGGAGTCCCTTCCCGCGGTCGCGACGGTGGGCGAACTGAAGTCCGTGCTGCTCGAGCGCTACGGTGACGCGATGGCCAAGGTGCTCGCTTCAGGCTCGTTCCTCGTCGACGGCGTCGTCAGTCGCGACGACGCCCGTCCGCTCGGCGCCCGGGTCGACGTCCTCCCGCCCTTCGCCGGCGGGTAGCGCCAGCGTTCCGGCGCGCCGGTCACCCGGCCCGGTTACCGCGCCTTCGACATCAAGCCGCGAGGCGAATTCTGCCGCCGCGAATGGGTGTGCGGTTTCTGTCGATGATGCCGGGCGGTATGAACCAGGGGACATTCTCATGGACTTCAACCGTCCAGTGGTCGTCGTGGATGCGATGGTGATGGAACGGGCACAACAGGATGCCGTTCTCGAGGTCGGTCGTTCCGCCGCGGAACCACCACCTGAGGTGGTGCGCTTCGGTGTAGGACGGCGGATGCGTGCAGCCGGGCCACGCGCAGCCGCCGTCGCGTTCGGCGAGGGCGAGCTTCTGCCCGGCGGAGAACAGGCGCTTGCCGGTGCCGAGGTCGAGCACCTGGGAGCTCCCATCGAGCACCATCGGGATAATCTTTGCGTCGGCGGCGAGGCGTCGGGCCGCGCCTGCTCCGATCGGTTCGTCGATCCCGTCGATCGTCGCGGCACCGATGTCGTGCTCGAGTGTCTCGAGGTCCATCCGGACGACCACGGTGACGGGTGCCAGCTCGGTGGCTGCGCTCGAGCAACCGGCGACGTGGCGGAAGACGTCGGCGAGCGCGATCGCTCGGCGGCGCTCAGTTGAGCGGATGGACACGCCGTCGGGGATCGGAAGCCCAAGAGTGCTGTCGGGTTCCGGTTCGGCTGCGGGGTCGATGAATGTCGGTCTGCGGATTGCAGCGTCGACCAGTGCGTCGAGGCCGGCTTTCACGAACGCCGCATTCTCGGGCGCGAGGTCGGCTTGCAACCGGGTCATGCCGCTCGGCAGCTCGCGGATCGTGCAGTGTTCGGACAGGCGCAGGAGTTCGTCGCGGGGCTCGATGCCGTCTTGGTCGAGGCGGGTGCGGACGAGCTTGGCGATGCGCGTGACGTCGTGCAGCGGAGCGCCGATGCTGTGCTCGATGGCGACGGCGGTTGCCGCGTGCATTGCGTCGTTGCTGCAGGTGCGGCGGGTGGAGCGAAGCTCGCGGATGATGATCGCGGCGGCATCGACGGTGAGGGGAGGGCGTTGTTCGAAGCATCCGGATGCGTCGCCCGGGATTTCCGGTGCGGCTTCGAGTGCGGCGGCGATCTCCGGAAACTCGCATGCCTCGACCTCGCCGAGGAACCCCCGCGTGGGAGTGATGGCCGCGCCGACGTCGGCGATCGTCGCACCCCGGCCGCGGTTCACCCGCCACCGCTCGGACACCATGACCCCGGTGTTCGCGTAGCCCGAGCGCCGCGTCAGGCGGTCGTCGGCGCGCTCCGGCACGGAGCGCAGCGCGATCGACCCGGCCAGGCGAGCGCCGAGGACGTCCAATGCCTGTTGTGCCACGCCGAGGGCGTCGAGGACGCGGACGACCGCTTCGTCGTTCATGTTCTCGATCTGCTCCGTGACGCCGAGTCCGGCACGGATCGGGTCAAGCGCACCGGCCCACGCCGCGCCGAACTCTGCCGCGACGGCGGCGAGGGGGTTCGGTGTGGCCTCTGACATGGTTCCATCCAAGCACCAGCCACTGACATTCAAAGCGCGGAGGAATGCGACCTTGATCAGCGTTTTATCCAACATTCGGCGGCCGATGTGATCGTCCTGGATCTCCGTTACACCAGGTCACCACGCCCACGCATGTCAGTACCCCGTGGGAGCCTGCTCGACTGCCTTCCGACCCGGCAGTGGAAGGCACCATCATGAGCGAGAACCCACCTCTCCGACTCCGTAGAGTTGAGCGAGTGATCACCGGAGAACTGAAGAGCAAAGTCGACGCCGTCTGGAACGCATTCTGGTCCGGAGGCATCAGCAACCCGCTGCAGGTGATCGAGCAGGTGACGTACCTGCTGTTCCTGCGGCGCCTCGACGACCTGCAGACGGCTCGCGAGCAGCAAGCGGAGCTCCTCGGCGGCGAGATCAGCGGCGCGGTCTTCGGCCCGGAGCAGCAGGACCTCCGCTGGTCACGCCTGCGGAACGCTGACGCGAACGTGGCGTTCGAGTTGATGAGCGCGCGCGTGTTCCCCTTCATGCGCCAGCTGGGCGGTGCGGGCAGTGACTACGGCCAGCACATGGAGAACGCCACCTTCGGTATCCCCACCGCTGCGCTGCTGTCGAAAGTCATCGACATGCTCGATGCGATTCCGATGAACGATCGCGACACCAACGGCGACCTGTACGAGTACCTGCTGTCGAAGATCGCCTCCGCTGGGGTGAACGGCCAGTTCCGGACCCCTCGACACATCATCAACCTCATCGTCGACCTCATGGACCCGAAGCCGGGGGACCGCATTGTCGACCCGGCCGCCGGCACCGCGGGCTTCCTCGTGAGCGCCGCCGAGTACGTGCGCGAGCACTCACCGGAGGTGCAGACCAATGCCGTGGCTCGCAACCAGTTCCACCGCGAGATGTTCCACGGCTACGACTTCGACTCCACGATGCTCCGCGTCGGTTCGATGAACCTTGCGATGCACGGTATCGAGGGAGCTGTCATCCAGCGCCGCGACTCGCTCGCCGACGGCGTCTCAGACGACAAGGGTCGCTACACGATGGTGCTCGCGAACCCGCCCTTCGCGGGTTCGCTCGATTACGAATCGACGTCGAAGGACCTCACCAGCGTGGTGAAGACGAAGAAGACCGAGCTGTTGTTCATGGCGTTGTTCCTGCAGCTGCTCGCCACCGGTGGACGCGCTGCCGTCATCGTGCCCGACGGGGTGCTCTTCGGTTCGAGTGCCGCGCACAAGGCGCTCCGGAGGATACTCGTCGAGGACCAGAAGCTCGATGCGGTCGTGAAGTTGCCGTCCGGCGTCTTCAAGCCCTACGCCGGGGTCTCGACGGCGATCCTCTTCTTCACCAAGACGGAGTCGGGTGGTACCGAGGACGTGTGGTTCTACGACGTCACCGCCGACGGCTTCTCGCTCGATGACAAGCGCACGCCGACCGAGGCGAACGACCTCGACGACGTCCGGGCGCGTTGGGCGGAGCGCGCCGGGACCGAGCGCGAGCGCGCTCGTACGGACCGCTCGTTCACGGTGCCGAAGGACGAGATCGTCGCGCAGGGCTACGACCTCTCCATCAACCGGTACAAAGAGGTCGTGTACAACGAGGTCGAGCACCGTGCGCCGCTCGACATCATCGCCGACATCGAGCAGCTCGAGGCCGAGATCGCCGAGGGCCTCCAGAAGCTGAAGGGGATGCTGGCGTGAGGACGGTAGACCTGGCCACCGTCATATCCAAATCGGGACGTAGAGCCGGCCCTGCAGACGCCACGAAGGTGTATTCAGTAACTAAGCATGCGGGCTTCGTTCCGAGCCTCGGCTACTTCAAGAAGCAGGTGTTCAGCCGTGACACGTCGGGCTACTTGCGCGTAACCGCCGGCGACTTTGCATACGCGACGATTCACTTGGACGAAGGCTCGATTGGTATCGCGCCGGAGGATGCCCTGATCAGTCCGATGTACACGGTGTTTCGTGCCGATCCAGCGCTCGTGGACTCGAACTACTTGATCCGCTTCTTGAAGAGTCCGCAGGCGCTGAAGGCCTACGAGCGTTTGGGACAAGGAGCGGTGCACCGGAGGAAGTCGATCTCCTTGGCCTCGTTAGGCACCCTTCCCCTTCCCCTGCCGCCGCTCGACGAGCAGCGGCGGATCGCCGCGATCCTCGACCAGGCCGATGAGAACCTCGGCAAGCAGCGAGAGGCCATCGGGCTTCTCGACGGGCTCGTAGATTCGACCTTCCAGTCAGTGATCATGTCTTCGGACGGGCCAGTGGTGACCATCGGCGATTTAGCTCTCTCATCCCAGTACGGTACGGCGCAGAGAGCTGGAGCCGCGGGCGCTTTTCCGATCCTCCGCATGGGCAACATCACGGACGCGGGCCGGATCGATGTCCGGGATCTGAAGTACATCGATCTCGAAACAAATGCTGTCGACCGCTATACCGTTCGCCGCGGCGACCTGCTCTTCAACCGCACCAACAGCCTTGAGAAAGTAGGAAAGGCTGCAGTAGCTCGCTCGGCCGAGCAGTTTGCTTTCGCCGGATATCTCGTCCGCGTCCGTTTCCCGGATGCGGCCACCGCAGAATACGTGTCGGCTTACCTCCGTACGCCAGCCGGACTCGCGCTGCGGCGAGGGAGCGCAAAGGCGGCGGTCAACCAGGCGAATATCAACGCTAAGGAGTTTCTGCGCTTTTCAATCCCTGCTCCGACGAGTTATGGGATGCAACAACTTGAGCGGGTGCTCCAGCATGTGGAACTTGAACGCTCCAAGCACCTGGCGGCACTCGCTGACCTTGAAACCCTCTTCGCCTCCCTCCAGGCACGGGCGTTCCGCGGGGAGCTGTGAGTCGCGTCGGCCTGGCGCATCCGATAGAACTGATACACGCGACCAACTCTTGAATCGGCGGGGAATTCGATGGGGAACTTCGACTTCGTGCAGCACACGCAGCCGCAGCTCTTCGAAGATGCCCGACGGGCCGAGTCGTATGTGACGACGGACCCGCGGTCGGCGGCCATCTACGCCCGACGCACCGCGGAACTCCTCGTCTCACACCTGTTCAAGCTCTGGCAGCTGCCCGAGCCGTACCAACCGGACTTCGCCGCGCGCGTGCACGACCCCGCGTTCGCCCAGCTGGTGCCGCAGAGCATCCGCGCGAAACTCAACCTCATCCGCAAGAACGGCAACAACGCGGTCCACCGGCAGCAGGCGGTCCCGGTGCAAGTCGCCGGCGGGGTGCTGGCCGAACTGTTCCACGTGCTCGTGTGGGCCGGGTTCCACCATTCGCCGCACCCGGAACTCGTGCCGACGACGGCGCAGTTCGACCCGAAGCTCGCCGCGCAGTCCGCTCCGCTCTCGCGGACCGAGGTTGCCGAACTCGCTCGGCGCTTCAAGCAACAGGATGAAGCCTACGTCCAGGCGCTTGCCGCGAAGGACGAACTGCTCGCCCAGGTAGAAGCCGAGAACGCCCGGTTGCGTGGCCAGATCGCGGCGGCTCAACAGCAGACCGCTCTCTCCGACGACCACGACTACACCGAAGCCGATACTCGGGTCCGTCTCATCGACGAACTGCTCCTCGAAGTCGGCTGGCAGCTCTCCGATGACCGGGATCGGGAGTACCACGTCACGGGCATGCCGAACTCGTCCGGAGACGGATACGTCGACTACGTGCTCTGGGGAGCGGACGGCAAACCGCTCGCCATCGTCGAGGCGAAACGCACGACGTCGTCGATCGAGACCGGACGCCAGCAGGCCCTCCTGTATGCCGATCGACTCGAAGCGCAGACCGGCCAACGCCCCGTCATCTTCCTCTCCAACGGCTACGAACACCGCATCTGGGATGACGCGAGCGGCTACGCACCGCGGGCGATCGAGGGCTTCTACTCGCGCGACGAACTGGAACTGATGGTCCAGCGGCGGACCGCTCGCAAGCCGCTGTCGGCCGCAGGGGTCAACGCCGACATCGCCGGACGTCCCTACCAGCAGCGCGCCATCCGTGCCATCGGGTCGGCGTTCGACCACCGCCAACGCAAAGCGCTCCTCGTCATGGCGACCGGTTCGGGCAAGACCCGAACCACCATCGCCTTGGTCGACCAGCTGATGCGCGAAGGATGGGTGAAGCGCGTCCTGTTCCTCGCCGACCGGAGCGCGCTCGTCCGACAGGCGGCCGGGGAGTTCACCAAACACCTGCCGCAGGTTGCAACCGTCAACCTCGTCGCTGATCGTGCGGGCAACGGCCGCGTGTTCGCGTCGACCTACCCGACGATGCTCAACCTCATCAATCAGGTGGACGACGGAGCTCGTCGCTTCGGCCCCGGTTATTTCGACGTGATCGTGATCGACGAGGCACACCGTTCCGTGTACGACAAGTACGGTGCGATCTTCGACTACTTCGACTCCCTACTCGTCGGCCTCACAGCGACACCGAAGGACGAGGTCGACCACAACACCTACGGCCTGTTCGAACTCGAGGACGGCGTGCCGACAGATGCGTACACGCTTGATGAGGCCGTCGCCGAGGGACACCTCGTCCCACCGCGCGGCGTCTCGGTGGGCACCAAGTTCCTCCGCTCGGGTATTCGCTACGACGACCTCACGCCGGAAGAGAAGGATCAATGGGACCTCCTCGACTGGGGTGACGAGGTCCCGGACGAGATCGGTGCCGAGGAACTGAACCGCTTCCTGTTCAACACGGACACGGTCGACAAGGTGCTCGCGACGCTCATGGAGGACGGATACAAGGTCGCCGGCGGTGATCGCCTCGCGAAGACGATCATCTTCGCCAAGAGCCAGGCGCACGCGGAGTTCATCTCCGAGCGCTTCGACGCGTCGTTCCCGGAGTACGCAGGGCGGTTCGCCCGGGTCATCACCCACTCGGTCACCTACGCGCAGCAACTCATCGACGATTTCTCCGACCCCGACAAGCTTCCACAGATCGCGATCAGCGTCGACATGCTCGACACCGGCATCGACGTCCCAGACGTCGCCAACCTGGTGTTCTTCAAGGCCGTCCGCTCGAAGGCGAAGTTCTGGCAGATGATCGGCCGTGGCACACGGTTGCGGCCAGGCCTCTTCGCTCCCGGGCGGGACAAGCAGGACTTCCTCGTCTTCGACTTCTGCGGCAACTTCGAGTACTTCAACCAGGACCTCCCGGAAACCGCTGGCTCGACGCAGAAGTCGCTCACCCAGCGGATCTTCGAGACGCGCGTCGGCCTCATCACCACTCTGGGTTCGGCGCATCCGGAGCTGCGACGCTCGAATGTGAAGCTCCTTCGGGAGTTCGTCGCCGGAATGAACCTCAGCAATGTCGTGGTGCGGAAGCATCGCGCTGTCGTCGAGCAGTTCTCGGAAGAGGTCGCCTGGACGGGCGAAGACGGGCGGCGCTTCGAGGGTGCCCTGGTGCTCGGTGGACTCCCGTCCGCGGTCCGCGATGACGACGAGTTCGCCAAACGGTTCGACCTGCTGATCCTGCGTCGCCAGCTGGCCCAGCTCGAAGGCGACGCCTTCCTCGCGGAACGACAGCGAGAGACGATCCAGGCTCTCGCGCAGACGCTGCTGGGCAAGCTGACGATCCCGTCCGTCGCTCAACACGCCGAGCTCCTCGAAGCGGTCGCCGGAGACGAGTGGTGGCACGACGTCACGCTGCCCATGCTGGAGCTCCTGCGCTTGCGAGTTCGTGGGCTGGCACGGTTCGTCGACCGCCATGCTCGATCGCCCGTGTACACGGACTTCGAGGACGAGATGTCCGAGCAGGTCGAGGTTCACCTGAACCGTGCGATGCCCGGCACCGACCTGGCCCGCTTTCGCGATAAGGCGATGAGCTTCCTTCGGTCGCACCTCGACCACGTCGCATTGCAGCGGCTCCACCGGAACCTGCAGCTCACCGACTCGGATCTCGGAGCGCTGGAGTCGATGCTCGTCGACGCGCAGATCGGGTCGACGTTCGAGATCGAATACGTGTCGCGAGAGGAGGGCCTCGGAGTCTTCATCCGCTCGCTCGTGGGTCTCGATCGGGCGGCAGCGACCGAGGCGTTCGCCCGATACCTCGATCGTTCCCGGTTCACGGTTCAGCAGATCAGGTTCGTCCAGCTCGTCATCGAGGACCTGACCGCCAACGGGATCATGTCGCCGACGAGGTTGTTCGAGTCGCCGTTCACCGATTCGGCGCCCACTGGGCCGGGCGAGCTGTTCACGATGGATCAGATGCGGGACATCGTCGACATTCTCGATGGAGTGCGGTCGACCGCGGTTCCGGCGTGACTCGAGATGACGCGGGCCGTGCGGGTTTGATCCTCTGCTCGTCGCGTTGATGCACCAGGCCTGTTCCTCGTGGACGGGGTCGTCAGCCGCGACGACGAGCGTCCGCTCGGTGCACGCGTGGACGTCCTACCGCCGTTGAAGCCGTCCGCGTACGCGGTCTACGAGGCCGCCGACGGGTTGCGCTCGGAGAGTGCCCGAGCCGCGCGAAGCTGCAACCAGCGGACCAGGTCCAGGACGCCTCGCGTCCGCGACCCCGCGGGATCGTCGCCGCCGCCGATCGCGTGGAATCCCGGAATCTCGTCGACCGGGTAGTCGTCGAGGCGCTCGCAGCGCATCCGCCAGTCCGGGAACTGGCGGAAGGGCACGGTCTCCTCATTGAGGACGCGCATGTCCGTGTGGCGCGCGTCACGGGAGAGGCCGTCCAGGAGCGCGGAGATGGCGTCGTCGGGTCCTTCGACCACCTGGAAGAAGTCGTCGCCGCGCACGGCGAGCATGCCGGTCAGGCCGGAACGCTCGTTGTTGCCGCGACACTCGACGAGCAGCGCTTCGAGGGATGCCTGCGTCAGCGGGCTCGTCGCCCGGCTCACGTAGGTCACGGACCGGACCGCTGTTTCGGAGTGCACCACGGTTCGCACAGTACACGGTCGATGGGCCGACTTCGTCCCCCCGATCAGGTCTGATCGGGGGATTCCCCTTGCCGGGGGTGTCGGGTCCTGAGCTGACGACGTACAGCGACGGTGGGGTGGGCTCAGCCCGATCGGCGGGCAGCCTGCCAAGCGCGTCGCTCGACCGCCGCCGAGCGGAACATGAGGACGAGCGAGACGATCGCCCCCAGCACGGTCACTACGAACGCGACGAGCGCGAACACCTGCAGCAGCTCGCCGGCCGCCGAGGACCGGCCGACGTAGGGCGGCAGTTCGTCGGACACGGTGTGCCCGATGCCGAAACCGGCGAAGAACATGGCTGGGAGTCCGAGCCAGACGAGCAACGATCCGAGCGTCGCCATGTGGACCCAGTGCGACCCGAGCCGGCCGCGCCAGCCGAGGTGGGCGAACGCCGTGATGGCCGCGAGTCCGAGGAGGAACGCGACGGCGACGCTGACCAGTCTCATCGCCAGCGCGTCCGGGGTGAAGACGCCGTAGATCGTCTCGAGGTCGTACGCGCCGTCCGTCATCGCGATGGGTGCCCAGACGAGTTCCTCGATGGGGGCGAACACCAGCATGGCCGCCGCGGCGAGTGCGCAGACGATGACGGCGATGCGACGGGAGCGGAGGTCACGGCGCGGATCGTGGACGGACACGCCCTCCACGATAGGTGCTCGGCCCCGGAGACGGGTTCACCCCGCGGCGTCGGCCGCCGATGCCGCGGGTGCCGCACCGAGCAGTGCCAGTCGCTTCGCCAGGTAGGGCGCGGTGCGGCTGTCGGGGTTTGCGGCGACGGCGTCCGGGGTGCCCGCGGCCACGATGCGTCCACCAGCGTCGCCACCGGACGGTCCGAGGTCGATCACCCAGTCGGCCGCCGCGACGACGTCCATCTCGTGCTCGACCACGACGACGGTGTCGCCGGAGTCGACGAGCGCGTTCAACTGCGCCAGGAGACGACGGACGTCGGCCGGATGGAGGCCGGTCGTCGGCTCGTCGAGGAGGTACAGGGTGTGACCGCGTCGCACCCGCTGGAGTTCCGTCGCGAGCTTGATGCGCTGCGCCTCGCCACCCGACAGTTCGGTGGCCGGCTGGCCGAGCCGCAGGTATCCCAGGCCGACTTCGAGCAGGGTGCGGAGGCTGCGTGCTGCCGCCGGGACGGCCGCGAGGAACTCGGCCGCCTGCTCGACGGTGAGTGCGAGGACGTCTGCGATCGACTTCCCGTCGTAGGTGACCTCGAGGGTCTCGGCGTTGTACCGGGCGCCGTTGCAGGTCGGGCACTTCCCGTAGCTGCCCGGGAGGAACAGCAGTTCGACCGACACGAAGCCCTCACCGAGGCAGGTCTCGCAGCGACCTCCCGCGACGTTGAACGAGAACCGGCCGGCCGTGTACCCGCGCTCGCGGGCGAGGTCCGTGGCGGCGAACGCGGTGCGGACGGCGTCGAACAGCCCGGTGTAGGTCGCGAGGTTCGACCGCGGCGTTCGACCGATGGGCTTCTGGTCGACCCGGACGAGGCGGTCCACGTGCTCGAGGCCTCGCACCCGACGGACGGTGAGCGTGTCGGCGTGTCCGTCCGGCACCGTCGCCTCCGCCAGGCCGGAACCCTCGGTCGCATCGGTCTCGGTGGGCACCTCGTCGTCATCGTCCGCGGTGTCGTCCGTCGTCCGGCCGTCTGCCCGCAGGTGATCGCGCACGACGTCGCGGAGGACGCGGCTCACGAGGGTCGATTTGCCGGAACCCGAGACACCGGTGACGGCGACGAAGGTCCCGAGGGGGATCGAGGCGTCGACGCCGGCGAGGTTGTGGAGCGTGATGCCCTCCACCTCGAGCCAGTCGCGCGCCTCACGGAGTGCTCGTCGCGCGGGAGCCTGACCGTGCTGTTCGTGGAACAGGAACGGGCGGGTCGCCGAGGCCTCGACCTCGGCGAGACCCTCGACGGCCCCGCTGTAGAGCACGTCGCCGCCACCCTCGCCTGCGCCGGGGCCGACGTCGACGATCCAGTCCGCGTTCCGGACGACGTCCATGTTGTGCTCGACGACGTAGACCGAGTTGCCCGAGCGCTTCAGCTGCTCCAGCACCTCGAGGAGGGGCTCCGCATCGGCCGGGTGCAGACCCGCTGACGGTTCGTCGAGGACGTAGACCACGCCGAAGAGCCCGGAGCGCAGCTGGGTCGCGAGCCGGAGCCGTTGCATCTCGCCGGGGGAGAGCGTCGTCGTCACGCGCCCGAGCCCGAGGTAGCCGAGTCCGAGGTCGGTGAGCACGCGGATGCGCGCGAGGAGATCGGTCGTGATGGCGACGGCGACGTCGGTGCGCTCGCCGGAGAGCGTGGTCGGGAGCGCGGGCGCCGCGTCCTTCAGCTCAGTGGTGGGGCGGATGACCTCGGCGAGCTCCGTCATCGGCAGGGCGTTGAGCTCCGCGATCGTGCGGCCGGCGAAGGTGACCGCGAGCGCCTCGCGGCGGAGTCCCGTGCCGTGGCAGAGCGGGCACGGACCCGAGCGCACGAACTGCAGCACCTTGTTCCGCATCATCTGGCTCTTCGAGTCGGAGAGGGTGTGGAAGACGTACTGCTTGGCGCTCCAGAACATCCCGTTGTACGGCTTGGCGACGCGGTCTCGTTGCGGCGTGATCTGCACGACCGGCTGCTCCTCGGTGAAGAGGATCCAGTCACGGTCCTCCTGGTCGAGCTCCCGCCAGGGGCGGTCGACGTCGTATCCGAGGGCGATGGTGATGTCGCGGAGGTTCTTCGCCTGCCAGGCTCCCGGCCAGGCGGCGATCGCTCCCTCACGGATGCTCAGCGACGGGTCGGGCACGAGGGACTCCTCGGTGACCGTGTGCGCGACGCCGATGCCGTGGCACTCCGGGCAAGCGCCGACAGCGGTGTTGGGCGAGAAGGCGTCGGAGTCGAGTCGGGTCGTGAACCCCTCCGGGAACGTGCCGGCGCGCGAGAAGAGCATGCGGAGCGAGTTCGAGAGGGTCGTCACCGTGCCGACGCTGGAGCGCGAGCTGGGGGCGCCGCGTCGCTGCTGCAGGGCGACCGCCGGTGGCAGGCCGGAGATCGAGTCGACGTGCGGGTCGTGACCCTGCTGGATCAGTCGCCTGGCGTATGGGGCGACGGACTCGAGGTACCGCCGCTGCGCCTCGGTGAAGATGGTGCCGAACGCGAGCGACGACTTGCCCGAGCCGGAGACCCCGGTGAAGGCGACGATCGCATCACGCGGCACGTCGACGTCCACGTTGCGGAGGTTGTTCTCGTTGGCTCCCCGGACGCGGACGAACGGGTCGGATGCTTCGGGGGCGTTTTCGGGCATCAGATCACCCTACGTCGCTCGCTGCCGTGATGCGGAGTGGTTGACGCGCCCCCGCAGGTGTGCGGGCGGCGATCGACGTGCACTCAGCCGACCAGGGTCGCGCGTGCGTCGGAGACCAATAGGTACAGGGCGCGACTCGAGCCAGGAAATCGTTCGAAGCCGAATCGCTCGTAGAACGGGATGACGTCGTCGGTCAGGGCGTGGACCAGGATCGCTCGCATCCCGATGATCTCCGCCGCGCTGATCGCTTGAAGGACGGCATGCTGCAGGAGGGCGGTTCCAAGGCCGAGGCCGGTGAACGCCTGATCGATGGCGAGCCGGCCGATCAGGACGACGGGAATCGGATCGGGTGCCCGGTGCGCGAGCCGCTGCGGCGCATCTTCTCGAACGAGCGAACTCGCCGAGAGGCAGTAGTAACCCGCGACGCGACCCTCGGTCGTCACCGAGACCATCGTCTTCGACCCACCGCTGCGGTCGTTGTTCCGTGCGTATCCACGGAGCCAGCTGTCGAGGACGTCGACGCCGCAGCGGAAGTCGGAGAGGACGTCTCCAGTAGCGAGCGGCCGGGGAGTCCGGAAGTCAGTCAACGAAGATCGTGGGTCGGTTCAGGAGGTCGCGGAGTCCGTCGATCGAACGCGCTGGGCGTTCCAGGATCGCTTCGAACTGTTCGAAGGCGGCCGCGTCCACGCGGATGTCGCGCTCACGGCGGATGACATCAGCCGCCCGTTCCGTAGCGGCGGACGTGGTGAAATCGGTGATGGACCGACCTTCGATCGCGGCGGCGGCGGCGATCGCGTCCTTCTGTGCGCTGGTGACGCGGACCTCGATGCGCTTGTCTTTCAGTGGAGATGCCATGCCGTCATTGTACGGCAATCTTCCGTACGGAGTCGATGTCGGAGGTCCGAGGCAGGATCGTCCTCATGACTCGCGAACGTTCCTGGCATGGCTGTGTCTTCATCGGGGTGAGCCTCGACGGGTTCATCGCGGGGCCCGACGGCGACCTCGGCTGGCTCACGGAGCTCGAGCCGCGGGATCATGCCGCGGATGCGCCGGGGAGGCACCCGGCGCTCGACTGGGATTCGTTCTTCCCGACGATCGACACCCTCGTGATGGGACGTACCACCTACGACACTGTGCTCGGCTTCGGCGAGTGGCCGTTCGAGGGCAAGCGGGTCGTCGTGCTGAGCACCACGCTCGAGACCAGGGACGACCGCATCACGGTCGCCGGGTCGCTCGACGAAGCGGCCGCCCTGCTCGACGAGGCCGGGGCCGGCCGCGTCTACGTCGACGGAGGCAGGACCATCCAGGCGTTCCTCGGTGCGGGCCTCGTCGACGAGATCACCGTGTCGGTCGCGCCGGTGCTCATCGGCTCGGGCGCCCGCCTCTTCGGCGACCTCGACGCCGACGTCCGTCTGCGGCTCCGCGGCACCCACGCGACGCCCGAGGACGGGCTCGTGCGCATCACCTACGACGTGCTGCCGCGCTGACAGCTCGCTTCACCTCGAATGGTCGCCCACGCTTCGTGCGTGCGACCACTCGGGGCGAATCGAGGGCGGGCCGATCGTTCACAGACCGACCCACTCCGTCTCGCCGTCGGCCAGGTACTGGCGCTTCCAAATGGGGACGGTGCGCTTGATCTCCTCGACCAGACGCTCGCACGCGGCGAACGCCTCGGCCCGGTGCGCAGCGGCGACGGCGGCCACAAGGGCCAGGTCGCCGACGACGAGCGACCCGACGCGGTGGGCGGCGGCGACCCGGAGGCCGGTCTCCGCGGCGACCGTCCGGCAGCAGTCCTCGAGGAACCGTTGGGCGTCGGGGTGGGCGCGGTAGTCGAGGGCATCGACCGCCTCGCCGTGGTCGTGGTCGCGCACGATCCCTCGGAAGGCCACGAGTGCGCCGTTGGCGGGCGCCGCGACGAAGTCCTCGATCGCGTGCGCGTCGAGGGGCGACTCCGAGATGAGCGCCAGGACCTCGGGGACCGTCGACTCACTCATGCGCGCCACCTCCGGCGATCTGGGCGACGAGGTGATCGAGCAAGCCGTCGAGGACCGCGAGCCCGTCCTTGACGCCGCCGGTCGACCCCGGCAGGTTCACCACGACGGTGCCGCCTGAGACCCCCGCGAGCCCGCGACTGAGCGCCGCGGTCGGGGTCTTGGTCGACCCGAGGGTGCGGATCGCCTCCGAGATGCCGGGCAGTTCGCGGTCGAGGTGGGGCTGCGTCGCCTCCGGGGTGCGATCGCTCGGCGAGAGGCCGGTGCCGCCCGTCGTGATGAGCACCGCGGGCGCGGCGTCCAGGGCTGCCGTGATCGCGAGGTGCACGTCGGCGTCGGACACGACCGTCACCGCATCCACCGCGTAGTCGTGCTCGGACAACCAGGCGGAGATGCGCGGCCCCGTGAGGTCTTCGCGCGTGCCCGCCGCGCCGGCGGTCGACGCGACGATGACGGCCGCGGTTCGCGGGCGGACCGTTCGCACACCAGGTGCTTCGATCGGCTCCGACGCTTCCGGCGTCCAGTTCCCGCGCTTGCCGCCGGACTTCTCGAGCAGCCGGATGTCGCCGAGGACCGAGGCCGGGTCGACGGCCTTGACCATGTCGTGCAGCGTCAGGCCGGCGATCGAAGCGGCCGTCAGGGCCTCCATCTCGACCCCGGTTTGGCCGGTGGTCTTCGCCGTCGCGGTGATGACGATCGAGTCCTCGGTGAAGGCGAAGTCGAGGCTCACCGACGACAGCGCGAGCTGGTGGCACAGCGGGATGAGCTCGCTCGTCCGCTTGGCCGCCGCGATCCCCGCGATGCGCGCGGTCGCGATGACGTCCGCCTTCGGCAGACCGTCCGCCTGGACGAGCGCGATCACGTCCGGGCGGGTGGTGAACGTCGCCGTCGCCGTCGCGACCCGCTTCGTCGTGGCCTTGTCGCCGACATCGACCATGCGTGCGCGGCCGTCGTCGTCGAGGTGTGTGAGCCCGGTCATAGTGCCCATGCTTCCACAGCGTCACCGGCGTCGAGTTCGAGGGTGTCCTCCGGGATCACGATCAGCACGTCGGACGCCGCGAGCCCGGCCACGAGGTGGGAGCCGGGGCCTGCGACCGGTTCGACCCGGCCGTCGTCTCGTCGGCGTCCGCGGAGGAACTGTCGCTTGCCGGGCACCGAGCGCGCGGCCACCGCGAGTTCGGCCGGCACACGCGACGCCTGCGGCAGCCCGGCGACCCGGCGGAGGACCGGAGCGACGAAGACCTCGAACGAGAGCTGGGTGCTCACCGGGTTGCCGGGGAACGCGATGATCGGGACACCCCGGTGGGCACCGAGCGCCTGCGGACCGCCTGGCTGCATCGCGACCGAGCCGATCCAGCCGCCCGATGGCCCGAGGACGTCACGGACGACCTCGTGTTCTCCCATGGAGATCCCGCCTGAGGTGAGGATGAGATCGACCTCGCCGTGGAGGTCGTCGAGCAGCGCGAGCAGGACGTCGGCATCGTCGACGACGCGCGCACGAGCGGCGACCTCGGCCCCGGCTGCGACGACGGCGGCCGCCAGCGCGGTCCCGTTGGAGTCGAAGGTCTGGCCGAGCGTCGGCGTCTCGCCGGGTTCGACGAGTTCGGCACCGGTCGTGACGATCGCGACCCGCACCCGCCGACGCACCTCGACGGTCGTGATCCCGGCCGCAGCCAACACGGCGAGGTGTCGTGAAGCGAGGCGGACGCCGGCCGGCAGCAGCTCCTCACCGGCGCGGACGTCGCTCCCGCGCTCCCGGACGAACAGCCCCACGGGGCGCTCGCCGCCGTTGCGCGGACGACCGAGGACGACGGTCTCGACACCGTGGGAATCCGTCTCGACCTCGCTCTCCTCGACCGGCACGACGACGTCCGCACCCGGCGGAACGACCGCGCCCGTCATGATGCGCACCGAGGTCCCCGGCTCGAGCGGCGCCGGGTCGATCGGGCGCGCGGCGATCTCGCCCATCACCCGCAGTCGCGTCTCATCACCCGAGAGGTCTGCTGCCCGAACCGCGAAACCGTCCATCTGCGAGTTGCGGAACAGTGGCAGGTCGACCGGTGACGGCACCGCCACGGCCGTCACCCGAGCTGCGGCCTCGTCGATCGGCACGTGCTCGGCGCCGGTGTCGGTCACGTCGTCGAGGAGGGCTGCGACGTCGGAGGCGTGTTGCTCGACGGTCTTCCGACTCGTGGGCGCTGGCGTCGTCATGGTGGTTCCCGTCGGAGAGGTCGGTCGGTGGGGCTGCACGGGGTGTTCGGAGCCGCGGTCAGTAGCGGGGGACGGTCGGGTCCACGAGGCGCGACCACGCGTCGATGCCGCCTTCGAGATGGACTGCGGAGTAGCCGCGCTCGAGGAGCAGGCGGAGCGCTGACTCGGACCGGATGCCGTGGTGGCAGTAGACGACCACGGGCGTCTCGGGGTCGAGACCGTGGAGTGTCTCGGGGAGCGAGCCGAGCGGCATCAGCGTCGAACCGGGCAACCGGGCGATCTCCGCCTCCCACGGCTCCCGGACGTCGAGCAGGACGGCCTCGTCGTCGCTCGCCGCCAGCTGTGGCGCGGTGATCGTGCGTCCGGCGTGTCGCGGTTCGTGGGGTGCTGCCGCTGCGGCGCTCGCCGCATCCCCTCCCGGCGTCCGGTGCAGGTGCTCGTCCAGCGACACCTCTCGGGCGCCCGCGGGGTCTCGCTCGTACCGGAGTTCGCGGAACCCGCCGCTCAGTCCGTCGAACATCGTCACACGGCCGAGCGAGAGGGTCCCGACCCCGGTGAGCACCTTGATCGCCTCGGTCGCCATGATGGACCCGATGACCCCGACCGTGGTGGGCAGGACGCCGCCGGCCTCGCAGGAGAGCACCGAACCGTCCGTCGGCGGGTGGGGGAAGAGGTCGCGGTAGCGCGGGCCGCGGGACGACCAGCTGAGCCCGGCCTGCCCGCCGTACTGCGAGACCGCACCCCAGACGAGCGGGACGTCGGCGAGCGTCGCGGCGTCGTCGACCAGATACCGGGTCTCGAAGTTGTCGCTGCCGTCGATGACGAGGTCGATCTCCGCGTCGGCCAGGAGGCCCATGATCTCGCCGGGTCCGAGGCGGAGGCGGTGTCTGAGGATCGTCGCGTCGGTGTTGACGGCGAGGGCGCGGTCGGCGGCGGAGTCGACCTTCGGACGGCCGACGTCCGCGGTGCTGTGGACGGTCTGCCGATGCAGATTGCTGAGCTCGACCGTGTCGTCGTCCACGAGGTGGATCGCGCCTTCGCCGGAACCGACACCGGCAGCGGCCAGCGCCGGGATGACGATGCTGCCGAGGCCACCCGCGCCGACGATCAGTACCCGTGCGTCTGCGAGGCGATGCTGCGCCGCTGGTCCGAACCCGGGGAGGGCGAGCTGCCTGGCGTACCGCGCGGTCGAGGACATGCGCCGATTATCCCACCGGCACCGTGCCCGACGACCCTCAGACCGGCTTGACCGGTGTGCGCAGGAGGCAGAAGGCGTTGCCCTCGGGATCGGCGAGCACGTGCCACGACTCGTCGCCCGTCTGCCCGATGTCCGTCGGGCGTGCACCGAGGGCCAGCAGTCGCTCGAGCTCGGCGTCCTGGTCGCGGTCGGTCGGGCTGACGTCGATGTGGAGCTTCGACTTCGGCTGCGGCGGGTCGTCGCTGCGGCTGAGGATGATCGTCGGCTGCGATCCACCGAAGCCGTCCCGGGCTCCGATCTCCACCCCGTCCTCGTCTCGGTCGAGCACGACGAAGTCGAGGACCTCGCACCAGAAGCGGGCGAGCGCTTCCGGATCGCGGCAGTCCAGGACGAGTTCACTGATGCGACATGACATGACCGCAATGTACCGGCGCGTTCCTCGTGGCGGAAGCCGTTGCGGAGCTATCGACCGTCGGACACGCCACGGTCCGTCTCGGCCCAGTCGGTCAGTGTGATCACGAAGCCACGGACGAGGCGGTCGAAGCTGCGGTCGAGGTCTCGATCGAGGCCGAAGGAGCCGGCCGCCTCGAGCGAGACGAAGCCATGAAGGGTGGACCGGAACGCGCGGATCGCGTCGATGGCGTCGTCGCCGCGAAGTTCATAGGCTGTGAGGACGTCGCTGATGACCTGGATGGCGCCGAGCGATGCCGCCGTGTCCTCCTCGTCCTCCGGCCCGGCGATCCACTGCGCGGCCGTATAGCGTGCCGGGTGCTTCAGGGCCCACTCCCGGTAGGCCCCGGCCATCACCGTGATCGCGTCCGCGCCCGAACGGCCGACGGCCGCGCGCCGTAGGACGTCGCCGAGTTCGCCCTTCGCCTGGAGGGAGATGCTCCGGCGGAGTCCGGCGAGCGAGTCGAGGTGTTTGTAGAGCGAGGGCTGCCGGACGCCGAGCCGTTCGGCGAGGGCGGCGAGGGTCAGCCCCTCGAGCCCCACTTCGTCGGCGAGTTCAGCCGCTTCGTCCACCACGCGCGTGCGGCTGAGTCCCGCCCTAGGCACGGTGCAGCGCCGACTGGAGGAAGCCGAGGACGGCCTGCGAGGTGACCTCGGGCTGTTGGGCCTGCGGGTAGTGGCCGGCGTCCTCGACGAGGACGACCTCCGCCTGCAGGGTGTCGCCGATCCAGCGGGCCTCTGCCGCGGGGTCGGGGAAGTCGGGGTCCTCGGTGCCCATGATCACGAGCGTCGGAGCGCTCACGCCGGGGAGCGCAGCCTCGGCCGGGGCGTGGTCGGTCTGTCTCGTCGTCTGCGAGAAGGCCTTGCCGTAGGCGGGGCGACGCAGGCTCGCGAAGACGGCGGCGAGGTGGTCGTCGAAGTCGACCGGCTTCCGGCCCGCGTTCAACGTGGGGAGGTAGGCCTTCCAGACCCGTGCGACCCACAGCGGAGCCATCATGGCGCGGAACAAGGCGAGCATGAACCCGCTCGCCTTCGGGTTGCGGACGAAGGGCCCGACGAGCACGAGACCGGACACATCGTCGGGGTGCTCGGCGGCGACGATCACGCCCGCGCCGGCAGCGAGGGAGTTGCCGACGATGACGGCCGGGGTGCCCAGTTCGCGGATGAGGGCGTGGACGTCCGAGGCGGTCGCGACATCGCCGTAGGACGAGAACGTCGTGTCGCTGTCGCCGTGACCACGGAGGTCGGTGGAGGCGACGCGGTAGCCGGCCTGGACGAGTGCGGGGGCGAGGAAGCGGTAGGAGGAGCGGAGCTCGCCCATTCCCGGGACGAGGACGACGAGCGGGCCGTCGCCCTGGAGCTCGTAGGCGATCTTGCCCTCGGGACGGTCGAGGTGGCGGGTGGCGGGCCCTGTCGATGCCGGGTTCGTGTTCATGAAGCTAGTGTGCATCGCCTTTTAGCTAATGTCAATAGCTTTGCCGGGCGAGGTTCATTCGCCCATCTTTGGGCGACAGAAGTTCCGTTCGCCCAAGAATGGGCGAACGAGCGTGGGAGAGGCGCGTCGGCCGAGGTCCGTCCACCAGCGGACGCCGTCGAGGGTGACGCGCGTGGTCTCCTCGTGATGGAGGACGACGAGCAGGACGTCGTCGCAGTGTCGACAGCGCACCACCCACGCGTCCGGGGTGCCGAACACCAGCTCCGCGGCGAGGGGCGAGACGTCGCGGCACCCGAGGCACTGTGACATCGTGTCGCTCGGGTCGGTGCCGGTCAGTTCCGACAGGGTGCCGGCGAGGACGTTCCCGTCCAGATGCGAGGTCATCACGAGCCTCCGAACCGCTCGGTCTTGATGCGGGCGGGATCATGGCCGATCGCGACCAGGGTGTCGGCGACCGCCTCGACGAAGCCGGTCGGTCCGCAGACGAACACCGAAGGGGCCTCGCCGCCGGTGACCTCGAGCGCCTGCAGGTCGGTCGCGACCAGACGGCCGGCGGGACGAGCCCAGCCGTCGGGTGCTCGCCGGGTGTAGATCCAGGTGACCTCGACCCCGGTCGCCGCAGCGAGCTCGTCGGCGAAGAAGGCGTCCTGCGGAGAGCGGACCGAGTACACGAGGCGGAACGGCGACGTGCTCCCGGCCGCCTCGTGCGCTCGCACCATTGCCATGAGCGGCACGATGCCGGAACCACCGCCGATCAGGAGGACCGGCTCCGTGTCCTCGGGGCGCCAGACGAACCAGCCGCCCAATGGTCCACGCACCTCGACCTGGTCGCCGACCTCGATCGCGTCGACGAGGAACGGGGAGACCTCTCCGTCGGGGACCCGGTCGACGGCGATCTCGATGCGGTCACCGGCGTCCGCCGAGGCGATCGAATAGGAGCGGACCGCCTGGTAGCCGTCGGGTGCGGTGAGGCGGACGTCGGCGTGCTGCCCGGCGAGGTTCCCGCCCCAGCCGGGGGCGTCGAGGATGAGGCTCCGCCCCGACGGGGTCAGCTGCGTCGCCGCGACCACGGTTGCCGCCTTCCAGACGTCGACATGGCCTGTGCGCCTCACGAGTACCGCTGTTCGAGCCAGGGGTCACCGTAGGCGTGATAGCCGTTCTGCTCCCAGAACCCCGGTTCGTCGTCCTGTTGCATGACGAGGCCGCGGATCCACTTCGCGCTCTTCCAGAAGTAGAGGTGCGGGATGAGGAGCCTCGCCGGCCCGCCGTGCTCCGCGGCGAGCGGCTCGCCGTCGAAGCCGGTGGCGATCCAGGCCTTGCCGTCCAGGAGGTCGTCGAGTGGGACGTTGGTCGTGTAGCCGCCGTAGGCGTGGGCCATCACGAAGTCGTAGCCGCTCTCGACCTCGGCGAAGAGCGTGTCGAGGGAGACGCCCTGCCAGCTCGTGCCGAGCTTCGTCCAGCGCGTCACGCAGTGGATGTCGCGGGTGATGTCGTCCTGCTGGAGTGCCTGCATGGCCGCCCAGTCCCAACGGTGGGTCTCACCCGTCTCCGTCCGGATCTGGAACTCCCACTCATCGGTGTCGATCCGCGGCGTGGGCCCGGCGGACAGGACGGGGAAGTCCTCGGTGAGGAACTGCCCGGGCGGGAGTCGATCGTCCTGCTCCCGTGCCCGTCCTCCGAAACCGCGTGTGAACACCGCCATGTCGACCTCCTCAGGATGGTCATCACCCTAGTGAGCGGGTGTCGGTGAAACCAGACCCTCCTGGGGCCACCCGGGGCGGTCGCGGCTCCAGGCCTGCGTGGCCAGCTGCACGGCATCCCACGGCGAGCCGAGCGGCGGCGTGTAGGAGAGGTCGAGGTCGCTCATCGCGCCGACCGTCATCCCGTGATGGAGTGCGGTGGCATAGGTGTCGACACGTTTCGCGATCTCCGCGCCGCGCGTGCCGACGAGCTGGGCGCCCAGCAGCAGGCCGGAGTCGGTCGCGCCGGTGATCCGGATGCTGATCGGTGTGGCCCCGGGATAGTAGGCCTTGTGGTCATCCGCGATCGCTGTGGAGCTGTACGGTGTGTATCCGGCCGTGGTCGCTTCGTGGTCGCGCAGGCCGGTGCGTGCGGCGACGAGGTCGAACACCTTCACGACCTGGGTGCCGAGGCTTCCCGCGAATCGGGTGTCGCCGCCGATCGCGTTCTCACCCGCGACCCGGCCCTGCTTGTGCGCTGTCGTGCCGAGCGGTAGATACGTGACGCCCAGCATTCGGTGGTGGGTGATGACGCCGTCGCCTGCCGCCCAGACGTGTGGCAGGCCGGTGCGCATCCGCTCGTCGACGACGACCGCACCTGCGGCGCCGGTGGTCGCACCGGCCTCGGTGAGCAGCCCCGTGTTCGGCTGAACACCGGCGACGACGAGTACGAGGTCCGCGCTGCGCTCGAATGCCCGCCCGTCCTGCTGGCCAGTCACCGTGATTCCGCCTCTCGTCGTGCTGATGTGCTCCACGCGGGTGCCGGTCACGACGTCGACGCCGTGCCGCGTGAGTTCGTCGTGGACGAGTGAGCCGAGGTCCGTGTCGAGGGTGGAGAGCACCTCGGGACCGCGCTGCAACTGGGTGACCTCGAGGCCTCGGACGGTGAGCGCTTCGGCCATCTCCAGGCCTACGTAGCCGGCGCCGACGATGATCGCGGTGTCCGGTTGATGTGTATCGAGGTACCGCTCGAGCGCGAAGGTGTCGCCCATCGAGTGCAACAGGTGCACACCGTCCGCCGGTCCGAGTCGGTCGAGGCCGGCGATGCCCGCGGTGGAGGGCGATGCCCCGGTACCGACCATGAGTTCGTCGTAGGGGATCGTCGACTGCGAGCCCCGCTCGTCGCGCACCGTGAGGCGCTGATCGTCGACGTCGATGCCGGTGGCGAGCGTGTTCAGACGCAGCTGCATGCCGGTGGCTTCGAGGTCGGCATGGGTGCGGTGCGCGAGTGACTGCCACGGATCCACTTCGCGCGAGAAGTAGTAGGGGATGCCGCAGATGGAGAAGTTCGGGTAAGCGTCCGCGACGACGACGGTCACGTCGACGGAGGGGTCGAGTTCGCGGGCGCGGAGAGCGGTGGAGATACCGGCGTCACTGCCGCCGACGATTGCGAGATGCATGAGGGTGCCTTTCAGGACTGGGTTGCACGAGGGAGCGGAGCCGGGACGCCGACGGTGCTGCGCGCGGGAGTCGGGTAGAGCACGAGGACCAGGCCGAGCCCGATGGCCGCGCCGAGGACCTGCGCGAGGATGAATGGGCCGACCGAGGCCGGGGCGATGCCGGCGAAGGTGTCGGTGAACATGCGGGCGATCGTCACCGCGGGGTTCGCGAACGACGTCGAGCTGGTGAACCAGTAAGCGGCCCCGATGTACGCACCCACCGCGGCCGCCGTCACCGCACCCTTCCCGGAGCGGGATAGGGCGAAGATCAGCAGAATGAGCCCCGCGGTCGCGACAACCTCACCGAGCAACGTCCCAGCGCTCGCCCGGTCTGTCGTGGAGAACGCTGGTGCGGTGTCGAACATCGCCCCAGCCAGCACCGTGCCAGCGGCCCCGCCGACGATCTGCGCGACCAGGTACGGCAGCAGGTCCAGCGTCGGCAGACCGTGCGCCATGCCGCGATTCACCCACCAGTCCGCGAGCGAGACGACCGGGTTGAAGTGAGCGCCGGAGACCTGGCCGAGGATGAGGATGAGCACGGCGAGCCCGAGCGCGGTCGTCAGGCTGTTCTGCAGCAGCTGCAGCCCGGCGTCATCCGGGGAGAGCCGCTGCGCCATGATCCCGGAGCCGACGACGATCGTCACCAGGAGTCCGGTGCCGATGAACTCGGCCAGCATCCGACGCGACAGATGCGGTCGGATCGGGGTGGGGGCGGGGTTCGGTGGCTTCATGGCGACATCATCTTGACTCACCAAGATACTTCAGTCAATATTGAACCAATGAACATCGAACGAACTGACGTGGTAGAAGCGCGGGCGGCGAAGCATGCCGCGCTGAGCGATCCCACGCGCCTGCAGATGATCGACCTGCTGACCTTGGGCGACCTGTCCCCGACCGAGATCCGGGTCGCGCTCGGAACGCCGGGCAATCTGCTGACCCACCACCTGAACGTGCTGGAACACGTCGGCATGATCACTCGCACGACGTCCGAAGGCGATAAGCGCCGCAGCTACGTCCACCTCGCCCCTGGCTGGTTCGACGGTCTGGTGCCCGGCGCTGCAGGCTCGGCCAGCCGTGTCGTCTTCGTGTGCTCCGCGAACTCCGCACGCTCGCAGCTCGCTGCCGCCCTCTGGGCGCGGCAGAGCAGCATCCCTGTCGCCTCCGGTGGCACTCACCCCGCCGAGCGGATCGCGCCCGGCGCGATCGCCGCCGCCGAACGGCATCAGCTCGCGCTCCCGTCGAGCGCGCCGAGCGCACTCGACGCCGTGCTGGGCGCGGACGATTTCGTCATCACGGTGTGCGACAACGCACACGAGGAGATCGGCGTCGCCGGAGATCTGCACTGGTCGATCCCCGACCCGGTGCGCGTCGGCACCGACGCCGCGTTCGACGCCGCCTACACCGAATTGGAGCGCCGCATCGCGGACTTCGCTCCCCGCCTGCTCGCCGCCTGACCCGAAAGCACCAGCACCCCATGGAAACGACCAAGCCCGTCGTCCTGTTCGTCTGCCAGCACAATGCGGGCCGCTCCCAACTCGGTGCAGCGCTGCTCGAACACGTTGCGAGCGAGCGTTTCACCGCGATCTCAGCCGGCCTCGCTCCGTCACACGCTGTGAACCCCGCCGTCGCCGCAACCGTCGCCGAACTCGGACTCGACATCTCCGACCGTGTGCCGCGCGCCGTCACCCCCACCGACTTGGATCAGGCCGACATCGTGGTGCTCATGAAGCCCGGCCTGGCCCTTCCCGCCAGCCCGCGAGGAGAGGTCTTGGAGTGGTCGTTCCCGAACCCCGATGCCTGGGACGTCGACGCTGTGCGCCCGCTGCGGGAAGCCGTCGCCGAGCGGATTCGCACGAGCCTGCTCACCCGGTAGTGCCCGCAGTGCGGTCAGACGGACGCGGGCGCGCGGCCGATCTGCAGCACCTGCTCCGGTACGGCGCAACAGGAACCACCGGGCGATGCACCGGACGCATCGAACAGGCCGGTCCCGCCACACACACCCGTGTCCGGGAGGACGAGTTCCACCCGTTTGGCCGCAGCGTGGTCCCCTGCCAGGGCGGCGACGACGGAGCGCACCTGCTCGTAGCCGGTCATTGCGAGGAAGGTCGGCGCGCGCCCGTAGGACTTCGCGCCCACGATGTAGAAGTCCGGCTCCGGCTGCGCGAGATCCCGTGCGCCGGTCGCGGCGACCGAGCCACACGAGTGCAGGTTCGGGTCGACCTCGGCCGCGATCCGTGCCGGAGCCTGGAGCGACGGGTCCAGCTCGATCCGCAGTTCTGACAGGAACGACAGATCGGGTCGGAATCCGGTCAGTACGATCACCCGATCAGCGGCGGGCAGCTCGCGGCCGTCCTCCGACACCAGCACGGTCCGGTCTCCGTCGCGAGCCACGCGCTCGACCCGGAACCCCGTGACCAGGTTGACCAGACCGCTGTCGACGAGTTCGCTCGCCGTCACGCCGAGGGCGCCGCGGGCGGGCAGCTCGTCGGCGTCGCCGCCGCCGAAGGTGTTCCCGACCGTGCCCCGGCGCAACACCCAGGTGATCGTGGTGTCCGGATGCCGGCGAGCGACTCGGGCCAATGCGATGACGGCCGTGACGGCTGAGTGTCCGGAGCCGACCACGACGGTGTGCCCGCCCTCGAACCCGGTCTGGTTCCGGAAGTCGGGGATCCGGTAGCTGAGCAGGTCGGACGCCGCCCGCTCTCCCAGCGCCGGCAGGCCGTCGGCGCCGGCAGGGTTCGGTGACGACCAGGTGCCGGAAGCGTCGATGACCGCTCGGGCATCCAAGCGATACTCCGCCCCGTCCGCCGATTCGACATGCACGGTGAACGGTTGTTCCGCGCGCCCAGCGTCCACGAGTCGGTCGCGACCGCGCCGGGACACTCCGACCACACGGGCGTCGAACCGCACGCGCTCGCCCAGGGCCTCGGCGAGTGGAGCGAGATAGGTGTTGATCCACTGGGCTCCGGTCGGGAAGCCCTTCGTCGGGGCCGTCCAACCGGTCGGGGCGAGCAGCCGTGCGGATGCCGCGTCGACCAACTCGGACCAGTCGGAGAACAGCCGCACGTGGCCCCACTCCGATACCGCGGCGGCAGCCGAGGGGCCGGCCTCGAGCACCCGCACCGGAACGTCGCGCTCCACCAGGTGCGCTGCGGCTGCCAAGCCCTGCGGGCCCGCGCCGATCACGATCACGGGCAGCTCGTTCACCATCGCCAACTCCAATCGACAAACATCAATACGCCGAGACTGATCGATACATCGACGAATGTCAATACGACGTGTCAGGATGAGTCCATGCCGATCGAACCGCCGCTCCTGGAAGCCGACGTAGCCGCATGCTGCACTCCCGTCACCGGCGGAGTGCTCGCGCTCGACGAGGCTGAACGGATCGCCCGCACCTTCAAAGCGCTCGGCGACCCGACTCGCGTGCGTCTGCTGTCGCTGATCGCTGCGAGCGAGAGCGGAGAGGCGTGCATCTGCGATCTCACCGAGCCGGTCGGGCTCTCGCAGCCCACGGTCTCGCACCACATGCGGATCCTCGTCGATGCCGGACTCGCCACCCGCGAACAGCGTGGCCGATGGGCGTACTTCCGGGTCATCGCGGACGGGCTCGAACGCGCCTCCCGAGCGATCCGCCCGTGACCGTGTCAGTCGCCGTCCGCCCGCTCAGCCGGTGATGAGGTTCGACAGCGCGTCGATCGAGTGGACGACGGCGAGGGCACCGGTGGCCTCCGCCGGCGAGCCGTAGCCCCACTCGACGAGGATCGTCGGAATTCCGTGCGCCGCTGCGCCCTCGATGTCGTGGAGGCGGTCGCCGACGAGCACGGTGCGGGACGTGTCGACGCCGGCGGCGGTGAGGCGCCGGAGGGCCTCGCCGACGACGTCGGCCTTGCTGCTGCGCACCTCGTCCTCCGAGGCGCCGGTGACGACGGTGAAGTACTGGCTCAGACCGAAGTGGTCGAGGATCGTGTTCGCCTGTGACTCGGGCTTCGAGGTCGCGAGCCCGATCGGGATCCCGGCCTCGGAGATGCGCGCGAGCAACCCGGCGACGCCTGGGAACACCGCGGTGCCGACTTCGGCGCCCTCGATGGCGACCTGGCGGCGGTACTCGGTGAGGGCGAGCTGCGACTGCAGCGGGTCCATGCCCGCGAAGTCGCGGAAGGAGTCGAGCAGCGGCGGCCCGACCCAGCGCAGCAGGGATTCGTCGGACGGGACGGGGGCGCCGACGTTCGCCAGCGTCGCCTTCATGCGGGAGATGATGCCGGGAGCCGAGTCCACGATCGTGCCGTCGAGGTCGAACAGCACGCAGGACCAGCTGCGGTGGAAGGACACGGTCGTACTGGCGAGGTAGAGATCGGTCACACGCCCCATCCTAGGGCGACCCCTCCCGTCAGGCAGGGTTGTCAACCGGTTGCCAGAGTCGTAGGCTGACAGGACCGGCAGCCCGACTGTCTGGTTCCCGATGACGAGAACGAACGCGAAGGCGGAAGCGCACGTGAATGCACAACACCCGGTGAGCTGGACCCTGTCGGGCTTCGGCGACGAGATCGACGCCGACCCGACGACGCAGATCGCCGTGCTCGAAGCGCTCGGTGCATCGCACATCGAGGTCCGGAGCGCGTGGGGCGTCAACATCATCGACCTCGACGCCGACCAGCTCGCGCGACTCGGTGCGCAGCTGGAGCGGTCGGGCATGGGTGTGTCCGCCATCGGCTCACCGATCGGCAAGGTCGACGTGGCCCTCGACGCCGAGCTGGAGGTCGCCCGCCTCTCGCGAGCGATCGCCGCTGCACACGCCCTCGGGACCCCGAACATCCGCATCTTCTCGTTCTTCCGCGGCGAGGGCGTCCCGGTGGAGAGCACCCGCGACGACGTCCTGGTCCGCATGCGCCTGCTCGCCGACCTGGCCGAGCGTGAGGGGGTCGTGCTGCTGCACGAGAACGAGAAGGACATCTACGGCGACGTCCCGGAGCGCATCCTCGACCTCGTCGAGTCGGTCGGATCACCGGCACTCCGTCTCGCCTGGGACAACGCGAACTTCGTCCAGGTGGGCGTCGCTCCGTTCGACGACGGCTACGCGATGCTGCGCCCCTACCTCGACTACCTGCAGGTCAAGGACGCGGTCGCCGCGAGCGGCCAGGTCGTGCCGTCCGGCGATGGTGACGGGCAACTGCGTGAGACGCTCACGGCGTTGCGCGACGACGGCTACACCGGTTTCGCCTCGCTCGAGCCGCACCTCGCCGACACCCACGCGCTCGGCGGCTTCTCCGGTCCCGCCTCGTTCGGCGTCGCCGCCCGGGCCTTCCGGAGGCTCACCGACGAGCTGGGGATCGAGCTGCGATGAGCCGCGGGCCAGCACCCGTCCTCCGCCGCGTCGCCGTGATCGGGTGCGGTGACATCGCAGCCCTCCACCTCGCGGCGATCGGAACGGTTCCCGGCGCGCAGCTCGTGGCGGTGTGCGACGTCGACACCGGCCGGCTCGATGCGGCGATGGCTACGACGGGTGTCCCGGGCTTCACCGACCTCGATCGACTGTTCGACGAGGCGCGACCCGACGTCGTGCACATCTGCACCCCGCACCACTTGCACGCCGACCAGGCGATCCGAGCGCTCGAGCGCGGGATCAGCGTCATCCTCGAGAAGCCCCTCGCCCACACGCGCGAGGAGGCCGAACGGCTCCTGGCCGCTGCGGAGCACAGTCGCGCGAAGATCGCGGTGTGCTTCCAGAACCGCTACAACCAGCCGGCGGAACGCGCCAAGGAACTCCTCGACTCGGGTGAGCTCGGCGCAGTGCTCGGCGCCTCGGCGGTCGTGCCGTGGCATCGGACGGCGGCCTACTACGAGGATCGCCCTTGGCGTGGTCGCTGGGCGACCGGCGGCGGCGGTCTCCTCATGAACCAGGCGATCCACACGATCGACCTCGTGCAGTGGTTGGTCGGCGACCCGGTCGAGGCGACGGGATCGATCGCCACCCGCGCGCTCGCCGAGGTGATCGAGGTCGAGGACACGGCCGAGCTCCGCATCGTGCACGCGGGAGGCGCGACGAGCACGGTCTACGCGACGGTCGCCGGGGTCGCGAACCTGCCCGTGACGATCGACGTCGTCTGCGAGCGGGGCACGCTGAGCCTCGGCGCCGAACTCACTGCCCGCTTCGCCGACGGGCGCGTCGAGACCACGGTCGAGCGCGTGACGGCCAGCGGAGCGCGTGCCTACTGGGGCGTCTCCCATGAACGGCTGATCCAGGACTTCTACGCGGGGCTCGACGAGCCGGGCGCCTTCTGGCTCCACCCCGCAGAAGCGCGGAAGGCGTTCGATGTGATCCAGGACGTCTACGACGCGGCGATCCCCGAGCGACGGTCGCCGGTCCTCGCCGCGCAGCCCGGCGGTCGCTGAGCCACGATCGGTCGTGGGTCAGCGACGGCTCAGGGCGCCGCGTCCCGCTTGACGAGCAGCAGCGCTCCCGCCGGGTCGGGGAACCGCTCCACATCTCGGACGGCCGTCTGCAGGACGGTGTCGAGGTGCTGGGACGCCAGGCTGACGCCACCCATCGCCACCGCCTCCGAACCGAGCGAGGAGACGACCACGTCCGGTGGCAGCGGGCAGATCCCGCCGAGGGTGCGGATGAAGCGCGGCAGGAAGACGTCCGCGCCCGGAGCGCTGCCGCCTCCGACAACGAGGAGTTCCGGATCGAGCGCCAGGATCATGGCCGCCGCGCCGGTGGCCAGGTCGTCCGCGAACTCCTCCATCGCCGTCAGGGCGATCCGATCACCGGCGCGAGCCGCCTCGAAGATCGCTTCGCGGGACGGCCGTGGTGAACCGAGGACCGACTCGCCGTACCGCTCGTTCAAGCGGGACCACCGGAGTTCGGGCATCTCGCCGACGATCCCTGCCGCACCGTGCACGCCGCGATGCACCTTCCCGTCGACGATGGAGGCCGCGCTGGTGCGCACGCCGCAGAGGAGGTAGACGACGTCGCGGTGGCCCTGTGCTGCGCCGACGGTCAGTTCCGCGCGGGCGCCGAGCGCGACGTCGCCCTCCACCAGGACGGCACCGTCGAACTCCTGCTCGAACCGCTCGCGCAGGTTCAGTCCGACCCAGTCCGGCAGCCCCGTTCCGCCGAAGTGCAGCACCTCGCCGTCTCGGCCGATCGCACCCGGGGAGCCCACGGCGACGATCCACACCGACCCGCGGGTGAGGCCGAGGGTGCTGAGCACCGCATCGCCGGTCGCCAGCGCCAGGGTGATGCGCTCGGTCGCGCCCGTGTCCTCGGGCAGGCGAGCCGTGCGCTGGCCCAGGACGGCACCGGCGAGGTCCGTCACGACGGCGTGGATGTGGTTCGCGCCGATGTCGAGTGACAGGAGGTGGCCGAGTCCGGCCCGCACGCTGAAGGCGGTGGCCGGTCGGCCGATCCGGGACGCCGAGGCGCGTTGGACGGATTCGAGCCAGCCCATCTCGACGAGGTCCGTCACGATCGCGTCGATGGCCGTCCGAGACAGCCCGGACGCGTTCGCCAACTCCCGCAGGGTGAGTGGCTCCGGGAGCAGGGCGCGCAGCACACCGAGCGAGTTCATCCTCCGGAGCAACGATCGACTGCCCATCGATCCGCCGGAGGGCTCCACCATCGCCTCTCGAGGCATCCGCCATTCCCCCCTTGCGACTTTTCACGGCACGTTGCAGTATTAACTCCGCCTCCTCGACTCTACCCGCGGCAGCCCCGCGGTGGCAGGCGTGAATCCCGCGTCGATCCCGAGAGTGCCCATCCAGACAGAAAGCCGGCCATGCTGCACACCCTCACCTTCGGTGACCTCCGCGTCCCCGCGAACCTCGCCGGCGAACCGACCGCCACGAGCACCGGCTTCGTCGTGCCCGCCGGTCCGGTCGCGATCCTCCACCCCTTCGGCGACACCGGGTTCTACCGGCACGGCTGGAACTCGTGGAGCCCGAGCGGCTGGACCACCACGGACGGCGAGACCATCGGCATCAAGAACAACCCCGACCGGCTGCTCACCGCCGACGATGCGGTCAACGAGACCCCGCACCTCCACTCCGGCAGCGGTGTCGGAGCCATCGCGGGACCGGACGGCACCGTGCTGCTCATCGGGACCCTCGGGCTCGGCAACCCCAGGGTCGGTGCCGACCGCAACACGATCTGGGCGCGGAGCGAGACCGACGAAGCCGAGTGGTTCGTCACGTTCGGGCCGGAGCAGCAGGCCTTCGCCGACTATGCGGCGATCCTGTCAGAACGACTCGGGCGGCGCTCGCAGCGCGCCGGTCGCGTCTGGAGCAGTTGGTACTCCTACTACGAGGGCATCGACGAGGAGCTGGTCGCCCGCACCGTGGCCGACCTCACCGGGTACCCCTTCGACGTGTTCCAGCTCGACGACGGCTGGGAGCCGATCGTGGGCGACTGGACGGCCGGTCCGGACTTCCCGTCCGGCATGCAGGCGACCGCCGGTCGCATCGCCGAGGCCGGGTTCCGCCCGGGGCTCTGGCTCGCCCCCATGATCGCGCTTCCCGATTCCACGATCGCGCGGGAGCGCCCCGACCTCCTCGTGCAGGACGACGCCGGCCGCCCGCTGGCGACCGGCTACAACTGGAACTCCCACTACTACTCGCTCGACACCACGCAGCGGGAGGTGCATGACCACCTCCGCGAGGTCTTCGAGCGCGTCACCGGGTGGGGTTTCAGCTACCTCAAGCTCGACTTCATGTACGCGGGGGCCGTCGCCGGTCGGCGGCATCAGGACGTCCACCGCGAGACCGCCTACCGGGACGCGATCTCGTTCATCAGGGAGACCGTCGGCGACGACGTGTACCTGCTCGGCTGCGGCGTCCCGATGATCCCGTCCATCGGGGTGTTCGACGGCGCGCGCGTTGGGCCGGATGTCGGTCCGTTCTGGGACAACGCCGAACGGGTCGGCGACCCGTCGGGCGTCGGCGCATGGAACTCGATCGTCGACTCCGTCAACCGCGTCTGGCTGAAGGACGTCTACGAGGTCGACCCCGACGCCGTCTACTTCCGCAGCGCCCGCAACCTCCTCGACCCGGACGAGCGACGCATGCTCCAGGACGTGGCGGCCATCCTCGAGTTCAAATCGACCTCCGATCCGGTGGTGTGGCTGCACGAGAGCGAGCGAGCCGAACTCCGGCAGTACCTCACGGAGACCCCCACGGTCGAGCAGACAGGGCGGTTCACCTTCCGGCTCGACGGCCGCGAGGTCGACCTGACGGCCGTCGTGGCAGGGGAGGCCCGGTCCGACACCTCGTACATCGGGTGATGCTTGGCGCTCGCCGGAGACCCGGCCCTATCCGATAAACGAACGCCGATCCTCCAAAGATGGAGCTACCACGGACTCGTGAGATTCTGGGCAGGATGAGCGTGAATGCTGGGCCCGCGGAGCGGTTCGAAGCCGCGGGCGGCGACGTCGACGACGCGCGCGAGCTGTACCGCGAGGCGTACCAGATCGGCGGGATCACCGTCGAGCCGACGGCCACCGACTTCGGATACCGCTTCACGTCCATCGGCGACGCCGACCTCGCGCTGCGCGCGTCGCAGGTCGAGGGCCGGATCACGGGCGCTTCCTTCACCCAGGACGAGTACGTGGTGACCTGGCTCACGCGTGGCGAGGGCGTGATGGACCTGCTCGGCTCGCCGATGAAGCTCCACCCTGGCGTGCCCTCGATGTTCGCGAATGACCGGCCCGCGCAGTTCGATCTCATCGACTATCGGCTCAACATGATGCACTTCGGCGGTGCGTACTTGGAAGGCGTCGCGGCGGACACCGAGGGGTCGGTGGGTCCGATCCGGTTCGACACGACGTTCCGCCCGTCGGGCGACGCTCTGCGGCGTTGGACCGAGACGGTGGCGACCGTCGCGCGCGTGATCTACGACGACGGGAGTTCCGCGGTGCTGCGCGCCGAGGCGAACCGAGCGGCCGCCGTCACGTTGCTCGAGGTCTTCCCACATGTCGCTCTGCAGCCACGGACCGATCTGGCGGTTCCTCCGAGCAGCAAGGCCCGCGTCGCCGTCGAGTTCATGGTCGCGAACGCCCACCGACCCATCGCGACCGCGGAGATCGCGGAGGCCGCCGGGCTCAGCCTGCGCAGCCTGCAGGCGGCGTTCCGCCGTGAGTACGACGTCACCGCCACGGACTACCTGCGCTCGATCCGCCTGGATCGCGTGCGGCAGGAGTTGCGGGATGCGGAACCGGGCCTGGCCACGGTCGCCGAGGTCGCCAGACGGTGGGGGTTCACTCACCTCGGGCGGTTCGCGGCCTCCTACACGAGCCGCTTCGGCGAGTATCCGAGTGTCACCCTCGCGTCGAGCGCCCGCTGAGCGCCATACCCGGTCCCTGAGCGGCACCCCGGTCCCTGAGCCTGTCGAAGGGCGGCACCCCGAAGCTGAGTGCTCCCACCAACGAGGCCTGTCCGGCGCGGGCACCCGGTACGGTGTCCGGATGACGACTGGACGATACTGCGGTTCCCCATGGCAGTAGGGGCGACGCGACGCGACGCGCAGCTCGTGCTCGACGACCTCTCCTTCCGGATCATCTCCACGACCGCCGATCGCGACCCCGGCGCGGCCCGCTTCGTCCTCGTCCACGGTGTCGGCACCTCGCACCGGTACTTCGCCCGGCTGCACGACGACCTCGCCCGCGACAGTGACACCGTCTCCGTCGACCTCCCCGGGTTCGGTGGTCAGGCGAGGCCCGTCCGCACGGTCGAGGTCGGAGAGATGGCGACGGCACTCGGGCACGCGCTGGACACGCTCGGGACCGCGCCGTTCGTCCTCGTCGGTCATTCCATGGGTGCGCAGTGGGTCGTCGAACTGGCCGCTCAGCGCCCCGATCTGGCGCGTGCCGTCGTCATCATCGGTCCGGTGACGGACCGCGATCATCGGTCGATGGTGGCGCAGGCGCTGGCACTCGCGTGGGACACGGTCGGTGAGACCATGAGCGTGAACCGACGGGTCTTCGTCGACTACCTCCGCGCAGGGCCGTCGTGGTTCCTGCGGCAGGTGCGACGGATGGTCGACTTCCCCATCGAGGACCGCATCGTCGAGGTCACCGCTCCCGTGCTCGTCGTCCGCGGCGGGAACGACCCGATCGCCGGTACGGGATGGAGTCGGTTGCTTCGTGATCGGGCGTCACACGGTTCGATGGCGGTCGTGCCCGGCCACCGGCACGTCGTGCAGCACACGGCACCACGAGCGATCGCCTCGGCGATCCGTGCCTTCGTCGCCACCTAGGCTGAGGCCATGACGCGATCCACGGTGAACGACCCGCACGCTCCGAAGCCCGTCGGGCCGTATTCGCATGCCGCGGTCGCCCCGACCGGAGCGCTGTACCTGTCCGGGCAGACGCCCATCGATCCGGTGACCGGAGCCCTCGTCGACGGTGATGTCGCCGAGCAGACCCGCCGGGTGTTCGCCAACCTCGAGTCGGTGCTGACGGCCGCCGGTCGTGGGTTCGCCGACGTGGTCAAGGTGAACGTCTACCTCGTCGACATGGCCGACTTCGCGTCGATGAACAGCGTCTACGAGTCGGTCTTCTCGGCGCCCTACCCTGCGCGCACCACGGTCGCGGTCGTCGGGCTGCCGCTCGGCGCGCGCGTCGAGATCGAACTCGTCGCCTGAGGCGGTGCGTCCCTGGGCGAGAGCGGCTCCAGAGCTCATCCCGGTCCCTGGGCGACGGGCCATCCTGCCCCTGAGCCTGTCGAAGGGCTGGGCGGCGGCGGGGATCAGTCCGTGGGCGGCGGGGCGGTCGACTCGCGCATGATGAGCGTGGTCGCGAGGTCGGTGATGGTCGGGACGTCGGTGCCCCCGAGGTGCGCGAAGAGGGTCTGCACGGCGTAGGAGCCGGAGGCGATGTGCGGGCTCCGGATCGAGGTGAGCGCCGGTGTCGTGAAGTCCGAACCGAAGATGTCGTCGAAGCCGATGAGGCTCAGCTGGGCGGGCATCTCGACGCCACGTGACCGCAGCTCCAGCATGATGCCGATGGCCAGGAGGTCGTTGTACGCGAGGACCGCGGTGGCACCCGTCTCGAGCACCGCTGTGGCCGCCGCCCTGCCCGCGGCCATGTCCGGCTGCGTCGACGGCACCCGCACCGTCTCGATGCCGCGTTCGGCGCACAGCTCCCTCGTCCGGCTCCACCGATGCCGCGACATCCAGGACCGGCCGGGGCCGGAGACGAACGCGAGCCTCCGGTGACCGAGCTCCGCGAGGTGGTCGATCGCCGCGGTGAGGCCCGGGTCGACGTCGGCGACGATGCTGTCGACGTCGTCGACCTGACGGTTGATCACGACGACCGGCTTCTCCTGGCCCAGCGCGCGCACGTCGTCGGGCAGGAGCCTCGAGGTCGCGAGGATGAGACCATCGACCGACGGCATGAGCCGCCTGGCGGTCAGCAGCTCCATCTCCGCCGACTCCTTGAACTCCGCGAGCACGAGCGTGTAGTTGCGCTCGGCGGCCTCACGCTCCGCACCGCGGACGACGTCGAAGAACATCGGGTTCGTGATGTCGGCGACGATGAGGCCGAGCGTGCCGGTGCGCCCGGTGGGGAGCGCCCGGGCGGCGGGGTTCGCCACGTAGTTGAGCTGTTTGGCGGCGTCGTGGATCTTCTGCGCCGTCTTCTCGTTGATGCGGCCAGGGCGGCTCAGCGCCCGCGACACGGTCGACGGGTTGACGCCGGCGAGCTGCGCGATGTCGTAGATCGTCGCGGCACGTTTCGTCTTCGCGGCCCCCGCCGTGGGTTCGGGCGTTCCGGGCTCGGGAGCGATCGTCTCCGCGGATGCGTCAGAGGTGCTCATGGGGCCCGCTCCTCTCGATCGCCGCCCTCGGCGACCTGAGCCATCGTACTGCCGCGGCCTCGGCGTGCGGGCTCAGGCCTGCCTGGTCAGCGGGTCGCGACATCGAGTGCGTGGCCGGCCCATTCGTACGACAAGCGGTGGGACTCGTAGACGCTCTCGACGCTCGGGAAGTCGACCTCGATCATGTAGTCGCCGTCGTAGTCCGCGGGCATCGCCGCGACGATCGCGTCGAAGTCGAGCACACCGAGCCCGGGTTCCGCCCACAGCCGCTTCGTCTGCGACGTCTCGTGGTAGCTCAGCGCACCGTCCGCCGCGCCGTCGAGGTGATCGGCGTAGACGTCCTTGATGTGGATGCCGCCGAGGCGGTCGCGGTAATCGGTGATCATCGCGACCGGGTCCGCTCCCGCCCAGCGGAGGTGTCCGGTGTCAGGCCCGAACCCGATGAGGTCCGGTCCGAGGGTGTCGAGCAGACTGCGGATCTCGTGCTCGGTCTCGAAGACGCCACCGACGTGCGAGTGGTGCAGGGGGCGGATCCCCTCGGCGAGCAGGACCTCGCAGGTCCGGCCGGCGTTCTCGATGGCCAGGTCGAGCCGCCCCTGGGAGAAGTCGGCGCCGATCGCCGGCGTGGCCATGCGCGCCGGGATCGCCATCGAGGAGATCATCGTCCGGTCGAGTCCGAGGGAGGCCTGGGCCGCCCCGAACGCCTTCGCCGCCTCGAGGACCTCGGCGAGGACGATCGTCTCGTCGAACGCGCTGCTGAACAGGCTGAGCGACGGTGCGAGGCCGTAGCCGCCGATCCACGTGCGGTACTCGTCCGCGGTCATGCCCTCGGGGATGTCGGCCTTCACCGCGGTGAACCCGATGCGCTGGAAGTCGGCGAAGGCCTCCTCGAACACCTCGCGGGTCTTGCCTCGCGCACTCCAGTAGGGGATGGGGTTCGCCGCCACCCGGTTCGTCCGCTGCGCGCTCATCGGGCCACCGCCGCAACGGCGTCGAGGCGGACCGGTTGGCCCGTGCGTGCGGACTCGTAGAGACCGGTGATGATCGAGATCGCCTGGCGGTTCTCGGCCAGCGTCACGCGGAGCGGCTCCTCCCCGCGGATCGCGGCGAGGACGTTCCGGTACTGGTGCAGGTGCGCGTCCGACATCTGTCCGGCGACGCTCGAGCCCGCCTGCGTCTCGTCGGCGAACTGCGCCGCCTGGTTCGTGTCCTTGCCCTGCGAGCCGAAGAAGGCCTCGGCGCGCTCCGTTCCGGCGGGAGTGGAGTGGAAGTAGGTCAGCTGGTCGTTCTCGATGACCGCGGAGCCGCGGTCGCCGTGGACCTGCAGCCGCGCGACGAGGCCCGGGTAGACGGCCGTCGAGCCGTGGATGACGCCGAGCGCACCGGATGCGAAGCGGACGACACCGACCGCGACGTCCTCGGTCTCGATGCGCTCGTGGGCGAGGAGCGCGGTGTAGCCGAAGACCTCGACGGGGCGTCCGAGGAGGGCGACCAGCAGGTCGACCGTGTGCACGCCCTGGTTCATGAGCGCGCCGCCGCCGTCGAGCGCCCAGGTGCCGCGCCAGTCGCCGGAGTCGTAGTAGCTCTGCCCGCGCCACCAGTCGACCGAGGCGATGCCCGAGGTGATGCGCCCGAGGTCTCCGCGTTCGGCGGCGGCGAGGACGATCTCCGTCGAGGGGTCGAAGCGGTGCTGGGAGATGACGGTCACGACGGTACCGGCGCGCTCCTGCGCGGCGATGATGTCGTCCGTCCGCGAGACGGTGACGTCGGCCGGCTTCTCGATGATGACGTGCTTGCCGGCCTCGAGTGCCTCGATGGCGAGGCCGGCGTGCAGGCCGGTGGGGGTGCAGACGACGACGATGTCGGGGTCGGTCTGCGCCAGCGCCTCCGCGAGGGTCGTGAACGCCCGTCCGCCGCGCTCGGCGACGAGGGCCTCCGCCTTCGCGAGCTCCGGGTCGGCGACGGCGACGAGTTCCAATTCGTCGCGAAGCTGGTCGATGACGATGCCGTGCTGCTTCGAGATGATGCCGGCGCCGGCGATGGCGATGCGGTGCGGTCGGGACATGCTGGGGTTCGCTCCAGTTCTGTGCGTGGGGTGGGTCGGTGTCCGTGCCGGCTCAGGCGAGCTGGCGGAGGTGCGCGAGGGCGGCTTCGAGCTCCGGTTCGAAGTCCTCGAAGAGGCACTCGACGGTGACGGGGCCGTCGTAGCCGCCGTCGCGCAGGGCCGTGATGAACTCGGCGAGCGGCCAGTCGCCCTGGCCGGGCGGCCGTCGTCCGGCGTCGGCGATGTGGGCGTGTCCGATGCGGGCACCGAGGGCCTGGACGACGGCGAGCGGCTCCTCCTCCAGCATGATGTGGAAGAGGTCGGCGACGACGGGCACGCGGTCGATCCCGAACTCGTCGAGGAAGGCGACCGTCTCCTCGAGCGAGTTGAGCAGGTTCGTCTCGTCCCGGTTCAATGGTTCGAGGACGATCTGCAGTCCGTTCCGCTCCGCCGTGTCGCGCGTCTCGACGACGACTTCTGCGAACCTCGCGCGGGCGGCCGTGACGTCCACCCCGGCGGGGATGGCGCGCGCCGTCCCGCTCCCGAACACGATCTTCGCGCCGGGCTCCGAGACCGAACCGATGATCGGCATGACGGCGTCGAGGTACGCCGTGACGCGTTCCGCCGGGAAGTCGGGGTCGGCGAGCGACAGGTCGCCGGGGAACAGGATGGCGAACGACCCGCGTCGGACGCTCGCGTCGTAGTCGGGATGGCGCGTCCACCCGTCTCCGTCGGCGACGACGAGGTTGCCGACGATGGTCGGTTCGGCGTAGTCGGCTCCGGACGCGAACGCACCGGGGATGCGTTCGGAGGGGACGATCACGCCGTACCCGGTGAGCGGGTACCGCTGGGCGGTCGGGTTCGAGTCGGACATGTGGTTCCGTTCCGTCGTCGGTGGGATGGTCATCGCTACTTCAGGCTCCCCGAGATGAGGTCGAGGCGCCAGAACCGCTGCAGGACGAGCACGAAGATCACCACGGGGATGACAGCGATGAGCGCCCCGGCGATGGCGACCGAGTAGAGCACCGGTTCGCTACCGCCACGGTTGAGCATGAGGAACATGGCGACCGTGATGGGCGACAGCTCCGACTTCGACTGCATGATGTACGGCAGCAGGAAGTTGTTCCAGGCACCGATGAACTGCAACAGGAACACGGTCACGAGACCGGGGAACAAGAGCGGCAGGCCGATCGAGACGAAGGTGCGCCCCTCGTTCGACCCGTCCACCCGAGCCGCCTCGAGGAGTTCCTGCGGCACCGAGCCCCGCGCGAACACGTAGGAGAGGTAGATCCCGAACGGGGTGATCGAGATCGGGATGAGCACCGCCCAGTAGGTGTTCGTGAGGTTCAGCTGTGCGAAGAGCATGTACTGCGGGATCGCCAGCGTGATCGTCGGGAGCAGCACACCCGCGAGCAGTCCGACCATCACGGCCTTCTTACCCGGGAACCGGTAGAGCGCGAGCGCGTAGCCGGCGGCGGCCGAGACGGCGGTCGACAGGAGTGCGCCGCCGATCGAGTAGATGAAGCTGTTGCCCAACCAGCGCGCGAAGGAGCCGTTCTCGTACGCGAACAGGTCGGTCATGTTGTCGATGAGGCTCGAGCCGAAGGTGAACGCGCTCGTGGAGAACAGCTCGCCGGTGCTCTTCGTGGCGGCGAACACGACCCACACCATCGGGAGCAGGAAGTAGAGGACGGCGATCAGGAGCACGACCGTCGGGAGGATTCCGCCGAGCTTGTGGACGAGGCTGACGGATTCCTTCGGCTTGCGGATGCGGCCGCGATCGGCGCGGACGACGGTCTCGCGAGCGCGACGGTCCTCCTCCGCGCGTTCCGCGGTGCGTGCGGTGGTGGTCATGCGTTCCTCCGAGCTGCGAGGCGTTGCCCGCCGAGCACCAGGAGCGACAGCAGCACCGTGGCGAGGGCGAGGATGATGGATGCCGCCGACGCCGAGTTGAGGTCGTCGTGGGCGAAGGCGTCCCGGTACACCCGCATCAGTGGGAAGTAGGTCGAGCTGATGGCCGGGGTGAGGCTCGAGAGCATCTGCGGCTCGCTGTACACCTGGAGGGCGCCGATGATCGAGAAGAGCCCGGTGAGGATCGTGGCCGGCACGATGTGCGGCAGCTTGATGTACCAGGCGATGCGCGGTTCGTTGCAGCCGTCGATGCGGGCGGCGTCGATCTGCTCCTTCGGCAGCGACTGCAGTGAGGTGTACAGGATGATCGTGTTGAAGCCGATCCCGCCCCACAGCACGACGTTGATGATCGCCGTCATGACGAGGTCGCCGCGCAGCAGCGTCGGGAACTGCAGGCCGAAGGTCTCGGCGAGCTGGTAGATCGGGCTGATCTCGGGCACGTACAGGAAGCCCCACATGAGCGCCGCGATGACGCTCGGCACGCCGTACGGCAGGAAGATCGCCATGCGGCTGAACGCGCGGAGGCGGGCTCTCGGGAGGTCGAGCAGCAGCGCGAACAGCATCGCCGTGAGCATCATGATCGGCACGAGGAAGAGCGCGTACACGGCGAGGTTGCCGAGGCTCGTCCAGAACGTGGGGTCCTGGAGCACCTTCGTGTAGTTGCCGAGGCCGACGAAGACCTCCTCGCGCACGCCGTAGGCGCTCGCACCCGCCGCGGTGCCCATGAGACTGAGGCCGCCGGAGTACACGATCGGGATGACGAACACGAAGACGAACAGGACGACCGCGGGGGCGATGAGCACCCATGCGAACAGGTGGTGCGGGCGGGTCAGCGAGACGCGCCGTCTGGTGGGGACCGCGGTCGGATCGTCCTCCGTCCGACCGCGGCCCCGCTCGATGGTCGGCGCGGTCATCAGCCCGCCAGGTCCTTCTCGACGATGTCCTGCACCTTCGGGAGCACATCGGCCCACGGGCTCGTCCCCTCGATGGCGTTGCCGAGCTCGTCGGTGATGGCGGTGAAGGCCACCTGCGTGTTCGGTCCCCACTGCACGGTGACGAGCTTCGACGCGGCTTCCGTGGCGCTCGGCCAGTAGGTGGTGTCCTCGGGCATGAGCTCCGGCGGCGTGCGGTCGATCTCCTGGCCGTGGAGAGCGCCGGTGAACTTGTTGACCTCGACGAGCCCCTCGGCGCCCTCATCGGACGCGTTCAGCCAGGTGATGAACTCGAGCGCCTGGTCGTAGTGCGGGCTCTCCTTGAGGATGACGTTGGCCGAACCGCCACGGGCGAAGACCCGCGGATCGGCGGTGTCCCACTGCGGGATCTGTGCGGCCGACCAGAGCCCGACGGTGTCGGGGTACTGGTTGAGCAGTGGACCGGGAGCCCAGGCGCCGGCGATCGTGCCGAGCACCCGGCCACTCGCGGTCGCCTCGATCTGCTCGGGGCTGCCGGTCTGGTAGGTGCTCACGAGGTCGTCCTCGACCATGCCCTGCCAGAAGTCCAGGACCTCCCGCGTCTCGGCGCTGTCGATGTCGACACCCCATTGCTCGTCGGCGTAGTCCCACCACTGGGCGCCGTTCTGCAGGGCGAGCCCCATGAACTGGTCGGCGTCGATCGAGCTGAAGTTGAAGAGGTAGCGGTCACCGTCGAGGGTGCGGACCTGCTCGGCGAGGGCGCGGAAGTCCTCCCAGCTCGCGGCCGGGGTGAGGCCGTACTGCGCGAAGAGGTCGTTCCGGTAGACGAAGAGCGCCGGCCCGAGATCCTGCGGGACGCCGTAGACCGTGTCGTCGAAGGACACGCTCTCGAGCACCGTGGGGGAGTAGGCCTCCTCGAGGTCCTGCTTCGCGCTGTCGAGTGGGGCGAGGACGCCGGCCGACACGTAGGTCGGCAGCTGCGTGTACTCCGCCTGCGCGATGTCGGGGCCGTCGCCGGCTCGCACCGCGCTCAGGACGCGGACGGGCATGTCCGCTCCGCTCGCGGGTTGCGAGATGTTGACCTGGATGTCGGGGTTGGCCTGGTTCCACACCTCGACGCGCTTGTCGATGTTCGAGCCCCAGGCCCAGAACTCGAGCGTCACCGGGCCGTCGGCCGAGTCGTCGCCGCCCGGTCCCGAGCACGCGGTCAACGCGAGGGCGAGGATTCCCGCGGTCGCGATTCCGATACGAACGCTGTTTGCCACTGCAATCTCCTTTGATAGCGGGGTCTGCTCCTCGCGTCGCTGAAGCGTTTCAGTGGTGCTGGACCACGACGGTTCCGGGCGGAAGCGGGATCAGTCTCGCAGACGGTCGTCGATCTGGCAAGCGATTGCCAGAAGGACATGGCAATCGGTTGACAGGCGGGGTTCTCCCGGTTTCAATGGAGGCGTGCCAACGACGCTGCAGAACGATCCAGACCGCCTCCTCCCCGCCGACCCGGGGACCCGCGACGTCGCCAGGGCGCTCTACCGCTCGGTCGAGGCCCTGCCGATCGTCTCGCCGCACGGACACGTGGATCCGGTGATCCTCGTCGAGGACACCCCGTTCGCGAACGCCACCGAGCTGTTCCTCCGGCACGACCACTACGTCACCCGCCTGCTGCACGCCGCCGGGTTCTCCCTCTCGGACGTCGGCGTGCCCGACCTCGCGGAGGGTGGTGCCGTCGCCGCGCCGCGGGACGCCTGGCGACGCTTCTGCGAGCACTGGCACCTGTACGCCGGCACCGCCTCCGGGTACTGGCTGAGCTCGATCCTCGGTGAGCAGTTCGGCGTCACCGAGCAGCCGGACGAAGCGAACGCCGACCGGCTCTTCGACACGATCCAGGAGGCGCTCGAAGCGCCGGCGTTCCGTCCGCGTGCGCTGTTCGAACGCTTCCGTATCGAGGTGCTCGCGACCACCGACGACCCGATGGACGACCTCGCCGCACATGCCGCCCTCGCGGCGGACCCCGCCTTCAGCGGGCGCGTCCTGCCGACCTTCCGGCCCGACGCGTACCTCGATCCGACGAAGGCCGGGTGGGTGGAGCGGGTCGCGGCACTCGCCGCCTGGAACGGGACACCGGAGTCCAGCTACCGCGGGTATCTCGAGGCGCTCGTCGGGCGCCGTCGCCACTTCATCGAGCACGGGGCGGTGTCGGCCGACCACGGTGTCCCGCAGCCGCTCACGATCGAACTCGAGGAGGCGGACGCCGCGACGCTGTTCGACCGCGCGCTGTCGGGGACCGCCGACGCCGCGGACCTCGAGCGGTTCGCTGCGCACATGCTGTTCGAGAGCGCCCGGATGAGCGTCGAGGACGGCCTCGTCATGACCGTGCACCCCGGTGTCCACCGCAATCATCACTCGCCGACGCTCGCCCGCTTCGGGCCGGACACCGGGCACGACCTCCCGGTCCGCACCGACTACGTCCGCCCCCTGCGCCCGCTGCTGGAGCGGTTCGGCACGGCTCCGGGGTTCCACCTCGTCCTCTTCAGCGTCGACGAGACGAGCTACTCGCGGGAGATCGCACCGCTCGCCGGGTTCTACCCGAGTGTCTTCATCGGCGCACCGTGGTGGTTCCTCGACGCGCCCGACGCCGTCCTGCGCTTCCGGTCCGCCGTGACGGAGACGGCCGGGTTCTCACGCGGATCGGGGTTCATCGACGACACGCGGGCGTTCCTCTCGATCCCCGCCCGACACGACATGTCCAGGCGCCTCGACGCGTCGTTCCTCGCGCGACTCGTGCGGGAGGGGCGCATCGACGAGGCGACGGCCGAACGCATCATCCTCGACCTCGTCGTCGACCAGCCGCGACGGGTGTTCAAACTGTGAGCACCGTGACGACCGCGGACAGCGCTGCCGGAGCCCAGGGGGAGCAGGCGGTCCCGCCTCTGTCCCGCGCGCGGCTGCCCGAGTTGCCGTCGGCGCCGGTCCGGATCGTCCACCTCGGACTCGGCGCCTTCCACCGTGCTCATCAGGCCTGGTACACCCAGCTCGCCGACCCCGATCACGAGTGGGGCATCGCCGCCTTCACCGGCCGGAGTCCGCAGGCCGCAGTCGATCTGGACACCCAGGACTGCCTCTACACGGTCGTCGAGCGATCGGCGGACGGCGACTCGGCGACGATCGTCGGTTCGATCGTCGAGGCGCGGGACGGTGGCGACGTCGCACGGCTCCACGACCTCCTCGCCGCCGAAACCACCGCCATCGTCACGCTCACGGTCACCGAGTCCGGGTACCGGCTCGATGCCGAGGGGAGGCCGGACACGTCGGATCCGGCGGTCGAGCACGACGTCGCCCTGCTGTCCGAGGCCTTCGTCGAGCCGGCGGACCTCCGCGACGCCCGACCGACGACGACGCTCGGCAGACTGCTCCTCGGCCTCGAAGCCCGTCGTCGTGCCGGGGCCGGTCCGATCGCGATCCTGCCGTGCGACAACATCGCCGACGGCGGTGCGCTCGTCCGTCGCGCGATGCTCGCCCTTGCTGACCGGGTCCACCCGGAGACCGCTCGGTGGATCACCGATGAGGTCTCGTTCGTCTCGTCCTCGGTCGATCGCATCACGCCGCGTCCCACGGCCGCCGACGAAGCGACGGCCGCGACGCTCACCGGATTCGCCGACGCCGCTCCCGTCGTCACCGAGCCCTTCACCGACTGGGTGCTGAGCGGCGACTTCCCCGCCGGGCGGCCGGCGTGGGAGTCCGCGGGCGCCCGGTTCGTCGACGACCTCGAGCCCTACGAGCAACGCAAACTGCGGCTGCTCAACGGCGCCCACAGCCTCCTCGCCTACGCGGGCCCGCTGCGCGGTCATGCGACGGTCGCCGAGGCGGTCGGCGACGAGCAGTGCCGGGCCTGGGTCGACGAGTACTGGGACGAGACGGAGCGCCACCTGCCGGACGACCTCGGGCTGACGGCGTATCGCACCGCGCTCCTGGAGCGCTTCGACAACGCGCGCATCGAGCACCGGCTGCAGCAGATCGCCCTCGAGGGGGTCACCAAGCTGCGGGTGCGGATCGTGTCGACCCTCCTCGCGGAACGGGCCGCCGGTCGGCCGGGAACCGGGTCCCTGCGCGTGATCGCCGCGTGGGTCGCGGCCGTCCAGGGCGACGACCGGCCGGGTGACGCGAGCGGTGCCGCCGTCGCCGAGGCGCTCAGGTTCCAGGGTCGGGAGCGGACCGCGGCGCTCGTGCGCCTGATCGATCCCCGCCTCCTCGACTCGGAGCCGGATGGCGGTTCCAAGCTCGTCACCGAGCTGGAGCACCTGGTCGACGAGCTGACCGGACGCCCACGGAACCCCTGACACCCGCCACTGCAGCCGACCCGCAGTCCGTCGGAACCACCCCGGCCACATCGGCCGCAACGCACGAAGGAGTAGTACCCATGAACATCGACAAGGCTGAGGTCATCGTCACGAGTCCCGATCGGAACTTCGTGACGTTGAAGCTCACGACGGATGACGGTCTGACCGGCCTGGGGGACGCGACGTTGAACGGGCGCGAGTTGGCGGTGGTGGCGTATCTGTCCGAGCACGTGGTGCCGTTGCTGCTGGGGCGTGATGCGTCGCGGATCGAGGACACGTGGCAGTTCCTGTATCGGTCGGCGTATTGGCGTCGGGGTCCGGTGACGATGGCGGCGATCGCGGCGGTCGACATGGCGCTGTGGGACATCACGGGCAAGGCTGCGGGCATGCCGGTGTACCAGTTGCTGGGCGGTGCGTCTCGGACGGGGCTGCTCGCCTACGGGCATGCGTCGGGGAAGAGCAACGAGGAGCTGTTCGACAGTGTGCGCGAGCACCAGGCGCAGGGCTACAAGGCCATCCGGATCCAGACGGCGGTGCCGGGGCTGAAATCGATCTACGGCATCGCCTCCAACGCCACGTTCGAGGGCAACACCGGCGTCCGCTACGACCACGAGCCGGCGCAGCGTGGCGGCCTGCCGAACGAGGAGGACTGGGACACCCGGTCGTACCTGCGTCACCTGCCGACGGTGTTCGAGGCGGTGCGGAACGAGTTCGGTCCGGAGCTGCCGTTGCTGCACGACGGGCACCACCGGATGACGCCGATCCAGGCCGCGAAGCTTGGGAAGTCGCTGGAGCCGTATGACCTGTTCTGGCTGGAGGACTGCACGCCGGCGGAGAATCCGGAAGCGTTGCGCCTCGTGCGGCAGCACACGACGACGCCGTTGGCGATCGGGGAGATCTTCAACACGGTGTGGGACTACCAGCAGATCATCCGCGAACAGCTCATCGACTACGTGCGTGGTGCGGTGACGCACATGGGCGGGATCTCGCATCTGAAGAAGACGTTGGACTACGCGTCCCAGTACCAGATCAAGTCGGGCATGCACGGCCCGACGGACATCTCCCCGGTCGGGATGGCGGCCGCGATGCACCTCGGCTTGTCGATCCACAACTTCGGCATCCAGGAGTACATGAAGCACGGCGAGAAGACCGATGCCGTGTTCCAGCAGTCGTACACCTGGGAGAACGGCATGCTGCACCCGGGAGAAGCACCGGGTCTCGGTGTCGAGCTGAACGTGGACGAGGCGGGCAAGTACCCGTACCAGCGCGCCTACCTGCCCTACAACCGTCTCGCCGACGGCACCGTCCACGACTGGTGACCCCCGCGGCCAGCGCGGTGCGCTGACCCGACCGCGCCCCTGTGGCGTGAGTGCGCCCCTCCGGAGGCCCGCGCTCACGTCGCAGGGGCGCGCTCGCGAAGGCCTCGGAGCCAGGTCAGCCCGCGAGGAGGGCGACGCCGATCACGACGACGGTCGCCGCGGCGATCCGGCGCACGGGTCGGCCCTCGCGGAGCACGAGTGCACCGAACAGGCTGACGAGGATGACGCTCACCTCACGCATCGGCGCGACGAGGGCGACCGGTGCCATGGTGATGGCGACGAGCACGAGGATGTACGACATCGGCGAGAGCACCCCGAAGGCGAGGATGCGTGGCCAGTGGGCGCGCAGGACCGCCGGAAGCTCGCGCGCCCGGCGACCGAGCGAACCGGAGAACAGCACGACCTCGACCGCGGTGCAGCCGACCATGTACGCGACGGGCGAGGCGCCCCACGTGCGGACGGCGTGCGCGTCCCAGATCGTGTAGGCCGCGATCGCGACCCCGGTGAGGAGTCCGAAGGCGACTGCAGGGTCGATGCGTCGTCGCGTGGCGCGTACGTCGACGGCGACCGGTGACGGGTCGCTCCCGCGATCGACGAACCCGATCGCGACGACGCCGACGACGATCGCCGCGACACCGAGAAGCGCGAGCAGTGACGGGCGTTCACCGAGGATGAGGACGGCGATGATCACGCTGATCGTCGGGCCGGTGCCGCGCGCCGTGGCGTAGACGGTGGAGAGGCGTCCGCTGGCGTAGCCGCGCTGCAGCACAAGCATGTAGACGTAGTGCAGCACGGCGGAGATCATGACGCCGATGGCGAAGCCGGTGAGGGCGTCCGTACCGAGCCCGCCGGTGAAGGGGACGACGATCGCCCACAGCACGGTGCTCGACACGGCCCCCCACCAGAGGAAGGGCATGCCGATCCGGCTGACGCCGTGGGCGACGATGTTCCACGCCGCGTGGCAGACCGCGGCGGCGAGGACGATGGTGACGGCGAGCAGAGACACGTGGGACCCTTCCGATCCTCGCGGGCGCGACGATCAGGGTCCTCCGGGCTTTTGTCCTGTCAGATGACGGTCTTCGGCTGGCCGCCGACCGTGGCGCCGCTCGGACCAGTCGAGCTGTCGCTCCGGAACCCTAGGCGCTATCGCTCACCACGCTACCAGCCTCCGGCGAGACGTGTTCGTTCGCCCGAAGATGGGCGAACGAACGCTCATTCGCCCGAACTCGGGCGAATGGACGTGCGTCAGTCGACGATCGCGATGGCGTCGATCTCGACGAGCATCTCCTCGCGGGGGAGGCCCGTGAAGACCGTGGTGCGGGAGGGCAGGACGCCACCCTTGACGCGCGAGCCGACGAACTCGCCGTAGGCGTCGTTCATGATCGCGAAGTCCTCGCGCTTGGTGAGGTAGACGCGCAGCATCATGACGTCGTCGAAGGTCGCGCCGCCGGCCGCGAGGATGGCCTCGACGTTCTGCAGGGTGCGGGTGGTCTGCGCGGCGACGTCGCCCGGGAACAGGTACTCGTTCGTCGCGGGGTCGACGGGGCCCTGGCCGGAGACCTGGACGAAGTTGCCCTTGCGGACGCCCTGGGAGAAGGTGTGCGCGGGAGCCGGGGCGTCGGTGGTGGAGATGGCGGTGCGTTCGGTCATGGGGATGTGTCCTTCGGTTGGTGGCCCTTCGACAAGCTCAGGGACCGGGGTAGGTGATCAGGGACGGGACGGGTGGGAGGTCAGGAGGTGACGGGTGCCTCCGCGGGCGCCGGCGGCGCGTAGCCGAGTTCGGTGGAGATCGCGGTTGTGGTGGCAAGGAGCTGCGGCAGGAGGGCGCGGACGCCGCTGTGGGGGAGCACCATGGTGGGGACCGAGATCGACACCGCCGCGGTGACCCGGCCGTCGGGCCCGAAGACCGGAGCGGCCACGCAGTTCATGAAGCTCTCGTGCTCCTCGTGGTCCTCGGCCCATCCGCGTTCGGTCGAACGCTCGATCTCGGCGAGCAGGGCGTCGGCGTCGGTGATGGTCTTGTCGGTGTACCGCTCGAACACGATGCCCGTGACGACGCGTCGCCGCTCCGCCTCGTCGAGTCCGCCGAGGAGGACCTTCGCGACGCCGGTCGCGTACAGGGAGGCCGGCAGGCCGACGCGCGAATACATGCGGAGGGGCTGACGCGACTCGACCTTGTCGATGTAGAAGACGGAGCCGCCCTCGTAGGCGGCGAGGTGCACCGTCTGGCCCGTGGCCGCCCCCAGCGCCCGGATGTGCGGAGCGGCGACGCCGCGGACGTCCTGCTCGTCGAGCGCGGTCTGGGTCAGCTCGAACATCGCCCGCCCGAGGTGGTACCGGAACGACGCGTCGCGCGTGACGAAGCCGTGCTCCTCGAGCGTGTTGAGCAGGCGCAGCACCGTGGTCTTGTGCACACCGGCCGTCGCCGCGAGCGCGTCGAGGGAATTGGTGCCCGAGACGATCTCGCGGAGGAGGTCGAGCGCGCGGGACAGGGACTGGCTCATGCGTCGATCATCCCGTGTGCGCCGACGGTGGTCCACGGCAGTGGGCGCTCTGCGGTGATGCGCCACGACGCCCATTCCTCATCGGTCGCCTCGACGATGGTGCTGACACCCTGGGCGTCCGGCACGAGCTCGGGGCGGTCGCCGTGGCAGACGAGCGTCGACGCCGCTACCGCGTGGCCGAGCCGCGTGCAGGCGGTGTCGGAGCGACCCGAGGCCAGCCCGGCGAGGTAGCCGGCGGCGAACGCGTCGCCCGCACCGACGGTCTCGACGACGTCGACCGACAACGACCGCACGTCGACGCCCGCCTCGGACCCGCGGTGGAGGGTGGTCGCGGCGTTCTCCTCGTCCTTGAGCACGATGCGCCGCAGGGTCGGCAGCTCGGCGAAGAGGCGGGTGGCGTCCGTGTGGCCGAAGAACAGCTCCGCTTCGTCGACGCCCAGGAACAGGACGGACGCCTGGTCGAGCAGGCGATGCAGCGGGGCGGTCGAGCGACGCTCCCAGAGTCGCGGCCGGAAGTTGAGGTCGACGCTCAGGACGGTGTCTCGGGGGAGCGCGTCGCCCAGCTCGCCCACGAGCAGCGCGGTCGAGTCGGACAGCGCCGGGGTGATGCCGGAGGTGTGCACGATGGCCGAAGCGGTGATGGCCGCCCGGGTCGCTTCGTGTCGCAGGGTGTCGGCGCCGAGCTGCGACGCGGCGGACTCGCTGCGGTAGTAGTGCATCCGCGGTCGACGGTCGCCGCCCGCGCTCACGACCGTCTCCTTGACGTAGAGGCCGGTGGGCCGGTGGTCGTCGCGTTCGACGGCGTCGGTGAGGACGCCGTCGTGCCGGGCCGTCTCGAGGATGTAGTCACCGAACCCGTCGTCGCCGAGGCGCGAGATCCAGTGGGTGGGGACGCCCAGGCGCGCGAGGCTGGAGGCGACGTTGAACTCGGCACCCCCGACGCCCGTCCGGTATTCGCGGGCTTCGGCGACCGGGAGCTGGCCCTCGGGCAGGAGGACGACCATCGCTTCGCCGATCGTGCTCACGGTGGACGGTGACGTCGTCATCACGGTTCCCCTCGCGTCTCGGCCGGGTCCGGTTGACGGCCTGTGGACGCAATGCTAGAACAGACGTAGCGCCGGATGCAATGTATGTTGCAAGATGCGCAACGCCTGACGCTCACGGTGTCGGTGGGTGCAGCGCTCGATCGCGAAACGAGGAGACCATGACGGACGACTTCGATGCCGGTGCGCTGGGCGTGCTCGACGGCAGCCTCAAGGGCTTCCCACCGGCGTCCGTCGGGACCGACGCCGCCACGTTCCTCGCCGGTCGACCGGCGCTGGCCGACTTCACCACGCCGCTCGTCACGCTCGACCGCTCGGCGGTCACCGACAACGTCGAGACCATGCGGCAGTGGTGCGAGCGCGCCGGGGTGGGCCTCGCGCCGCACGGCAAGACCACGATGAACCGGGCCCTCTGGCAGCGTCAGCTCGACGCGGGTGCCTGGGGCATCACCGTCGCGACCCCGTGGCAGCTCTCCGTCGCGCTCGACTGGTCGATCCCCCGCGTGATGCTCGCCAACGCCCTCGTGCAGCCCGAACACCTGCGCGCCGTCGGGCGGGCCCTCGACCGCGGCGACGCCGAGATCGTCGTGTGGGCCGACTCCGTCCGCGCCGTGCAGATCATGTCGCGCGTGCTCGCCGAGCAGCCACTGGGTCGCCCGCTCCACGTGCTCGTGGAACTCGGTGCGCCGGGTGGCCGCACCGGAGCCCGGGACCACGCCACCGCGCTCGAGATCGCCGAGGCCGTCGTCGCCTCGCCCGAGCTCGCGCTCGCCGGCGTCAGCGGCTACGAGGGGGCCCTCGCGCACCACGGCGACGACGGCTCCCTGCAGATCGTGCGTGATTACCTGACCTCGCTCGCCGAGCTGCACACCGGGCTCCTCGCCGCCGGCCGCTACGACGATCGCGTCGAGACCCTCATCGTGACCGCCGGGGGCAGTGCCTACTTCGACGTGGTCGCCGAGGTCCTCGCGGAACTGCGCGACCTCGACGGTGCTCGCGGACGCGCCGTCGACGTGCTGCTGCGCTCCGGCGCCTACGTGACCCACGACGACGGCTTCTACCGGGGGATCACGCCGCTGGGCCGCCACGAGGGTACTGGCGACTTCCGCTCCGCGATCCACGGCTGGGCGACGATCGTCTCCCGCCCCGAGCCCGGCCTGGCGCTCGTCGACGGCGGGAAGCGTGACTTCCCCTTCGACGAAGGGCTCCCCGAAGTGCAGGGCGTCCGCCGCGCCGGATCCGCCACCGTCGAACCGCTCCCGGGCGCGACGACCACGGCCATGAACGACCAGCACACCTTCGTCTCCCTGCCGCCCGGCAGCGACGTCGAGGTCGGTGACGTCATCCGCCTGGGCCTCTCCCACCCGTGCACCACCTTCGACAAGTGGCGTGCCCTCGTGGTCATCGACGACGTCCGTCTCGCCGAACCGAGCGCCGTCGACGCCGTCACCACCACCTTCGGCTGAGCCGAACCGAACAGGAGCCCCGCATGACGCTCGAGACCCCTCCCACCACGCCGCACGCCCTCGACGCCCTGTACGCCGACCGCGCCATCGCCGTCGTCCGCGTGCCCGTCATCCCCGACCCGGTCGAACTCTGCCGGGCGCTCGCCGCGGGCGGGATCCGCAGTGTGGAGTTCACCTTCACGACGCCGGGCGTCGAAGCCCTGATCCGTGCCGCGGCCGACGCGATCGGCGACCACGGGGCCGTGATCGGCGCGGGGACGGTCGTGGACCGCGACACCGCACAGCGCGCCATCGACAGCGGAGCGCAGTTCCTGGTCACGCCCGGGCTGAGCGAGGAGGTGGCCGAGGTCGCCACCGCCGCCGGCATCCCGTTCCTGCTCGGTGCGATGACGCCGAGCGAGGTCATGCGCGCCGCGTCCCTCGGTTCCCACGCGGTCAAGATCTTCCCGGCCGCCGCCATGGGGTCCGGCTTCCTCAAAGACCTCAAGGGTCCGTTCCCGGGTCTCCGGCTCGTGCCGTCGGGCGGACTGCACGCCGGCAACGCCCGCGAGTACATCCAGGCCGGCGCAGCCGCCGTGACCGCGGGTTCGAGTGTGGTCGGTGCGGCCGACGTCGCCGCGGCCGATTGGGCCGGCGTCACCGAGCGTGCGACCGCCTTCACCGCGGCGGCCCTCCTGCCGTGACGTCGCGACCGACGGACGGAGCGCGCGCGGTGGTCATCCGCGGCGCTCGCATCGTCGACGGCACCGGCGGACCGAGCGTGCACGGGTCGCTGTTCATCGACGGGGGCCGCATCGTCGCGATCGGGGCGTCCGCCGAGGCCGACGCACCTGCTGACGCCCTGATCATCGATGCTGACGGTCTCGTCGCGTCGCCCGGCTTCATCGACATGCACGCACACTCCGACCTCGCGGTCCTCCGCGACCACGAGCACCTCGCCAAGGTCTCGCAGGGCGTCACCACGGAGGTCCTCGGACAGGACGGGCTCTCCTACGCCCCGACGGACGACCGCACGATGGCCATCGTCCGGCAGCAGATCGCCGGTTGGAACGGGCAACCCGACGACGTCGACTTCGCCTGGCGGACCGTCGGCGAGTACCTCGACCGGGTCGACCGCGGGACCGCGCTGAACGTCGCCTATCTGGTGCCGCAGGGCTCCGTCCGGATGCTCGTGGTCGGCACCGAGAACCGGGCTGCGACCGCCGACGAGATCGCTCGGATGCAGGAGCTCGTCGCCGCCGGCATGCGGGAGGGCGCGGTCGGGATGTCCTCCGGCCTCACCTACGTGCCCGGCATGTTCGCCGACACCGAGGAACTCGTCGCGCTGTGCCGAACCGTCGCGGAGCACGGCGGCTTCTACGCACCGCACCAGCGCTCGTACGGCAAGGGTGCACTCGAGGCATACGCGGAGATGATCGACATCAGTCGTCGTTCCGGCTGCGCACTGCACCTCACGCACGCGACGATGAACTTCGGCGTCAACGCCGGCCGGGCCGCCGAACTTGTGGCCCTGATCGACGCCGCCATCGCGGACGGCGTCGACATCACGCTCGACACCTATCCGTACCTGCCGGGTTCGACGACCCTGTCGGCGTTGCTGCCGAGCTGGGCGGCGGTCGGCGGGCCGGACGCGACGATCGAGCGTCTGGGCGACGAGGAGGTCCGGGCGCGGATCCGATACGAGCTCGAGGTGCTCGGCACCGACGGCTGTCACGGTGTCGTCACCGACTGGGCCACGATCGAGATCTCCGGCGTCGCGAACCCCGAGCTCGCCGGCTTCGTCGGGCGGACCGTCGCCGACATCGCCGCCGAGGATGCGGGACACGCATGGTCGGGCGACCCGACGGCCCTGTTCTTCGCGCTGCTCGAAGCCGACCGGCTCGCGACCGGCATCCTCCAGCACGTCGGCGACGAGGCCAACGTGCGCACGATGATGGTGCACCCGGCCCACACGGGCGGGAGCGACGGGATCCTGATCGGCGCGAAGCCACACCCGCGTGCCTGGGGCACCTTCCCGCGCTACCTCGGCCACTACGTCCGCGAAGAGGGGGTGCTCGGGCTGGAAGACGCCGTCGCCCACCTCACCTCGCGGCCGGCTGCGCGCCTCGGCCTCAGCGACCGCGGCGTGCTCCGCGTCGGAGCCGTGGCCGACCTCGTCCTGTTCGACCTCACGACCATCGCCGACCGCGCGACGTTCGCCGAGCCCCGGCAGCAGGCCGCCGGCATCCCGTGGGTGTTCGTGAACGGTGCCGCCGTCATCGCCGACGGTCGGCGCACCGACGCCGTCCCCGGCCGCTCGATCCGCCGCCCGGCCTGACCGCTTCCCCAGCCTCCCAACGATCCAGAAGGTCTCCCATGCCCATCAACGCCCTCGCGCGCAGCGTCGCGGCCGCCGCTCCAGCACCGAGCGACCCCATCGGCTGGTTGCAGCAGACCACGCCCGGCCTGCTCATCCTGTGTGCCGTCGCCATCGCGGTGCTGCTGTTCCTCATCATCCGGGTGAAGCTCGAACCGTTCATCTCGCTCTTCATCGTCGGCATCGGCCTTGCTCTCGCGACCGGGACGAGCATCTACCAGATCGTCGGCGTGGCCGTGCCGGATCCCTTCGACGACGAGCAGATCAAGCCGGGGGCGTCGCTCCTCGAGACCGGCTTCGGTGGGATCCTCGGGCACATCACGATCATCATCGGTCTCGGCACCGTGCTCGGCGCGATCCTGGAGCGCTCCGGTGGTGCTGACGTCCTCATCCGGAAGCTGCTCGGTCGCTTCGGGGAACGCGGTGCTCCGATCGCGATGGGGCTCACCGGTCTCATCTTCGGTATCCCCGTGTTCTTCGACGTCGGCATCTTCGTCCTCGCGCCCCTCGTCTACATCACCGCGCGTCGCGGCGGGAAGTCGCTCGTGCTCTACGCGCTCCCGATGCTCGCCGGTCTCTCGATGACGCACGCGTTCCTGCCTCCGCACCCGGGCCCGACGGCGCTCGCCGGCACCTTCGAGGTCGGGCTCGGCTGGCTCATCCTCATGGGCTTCCTCTGCGGCATCCCCGCCTTCATCGCGTCGGGTATCGCCTGGCCGCTCTGGATCGGGAAGCGCGTCATGGTCTCGGTTCCCGAGGAGTACGTCCTGGAGCCCGAGGACGACGCCCCCGAGCGCAAGGACGTCTCGCTCTGGAGCGTCGGTCTCATCATCATCACGCCGATCCTGCTGATCCTCGCCGCCACCTTCGGCGCCCTCGCCCTGCCGAACGGACCAGTCCTCGAAGCGTTGACGCTCATCGGCAACCCGGCGGTCGCGCTCACGATCGCCGTCTGCCTCGCGTACTACGTGCTCGGGGTGCGGCGCGGCATGACGCTCGCCGAACTGGGCGAGCTCTCCGGCCAGTCGCTCCGACCGATCGGCATGATCCTGCTCGTCGTCGGTGCGGGTGCGTTCTTCGGCGCCGTCATCTCGGCGACGGGGGTGGGCGCGGCGTTGGCCGAGGTGCTCGGTTCGCTCGGCCTGCCGATCATCGTGTCCGCGTACCTCATCAGTTCCGGCCTCCGCATCGCGCAGGGCTCGGCGACCGCGGCCATCGTGATCACGGCGGGGATCCTGCAGCCGGTCGTGCTCGCGGGTGACTACTCGCAGCCGCAGCTGGCGCTCATCGGCATCGCGATCGCCGCGGGTTCGATCACGCTCTCGCACGTCAACGACGGCGGGTTCTGGATCATCGCGAAGTACTTCAACATGTCGGTGAAGCAGACGCTCGCGACCTGGACCGTGCTCGAGACGATCCTCTCGGTCGTCGGCTTCGGGATGGTCGCCCTCATCTGGCTGTTCGTCTAGCCCGAGTCGTGACCGTCGGTCCAGTGCCTATCTCAGGAGAGTCCGGGCGTGTCGGTGCCGGGTGAAGCCGGCGCGCCGGAGGACTCCTGAGAAAGGTCGCTGAGCGGTAGGTGGTGCCTTTCTCAGGAGTGTCCGGGCGTGTCGGTGCCTGGTGAAGCCGGCGCGCCGGAGGACTCCTGAGAAAGGGACTCAGTCGACGTCAGAAGAGGCGGGAGTCGCTGTCGTCGAGGCCGCGCATCGCGTCGTAGTCGAGGACGACGCAGCGGATGCCGCGGTCCTGGGCGAGGGTGCGCGCCTGCGGCTTGATCTCCTGTGCGGCGAACACGCCCTGCACGGGAGCGAGGAGCGGGTCGCGGTTCATGAGTTCGAGGTAGCGGGTGAGCTGCTCGACGCCGTCAATGTCGCCGCGGCGCTTCAGTTCGACCGCGACGGACGCCCCGGTCGCGTCGGTGGCGAGGATGTCGACCGGGCCGATCGCGGTCATGTACTCGCGGCGGATGAGTCGGTAGCCGTCGCCGAGGAGCTCGATCTGTTCGGCGAGGAGCTTCTGCAGGTGTGCTTCGACGCCGTCCTTCTGGAGGCCCGGATCAAGGCCGAGTTCGTGCGCGCTGTCGTGGTGGACCTCGTGGATCGACACGATGAGGGCGTCGCCGGTCTTCTTGTGCGTGACCTTCCACAGCTCGGTGATCCCGGCCGCGGCCTGCGTCTCGTCGGGCTCGACCGTCGTGAGCACGCAGGGCGGGCTCATCCAGTTCAGCGGCTTGTAGGAGCCGCCGTCGGAGTGGACGAGCAGGCTGCCGTCGTTCTTCACCATGAGGAGCCGTTTGGCGAGCGGCAAGTGAGCCGACAACCGTCCGGCATAGTCGACCGAGCACTCCGCAATCACCAAACGCACGACGACGAGCCTACCGCGACACCGCAGCACGTCCATTCGCCCATGTTCGGGCGACGGAACCCCGAATCGCCCGAATATGGGCGAACGAACGGGCTCAGCGCTTGCGGCGGCTGCTCTCGCGGGCGGCCGGAGAGGCAAGGCCGGCGAACACGATGAGCACGAGCACGACGAACAGGGCGTTCAGGAGACCGATGGCGTCGCCGAGGATGCCGATGAGCGGCGGACCGACGAGGAACGCGCAGTAGCCGATCATCGCGACGGCACTCACCCGTGCCGCAGCGCGCTTGGAGTCGTCGGCCGCGGCTGACATGCCCACCGGGAACCCGAGCGAGGCGCCGAGTCCCCAGAGCACGGTGCCGAGGATCATCAGTCCGGTCACCGGCGTGAGGATGAAGAGGACGAGCCCGGCGATCGCGGCTCCAGCCGACACCCGGAGCACCGGCACCCGTCCGAAGCGGTCGATGAGGGGCCCGCCGACGATGCGACCGACGGTCATCGCGGTGACGAAGACCCCGTAGACGAGCGCGCCGGTCGTGTTGCTCTGCCCGTGGCCGTCGACGACGGCCAAAGCGAGCCAGTCGTTGGCACTGCCCTCGGCGAACGCCATACCGAGGATGATGACGCCGATGAGGATGAGCCGGCCGTCCGCCCAGACCGAGAGGCTCTCGCGGAGACGCTCCTGCCACGGCGTCTGCGGTGCGTCGTCGGCTTCGGCGGCCACGTTCTGCTGGACCGGGACGAAGCGCACGGCGACGACGGTCGCGACGGTGATGGCGACCGCCATGATGAGCGCGTGCCAGAACACCTCGAGGCCGATCGCCGAGGCCAGAGCGCCGAGCCCCGCTCCGGCGACCGTGCCGAAGCTGAAGCACGCGTGCATCAGCGGCATCACCGTCTTGCCGAGTTCCTGTTCGGCCGCGGCTCCCTCGACGTTCATCATCACGTCGAGGGCTCCGTTTCCGAAGCCGAAGACGATGAGCCCGACCAGCACGATCCCAGCGAGCGGTACGAGGCTCGCGCCGACGCCGATGAGGAGGAGGCCGGTCGCGACGAGCCCGAGCACCAGCTGCATGCCTCGCCGCGGTCCGAGTCGCGCGAGCAGGTGCTGGGAGGCGACGAGGCCGACGACCGATCCGATCGACATCCCGAGGATGAGCAGCCCGACGGTGCCGGTGGTGAGTCCGAGGTTGTCGCGGATGGCGGGGATGCGGGCCACCCACGTCGCGATGCTGAGACCGCTGAGGGCGAAGACCACGAAGATCGCGTTCCGCCAGGCGAGCAGTTCGCGGCGTGGTCGCAGGGCGACGGGGGCGGTGTGCGGGTTGGTCGGCTCTGACACGTGGTCCTCGGGTTCGGTGCTGGTGCGCCTGGGCGCCGTATGGAACGGGGTGGTGACGCCCGTGGATCGGGATGGTATCGAATCGATTCGATTCCGTCGACTAAGCTAGCAGACCGTGGACCAGGAAACACGCCCCTCGCGACCGACGCTCGCCGATGTCGCCGAGCGCGCGGGGGTGTCACCATCGACCGCCTCGCTCGCGTTCAGCGGCGCCGGACCCGTGTCCGAAGCGACCAAGCAGCGCGTGCTGCAGGCTGCCGCCGACCTCGACTACGCCGGACCCGACCCCCGGGCCCGCTCCCTCCGTCAGGGACGCAGCGGCATCGTGGGAGCCGTCGTCGCCGGCCGGATCGGGCACTCCTTCCGCGACCCCGTGATGGTCCAGACCCTCGACGGACTCGCCGACGAGCTCGGTGCGGTCGGCGCGGGACTCCTCCTGCTGAACGACGCGCAGGAGGGCACCCTGCAGTTGAGCAACGCGCCGATGGACGGCGTCGTCCTCATCGGCTGCAGCCCGAACCTCGACAGCTCGGTCGCGATCCTCAGTCGACGGGGGATGCCGATCGTGTCGATCGAGGGCCTCGCAGCCCTCGGCGTGCCCGACATCGCCGTCGACAACCGCGGCGGCGTGCGTGCGGAGGCCCAGCACCTCGCCGACCTCGGCCACGAGCGCGTCGCCGTCGTCACCCTCAACCTCGATCCGACCGAACGCCGCGGCCCGCTCACGCCCGAGTGGGAGCGATCTGCCACGACGGTCCCCGCGATCGAGCGCCTGCAGGGCCTCCGCGACGTCTTCTCCGACGCGCAGGGGTTCGTCACCACGGGGTCATCGCTCGAAGAGGGCCGAGTCGCCGGACACTCGATCCTCGACGTCCCGGCGGATGAACGCCCGACGGCGATCGCCGCGCAGAGCGACCTCCTGGCCGCCGGTGTCATCCGGGCAGCCGAGGAGCTCGGCATCTCCGTCCCCGCGGAGCTCAGCGTGGTCGGGTTCGACGGCATCCGGGTCGAGGGGCTCGACTACGACCTCACGACGGTGTGGCAGCCCTCCCGCGAGAAGGGTTCGGCCGCGGGCCGTGCGATCATCGCCATGCTCGACGGCCGCGATCCGGAGTGCGAGCAGTTCAGCGTCCGGTTCCACCGCGGAGCGACGACGGCACGGGTCCCCGCTCCACAGCGCTGAGGCCTCGCCGGGGTTTCGACAGATCCTGCCGTGCGGCGGACCCGCCCCGTAGGGTGGAGGCGACGCTCGAAGGAGACCCATGACCGACCAGCCCATCGCCACCGCAGCACTCGTCCAGCAGGAGGCGGCGGCGCTCGCCGCGTCTCTCGCCCCGGTCTACCAGGATCTCCACGCCAATCCGGAGCTCTCCTTCGCGGAGCACCGGACCGCCGCCCTCGTCGCGGATCGCATCACCGGCCTCGGGTACGGGGTCGCGACGGGGATCGGCGGCACCGGCGTCGTCGGCGTCCTGGAGAACGGTGAAGGTCCGACGGTCCTGCTGCGGGCCGACATGGACGGCCTGCCCGTCCTGGAGGAGACGGGCCTCGATTACGCGAGCGTCGCACGCGGGGTCGACCCGGAGGGTAACGACGTCGCGGTCATGCACGCCTGCGGCCACGACGTCCACGTCACCTGCCTGCTGGGCGCCGCCGAACTGCTCGCCGCACGGCGCGACACCTGGTCCGGGACGCTCGTCGTCCTGTTCCAGCCGGCCGAGGAGGCCGGTGGCGGTGCGCAGGCGATGGTCGACGACGACCTCTACGCACGCGTCCCGAAGCCCGACATCGTGTTCGGCCAGCACGTCGGTCCGCTGCCGGCCGGTGTCGTCGGCACGCACGGCGGGCCGTCGTTCGCCGCGACCGACGCCTACCGCGTCACCTTCCACGGCCGCGGCGGGCATGGATCCCGCCCGCAGTCGACGATCGACCCGATCGTGATGGCGGCGTCGGCGGTCGTCCGCCTGCAGAGCATCGTGTCCCGCGAGGTCGCCGGGACCGACACCGCGGTGCTCACCGTCGGCACGATGCACGCCGGCACCAAGAACAACATCATCCCCGACACCGCGCAGATCGGCGTCAACATCCGCAGCTACGAGCCGCACGTGCGCGACCGCGTCGTCGGCTCCATGGAGCGCATCATCCGGGCCGAGGCCGCGGCGTCGGGCGCCGAGCGGGAACCGGTGATCGAACACACCGAGGCCTTCCCGGTGCTCGTGAACGATCCCGCGGCGACCGGTGCGGTGACGGCGGTGTTCGCCGACGCGTTCGGTGCCAACCGCGTCGTCGACCCCGGTCTGGTCACGGGCAGCGAGGACGTCGGCATGCTGGCGACGGCCGCAGACGCGCCAATCGTCTACTGGATCCTCGGCGGCGCCGACCCGCAGGCCTTCGCCGCAGCCTACGCGTCGGGGCGCATGGAGCAAGACCTCCCGGGCAATCACTCCTCGAAGTTCGCCCCGCTCATCCACCCGACGCTCGACACCGGCATCGCCGCCCTCTCGCTCGCCGCCCTGTCGCGGCTCTCCGGAACGGTGGCGACCGCGTGATCGTCGTGACGACGGACACCGTCGCCGGTCACCGCATCGACGCCGTCCTCGGCGAGGTCATCGGCCTCACGGTGCGCGCTCGCGACTGGGGCTCCTCCATGTCGATCGGCTTCTCCGCGCTCGGCGGCGGAGAAGTCCCGGGGATGACCGCGCTGCTGTTCGAGTCCCGTCAGGAGGTCATGCGGCGCTTGGTCGCCGACGCCGAACAGCGCGGCGCCAACGCGGTCCTCGCCATGCGCCTCGAGACCACCGACATCGGTGGGGCGTGGACGCAGCTGACGGCGTACGGCACCGCGGCTTATCTCGTCCCGATCCCCGCGGGCGAACCCGGAGCGACCGGCCAGTCCGCCTACGCGGCGGCGCAACCCGACGCCCCGAAGCCCCGGGGTCAGGTCTAGTCCGACGATCGGTCGCGAACGGCGGGAGTGATCCGCAGTGGGCGCCGAGGTCGCCGTCAGTGCGCGGCTCAGCTCGGCGCCGTGGCGGTCAGAGCAGGCGGAGCTCCTGGGCACGGGTGACGGCCCGGGTCCGGTCGGCCACCTCGAGCTTCTCGAAGACGTGCAGCAGGTGCGTCTTCACCGTCGACTCCGAGATGAAGAGCGCTGCCGCGATCGCGCGGTTGCTGTTTCCGGCGGCGACGAGCGCGAGGACCTCGAGCTCGCGAGCGCTGAGCTGCGGGCGGGTGGAGGTCCCACCCTGCATGCGGCCGACGAGCGTCGCCGCGATCGTGGGTGCGAGCACCGTCTGACCGGCGACCACTGAACGGATGCCGGCCAGGATCTCCTGCTCGGGCGCCGCCTTCAACAGGTAGCCGCCGGCTCCGGCCTCGATCGCGCCGAGGATGTCGTCGTCGGTCTCGTAGGTCGTGAGGACGAGCACCCGGACGCCTGGCACGCGCTGCACGATGCGCGCTGTCGCCTCCGCGCCGCCGAGGACCGGCATGCGCAGGTCCATGAGCACGAGGTCCGGCCGGTGCTCCTCGGCCGCCGCGACCGCCGCAGCGCCGTCCGCCACCTCGGCCACGACCTCGAGGTCGTCCGCGCGCCCGAGGAGAGCGACGATGCCCGATCGCACGATGGGGTGGTCGTCCGCGACGACGATCCTGATCCGTGTCATCGTGTGTCCTGTCTGGTCCCTGAGCTTGTCGGAATCCCGGTCGCTGAGCTCGTCGAAGGGCTCGCTTCGATCGTCACCGGCACTCGCACCCGAACCGTCGTCCCCGCTCCGGCGGCACTCGTGAGTTCCACCGTCCCACCGAGCAGCGTCACCCGGTCGTGCATGCCGTGCAGCCCGAAGCCCGCGCCCGGGCTGGTCCCGAGGAGCGCGCCGTCCGGGTCCGCGATCCCGACGCCGTCGTCGGTGATCCGCAGTTCGGCCCAGCCGTCGTCGACGGTGAGCACGAGCTCGACGCGGGCGGCGGAGGCGTGCTTCCGGATGTTCGCGAGCCCTTCCTGGGCGCTCCGGAGCAGCACGACCTCGGGTGCCCGCTCGAACCGTTCGGACGGGGCGTCGATGTCGACGGCCACGCCGGTCTCGCGGGCGAACCGCTCGCCCAAGCGTCGGAGGCTGTCACCGAGCGTCGTGTCGGCGGCCGGCATCGCCGCCGTCGTGGCCACGAGGGATCTCGCCTCGCGGAGGGCGTCGCGCGCCGTGCTCTCGATGAGGTCGATGCTGTCGAGGGCGGCGACCGGGCGACCGTCCAGCGGGGAGGCGTCCGGCGTGCCTGCGACGGTCGCGCCGACCTCGGAGCGGGCCCGTTGAGCGAGCAGCACCACGCTCGTGAGGCTCTGCGCGATCGTGTCGTGGATGTCGCGCGCCATGCGTTCCCGTTCGGCGGCCGCTCCGGCTTCCCGGCTCGCCCGTTCCGTTTCGGCCTGGGCCGCCTGCAGACTGACCAGGAGTCGTGCCTTCTCGTCGCCGAGCTCGGCGATCCGGGTGATCCAGAGACCGAGGGACAGCGCGAAGACGAGCGAGACGCTCTGGATCGCGAGTCCCTGCAGGATCACGTCGGGGGTGGCGCCCAGCCCGACGATGAAGCCGAGGGCGAGGGTCGCGGCGCTCGCGATGTTGAGGATGATCGCGTTCCGGGTGTTCGGTGTCAGCACCCACAGCAGCGGGAACACGAGGCACTGCAGGGTCAGGACGTTCGGGGAGAACGCCGTCCCGACGGCGGTGAGCGCGATGAGGGTGATCGCGAACCAGAGCCCGCCCTGCGGTCGCTCCATGGTGCGTCGCCCGACCGTGTAATAGACGAGGCAGAGCGCCGCCAGCACGATCCAGACGCCGACGACCCGTTCCGGTGCCCCGGCCGCGCTGACGCTCACGAGCGCGCCGACGATCGCGCACCCCGCGCCGAACGCGACATCCCACCACCGTCGTCCGTCCATGTCCCAACCCTCCCATCCCTGCCCGCGAACTGTCACTTCCTGCTGGTTCCGGTGGCGTACACCCACCGGAACTGACAGTTCGCGGGCTAGGAGCGGCGGACCCAGCGGAAGGTGAGTCGGGTGAGGACGAGGCCGACGATCGCCCAGACGACGAGGACGAGCGCGACCGTCGGGAGGTCCCAGCCACCGGACGGCTCCTGCGAGGCGAACCCCTCCGGCAGGAAGACGGAGCGCATGCCCTGCGCGATCCACTTGAGCGGGAAGACACTCGCGACGTTCTGCAGCCACTCGGGGAGCATCGTGAACGAGAGGTAGACGCCAGAGATGAACTGCAGCACGAGCACGATCGGGATGATGACGGCCGTCGCGCTCTTGCCCGTGCGGGGGAGCGCCGACAGGGCGATACCGAGGACCGCCGACGTGGCGATGCCGAGCAGGTAGACCCAGGCGAAGGTGAGCCACCGCTCGGGCTCGGTCGGCAGGGTGACGTCGAACAGGAACCGCGCGACGAGGAGTAGCAGCGCGATCTGGAGCACCGAGGTGACGAGGACCTGCCCCATCTTCCCGAGGAAGTAGGAGATCACCGGGAGCGGGCTGCCGCCGAGACGCTTGAGCGTGCCGTCGCTCTTCTCCGTCGCGATGTCGGTCGCGAGGTTCTGGACGCCCGAGAGGAGGATGCCGGCGGCGATCATGCCGGGCAGGTAGAAGGCGGCCTGGCTGACCCCGCCGGTGCCGTCGGGTGCCTCGCCCACGTTCCCCATCGCGCTGAAGGCGGTCGAGAAGATCGCGAGCATCACGACGGGGAAGAGGAAGGTGAAGAACACCTGGTCGCCGGAGCGGAAGTAGATGCGGGTCTCATAACCGATCCGGCTGGCTCCGAGCCGGAGGGTGCGTCCGCGGGGGAGTGCCGGGACGAGGGGGGTCGTGGTGCGGTCGATGGCGGTCATGCGCCGATTCCTGTCGTGGTGACCTGCGTGGCCGGTGACGGTGCTGCTGATGGGGTGGTCGACGACGCAGCGCCGTCGGCCGCGTGGACGAGCCCGAGGTAGATGTCCTCGAGGCTCGGACGGATGACCTCCAGGTCACGCGGTTCTCCACCTGCGGCAGCGGTGAGGGCGGCGACGCGGGCAGCCGGAGTCTCGGTCCGTTCCTCGCGGAGGCCGTGCTCGTCGCGCCAGCGCACCACCGGGATCCGGGCCTCGGCGCCGCCGATCTCGTCGACCGCGCCGATCTCCACGAGTCGACCCGCCGCGATGACGGCGACGCGGTCGGCGAGCTGGGCGGCTTCGTCGAGGTAGTGGGTGGTGAGGAGGATGGTCGTACCGTCGCGTTTGAGCGAGCGGATGAGGTCCCAGAACTGCCGACGCGCCTCGGGGTCGAACCCGGTCGTCGGCTCGTCGAGGAAGAGGAGGGCCGGGCGGCCGACCACCCCGAGGGCCACGTCGACCCGGCGACGCTGACCGCCCGAGAGCTTGCCGATGCGCGTGCCCGCCTTGCTCGTGAGCCCGACCGCCTCGATGACCTCGTCCACGTCCCGCGGGTCCGCGTAGTACCGGGCGAACTGTGTGAGCTGCTCCCGGACCGTGACGTTGGCGGCCTCGGCGCTCGACTGGAGGACGATGCCGAGGCGGGCCTTCCAGTCGAGACCGCCCTTCGCCGGGTCGACACCGAGGACGCTCGCCTCGCCGCCCGTCCGGTGCCGGTAGCCCTCGAGGATCTCGATCGTGGTGCTCTTCCCGGCACCGTTCGGGCCGAGCAGGGCGAAGGTCTCGCCCGGGTGGATGTCGAAGGAGACCCCGTCGACGGCGGTGAAATCGCCGTACTGCTTGCGCAGCTCGCGGACCTCGATGATCGGTCGTGTGCTCATGGTGACCATGCTCGTCCGCTCCGACGCGCGCCGGTAGCGGTGGAGGGGCTGATCCTCATATCCACCGATCGGTTGATACGGGCATAGACGGGCGCCGGCGTGGCCGCACCGCGGTACCCGGGTCGAGTGCTGTTCTTCCTGGCCCAGTTGAGCCGCGCCGACGGGAACGCCCGCCCACCCTTGCGCGGGTGGGCGGGCGTCGGCCTGGCAGAGCGGAAACGCTATCCGGCCAGCGCGGTCGCAGCGATGACGACCAGATCCTCCACGTTCTCGAAGCCCGCGGTCTCCTTCGTGAGCGTCGTGAACGGGACGCCGACGACGGTCTGCCCGTCGATCGAGGTGGTGAAGGTACCGCCGGCTTCGGTGACCTCGCCGCCCGCGGCGGTCGCGTTGGCAGCGGCCGCGGTGAGTGATGCGGCACCGCCGGAGAGGACGGCGTAGCTGCCGGAAGCCGCGCCGGCTTCGAAGCTCAACATGCACACGACCGGCAGATCGCCCACGACGGTGGCGGGTGTGAAGGAGGCCTTCGCCGCAGCGATACCGGCTGCCGGGACGGACACGCCGCTCGCCGCGCTGAGGGTGTTGACCTGCTCCTCCGTGCACTTCGCGCCGCTCGCAGCGGGCGCCTCCTCGGTGGCCTCCGTCTCCGGCTCACTGCTCGCCGAGGAGGTCGACGCGGGCTTGGAGTCGGACGGTTCCCCACCGCTGCAGGCGGAGAGCCCGAACAGTCCGAGGACGGCGACCGCGGTCGCGGCGGACACGCGGAGGCGGTGGTGAGCGAAGTGGAGTGGCATGGTGGTTCCCCCTGAACGGTGTGGATCGATGTCGCCTCCAGACTGGCGTGCCGGCGTTGCGGCCTCAATGGGGACAACTCCCCAATCGTCGTTCAGGCGCCGGTGCGCATCCAGGTGGTCGTCCGGGCACGGAGGCCGAGCGTCGTCGCCCGCGCACCGAGATAGCCGACGAAGAAGGCGAGCGCCAAGCAGGTGAGTCCCGCCTGCCCGCCGGGTGCCCAGGCGAGGACCGCGAGCGCGAACGGCAGGAAGACGAGCGTGTTGAGCAGCCCGGTGATCGCGAGGTACCTCGCGTCTCCGGCGCCGATGAGGACGCCGTCGAGGACGAAGACGACGCCGCCGAGCGGGGTGGTGACGGCGAGCACGATGATCGCGGGCACGATGAGCGCCGCGAGGTCGGGGTCGCTCGTGAAGAGCAGGCCGATGACCGGGCTCGCGAGGGCGATGACCAAGCCGAGCACGATCCCCGAGCCGACGCCCCACTGCAGACAGCGGATGAGGACGGCGCGCACCCCTGCCACGTCGCCGGCCCCGAGTCCCTTGCCGACGAGCGCCTGCGCGGCGATCGCGAGGGCGTCGAGCGCGAACGCGAGGGTGGCGAAGAGGGTCATGACGAGCTGGAACCCGGCGAGTTCGTCGGTGCCGAGGTCGGTCGCGACGAACACGGCGATGAGCATCGCGGCGCGGAGGCTGACGGTGCGGAGGAACAACCACCCGCCGGAACGGGCCGCTCCACCGAGGCCGGCGCGGTGCGGGCGGAGGCGCGCTCCCGTCCGGCGCACGTGACGCAGGACGACGACGAGATAGGCGACGACCATGCCCCACTGTGCGATGACGGTGCCGATGGCGGATCCCGCGATGCCGAGTCCGAGGCCGTGGATGAAGAGGAAGTTGAGGCCGATGTTCGCGGCGAACCCGGCGCCGGCGACCACGAGGGGCGTGGTGGTGTCCTGCAGGCCGCGGAGGAGCCCGGTCGCTCCGAAGACGAGCAGCATGGCGGGGATGCCGAGCATCGAGATGCCGAGGTAGGTGTCGGCCTGCTGGGCGACGTCGTCCGTCGCGCCGAACAGCCCGACGAGCGTGGGGGAAAGGAACCATCCGGCCGCACCGATCACGACGCCGAGCCCGAGCGACAACCAGAGGCCGTCCACCCCGAGCGACACCGCGCCGCGCTCGTCGCCGTGCCCGAGCCGACGGGCGACCGCCGGTGTCGTCGCATAGGCGAGGAACACCATGAGCCCGATGACCGTCTGCAGACCCCGACGAGAGCGCGGGGAAGCGTCTCGCGTTGGAACGGTCCGACCGTGTCATCCTCGTCGCAGACCACTCCAAACTCGGACGGGTGCTCATGTCCCGCGTGGGAGGGATCGAAGACGTCGACGTCCTGATCACCGACGCCGACGACGGCGACGAGATGGTGGGTGCCATGCCCGCCACGGTCCGGGTGGTGCTCGTGGAGCCGAGGGCGTGACCCCCGCTGTGCTGACCGGCCCGTTCTTCGAGATCGGGCCGAAGAACCTGCTCCGACTCGGTGAGACGATCGACCTCGCGGTGGCGGCCGGGCTGGCCGGTCGACGTCACGGCGTGTCCGTGGTCTTCACCGTCCCCACCGCGTTCATCGCCCCGGTGCGGGACGCGGCGCCGCACGTCCTCGTGTTCGCGCAGGAGATGCACGGCGACCGCCCGGGGCCGAGTGTGGGCCGTACCCTGCCGGAAGCCCTGTCGGACGTCGGAGCCCACGGCGTCATGCTCGACCACGACAGCAACCCCCTCCCGCCGGGTGCCCTCGTACCCGCCGTCGAACGCGCTCAGGAGGTCGGACTCATGACGATGGTCTGCGCCGCCGACGACCGGGCCGTGCGTGCGCTGCTGCCGCTCGCCCCCACGGTGGTGCTCTACGAGCCGCCGTCGCTGATCGGCCGTGCCGGTGGTGGCGACCGTCCGTGGATCGGGGGCATCACCGCCGAAGCGGCGGCCGTGGCGCCGGAGGTGCTCATGATGCACGCGGGCGGGGTCGCCGTTCCGGACGACGCCTTCCGCATCATGCGCGCCGGCGCCCACGGCACCGGAGCCACCTCGGGTGTCGTGCTCAGCGACGCGCCGGCGCAGGCGGCCGAACGGTTCATCGCGGCGACCCGCGATGGCTTCGACGCGGCGAGGGCGTGACGACGTGGCTGGAAGCGACCGGGCTCGTGTGGTCCGGGCGCCTACCGCGCGAGCAGTGACCCGCTCAGGCCGGGGAGGTCGCGGAGGCGGATGCCGGTGAGGAATCCCGCGGCAGCGGCGTAGGCGACCCGCGGTTGATCGGCGTCCTCGCGACAGGCGAGGAGCAGCGGCACGGCGGTGGCGCCCAGGCGCTCGGCGACGTCGGCGATCTCGGTGAAGCCGACGAGTGGGTCGACCCGGTGGGCGATGCCGGCCACCGTGCGCACGGCGACGCCGTCGGGCTCGGTGCCGTCCTGTGCCAGCCCGGAAGCAGCGAACGAGACCATGGACGCACCTTCGGACGAGAATCGTCGGCAGGCGTCGGTCAGGGCCCGCTCGACGGCTCGGCTGGTGCGTTCCCCCGACGCTGGACCCGCACGCGTAGCCGTGTCGACGTCGTCGTCCGGCAGAGCACGACGGACCGCGTCGAGCGCCCACCCGTGCACGATGCCTCCGGCCCCGGGGATCGGCAACCAGGACACCGCCGCGAGCACGGTGCCTGCGGCGTCGGTCACGACGGAGACCCGGACCGCGACAGCCGGCTCCTGGTCGTCGCCATCGGGGGCGTCGATGCTCGAACCCACCGTGAGACCGAGCTCGGGCACGTGCCGGTCGGACACCCACACCGACGACAGCGCGCGGATCTGGCTGCGGAGCTCCCACGGCAGGTCGCGCGCGGGCAGCAGGATCGAGGTCGTCGAATCCGCGCCGATGGCTCCCGTCGCATCGTCCGGACCAGGTTCTGATGCACCCGCCTCGCCGAGGTCGAGCACGAGGTCTCGACCGAGCGGCGACACCCGCCAGCCCTCGGGCACGATGCGCGCGTCGCGAGTGGCGAAGACCGCCGGGGTGAGCCCCTCCTGCTCGGCCGCCGTCGCGAACGCCGACACCGCTGCTGCTGCACCGCCGGGGTCGCCGATCGGCTCGCCGAGGGCCAGCGCGACGCCGGCGTGCTGCTGGTAGGCGACCGCGTGTCCACCGTCGGCCGTGACGAACACCCGGTTCTCGGGGCGGAGCGCCGAGGCCGCCAGCGGTCCGCCGCCGTGTTCGCGCAGCAGCTGCGCCGTCCTGGCGCGTGCTCGCCGCGCACCGGGACCGATCGCCCCGGGCAGGCGTCGCCTGGTCTGGTTCGCCGCGACCCGGAACGCGTGGCGCGACAGTCCGAGGACCACCGCCTGTCCCACCCACAGGACGCTCGCGGAGATCCAGATGGTCGACGCCACGACCGGCACCTGGGCCAGCCAGGCGAGGGCGATGAGGGCGAGGGTGACCAGCAGGTTGCCGACGGTGAGCACCATCGCCGCCCACCAGGCCCAGCGATGACCACGGCGGAGCCAGTTCGCGATCACCAGGATCGCGACGGTGTCGACCCCGACGTCGAGGATGGAGCCCTGCGTCAGGGTGGTCGAGCCGAGCGGCCCGTCGAGCGGCACGAGGGTGACGAGCAGCTGCACCGCACCGATCACGAGCAACCCGGCGACCGCGAAGAGTCGCCAGTCGCGCATGGTCGGTCGTGGAGTCGACCGGTGCTCGCCGAGGAGGAGGCGGGCCACGACGACGAAGACGACGGTCGTGATGAAGTGCTCGAGGTCGTCGATCTTCCCGACGTAGAGGAGCGCGATCGACACCCACGACAGGAGCAGCAGCCGCCAGCGCAGCCGGTAGGGGGAACGCATGAACGCGGTCGCGGTGGCGACGCAGGCCAGGACGCCGCAGCTCGGACCGACGTCGAGCGTCGTCACGAGGGACTGCGCCCACGGCCAGTCGAGCCGAGCCAGCGCCAGGGCCGCGCCGAGGGCCCCGAGGACACCGACGAGATGCCCGGTCACGAAGATCGCCGACGCCCGCAGCGTGCCGAAACGGACCTCGACCCACCCGCCGAACACGGCCGCGCCGACGATCGCGATGAGGTAGGCGAGCGGGTCGGCGGTGATGAACATGCCCGTCAGGACCGTCCACCAGCGCCCGGCGTCGAGGCTCGGCACCCCGTAGGCGAACGCCGGGTACCAGGCGGCCTGGTCGATCGGGCGCCACAGGCCACCGGTCACGACGCCGAGGGCGACGAAGACGGTGACGAAGGCGGTGGTCGCGGGGGTCGTCCGCAGGGCCCAGCGCAGCGGCGTCAGGACGACGGCGATCGCGGCGCGCAGATCGGTGCGGGCGGGGGCCGAGCCGGCGGCCCGGGTGGGCGGCGTGTCCACGCGGTCTCCGGCGTCGGTCGTGGCCGAGTCCGGGCCGGATGGCGACAGCAATTCGTCGAGCTCCGCCTCGGTCATCGACACGGGCGCGCGATCGGCGGCCGGCTGGGCAGCCCGACGACGGATCCGGAACACGACGACCACCGCGATCACGACGGCCGCGGCGCCGGCCAACGCGAGCGCCGCCCAGGAGAAGCGGTGCAGGAACTCGGTCGCAGCGCTCCCCAGGATGGTGACGACGGTCACCACGAGTGAGGCCCAGGCGATGCCACCCGCCGCATTGGCGACGAGGAAGTGCGGGTACGTCATGCGGAACATACCGGCCAGCGGTCCGGAGAAGATGCGGAGGACCGCGATGAACCGTCCGACGAACACCGCCCACGGCCCCCACCGCCGCATGAGGTGCACCGCGGCGCCCAGCCGCTTCGGCCCCACGTGCTTCGGGAACCTGCGGTTCAGCACCGACAGGAGCCGCCGACCGTATCGCTTGCCGATCCAGTACCCGATCGAGTCGCCGAGGATCGCACCACCGGCAGCCGCAGCGGCGACGAACACCGGATTCAGGCCGCTCAACGCGGCGAGGAGGGTCGCCCCGATGAGCACGGTCTCTCCCGGCAACGGCACGCCGAGGCTTTCGACCGCGACGACCAGGAAGACGACGAGGAGCAGGACGCCGGGTGGGAAGTCGGCCAACCAGTCCACGCGGGCTCCTTCCGGCCGGGTGGGTCAACGGTAGTCCCTCGTTCCCCGAAGCGCTCGCGACGCTCCTCCACAGGACTCCGTCCAGAGCGGCACGCCCGCTCTGAGAGAACACCCGAGCCGTGGTCAGGTGCCGTCGCTAGGCTGATCCGCATGACTGACGCGCAGCTCGCCTCCGGCATCGACCGCTCCGAACTCGACCCGGCCGTGCGGCCGCAGGACGACCTCTTCCGCCACGTGAACGGCAAGTGGATGGACCGCACCGAGATCCCCGACGACAAAGCTCGCTGGGGATCGTTCCACCAGCTGGCGGAAGACGCCGAGAACGCCGTCCGCGACATCATCGAGGAGTCGCAGACGAACCCCGACGGCGAGGAGGGCGTGAAGATCGGCGCCCTGTACGCGAGCTTCATGGACGTCGACCGTGCCAACGCCCTCGGAGCGACCCCGCTCGCCGACCAGCTCGCCCGCGTCGCAGCGGTCGACTCCATCGATTCCTTCCTCCGTCTGTCCGGCGAGTTCGAGGCCGAAGGGGTCGGCGGCTTCCTGCAGCTCTTCGTCGACAACGACCCGGGCAACCCCGAGCGCTACCTCGTCTTCGCCGAACAGGGCGGCATCACGCTGCCCGACGAGTCCTACTTCCGTGAAGACACCTTCGCCGAGATCCGCGACGCCTACCGCGCACACCTCCAGACGATGTTCGAGCTCGCCGGCATCGACGACGCCGCCGCACGCGCCGACCGCGTGTTCGCCCTCGAGACGGCGATCGCGTCCAAGCACTGGGACAACGTGGCCACCCGCGACAGCGAGAAGACGTACAACCTGTACTCGTGGGACGAAGCGGCGGCGCTCGCCGCGGGCGCCGACCTCGACGGCCCGGACCTCGCCGTCTGGCGCGACGCGATCGGCGCCGCCGACGCGGTGTTCGCCGAGATCGTCGTGCGCGAGCCGAGCTTCCTCGAGGGCCTCGGCGAGCTCCTCGTCGCGGAGCAGCTCGAGTCCTGGAAGGACTGGCTGGCCTGGAAGGTCGTCCACGGTGCCGCACCGTACCTCTCGGAGGAGTTCGGTCGTGCCAACTTCGACTTCTACGGCAAGACCCTCACCGGCACGCCGCAGCAGCGCGAGCGCTGGAAGCGCGGCGTCTCGCTCGTCGAGGGCATGCTCGGCGAGGCCGTCGGCCGCATCTACGTCGACCGGCACTTCGGCGCCGCGTCGAAGGACGAGATGGACGTCCTCGTCGGCTTCCTCGTCGAGGCGTACCGCGACAGCATCGAGAACCTCGAGTGGATGAGCCCCGAGACCCGCACGCGCGCGCTGGAGAAGCTCGACAAGTTCACGCCCAAGATCGGTTTCCCCGTGAAGTGGCGCGACTACTCGGCGCTGGAGCTCGAAGCCGACGACCTGCTCGGCAACGTCCGTCGCGCCAGCCGGTTCGAGATGGACCGCGAGCTCGGCAAGATCGGTAAGCCACTCGACCGCGACGAGTGGTTCATGACGCCGCAGACGATCAACGCCTATTACAACCCCGGTTTCAACGAGATCGTGTTCCCGGCCGCTATCCTCCAGTACCCGTTCTTCGACGCCGGCCGCGAAGCCGCCGCGAACTACGGGGCCATCGGCGCGGTCATCGGCCACGAGATCGGGCACGGCTTCGACGACCAGGGGTCGAAGTTCGACGGCGACGGCCGACTCACCGACTGGTGGACCGAGGCCGACCGCGCGGCGTTCGAGGAGCGCACCGCGTCGCTCATCGAGCAGTACAACGCGCTGGCTCCCGCCCAGGTGCCCGACCACCACGTCAACGGCGCCCTGACGATCGGCGAGAACATCGGCGACCTCGGCGGGCTCGGCATCGCCTGGAAGGCGTACCTGCTGTCGCTCGAAGGCGCCGAGCCGCCGGTCATCGACGGCCTCACCGGCGCGGAGCGGTTCTTCCTCTCCTGGGCGCAGGCCTGGCAGCAGAAGGGACGCGACGCGGAGGTCATCCGACTGCTGTCGATCGACCCGCACTCGCCGAACGAGTTCCGCTGTAACCAGATCGTCCGGAACATCGACGCCTTCTACGAGGCGTTCGGCGTCACCGAGTCCGACGCCGCGTGGCTCGCCCCCGAGGAGCGCGTCACCATCTGGTAGTGCCGCGTCTCGCGGAGCCTGTCGCCCCCTGCCGATGACCCCAGTAGTGGGACATGTGGGAGGGCGGTCGACGCTGCGAGAATCACTCTGGAGTCGACGAATCGTCATCCCGATGCACTCGAGAAGCTCATGGCGCGAGACCCGAATAGCGCCTGAGTGGACCTGGTCCGATCCGTCCGGTTCACAGCAGCGTCGCCGTCGATATCGCCACAGCCCCCGCCGTCCCCCGGCCCGGGCGAGGCGGTACCGGCGGCGACGTGCTCCGCTCCGCGCGAACCCGTAGAATCGCAGGCGTGTCTAAAGTCTTGAGCAGCCTCCCCGTCGGCGAGCGCGTCGGCATCGCCTTCTCCGGAGGTCTCGACACCTCCGTCGCCGTCGCCTGGATGCGCGAGAAGGGTGCCGTCCCGTGCACCTACACCGCCGACATCGGCCAGGCGGACGAACCGAACATCGGCGCCGTCCCCGACCGCGCCAAGGAGTACGGCGCCGAGATCGCGCGCCTCGTCGACGCGAAGTCGGCGCTCGTCGAGGAGGGCCTCGTCGCCCTCCAGTGCGGTGCGTTCCACATCCGCAACGCCGGCAAGACTTACTTCAACACGACGCCGCTCGGTCGCGCCGTGACGGGCACCATGCTCGTCCGCGCGATGAAGGAGGACGGCGTCGACATCTGGGGCGACGGCTCCACCTACAAGGGCAACGACATCGAGCGGTTCTACCGCTACGGTCTGCTCGCCAACCCGCGCCTGCGCATCTACAAGCCGTGGCTCGACGTCGACTTCGTCAACGAGCTCGGTGGCCGCAAGGAGATGAGCGAGTGGCTCGTCGCCCGCGACTTCCCGTACCGCGACTCGACCGAGAAGGCGTACAGCACCGACGCCAACATCTGGGGCGCCACCCACGAGGCCAAGCGCCTCGAGGAGCTCAGCTCCGGCATGGAACTCGTCGAGCCGATCATGGGCGTGCCGTTCTGGCGTGAAGACGTCGAGATCGCCTCCGAGGTCGTCACCGTCACCTTCGAGGCCGGTCGCCCGGTCGCGCTCAACGGCGTCGAGTACGCCGACGCGGTCGCGCTGGTCCTCGAGGCCAACGCCATCGGTGGTCGTCACGGCCTCGGCATGAGCGACCAGATCGAGAACCGCATCATCGAGGCGAAGAGCCGCGGCATCTACGAGGCCCCCGGTATGGCGCTCCTCCACATCGCGTACGAGCGTCTGCTCAACGCGATCCACAACGAGGACACGGTCGCCAACTACCACAACGAGGGCCGCCGACTCGGCCGCCTCATGTACGAGGGCCGTTGGCTCGACCCGCAGTCGCTCATGCTCCGTGAGTCCATCCAGCGCTGGGTCGGCTCCGCCGTCTCCGGCGAGGTCTCGATCCGTCTGCGCCGCGGCGACGACTACACGATCCTCGACACCTCGGGCCCGGGCCTCAGCTACCACCCCGACAAGCTCTCGATGGAGCGCGTCGGCGACGCGGCGTTCGGTCCCAACGACCGTATCGGTCAGCTCACCATGCGCAACCTCGACATCGCGGACTCGCGCTCGCGGCTCGAGCAGTACGCAGCGGCCGGCATCGTCGGCGGCGCGACCGCCGACCTCGTCGGCAAGCTCGAGCAGGGTGAGGCGCAGGAGATCCTCGGCGGCGAACTCCTCGACCCGACCGCCGACGCCCTCGAGCGCGCGACCGACCTCGCTTCCGAGGGCGCCGCGTTCGACTCCGGCACCGACTAGTCGCACCTCGCAACGCCGGACGCCCGCCGCACTCCAGGAGTGCGGCGGGCGTTCTGTCGTGGTCCCTCCCGTTCCGTTCTCAGGAGTCCTGCGGCGTGTCGACCTGCAACCACGCCGACACACCGGACGACTCCTGAGTTGGGGACGGCAGGGGTTCACAACTCAGGACCGGTGCGGCGCGTCCCGCCGGACACGCCGGGTGGCCGATGCAACGCGCCGGGGCCGTCCTGAGTTGTGAACCGACCAGGCCTACGCGGGGACGGGTGACTCCGCGTACCGCTCGGGCCGGAAGGTCGCGAGCAGCGGCGAGGGTTCGCCGTCGACGATCTCGTCCGCGAGGAGTTCACCGGCAATGAGCCCGAGCGTCGCACCGCTGTGGCTGAAGGCCGTGAAGAGGCCCGGCAGCTGCGGGACCGCACCGAAGACCGGCTCGCCGTCCCCGGGGATCGGCTTGTAGCCGGCCCCGATGTGGTCGAGTTCGAGGGTCGGGTTGCCGGCGAGCACCCGCGATCCCTCGGCCAACAGCCGCTCCACGGTCGAGTCCGAGATGTGCAGCGAGCCGTCGTCGCGGACCTCGATCTCCTCCTCCGACCACGCGGAGTCCAGAGCGAAGCCGCCCTCCCTGGTGCGACGGACGGCCACCTTCGGCGTGTTGAGGACGGCGACGAGCTCGGATGCGGCGGGCTTCGTGAACGCGACGAACGCGGCCGGGCTCTGGTCGCCGATCGTGATGCCGAGTGCGGCGAGCTGGGCCGGGACGTCGGGACCTGTCGCCAGCAGGACCGCGTCGGCTTCGATGCGGTCGCCGTTCGCGAGCACCGCACCCACGGCACGTCCACCGGACGAGGCGATCTCGGCGCCGGCGTCCGTCACGATCCGCCCGCCGCGGGCGACGAACTCGCGGGACAGCACCTCGATCACGGACGGCAGCTCGACCCAGCCCTCGCCCGGGTTGAAGATCGCGCCCTCCGCAGCCACGGCGGCCGGATCGACACCCGGCGTGACCGAGGCGACCTCCTCCGGAGCCAGCCACCGGGCGTCGTATCCGATGCCGCGCTCGTAGGCGAAGGTCTCCGCGTAGGACTCGCCCTCCGGTGCCCACATCAGTCCGCCGTCGAAGCGGAGGAAGTCCGCGCTCGGGATCTGCGCGGCGAAGGTCCGCCAGCGGTCGATCCCGAGGACGCGGAGCGCGTGGTACTCGCTCGACCGCTGGGCTGCGGAGTTCAACCAGGCGAGCGATCGTCCCGAGGCGCCGCTGGCGAGAGAGCGGTCGGTCACGAGGGTCACGTCGGCACCTCGGCGGGCGAGGGCGACGGCGCTGGACGTTCCGAGGATGCCCCGCCGATCACGACGACGCGTCGGCTGGTCTGGGTGCTGCTGCTCATGCTGTCTGCTCTTTCTGTTCTGGAATGGTGCGTTCGTGAGGTGCTGCGGCCGTGTGGACGGCCTCGATGATCTCGAGGACGGCGATCGCGTCGGCCGGATCGACCGGTGGAGGACCGCCGTCGTGGAGGGCGGTCGCCAGGAGGCGGGTGAAGGCGGCGTAGTCGCCGTCGGCCATCGGGACGGGCTCCGTGGCGCCGTCGATGCCGATCGAGCCCCAGCCGGACGGCTCTCGCAGGCCGAATCCCTCGTCACGCGGGTCGGCACCGGCCTTGAGTGCGGGCTCCTGGCCGTCGAGTCCCCACGAGGTGTAAGCGCCGGAGGAGCCGAGGACGCGGAACCGCGGGCCGGCTTGGGCGACGAGCGACCCCATCCACAGGTGCGACCGGACCCCCGAACGGTGACGGAGCGCCACGAAGGCGTCGTCGTCCGCGACCGCTCCGGGCCGGACGACACCGAGTTCCGCCTGGACGTCCTCGACCTCGCCGAACAGTTGGATGGCCTGGTCGATCACGTGCGTGCCGAGGTCGTAGAGGATGCCGCCGCCCTCCGCTGCGGTCGCGGCCGTCTTCCACGATGCGGGCGGATCGGGCTTCCACCACTCGAAGCGTGACTCGAAGCGATGGACGTGCCCGAGCGCGCCCTCGTCGAGCAGCCGCCGCACGGTCAGGAAGTCGCCGTCCCAGCGGCGGTTCTGGAAGACCGTGACGAGGCGGTCGGCAGCTGCAGCACGATCGACGACGGCCCGGCCCTCGGCCGCGGTGACGGCGAACGGCTTGTCGACCACGACGTGCAGGCCGGCGTCCAGGGCGGCTGTCGCGAGAGCGGCGTGCGTGCCGGACGGCGAGCCGATGACCACGAGGTCGAGCTCGTCGGCTCGGGCGAAGAGCTCCTCGGCGGTCGACACGACCTGGACACCCGGGTACCGGCCGAGCGCCTCGGCCCGCCGATCCGGGTCGGAGGTCACGACGAGGTCGAGCGAGTAGTCGGGATCCGCGGCGAGGAACGGCGCGTGGAACACCGCGCCGGAGGTGCCGAAGCCGATGACGCCCGTCCTGATCGTGCCGGAGACGCGTGCCGCCATCAGAGGACCTCGGAGAGGAAGCGCTGCAGGCGGGGACTCTGCGGTGCGTCGAACAGCTGCGACGGGGTGCCCGCCTCGACCACGCGGCCCTCGTCCATGAACACGACCTGGTCGGCGACCTTGCGGGCGAAGCCCATCTCGTGGGTCACGACGAGCATGGTCATGCCGCGCTGCGCCAGGCCGGCCATGAGGTTGAGGACGCCCTTCACGAGTTCGGGGTCGAGCGCGCTCGTGGCTTCGTCGAACAGCATGACCTCGGGTTCCATCGCGAGTGCCCTGGCGATCGCGACGCGCTGTTGCTGGCCGCCCGAGAGGTCGCGGGGTCGGTGGTCCGATCGTTCGCCGAGTCCGACGTCGTCGAGGCGTGCTGCCGCGACCCGGAGCGACTCGCTCTTCGACATGCCCTTCACGTTGCGGAGTGCGAGGGCCACGTTCTCGAGCGCGGTGTGGTCGGGGAAGAGGTTGAAGTGCTGGAAGACCAGGCCGACCCGCGTCCGGAGCCGTTCGGGCTTCATCTTCAGGGCACTCTCGCCGGCGAGGAGGACGTCGCCGGAGGTGGGCTCGTGCAGCCGGTTCACCCCGCGGAGCAGTGTCGACTTGCCCGAGCCCGACGGCCCGATGATGCAGGTGGTGGTGCCGGGCTCGACGTCGATGCTCACCTCGCGGATGACCTCGATGTCGCCGTACGCCATCGAGACATCGCGGAGCTCCAGGCTCGAGCCGCGGTAGAAGTGGCCGTCGGTGACGGGCAGGGGAGAGGTGTAGGTCATGTGTTGCTCCCGGTGGTGACTGGCAGGGGTGGCTGCACTTCGTCGAGTTCGTCGAGGCCGCTCTTCGGCGGGGTGGCCTTCCGGCGTCCCGTGCGGAAGCGGTTGTCGAAGAAGTTGACGAGGTGGGTGAGGGGCACGGTGATGACGAGGTAGAACAGACCCGCCATGACGAGTGGCGAGAGGTTGCCGGTGAGGACGGCCGCGTCCTGACCGACCCGGAACAGCTCGCGTTCGCTCACGAGGAGCCCGAGGAAGTAGACGAGGCTCGAGTCCTTGACGATGGCGATGAACTGGTTGACGAGCGCGGGGAGGACCCTGCGGATGCCCTGCGGCACCACGACGAGTCGCATCGCCTTGCCGTAGCTCATGCCGAGCGCCCGGCACGCCTCGAGCTGGCCGCGGTCGACGCTCTGGATGCCGGCGCGGAAGATCTCGCCGATGTAGGCGGAGGCGATGAGGCTGAGCGCGAGGATGCCCAGCGGATAGGGCGAGGGGCCGAACAGCTGCTGGCTGAAGCGGGCGAAGCCCTGGCCGATGAGGAGGATGGTGAGGATCGCCGGCAGGCCGCGGAACACGTCGGTGTAGATCCGCGCGGGTACTCGGAGCCAGCGTGAGGGCGAGATGCCCATGATGGCGATGATCATGCCGAGGACGACGCCGATCACCGTGGCGGCGATCGAGATGACGAGGGTGTTGACGAGCCCGGTGCCGAGCAGCTGCGGGAACACCTGCCACATCGCGTCGAAGTCGAAGAAGGTCTTGATGATGCTGTCGAGCCAGTCCATGCTGTCTGCTCCTGAGGGGTGGGATGGTGTGGTGCGGGCCGGTGCTCGGCCCGCACCACGAGACGGGGACTACTCGGTCGACGAGGTCGGGCTGGGGCTGGAGGTCTGCTCCGCCTTCGGGAGGTACTGCTCGGGCATCGGAGAGCCCGGGAACCACTTCTGGTAGAGCTTCTTCCAGGTGCCGTCCTCCATCGCCTCGGCGAGGGCCTTGTCGAGGGCCTTCTTGAACTCGGGCTTGTCCTTCGCGATCGCGAACCCGGCCGGTGCGTCGAAGGACGGGATGTCGATGGCGTTGACGAGCCCGTACTGGGCCGCGTACTCCTTCGCCGCCTCGTAGTCGAGGAAGTGGGCGTCGATGCTGCCGCTGTTGACCGCCGAGATCGCCGAGTTGTTGTCGGGGAAGCGCACGAGCTCGGTGTCGGTGAAGTGCTTGACCGCGTAGGCCTCCTGGAGGGTTCCCTGGACGACGCCGAGGCGCTTGCCGGCGAGGCTGTCCGCGTCGGTGATGCCGGAGTCCTTCGCCGCCATGACCGTGAGGTACCCGGCGAGGTAACCGTCGGAGAAGTCGACCGTCTGCTCGCGCTCCTTGGTGATGCCGATGGCCGCGACGCCGACGTCGAACTGTCCGTTCGCGACGGCGGACAGCAGGCCGGAGAAGTCCTGCCCGGTGAAGACGACGTCGTCGATCCCGATCCGCTTGGCGACGTCGGTGAAGAGCTCGACGTCGAAGCCGGTGAACGTCCCGTCGGCGTCGGTGAAGGTGTACGGCTTCGAGTCGCCGAGGCTGGCGACGCGGATCTGTCCGGGGGTGATCAGTCCGTACGGGTTGTCCTCAGTGCTGCTGGCGGTTCCGGCACCACCGGAGCACGCGGAGAGGATGAGGGCGGTCGCCGCAGCGACGGCGAGGAGGGCCGTCCTGCGGAGGGTGAAGCGATTCGTCACGGCGAGTCCAATCGTGGGGAGGAGTTCGTGGTGCGTGGAGGGAACCGTCGGCTCGTGTCTTGTGGACGCCGTCAGCTCCATTGCTGTCGTTCTGCTGGTGAGACCGGTCTCAATGTCGTAGGTTGAGACCGGTCTCAACAGGTTGTCCAGGACAGTACCCTGGTTCTCGGACAACGTCAACGACGCAGCAGACCCCATCGGAGGGCACATGGCAACGGATCCGGGTACCGGCAGACGCGAGGCGACGGTGTCGGACGTCGCGAAGGCGGCTCGGGTCTCGAAGGCCACGGCGGCCCGCGCGCTCGGCGACTACGGGGCCGTGAGCGACGACGTGCGGGACCGTGTGCAGGCCGCCGCGGAACGCCTCGGTTACCGCCCGAACGCCCTCGCGAAGAGCATGAACACGGGGAAGTCGAACACCATCGGGGTGGTCATCGGCGACATCGAGAACCCGTTCTTCGCTCGTGCGACCCGGGGGATCTCCGACGTCGCGCAGGCCGCCGGATTCGACCTCATCCTCGCCAATTCCGATGAGGAGGTCGACGCCGAGACGGCAGCGATCGAGCTCCTCCTCGACAAGCGCGTGGACGGGTTCATCGTCACGCCGGCCTCCTCGATCGAAACGAGAAGTTTACAAACGGCGCTCGCCGAGGGGCGTCCCGTGGTGCTCCTCGACCGTCGCGCGGCCGGTATGGAGGCCGACACGGTCGTCGCCGACAACGCCTCCGGGGCGGCCGCGGCAACCCGGCACCTCCTCGCCGCCGGACACCGTCGGATCGCGTTCATCTCGACGCTCGGGCACGGGGAGCCGTATGCCTCAGGGGACGATGTCGGCTCCACCTCGGTCGGCGATCGCATCGACGGGTTCACGAGTGCCCTCCGTGAGGCCGGCGTCGAGGATCCGGCCGCGTCCGTCCACCTCAACGCGCGTGCGGAGGGGATCGACGTCATCACCCGGAAGGTCCTCGGCGACCCGGACCCCGTGACCGCGATCATCGCCTCCGACAGCCTGGTCGGCTCCGCGGTCTTCCGGACCATCCGCGAACTCGGCCTCGCGATCCCCGACGACGTGTCGCTCATCGCCTTCGACGACGCCGACTGGACGAGCCTCACCACGCCACCCATCACCGTCGTGTCGCAGCCGATCTACGAACTCGGTGCGGAATCCGCACGCCGGTTGATCGCCCGGATCGGTGGGGCGGGGGCAGACGCGGAGGAGTTCGTGCTCGCCCAGACGCTCATCGAGCGCGGCTCCGTGGCTGCGCCCCCGACCCGCTGACCCGCCGACCTCGGTTCGTAACTCAGGACTGCTGTGGCGTGTCGGGCGTGACACGCCGGGCGGGCGTCGCGACGCGCCGAGCCACTCCTGAGTTAGGGACGGCGACGGAGGACGAGGACGCTGTCGTCGAGCTCGGCGGGCTCACCGTCGGGCCCGATCGCGGCGCGCGCGACGAGGCCTGCGGTGACGACCTCCCAGTCGGTCGCCTCAAGCTCCAGCGAGGCGTGGACCTCGTCGGGCGTCGGGAAGTGCGCGTGCGCGATGTGCTCGGTCGCCCAGGGCGGCGGACCGGCGTGGCCGACGACGAGGAGGGTGCCGCCGGGAGCGACCGCCGATGCCGCGCGACGGAGGACCGCCTCGCGCGGGAACTCGACGGGGGAGTGCAGGAACGTCGCGGTAACGAGATCGAACGACGCCGACGGTTCCCACTCGACGAGGTCGGCCTGCACCCAGGTGATGCGGTCGACGACCCCCGCCTCGCTCGCGGTCGACGCTCCGAGGGCGAGCGCGCTCGGAGAGATGTCGACGGCGGTCACGGACCAGCCCTGCCGGGCGAGCCAGACGGCGTCCGCGCCCTCTCCACTGCCGAGATCGAGTGCGGTGCCGGGCGCCAACGCGTCCACCTCGCGCTCGAGCGCGGCGTTCGGTTTGCCGCTCCACACCTGGCCGCGGCTGCTGTAACGGTGCTCCCAGAAGGCGGCGGGATCGGTGATGGCGGGCTCGTGCTCGGAGGTCATGGCATCAGCCTGCCGTGACACCGGCCGCGGGCGCATGATTCTTGCCGGAACGGCAACTGAGGTTGTCGCAGCGCGGCCTTCGACACTTCGACAGGCTCTGTGACCGGGCTGCGGCTCAGTGACCGGGTTGCGGATGGGCTGATCCGGTCACTGAGCCTGTCGAAGTGCTCGCGGGGAAAGACGGTCCGGTCGCCGCCCTTCGACAGGCTCAGGGACCTGGCATCGACGCCGCGTCCGGGGTCAGGCGCGGAAGTTGAGCGCCAGGTCGATCAGGAGGCGCGTGCCGTACCCGGTCGCACCCTTCGACCGCCACGACTCGTCCGACTCCACGAGCATGGTGCCGGCGATGTCGAGGTGCGCCCACGGGATGTCGCCGACGAACTCCGCGAGGAACAGTGCGGCGAGCGTCGAACCGGCGAACCGGCCGCCGATGTTGGCGAGGTCCGCGACGTCCGAGTCGAGCTGCTTGCGGTAGCTGCGTTCGAGCGGCAGCTGCCACAGCTGCTCGTCGGTGGCCTTCGATGAGGCGAGCGTCTGGTCGACGATGCCCTGGTCGGTGCCGTGCACGGCCGCCGTCTTCGTGCCGAGCGCCATGATCGCGGCACCGGTCAGCGTCGCGATGTCGACGATCGCGTCCGGTTCCTCTTCGACGGCGAGGCTCAGGCCGTCGGCGAGGACGAGGCGACCCTCCGCGTCGGTGTTCTTGATCTCCACGGTGGTGCCGTTGCGGAACGTCAGCACGTCGCCGAGCATCGTGGCCGAGCCCGAGGGCATGTTGTCCGTGCACATGAGGAACGCCGTGACGCTGCTCGTGCAGTGCAACTCCTCCAGCGCCGTCACGGCGGACAGGATCGCTCCGGCGCCCGCCATGTCCATCTTCATCGCCGCGTGGGACGGGTCGGACGGCTTGAGCGAGATGCCGCCCGAGTCGTACATGATGCCCTTGCCGACGAGTGCGAGGTGTCCTGCGGCCTCGATCAGCGAGCCGTCGTCGTCCTTCGGCGTGTACCGCAGCTTGATCATGCGCGGTTCCTCGACGCTACCGGCGTTGACGCCGAGCAGGCCCCCGAGACCGAGCTCGATGAGCGCGTCCTTGTCGAAGACCTCGACGTCGAGCCCGTTGGCGGCACCGAGCGTCTCGGCCACCTCGGCGAGGTCGGTCGCCGTGAGGTGTCCGGGAGGCGTGTTCGCGAGATCGCGCGCGAGGTTCGCCGAACGGGCGAGAACCTCGCCACGGTGTGCGCCCGTCGCGGTCTCGGGCAGGTCTTCAGCACCGGCGACGAGGTGGAGCGCGACGAGCGGGGTGCGCTTGGTCTCCCGCTTCAACTCGGTGTAGCGGTACCGGGCGAGGAGCGCGCCCTCGACGACGAGCTGCCCCGCGGAGGCCGGGTCGAGGTCGAACGACCGCGCCACGTCGAGGCCGATGCTCGCGAAGGAGGATGCCGCACGGGCGAAGGCAGCAGCGATGTCGCGGAGGGCTGCCGGGGTGCGCTTCTCGGGTGCACCGACGCCGACCGCGATGTACGTCGGGGCGTCCTGGCTGGGGATGACGAGCGTCTGGCCGATCTCGCCGGTGAAGCCGGCGCGGGACAGTGCCGCGCGGTCGAGTCCGAGCGCGGCGGGGATGTCGTCGCCGGCGCCGTCGGCTGCGGGGGCGACGGCCAGGCCGATCGCCTCGACACCCTCGGGGATTTCGATCGCGACGCTCAGCTCGACCGCCTCGGCGTCGAGTGAGGGGGTGCGGGAGAAGGTCGGCGGGATCAGCTTGGTGGGGCGGGATGGCATGCAGCGTCCTTCGTCTCGGAATCGGGCTGGATCCATCGTATGGGCCTCACCTGGCCGCTGACGCGAGGGGTCTGGCAGGATGCCGGGATGGGTGCATGGGGAACGGCGATCTTCTCGAACGACACGGCCTCGGACATCCGCACCGAGTACCGCGAGTACGTGCAGGACCGGGTGCCGGACGACGAGGCGACGCGACGGACCATCGCGTCGTTCGCCCATCTGGTGGAGCGCGAGGACGGTGAGCTGTGGATCCCGCTCGCGGCCGCGCAGAGTGAGGTCGGCCGGCTCGATCCCGAGGTGCGGACGCGGGCGCTCGCGGCGATCGATCGCGGTGCCGACCTCGAGCTGTGGGCCGAAGCGGGCCCGGGGGAGGTCGCCAGGCGGACCGCGGCCCTCGATTGTCTCCGCGAGCATCTCCTCGGCCCGCAGCCCGCACCGAAGCGCCTCCGACGATCGTGGCGCCATGTGGAGGACGACCTGACGCCGGGCGACGTCCTCGCGTTCACGGCGCCGAACGGACGGACGGCCCTGTTCCGGGTCGCCGGCATCCATCGGTCCCGATACGGTGACTCACCCGAGCTCGACGTGCTCGACTGGGTGGGCGAGCAGGTCCCCGGGCCGGAGACCCTGGCGACGCTGCGAGCGAAGCGCGAGCCGGCCTCGGGCAATCTGCCGGAGCGTCCGGTCGTCTGGCGGCCGGATCGGTTCCGCAAGACGGACCCGGTGTGGCACGAGGTCGGCTTCGTCCGTGTCGCACGCCTCGAGGGGTGGCCGAACCGGCCGGGCCGGACCCCTGGTCACTCCGGCCTCTGGCGGGTGCTCAACCTGGTCGTGACCCGCGACCTCCTCGACGGGACCTGGTGAGCTGAGGCGGATCGTCGCTCGCGGGGTGGGCGGGCGACGATCCGCCTCACCTCAGCGGGAGGCGACGAGCGCGCCCCGGACGTCGTCGCGCGGCTCGGTCTCGATCGCCTGCGCCTGCGCCTGGGCGAGCACGTCCGCGATGACCACGCGCTCGCCGGACTCGGCGGACCGCACGGCGGCCTCCACCATCGCGAGGCTCAGCACGTTGGCGTGCACCTCACCCGAGGGGACACGCCCCGTGCGCAGGGCGTCGACGAACTCGACGAGCGAGCCCGCGATCTCCTCCGGCACGTCCGGCTCGAGCTCGGCGGTCTCGACCGCCGACGGAGCTCCGCCCTGCGGTGCGAGCTGCCGCTGCGGAGCGGAGTCGCCGTCCCAGACGGCCGTGCCGTACTCGCCGTTCACTCGCCAACTGCCGTTCCACGAGGTCTCCACGCCGTCCGCGCACCAGCTGCCGCTGTAGGTGTAGCGGACTCCTCCGGCGAACTCGAAGATCGCGGTCGCGGCGGCGTCGGCGGAGAACCAGCTCCACCCCGGGTTGTACTCCTCGCAGTACACGGCGATCGGGTCGCTGCCGAGGACGTAGCGGGCGGCGTCGAAGGCATGGATCGCCATGTCGACGAGCAGCACGTGCGGCATCTCCTCGCGGAAGCCGCCGAAGTGCGGCGCCTTGAAGAACTCCGTCGTCGCGGACCCGAGCCGACCGAGCGTGGCGACCTGCTCCCGTAAGGCGGCGATCGACGCGTAGTAGCGACGCGACTGGCTGGTCATGAGCAGTTGCCCGCTTGCCTCGGCCGTCGCCGCCAGGGAAAGCGCCTGCGCGACGGTCGGTGCGATCGGCTTCTCGCAGAGCACCGGCAACCCGGCGAAGAGCGCCTCGGTGTTGACCGGGTGGTGCGCGGCGGGCACGGTGACGTTGACGACCGCGTCCGCCCCCGTCGCCTCGGCGACGACGGACACGCTGGTGCCGACGACGACACCCCCGGGGCCCACGACGAGCCCGGCCTCGGTCACCGCCGACTCCGCGAGGGCCGTGTCGAGGTCGACGACGCCGACGAGTTCCGTGTCCGGGTTCGCGAGGATCGTCCGCAACCACGCCCGTCCCATCCCGCCCGCACCGACGAGCACGAGCCGGACCGGCCTGATGGCGTCCGCGAGCGTCGCGAAGCCACCGTCGACAGGAGCACTCATCGCGCGAGCGCCCCTTCGTATCCGCGGCCGTTGTAGAAGTCCTCGGTCTCGTACCGCAGCAGGACCGGCACCGCGCGTTCCGGACGCAGCGTCTGCGCCCACCGGACGCCGTTCGCGAGGACGCGACGGACGTGCTCGTGGTGGTAGACGGGGTAGTCCTGGTCGCCGGGGGAGAAGAAGAAGATCTTGCCGAAGCCGCGCTTGTAGGTCATGCCGGAACGGAAGACCTCGCCACCGGTGAAGGTCGAGAGGAAGACGAGCTCGTCGGGCGCGGGGACGTCGAAGAACTCGCCGTACATCTCCTGCGCCGGGATGATGAACGGGTGCGGGATCCCCTGGGCGATCGGGTGGGTGGGGTCGACGGTCCAGACGATCTCGCGGTCCTCCTCCGACCGCCACCGGAGCGTGCACGAGGTGCCCATGAGCTTGCCGAAGATCTTCGACCAGTGGCCGGAGTGCAGCACGAGCAGACCCATACCGGCGAGTACGTGCTGGTGCACGCGCTCGACGACCTCGTCGGCGACCTCGCCGTGAGCCGCATGGCCCCACCAGACGAGCACGTCGGTCGCGGCGAGCACCTCCTCGGTGAGCCCGTGCTCCGGTTCGTCGAGCGTGGTCGTGGTGACCACGGCGTCGGCGCCGAGGTGCTCTTCGATGCCCTCCTTGATGGTCGTGTGCATGCCGTCCGGGTAGATGGCGCGGACCTTCTCCTCGATCTGCTCGTGGCGGTTCTCGCCCCAGACGAGGACGCGGATGGGGGTGCTGCTGTCGGACATGGTGGTGCTCCTTCGAGGATGCGTTGCGTGGTCGGAGAGGGTGTCGGAGTGGTCGTCGGTCATTTCACGGCACCGCCCGTGGCGCCCGCGGCGATGAACCGCTGGGCGATGACGAGCAGCAGGATCGCGGGCAGGGACGAGAGGACGGCGGTCGCCATCACCGCGCTCCAGTTCGAGACCTGCGAGCCGAGGTACTGGTAGATGCCGAGCGTCACTGGCCGGACGTCCTCCGTCGTCGTCAGCGTCAGGGCGAACAGGAAGTCGCTCCAGGAGAAGAGGAAGGCGAACAGACCGGCGGTGATGAGCACGTTGCGGCTCACCGGGAGGACGATCGAGACGAAGGCCCGCACGTGCCCGGCGCCGTCGACCCGTGCCGCCTCCACGATCGACGGCGGGATGGTCTGCATCGACGCCCGCAGGATGAGGATCGCGAACGGGATGGCGTGCGAGGCGTCGGCGAGGATCAGCCCGGGGATCGAATTGAGCAGGCCGAGGTCGTTGTACGCCGAGTAGAGGGCGTTCGCGATCACGATGCCCGGGATCATCTGGGCGATCAGGATCACGAGGAGGGCGATGCTGATCCACCGGAACCGGAACTGCGCGAGGGCGTAGGCCGCCGGGGCCGCGATCACCAGGCTGAGGACGACGGTTCCGAGCGAGATGACGAGGCTCGTGACGAGGTGCCCGCCCTGGTCGGCGATCGCCTTCTCGTACCCGGCGAAGCTCGGGTTGACCGGGAAGAAGTCCCCGGTGAGCGTGTTGCCGGAGGGTTGCAGGGACGCGTTCACCATCCAGTAGACGGGGAAGAGCATGATCGCGAGGATGAGGATGCCGAGGACGGTGTAACCGAGGTGGCGCCGGTCGCCGCGGTGGCGACGCGGGCCGACCGGGGCGAAGCGGCGCGTCTGCCGGCCGCCGGTCACGATGCTGGTCGTGGTCATGAGGGTCCGTGTCCTTACTCGTCGACCGCGCGTCGGTTCACGCGCAGGTAGACGATGGCGAAGAGGAGCGAGATGACGATGAGGATGTTGCTGAAGGCCGCACCGACACCGAACTCGAAGTTCACGAACGACTCCTGATACGACCGCACCGCGAGGGTCTGGGTGGCGTTCGCCGGCCCGCCGTTCGTGAGGCCGAGGATGATGTCGAGCACCTTGATCGTGTAGACGACGCCGAGCACGAGCACGACGCTGACCACGGGGCGGAGGTTCGGCCAGGTGATGTGGCGGAACGCCTTCCAACCGGTCGCGCCGTCGAGCGCTCCCGCCTCGTAGAGCTCGTCGGGGATGTCCTGGAGGCCGCCGTAGAGGATCGTGACGTTGAACGGGATGCCGATCCAGATGTTGACGAGGACGACCGCGAACAGGGCCACCGACGGGCTCGTCAGCCAGGGGACGCCCGACAGGCCGATGGAGCCGAGGGCGGCGTTTAGCACGCCGCTGTCCTGGTCGAGGATCGACCGCCAGGTGGCGCTCGACACGATCAGGGGGAGGAGCCAGGGGAGCAGCAGCATCGCGCGGAGGAACGAGCTCAGGGGGAAGCGTCGCTTGAAGAAGACGGCGAGCGCGAGCCCGATCACGAACTGCCCGGCGATCGACCCCACCGTGAACAACGCCGTGTTGAGCAGCGCCGGTGTGAACAGTTGGGAACTGAACACGGTCACGTAGTTCGCGAACCCGACCCACGGCGCCTCGCCCGTGAAGAACGTCTTCGTCGTGTACTCCTGGAAGCTCATCGTGACGTTCTTGACGACCGGATAGCCGAAGAAGAGGACGATGTAGAGCGCTGCGGGAAGGACGAAGCCGAGCTTGATCAGGTCTTCCCGGCGGAAGCGTCGGCTCCGGCGGCCGGCCCCGGCGGGGGTGCGCTTGGTCGGCGCGCCCCCGTCGGTGCCGCTGGACCGCTGGTCGGTCTTCCGGTCCTGGAGCGATGCTCCGGCGATGCCACTGCTCATCAGGATCAGCCCGCGGCCGCCTGCTTGAACGCCTCTTCAGGCGTCGCCTGCCCGGTCAGGGCGAGCTGGATGGCGGTGTAGATCTCGGTCGCGGCCTCGGGCCACTCCTCGCCGAGCTCGCCGGTGCGCGAGCGGGCGTTGGCGACCTGCTCGGTGAACGCGGCCATCTCGGGGACCTTCGCGACGTACTGCTCGGCCAGGGCCGTCTTCGTCGGGACGGTGAAGCGGGCCTCCGCGAGGGCGAGCTGGTTCTCGTCGCTCGAGATGCACTCGACGAACTTCGCCGCCTTCGCCTGCTTGTCCTTGTCGCCGGTCACGGGGACGGTCCAGACCTCGCCGCCGAGCGGGGCGACGGGCGTCTGGCCGGCCTTGTTGACCGGAACCTGCACGCTGCCGTACTTGAGGTTCGTGTCGGCGCTGAGGGCCGGGATCTGCCACGGACCGTTGATCATCATCGCGGCCTTACCGGCCATGAACTGGTCGTTCACGTCGGCCTGCGACCAGTTGATGACGCTCTTCGACGCCGAACCCGAGTTCACGAGGTCGACCTGCAGCTGGAGCGCCTCGGCGACGGCGGGCGTCGTGAGGTCGGCCTCGTCGCCGCCGTTGGTCCACATGAACGGCAGGAACTGCCAGCTGCCCTCGTAGGTGGCGATGGAGCTGAAGGCCAGCCCGTAGGTGTCGCCCTCGGTCAGTGCCGCCGCGGCCGTCTTGAGTTCGTCCCACGTGGTCGGCGGGGTGATGCCCTTCGCCGCGAGGAGGTCCTCGTTGTAGAAGAGGCCGAGGGTGTTGACCGTCGGCGCCAGGCCGTAGACCTCCCCCTCGTAGCTCGCGGCGTCGAGGATGCCCTTCGCGAAGCCCGAGGTGTCGACGCCGTAGTCGCTGAGTGGCGAGAGTCCGCCGGTCGCGGCGATCTCCTGGACGTCCGGGTTGTCGAGCATGAGGACGTCGGGCAGCGTCTTGGACGACGACTGCTGGAGCACCTTCTGGATGAGGTCCTTGCCGGGGACGGTTTCGCGCTTGATCTTCACGCCGACGTCGTCCGCGCACCGGTCGAGGGCTTCGCCCACGAGGGTCTTGTCGGGTTCGTTGTTGTAGTAGTCGAGGATCGTGAGGGTGTCGGCGTCGCCTCCAGCCGCCGCGCCACCGCCACCGCTGCACGCGGTGAGGGCGAACGGGGTGATCGCGAGGATCGCGAGCGATCCGAGCACGTGCGGCCGACGGACGATGCGTGGCCGGGTGTCGCGGGTGGTCGTGGATCTCATGTCATGGCTCCTTTGCCTGGTGAGTGGTGATCGTGATGCGGTGGTGATCGTGGTGCGGTGGGTGGTTCGGTCAGTGGTCGAGTGGGATCCAGGTGGCACCTGCGTCGGCGCTCGCCGAGACCGCGGCGAGCACGCGCTGCACCCGGAGGCCGTCGGCGAAGCCCGGTTCGGGCGCCCGGCCGGCGGCGAGGTCGCGGGCGAGGTCGGCGACCTCGTGGACGAAGGTGTGCTCGTAGCCGAGGCCGTGGCCGGCCGGCCACCAGGCGTCCGCATACGGGTGACCGGGTTCGGTGACGAGGATGCGCCGGAAGCCCGCCTCCTCGGCCGGGAGGGTGTGGTCGTGGAACTGCAGCTCGTTCATGCGCTCGAAGTCGAAGACGAGCGATCCGTCGGAGCCGTCGACCTCGATCCGCATCGCGTTCTTGCGGCCGGTGGCGAAGCGGGTGGCCTCGAAGGTCGCCAGGGCGCCGCCGTCGGTGCGGGCGATGAACACGACCGCGTCGTCGACGGTCACCCGCCCGGTGAGGGGTTCCGACACCTCGCCATCCTCAGGATCGCCCTCCGTGGTGGCGCTGAGGCCGCTCGACGAGGTGGGGAGCGGCCGTTCGGTGACGAAGGTCGAGGTCAGGGCGCTCACGCCGGTCAGTTCCTGCCCGGTGACGAACCGTGCGAGATCGATGATGTGGGCGCCGAGGTCACCGAGCGCACCGGAGCCGGCCTGGTCGGCGTCGAGTCGCCAGACGAGCGGGAAGGTGGGATCCGCGATCCAGTCCTGCAGGTACTGGGCCCGGATGTGACGGATCGTCCCGAGGCGACCGTCGGTGACGAGCCGTCGTGCATAGGCGAGCGCGGGGGTGCGTCGGTAGCTGAAGCCGACCATCGCGCGCACGCCGCGCGCAGCCGCCCGTTCGGCCGCGGCGTTCATCCGCTCGGCCTCCTCCAGCGTGTTCGCGAGCGGCTTCTCGCAGAGGACGTGGATACCGGCGTCGAGTGCGGCGATCGCGATCTCAGCGTGGAGGTGGCCCGGGGTGCAGATGTCGATCACGTCGACGTCGCCACGGCTGAGGAGCGCTCGCCAGTCGGTCTCGACGTCGGCGATCCCGAACCGGTCGGCGAACGCGCGGGCGGCGTCGGCATCGCGACCGCTGACGGCGACGAGCTCGACCCCGCGGCCGAGGTCGAAGAAGCGGGGAGCGGTGGTCCAGGCCTGCGCGTGGATGGTGCCCATGAAGCTGTACCCGACGATCGCGACGCGCAGTGGCTGCTCGGACCGGTTGTCGTCCGTGGTCGTCGGTACAGGCATCAGCACGGCTCCTTCGCCGGTCGAGGTCGGATCGCGCAGACCGGGAAGTTAACCGGTTTACTGCGCGCTTCGGGAACCAGCATGCACCGTGCCGCCGGAGTCGTCAAGAAGCAATTTAACCGGTTTACCGAATCGTAATCCGTGAGAGACTGACCGGACAGCACCGCACCTGAACGGGGATCCATGGCAACGATGCGTGACGTCGCGCGACTCGCAGGGGTCTCGGTCGCCACGGTGTCGTTCGTCGTCAACGATTCGAAGCCGGTGTCCCCGGCCACTCGACTGCGGGTGGAGTCGGCGATGGTCGAGTTGGACTTCCGCCGGAACGCGGTCGCCCGCGCTCTCGCGAGCCGTCGGACCCGCATCATCGCACTGCTGTTCCCGGTGTTGCAGCATCGACTGTCCGACAACGCGGCCCGCTTCTTCACCGGTGCTGCGGAGGCTGCTGCCGAGCTCGGGTACACCGTCGTCCTCTGGCCGGAGCCGAGCGAACCCGACGCGCTTCGCGAGTTCACCTCAGATGGCCTCATCGACGGCGTCATCCTCATGGAGGTGCGGCTCGACGACCATCGGGTCGACCGTCTGCTCGCGGCCGGGACGCCACTGACGCTCATCGGTCGGACGCGCGACCCCTCCGGTCTCGACTACGTCGACGTCGACTTCGAGGGGATGGTCGAGTTGTCCATCGATCGTCTGCAGGCCCTCGGTCATCGGGAGTTCGCCCTGCTCGAGGAGGTCGAGCGGGCCGACCTCGACGGCTACGGCCCAGTGGTCCGCGTGCAGGAGACGTTCCATGCCGTGTGCGCGGCCCGTGGACTCCGCGCTCGGACGCTCCAGTGCACTCCCGATCCAGCCGGTGGTCGCGAGATCGCGGCGACCCTCCAGGCGGAGGCGCCCGAGGTCACGGCCGTCCTCGTACTCAACGATCGGGCGGCCCTCGGTTTCGTGAGCGAGCTCGGCAGGCGCGGCGTCTCGGTCCCCGACGACGTGTCCGTCGTCCTCGTCGCCTCCACCCGAGAGGTGTCGGAAGCGGCCGACCCGGCGCTTGCCGTCACATTGCTGCCCGCCGCCCAGCTCGGCCGGATGGGCGTCGAGACCCTCGTCGGCCGGCTCGACGGCACCCTCGGTGAACTGCGTCACGAACTCGTCATGGGCGCCTTCCTCGAGGGCGCGTCCCTCGCGCCGCCGCCCGATTGAGTCGTCTCGTCGCGTGAGCGGCCCTCGAGCGACCGGTCACCGCACCTCAGGGCGCCGGGAGGACTCCGCCGCTCGGTTCGCGATCGCCCGGTGCCGTGCCTGCCCGATCAGCGATTGGGTGTAGCCGACGCGGTTCATGGTGTCGTGTCGGGCGAAGTCGGTCGAGATCGGGACCTGCTCGGTGTAGGTGTACGGGCCGGCCTGGACGTTCACGGAGACGAACCCCGAGACACGCCTCTCCTTCGCGAAGAGGAACAGCAGGCTGAGGAAGAAGAACCAGATCAACACGATGACCAGCACGATGGCCCACGCCGGGGTGTGGGTGGTCGTCGAGGTCTGATCGCTCGACGTCACATTGACGTCCGCGAGTGGCCACGTGCCGGCGGGTGTCATGATCACGTCGTCAGTGACCCTGATGTTGCCGATCTGGACGAGGAGGGGCTGCGGCATCGGCGGGAGCTGGGTGGTCATGGGCATCGACCATAACCAATCGGTTCAGACCGCCGCCGGAGTTCTCCACAGCCCTCGATGGAGCGGAGGCCGGGTCGAGGAGCCCTGTCCCCGTCCCGGTCACGGTCGTTGGAGGCCGATCCGCGGGTAGAGCGCGCGGAGCGTCTGGTCCAGCCCGCCCGTGAGTGAGCTGACCCCGTGGTCGCCGCCCGGTATCGCGAAGGTCTGGACCTTCCAGCCGGCGGCCGTCGCGGTGGCTGCGGCGCGCCCCATCATGTCGGTGTACACCGTGTCCGCGGTCCCGGCGGAGAAGAACGCCTCCGTGTCGGCGTATCTCGTCTTCGCCATGATGGTCGCCGGTTTGATCGCGTCGTACGCGTTCTGGTCGCCGTCGAACATCGTGCGCAGGCTGTCCGCAGGGACGCTGGCGCCCGGATACTCCTCACCCGAGACACTGACGACGTTGCCGAAGGTCTGCGGGTACTTGGCTCCGTAGTAGATCGCACAGCTGCCGCCGGCCGAGTATCCGGCGACCGTCCAGTCCTTCGGCGATTCGAGGATGTGCAGGTTCGCCTTCGCCCAGGGGAGGACGTCCTGCGTGACGTAGGTCTCCACCTTCCCGTACCGCCCGTCGATGCACAGCGGATCCACGGAAGGGTCGCCGAGCTGGTCCACGACGAGCGCGATGGGGGCGAGCCCCTGATGGTCGGCGGCGATCGCGTCGAGCGCCTCGCCGATCCACTTCGCGTCGGGGTCTCCCGGTTGTCCCATCATCATGAGGACGAAGGGGAGCGCCGGGGGATCTTTCACGAGCGCGGCGGGTGGGTAGTAGACCTGCGCCGGGCGGGCGTCGAACCCGGAGTTCGTGTTCGGGATCCGGTCGCCCGTGGGAAGCGGGCCGAACCTGCCTGTCTTCGGCAGGTCGGCCGGCGGCTTCCACGTCTCGTACAGCGGACGGGCCGGATCGCCGGTGGGCGTGCTCGTCGGTGTCACGAGGCTGATCGGCTTGCGGTTCTGGACGTGGAACATCGACCCGAGGGTGGTCTGGACGCCGTACGCGCCGTTGACGCCCAGCGCCGCGGTCGCGCCGAAGACGAGGATGCAGGCGACGGCGATGACGCGCCGCTGCCACGAGACGCGCCAGCAGATGGTGAGGACGGCGAGCGCGATGCCGGCGAAGACGCCGATCAACCAGGGCTCCGCGGCACGGATCAACGGCCCGCCGAAGAGGTTGAGCACGTCGAAGAGCAGCCAGACCGTCCCCAGCGCGAGGAGCGCACCGGCCAGGAGGGCGATGGCGGCGCTCAGGTACCACAGCAGCCCGGACCGACGGATGACGAGGTACAGCAGGCCGGCGATGCTGAGCGCGTCGAGCACCCAGACGAGTGGACCGTCGATGACGTCGAGGTTCCACAGCCAGTCCATCGATGCTCCGTCCTGCGTACCGCGATGGTTGTCAGGCTAAGCGGCCACCCTGAGCGGGACAAGGGCCGTTGGGCGTCCTCACGGGCTCGCCCATAGGATTGAGGGGTTCCGGGAGCGGGCGCCAGCCAGGCGTCAGCACCGGAAGGTACCGCCGCGTGGCAAGCGGCACGGAGGATCCACACCCATGGCAGAGCAGTCCCATCTCGAGTCCGTCATCACCCTGGCCCAGCACCGCGGCTTCGTCTTCCCGTCGGGAGACATCTACGGCGGTACGCGGTCTGCGTGGGATTACGGGCCCCTGGGCGTCGAGCTCAAGGAGAACATCAAGCGCCAGTGGTGGAACGCGTTCGTGCGTGGCCGCGGCGACATGGTCGGTCTCGACTCCGCCGTCATCCTGCCCACCCCGGTCTGGGAGGCGTCCGGTCACGTCAAGGTCTTCAGCGACCCGCTGACCGAATCACTCATCACCCACAAGCGGTACCGGGCCGACCACCTGTTCGAGGCGTACGAGGCCGAGCACGGCCACCCGCCGGAGAACGGCCTCGCCGACATCCCCGACCCCGAGCACCCCTCGAAGGTCGGCCAGTGGACCGAGATCCGCCAGATGTCCGGCCTGCTGAAGACCTTCCTCGGCGTCGTCGACGACGAGTCTGGTCTCCACTACCTGCGTCCCGAGACCGCGCAGGGCATCTTCACGAACTTCGCGAACGTGCTGCAGACGGCCCGCAAGAAGCCGCCGTTCGGCATCGGCCAGATCGGCAAGGCGTTCCGCAACGAGATCACGCCCGGCAACTTCATCTTCCGCACCCGCGAGTTCGAGCAGATGGAGATCGAGTTCTTCGTCGAGCCTGGCACGGACGACGAATGGCAGCAGACCTGGATGGACCTCTGCTGGGCCTGGTTCATCGACCTCGGCATGACGCCCGACAACATCCGTTGGTTCGAGCACCCGCAGGAGAAGCTGGCGCACTACTCGAAGCGCACCGTCGACATCGAGTACAAGTTCGGCTTCGCCGGCAGCGAGTGGGGCGAGCTCATGGGCGTCGCGAACCGCACCGACTACGACCTCAAGGTGCACGCCGAGCAGTCCGGCAAGGACCTCAGCTACTTCGACCAGGCCAAGAACGAGCGGTACATGCCGTACGTCATCGAGCCGTCGTTCGGTCTGACCCGTGCGCTCATGGCCTTCCTCGTCGACGCGTACGAGGAGCAGGAGCTGCCGCCGAACGCCAAGGGCAAGATCGAGAAGCGCACCGTGCTGCACCTCGACCCGCGTCTCGCGCCCGTCAAGGTCGCCGTGCTGCCGCTGTCCCGCAACGAGGCGCTGTCGCCGCTCGCCCGCCAGATCGGCGACGAGCTGCGCGGCTCGTGGAACATCGACTTCGACGACTCGGGTGCGATCGGCCGCCGCTACCGTCGTCAGGACGAGATCGGCACCCCGTACTGCGTGACCGTCGACTTCGACTCGCTTGAGGACAACGCCGTGACGGTCCGCGACCGCGACAGCATGCAGCAGGAGCGTGTCGCCATCGACGAGCTGTACGCCTACCTCGCCACCCGCCTTAAGGGCGCGTAGGCCTCCGCCGCACACCTGAACGCCCGCTCGCCCAGGTATGGGCGAGCGGGCGTTTCTTCGCCCGAGAATGGGCGAACGGATGCGGATCGCTCGGGTTAGGCGTTGCCGAGTGAGGTGTCGAGGAACGCGAGCGTCTTCACCCAGGCGTCGGCGGCCGCGTCCTCACGGTAGGTGATCGTGTTGGTGTCGTTGAAGAAGGCGTGACCGGCCTCGGGGTAGACGGTCGCGGTGAACTCGACCCGCGCGTCCTCCATCGTCGTGGTCAGCTCGGGCAGGCTCTTCATGAGGCCCTCGTCCTGGTCACCGTAGAACGCGAGGACGGGGCAGGCGATGCTCGTCACGGCCTCGGGCTCGGGCGGGTAGCCGTAGAACGGGACGGCGGCGCGGATGCGGCGGTCGGCCGCGGCGAGCGCGAAGCTGTAGCCGCCGCCGAAGCAGAAGCCGACGACGGCGACGCGGCCGTCGATCCCCTCCTCGTCGAACAGGGCGTCGACGGCCTTCCCCAGATACCCGAGCGCCTCCTCGGCGTACTCGGGCGACTTCGAGGCCGAGAGCTTCTCGCGCAGCTTCGGCTGTGCCGCGGTCCTCGTCGCCTCGTCGCTGTTGAAGACGAGGCTCTCCAGCTCCGCACCGATCTCGGGCGTGACGCCGGCACCACTCAGGATGTCGGGCGCGATGACGAGGTACCCCTCCGCGGCGAAGCGGTCGGCGACGTCGGTGATGTGCGGGACGAGGCCCCAGATCTCGTGGATGAGCACGAGCCCGCCGCGGAGTTCGACGCCCTTCGGCGGGTCGGCGCGGTAGGCGGTGAGGCCCTTGGTCAGCGTGATGGTCGTCATATCGCCAGTGTTCCAGCCGACCCTCCGCTCCGGCTGGGGGTTGCGCTGCCTCGCGAGTTATCCACAGATTCTGGACGAGTATCCAAACTGATGTTTCAGATGACTACAGTCGGGCTGTGGCGTGCCCACGGGCCGGCTCTCCTCACCGCGAGGCGGCCCCGGGACCTCGACCCACTCCGTCCGGAGTCGTCGACATGCCGACCTGCCCCCTCGTTCCATCCGCGATCAACACCCTCGGAGGTTCTCTCGTCGTGCCCGTTCGACCACTCGCCATCGTCGGCCTGTCCGCCCGCTTCGGTGGCGCGGCAGACGCCCACCAGTACTGGCACAACATCCTGGCGGCCCGACGCAGCGGCTCCGTCGTCCCCCGCTCGGGATGGGATCACGCCACCTTCTTCGCGCCGCACGACCCCAGAGCGGTGCATCACGCCTACTCCGACCAGGGTTCCTTCATCGACGACGTCGAGCAGTTCGCGGCGCGGCACTTTCGCATCCCGCCCAGCCGGGCGCACGCGATGGACCCGCAACATCGCCTGCTCCTCGAGGCTGCACGAGCCGCCTGGATCGACGCCGGGTTCGAACGTCGTCGTGTCGACCGGTCGTCCGTCGGCGTGTTCGTCGGGATGGCCGCGAACGACTATCGAGAACTCACCTCCCTCCGCATCCGGGCGAAGCTCCTCGGCGACGACTCCATCCATCCCGAGCCCGCCGCAGCGGACCTCGGGGCGGCGCTGGCGGCGCGCGTCGCCGGCGTGCGTCCGTTCCACGCGTTCTCGATGCCCGGGTGCCTGCCGAACATGGGGCCGGCGCTGGTGAGCAGCACGCTCGACCTCGGCGGCCCGAGCTTCGCCGTCGACGCCGCGTGTTCCAGCAGCCTCGTCGCGCTGCACCAGGCGGTCGCCGCCATCCGATCCGGGCAGTGCTCGGCGGCGCTCGTCGGCGGCGTCAACCTGAGCCTCGTCCCGGATGCGATGGTCGCCTTCTCGCGGATCGGTGCACTGTCACGGAACGGGGTGTGCCGACCGTTCGACGGCGATGCCGACGGATTCCTCCTCGGCGAGGGCGTCGGCATGATCGTCGTCAAACCGCTCGAGGCCGCCATCGACGACCACGACGACGTCTACGCGGTCATCCGCGGCTCCGGGGTGTCCAACGACGGCCGGGCCGAAGGGCCGATGACGCCGACGACGGATGGACAGCTGGCGGCGCTCCGCCGGGCCTACGAGGACGCCGCGGCCGACCCCGCCGACCTGGGTGTCGTCGAGGCGCACGGCACGGCCACCCCGGTGGGCGACCGCACCGAGCTGGAATCGCTGGCGGCGCTGCGTCGTCGCGGGGCATCGCCGCACCGGACCGCCACGGTCACGGCCGTGAAGGCGCTCGTGGGGCACACGATGGCGGCGGCCGGGATCGCCGGCATCGTCAAAGCGGCACTCATGGCGAGGCATCGGGTCGTCCCCGGGCAGCCCCGCCTGCGTTCGGAGGCGCACACCGAGGTCCTCCGAGACGGCCGCCTGGCGCTCGCCTCACACGCCATCGACCCGGGCGACGACGGTCTGGGCCTCATCGGCGTCAGCTCGTTCGGGTTCGGCGGCACCAACGCGCACGTGGTGCTCGAATCACCGCCGACGCGAGCAGGTCGAGTCCGTCGGCATGCCGCTGGGGGACCGGCCGACGAAACGCTCCCGCACCTCCTCGTGTTCTCGGCCGCCGACCCCATGCTGCTCGGCGAGCACCTTCGTGCGGTCCTCGCCGTCCTCGAGGCCGCCGACGCACCGTCCATCGCCGGCCTCGCACGGACCCTGAGCTCTCGGGCGCTCGCGAGCACCCGGCTGGCGATCGTGTGCCGCACCGCCGCCGAGCTGATCTCCGGGCTGTCGGCCGCCTTAGAGCAGCTCGCCCACGGAACCACCGGGGTGATCTCCGCGGACGTCTGCACCGGGGTCCATGTCGACGAGGCCGCTCGGCGGATCGCCTTCGTCTTCCCCGGGCAGGGCAGCCAGACCCCGCGGATGCAGTCGGACCTCCTCGATCGATTCCCCGCCTTCCGTGCAGCTGCCGAGACACTGAACGAGCAGGTGCTCGAGGAGACCGGGGTCGATGTGCTCGCGGCGCTCTCCGCGGCCGACGCCGAGACCCCCTCCGGAATCGACCGTCTGACGTCCACCGAGGTCTGCCAACCCGCGCTCGCGGTGACGGCGCTCGCCACCGTGGCGCTGTTGCGCGAGATCGGCGTGGAGCCCGACCTCGTCCTCGGGCACAGCGTCGGCGAGCTTCCCGCCCTGGCGACGGCGGGCGCGCTCGATGCGCCCGACGCCGTGCGGCTCGCCGCGGTCCGCGGACACCACATGCGATCGGCTGCGACGCGACCCGGCGACGGCATGACGGCCCTCGGCTGCGACGCCGAGCAGGCCGCAGCGCTCCTCAGCGGCATCGACGACGCGTGGATCGCGGCCGCCAACGATCCCCGGCAGACGGTGGTGAGTGGAACCGGCGAGGCCCTGCGAGCCGTCGCGGAACGGTGCGTCGAGCACGGGGTGTCGACTCAACCCCTGCGCGTCGCCACCGGGTTCCACTCGCCTCTGCTCGAGCCGATCCGGCCGGCCCTCGTGGCGGACCTGTCGCGGTTCCGGCCTCGCGCGCCGCAGGTGCAGCTCGTGTCGACCGTGACGGGCCGCACGGTCGAGACGGGCGAGGAGCTGGGTCGTCAGCTCGAGGAGAACGTCTTCTCCACGGTGCGGTTCCGCGAGGCGATCGAGTCGGCGTCCGCATCCGACGTCGGCGTCTACGTCCAGATCGGTGGGGGGTCGGCGCTGCTCGGGTCCGTCCGACGCTCCCTGGGTGATGCGCCCGACGTACGCGTCATCTCAAGCAGCGCGTCGGCGCCGGACGACGCGGCGACCTTCCTCCGACTCATCGGTCGGCTGACGGTGCTGGGCGCCGACCTCGACCTGGCATCGCTCGTCCCACCAGACACCGCGGGTGTGGCGCTGCCGATCGCGCCGCTGCCGACCGAGCCGTACTGGGTCGTCGGCCCGGACGCCGCCGCCCCGACGACCACGCCCCGAGAACCCACATCCGAGCCGCACCGACCACCCTCCCCCGTCGAACAGGATCCCCACTCCATGCACCACAACCCTCACGACCTGCCGCCCTCCCCCCTCGCCGGACGACCGTCGGCAGGACCGCCGATCCAGCCGCGAGCCGCCGACGCCCAGGCCGACCACCTGCCCGGACTGCTCGCCCTCATGAACCGCCAGCTGAGCCTCATCGAGGGTTCCGGGCAGGCCGGACGTGCGCCCGCGTCGACGAATCCGTTCCGTTGGTCGACGGAACCCGGCTCGCCGCAGTCGGAGGTGGTCGCCCGGATGGGCCTCGCAGCCTCCCGGTCGCATCGTGCCGAATACGACGCGGTCATCCTCGGCATGGTGTCGCGCATCAGCGGGTTCCCGCTGGACCTGATCCGGCCCGACATGCACCTCGTCGAACAGCTCGGATTCGATTCGCTGATGATGCGTGAGCTGATCACCCAGCTGCACACGGAGTGGCCATCGTTGCCGACCCCGGCGCAGCTCGGCGAGCGCTTCGCCGGACGGCCCACCGTGGAGCAGGTGCTGGACGGCGTCGGCTCCCTGCTGCACCCGTTCGCCGAGGAGCCGCAGCACCGGCTCCCGCGGGTCGAGACGAACCCGGTGGCTGCCGCTTCTCCGGCGCCGGCCGACCGCCCGACCCGATGGACCGAGGCCGACGCCCGCATCGAGTGCTTCCCGGAGGCGGTCGCCATGCGGGAACGCCGGCAGCAGACGGACCGCAACCCCTACTTCCTGCTGCATGAGGGGATCATCGACGCCACGACGACGATCGGCGACGCCCAGCTCGTGAGCTTCTCCAGTTACAACTACCTCGGTGTCACCGGCCACCCCGTGGTCGCCGAGACGATCGCCGACGCCGTGGCCCGATACGGCAGCTCGGTGTCCGCCAGCCGGTTCCTGTCCGGTGAGCGCCCGATCCATGCCGAGCTCGAGCAGGAGCTCGCCGACCTCCTCCAGGTGGAGTCGGCGCTCACCCTGGTGAGCGGCCACGCGACGAACGTGAGCGTCATCGGGCACCTGGTGGAACCGGGCGACCTCATCGTCCACGACAGCCTCGCGCACGACAGCATCATCCAGGGGGCGAAGCTCTCCGGAGCCACCCGGCGGTCCTTTCCCCACAACGACGTGAACGCGCTCGACGAGCTCCTCAGCGCGATCCGCGGCGGGTTCCGCCGAGTCCTCATCGTCGTGGAGGGCGTCTACAGCATGGACGGCGACCTCGTGCCGCTCCCGCAGCTCATCGAGCTGAAGCGGCGGCACGGCGCACTGGTGCTCGTCGATGAGGCGCACAGCATCGGAACGGTGGGCGCCAACGGCGGCGGGGTCGGCGAACACTTCGGTGTCGACCGCTCGGACATCGACCTCTGGTGCGGCACGATGTCGAAGTCGCTCGCCGGATGCGGCGGCTACGTCGGTGGCACCGCCGCCGCGATCGACTACCTCAAGTACTCCGTGCCCGGGTTCGTGTACAGCGTCGGCATCACCCCGGCGAACGCGGCCGCGTCACTCGCCGCCCTCCGGCTCATGCGCGACGAGCCCGAGCGCCTGAGCCGCCTGCGGCAGAACGCCGACCGCTTCCGCGAGACGGCCCGGGCCGCCGGCATCGACATCGGCGACAGCGCCGACTCGCCCGTCGTGCCGTGCATCGTCGGCAGCTCGGAACGGGCACTCGCCCTGGCGACGGCGCTCTTCGACCACGGCTTCAGCGTCAACCCGATCCTGTACCCGGCCGTGCCGGACGACCAGGCGCGGCTCCGCTTCTTCATCACCGCGGAGCACACCACCGAGCAGATCCAGCGGGTCGTGGACATCACGGCATCCGAACTCAACCGCATCACGCACGACATGAAGGTATCCGCATGACGAACCACTCCAGAACGACACCCAGACGACGGGCGGTGATCACGCTCCTGATCGGCCTGGTGTTCGCGATCGTGGCGGGCATCGCGGGGGCCGACGTCCTCGACAACCTCAAGACGGGCGGGTTCGACGACCCGCAGTCCGAATCCGTGGCCGCAGCGGACGTGCTCGCCGACCGGTTCCCGGGCAGCGACCCGAAACTCCTCCTCGTCGTGGACGTCTCCGACGGACTCGACAGCGCCGCCGGCAGGGAGGCGCTCGACGACATCGTCGGTGCTGTGGACGACGTGGACGGCGCCAGCGTCACCGGCTCCTACGCCGACTCGGAGCAGCTGCGGAGCGGCACCGACCGCGGCGTCGTGCTCGTGGCGCTCGCCGGAGACGAGGACACCGTGCAGCGCGCGACCACCGCGCTCCGCGGGACGATCACCGACGAGGTGACGTCGGCCACGGTCCGGTTCGGTGGCATCGCGGGGATCAACGACGACCTCAACGCGCAGGTCAAGACGGACATCATCGTGGCGGAGACGATCGCCATCCCGATCACCCTCGTGCTGCTGTTCTTCGCGTTCCGCGGAGTGGTGGCTGCTCTGCTGCCCGTCGGCGTCGCGGGCGTCACGATCCTCGGATCCCTCGGCCTGCTGAACGTGGTTGCACAGCTCACCTCGGTCTCCCTGTTCGCGGTCAACCTCGTCACCGCATTGGGCCTCGGACTCGCCATCGACTACTGCCTGCTGTTCCTCACCCGCTATCGGGACGAACGCGCGGGTGGAGCCACCGACGAGGAGGCGTTGCGGATCGCTCGGCGGACGACCGGCCGGACCATCGTGTTCAGCGGCGTCGTCGTCGCCGCGGCGCTCGCCACGCTGATGCTGTTCGACCAGTACTTCCTGCGCTCGTTCGCCATCGCGGGACTCGTCATCGTGGCCTGCTCCGTGGTGGGCGCGGTCGTCCTGCTGCCCGCAGCCCTCACCCTCCTGGGTCGCAGGATCGACTGGGGCCGACTGCGCTCCCGCCGCCCGGCCGGGGCCGAGGGCCGGTTCTGGTACCGGGTGGGCGACCACGCGTATCGCCGTCCGTGGTCGGCGGTGCCCGTGATCGCGCTGCTCATCGCCATGGCCGCGCCATTTGCGCACGCCGAGTTCGGGGTGCCCGACGAACGAGTGCTCCCCGCCGGCGCCGAGAGTCGTGTCGTGGCGGACATCATGCGGTCCGACTTCGACGTCGCCGAGGCGGACGCCGTCTCCGTCGTCACCGAGGACTGGGCGGGGACGGACCGCGAGCTCGACGAGTACGCCGCCGAACTCTCCTCGATCACGGGCGTCGAGGCCGTCACGACGTCCCTCGGCAGCTTCGTCGACGGACGCCTCGTGGCTCCGGCCGACGCGCGGACGGAGCAGCACTTCCGCGACGGTTCGGCGCTCTGGCTGCAGGTTGCAACCGACGTCGTCCCGTACTCGCCCGAGGGCTCGGAGCTCGTCCGCGACGTCCGTGCGGTGGACCCTGGAGCCGCCTCGACCGTCCTGGTCGGTGGCCTCGCGGCGCAGATGATCGACATCGGTGACTCCATCTCGGCGCGTCTGCCGTTCGCCGCCGCGGCCATCGCGCTCATGACGCTGATCATCCTCTTCCTGTTCACGGGGAGCGTGCTGCTCCCGATCAAGGCGCTGGTGCTGAACGTGGTCGGTCTGGTCGGCATCCTGGGCGTCATCGTGTTCCTCTTCCAGGACGGCAACCTGTCGGACGTGCTCGGCTTCACCCCGTCACCCATCGCCATCTCGATCCCGATCCTGCTGTTCTGCATCGCCTTCGGGCTCTCGATGGACTACGAGGTGTTCCTCCTCGCTCGGATCCAGGAACGCGTCCGTGCCACGGGCGATCTCGCGGAGGCGGTGCGGAGCGGACTCGGCGCGAGCGGTCCGATCATCACGGCCGCAGCGGCGATCCTCGCGGTGTCGTTCTTCGCCATGGCGACCTCCGGAGTGTCGATCATCAAGATGCTCGGCATCGGAACCGGTATCGCGATCCTCATCGACGCCATCCTGATCCGCGGCGTGCTCGTCCCGGTCTTCATGCGCGTCGCCGGGCGATACAACTGGTGGGCGCCGCGGTGGCTCGCGGCGATCCATCGCCGCATCGGGATCACGGAGGACTGAATGGACTCGCGGTTCAGCGGCCTGTCGGCCGATGACGACCTCTCGGCGCTCGTGTCCGAGGCGGCTCGCGCGGCGAACGCCCACAACACGCAGCCGTGGGTCGTGGACCCTCAGGGCGACGAACTCGTCCTCCGCCGGGATCGCACTCGCACCCTCGGCGCGAGCGATCCGCGAGGACGCGACACGATGTTGTCGTTCGGGGCGTTCGTCGAGTCACTCCTCATCTGTGCGGCCTCCGCCGGTGTCGGACTGCGCTTCGAGGCTGCAACCGGCGGTGACGCGGAGACCGATGAGGTCGGCCGGTTCTCGCGCCACCCGGAGGGCTACCAGACGAGGTTCTCCTCGGCGGACGTCCGTGGACGACGCGTCTGGCGAGGGCGATGGCGGGACGGCGCTCCCGGACCGGATCTCCTCCAGGAGGCCGCGGTGGAGGCGGAGCGCAGGGGTTTCCGGCTCGTCTCCATGCCGACCCGGGACGCGCGCCCGATCCTCGTGCGCGCCAACCGGTGGTTCTTCGGCGAGCAGGCGATCGTCGCCGAGCTCGATCAGTGGACCAGGCTCTCACCAGGACATCCGCGGTACGACGAGGACGGCCTCAACGACGCGATGCTCGTGCTGTCGAAGGTCGAACGAGCCGGCCTGCGGACGCTGATCAGCCCGCGGGTGTTCCGCGCGCTTCGCGGCGTCGGGCTGCCCGGGTTGTTGGCGAGGATGTCGGCCTCCGCGACCCAGGGCTCCGGCACCGTCCTCGGTGTCGTCGGCCCCGCCGGGGCTCGGCATGAACTCGCCGCGGGGCGACTGCTCACCCGGCTCTGGCTCGGCTTCCAGCGCAACGGCCTGTACGTGCACCCGCAGAGCGCGCCGCTCGACTGTCCTGAGAGCCGGGTCATGCTCGACGAACGCTGGAACGTCGCCCGGGACGAGCAGCTCGTCGCCTGGTTCCGGGTCGGCGTCCCCGCCTCCGACCCCGCGGCGCGCGTGGCGTCCCCGCGTCGGTCGGGTGGCTGAATCCGCAGCCGCGGTGGTCGACGCTCTCCGGATGCAGGTGCCGCCGGGCGTCGTCGTCTCGGCGTCCGTCGGCACCGCATCCGGGCCGTTCCGGGCCCGTCCGACCTCGGCTGGTCGCAGCGCCGAATCCGACTCGGCGCGCGACTGCGCCAGGGCGGCACTCGCGATGCTCGGCCAGCGCTCCACGGACATCCCGACGGGGGAGGGCGGGCAACCGGTCTGGCCGGCCGGCTTCGTCGGGAGTCTCTCGCACTGCCCCGGTTTCACGATCGCAGCCGTCGGTCGCGTCGGCGTCGCGAGCGCCATCGGGATCGACGTCGAGGTGCACCGGCCCATCCGTCCCGCCGTCGCGGCGACGATCGTCTGCGGGAGTGAGGCGTCCATGCTCGCGCGACTCGCCTCGAGCCATCCGGCCGTCGCGTGGGGCGCCGTGCTGTGGAGCGTCAAGGAGAGCGTCTTCAAGGCGTGGTACCCGCTCACCGGGCGATGGGTCGACTACACCTCATGTGAGGTGGTGATCCACCCGGATCGGGGCTCGTTCGACGCACGGGTCGTCGCGCCGGCCGGCCCGACCACGCCGCGCACCTTTGCCGGCCGATGGTCGGTGGTGGGCACCCACCTCTGCAGCGTCGTCATCGTTCCGGTCTCGCGGCGACAGGACGGGGACCGGCTGATCCGGTCCACGCGGGTACCGTTGAGGACGATGTCGGAGACCGCAGGAGGAGGGGCCATGCCGGACGAGGAACAGACGACGACCGACTGGCGCGCAGTGGCCGCCGCCCTCGCGAACGACGACACCCGGACGGTGTACGCACAACTCGCCCTCGGGCAGGAGCCCGATCTGGGCGCCACCCAGCGTGCTGTGCGACGGGCCGAGCAGAGCGTCCAGACGTTGTCTCGGGCGGGCCTGCTGGACGACGGCGGGCGTGTCTCGGGCGAGGTGTTCCGAGACCTTCTCGCAGCCGCCGCACCGCCGAAGCGCGAAGGAATCGACCGCTTCCTGGTCGACGGTCGGATCGTGCAGTACCCGTCGAATCCCGACGAGCGGCAGGCGCTGTTACAGCGGGTCGCGGCATCAGCGCTCCAGCCGGACGAGGTGGTCGACGAAGCTGAGATCAACGAGCGGTTGTCCGCGTTCCACGACGACGTCGCGGTACTTCGGCGGTACCTCGTGGACGCACAGCTCGTCGAGCGCACGCGCTCGGGGACCGAGTACGCGCTCGTCACCTGAGTCAGCCGCCCTTCGACAGGCTCAGGGACCGGGGTGAGGCTCAGGGAGCGGGGTGAGGCTCAGTGCCCGGGACCGACTGCGTCAGGCGCGGATGTCCTTCGTGAGCTCCTCCACGAGGGCTGCCCGCTGCTCACGGGTGGACGGCCGACCCTCGGCGTCGGGACGCTCCTGCCACGGGAACGGTCCAGTGGCGCGGCGGTACTCGACCCCGAGGGCGTCGAGGCGGGCGAGGTGCTGCTGCAGCCGTGCCTCGAAGCCCGCGAGGTCGCGCTCGCGGCCGACCCAGGCGACCTCGGCGAGGGCGCACAGTCGCGGATACGCCTGGTAGTCGATGACGCGGGCGGAGTCCATGTGCTCGGTCCAGATGTTCGCCTGCACCCCGATGATGTGCTCGGCCTGCGCCTCCGTCAGCTCCGCCGGCACGGGCTCGAAGGTGTACACCTCCGAGACCGTCAGTGGCGGCCCGACCGGGATCGGTTCACCCGGGAGCTCCGACTCGCGGTAGTCGAGGTAGACGCGGTCGTCCGGGCAGGCGATGACGTCGTAGCCCTGTCGTGCGGCGGCGACCGCACCGAACTCGCCGCGCCAGGAGGCGACGGTCGCGTCCTTCGGCAATCCGCCGCCCTCGAGGATCTCGTCCCAGCCGTACAGGCGCCGGCCCGCGGCTGACAGGTGCGCCTCGAGCTGGCGGATGAACCACGCCTGCAGCGCTTCGACGGTGTCCAGCCCACGCTCGGCCATGAGGGCCTGCGTTCGAGCGCTCGCCGCCCAGCGGGTCTTCTTCGCCTCGTCGCCGCCGACGCCGATGAAGGTCGACGGGAACAGCTCCATGACCTCGTCGAACACGGTCCGGAAGAACGCGACCGTCTCCTCGCCCATGTCGAGGATCGCCTCGTTGATGCCCCACCGTGTCCACACCGACGGCTCGTCCGCGTCCTGCGCGACGTCCGGCACACCCAGCTCGGGGTAGGCGGCGATGATCGCTCGCGCATGGCCGGGCAGGTCGATCTCGGGGACGACCGTGATGGACCGCTCAGCGGCGTAGGCGACGATCTCGCGCAGGTCGGCCTTCGTGTAGAAGCCGCCGTGCGGGCGGCCGTCGCCCGGAGCGTGCCGCGCTGCACCGTGCTGGCTCTCGGTCCGCCACCCGCCGACCTCGGTCAGCTTCGGGAAGGCGTCGATCTGGATGCGCCAGCCTTGGTCGTCGGTGAGGTGGAAGTGGAGGACGTTGAGCTTGTGGCGTGCGGCGAGGTCGATGAACCGCAGCACGTCGGACGTGGGGAGGAAGTGCCGTGCCACGTCGAGCATGACGCCGCGCCAGCCGAAGCGCGGGGCGTCGTCGATGGTCGTCGCCGGGACGGTCCAGTCGACGCCGGGGACGAGCGCACGGCGGTTGACCACCGGTGGGAGGAGCTGGGTCAGGGTCACCGCACCGGAGAACGCGCCGGAGGCGTCGGCGGCGACGATGCGCACACCGTCCGCGTCGACCACGAGTCGGTAGCCGCCGGCCGCGACGGTGTCGTCGTGGATGAACGCGATGCTGTCGGTCCGCATGTCGATCCGTGCGTCGAGGTCGAACCCGGTCGACGTCTGCAGCACCCCGCGCAACCAGCGGGTCGCGGCCGTGAAGCGGCGGTCACCGCCGAGCCCGGTCGTCTCGCTCAGCGTGAAGGCGCCGTCGTGCTGCTGGATGGACACGGGCAGTGGAAGCATCGGTGGTTCTCTCCTCGAGTGCTGATGGGCCGTTCTCAGGACATCCGCGGCGCGGCTGGCCGGGAACCCGGTGACACGCCGGAGGACTCCTGAGAACGGTTCCGGATGGTGGAGGTCAGGACGGGCGGTCGACGAGGGTGGTGAGGCGGTCGGCGATCAGCGTATCCGAGACGACGGTGAGCGGCGACTGACCGGCCTCGGCGGCGAGCTCGGCGATGCTGCGGCCGACGAGCTCGCGGAGGTCGGGGTGCGACACCTGCGCGATGCGCACAGCGGACCAGTCGACGCGCTCGTCGAACGGCGGCTCGGCGAAGGCCCGTTCGAGTTCGTCGACGACGGCGTCGTCACGGAGGCGGTCGATGACGGCGTCGCCGCCACCGCCGGTCACCCAGGTGGGCAGCAGGGCGGTGAGGGCGGTGCCGCGGAGGACGCCGTCGAGCAGGATGGTGCCGGTGCCGTGATCCATGGGCCGCTCTCCAGTCGTCGGGCGATTGCGCATGTTGCAACGGGGGTTGCGTCAATGCCCGACAACTGTAAAGGGTCCGAACAAACGTGTCAACGGTGCGGAGACGGGGTCGCTGGGAGCGTGGCTCGGCACTTCGACAAGCTCAGTGACCGGGGGAAGTAACTTGGTGACCGGGGGAGGGCCTCGGCTCCGCGGTCGGGGCGCCTACTCCACGAGGCGGAGGCGGACCGCCATGAACTGCCGACCGGGCAGCTCGACGCGCACCGTGCCGGAGTGCGTCCCTGGCAGGGTCTCGACCGTCATGTTCCAGGTGTCGAGCACGTCGACGTGGAACTCGCCCTCGGGGAGGAAGACGTTGCGGAACCGCGGCCGGTTGAAGCCGAAGTAGCCGATGACGTAGCGGCCGGCCACCCCGCCCCACGGCACGTCCCAGTCGCCGGGCAGCGGGTCGAGGACGCCCGTCGGGGACTCCGCCGAGATGCGTTCCAGGAACGCGACGCGGTCGGGACTCGAACCGATGAGCGGACCGCCCTTCGACCAGAACAGCTCCTCCCGGTCGTTGAGGTAGGTCTCGCCGTGGCCGACGTAGCCGCCGCGGATCGCACCCTCCCAGAACCGTCGCACCATCTCCTCACCGGTGATGTTGCCCCAGCCCTGGTCGATGTCGCCCTCGTAGGCGCACTCGTCGATGACGATCGGCTTGCCCCATTGCTCACGCCAGGCGTCGGTGTTCTCCGCGGTCCGGTAGACGTCGACGCGCTGCACGCTGCAGTGCGTGATCCACGGCTTGGTGTAGTCGTAGAACCCCTGGCAGTTGTGGATGGAGTTGAGGTGGTCGTGCGGGTCCTCCGCGCCGACGACCGCCGCGAGCCGCTCCCAGTCGTCGTTCGTCTTCGCCCAGAGCAGGTCGTACTCGTTCGCCATCGACCACCACACGTTCGCGAACGCGGCGAGCCGGCGGACGGCGTAGCGGAGGTACCGTTCGTCGACGGCCGGACCGAGGTCCGCGAAGCCCCAGCGGTCGTAGGCGTGGAAGAGGATGAGGTCCGCTTCGATGCCGAGCGCGCCGAGCTGGGTGATGCGCCGCTCGAGGTTCGCCCAGTACGCCGGGTCGAACCGCTCGTGGTCGAACCCGTCGGCGAGCGAGCCGACGAAGGGGAACGTCTCCGGCTCGTTCGCGTTGTAGAGGTACGACTTCGGGAACACGCACATGCGGATCTTCGTGAACGGTGCGGCCTCCAGGGCGCGCAGCGTCTGCTCCTGCAGTTCCTCGGGCTGGTGCGTCCAGGCGTAGGCGGTCGTGCCGAGCGGGCGGTGGCGGGTGCCGTCCGCATGGGCGAAGTGGAAGCCGTCGACGCGCACCGGTCCGTGGCTGTCCGTCGCCGCGGCCGACACGGTGAACGTGCCGGCGACGCCGTCGAGCGAGCGGGCGGTCGAGCTCGTGGTGAACGACCACTCGCCCTGCTCCTCGGCGAGCAGCCGTACCAGGTACCGTCCGTCGCCGTCGTAGAACCCGCCGACGGTGAGCTCGCGTGCACCGTTCGTGAACGTCGCGCCGAGTTCCACGTCGACGAACGGGTTGCTGTGCGACGGCCCGTCCAGCCGGATCTCCACGACGCCGTACTGCGGGACGTCGCCGGGGGCCGTCAGGGTCGCCGAGCCGCGCGGGACGTCCTGGCTCTCGTAGTCGGGAGCGGGCTCGATCGCGGCGCCGTAGGGTGCGCGGGCCTCGGGACCGTCGTCGACCTGTGCGAGCGCCGCCCAGAGACGATCCTTCGCCGCGTCGTCCTGGAGCTCGGGCACGATCGCCGACAGCTGCCCGAGCCGGATGCTCCGGAACTGCTTGGCCATCGGCGATGCGGCGATGCCGGGCAGGAACTGCTCGAGGACGGTGCGACCCGCCGGGCTCTCGATGACGTCTCCGAAGGCGGAACTGCGGTCGAACATGGATCTCCTGTGATCGGCCGAGCGGGTCGGCGGCGGGGTGCTACTGGTGCAGGCGGTGCGAGTGTTGCACGTGGAACGGTCGAGTGGGGGTTATCGCGCAACTCCTGGTGCCGGAGTGGCTGCAGCCAGCGCCGCGTCCACGTCGTCGAGCATCGACGGCGGCGTGAACATGAGGAGCTGACGGACGGTCCGACCACGACTCCACTGGGTGCCGCGGCGGATGTCGTCGGCCTTGGCCTGATCGTGGGCACCCACCGAGCGCAGGAGGGCGTCGTACGAGGCCGGTCGGTCGATGATCTCGGAGAGCGGCGAGTCGAGGCCGAGCGTGATGTCGTCGGGAGTCGAGCCGGCGTCCGTGACCTCGACCGTCCAGTCGTGACGACCGGACCCGACCGTCTCCTCGGGGGCACCCGGCAACGCGACCGTCGCCGTCGTGTTCGGCGGCACGACCGCCGACACGCGGAGTGAGGACCCATCGCGTCGCCACGCCACCGACGCCTCGCCGTAGGGCGTGACATGTCGGGCTTCGGCGTGGTCGAGCCCGTCGATCGGCCGCGGCGCGATCCGGAGTTCGCGGTAGCCGGGAGCCGCGGGCGCGAGGCCGGCCACGGTGCGGTGCAGCCAGTCGGCGACGGCGCCGAGCGCGTAGTGGTTGAACGAGGTCATCTCGCCCGGGTTGACCGAGCCGTCCTCGAGCAGGCTGTCCCAGCGCTCCCAGATCGTGGTCGCGCCCTTGGTGACGGGCGAGAGCCAGGACGGGTTCTCGGTCTGGAGCATGAGGCGGCCGGCCGCGCGGAGGTGTCCGCCGTCGGCGAGTGCGTCGGTGATGAGTGGCGTCCCCACGAAACCGGTGCCGATGCGGTAGCCGTCTGCGCGGACGAGGTCGGCCAGGCGGTCCGCGAGGCGTTGTCGGACGGTGGGATCGTCGACGAGGTCGAACCGCAGGGCGAGGGCGTACGCGGTCGGCGCGTCGGACATCATCCGGCCGGCGGGCGTCACGTACTCGGCGGTGAAGGCCGCCCGACTCCGCTCGGCCAGTTCGCCGTATCGCTCGGCGTCCGCCGTCTCCCCGAGGAGCCCGGCGGTGTCGGCGAGGATCCGGAGGGAACGCGCGTGATAGGCGCTCGCGACGATGTCCGAGTCGACCCTGGCCTTCGCCGGCTGGTCCGGCGGCGCGCTCGGGTCGAGCCAGTCGCCGAGCTGGAAGGTGTTCGACCAGAGACCGTCGGTGCTCACCCGGAGGACGGCCTCCACCCAGGAGCGCATCGACGGGTACTGCTCGCGCAGGATCCCGAGGTCGCCGTAGCGCTCGTGGAGCACCCACGGCACGACGGTCGCCGCGTCGCCCCAGGCCGCGGTCGGACCGCCACCGGCGAAGCCGGACAGCGCGGCCGGGACCACCATCGGGACGACACCGTCCTGGTGTCCCTGCTCGAGCGCGAGGTCGCGCAGCCAGGAGTCGAGGAAGGCGGAGCTGTCGTAGAGGAAGCTCGCGGTCGGGGCGAAGACCTGCAGGTCACCCGTCCAGCCGAGTCGTTCGTCGCGCTGCGGGCAGTCGGTCGGGATGCTCAGGAAATTGCCGCGCATGCCCCAGACGACGTTCTCGTGGAGACGGTCGAGTAGCTCGTGCGAGGAGGAGAACCAACCCGTGCGCGTGAGGTCGCTGTGGAGGACGACGGCGGTGACCGACGCCGGGTCGAACGCGCCCGGCCAGCCGTCGATCTGCGCGTAGCGGAAGCCGTGGAAGGTGAAGCGCGGCTCGATCGTCTGCTCGCCGTCGCCCGAGAGCGTGACGTGGTCGGTGGCCGCGGCGTTGCGGAGGGGACGCAGGGCGAGTTCGCCCTCGTCGAGGACCTCCGCGTGCCGGAGCGTGAGCGTCGTGCCCCGCGGGCCGGCGACGGTGAGCCGGAGGCGGCCGACGAGGTTCTGGCCGAAGTCGAGGATGGTCGCGCCCGTCGGCGAGGTGAGCACCTCCGCCACCGCGCGCTCCTCGATGCGACGGACGGGCGCGGCGATGCGGGCCTCCGGCACCGGGTGCGCGGCGTCGTCGACGAGGGCCGGGGCCCAGGTGGACGCGTCGGACGCCGTCGTCGACCAGCCGGGTTCGGCCAGGGTGGTGTCGATCGCCTCGCCGGCGTAGATGCCGCTGTCGACGAGCTCGGCACCGTCGGCCGCCGACCAGCTCGCATCGGTGACGAGCGTCTCCGTCGTCCCGTCGAGGTAGTCGAGCTGCAGCTGGGCGGCGAAGCGTGGCTGGTCGCCGTAGATCCGCTCGGCGAACTGGAAGAACCCGTAGCGCTCGGTGTACCAGGCACCGGCGACGGTCGCGGCGAGGACGTTCTCGCCCGGCTCGACGAGTGCGGTGACGTCGACGGTCTCGTGCACGAGGCGGTCGCCGTAGGCGGTCCAGCCGGGGGAGAGCACGTCCTCCGAGGCGGGAACCCCGTTGAGCTGTGGTTCGGCGGCACCGAGCGCGGTCCAGAACAGCCGGGCGCGACGGACGGGCTGCTCGACGGTGAACGTGCGGCGCACCCGGATCGGTTGCGCCGGACGCCCGGGCGCCGCGAGACCGATGAAGCGGGCGGCCCAGGCTCCGTCGGCGAGGAACGCGGCTTCGACGTCGATCGGCTCGCTCCAGGGTGTCTCCTCACCGGCGGTCGACGCGGCACGGACCTCGACGGCGCGCACCTCGTCCGGCGCGAGCGGCGGGAACGGCCAGGAGACGAGGACGGAGTCGCGGCCCTCGACGCGCGCCGTGGCACCACTGCCGTCCCGGAGCTCGGCCCAGGCTTGCACCCAGTCGGCGCCCGATGTCTCGACGGTCCAGCTCAATCGAGGCGTCGGTGTCGCGACCGCGGGACTGTCGTCACGGGTCTCCGCCCGCAGACGGCCGATCTGCGCGACGTGCGCGGTCATCGGGAGGTCCCTGCCGCAATGGTGACGACGTGCTCGTCCACGAGGTCGACGACGGACGATCCGATCCGGAGGGTGACGTCACCTGGCTCGACCTGCCAGCCGTCCGCCCATTGGGCGAAGATCCGCGCAGGCAGGGCGACCTCCCAGGCGACCGATTCGCCGGCGCCCGCGCGGACGACGGCCGATCCGACGAGCCAGCGTACGGGGCGGTCGACCGAGGAGTCCGGTCGCTCCGCGTACACCTGCACGACGTGCTTGCCGGCGCGGTCACCGGTGTTCGTCGCGGTCCCGGAGACGCGGGCGTCACCGGAGGCGACGTCACCCGAGACCTCGCCACCGTCGATGGACCAGCTCGTGTACCCGAGCCCGTGCCCGAACCAGTAGGCGGGCGTGGCACCCGAGCGGAGCCATGCGCGGTAGCCGATGTGGATGCCCTCCTCGTAGCGGAGCACGCCGTCCACCGGGGTGACGTCGAGCACCGGGACGTCGTCGAGCGTCGCAGCCCAGGTGGTGCTCAGGCGACCGCCGGGTTCGGCGACACCGAGGAGCACGTCGGCCAGGGCGTTGCCCATCTCCTGCCCGCCGAACCAGCCGAGGAGCACGGCGGCGACCTCGTCGCTCCAGGGGAGCAGGACCGGGGCGCCGGAGTTGACGATCACGACGGTGCGTGGGTTCACGGCGGCGACGGCCCGGACGAGCTCGTCCTGACGGCCGGGGAGTGTGAGGCCACTGCGGTCCCAGCCCTCCGATTCGACCTTCGAGTTCGTGCCGACGACCACGACGGCGACATCGGCCGCGCGGGCCGCCTCGACCGCCTGGGCGATGAGGGCGTCGGGGTCGGAGTCGTCGGGAGCGCGACCGACGGTGACGCTGATCGCGCCAAGACCGTTCTCGCTCGGGGAGAGGTCGAACTCCGCGCGGAGTTCGACGGCGACGTCGGCCTGGGCGGCGAACGCCCCCGTCGCCGACGGCGGGGCGAGCAGCGCCGCGCCGAGGTCGTTCCCGACGACCACGGGTTGCTCGTCGACGAGGAGGACGCCGTCGACGAAGAGCCGGCCGTGGAGCCCCGTGGCGAAGCCGAGCCGCAGCTGCTCGGTGGCCTCCGGTGTGTACGTGGTGGTGAGCACGAGCTGCGACGCCGTGGTGACCGGGGCGTCGCCGCCGAACCAGACGAGCGCGGTGGAACGGCGGTCCTCGGTGAAGAGTTCCGCACCGTCGGCGTCGAGGAAGGTGGCGACGAGACCGGGGTCACCCGTGCGAGGGTTGGTGAGGCGCTCGAGCGGCAGTTCTGCGACGCCCTCCTGCACGATCGCGCCGACGGCGTAGTCGATCGTCGCCTCGGGGAGCGCGAGTCGGAGCCCCTCGAGCGGGCTGACGGTGTGTTCGGGGAGGACCGTCGCACTGCCACCGCCCTGGGTGCGGGAGTCGCGGGCATTGTGCCCGATGACGGCGACGCGGGTGAGCGTGGCCGCGTCGAGGGGCAGGGTGCCGTCGTTGTCGAGGAGCACGACGCCCTCGGTCTCGGCCTCGCGGGAGAAGGCGACCCCGTCGACCGGGGCCGGTGCCAGCGCCTCGTCACCGAGTGCGCCGACGCGGACCGCGAGGGCGAGGAGTCGGGCGACCTTGCGGTCGACGTCGGATTCGGCGACGCGTCCGTCGCGGACGGCCTCGACGAGTGCCGCGCTCCATGCGGGAGCGGGACCGGGCATGGCGAGGTCCTGCGACGCCGGCGCCGAGCCGAGGCTGCGGACACCGGTCCAGTCGCTGACGACGACGCCGTCGAAGCCCCACTCCGAGTTGAGCGGCGTCTCCAGCAGGTCGTTCTCGCTCATCGTGACGCCGTCGACGGAGTTGTAGGCGCTCATGATCGCCCAAGTGCCGGCCTCGGTCACCGTGCGCTCGAACGGCGCGAGGTAGAGCTCGCGGAGGGCGCGCTCGCTCGCGCGCACGTCGACCGTGAAGCGGTCGGTCTCGGAGTCGTTGGCGACGTAGTGCTTCGGGGTCGCGGCGACGCCGTTGTCCTGCAGGCCGCTGACGTAGGCGGCCGCGAGCGAGCCGGTCAGTTCCGGGTCCTCGCTGAACGCCTCGAAGTGCCGCCCGCCGAGCGGTGAGCGGTGGAGGTTGATGGTCGGGCCGAGGACGACGTCGACGCCCTTGCGGCGGGCCTCGGCCGCCGCGACGGCGCCGTATCGGTAGGCGAGCGACGGGTCCCAGGAGGACGCCAGCGCGGTCGCCGACGGGAGGTTGATCGACGGCGAGCGCTCGTCCCACAGCGGACCGCGGACGCCGGCCGGGCCGTCGGACAGCACCATGGCGCGCAGGCCGATCTTCTCGAGCGGGACCGTGGTCCAGAAGTCGGCGCCGGAGACGAGTGCGACCTTCTCCTCGAGGTCGAGCCGGGCGACGAGGGCGTCGATCGCCGCGGTGTCGACGGGCTTCGTGGCGGCGGCGTGCCGGGGAGTGGTGATGGTCATGCGATGTGGGTCCGTTCTGGGGTGGCCCTTCGACAAGCTCGGGGACCGGTTGTGGGGTCTCGGGGACCGATGGTGGGTGGGTCTCGGGAACCGGATGGTGCGCCCGGCCGGCCAGGTTCCTGGCCCCGGCCGACCGGGCGGTCGAAGCGACGGTCAGGCGGCGGACTCCGCCGCACGCTGCTCGTCGATGAGGCGGCGGCGCTCCACCCGGCGGTCCTCCTGGCGGTCCGGGTCGGGGATCGGTGCCGCCATGAACAGGCGCTGCGTGTAGGGGTGGGCCGGGTGCGCCGTCACCTGGTCGCCGTCGCCGGACTCGACGATCTCGCCGTGGTACATGACCGCCACGCGGTGGCTGATGTGCCGGACGACCGCGAGGTCGTGCGAGATGAACAGGTAGGCGACGCCCGTCTGCTCCTGAATGTCGATGAAGAGGTCCAGGACCCGCGCCTGCGTCGACAGGTCGAGGGCCGACACGGGCTCGTCGCACACGATGAGCTTCGGATCGAGGGCGAGCGCCCTGGCTATCGCGATGCGCTGCCGCTGCCCGCCCGAGAACTCGCGGGGGAGCCGTGAGGCCGCGCCGGTCGGCAGCTGCACCTGGTCGAGCAGGGATCCGACGCGCTTGCGGGCGTCAGCAGCGGAGACGCCGCGGACGGTGAGCGGCTCGGTGAGGATCTGCTCGATCGTGAGCGAGGGGTTGAGCGAGGAGTACGGGTCCTGGAACACGACCTGGATCTCCGAGCTCAGCGCCCGGCGCTCCTTGCGCTTCAGGTGCCCGATCTCCTGGTCGCGGTAGCGGATGCTGCCGCCGGTGACCGGGGCGAGGCCCAGCACGGCGCGACCGAGCGTGGTCTTGCCGGAGCCGGACTCGCCGACGAGGCCGACGGTCTCACCGGGCTTGATGTCGATCGACACGCCCTTGAGCGCCTTGAACGACTGGGCACGGAACCCCTTGCCCGGGTACTCGACTTCGAGGTCCTTCACCTCGAGCAGTGACGACGTCATCGGGTCTCTCCTGTCAGGTTCGTCGCGAGTGCCGGTCGGGCGGGACCCTCGTCGAGGATCGCGCCGAGCAGCGACTGCGTGTACGGGTGCTGCGCGTGGTTGAAGATCGAGCGCACCGGCCCGGTCTCCACGATGAGGCCGTTCTGCATGACCGAGACGCGGTCGCAGAGGTCGGCGACCACACCGAAGTTGTGCGTCACGAGGAGCATCGCCATGTGGCGTTCCGCCTGGAGGTCGCGCAGCAGGTCCAGGACCTCGGCTTGCACGGTCACATCGAGCGCGGTGGTGGGCTCGTCGGCGATGATGATGTCCGGGTCCGTCGAGACGGCGCCGGCGATGAGCACACGCTGCGCCATACCGCCCGAGACCTCGTGCGGGAATGCGGCGAAGGTGCGCTTGGGGTTCGGGATGCCGACCCGCTCGAGCAGGGCGAGTGCCTTGTCCGTCGCCTCCTTCTTGCTGAGGCCGAGGGTGACGCGCAGGGGTTCGACGAGCTGGCTGCCGATCGTGAACGCCGGGTCGAGGTTCGACATCGGCTCCTGCGGGATGTAGCCGATGCGCTTGCCGCGGATGGCCGTGTACTCGCGCTCCCCGAGGGTGTCGAGCCGGGTGCCCTCGTAGCGGATCGTCCCGTCGGTGACCCGACCGCCGCGCGGCAGGAGCCCGAGGACACCCCACGCGGTCTGGGTCTTGCCCGAGCCGGACTCGCCGATGAGGCCGTGGACCTCGCCCTTGCGGATGTCGAGGTCGACGCCGTGGACGACCTCGGTCACGCGCCCGCCCTCCTGGTCGTAGCCGACGCGGAGGTCGCGGACGCTGAGGACGAGCTCCTCGGCGCGGACGGCGGCGCGGGCGTCGTCGTCGTGGCGGATGGGCGGGACACCGACGATCTCGTCCTCACTGATCCCGGAGGTGCTGATCGACTGCGTGACGATCGTGTTCGAGCCCGTCTTCGACGTCGTCACGATCTTGCGACGGCGCCGACGGACGGACACGGTGCGCTCGAGCTCGTCGCGCATCGCGTTGGCGAGCAGGGTGAGCGCGATGCAGGTGAGCGCGATCGCGAGCGACGGCCAGACCATGAGGATCGGTGCCTTGTAGATGTTCGTGAAGCCGTCGTTGAGCATCGAGCCCCAGGTCGGCACCGACAGGTCGCCGAGACCGAGGAACTCGAGGCCGGACTGGATCGCGATGGCGATGCCCGCGATGATCGCCGACTGGATGATGATCGGTGCGCGGACGACGGAGAGGATGTGCCTGCCGATGATGCGCGGGTCGCTGAGTCCCGAGACCCGGGCGGCGTCGACGTAGAGCTCCGAGCGGACGGCCGTGACCGCCGCGTAGACGAGGCGGAAGTAGGAGGGCGAGAGCAGGATGCCGAAGATCGCCATCGAGATCCAGACCGACGGGCCGAGGACGGCGCGGGCGGCCAGCAGGACGACGATGCCGGGCAGCGCCATGATGAGGCCCGTGAACCACGAGGACACGGAGTCGAACCACCCCTGGTAGTACCCGGCGATCAGTCCGGCGACAACCCCGATGACGATCGCGACGACGAGGGCGAGGAGTGCTGCGGCGACGCTGATCTGGGTGGCGGCGAGCAGGCGGGAGAACACGTCGCGCCCGGCGCTGTCCGCTCCGAGGAGGTGGTCGGCACTCGGTGGCGCAAGGACCTGCTGCAGGGACGCGAGGTTCGGGTCCTGCGGGGCGATGAGCGGTCCGAAGATCGCGACGACCCCGATGAGCACGAGGAACACGAGGGACGCGGCGCCGATCGGGCGCTTGAGGAGCCGGCGCAGGAGGTTGACGCGGACCTGCGGGGTCGGGACGGTGAGCGGGGTTTCGATGGCGGTCATGACAGTCGCACCTTCGGGTTGAGCGCAGCCTGCGCGAGGTCGATGAGCAGGTTGACGACGACGACGATGATGGCCGTCGCAATGACGACCCCCATGACGATGGGGATGTCGCCCTGGGTCGTGGCCTGCACGGCGAGTTGACCGATGCCCGGGAGGGCGAAGATCTGCTCGATGATGACGGCGCCGCCGAGGAGGCCGATGAACTGCACGGCGAGGACGGCGAGGGCGGGGCCGCCGGCGTTCCGCAGCACGTGCTTGTAGATGACGCGGCCCGTACCGAGCCCGCGGCTGCGGAGCGTCCGGACGTAGTCCTTCGACATCGCGTCGACGACGGAACCGCGCACCTGCTGCGAGACCGTCGCGATGGCGCCGATCGCGAGGGCGATGATCGGCAATGTCACCGAGGCGACCCAGCCGGAGAAGGACGTGGTGATCGGGATGTACCCGGTGGCTTTGAACAGGCGGAGGTTGATCGCGAAGGTGATGACGAGCACGAGCGCGATGAGGAAGCTGGGGATCGCGAAGCCGATGACGGAGATGAACTGGACGACGTTGTCGATCCATCCACCGCGACGGGCGGCGAGGACACCGAGGATGACGGACACGATCGCGGCGATGATGGTCGCGCCGAGCACGATCGAGAGGGTGACGGCGAGGCGGCCGGTGACGCCCGAGGACACGAGCTGGCCGGTGAACCACGAGCGGCCGAGGTCGCCCTGGAAGGCGGAGGCGATCCAGTCGAGGTACTGCACCGGCAACGGGCGGTCGAGGCCGAGTTCGGCGGCCTTCTTCGCGACGGTCTCGGTGGTGGCGCTCTGGCCGAGGATCCGGCGGGCGATGTCGCCGCCGCCGAGGTAGAGGAGGGAGTACGCGATCACGGAGATCACGAAGATGAGGACGACGCCGGACACCAGGCGTCTGAGGATGAATCCGAGCATGGGTCACTCCAGGAAGTGGGTGAGTGAGGGGTGTTGGGGCCGGCCCGCCCGAGCGCTGGACACTCTGGCGGGCCGGGGTCGATACGACACGTGCGACCGGTCGGTCCCGGTCCCGGAGCCTGTCGACGGCCGGGCCTGCGACGGGTTCCGGTTCCGGTCCCTGAGCCTGTCGAAGGGCGGACCCGCGACAGGCTCAGGACCAGCGGACTACTTCGGCTGGATGTCGTAGATGGACGGGTACGCGTTCGTCGGGATCATCTTGACGGTCGTGTTGGCGTCCGTCGCGAAGCTGCCCTGCACCCGGTAGAACGGGGCGAACCACGCCTGCTCGACGATGTACTGGTTCAGTTCCTTCGCGACCTTGCCCTGCGTCGCCTCATCGCCGTACTGGATCTGCTTGATGTACTCGTCGACCTTCGGGTCGTCGTACTTGAAGGGGTTGAAGACGGCGTTCGGGCGATCATGAACTGGATGAGCTGCCAGTCCGGGTTCTGCTCCAGCGCCATGAAGGAGACCGGGAACTTCGGGGCCAGGAGGTCGGCGATGAAGTTGTTGCCCGGGTCCGTGTACTCGGCGGTGATCCCGACGTCGGCCAGCTGCTGCGAGATCAGCGTGTAGGTGGTGGCGCCGAGCACCGTGGAGGACGGCATCGAGAGCGTCAGACCGTCGGCGTAACCCGCCTCGGCGAGCAGCTCCTTGGCCTTCTCGGGGTCGTAGCCGTAGCGGTCGTCGAGCGACTTGTCGAAGGCGGGGGAGTTCTCCGGGAAGACCTGACCCGTGACCGTGCCGTTGTCGTTCTGCAGCGCCTTGAGCAGAGCCGGGCGGTCGAACGCGTAGTTGATGGCCTGACGGACGCGGACGTCGGCGATCGCCGGGTTCATCGTGCCGGCGCGGTCGAGGAGCAGCATGCCCTGGAAGTCGAGCTCGTTGGCGTTGACGGTCCAGCCGGCGCCCTCGACCTCGGCGAGGTTGTCGTTGTTCGCGAGCTTGATGCCGTTGACCTCGCCCGACTTGACGGCGTTCAGGCCGGCGGTCGCGTCTTGGAGGACGTTGATGGTCAGCTTGTCGTAGTGCTGCCAGTCCTTGTTCCAGTAGTCGGGGTTCGCGGTGTAGCTGTAGCTCGTGCCGGTGACGGTCGCGGCCGTGTCGAGCACGTACGGTCCGGAGCCGACCGGGTTGGTGGCGAGGTCGGGGCTGTCGAACGACTCCGCGCTGGCGATCAGGCCGGGGTCGCGGGTGAGGTAGTTGAGCATGGCCGGGTCCGGCGCGCTCAGGGTGATGACCACGGTGGTGTCGTCGGGCGCCTCGACGGAGGCGACACCCGCGAAGTAGCCGGCGTCGGGGGAGGTGCCGGTCTTGAAGCGCTCGAGGTTCTGCTTGACGACGTCGGCGGTGAGCTTCGACTTGTCGGTGAAGGTGACGTCGTCGCGGATCTTGAGGGTCAGGACGGTGTTGTCGTCGTTGTACTCGTAGGAGGTCGCGAGCGACGGCACGATCTCGCCGTCGGCTGTGGCGACGAGCAGGGTGTCGAAGACGGCCTGGTAGAAGGGCGAGCGGTTGCCCCATTCGGAGCCGGCCGGGTCGAACGTGGTGGGGGGAGTGATCGCACCCAGGATCAGGGTGCCACCGGAGCCGCTGTCAGAGCCGGAGGTGCTACCGGAGCATCCGGTGAGCACGAGTGCAGCAGCGGTGACCGCGACGGCTGCGGTCGTCTTCCATCGGAACATCTTTGTCCATTCGCTGTGAGCAATCCCTCATCGGATCGCTGGTGATTGAGGACGCTAGCACGAAAGCCGAGTGGTCACTAGCTTTTTGTTTTCGACCATGTCACAGTTGGATCACGACCAGGCCGCGGCGTTCGACGGGGAACGCGCTATCGTGAAGCCGTCCGAAGGGGGAGGTCGTCCGATGACATCGGTCAAGACCGGGAACAAGCCGCAGGGGAAGCCCCGCGGTGCATATGCGAAAACCGGTATGAAGCGCGTCGCGATCCTCGACGCCGCGCTCGCCGTCTTCGCCAACGGGGGATATCGCGCGGGTTCGCTTCGGGAGGTGGCCGCGCAGGTGGGGATGAGCGAGGCAGGACTCCTGCACCACTTCCCGAACAAGAGCGCGCTGCTCGCCGCCGTGCTGTCCCACCGCGACGACCTCTCGGCGACGCTCGTCCCGATGGACGGCGACGACCCGATCGAGACGCTCCGGGGGCTGGTCGCACTCGCCCGGTACAACGCTTCCGTGCCCGGCGTGGTCGCGCTCTACTGCACGCTCTCGGCGGAGGCGACCTCGCCCGACCACCCGGCGCACGACTACTTCGTCGAGCGCTACGAGGGCACGCGCGCGCGGCTCGAGCGCACCTTCGGGTTGCTCGTCTCCGCAGGACGCGTGCGGGCCGGCTTCCCCACCACCAGCGCGGCCTTCATGACCCTCGCGCTCATGGACGGCCTGCAGGTGCAGTGGCTGCTCGCGCCGGAGTCGGTCGACATGGCGGACGAGCTCCACGCCTTCCTGTCGGGGCTCCTCGGTACCGAGCTCTAGGCGCCGAGCGGCCGGCGCGGCACCAGGAGGTCCGCCCCTGGGCAGGAGCCTTCGAGCGAGTGGGTCCTGCTGCGGCGCTGATCTCCTGCTGTCGCGCTACGGCGTCGTCGCCCGTGCGTCGCGCAGGTCCGCGCCGACGGAGACGTACGAGACGCCGCGGCGGTGCCGGGTGAACGGTACGGAGACGACGGCCGTGGCGACGATGACGAAACTGAGGATCCCGATGATCCCGACGATCGTCTGCGTGAGGCCGCTCGTGGCGTCGGGTATCTGCGCGGCGGTCGTCGTGGCGATGTACGGCAGGGCCACGACGGACCCGCGGTAGAGGCGCCGCGCCGCCGATCCGCGTCCGTCCGGCCACTGCGGAGCGAGCCAGACGAGGCGCTGCCCGAGCGACGCACCGCTCCCGATGAGCGCCGGCAGCACGATCACGAGGACGACCGTGCCCGCACCGATGCTGAGCACCTCGGGCAGCGTCGGGTCGTTGGCGGTCCCGGTCGCACCCGTGAGCAGGACGCGTGGGACGACGAACACGAGCGACAGCACCGTGATCGACAGGTTCACGGCGAACGCGTCGAGGACCATGCCGAACCAGCGTCGCCAGACGGTGATGGGTCGCGCCCGGTCGCGGGTGGCGCGCAGGGCTCGCGCGCTCGGCATCCACCCGAGGACGATCGGGGCGATGAGTGCTCCGATCGCGGCCCCGGCCGTGTTCGTGATCACGTCGTCGACGTCGGCCACCCGGTAGGCGCATTCGTACAAACCCCAGATGCCCGTGTACTGCGTCGACTCGATCAGCAGGGAGACGAGCGCCCCGAGCAGGATGGAGACACCGAGCCCACGGTTCCAGTACCGCCGCGCGATGGCGCCGAACGGGATGAAGAGGATCACGTTCAGGACGACCTGCAGGAACGCGTGGCTCGTCAGGGTGCTCAGGACCGAGAGCCCGGCGGTCTCCCGTGCGATGTCCGCGATCGAGTGACCGGGGATCAGCTCGAGCGCCCCGTGGGCCGTGCTGCAGTTCGCGCGCTCATCGGGCAGTGGCAGCAGCGTGTAGGCGACGAGGGCCACCGCGTAGACACTGACCGCCGCAGCACCGATCACCCGGGGAAGCGACATCTGGCCGTAGCGACGGACTTGAACGAGCAGGATCGGACCGAGGACGGCGAAGAAGATCACCGTGCCGCCGACGAGTCCGACCCACGCCTGCCATGTCCACCCGCTCATTCCGACAACTGTAGGGCGCTCGCCGCGCCGGCGGCATCAGTCGGCGGACGGACCCCGGTCATCCTGCAGAGGGTGCCGAACGGCGGATCCCGCGCTCGATGCAGGCGATGATGGAGTGTGCCGACGCTCATCGTGACCACCCATCCCGACCCGACTCCCTCACCCATCACCTCGCCCAGCGGCTCGCGCAGGAGCTGCGCTCGACCTCGGACCCGGCCGGCGTCGAGGTCGCGGACCTGGCTGCGGAGGGCTTCGACCCGCGGTACACGCTCGCGGACCGCCACACCTACCGCGTCGGCGGGGACTTCACCCCGGACGTGGCCGCCGAGCAGGAGCGGCTCGACCGGGCCACCGACCTCGTGCTCGTGTTCCCGGTGTACTGGTGGTCGACGCCCGCGCTCCTCAAGGGCTGGTTCGACCGCGTCTTCGTCAACGGCTGGGCGTTCGGCCTCGACGCGGACGGCGGGATCGTCCGGAAGCTCGACCGCCTGCGCGTGCACCTCGTGCCGATCGCGGGCGACGACGCCGGGGTCTACGACCGCCACGGCTACGAGCAGGCGATGCGGACGCAGCTCGAGCACGGCATCGTCGACTTCTGTGGCGCTCGCCGCGGCGTGACGACCTTCCTCCATGACTCGGAGGGCGAGGACGCCGACGCGCGAACGCGCGCGGTCGAGGCCGCGGTGGACGCGGTCGTCGAGGCGATCCGCGCCTGACCGCCCTTCGACGGGCTCAGGGACCGGGACTCGGTCACTGACCCGAACCCCGGTCACTGAACCGAACTCCGGTCACTGAGCCTGTCGAAGTGCTACGCCGTGAGGGTGCGGTTGAGGCGCTCGGTCGCGGTGTCCATGTGGTGCTGCATCGCAGCCGTGGCCGCCGCGGGGTCGCCCGACATGATCGCCTCGTAGACGGCTCGTGCTCCTCGAAGGCGCGCTGGGCGTCGACGTCCTCGTGGATGCCGCGCTCCACCCAGATGCGGAGGAGCGAGCGGATGCTCTGCAGGAGGTCGGAGAGCACGCGGTTCCCGGTGGCCGAGGCGAGCTCCAGGTGGAACTTCAGGTCGGCCTCGATGAACTTGGTGCGATTGGCGCCGCCTCGCTCATGGCGGTGAGGTGGTTGCGCAGCCGGTTGCGTGCCATGTCGTCCATGCGCGTCGCGGCGAGGCCGGCAGCGAAGACCTCCAGCTGACCGCGCACCTCGATGAGTTCGCGGGTCCGCGGCTCGCCGAGCATGAGGCCCCAGCTGAGCGTCTCGGGGAGGAGTTCGGAGACGCTGCCGCGGAGGTAGGTGCCGCTGCCCGGGCGGACGTCGACGACGCCGAGGATCTCGAGCGCCGCCAGGGCCTCGCGGACGGCGGACCGCCGATGCCGAGGGACGCGGCGAGCTGACGCTCCGGTGGGAGGCGGGTCCCCGGGGCGATCTCACCGCTCGTGAAGTGGTCGAGCAGGCGCTTCGCGACGGCGGAGACGGCGGATCCCACGGCGACCGGTCCGAGGCTGGACGAGATGTCGTCGGTCGGCCGATCCGGGAACGCAGGCATGGGTTCACTGTATCGCGGCGGGTCGGCATGCCGGAGCCCACTGCTTGAATTGGTCAACCGGTTGATGTATCGTTCATTCCGGTCCGGCCCGGACCACGCCCTGCCCGCGGCATCGATGCCGCCCACCCGAGGAGTCATAGTGGACACCACCGCCCCGCGGCCAACCGGCTGTCGAGCGATCAGCCATCCGGAAGGTCTCGATCCGTCTCGTGCCGTTCGTGGCGCTGATGTTCTTCATCAACTACCTGGACCGCACCGCGATCGGCTTCGCCGCCCCCAACGGCATGAACGAGGACCTCGCGCTCTCCGCCGCCCAGTTCGGCTTCGCGTCCGGCGTCTTCTTCATCGGCTACATCCTGCTCGAGGTGCCCAGCAACCTCGCGCTCAACAAGTTCGGTGCCCGCCGCTGGCTCGCCCGCATCATGGTCACCTGGGGTATCGTCGCGGTCCTGTTCACCTGGGTCGCCAACTTCGAGCAGCTCGCGATCCTCCGCTTCGTGCTCGGTGTCGCCGAAGCCGGTTTCTTCCCCGGAGCGATCCTCTTCCTGAGCCTCTGGGTCCCGGCCAAGCACCGCAGCAAGATCCTCGCCCTCTTCTACCTGGCGCAGCCGCTCACCACCGTCATCGGCGCACCCCTCGCCGGGTGGCTCATCGGTCAGCACGGCGTGTTCTTCGGTCTCGAGGGCTGGCGCTTCATGTTCCTCGGCGTCGGACTCCCGGCCATCCTCATCGGTGTCATCGCCTGGTTCTACCTGAAGGACCGTCCGTCCGAGGCCAAGTGGCTCACCCCCGAGGAGCAGACCTGGCTCACCGCGGCTCTCGCACACGAGAAGGCCACCACGGAGCAGAAGCAGGGCCACGTCAGCCTCAAGCACGCGTTCACGAGCGGTCGCGTCTGGATGCTCGCGTTCATCTACTTCGGCTTCATCTACGGCCTCTACGCGCTCGGCTTCTTCCTCCCCACGATCATCGAGGGCTTCCAGGAGACGTTCGGAACCGAGTTCAACGTCATGCAGAAGGGCCTCATCACGGCGATCCCGTACGTGCCGGCCGCCATCGCCCTGTACTTCTGGTCTCGTGATGCGACGCGCCGTGGCCTGAAGACCTGGCACATCGTGATCCCCGCGATCGTCGGTGCCGTGAGCATCCCGCTCGCGCTCTTCGCCAACTCGCCCGCCCTCACCATCGCGGTCATCGCGGTCACCGCCATGGCGATCTTCGCCGCGCTGCCGAACTTCTGGACGCTGCCCACGCAGTTCCTCACCGGTGCGGCAGCGGCCGCTGGTATCGCGCTCATCAACACGGTCGGCAACCTCGCCGGGTTCTCGGCGCCGTACATCACCGGTGCCGTCGCGGACCTCACCAAGGTCGGCGACACCCCGCAGTACGTCGTCCCGATGTTCATCGTCGGTGGCTTCATGATGATCTCCGCCACGCTCATGGTGATCCTCTCGAAGCAGCGGAGCTCTCGCGAGCTGCGCGTCTCGCACGACGACCTCACGGGTAAGACCCGATGACGCGCCTCTTCAACGACCCGGCGGACTTCGCCGACGAGATGATCGACGGCTTCGTCGCCGCGAACCGTGACCAGGTCCGGCGCGTGACCGGTGGTGTCGTCCGGAGCACCCCGGACGCCCGAGGGCACGGTCGCGCTCGTTATCGGCGGTGGCTCCGGCCACTACCCGGCGTTCGGCGGCATCGTCGGCCAGGGCCTCGCGCACGGTGCGGCGATGGGCAACCTGTTCGCGTCGCCGTCGTTCGCCCAGTACGCCGGGTCGAACCGCTCGTGGTCGAACCCGTCGGCGAGCGAGCCGACGAAGGGGAACGTCTCCGGCTCGTTCGCGTTGTAGAGGTACGACTTCGGGAACACGCACATGCGGATCTTCGTGAACGGTGCGGCCTCCAGGGCGCGCAGCGTCTGCTCCTGCAGTTCCTCGGGCTGGTGCGTCCAGGCGTAGGCGGTCGTGCCGAGCGGGCGGTGGCGGGTGCCGTCCGCATGGGCGAAGTGGAAGCCGTCGACGCGCACCGGTCCGTGGCTGTCCGTCGCGCGGCCGACACGGTGAACGTGCCGGCGACGCCGTCGAGCGAGCGGGCGGTCGAGCTCGTGGTGAACGACCACTCGCCCTGCTCCTCGGCGAGCAGCCGTACCAGGTACGTCCGTCGCCGTCGTAGAACCCGCCGACGGTGAGCTCGCGTGCACCGTTCGTGAACGTCGCGCCGAGTTCCACGTCGACGAACGGGTTGCTGTGCGACGGCCCGTCCAGCCGGATCTCCACGACGCCGTACTGCGGGACGTCGCCGGGGGCCGTCAGGGTCGCCGAGCCGCGCGGACGTCCTGGCTCTCGTAGTCGGGAGCGGGCTCGATCGCGCGCCGTAGGGTGCGCGGGCCTCGGGACCGTCGTCGACCTGTGCGAGCGCCGCCCAGAGACGATCCTTCGCCGCGTCGTCCTGGAGCTCGGGCACGATCGCCGACAGCTGCCCGAGCCGGATGCTCCGGAACTGCTTGGCCATCGGCGATGCGGCGATGCCGGGCAGGAACTGCTCGAGGACGGTGCGACCCGCCGGGCTCTCGATGACGTCTCCGAAGGCGGAACTGCGGTCGAACATGGATCTCCTGTGATCGGCCGAGCGGGGTCGGCGCGGGTGCTACTGGTGCAGGCGGTGCGAGTGTTGCACGTGGAACGGTCGAGTGGGGGTTATCGCGCAACTCCTGGTGCCGGAGTGGCTGCAGCCAGCGCCGCGTCCACGTCGTCGAGCGATCGACGGCGGCGTGAACATGAGGAGCTGACGGACGGTCCGACCACGACTCCACTGGGTGCCGCGGCGGATGTCGTCGGCCTTGGCCTGATCGTGGGCACCCACCGAGCGCAGGAGGCGTCGTACGAGGCCGGTCGGTCGATGATCTCGGAGAGCGGCGAGTCGAGGCCGAGCGTGATGTCGTCGGGAGTCGAGCCGGCGTCCGTGACCTCGACCGTCCAGTCGTGACGACCGGACCCGACCGTCTCCTCGGGGCACCCGGCAACGCGACCGTCGCCGTCGTGTTCGGCGGCACGACCGCCGACACGCGGAGTGAGGACCCATCGCGTCGCCACGCCACCGACGCCTCGCCGTAGGGCGTGACATGTCGGGCTTCGCGTGGTCGAGCCCGTCGATCGGCCGCGGCGCGATCCGGAGTTCGCGGTAGCCGGGAGCCGCGGGCGCGAGGCCGGCCACGGTGCGGTGCAGCCAGTCGGCGACGGCGCCGAGCGCGTAGTGGTTGAACGAGGTCATCTCGCCCGGGTTGACCGAGCCGTCCTCGAGCAGGCTGTCCCAGCGCTCCCAGATCGTGGTCGCGCCCTTGGTGACGGGCGAGAGCCAGGACGGGTTCTCGGTCTGGAGCATGAGGCGGCCGGCCGCGGAGGTGTCCGCCGTCGGCGAGTGCGTCGGTGATGAGTGGCGTCCCCACGAAACCGGTGCCGATGCGGTAGCCGTCTGCGCGGACGAGGTCGGCCAGGCGGTCCGCGAGGCGTTGTCGGACGGTGGGATCGTCGACGAGGTCGAACCGCAGGGCGAGGGCGTACGCGGTCGGCGCGTCGGACATCATCCGGCCGGCGGCGTCACGTACTCGGCGGTGAAGGCCGCCCGACTCCGCTCGGCCAGTTCGCCGTATCGCTCGGCGTCCGCCGTCTCCCCGAGGAGCCCGGCGGTGTCGGCGAGGATCCGGAGGGAACGCGCGTGATAGGCGCTCGCGACGATGTCCGAGTCGACCCTGGCCTTCGCCGGCTGGTCCGGCGGCGCGCTCGGGTCGAGCCAGTCGCCGAGCTGGAAGGTGTTCGACCAGAGACCGTCGGTGCTCACCCGGGACGGCCTCCACCCAGGAGCGCATCGACGGGTACTGCTCGCGCAGGATCCCGAGGTCGCCGTAGCGCTCGTGGAGCACCCACGGCACGACGGTCGCCGCGTCGCCCCAGGCCGCGGTCGGACCGCCACCGGCGAAGCCGGACAGCGCGGCCGGACCACCATCGGGACGACACCGTCCTGGTGTCCCTGCTCGAGCGCGAGGTCGCGCAGCCAGGAGTCGAGGAAGGCGGAGCTGTCGTAGAGGAAGCTCGCGGTCGGGGCGAAGACCTGCAGGTCACCCGTCCAGCCGAGTCGTTCGTCGCGCTGCGGGCAGTCGGTCGGGATGCTCAGGAAATTGCCGCGCATGCCCCAGACGACGTTCTCGTGGAGACGGTCGAGTAGCTCGTGCGAGGAGGAGAACCAACCCGTGCGCGTGAGGTCGCTGTGGAGGACGACGGCGGTGACCGACGCCGGGTCGAACGCGCCCGGCCAGCCGTCGATCTGCGCGTAGCGGAAGCCGTGGAAGGTGAAGCGCGGCTCGATCGTCTGCTCGCCGTCGCCCGAGAGCGTGACGTGGTCGGTGGCCGCGGCGTTGCGGAGGGGACGCAGGGCGAGTTCGCCCTCGTCGAGGACCTCCGCGTGCCGGAGCGTGAGCGTCGTGCCCCGCGGGCCGGCGACGGTGAGCCGGAGGCGGCCGACGAGGTTCTGGCCGAAGTCGAGGATGGTCGCGCCCCGCGGCGAGGTGAGCACCTCCGCCACCGCGCGCTCCTCGATGCGACGGACGGGCGCGGCGATGCGGGCCTCCGGCACCGGGTGCGCGGCGTCGTCGACGAGGGCCGGGGCCCAGGTGGACGCGTCGGACGCCGTCGTCGACCAGCCGGGTTCGGCCAGGGTGGTGTCGATCGCCTCGCCGGCGTAGATGCCGCTGTCGACGAGCTCGGCACCGTCGGCCGCCGACCAGCTCGCATCGGTGACGAGCGTCTCCGTCGTCCCGTCGAGGTAGTCGAGCTGCAGCTGGGCGGCGAAGCGTGGCTGGTCGCCGTAGATCCGCTCGGCGAACTGGAAGAACCCGTAGCGCTCGGTGTACCAGGCACCGGCGACGGTCGCGGCGAGGACGTTCTCGCCCGGCTCGACGAGTGCGGTGACGTCGACGGTCTCGTGCACGAGGCGGTCGCCGTAGGCGGTCCAGCCGGGGGAGAGCACGTCCTCCGAGGCGGGAACCCCGTTGAGCTGTGGTTCGGCGGCACCGAGCGCGGTCCAGAACAGCCGGGCGCGACGGACGGGCTGCTCGACGGTGAACGTGCGGCGCACCCGGATCGGTTGCGCCGGACGCCCGGGCGCCGCGAGACCGATGAAGCGGGCGGCCCAGGCTCCGTCGGCGAGGAACGCGGCTTCGACGTCGATCGGCTCGCTCCAGGGTGTCTCCTCACCGGCGGTCGACGCGGCACGGACCTCGACGGCGCGCACCTCGTCCGGCGCGAGCGGCGGGAACGGCCAGGAGACGAGGACGGAGTCGCGGCCCTCGACGCGCGCCGTGGCACCACTGCCGTCCCGGAGCTCGGCCCAGGCTTGCACCCAGTCGGCGCCCGATGTCTCGACGGTCCAGCTCAATCGAGGCGTCGTGTCGCGACGCGGACTGTCGTCACGGGTCTCCGCCCGCAGACGGCCGATCTGCGCGACGTGCGCGGTCATCGGAGGTCCCTGCCGCAATGGTGACGACGTGCTCGTCCACGAGGTCGACGACGGACGATCCGATCCGGAGGGTGACGTCACCTGGCTCGACCTGCCAGCCGTCCGCCCATTGGGCGAAGATCCGCGCAGGCAGGGCGACCTCCCAGGCGACCGATTCGCCGGCGCCCGCGGACGACGGCCGATCCGACGAGCCAGCGTACGGGCGGTCGACCGAGGAGTCCGGTCGCTCCGCGTACACCTGCACGACGTGCTTGCCGGCGCGGTCACCGGTGTTCGTCGCGGTCCCGGAGACGCGGGCGTCACCGGAGGCGACGTCACCCGAGACCTCGCCACCGTCGATGGACCAGCTCGTGTACCCGAGCCCGTGCCCGAACCAGTAGGCGGGCGTGGCACCCGAGCGGAGCCATGCGCGGTAGCCGATGTGGATGCCCTCCTCGTAGCGGAGCACGCCGTCCACCGGGGTGACGTCGAGCACCGGGACGTCGTCGAGCGTCGCAGCCCAGGTGGTGCTCAGGCGACCGCCGGGTTCGGCGACACCGAGGAGCACGTCGGCCAGGGCGTTGCCCATCTCCTGCCCGCCGAACCAGCCGAGGAGCACGGCGGCGACCTCGTCGCTCCAGGGGAGCAGGACCGGGCGCCGGAGTTGACGATCACGACGGTGCGTGGTTCACGCGGCGACGGCCCGGACGAGCTCGTCCTGACGGCCGGGGAGTGTGAGGCCACTGCGGTCCCAGCCCTCCGATTCGACCTTCGAGTTCGTGCCGACGACCACGACGGCGACATCGGCCGCGCGGCCGCCTCGACCGCCTGGGCGATGAGGGGTCGGGGTCGAGTCGTCGGGAGCGCGACCGACGGTGACGCTGATCGCGCCAAGACCGTTCTCGCTCGGGAGAGGTCGCGCGCGGAGTTCGACGGCGACGTCGGCCTGGGCGGCGAACGCCCCCGTCGCCGACGGGGGGCGAGCAGCGCCGCGCCGAGGTCGTTCCCGACGACCACGGGTTGCTCGTCGACGAGGAGGACGCCGTCGACGAAGAGCCGCCGTGGAGCCCCGTGGCGAAGCCGAGCCGCAGCTGCTCGGTGGCCTCCGGTGTACGTGGTGGTGAGCACGAGCTGCGACGCCGTGGTGACCGGGGCGTCGCCGCCGAACCAGACGAGCGCGGTGGAACGGCGGTCCTCGGTGAAGAGTTCCGCACCGTCGGCGTCGAGGAAGGTGGCGACGAGACCGGGGTCACCCGTGCGAGGGTTGGTGAGGCGCTCGAGCGGCAGTTCTGCGACGCCCTCCTGCACGATCGCGCCGACGGCGTAGTCGATCGTCGCCTCGGGAGCGCGAGTCGGAGCCCCTCGAGCGGCTGACGGTGTGTTCGGGAGGACCGTCGCACTGCCACCGCCCTGGGTGCGGGAGTCGCGGGCATTGTGCCCGATGACGGCGACGCGGGTGAGCGTGGCCGCGTCGAGGGCAGGGTGCCGTCGTTGTCGAGGAGCACGACGCCCTCGGTCTCGGCCTCGCGGGAGAAGGCGACCCCGTCGACCGGGGCCGGTGCCAGCGCCTCGTCACCGAGTGCGCCGACGCGGACCGCGAGGGCGAGGAGTCGGGCGACCTTGCGGTCGACGTCGGATTCGGCGACGCGTCCGTCGCGGACGGCCTCGACGAGTGCCGCGCTCCATGCGGGAGCGGGACCGGCATGGCGAGGTCCTGCGACGCCGGCGCCGAGCCGAGGCTGCGGACACCGGTCCAGTCGCTGACGACGACGCCGTCGAAGCCCCACTCCGAGTTGAGCGGCGTCTCCAGCAGGTCGTTCTCGCTCATCGTGACGCCGTCGACGGAGTTGTAGGCGCTCATGATCGCCCAAGTGCCGGCCTCGGTCACCGTGCGCTCGAACGGCGCGAGGTAGAGCTCGCGGAGGGCGCGCTCGCTCGCGCGCACGTCGACCGTGAAGCGGTCGGTCTCGGAGTCGTTGGCGACGTAGTGCTTCGGGGTCGCGGCGACGCCGTTGTCCTGCAGGCCGCTGACGTAGGCGGCCGCGAGCGAGCCGGTCAGTTCCGGGTCCTCGCTGAACGCCTCGAAGTGCCGCCCGCCGAGCGGTGAGCGGTGGAGGTTGATGGTCGGGCCGAGGACGACGTCGACGCCCTTGCGGCGGCCTCGGCCGCCGCGACGGCGCCGTATCGGTAGGCGAGCGACGGGTCCCAGGAGGACGCCAGCGCGGTCGCCGACGGGAGGTTGATCGACGGCGAGCGCTCGTCCCACAGCGGACCGCGGACGCCGGCCGGGCCGTCGGACAGCACCATGGCGCGCAGGCCGATCTTCTCGAGCGGGACCGTGGTCCAGAAGTCGGCGCCGGAGACGAGTGCGACCTTCTCCTCGAGGTCGAGCCGGGCGACGAGGGCGTCGATCGCCGCGGTGTCGACGGGCTTCGTGGCGGCGTGCCGGGGAGTGGTGATGGTCATGCGATGTGGGTCCGTTCTGGGGTGGCCCTTCGACAAGCTCGGGGACCGGTTGTGGGGTCTCGGGGACCGATGGTGGGTGGGTCTCGGGAACCGGATGGTGCGCCCGGCCGCCAGGTTCCTGGCCCCGGCCGACCGGGCGGTCGAAGCGACGGTCAGGCGGCGGACTCCGCCGCACGCTGCTCGTCGATGAGGCGGCGGCGCTCCACCCGGCGGTCCTCCTGGCGGTCCGGGTCGGGGATCGGTGCCGCCATGAACAGGCGCTGCGTGTAGGGGTGGGGTGTGCAGCCGGGGCGCCGTCCCCGGTCTCGCTCCCGGACTCCGACGTCTCGCCGTTGGTACAGGGAGCCGCACCGTGAGCTGTGTGCCGGCGACGACCTCGAGGCGGCGAGTATGGAACAGGTAGCTGACGCCGCTGCTCTCTGATGTCGGATTGAAGAGTCCAGGACCCCGGCCGGTCGACCAGCGTCGAGGGCCGACACGGGCTCGTCGCACACGATGAGCTTCGGATCGAGGGCGAGCGCCCTGGCTATCGCGATGCGCTGCCGCTGCCCGCCCGAGAACTCGCGGGGGAGCGTGAGGCCGCGCCGGTCGGCAGCTGCACCTGGTCGAGCAGGGATCCGACGCGCTTGCGGGCGTCAGCAGCGGAGACGCCGCGGACGGTGAGCGGCTCGGTGAGGATCTGCTCGATCGTGAGCGAGGGGTTGAGCGAGGAGTACGGGTCCTGGAACACGACCTGGATCTCCGAGCTCAGCGCCCGGCGCTCCTTGCGCTTCAGGTGCCCGAATCTCCTGGTCGCGGTAGCGGATGCTGCCGCCGGTGACCGGGCGAGGCCCAGCACGGCGCGACCGAGCGTGGTCTTGCCGGAGCCGGACTCGCCGACGAGGCCGACGGTCTCACGGGCTTGATGTCGATCGACACGCCCTTGAGCGCCTTGAACGACTGGGCACGGAACCCCTTGCCCGGGTACTCGACTTCGAGGTCCTTCACCTCGAGCAGTGACGACGTCATCGGGTCTCTCCTGTCAGGTTCGTCGCGAGTGCCGGTCGGCGGGACCCTCGTCGAGGATCGCGCCGAGCAGCGACTGCGTGTACGGTGCTGCGCGTGGTTGAAGATCGAGCGCACCGGCCCGGTCTCACGATGAGGCCGTTCTGCATGACCGAGACGCGGTCGCAGAGGTCGGCGACCACACGAAGTTGTGCGTCACGAGGAGCATCGCGTTCCGCCTGGAGGTCGCGCAGCAGGTCCAGGACCTCGGCTTGCACGGTCACATCGAGCGCGGTGGTGGGCTCGTCGGCGATGATGATGTCCGGGTCCGTCGAGACGGCGCCGGCGATGAGCACACGCTGCGCCATACCGCCCGAGACCTCGTGCGGGAATGCGGCGAAGGTGCGCTTGGGGTTCGGGATGCCGACCCGCTCGAGCAGGGCGAGTGCCTTGTCCGTCGCCTCCTTCTTGCTGAGGCCGAGGGTGACGCGCAGGGGTTCGACGAGCTGGCTGCCGATCGTGAACGCCGGTCGAGGTTCGACATCGGCTCCTGCGGGATGTAGCCGATGCGCTTGCCGCGGATGGCCGTGTACTCGCGCTCCCCGAGGGTGTCGAGCCGGGTGCCCTCGTAGCGGATCGTCCCGTCGGTGACCCGACCGCCGCGCGGCAGGAGCCGAGGACACCCCACGCGTCTGGGTCTTGCCCGAGCCGGACTCGCCGATGAGGCGTGACCTCGCCCTTGCGGATGTCGAGGTCGACGCCGTGGACGACCTCGGTCACGCGCCCGCCCTCCTGGTCGTAGCGACGCGGAGGTCGCGACGCTGAGGACGAGCTCCTCGGCGCGGACGGCGGCGCGGCGTCGTCGTCGTGGCGGATGGGCGGGACACCGACGATCTCGTCCTCACTGATCCCGGAGGTGCTGATCGACTGCGTGACGATCGTGTTCGAGCCCGTCTTCGAACGTCGTCACGATCTTGCGACGGCGCGACGGACGGACACGGTGCGCTCGAGCTCGTCGCGCATCGCGTTGGCGAGCAGGGTGAGCGCGATGCAGGTGAGCGCGATCGCGAGCGACGGCCAGACCATGAGGATCGGTGCCTTGTAGATGTTCGTGAAGCCGTCGTTGAGCATCGAGCCCAGGTCGGCACCGACAGGTCGCCGAGACCGAGGAACTCGAGGCCGGACTGGATCGCGATGGCGATGCCCGCGATGATCGCCGACTGGATGATGATCGGTGCGCGGACGACGGAGAGGATGTGCCTGCCGATGATGCGCGGGTCGCTGAGTCCCGAGACCCGGCGGCGTCGACGTAGAGCTCCGAGCGGACGGCCGTGACCGCCGCGTAGACGAGCGGAAGTAGGAGGGCGAGAGCAGGATGCCGAAGATCGCCATCGAGATCCAGACGACGGGCCGAGGACGGCGCGGCGGCCAGCAGGACGACGATGCCGGGCAGCGCCATGATGAGGCCGTGAACCACGAGGACACGGAGTCGAACCACCCCTGGTAGTACCCGGCGATCAGTCCGGCGACAACCCCGATGACGATCGCGACGACGAGGGCGAGAGTGCTGCGGCGACGCTGATCTGGGTGGCGGCGAGCAGGCGGGAGAACACGTCGCGCCCGGCGCTGTCCGCTCCGAGGAGGTGTCGGCACTCGGTGGCGCAAGGACCTGCTGCAGGGACGCGAGGTTCGGTCCTGCGGGGCGATGAGCGGTCCGAAGATCGCGACGACCCCGATGAGCACGAGGAACACGAGGGACGCGCGCCGATCGGGCGCTTGAGGAGCCGGCGCAGGAGGTTGACGCGGACCTGCGGGGTCGGACGGTGAGCGGGGTTTCGATGGCGGTCATGACAGTCGCACCTTCGGGTTGAGCGCAGCCTGCGCGAGGTCGATGAGCAGGTTGACGACGACGACGATGATGGCCGTCGCAATGACGACCCCCATGACGATGGGGATGTCGCCCTGGGTCGTGGCCTGCACGGCGAGTTGACCGATGCCCGGGAGGGCGAAGATCTGCTCGATGATGACGGCGCCGCCGAGGAGGCCGATGAACTGCACGGCGAGGACGGCGAGGGCGGGGCCGCCGGCGTTCCGCAGCACGTGCTTGTAGATGACGCGGCCCGTACCGAGCCCGCGGCTGCGGAGCGTCCGGACGTAGTCCTTCGACATCGCGTCGACGACGGAACCGCGCACCTGCTGCGAGACCGTCGCGATGGCGCCGATCGCGAGGGCGATGATCGGCAATGTCACCGAGGCGACCCAGCCGGAGAAGGACGTGGTGATCGGGATGTACCCGGTGGCTTTGAACAGGCGGAGGTTGATCGCGAAGGTGATGACGAGCACGAGCGCGATGAGGAAGCTGGGGATCGCGAAGCCGATGACGGAGATGAACTGGACGACGTTGTCGATCCATCCACCGCGACGGGCGGCGAGGACACCGAGGATGACGGACACGATCGCGGCGATGATGGTCGCGCCGAGCACGATCGAGAGGGTGACGGCGAGGCGGCCGGTGACGCCGAGGACACGAGCTGGCCGGTGAACCACGAGCGGCCGAGGTCGCCCTGGAAGGCGGAGGCGATCCAGTCGAGGTACTGCACCGGCAACGGGCGGTCGAGGCCGAGTTCGGCGGCCTTCTTCGCGACGGTCTCGGTGGTGGCGCTCTGGCCGAGGATCCGGCGGGCGATGTCGCCGCCGCCGAGGTAGAGGAGGGAGTACGCGATCACGGAGATCACGAAGATGAGGACGACGCCGGACACCAGGCGTCTGAGGATGAATCCGAGCATGGGTCACTCCAGGAAGTGGGTGAGTGAGGGGTGTTGGGGCCGGCCCGCCCGAGCGCTGGACACTCTGGCGGGCCGGGGTCGATACGACACGTGCGACCGGTCGGTCCCGGTCCCGGAGCCTGTCGACGGCCGGCCTGCGACGGGTTCCGGTTCCGGTCCCTGAGCCTGTCGAAGGGCGGACCCGCGACAGGCTCAGGACCAGCGGACTACTTCGGCTGGATGTCGTAGATGGACGGGTACGCGTTCGTCGGGATCATCTTGACGGTCGTGTTGGCGTCCGTCGCGAAGCTGCCCTGCACCCGGTAGAACGGGGCGAACCACGCCTGCTCGACGATGTACTGGTTCAGTTCCTTCGCGACCTTGCCCTGCGTCGCCTCATCGCCGTACTGGATCTGCTTGATGTACTCGTCGACCTTCGGGTCGTCGTACTTGAAGGGGTTGAAGACGGCGTTCGGGGCGATCATGAACTGGATGAGCTGCCAGTCCGGGTTCTGCTCCAGCGCCATGAAGGAGACCGGGAACTTCGGGGCCAGGAGGTCGGCGATGAAGTTGTTGCCCGGGTCCGTGTACTCGGCGGTGATCCCGACGTCGGCCAGCTGCTGCGAGATCAGCGTGTAGGTGGTGCGCCGAGCACCGTGGAGGACGGCATCGAGAGCGTCAGACCGTCGGCGTAACCCGCCTCGGCGAGCAGCTCCTTGGCCTTCTCGGGGTCGTAGCCGTAGCGGTCGTCGAGCGACTTGTCGAAGGCGGGGAGTTCTCCGGGAAGACCTGACCCGTGACCGTGCCGTTGTCGTTCTGCAGCGCCTTGAGCAGAGCCGGGCGGTCGAACGCGTAGTTGATGGCCTGACGGACGCGGACGTCGGCGATCGCCGGGTTCATCGTGCCGGCGCGGTCGAGGAGCAGCATGCCCTGGAAGTCGAGCTCGTTGGCGTTGACGGTCCAGCCGGCGCCCTCGACCTCGGCGAGGTTGTCGTTGTTCGCGAGCTTGATGCCGTTGACCTCGCCCGACTTGACGGCGTTCAGGCCGGCGGTCGCGTCTTGGAGGACGTTGATGGTCAGCTTGTCGTAGTGCTGCCAGTCCTTGTTCCAGTAGTCGGGGTTCGCGGTGTAGCTGTAGCTCGTGCCGGTGACGGTCGCGGCCGTGTCGAGCACGTACGGTCCGGAGCCGACCGGGTTGGTGGCGAGGTCGGGGCTGTCGAACGACTCCGCGCTGGCGATCAGGCCGGGGTCGCGGGTGAGGTAGTTGAGCATGGCCGGGTCCGGCGCGCTCAGGGTGATGACCACGGTGGTGTCGTCGGGCGCCTCGACGGAGGCGACACCCGCGAAGTAGCCGGCGTCGGGGGAGGTGCCGGTCTTGAAGCGCTCGAGGTTCTGCTTGACGACGTCGGCGGTGAGCTTCGACTTGTCGGTGAAGGTGACGTCGTCGCGGATCTTGAGGGTCAGGACGGTGTTGTCGTCGTTGTACTCGTAGGAGGTCGCGAGCGACGGCACGATCTCGCCGTCGGCTGTGGCGACGAGCAGGGTGTCGAAGACGGCCTGGTAGAAGGGCGAGCGGTTGCCCCATTCGGAGCCGGCCGGGTCGAACGTGGTGGGGGGAGTGATCGCACCCAGGATCAGGGTGCCACCGGAGCCGCTGTCAGAGCCGGAGGTGCTACCGGAGCATCCGGTGAGCACGAGTGCAGCAGCGGTGACCGCGACGGCTGCGGTCGTCTTCCATCGGAACATCTTTGTCCATTCGCTGTGAGCAATCCCTCATCGGATCGCTGGTGATTGAGGACGCTAGCACGAAAGCCGAGTGGTCACTAGCTTTTTGTTTTCGACCATGTCACAGTTGGATCACGACCAGGCCGCGGCGTTCGACGGGGAACGCGCTATCGTGAAGCCGTCCGAAGGGGGAGGTCGTCCGATGACATCGGTCAAGACCGGGAACAAGCCGCAGGGGAAGCCCCGCGGTGCATATGCGAAAACCGGTATGAAGCGCGTCGCGATCCTCGACGCCGCGCTCGCCGTCTTCGCCAACGGGGATATCGCGCGGGTTCGCTTCGGGAGGTGGCCGCGCAGGTGGGGATGAGCGAGGCAGGACTCCTGCACCACTTCCCGAACAAGAGCGCGCTGCTCGCCGCCGTGCTGTCCCACCGCGACGACCTCTCGGCGACGCTCGTCCCGATGGACGGCGACGACCCGATCGAGACGCTCCGGGGGCTGGTCGCACTCGCCCGGTACAACGCTTCCGTGCCCGGCGTGGTCGCGCTCTACTGCACGCTCTCGGCGGAGGCGACCTCGCCCGACCACCCGGCGCACGACTACTTCGTCGAGCGCTACGAGGGCACGCGCGCGCGGCTCGAGCGCACCTTCGGGTTGCTCGTCTCCGCAGGACGCGTGCGGGCCGGCTTCCCCACCACCAGCGCGGCCTTCATGACCCTCGCGCTCATGGACGGCCTGCAGGTGCAGTGGCTGCTCGCGCCGGAGTCGGTCGACATGGCGGACGAGCTCCACGCCTTCCTGTCGGGGCTCCTCGGTACCGAGCTCTAGGCGCCGAGCGGCCGGCGCGGCACCAGGAGGTCCGCCCCTGGGCAGGAGCCTTCGAGCGAGTGGGTCCTGCTGCGGCGCTGATCTCCTGCTGTCGCGCTACGGCGTCGTCGCCCGTGCGTCGCGCAGGTCCGCGCCGACGGAGACGTACGAGACGCCGCGGCGGTGCCGGGTGAACGGTACGGAGACGACGGCCGTGGCGACGATGACGAAACTGAGGATCCCGATGATCCCGACGATCGTCTGCGTGAGGCCGCTCGTGGCGTCGGGTATCTGCGCGGCGGTCGTCGTGGCGATGTACGGCAGGGCCACGACGGACCCGCGGTAGAGGCGCCGCGCCGCCGATCCGCGTCCGTCCGGCCACTGCGGAGCGAGCCAGACGAGGCGCTGCCCGAGCGACGCACCGCTCCCGATGAGCGCCGGCAGCACGATCACGAGGACGACCGTGCCCGCACCGATGCTGAGCACCTCGGGCAGCGTCGGGTCGTTGGCGGTCCCGGTCGCACCCGTGAGCAGGACGCGTGGGACGACGAACACGAGCGACAGCACCGTGATCGACAGGTTCACGGCGAACGCGTCGAGGACCATGCCGAACCAGCGTCGCCAGACGGTGATGGGTCGCGCCCGGTCGCGGGTGGCGCGCAGGGCTCGCGCGCTCGGCATCCACCCGAGGACGATCGGGGCGATGAGTGCTCCGATCGCGGCCCCGGCCGTGTTCGTGATCACGTCGTCGACGTCGGCCACCCGGTAGGCGCATTCGTACAAACCCCAGATGCCCGTGTACTGCGTCGACTCGATCAGCAGGGAGACGAGCGCCCCGAGCAGGATGGAGACACCGAGCCCACGGTTCCAGTACCGCCGCGCGATGGCGCCGAACGGGATGAAGAGGATCACGTTCAGGACGACCTGCAGGAACGCGTGGCTCGTCAGGGTGCTCAGGACCGAGAGCCCGGCGGTCTCCCGTGCGATGTCCGCGATCGAGTGACCGGGGATCAGCTCGAGCGCCCCGTGGGCCGTGCTGCAGTTCGCGCGCTCATCGGGCAGTGGCAGCAGCGTGTAGGCGACGAGGGCCACCGCGTAGACACTGACCGCCGCAGCACCGATCACCCGGGGAAGCGACATCTGGCCGTAGCGACGGACTTGAACGAGCAGGATCGGACCGAGGACGGCGAAGAAGATCACCGTGCCGCCGACGAGTCCGACCCACGCCTGCCATGTCCACCCGCTCATTCCGACAACTGTAGGGCGCTCGCCGCGCCGGCGGCATCAGTCGGCGGACGGACCCCGGTCATCCTGCAGAGGGTGCCGAACGGCGGATCCCGCGCTCGATGCAGGCGATGATGGAGTGTGCCGACGCTCATCGTGACCACCCATCCCGACCCCGACTCCCTCACCCATCACCTCGCCCAGCGGCTCGCGCAGGAGCTGCGCTCGACCTCGGACCCGGCCGGCGTCGAGGTCGCGGACCTGGCTGCGGAGGGCTTCGACCCGCGGTACACGCTCGCGGACCGCCACACCTACCGCGTCGGCGGGGACTTCACCCCGGACGTGGCCGCCGAGCAGGAGCGGCTCGACCGGGCCACCGACCTCGTGCTCGTGTTCCCGGTGTACTGGTGGTCGACGCCCGCGCTCCTCAAGGGCTGGTTCGACCGCGTCTTCGTCAACGGCTGGGCGTTCGGCCTCGACGCGGACGGCGGGATCGTCCGGAAGCTCGACCGCCTGCGCGTGCACCTCGTGCCGATCGCGGGCGACGACGCCGGGGTCTACGACCGCCACGGCTACGAGCAGGCGATGCGGACGCAGCTCGAGCACGGCATCGTCGACTTCTGTGGCGCTCGCCGCGGCGTGACGACCTTCCTCCATGACTCGGAGGGCGAGGACGCCGACGCGCGAACGCGCGCGGTCGAGGCCGCGGTGGACGCGGTCGTCGAGGCGATCCGCGCCTGACCGCCCTTCGACGGGCTCAGGGACCGGGACTCGGTCACTGACCCGAACCCCGGTCACTGAACCGAACTCCGGTCACTGAGCCTGTCGAAGTGCTACGCCGTGAGGGTGCGGTTGAGGCGCTCGGTCGCGGTGTCCATGTGGTGCTGCATCGCAGCCGTGGCCGCCGCGGGGTCGCCCGACATGATCGCCTCGTAGACGGCCTCGTGCTCCTCGAAGGCGCGCTGGGCGTCGACGTCCTCGTGGATGCCGCGCTCCACCCAGATGCGGAGGAGCGAGCGGATGCTCTGCAGGAGGTCGGAGAGCACGCGGTTCCCGGTGGCCGAGGCGAGCTCCAGGTGGAACTTCAGGTCGGCCTCGATGAACTTGGTGCGATTGGCGCCCGCCTCGCTCATGGCGGTGAGGTGGTTGCGCAGCCGGTTGCGTGCCATGTCGTCCATGCGCGTCGCGGCGAGGCCGGCAGCGAAGACCTCCAGCTGACCGCGCACCTCGATGAGTTCGCGGGTCCGCGGCTCGCCGAGCATGAGGCCCCAGCTGAGCGTCTCGGGGAGGAGTTCGGAGACGCTGCCGCGGAGGTAGGTGCCGCTGCCCGGGCGGACGTCGACGACGCCGAGGATCTCGAGCGCCGCCAGGGCCTCGCGGACGGCGGACCGCCCGATGCCGAGGGACGCGGCGAGCTGACGCTCCGGTGGGAGGCGGGTCCCCGGGGCGATCTCACCGCTCGTGAAGTGGTCGAGCAGGCGCTTCGCGACGGCGGAGACGGCGGATCCCACGGCGACCGGTCCGAGGCTGGACGAGATGTCGTCGGTCGGCCGATCCGGGAACGCAGGCATGGGTTCACTGTATCGCGGCGGGTCGGCATGCCCGGAGCCCACTGCTTGAATTGGTCAACCGGTTGATGTATCGTTCATTCCGGTCCGGCCCGGACCACGCCCTGCCCGCGGCATCGATGCCGCCCACCCGAGGAGTCATAGTGGACACCACCGCCCCCGCGGCCAACCCGGCTGTCGAGCGATCAGCCATCCGGAAGGTCTCGATCCGTCTCGTGCCGTTCGTGGCGCTGATGTTCTTCATCAACTACCTGGACCGCACCGCGATCGGCTTCGCCGCCCCCAACGGCATGAACGAGGACCTCGCGCTCTCCGCCGCCCAGTTCGGCTTCGCGTCCGGCGTCTTCTTCATCGGCTACATCCTGCTCGAGGTGCCCAGCAACCTCGCGCTCAACAAGTTCGGTGCCCGCCGCTGGCTCGCCCGCATCATGGTCACCTGGGGTATCGTCGCGGTCCTGTTCACCTGGGTCGCCAACTTCGAGCAGCTCGCGATCCTCCGCTTCGTGCTCGGTGTCGCCGAAGCCGGTTTCTTCCCCGGAGCGATCCTCTTCCTGAGCCTCTGGGTCCCGGCCAAGCACCGCAGCAAGATCCTCGCCCTCTTCTACCTGGCGCAGCCGCTCACCACCGTCATCGGCGCACCCCTCGCCGGGTGGCTCATCGGTCAGCACGGCGTGTTCTTCGGTCTCGAGGGCTGGCGCTTCATGTTCCTCGGCGTCGGACTCCCGGCCATCCTCATCGGTGTCATCGCCTGGTTCTACCTGAAGGACCGTCCGTCCGAGGCCAAGTGGCTCACCCCCGAGGAGCAGACCTGGCTCACCGCGGCTCTCGCACACGAGAAGGCCACCACGGAGCAGAAGCAGGGCCACGTCAGCCTCAAGCACGCGTTCACGAGCGGTCGCGTCTGGATGCTCGCGTTCATCTACTTCGGCTTCATCTACGGCCTCTACGCGCTCGGCTTCTTCCTCCCCACGATCATCGAGGGCTTCCAGGAGACGTTCGGAACCGAGTTCAACGTCATGCAGAAGGGCCTCATCACGGCGATCCCGTACGTGCCGGCCGCCATCGCCCTGTACTTCTGGTCTCGTGATGCGACGCGCCGTGGCCTGAAGACCTGGCACATCGTGATCCCCGCGATCGTCGGTGCCGTGAGCATCCCGCTCGCGCTCTTCGCCAACTCGCCCGCCCTCACCATCGCGGTCATCGCGGTCACCGCCATGGCGATCTTCGCCGCGCTGCCGAACTTCTGGACGCTGCCCACGCAGTTCCTCACCGGTGCGGCAGCGGCCGCTGGTATCGCGCTCATCAACACGGTCGGCAACCTCGCCGGGTTCTCGGCGCCGTACATCACCGGTGCCGTCGCGGACCTCACCAAGGTCGGCGACACCCCGCAGTACGTCGTCCCGATGTTCATCGTCGGTGGCTTCATGATGATCTCCGCCACGCTCATGGTGATCCTCTCGAAGCAGCGGAGCTCTCGCGAGCTGCGCGTCTCGCACGACGACCTCACGGGTAAGACCCGATGACGCGCCTCTTCAACGACCCGGCGGACTTCGCCGACGAGATGATCGACGGCTTCGTCGCCGCGAACCGTGACCAGGTCCGGCGCGTGACCGGTGGTGTCGTCCGGAGCACCCGGACGCCCGAGGGCACGGTCGCGCTCGTTATCGGCGGTGGCTCCGGCCACTACCCGGCGTTCGGCGGCATCGTCGGCCAGGGCCTCGCGCACGGTGCGGCGATGGGCAACCTGTTCGCGTCGCCGTCCGCCCATCAGGTCGAGTCGGTCGCGAAGGCGGCGCAGCGCGGGGGCGGCGTCCTCCTCAGCTACGGCAACTACGCGGGCGACGTGCTCCACTTCACCCAGGCGCAGGACGCGCTGAATGCAGCGGGCATCCCCACCCGGAGCGTCGCCGTCACCGACGACATCTCGAGCGCGCCCGTCGCTGAGAAGCACAAGCGTCGCGGTATCGCGGGCGACCTCACCGTCTTCAAGTCGGCCGCCGCCGCGGCCGAGGCGGGCTACGACCTCGACGAGGTCGTCCGCGTCGCCACCCACGCGAACGAGCGCACCCGGTCCTTCGGCGTCGCGTTCAGCGGCTGCACCCTGCCGGGCGCGACCGAGCCGCTGTTCACCGTGCCCGAGGGGCGCATGGCGGTCGGCATGGGCATCCACGGCGAGCCCGGCATCGACGAGACCGACGTGCCGACGGCCGATGAACTCGCCACCCTGCTCGTCTCCTCGCTGCTCGCGGAACTGCCCGAGGGCGTCTCCGAGGCCACCGGCGCTCGCGTCGGCGTCATCCTCAACGGCCTCGGCTCGGTGAAGTACGAGGAACTGTTCGTCGTCTACCGTGCGGTCGCCGCGCAGCTCGAGGCCGCAGGGGTGGAGATCGTCGACCCCGAGGTCGGCGAGCTCGTCACGAGCTTCGACATGGCCGGCGTCTCGCTCACGCTCTTCTGGTTGGACGAGGAGCTCGAGGGCTTCTGGGCTGCCGGTGCCGACACCCCCGCCTACCGCAAGGGCGTCGTCGCAGCGGCCGAGCAGCTCGACCCCTCGGAGCTCGTCGCCGAGACGGCTGCCGAGATCCCCGCCGCCTCCGACGCGTCCCGGGCCGCCGCCGCGGTCGTGGTCGAGGCCCTCGACGCGCTCGTCCAGGTCATCGACACGAACGTCGAGGAGCTCGGCCGGATCGACGCCGTCGCGGGTGACGGCGACCACGGCATCGGCATGCAGCGCGGTGCTCGTGCCGCCGTCACCGCCGCACACGCCGCCGCCGATGCCGGGGCCGGTGCCCACACCGTCCTGCACCTGGCCGGCGACGCCTGGGCGGACCGCGCCGGCGGCACGTCCGGTGCCCTGTGGGGACTCGCGCTCCGCTCGGTCGGAACCGCCCTCGGTGACGAGGTCGCACCCGACCGCACCGACGTCGCGACCGGCGTGCAGGCCGCGGTCGACGGCATCATGTCGTTCGGCAAGGCCGAGGTCGGACAGAAGACGATGGTCGACGCGCTCGTGCCGTTCACCACCACGTTGCGTGCAGCCGTCGCCGACGGTTCCGACCTCGTCTCCGCTTGGACGACCGCCGCTGCGGCTGCCTCGACCGCTGCCGCTGAGACGGCGGACCTCCTGCCGAAGATGGGCCGCGCCCGTCCGCACGCCGAGAAGAGCCTCGGTACCGTCGACGCCGGTGCCTACTCGTTCGGCCTGATCGTCACGGCGATCGTCCCCGTCCTCGAGCGCGCCACCGGCACCACTGCACCGGACGGCTCCACCAGCACCACCACCAACGAAGGAGTACACGCATGACCGATCAGCTGCGCATCGTCATCGGCTCGGATGACGCCGGGTTCGACTACAAGGAGATCGTCAAGCGCGACCTCGAGCAGCACGACGGCGTCGCCTCGCTCGTCGACGTGGGCGTGGACGCCGACGGCCACACCGCCTACCCGCGGGTCGCCATCGCCGCTGCCGAGCTCGTCGCGTCCGGCCAGGCCGACCGCGCGCTCCTCTTCTGCGGCACCGGCCTGGGCGTCGCGATCGCCGCCAACAAGGTCGCCGGCATCCGCGCCGTCACGGCACACGACAGCTTCTCCGTCGAGCGCGGTGTCCTCAGCAACAACGCGCAGGTCCTGACGATGGGCCAGCGCGTCATCGGCATCGAGCTCGCCCGCCGCCTCGTCCGCGAGTGGCTCACCTACCGCTTCGACGAGACCAGCGCGAGCGCCGAGAAGGTCGCCGTCATCGGTGAGTACGAGGCGACGGGCTCCTGCTGATGACCGCCTCCCCGTCGACCGCGAGCACGTCGACCGCGCCCCGCGTGGTCGGTGTGAGTCTGAAGATGTACTTCGGCCATGCGCAGACCCTCGAGTGGATCGAGCAGGTGGGCGCCTTGGCCCGTCGGCACGAGGCCGTGGTCGATGGTCGCGTGCGACTGTTCGTCATCCCCGGCTACCTCGCGGTCGCGCCGTCGGTGGCGGCCCTCGCCGGGACGGGCGTGCTGGTCGGAGCACAGGACCTCGCGAGCGCGGACCGTGGCGCGTTCACCGGTGAGGTCGGCGGCCCCGAGCTCGCCGAGGTCGGCGTCGCCGTGGTCGAGGTCGGCCACGCGGAGCGTCGTTCGCTCTTCGGCGAGACCGACGAGGTCGTCGCCGAGAAGACCGCCGCGGCCCTCCGCAACGGACTCTCACCGGTCCTCTGCATCGGCGAGGTCGAGCGCACGACGCCCGAGGCGGCTGCGACGGAGTGCGTGCGCCAGCTGGACTCCGCGCTCGCCGATGCCGTGGCTGGGCCGGTGATCGTCGCGTACGAGCCCGTGTGGGCGATCGGTGCGGCTGAACCCGCGTCTGCCGAGTACGTGCGAGCTGTCGGCGCGATCCTGAAGCGATCGATCGCCGAGCGCGCCGACCGGGTCGGTAGCTCCGTCATCTACGGCGGCAGTGCGGGCCCCGGTCTGCTGACCGCGCTCGGTGACGACGTCGACGGTGTGTTCCTCGGACGCTTCGCCCACGACGTCGCGGCGCTCGAGGCCGTGCTCGACGAGGCCCTTCGACAGGCTCAGGATGGCACCCTTCGGCAGGCTCAGGGACCGAGGACAGCATGATCGGCTTCGGCACCTACACCTTCTTCTGGGAGGGCTCCGAGCTCGCTCCCGAGCGCTTGAGCGTCATCGGCATGATCGAGCGCACGGCCGACGCCGGCGTCGAGCTCTTCCAGATCTGCGACGACGCCCGCATCGAGGCGATGTCCGACGATGAACTGCGCCGGATCGCCGAGGTCGCCCGCGAGCGCGGGGTCGCCCTCGAACTCGGGACGAAGGGGATCGCGGTCGCGCACCTCGAACGCTTCCTCCACATCGCCACCGTGCTGGGTGCGAAGCTCCTGCGCAGCATGGTCACCTCCGGCGACGACCGGCCGTCACACACGGACGCCGTCGATCGTCTCCGCGCGGTGCTCCCGGCGTTCGAGGCGGCCGGCGTGACGATCGCACTCGAGACCTACGAGCAGCTGTCGTCGCAGGAGCTCGTCGACCTCGTGACCGCCGTCGACCACCCGAACCTCGGCATCTGCCTCGACCCCGCCAACACCGTCGCCCGGCTCGAGCACCCGAGTGACGTCATCGAGCGCACCGCTCCGTACGTCCGCAACATCCACGTCAAGGACTTCGCGTTCACCCGCCGGGGCGGCTGGGTCGGCTTCACCCTCGAGGGTGCCCCGCTCGGCACCGGCCTGCTCGACTACCCAGCCCTCACCGCCGTCGTCCGACCGGACGAGCGCGGTGTCAACCAGATCATCGAACACTGGCTCCCGCTCGGCGACTCCATCACGGAGACGATCGAACTCGAGCGCACGTGGACCGCACACAACCTGCAGTACCTGAGAGAAGGAAGATCATGACCGACACCACCACCGTCGCGGACCAGCTCACCATCGCCGTCATCGGCGCGGGCGGCAAGATGGGCATGCGCGTCTCCAACAACCTCGTGAAGACCAACCACACCGTCTTCTACAGCGAGGTGTCGCCCGCCGGCCAGGAGCGTGTGACCGAGACCGGCCGCGAGCTCACCGAGACCGACGCGGCCGTCACCGACGCCGACGTCGTCATCCTCGCCGTCCCGGACCTCGCCCTGAAGGCCGTGTCCGCCGGCGTCGTCCCGCTCATGAAGTCGGGCGCCGTGCTCCTCACGCTCGACCCGGCCGCCGCGTACGCGGGTCTGCTGACGCGTCGCGACGACGTCATCCAGGCCGTCACGCACCCCTGCCACCCGTCGGTCTTCGTCGAGCGCCACACGCCCGAGGAGTACGCGGACACCTTCGGTGGCATCGCCGCCCTCCAGGACGCCATCGCGGCGATCGAGTCCGACGACGCTGAGAAGCAGGCGCAGGTCGAGGCCGTCGTCCGGGCGATCTTCGCCCCCGTCGGTGAGGTCCACTGGGTCACGGTCAAGCAGCTCGCGCAGCTCGAGCCGACCCTCGTGGAGACGATCGCCTGCATGATCGGCGCGCTCCTCAAGGAGTCGCTCGACGAGGCCGTCAACACCATGGGTGTGCCGGAGCCGGCCGCCCGCGCGATCCTCCTCGGCCACACGCAGGTCGCCCTCGCGAACTCGCTCAAGGGCGACAACCCGTTCTCCGACGCGTGCCTCATCGCGATGGACTACGGCCGCAGCGCGATCATCAAGGACGACTGGAAGAAGGTCTTCCAGGACGACGAGCTCGACAAGAACCTCGCCGCCATGCTCCACCTCGACAAGATCGAGCGGTAGCCCGCTTCCCCAACTGTTCGCAATTCAGGACGTGCCCGGCGCGTCGGCCCGCTCCCTCCCCCGATCCGGGTCGGCGCGCCGCGGCCGTCCTGAATTGCGAACGTCACATGCGGTCAACCGGTTGTGCCGGATAGGCTGCAGACGACCCGATGTCGCACCCGCGACAGCCATTGCGACACCCGAGACGACACCCGCGACACCACCCCCGCAACACCGCACGAGAGACAGGCGACGATGACTGGACGACTTGCAGGAAAGACCGCGCTCGTGACGGGTGCCGGATCGGGGATCGGACGTTCGGTCGCCGAGCGGTTCGCTCGTGAGGATGCCGCCGTCGTCTTCTCCGACCGCGACATCCAGGCCGCCCGTGATGCGGCGGCACCCTTCCCGACCGCTATCGCCGTGCGACTCGACATCGCCGACGAAGCGAGCGTCGAGGCCGCCTTCGCGGTCATGGACGCCGCCGGCAAGACCCCGGACGTCGTCGTCGCGAACGCCGGCGTACAGCTCTTCGGCCAGGACGCGAAGATCGCCGACCTCGACCTCGAGGTCTGGCAGCGCACGGTCGACATCAACCTCACCGGCACCTTCCTCACGACCAAGCACGCCGTCCGCGCCATGCTCGGCCGCGGCGGCTCGATCATCCTCACGGGCAGCCCGACCGGGCTCAACGGCGAGGGCGCCGACTTCACGGCATACAGCTCCACGAAGGCCGGGATCCACGGCCTCGGCCGGACCGTCGCCGCGGCCTACGCCGATCAGGGCATCCGCGTGAACACCGTCGTCCCCGGCTACACGGAGACCCCGCTCGTCACCGCGATCTCCGGCGACCCGGAGTCGCGTGCCGCCATCGTCGGGCGCATCCCGCTCGGTCGTCCCGGCCAGGCCTCGGACGTCGAGGGCATCATGGTGTACCTCGCCAGCGACGAGTCGAGCTTCGCCACCGGAGCGACCTTCCGGGTCGACGGCGGCATGACGAGCCTCTGAGCCGACGATCATGACCTCGCGTTCGGGAACCGCCTTCCGCGTCGCATCCGACCTCCTGCTCGACCGCGAGCGTGACGCCCTCGCCGTCGGCCGGGGGCCCTGGTCGGCCTCGCTCCGCGGCTCGGAGCTCGACGACATCGCCTTCGACGGCGAGCCCGTGCTGCGCAGCATCCGCTTCGTCGTCCGCGACCAGGACTGGAAGACACTGCCCGTCATCGTCGACGCGGTCGACCGCACGACGAGCGGCCTGGCCCTGCGCGGCCGGGTCGGCGACGATGGCGAGACCGTCGCCTGGTCCCTGTCGGTCGACCTCGGAGCGTCGACACTGCGGGTCGCCGTCCGGGCCGAGGTGACCGCCGCGTTCCGGCGCGCGCGCATCGGTCTCATCGTGCTGCAGTCACCGGCGCTCGCCGGCACCGAGCTCGTCGTCGGCCACCCGGAGGGGTCCACGACGACCGTGCGCCTCCCGGAGCACGTCGCTCCGCATCAGCCGGCGATCCGCATCGGGTCCCTCGCCTGGACCGGCGACCGCGTCGCGACCACGGTCCGCTTCAGCGGTGACGTCTTCGAGATGGAGGACCAGCGCAACTGGACCGACGCCTCGTTCAAGACCTATTCGACGCCCCTCTCGCTGCCGTTCCCCGTCGCACTGGCGGTCGGTGACGTCGTGGAGCAGTCCGTCGAGGTCAGCTGTGCACGGGTCGGCGCTGCCGAGCCAGCCGACGCCCCACTGGCGACGCCGCTCGCCGTCACCGTCGTGTCCGAGACAGAGCTCGCGGGGCAACGAGAGGACCCGGTCCCTGAGCCTGTCGAAGGGCGGATCGGCGCACCACTCGACGGCACCATCCCCACGATCTGGACCTCGGTGTCGAGTGACGCCGACGGCGGCCGCGCGGGCGCCGAGATCCCGGACACGATCACCGGGATCCTCGTGGAGATCGACCCGACGAACCAGGACTGGCCGGCCATCCTCGATCGCGCCGTGCGCCAGGCCGGCGGCGGGCCCCTCGACCTCCGACTCGTGCTCGGGACGGGCGAGGAGGCCGAGCCGGTGCTGCGGCGGCTGCGTGACGCGGCCGTGCCCGTCGTGCGCGTCGGGGCGTTCCATCGCCGGACCCACCTCTCGGAGGTCACGCTGTTGACCGCGCTCGGCGAGGTCCTGCGAACCCTGTGGGCCGAGGTCCCGACGCCGCAGCCCGAGCTCGTCGGCGGCACGCGCGCGCACTTCACGGAGCTCAACCGCAACCACGCGCGTCTCGAGCGCTGGGTGGGCCCGGTGGCCTTCAGCATCACGCCGTTCATGCACGACCGTGGCGGGCACCAGCTCGTCGAATCGCTCGGCATGCAGGCGGTCGTCGTGGCGGACGCCGTGAGGATCGCCGATGGCCGCCCGCTGCACGTCGGGCCGGTCACGCTCGGCGCCCGCTACAACGCGGTCGCGACCACGCGGGCCAGCGCCGGTGACTCCCGCGACTCGGAACTCCGCGCGGGCTTCGGTGCCGAGCACGTACCCGGCGCGACGGATTGTCGGCAGTCGGCGGAGGCGCTCGGTGCCTGGGTCGTCGGCAGTGTCGCGGCGCTGGCCGTCTCCGGGGTCGAATCGTTGTCGTACTTCGAGGCGACCGGACCGCGTGGGCTCGTCGCGGCCGACGGGACGCTCACGGCTGCCGGCCGGGTGCTCGGGTGGATCGCCGAGCTCAGCGGACGGCAGCGCGTCGCGGTCGAGATCGGCGGGGTGTCGCTCGGTGCCGGGTCGTCCGTCTCGCCGGCAGGTGTGACCGCGATCGCCGCCGTCGACGCCGCAGGCGAGACCGTCGTGATCCTCGGCAACCTCGGCGAGACACCGGTCCGGGTCGTCTTGACCGGTGCATCCGAGCCGCACACCGCGGAACTCGCCGCGGGTGCGGTCGCCCGGGTCGTGATCGCCCGTTCGGGTTCGTAGATCCTTTTCAGGCGAGCGTGCGGCGCAGGATGGCGAGGTCGAGCCAGCGGCCGAACTTCGTCCCGACCTCCGGCAGCAGGCCGACCTGCTCGAACCCGAGCTTCGTGTGCAGGGCGATCGATGCGGTGTTCTCGGCCTCGATGAGGGCGAGCATGACGTGGTGGCCGTCGGCCGTGGCGCGTTCCAACAACTCGACCATGAGCGCCTTGCCGAGGCCGCGCCCCTGTGCGTCCGGGTGCACGTACACGGAGTTCTCGACGGTGTGGCGGTACCCGTCCTTCGCGGCGTACGGACCGTAACTGCCGTAGGCGAGGACGTCACCCTCGGGGAGCGCGTCGTCGGGGCCGTCGGCGATGGCGACGAGCGCGACCCGGCCCGGCTCCTGGTGGCGGGCGAGCCATGCCTCGCGCTCGGCGAGGTCGGGTGTGACCTCGGTCCAGATCGCCACACCGTTCGCGACGGCGTCGGTGTGGATGGCGAGGACGCCAGGCAGGTCGGCGGGTTCGGCGATACGGATGCGCATACATCGATCGTAGAGCGCCCTTCGACAAGCTCAGGGACCGGTGGTGTTGGGCTCAGGGACCGGTGATGCCGGGTTCAGGGGGTCGGCCGTGGGGCGCCAGGGTGCCCTTCGACGAGCTCAGGGACCGGCGGTGTCGGGCTCGGGGGCCTGGCGCCCGCGACGGGTAGATTCGAGGCATGTCCTCCTCCACTCCGCTCCCGATGGAGCAGCTCACCGCCGTCCTGAACGCCGAAGTCGCCCGCTACGCCGCGCGCGGTTGGACGGTGTCGTCGGTGCAGGGCCAGCAGGCCGTGCTGCAGCGACAGAAGCGCATCGGTTGGTTCTGGAACCTGATCCTGACGCTCCTCCTCGGCGGGCTCTGGCTCATCGTCGTGATCATCCGCGTCGTGAACCGCAAGGTCGAGTCGCTCATCGTGACGGTCGACGCCTACGGTCGCATCTCCACGCGACGCTGACGGTCGGAGCATGGGCGAGCGCGGAGAGAGCGATTCCCGGGATTCCGACGCCAGAGCTGCCATCGCCGCCGAGCGAGCCCGCGTCCAGCGGCGGACACTCACGGTCGTCGTCATCAGCCAGGTCCTCGGCGGCGCCGGTCTCGCCGCCGGGGTGACGGTCGGGGCGCTCCTCGTGCAGGACGTCCTCGGCAGCATGAGCCTCGCGGGCGTCGCAGCCGCGCTCCTCACCCTCGGCTCCGCGCTCACCGCCTTCCTCGTCGGGCGCGTCACCCAGCGGCTCGGCCGGCGCATCGGGCTCGGACTCGGATTCGCGGCGGGCGGCGTCGGTGCGATCGGAGTGGTCGTGGCCGCCACCACCGCACTGGTGCCGCTGCTCTTCCTGTCGCTCTTCGTCTACGGCGCTGGCACGGCCACCAACCTCCAGGCGCGCTACGCCGGCACCGACCTCGCGACCCCGGCCCGACGTGGTTCGGCGATCAGCGTCGCGATGGTGTCGACGACACTCGGCGCCGTCGCCGGACCCAACCTCGTCGAGCCGTTGGGGGCGTTCGCGACCGGCCTCGGACTGCCGTCGCTCGCCGGGCCGTTCCTGCTCGCCGCGGTCGCCTACGTCGCGGCCGGGACGGCGTTGCTCGTGCTGCTCAGACCCGACCCGTTCCTCCTCGCCCGCCGTCTCGACGCCGAGCTCGCGCAGCTGGAGGTGGAGCAGACCGCCGCGGAGCAGGCGGGGTCGAAGCAGGCATCTCCGACGACCGCCGCACGCCCGCGTCCCGGCGTCGGTGCCTACGTCGGCGCCGCGGTCATGGTGGTCACGCAGATCGCCATGGTGGCGGTGATGACCATGACCCCGGTGCACATGCGCGCCCACCACCACGGCCTCGGCGAGGTCGGACTCGTGATCGGGATCCACATCGCCGCGATGTACCTCCCCTCGCTCGTGACCGGTGTCCTCGTCGACCGGATCGGCCGCACCCCGATGGCGATCGCCGCCGGCGTGACCCTCCTGCTCGCCGGTGTCACGGGAGCACTCGCGCCGGCGGACTCGCTCGGCCTCCTCATCCTGGCGCTCGCCCTCCTCGGACTCGGCTGGAACTTCGGGCTCATCGCGGGCACCGCGCTCGTCGTCGACCACACGGTGCCCGCCAACCGGGCACGCACCCAGGGCACGCTCGACGTCCTCATCGCGCTCGCCGGTGCCGGAGCCGGCGTCATGTCCGGCGTCGTGATGGCGGGTGTCGGCTACGGCGCGCTGTCGATCGCGGGAGGCGTGCTGGCCCTCCTGCTCATCCCCGTGCTGCTCTGGGCCCGGCGGGTCACCCCACGCACAGCGGTGAGCTGAGGGCGCGCGAGCTACTCCGCTGCGGCCGGAACGCGGACGGTGAGGGCACCCGGCTCGATCCAGGTGTTGATCGCGATGGCCTTACCGAAGCCGTCGCCGTCGAGTTCGATCTCCTCCGGCTTCGACATCCGGGCGACGAACCGCTTCGCCGTGCCGTACTGGAGGTCGTCGTCGTCCTTCTTCTTGCCGGCCAACGCCCGGCCGGTCTTCGTCCGTCGCAGGACACCGTTCACCCACGCGACCTTCGCCCAGATGCGGATCCAGCCGAGGATCCCACCGGGGCGCATGAACATGAGGTCGAACAGTCCGTCGTCGACGACCGCGTCCGGCAGCAGCAGGATGTTGGCGGGCAGCGAGCCGCAGTTGCCGATGATGACGGTGTGCACGGTGGCGCGCACCTGCGGCTCGTCGTCGATCCGGAACCGGAGGTGCAGCTCGTCCGGATCGCGCAGCGACTTCACGATCGCGTCGACGTAGGCGGCCCAGCCGGCCTTCGCCTTGAGGTCGTCGTCGGTGTTCTTGATCATCTTCGCGTCGATGCCCATGCCGGCCATGACGACGAACACGTGGCGGTCGCGTGAGTGGTCGGCGCGCTCGATGTCGATGACACCGAGGTCGATCGCCTTGTCCTCGCCGGTGAACGCCGCGATGACGGAGCCGGGCAGGTCGTTGAGGGTGAGGTCGAGGTTGCGCGCGAGCAGGTTGCCGGTGCCGGACGGCAGCAACGCGAGAGGGATGTCGCTCCCGCGCAGGGCCTCCGAGACCGCGCGGACCGTGCCGTCGCCGCCGGCCGCGATGACGAGGTCGACCTTCGCGGCGATCGCCTCGGCGGTGACGCCCTGGCCCACATCCTCCACCGACGTCTCGAACCAGAGCGACTCGCCCCAGCCCGCATCGGCGGCGGACCGTTCGACCGATTCGCGGAGCACGTCGAGGTCGACCTTCACGGGGTTGTAGATGACGGCGGCGATCTTGGTCGCCGTCGTGTCGCTCGGCGCGGTCGTGCTCTCAGGTGTCGTCATCCGATCAGCATAGGAGCGGAGGCAGGCGCGAGGGGGATCCGGTCCGTGGGTTGACGTGGCACGTGGGTTCTGCAGGCGGCGGAAGAGTATCGTTGAGTCCTTGCAGGCACCGTCCATGCCCGCCACGAACGCAGTGTCCGCGGCGGCCTCCCCATCGTGATTGCGACATCGTGAAGATCCTCTCCATCCAGTCAGCCGTGGCCTACGGGCACGTCGGCAACTCCGCGGCCGTGTTCCCCCTCCAGCGCATCGGCGTCGAGGTGATCCCGGTCAACACGGTGAACTTCTCGAACCACACCGGGTACGGCGCGTGGCGCGGCCCGCTCATCTCGCCCGAGCAGGTCGGCGAGGTCATCACGGGTGTCGAGGAGCGCGGAGCGTTCCCGCAGATCGACGTCGTGCTCTCGGGCTACCAGGGCGGCGTCGGCATCGGCGACGTCATCGTGGATGCGGTGCAGCGCGTCAAGGCGGCGAACCCCGAGGCGCTGTACGCGTGCGACCCGGTCATGGGCAACGCGAAGTCCGGCTGCTTCGTCGCCCCGGAGATCCCCGACCTGCTGCGCGACCGCGTCGTGCCGAACGCCGACATCATCACGCCGAACCAGTTCGAGCTGGGTTTCCTCACGGGCACCGAGCCCGCTTCGCTCGAGTCCACGTTGGCGTCGGTCGAGTTGGCCCGCGCGATGGGCCCGTCGGTCGTCCTCGTGACGAGCGTCGAGCGTCCCGACCGCGACCCCGAGACGATCGAGATGCTCGTCGTGGACGACGCCGGTCGGTGGATCGTCCAGACGCCGCTGCTGCCGTTCAAGGCGAACGGTTCCGGTGACGTCACGGCGGCGCTGTTCGCCGCGCACTACGGCGAGACCCGCGACGCGAAGCTCGCCCTGGAGCGCACGGCGTCGAGTGTGTTCGACCTCGTCGAGCTCACGTACCGCTCGGGCCAGCGCGAGTTGCAGCTCGTCGAGGCACAGGAGTTCTACGCGAACCCGCGGATGCAGTTCACCGCGACGGCGGTCTGAGCCGCTGAGTCGCCCGGATCTGTTCGGATCCGGGCGATCTCCGTGCAGTTCTGGGCGACTCAGCGACCCACGCTCACCGCACGGCGCGGCAGGCGAGGTGGAGCGCGAGGCGCACCTCCGGGTCCGCCATGTCGACGCCGAGGAGCTCCTGCGCGCGAGTGATCCGCGTCGCGACGGTGTTGCGGTGCAGCCCGAGTGCGGCCGCCGTCGGCGCGACCGCGGACTCGTGGTCGAGGTAGGCCGACAGCGTCGTCAGCAGCTCGCCGTTGCCGGTCTGCAACGGGGCGAGGAGCGAGCGTGCCGCCGGGACGAAGGTGTCGTTGCCGGTCCACGCGAGCAGCAGCTGTTCCAGGCCGAGGCCATCCACCCGCACGAACCAGCCCGTCGTCGACCGGTTCGCGGCGATGCGCACCGCGTCGGACGCCTCCCCGAGTGACGACGTCAAGCCCGCCGATCCGCTCGCCAGCGACCCGACGGCCGTCGCGACGTTGAACGAGCGCCGCGCCTCAACGTGCAGGTCGCGGAGCGCGGCGATGTACCGCTCGATCTGCGGCGGCTCCGGCGGTTCGGCGAAGGTCAGCCAACCGCTCACCCCGCGCCCGCTCGTCGTCGCGTGGGAGTCCACGGCGATCCGACCGAGCGCGCCGGTGACGAAGCGGAGGAGTTGCAGGGCGTCCACCCGGCTCCGGCCGACGATGCGGAACGCGAGGTGGTAGCCGGTCGTCCGCCAGCCCCGCTCGAGCATGCGACGTTCGACGTCGGGGTCGGGGCGGCCTCGGAGGTCCACGAAGTCCCGCAGGACGCCGGACGACACGGACGCGTCACTGACCTCGGCCACCTCGTCGATGAGGATCCGCGCCGCGACGGCGGGCATGGCGACCTCGGCGGCGACCGCGAGCGCACTCAGCTGTCGGTCGTCGAGTCCGTCCCCGAAGAACGCGACCCGGAGGCCCTCCCGACTCGGGCTGTCCACCCGGACCGATGCCGCCGCGCTACGCCCGGCCTTCGTCAGGTCGACCCAGGGGCCGAAGTCGATCGCCGCGTGCACCTCGGACGGCAGCCGCCCGCCGGCCTCGAGCAGGACCCCCTCACCGTCGATGAGGGCGATCCCGTGGCCGATACTCGTCGAGAGGTGGCGGAGCAGGTCGGCGAGGCCCTCGGCGTGGTACTCGATGGACTGCGCGACCTTGCGGACGTACCCGAGGGTCAGGGAGTCGCGGGCCTCGACGAGCTGCCAACACGCCTTCGCGAGCAGCATCGGTCGGTCGACGTGCAGGAGCGAGAAGCCGAGTCGGTCGGCGAGCGCGCGCGTCCCCGCGCCGAAGCCGTCGGCCTCCGGGATCGCCAGGGCGAGGAAGCCACGATCCCGGGTGCGACGGACGAGCGCATCCTGCTGCCACGGCCTCGTGGGTGGGACGCCGGTCACCACGGCGAGTCGACCGGCGCCGTCCTCGGGGAGGGCCGCCTCGTTCGTCTCGACCACCACGCCGGCCCAATTGGCGTCGGCCGGGCCGGCGACGAGCCGCACGCCACCATTGTCGGGGTGGGCGAGGAGCGCGCCCAGCTGCAGGCGATCGCTCATGCCGGGACCTCGTCGGTTCGGACCTCGTCGAGCTCGTCCAGGCCGTAGGCGGACGGGAGCACATGGCGGAGTCGCTCCGGGGAGCCGGACCACCAGTCCGGACCGTCGACCCGGATGACGGCGACGTGCCTCGCCATCGAGAACGCCGTGACCTCGAGGATGTCCCGGGAGACCGCGTCGACCACGACGATGAGGTCCGGCGCGGCGGCTTCGAGTCGTCCGTCCGTCATGAACGCGAGCGTCTCGGAGCGGGCGACGAGGCGGTGCAGCGCGCCACTGCTCCCGTCAATCCCGAAGGTGAGGACGTGCGGGTCCCGTGAGTCCGGCTCGATGCTGCTGACCCGACCCTCCGCGAGGAGCCGTCCACCCAGCGACTCGGCCAGTGCGGTCAGCGGGCCGTCGATCCGCGCGAGGAACGCTCCGCCCAGCTCGAGTGCCCGGGCGGCGTTCCCGACGATGGCGTGCGCTCGGAGGTCGCCGACCGTGAAGCCCGCGAACACCATGCCGCCGCTCCCACCGGCCTGCACGATCGCCGCGCGGACGACGCGTTCGATGTCGAGGGCCCGCTCGGTCTCGACGAGGGCGACCCCGCCGGCACCGGTGTCGCAGGTGACGACGATGCCCGGGACCTCGTCCACGAGGATCGACATCTGGTCGAGCGAGGGGACGGCACGTCCGGTCAGGTCAGCGTCGACGATGGTCCGCCCCGCGGCGAACGCGAAGGGGGTGAGTCCGTTGACGCCGCCACCCTCCAGCGAGCAGATGGCCGGGATACGGTGTCCGAGCCAGCGTTCCGCAGCTCCGATCAGCCGCCCGAACGGATCCGTGCCGGGGAGGCGCTCGCTGAGCAGCATCGTGGAACCGACGAAGCCGACGGCGAGACACGGGGTCTCCGGGTCGAGGTCGTCGACGCTGTGGAGGTCGAACGGCCAGGCGCGCTCGTCGCGGAGCGCCAGCTCGAGCATCGTCGTCGCGCCGCCACCTCCCGAGCCCAGGATCGCGAACCCCGTCGCCAGGGCGGGGAGGCGATCGCGCTCGAGGAGGGTCGGCATGCCCTCAGCCTAGGCTCGGACCGCCTGACCCGCGGCGAACGTATCCGCGGCTTCCGCAGCCGCCGCCTCGCCCTCGACCGGGACGAACGGCTCCGTGAGCCCGAACGCGCTCGGCCCGAACGCGCGCAGTGCGTCCGGCGTGCGCATGAGTGCCGGCGTCGAGATCCCGAGGACCCGCACGCGTTGGCCGTAGCGGAGGCCCTCCGTGGTGATCGGCTCGGCGGTCTCGTGGTCGACGATGCAGATGAGGTCCGGCACGATCGCGACGACCTCGCCGTTCCATCGGGCGATGAGGTTCTCGTTCTGGAACGAGATCTCGAGGCGTTCGGAGCTCGACGGGTCGGCCGACCAGATGACGGCCGTGCCCTTGGCGAAGCCCTCGGTGGTGCGGCGCTCGACGTCGGCCACCTTCCCGACGAACAGCTCCCGGACGTGGGAGTAGAGCGTCGTGGACAGGGTGTCGGCGATGGCGGCGAACGGCGAACGGTGTTCCTCGCGGGCGATCCGGATCGCCCGGCCGAGGGCCAGCGCCATCGAGATCGTCCGCGGTACCGCGGTGCGGCGCACGTCCGCCCCGCTCATCGCGTACTCGGCGATGTGGGCGACGCCGCCGAGGCGGATCGCGATGCCGCGCGCCAACCACTCCATCTGCCGGTCGTCGTCGCCGGTGTCGATGATCACGCGCTCGCCGCGTTCCCCGGCGATGGCGAGCGGCGAACCGTGCACGCCGTAGACCGCGAAGGTCTCCATGGAGAGCTCCGGGAAGGCCCGGCCCATGCCGTCGGCGTCGACGACCGGCAGCCCGGTCTCGGCGGCCACGATGAGCGGGATCATCGAGTTGATGCCACCGCACTCGATCGGCATGGTCGCGTCGGCGGTGCGCCCGAGGTGCTCCTCGAGCGTCCGTAGGGCGAGGGTCGGTTCGAAGCCGGCCGGGATCTTCTCGACCATGACCGTCGGAGCGCCCATCTGCGCGGTGGGGATGACGAAGAGGTCGTCGGCGAGCTCGTCGGGGTCGAGGATCGTGATGGAGCGGTCGCCGAGCACCTGTTTCACGAGCATCATGCCGATGTACGGGTCGCCTCCGCCGCCGGTCCCGAGGAGGGTGGCGCCTCGGGCGAGGTCGGGCAGGTCGTCCGCGGTCAGCGTCCAGCTCATGCGGCGACCTCCGGCGAGTCAGGCGCAGGCGTCTCGGCTGTGCCGTCGAAGCGGTGCGACGGCACCTCGTACCCGAAGTACCCCGGCCCGACCATCGCGAGCGCCTCGGGGCTGTGCCAGCGGTCGTCACTCGGTGCCGAGATCACGCGGACGCGCTGCCCGTAGCGGAGCCCCTCGGTGGTGATGGGCTCGCCGGAATCGTGCTCGAGCACCATGATGAGGTCGGGCGTCGTCACGAGGGTGACGCCGTCGAGTGCCGCCATGAGGTGCTCGTTCTGGAACGACAGTTCCAGGCTCGCGTCGACGCCGTCGATGCGGGCTCGACCGCGGGCGAACCCGGTGGTGGTCGCGCGCTCGACGTCGACGACCTTGCCGGAGAACAGCTCGCGACCGCCGAGCAGCCGCACGGTCCGATCCACAGGGTCGGCCTTCTCGGCTCGGGCCGCTTCGATGCCGTCGCCGATCTCGCGGCACAGCGACAGCGAATCGGCTACGAGCGCCTCGCGCGCCTGCGCACCGGACATCGGGAAGCCGGAGATCATGACCGAGCAGCCCATCTCGACACAGGCGACGCGGGCGATGCGTTCCGTCCAGCTGTTGTCGACGGTCGTGAGGACGCCCGTGTTCCCCTTCTCGTCGCTGAACGCGAGCGGGGAGGCGTCGATCCCGTACAGGGTCGGGAGCACCATCTGCAGCTCGGGGAAGGCCCGCCCCATCCCGTCGGCGTCGATGAGGGGGAGTCCGAGCGCTGCGGCCGCGGCGATCGGGATGGTCGAGTTCACGCCGCCGACCTCGGCGCACGCGATGTGCGTGACCGGGCGACCGAGGGACGCGCTGAGGGCGTGGACCGGTGCGACGACCTCGGTGAGGCTCGGCAGCTTCTCGACCATGACGGTCGGGGCGCCCATCATCGCGACGGTGAGGACGAGCGCGTCGTCGGGGACCTCGTCGAGGGTGACGACGGTGACGTCGCCGTGCTCGCGGAGCGCCTGCGCGGCGAGGAGCGCGCCGATGTACGGGTCGCCGCCGCCGCCGGTCCCGAGGACGGCCGCGCCACGGGCGAGGCCGGGGATGAGCTCGGCCGAGATGGTCCAACTCATCGGAGGCCTCCCATGTCGAGGTCGCCGACGGCCTTCACCCGGATGCGCGTGGCGTTCCCCGGGAGATAGGGGATCGGGACCTCGTCGAAGTCGACGATCGCGACCGACGCGGGGGAGGCGCCGGCCGCGATCGCCTTGTCGATCGCCTCGGCACGGACCTCGGCGATCGCCTCCTCACGCCGGCCGGGTTCGATGGCGTAGACCTTGTCGATCTCGCCCCCGACCTGCGCGATGGAAGCACCGATGGCATTGGCCACGGCGTAGTTGTCGGGCCGGTGGACGGCGCCGAAGATGGGGAGTTCGTCGGAGAGCAGGATCGACCCGCCGCCGACCGCCACCACGGGGATCGGCTCTGGGGAGGTCCGCATGCGGTCGACGGCCTCGGCGATGCGTTCGCCGATCCGCTCGAGGACGCGCTCCACGAAGGCCGGGTCGAGGTGCGCGACCTTCGACGCGTCACCGATCGACGCGCGACCGGCGGCCACGGCGATGTCCGTCGCCGTGAGGGTGCTGCCGCCGAAGACGAGGGCCTCGGTCATGAGCTTGTACCCGACGGACGCCGGCCCGACCTCGGCGGTCTCCTCGTCGACGATGCTGCCGCCGCCGATCCCGATGGACAGGACGTCGGGCATGCGGAAGTTGGTGCGGATGCCGGCGACCTTGACCTCGTTCGCCGTCTCGCGAGGGAAGCCGTTGATGAGCAGCCCGATGTCCGCCGTGGTGCCGCCGATGTCGACGACCGCGCAGGTCGCGAGTCCGCTCGTCAGTGCCGCCCCGCGCATCGAGTTGGTGGGGCCTGAGGCGAAGGTCGCGACCGGGTAGAGGCGCACGTAGTCCTCGTCCATGAGCGTGCCGTCGTTCTGGCTGAGGAAGATGGGCGCCTCGATGCCCTGCTTCCGGACGGCGGCGGTGAGCCCATCGACGATCTCCGAGGCGAGCTCGCGCAGGGCTGCGTTGATGATCGTCGCGTTCTCGCGTTCCAGGAGGCCGATGCGCCCGATCTCGTGCGAGAGCGAGATGGCGACGTCCGGGCCGAGGACCTCGCCGACGATCCGCGCCGCCTCGACCTCGAGGTCGTGGTTGACGGGGCTGAAGACGGAGGAGATCGCGACGGAGCGGATGCCGTTCGCACGCATGTCCTCGGCGTGTGCCCGCAGCTCGTCGGGGTCGATCGGCGAGATGGGGCGTCCGTCGAACTCGTAGCCGCCGTGCGCGAGGTAGCTGCGTGCACTGATCGCCTCGACGAGCTCGGCCGGCCAGTCCACGAGGGGCGGCAACGCGCGGGTCGCCGGGAGCCCGAGCCGCAGTGCCGCGGTGGGTGCGAGCCGCTTGGCCTGCACGAGGGCGTTGATGAAGTGCGTCGTGCCGATCATCACCGCGGTGATCTGATCACCGTCGAAGTGGTGGCCGCTCCGCAGTTCGCCGATCGCCTGGACGATCCCGTCGGTCACGTCCGGGGTGGTCGCGTGCTTGACGGCCGCCAGGGTGGTGGTGCCGTCCATGAGCACGGCGTCGGTGTTGGTGCCGCCGACATCGATACCGATGTGCATATGAGGGGTTCGCTTTCTGTTGGTGCGGTGGAGCGGTGTGCGGTGGAACGGTCTGACGGGGTGGAACGGGCGTCCCCCGGGTCAGCTCGAGGCGGTGGCGGGGCTGTCCGTCGTCACATCCGCCTCGATCTGCGAGGTGTGGGCGACGCCGACACCTCGGACCAGGCCGAGCTTGCCGGCGGCGATGTACAGCACCATCGAGAGGATGAGCGACAGGACGGCGGGGATGCCCCAGGTGACGAAGTAGCCGGTGATCGCGGACACGGCCCAGATGATGATGGTCGCCGGGACGATGCGCGGGGCGGTCGTGGGGAGGCGGCCCGAGGCGCGCGTCTCGTCGAGCTCGCCGCGCCAGCGCTTCACGATGAAGTACTCGGCGACCATGATGCCGGCGATGGGCGGGAAGGCGACGCCGAGGATGATGAGGAAGCCGGAGAACTGCCCGAGGATGCCGACCGCCGCGAGGATGGAGCCGACCACACCGAGCACGATGGTGGTGGTCACGCGGTTGAGGTTCTTGCCGAACGCGGTCGAGATGAAGTTGACCAGGCCGAGCGTCGACGAGTACAGGTTCCAGTCGTTGATCTTGAGCGTCCCGGTGATGACGATGATGAGGCCGATGAGGCCGACCGAGGACGTCACGATCGCGACGACGTTGCCAGAGGCGGCGGCGTGGGCGAGCAGGACGCCCGAGAGGCCGATGACGAACTCACCGAGCGAGACGCCGACGACGGTCTGCTTGATGACGTCGGCGCGGGACCGGTTGAAGCGGGTCATGTCGGCGGTGATGATGGCGCCGACGATGAGGCCGCCCGCGACGATGCCGGTGCCGGCCCAGACGCTCATGGTGGGGCCGGGTGCCGGGCCGGTGACGAGTTCCATGAAGTCGTGCTGGGTGAGTTCGCTGATGATCGACCAGCCGACGAGGATGAGGAACAGCGGGACGGTGATGTTCGCGAGCCACTGCATGCCCTTGAACCCGTAGGCGACGATGGCGGTGACGGCGAGGCCGAAGATGAGGCTCCAGGCCCAGACCGGCATGAAGCCGGGGAGAAGGGCGTCGAGCGATTCGGCGGAGATCGCGCTCTGGATGCCGAACCAGCCGATGAGGCTGATGCCGATCGCGAGTCCGACGAGGGAGGCCCCGACCTCTCCGAAGCCGGTCCAGCGGGCGAGGAGGGCGGTGTTGAGGCCCTCCTTCTGGCCGATGATGCCGACGATGCACATGATCACCTCGAGGATGATCGAGCCGAGGAGCAGGGCGAGGAACGCCTCACCGAAGGTCATGCTGTAGCCGAGGGTGGCGCCGAGGAGGAACTGGGACAGGGCCGACACCTGTCCGAAGCGCTGGACGGCGATGCCGAACCAGGGCTTCTGTGCGTCGGGACGGACGCGGGACAGGGCGAAGTCGTCTGCGTGTGCCATGCGAGCCATGCTGGTCTCCAGAAGTGGGGGAGGGAGCGGTGCGGGTGGCGGCAACGTTACTGACGGGCCGCCCGCAGCAGAATGTGCATGATGCAGGAATTCGATCCTCGAACCGGCACTCTGCACAAGTGCTCCTGTCCGCTGGCGCTCAGAGCGAGGCCTGGATCACCTCGAAGGTCCGTGCCCCGTCGAGCGCCGCCATGTCGTGGCGGATCCCCGGGAACCGCGTGACGGTCCAGCCCAGCTGTTCGTAGCGAGGGACGTGGCTGCTCGGAAGGACGAGCTTCGCGTCGTCCGACAACACCAGCGTCGAGGGGACGGTCGGCGCCGCCGGGGTCACCGGACTCGCTGCGACGTCCTGCAGCACCTCCGCGACCATCGAGCGGTCCCACGCGGCATGGGCGGCCTCGGCGAGCGCGACGTTCGCGGGACCCGTCGCGGGATCCGTGCGGTCGTACAGCCAGGCCAAGAGCCGCGGCAGCCCGGGGATGCTCCAGAACAGTCGTGCGCCGAGGCCTCGGCCCGGCAGTTTCAGGCCGAACCCGGGATCGAGATAGATCGCGTGCGCCGGGCGGAGGGGGCCGACGATGTCGATGACGAGCCGCCCGCCGAGGGAATGGCCGACGATCGCGTCGAGGCCGGTCGGCAACGTCTCGACGAGGTCGGCCGCCAGCGAGGCGATGTCGTACCGCTCACCCCGGGTGCGATCGGCGCGTGGGCTGGAGCCGTGACCGCGCAGGTCGACGAGCAGGAACGTGTACCGCTCCGGGTCGGACGCTGCGACGACGTCGGTCCAGGCGGCCCCGTCGGCCAGGAACCCGTGGATGAGGGCGATCCGGACCGGTCCGTGACCGTGTTCCTCGACGTGCAGTCGCATAGCCCTCCTCCGTCGGCGCTGGGGACGACTCTACGCGGCGACGCCGCGCTGCGTCGCTGCACTCAGGAGTGCACGAGCAACCAGGCGAACGCGGCGAACGACACGAGTCCGAGTGCTCCGCCGACGATCGACCCGATGAGGCTGAAGGTGGGCCAGGGCGCTCCGGGTTGGCGACTCATCCTGATGCCCTGGGCGGCGAACAGCAGCGGCACGAAGCAGGCGAGCACCGAGAACGTCCATGAACCGCCGTCTCTCGCCGTCGCGGCGACGAGGTAGATGGAGAACGCGGCGATGGCGATACTGAGGATCGCGCACGCGCGCGCCGAGATCGGTTCGTTCTTCGCAGCCATGGGCTCAGGGTATCGAGTGGGGCAGCCGTCGACCAGACCGCAGAATGGAAGGCATGACCGACGCGACGCCGCCGACCCTGACGGAACGACTGACGCTCGCCCGCCCCACCGAGCGCGACCTGCCGGAGCTCCACGAGCTCCATGCCGACCCCGCGGTCTGGACGCACCTGCCGTCCGCCCGACACACGGCGCTCGCCGAGACCCGCGACCTGATCGAGCGGTACCAGGCCGGCTGGGAGGCGAACGGCCTCGACGTGTGGGTGGCGCGCGACACCACGACGGGTGCCCTGGTCGGCATCGGTGGCCCGAGCCTGCGGGGAGGGCTCGCCTGGAACCTCTACTACCGTCTGGCGCCCGCGGCCTGGGGGCGCGGGTACGCACAGGAGCTCATCGCGGCCGCGCGAGCCGCGGCATCGGCGTCGGCACCGGATCTGCCCGTGGTGGCGTTCCTCCTGGAGCACAACGAGGGATCACGACGGGCTGCCGAACGCGCGGGGTTGGAGGTCGTCTGGCGTGGCCCCGACGCGGGCAACCCGGATCCCGATGCCGTGCGCCTCGTGTTCGCCGACCGGGCGCTCAGCGACGAGGCGCTCCGCGTGTTCGTGGGCTGAACGATCGTTGCGCTCGCTCTCCGAGCATCTCGAAGGACGCCACTTCCGGGCGCGACCGGGTATTTTCGGGCAAGTGGCCGTGAAACGCAAGGAGCGTGCGCAGTCTGTTCACCGACTGCATTCCTCGATACGGTTGGAAGATATGTCAGCCACCGTCGAGATGGAACACATGAGTCAGGTAGAACGCGAACGCCCGCTCCTGCGCAAGGGGAGTGAGGCGAGTTTCGTCCGGTGGGCCTTCGACGGTCGGTCCTGGTGCGCCGACCTCGTGAGCGGACAGTACCGAGGCGCGACGAAGACCGGTTGGCTCTTGCAGACCGAGAACGAGCAGCGGGAACTCTCCAACCAGGAGTGGGCTCCCTGCATGGCGTGAGCGTGCCGTCCACATCGACCTGCGCCACGCACCGAGGAGCTCACGCATGACCGACCGCATCCTGACCACGCACGCCGGGAGCCTGCCGCGCACGCCCGAGTTGACCCGGTTGCTCGTGGCGCGCGACCAGCGGCGGCCGTTCGACGTGGCCGAGCTGGAGGAGGTCACGGCAGATGCGGTGGCCTCGACGGTCGCCGCGCAGCTCGCCACCGGTCTCGATCTCATCAACGACGGCGAGGTCCCTCGCGTCGGGTTCTCGACCTACGTCCTCGAACGCATCGAGGGGTTCGGCGGTGCAGGACACCGCAAGCCGACGCTCGACTCCGTGCGATTCCCGGACTATGCGGCGTTCCAGGCGAAGCAGATCGTCGAGGGTGCGGACGTCGCGCGGGTGTGGGATCCGCCGATGGCTCAGGGGCAGCTCGTGTACGACCCCACGCTCGCCGGCATCACCGCCGATCTGGACGGCTTCGAGCGGGAGCTCGCCGTGCAGGCGGACCAGGGACGCACACCTGCCGGCACCTTCTTCTCGGCGGCGACGCCCGGAATCGTGTCGACCACGCTGCTGCTCGATGCCGCGAACCCCTTCTACGGCGACGACCGCGCCTACGTGTTCGCGCTCGCCGAGCAACTGCGGATCGAGTACGAGGCGATCGTCGCCCGAGGTCACGTCCTGCAGCTCGACGCCCCGGACCTCGCCATGGAGCGGGTCATCCAGTTCGGTGACGCGACGCTCGAGGAGTTCCTCGCGGCCGTGGACCTGCACGTCGACGCGCTCAACCACGCCATCCGGAACATCCCCCGCGAGCAGGTCCGGCTCCACGTCTGCTGGGGCAACTGGCAGGGCCCACACCAGGACGACGTCCCGGTCGACGTGCTCCTCCCGCACCTATACCGGGCACGGGTCGGTGCGTTCAGCATCCCGCTCGGCAACCCGCGGCACCAGCATGAGGCGCCGGCGTTCCGCGAGCATCCGCTCCCCGAGGGCGCGCTCCTCATCCCGGGGGTCGTCGACGTGACCACCAACTACCTGGAGCACCCGCAGGTCATCGCGAACCGCATCGTGGAGGTCGCCGAAGCGGTCGGTGATCCGACGCGCGTCATCGCGGGCACCGACTGCGGGCTCTCCACCTTCGCGAGTTACGAGTTCGTCGCGACCGACGTCGCGTGGGCGAAGCTCGGTGCGCTCGTCGAGGGCGCTGCGGTCGCGTCGAAGCGGCTGTTCGGCGCCTGAGTCCTCGGTTCGGCGTCGCGCTCAGACGGTGATCGACGGCTCGTCGCTCACCGAGAGCGTGAGCACGGCCTTGCCGATGAGGTCGTCCTGCTCGAGGTCACCCTCGAGACGGCGGAGCTGGCGCGCGACGTCGTTCTCACGGTCGTCACCGACGAGGTCGACCGACGCGACGAGGAAGAGGCGTTCCGGCCCGCTGAACTCGAGGTACAGCGCCGTGACCCGTTCGATCTCCGGGTGTGACAGGAGCGCGGTGACGGTCTGTGCGCGGTACGCGGGGCTCGGTGAGGCTCCGAGGAGATAGCGCCGGTTGCGGTTGATGAGCAGCAGCGCGACCCCGCCGAGCAGGACACCGATCGCGATCGAGCCGATCGCATCCCACACCGGGTCGCCGGTCACCTGGTGGAGGCCGATGCCGGTACCCGCGATGATGAGGCCGAGCAGTGCTGCCGAGTCCTCGAAGAACACCGAGCGGAGCGTCGTGTTGGAGCCGTTCACGATGTAGTCGAAGAAGCCGCGGCCGTACTTCCTCGCCGTGCGCCGGCCCTCGAGGATCGACTGGGTGAAGGAGAAGCCCTCCAGGAGGAAGGCGACGCCCAGCACGAGGTAGCTGAGGGCGTAGTCCTCCATCGCCTCCGGTGCGGTGAGGCTCTGGATACCGTGCTGGATCGAGACGACCGCGCCGACGGTGAAGATCCCGAAGGCGGCGAACAGCGAGAAGATGTACGCGTCACGGCCGTAGCCGAGCGGATGTGCGGCGTCGCGTCGCTTGTCGGCCCGTTTGTCGGCGATGAGGAGGAAGATCTCGTTCCCCGCGTCGGCCCACGAGTGCGCGGCCTCGGCCAGCATCGACGCCGACCCGGTGAGCGCGGCGACGATGGACTTGGCGATGGCGACGATGACGTTGGCCAGGAAGGCGATCACGACGGTCATGCGCCAACGCTACGCCCAGCCGGGGTGCGCCGCGTACGCCCCGACATCCGACGACCGCGGTCAGGGCCTCAGGATTTCAGGACGCGCAGCGCGGAGCCCTTGTGGGCGGCCTTCGCGCCGGTCTTCTCGGACTCCACGATGAACGCGGGCTCGTCCTTCGACGCCGTGAAGTGCTGGCCGTCGAACTGGAAGTCCGCGGTCTTCCGCTCGACGACCTTCCCCTGCGTCCGCCCCTGCGAGGTGCCCCACGACACGCGGTCGCCCACTCGTACGTCTGCCATGCTGCCTCCTCGGCGCTCCACGCCGCGCGCGAGCGGCGTGTGAGCGACGATGCCAGCGTGACGGCGGCCGCACAAGCGCTTGCGTCGCGCGAGGGAAAGGGGATATCCCCCGGGCTCCGCGAGCCCCGCAGGTCTAGCGTGTCCCCATGGCCTCGTTCACCCCGGGAAGACCCCGACTCGCGCTCGGCATCGGCATCGTCGGAGTCGTACTCGGGGTGGCACTCATCCCGGTCGCCGTCGCGAACGCCCACGGCGAGTACGGCTTCCATTTCTGGTGGATCGTCATCGTCCCGATCCTCGCCGGCCTGTACTTCGGTGTGGCCGGAGCCGTCGCGCTCCGCAACCGCCGCTGAGGTCCGCGGCGGCCCCAGGCGTCCCTGGAATCTCGCGTACCGTTGGCGGGATGAGTGACGACGCCGCGACCGATGAGCACCGCAGGACGGCTGCGCACGCCTACAGCGCGCTCGGCTGCCTCCTCCTCGACGCCGGTACCTCCGTCACCGACGTCCGGGACTCCCTGGAGCGCGCCACGGTCGCATCGGGCGACGAGGGTCTGGCCTTCTCGGTGCTGCCGCAGCTCATCATCGTGAACGACGTGCGCACCGGTGCGGTGCTCGCGGCTGGCAACACCCACGGCGAGCTGTCGTTCCGCGGCGCGGCGCGGGCGAACCGGCTCATGCGCGAGCTCGAGCTCGGACACTGGCCGGTCGGTGACCTGCCGGCCCGCATCCAGTCGATTCGGGAGACGCCGCGCCCGCATGCGTCGATGCACTGGGTGGTCGGGAACCTGCTGCTCGCGGGAGGGCTCGCGCTGCTGTTCCGCTGCCCATGGTGGGCGATCGTCGCATCGATGCTCGTCGGCGCCTTCGTCGGCCTGGTCATCACCCTGCTGGCGCGGTGGCGGGGAGCCGTCGCGATCGCCCCGTTCGTGACGGCGTTCGTGTCGACGACGCTCGTCGGGACGCTCGCATCGGCGATGGATCTCGGCCCCGTGCCGCTGTTCGCCGTCTGCGCGCCGATCGCGATCCTCGTACCCGGTGCGCTCATCACCAACGCCCTGCTGGAGTTGACGGCGACGGACATCGTGACGGGCTCGGCGCGCCTGATGTACGGGCTCATCGTGCTGGCATTCATGGCGGCCGGGATCTCGGCCGGGGCGCTGCTCACCGGCCTGTCGATCGACCCCGAATCGACGGCGCTCGTCGGTCAGGTCGTCCGTGGGAGCTCGGACCTGGTCGGGTGGGAGTCGGTCCCGCCGCTGTGGTTCACGTGGATCGGCGTCGTGATGCTCGCGGCCGGGATCGGGATCGCGTTCGGCTCGGGCCGCTCCCTGACGCTGCTGACCATCTGCGTGATGGCGCTGACCTACGCGGGCATCGTCCTGTTCGCCCCGCTCGTGGGGAACGCGGTCGCGACGGGGCTGACCGCCGGGCTCGTGTTCGTCGTCGCTCGCATCGTCGAGCGGTACTCGGCGGCGGTGCCGTCCAACGTCACGTTCCAGCCGGCCCTCCTCATGCTCGTGCCGGGCACCGTGGGACTCGTGTCGCTCGCGACGCTCGAGGGCTCAGCGGTCACGGCGGCGCTGACGGTCTTCATCAGCCTCTGCGTCGGCGTCAAGACGGCGGCGGTCCTGACGGGGGTCGTCATCCCGCCGGTGCGTGCGACCGCCCGTCCCTGAGTCGCCCGGAATGGTCCGAAACGGTGCCGAATTCGTGCAGATTCGGGCGAGTCAGCGGCTCCGCGCTGCCCTCGCCCGCGCCTTGATCGCGAGGATGACCTCGGTCTTCGCATCGGCGTAGTCGTTCATGTCGTCCCAGGGCCTCCCGAGCAGCTCCCGCTTGGTGCGCTCGTACAGCGCGCGGTCGTCGGCGTCGGACCGCAGATGGTCGCGGAGGAGGAGGTACTCGTCGATCTCCGGCGCGCCCTGCTCGTAGAGGTGCACGTGGACGTCGCGCTCCGGCGTCCGCACCATCCGATGGCGGGGCTCACGGACGCGCAGCACGTAGCCGGCGGCCAGCAGGGGGTCGAGGTAGTCCTCCTCGGCCGCGATGTCCTCCACGGCGACCACGATGTCCACGATCGGCTTCGCCGCGAGTCCGGGCACCGAGGTCGAGCCGATGTGCTCGATCACGACGGCACTGGTCCCGCCCGCGCTCGTTCCAAGGGCCTCGATGATCCGCTGCTGGTGCTCACGGTACCGTTCGGGCCACCCCGGGTCGGCGTCGTGCAGCTCGACCCGGACCGGCTCGGGGCCTCCGACCAGCTCGAGCGTCGTGACATCCGGGCGGCGGGGGCGTCGGCGCAAGCCGCTCTGGATGGCACGGATGTTGTCGCCGAGCACCCCCGAGGCCAGCAGCCCGGTGCCGAGTGGACCCGAGGAGTCCGTGCCGAGTGCCGGCAGGAGGCGGAGCGCCGACCGGACCGGGGCACTCACGTGGTCGAGCTGCCAGGCGATCTCGGCGGCGCCGGCTCCGGCCTGATGCAGCTCGGCGGCCTTCACCGCGTAGGCGGCGGCGCCGAGCGCGTGGGCTCCCATGTGCGCGACACCCGCGGCCTGCCCGGCCGACCACGCGGCGGCCTTGGCGGCGGGTGAGGACACCGCCTGCGAGGCCCGGTTGGCGACGAAGCGTCGGCGGATCTCCCCGGCGGTGTCGAGGTCGCCGGCTGCGAACGCGCGGGCGCGGGCGATCGCGTCACGTGGGCGATCGTCGTCCGGTGCCTCCGCTTCGAACAGCGGCAGGACCCGCTCGGCGCAATCGGCGGCCCACGAGGCGACGAGACGGCGGTCGGCTTCACTGAGTGACTGCGGCGAGAGCATGTTCCACCCTCGCACACCCGCCACGTTCGCCGTGTGGGCTGCCGGGCTAGCGTAGAGGGATGGCCTCCTTGAACCTGCCTGTGATCTCCTGCAGCCTCGATCCGGCGAGTCGGAGCCGGACCCTCGCTTCGGCGAGCAGCGAGCTCCTGCGCGAGCAAGGTCATGACTCGTCCGTCATCGATCTGGCCGAGATGGAACTGCCGCCGTTCGACAACGACCGGGTCTTCGAGAGCCCTGCGTTCCGTCGGCTGCATGCGTTGATCACGGCTGCCGACGGCGTCGTCCTCGCCTTCCCGGTCTACAACTGGGCACCGGCCGCGACGGTGAAATCGCTCATCGAGGCGACCGGCGCGACCGGCGAGGACGGCAGGGTCGCCGCCTGGTTCGACAAGGTCGTGACCTTCGTCTGCGCCGCCGGCCTGCCGCACAGCTACATGGCGACAGCCACGCTCGGGCAGTCGCTCATGCTGGACTTCAAGTGCGTCATCAACCCCTACACGGCCTACCTGTCGGAGCGGGACTGGGAGGCGGCCGGCGTGCTGACAACGGATCGTGCCGAGCGGCTCGCCAAGACGATGACCGTGCACGCGGAGCTGTCGGGGCTCCTCGCCGAGCGGAGCTACCGCTCGGTCTGGGAGGTGTGAGGGCCGAGCGGCACGGTCCCGCGTCTCACAACCGCACGACGAGCTTGCGGGCTGAGACGCCGCCGTGGAGGCGGTCGAGGGCCGGCTGGATCGCCTCGAGGCCTTCGCCGACCACCTCGGGAGCGGGCGCGCAGAGGTGTCGTCCGGCGGCGAGCGCACCAGGCAGGTAGTCCTCCCACAGCATCGGCCCGACCTCGTTGGTCATGAGCGAGCTGCCCCACACGTACCGTGCCGAGATCCCCGCCCGACGGGCACGCACCTGGAGGGCGACGTTGGCCGCCACGAGTCGGGTCATGGTGCGGATGAACGTCAGACTCGGGCCGGCCCGACGAGGCAGGGACCCGAACGACACCGACGGGCTCGCGAGCGCGACGCGGCGTGCCCCGGTGGCGGTGGCGACGGCGAGGGCTGGTTCTGCGGAGCCGGTCCCGACGGCGAGGACCCCGACGACCGAGGAGCCATGGAGGGCGCTGACGAGATCCGCCACGACGGTCGGGCTGCGGTAGTCGAACACGAGGTCGGCACCGAGCTCGCGCATCCGGTCGTGGTTGTGCGGCGAGGCCGTGGTCGCGACCCGGTGGCCGGAGGCGACCGCGAGCTGGATGGCGTTGCTCCCCACGCTCGTCGCGCCGCCCCAGACGACGACGGTGGTCCCGGTGGGGGTGGGGTGCTCCGAGGGGTGGGGGAGCGCGAGGTGGTCTCGTTGGAAGAGGGCGGTCGCGGCCGTGGAGATCCCGAGCGGCAGGACGACGGCCTCCTCGTCTCGGAGACCGTCCGGGATCGGGGCGGCGAGGTCCGCCCGCACGACGGTGAACTGCTGGAACCCGCCCTCGGCGTCATGGCGCCGACCGCGCTCCATGCCGACCGCGTACGCCACGACGCGGTCGCCGACCGCGAAGCGACGGACATTCGACCCGACGGCGACGACCTCGCCCGCGACGTCCTCACCGAGCACGGCGGGTACCGGCAGCCACCGGTACATGAGGTTCCCGGTCTGCTGCTTGACGTCGTCGAGCGGGTTCACCGCGACCGCACGGTTCCGGATGAGGAGTTCGCCCGGGCCGGGTTCGTGCATCGCAGCGGGACCGACGACGAGGTCTGCGCGGGGTGCTGGCAGCCAGGCTGCGGTGTTCGTCGGCATGAGATCTCCAAGGGTGTTGCGGATTGGCGTGGCGATGATGACACGGTGTGCCATCACTCTACACCTGACGACACGACGTGTCATCGGCTATCCTGATCGCATGGCACGCTGGGCACCCGACGCCGCTCTCCGACTCGAGAGCGCTGCGATGGCGCGGTTCGCCGAGCGGGGCTTCACGGCGACGACCGTCCCGGAGATCGCCGAAGCCGCCGGGCTCACCACCCGCACGTTCTTCCGTCACTTCGCCGACAAGCGCGACGTGCTCTTCCTCCGCGAGCGCGAGCTCCCGACCGTGGTCGGACGGCTGGTCGCTGCGGCGCCACCAGGACTCGACGCGCTCGCGCTCGTGATGTCCGGCCTCGAGACCGTGGCTGCCGGCGAGCTGCAGCGCTGGCGGGACGACATCGCCGCCCGCCGCGCCGTCGTCCGGTCGGAACCGCAGCTGCGCGAGCGGGAACGGCTGAAGTCGGCGGTCCTCACCGACGCGATGCGCGACGCCCTCGTGGAGAGTGGTGTCACGTCAGCCGACGCGGCGCTCGCCGCGTCCATCGGTTCGGCACTCTTCGACGCCTCCCTCGAGCAGTGGCTCGCCGGACCCGACGACGTGCTCCTCGTCGACGTGCTCCGCGCGATGCGCGTCCGCCTCGGTGACCTCGCGGGTAGCTAGGGCCGGTCCCGGCTCCGCGTCTGCTTCTCCGGGAGCCTGACCTGCCACGGGATGGACGCCACCGCGCTGCAGACCGCGATCGCAGCGACCCGAGCAGAGAGGCTGCCGCGGGTGAACGGGTCCTCAGTCGCCGCCGCCCCCACCGCCCCCGTCTCCTCCGCCGCCGGAGTCGCCACCACCGCCGCCGTCCCAACCGCCGGAGTCGGAGCCGCCGTGGTGGCCACCGCCGTGGTGACCGTCGCCGCCGACGATGAACGGCATGCCGGAGTCCGACGGCGTACCACCGCGATGCTTCGACCCGCCGGCACGTCGTCCGGCCTGCACGGTGATCGTGACGACGATGACCGCGACGACGGCGAGGACCGCGATCATGACGACGGTTGAGGTGTCCATGGCTCGACCGTAGCGATGTCCGACGGCTGTCGCATCACCCGCGCGGCGAGTATCGGGGTCAGGCCGGACCTCAGCGCCTCGGGATCGTGGAACCGCGGAGGACGAGGCGGCCCGGCAGGTACTCGACACCCTGCGCGACGTCCGTGCCCTCGATCGCCTCGAAGATGCGGGTGGCGGCGAGTCGGCCGAGCTGTTGCAGGTTCGCGTCGATCGACGACAGCTCCGGCCGCGAGTTGGTGGCCAGGATCTCCCAGTTGTCGAAACTGACGACGGCTACGTCGTTCGGGACGTCCCGCCCGAGGTCGCGGACGGTGTCGAGCACGCCGCGGGCGATCTGGTCGGATCCGGCCACGATGCCGTCGATCTCGGGGTGCTGGGCGAGGAGCATGGCCGCCGCATCCCGACCCCAGTGCTCGGTCCACTCCGAGAACATCGGGGTGCCGACGAGGTCCAGACCCGCCGCGGCGAGGGCGTTCTGCACGCCCGTCACGCGGTCCCTGGCCGCCGCGTACTGCGGTTCACCCGTGATCATCGCGATGCGGGAACGCCCGCACGCGATCAGGTGCTCGACGGCGAGGCGCCCGCCGTCGCGGTTGTCGGGGGTGATCGACACGTCGGTCGGGTCGTCGGACGGCGCGTAGGCGTAGACGACCGGGACGGGCAGTTTGTGGCCGAGTGAGGGGCGTGGGTCCGTCGTGCGACCCACGACGATGATGCCGTCGACGCGCCGGGTGAGGAGGGCGTTCAGATGGTGCTGCTCGCGGATGGCGTCCCCGCGGGCGTCGCACAGGAACACGTTCACCTGCCCGGCGCCGAACGCGTCCTCGGCGCCCATGAGGATGGGGATGACGAAGCGGCCCTCGAGGTCGCTCGTCAGGAGGCCGACGGTGCCGGTGCGCCCGTTGATCAGGCTCCGGGCGAGTTCGTTGGGGGTGAAGGCGACCTCCTTCGCGGCGTCGAGCACCCGCTGCCGGGTCTTCGGGGCGACCTCGCTCCGTCCGTTGATGGCCTTTGAAGCGGTGGCCATCGAGACGCCTGCGATCCGGGCGACGTCGCCCAAGGTCGCCGCTCGGCCGGGGGTACCGGTTGCCGAAGCACCGACATCACTGTCTGGCATTGCTCCCCCTCTTCGTTTCCGAAACGTTACCGGACTTCGCTCTTGACGCTACACCGATCCCAGGCTAGCTTTACCGAAAGGCGTTTCGACAGTTTCGAAAACCTCCCATGTACCGCCGGGCCCGACCGGTCCGCTCAACGATGAGTCAGAGGAGTCACCATGCGCAGCACGCACACCAGACGGATGCAGCGGGTCGGAGGGGTGTTGGCCGCCAGCGCCCTCCTCGTCGGCCTCGCCGCCTGTTCCTCCGGGGGCGGTGGCAGTTCCCCACTCGCCAGCGCCGGGCCCGAGGGCGTCGACGACGGCTCCGAGCTCACGCTCTGGACCCGCGCCCCACTCGAGAAGCAGGCGAAGCTCCTCGTCGAGGCCTACAACGCCTCGCACGAGAACCAGGTGAAGCTCACCGTGGTCCCGAACGACGACTACGTCGCGAAGGTCGGTGCGGCGGCCGGCTCCGACAGCCTCCCCGACCTGTTCGCCGCCGACATCGTGTACGTCCCGAACTGGGTCGAACAGGGCCTCTTCCAGGACCTCACCGCGAACATCGACGGGCTCGACTTCAAGGACGAGATCAACCAGGGCCACCTCGCCGCCGGCACCGCGGACGGCAAGGAGCACGTCCTGCCGTTCGTCCTCGACCTCTCGATGCTGTTCTGGAACAAGGAGCTCTACAAGGAAGCCGGGCTCGACCCCGAGCAGGGCCCGACCACACTGGCCGAGTTCGCCGAGGACGCGAAGGCCGTCCAAGCTCTGAACAAGCCCGACACCTACGGCACCGCGACCGGCCTCAACTGCGGCGGTTGCCTCGTCTTCACCTGGTTCCCCAGTGTGTGGGCCGACGGCGAGCAGGTCATGAACGAGGAGGGCACCGAGTCCCTCCTCGCCGAGGACGGCGCCAAGGAGGTCTACAGCACGTGGGCCGACCTCTGGAAGTCGGGCGCCGTGCTCCCGTCCTCGAAGGACGAGGCCGGACCCACCTGGACCGCCGGCTTCACCGAGGGCAAGGTCGGCGTCATGCCGTACCCGGCGACGCTGCTCTCATCCACCCCGTTCGACGTGGGCGTGTCCGGCATCCCGGGCCCGAAGGGCGGCGACTCGACCTTCGTCGGCGGTGACGGGATCGGCGTCTCGAAGGACAGCAAGAAGGCCGCACAGTCGTGGAACTTCCTCAGCTGGCTGATGTCCGAGGACGCGCAGGTCGGTGTCCTCGCGAAGGACAACGACGTCGTCTCCCGCTCCGACCTCGCCGAGAACGAGTACTCGAGCAAGGACCCGCGCCTCGTCACGATCAACGAGGTCGCCTCGAAGGGCGACACCCCGTACTCGCTGAACTTCCAGGAGGCCTTCAACTCGCCGACCAGCCCGTGGCTGACGCTCGTGCGGAACGCGGTCCTCGAGGGCTCCGACACGGTCGACGCCGACAACGACGCGATCACGGACGTGCTCTCGCAGTAGTCCGATCCGCCGGTGCGCCGCCGCATCCATCACCGCGACGGCGCACCGGCATCCACTCGTCTTGAAAGGTCCACCCATGAGTACCACCCTCGCCAGACGAGGCCCGACGGACTCGGTCGGTGCCAGGAAGCGTCGCGCCGTGCACGCCCGCACCGGCTGGTTGTTCGCGCTCCCCACCGCCGTGTTCGTCATCCTCCTGTTCCTCGTCCCGCTCGGTCTCGTGTTCCAGATGGCCGCCTCCGACTGGCCGCTCCTCGGTGGCAACCAGGGGTGGAACCTCCCCGAGAACTTCCCCAAGGCGATCGACAACCGGTTCTTCCTCGACTCGGTGGTCTTCACACTCAAGTACACGGCCATCGCGACGGTCCTGCTCATCGGCCTCGGCCTCGGCCTCGCGCTCCTCGTGCAGGAGTCCAGCCGGTGGAAGGGCTTCCTCCGCACCGCGTTCCTCATCCCGAGCGCCCTCGGCCTCGCCTCGGCGTCGCTCCTCTTCTACGTGCTGTATTCGCCGATCGCGGGGCCCTTCGCCGACCTCACGAAGGCCATGGGCTTCACCTTCCTCGGGACCCCGGACGCGGCGCTCTGGTCGACGGTGTTCCTCATCGTCTGGCGCTTCGCCGGGTTCTACATGCTGCTCATGCTCGTGGGCCTGCAAGGCATCCCGGAGGAGGTCTACGAGGCGGCGCGCATCGACGGCGCGTCACGCTGGCAGACCTTCCGCGACATCACCGTCCCGCTGCTGAAGCCGACGCTCGCACTCACGACGGTGATGTGCGTCACCGGTTCGCTGCTCGCGTTCGAGCAGTTCTACATCCTCACCAAGGGCGGGCCCGACAACAGCACGATCACCATCGTCCAGCTCATCTACAACGTGGCGTTCCAGGGCCCGAACAACCTCGGCGTCGCCGGCGCGCTGTCGGTCATCGTGCTCGCCGCGCTCATCGTCATCAACATCGTGCAGATCCGCGCGTTCAGCAAGAAGGTCGAGGACTGAGCATGACCATCACCCGAAAGGAACCGGCCACCGTCACCTCGACGATGCCCGACGTCCGTGGTCACGGGCGCACGCGCGGCCGCGGACGCGACGGGAAGCCGACGAACGTCTTCGGTATCGCCATCCGGATGCCGTTCTGGATCTTCACCGCGGCGCTCGCCGTGATCTTCCTCTACCCGCTCGTCTGGACGGCCATCCGTTCGGTGTCGCCGCTCGCCGGTACGAACCAGACCGAGGGGTGGGGGCTCGGCAACTACATCACCCTCGCCGGGTACCAGGACGGCATCCTGCAGTACATCGGCAACTCGGTGTTCGTCTCGTTGCTGACCGTGATCCTCACGCTCGTCATCTCGCTGTTCGGCGGGTACGCGTTCGCGAGGTTCCAGTTCCGAGGCAAGAACGCCCTGTTCCTCGCCACCATCGCGATCCTGATGGTCCCGTACGCGACGCTGCTCATCCCGCTCTACGTGCTGCTCAACCTGGTCGGGCTCTCCAACTCGCTCGTCGGCGTGGCGCTCGTGCTCACCATGTTCCAGCTGCCGTTCTCGACCTTCATGATGCGGATCGCGTTCGAGTCGATCCCGAAGGAGCTCGACGAGGCCGCGATGGTCGACGGCTGCACGTCCTGGAGCGTGCTGTGGAAGGTCCTCGTGCCGGCCGTGAAGCCAGGGCTGATCACGGTCGGCCTGTTCGCGTTCCTCGCGGCGTGGAACGACTTCATGGCGCCACTCATCCTCATCAACGACTCGGCGAAGATGACCCTGCCGCTCGCGGTCTCGAACCTGCGCGGCCAGGTCCAGGGCGTCGTCGACTACGGCGCGACCGAAGCCGGCGTCGTGGTCCTCGCGCTGCCGTGCATCCTCCTCTTCCTCATCCTCCAACGTCACTACGTGCGCGGCTTCATGTCCGGCGCCTTCAAGGGGTAACCATGAGCACCACCACCAGCACCACGCCCACGACGCCAACGACGTCGGTGACCGTCGCAGCCCCGGTCGTCCCCACCACCGGCGCGCTCACGCCGCTCGGCCTCGACGAGGTGCGCATCACCGACGGCTTCTGGGCCGACCGCCAGCAGGTCAACGGCACGGCGACGCTGCCGCACGTCGAGCACTGGCTCGAGCGGGAGGGGTGGCTCCGCAACTTCGACCTCGCCGCCGCCGGGACCCTTCCGGAGGGGCGCCGCGGACGCGAGTTCGCCGACTCCGAGGTCTACAAGTACCTCGAGGCCGTCGCGTGGGAGCTCGGACGGCTCGGCGGTGATGAAGCGCTCGAGTCGCGGTTCCGCGCGATCGTCGACCGGGTCGCCGCCGCGCAGGAGGCCGACGGGTACGTGAACACCCGCTTCGGTCGCCCGGGTCAGGGTGAGCGCTGGTCGGATCTCGAGTGGGGGCACGAGCTGTACTGCCTCGGCCACCTCTTCCAGGCGGCCGTCGCCCGGGAGCGGACGAGCCCGGGCTCCGACGACGGGCTCCTCGGGATCGCGACGCGGGCTGCGGACCTCATCTGCGAGGTCTTCGGCACCGACGGCATCCAGTCCGTGTGCGGGCACGCCGAGGTCGAGGTGGGGCTCGCAGAGCTGTCACGGGTGACGGGCGAGCCGCGCTACCTCGAACTCGCGTCGCTGTTCGTCGAGCGTCGCGGCACCGGCGTGCTCCAGGACATCGAGTGGGGCCGCGCGTACTTCCAGGACGACGTGCCGATCCGCGAGGCGGAGGCGTTGCGGGGCCATGCGGTCCGCGCGAACTACCTCGCGGCCGGTGCCACCGACATCGCGGTCGAGCACGGCGACGACGGCCTGCTCGACGCGCTCCGCGGCCAGTGGGGCCGGACGATCGCGCGCCGCACCTACCTGACCGGCGGCCAAGGATCGCACCACCAGGACGAGGCGTTCGGCGAGGACTTCGAGCTGCCGTCCGACCGCGCGTACTCCGAGACCTGTGCGGGCATCGCATCGATCATGTTCAGTTGGCGGCTGCTGCTCGAAGACCGCGACGTCCGCTACGCCGACCACATCGAGCGCGTCCTGTACAACGTCGTCGCGACCTCGCCGTCGGCCGCCGGCACCGCGTTCTTCTACGCCAACACCCTGCACCAGCGCACGCCGGGGGAGTCGAGTCCGGACGACGAGGTTTCGCCGCGGGCGTCGTCCTCCGAGCGTGCGCCGTGGTTCGACGTGTCGTGCTGTCCACCGAATGTGGCTCGGACGCTCGCGAGCCTGGCGGCGTTCGTCGCCACGAGCGACGACCACGGCGTGCAGATCCACCAGTTCGCGTCGGCGACGATCGACACGGTCATCGACGGCGAGCACGGAGGGCGCTTCCGTGCGGAACTCGCGACGGACTATCCGCGATCCGGCGTCGTCACCGTGCGCATCGTGGAGGCGCCGAGCGGACCGGTGACCGTCTCGCTGCGCGTGCCGTCGTGGGCTGATGACGCGGTGGTGACCGTCCGACCCTTCGACGGTGCCTCCGTGGATCGTGCCGTCACCCCTGGTTACGCCGACGTCGAGCGGTCCTTCGTCCCCGGTGACGTCGTGGAGCTGACGTTCAGCGTCCGTCCGAGGGTCACCCTGCCGGATCCTCGCGTGGACGCCATCCGTGGCAGCGTCGCGATCGAGCGCGGACCCGAGGTCTACTGCGTCGAGTCGGTGGACCTCCCGGGCGGTGACGAGACGATCGCCCGCATCGAGGTGGGGGAGGGTGTCGTCCCCGTCGAGGACGCGGACGGTCGGCTGTCGATCGAGCTGCGCACCCGGAGTCTCGCCGACACCGCCTGGCCGTACGGCGACGCCTTCGTCGCGACGGGAGCCGACGAGACGTTCACCGCGAGCATCGCGCCGTACCATTCCTGGGCCGAGCGCGGGCCGTCCACGATGCGTGTCTGGATCCCGATCGCCCGGGCGTGAGGGCGAAGCGCGTCATACTGGTGTCTCGTCGACCAGCGATCCGGAAGCAGCCATGACGTATCCTCCGAACCCTCAGGTCCCTTCTGGCCAGCCGCCGTATGGCCAGGCACCCTACGGCCAGGCGCCGTACGGCCAGGCGCCGTACGGCCAGGCGCCGTACGGCCAGCCGCAGTGGGTCGCGCCCCCGCCCCGGGGCGCCAGCTCGCCGGACGACCTGACGCTGCCGCTCTACGGGGCGACGTTCCGTCAGGCGACCAAGCGGTTCTTCAAGCAGTACGCGAACTTCTCGGGTCGTGCATCGCTCAGTGAGTACTGGTGGAGTTCGCTGCTGACGACGCTCCTGATGCTCGTCCCGACGCTGCTGATCACCGTCGGCGCGATCATGACCGCTGTCTCCGCGGCAGCGGCCGCTGCAGAGGAGCGAGACCTGTCGGGGAGCGGATACGACTTCGCGGACCCTGGGCCCATGGGGTTCGGCGTGCGCGTCCTGCTCATCGCCGGCGTCGTGCTGCTGCTCGTCGCCTGGGTGGCGCTCATCGTGCCGAGTCTGGCGATCGCCTGGCGGCGCCTGCACGATGCAGGGTTCCCCGGCCCCTACTACTTCCTCACCCTCGTGCCGTCGGTCGGGAGCATCATCGTCCTCGTCCTCATGCTGCTGCCGTCGAAGCCCGAGGGGCAGCGCTTCGATCGTCCGGCGCAGGTGCCGTCCGCGCACTGACGCCGCAGCAGACGAGCCTCACTGCGGTAGTGCGGCGACCTTCCGCAGCAGGACCTCACGCTCGCGGTCGTTCGCTGCGAGGTGCGCGGCGGTCAGGAGGTCCGAGCGCGCCTCCTCGTCGTCGTCCTCCGCGCCGGTGCCGGTCCTGCCGGCGCCGGTCATGTCCGTCTCGCGCCGGTCGTGCTCAGGCCGGGTCGACCGCCGGCTTCGCCGCACCTTCCTGCGCCCGCCACTCCTTCTCCTTCTGGAGGTACTCGTTGTCTGCGTGGTCGGCGAAGTCCGTCTCGTCGGTCACGCGGCGCACCTCGATCTTGTTACCGGGGCCGAGCGGAGCGCGGCTCGCCCATTCGATGGCCTCCTCGCGCGTGGCGACGTCGATGGTCCAGAACCCGTTGAAGAGCTCGTGGAGTTCGCCGTAGGGGCCGTCGGTGACGATCGGCGCCTCGGTCGTGAACTCGACGACGGCACCCTGCGCGGCATCGGTGAGTCCGTCGCCGCCGACCATCACGCCGGCGTTGATCATCGACTCGTTGTAGGCGCCCATCGCGTTGATGACCGCTTCGAAGTCCATGTCCTCGGGTTTCTCGACGGACCCGCTGTTGCGCATGATGAGCATGTATCTCGACATCGTCTTCTCCAGTCGTCAGGGGCGCCGATCGCCCGCCTCACTCTGACGTCGAACGGCGAACACGGAGATCGACATCACGGTCAGAATATCCTCGGCGGGTACCCGACGGGGAGGGTGAACGGAGCGCGGCGGTCAGGTGTCCGGCCGGAGAACAGCGGCGGACGGACGTCGAAGTTCACAGCCCAGGCAACAACTGTGGGTCGATACTGGGTCCATGGCAACTGAGATCGACCACGAAGAGATCATCCGTCAGCTCACCGCGAAGTTGAGCGAGAAGTACTCGGGGGTCGATTCCGCTCGGATCGGTGAGCTCGTGCGCGAAGAGGTCAGCGCGCTCGCCGAGCGTCCGGTCCAGGATTACGTGACCGTCCTCGCCGAGCGTGCGGTCAAGAAGTCGCTCAAGCGCTCCGAGAAGTAGCGGTCCCGGCTCGAGTCGGACTACGGCCGGTCGGGTCTGCTCGTCAGCGCCTCGATCGCGACCACGATGACGATGCAGACGACGAGCAGGGTGAACACGTTCGGGTTCAGGGTCAGCGCGTAGAGGACGACGGCGATCAGAACGAGGACACCCATGATGACGATCGCGCGGCGTGGTGATCTCCGCCTCGTCCGGTCCAGGTCTGCCATGGTGCCCCCTCGCTGATGGTCGGTCGAATCTCCAGACGATGAGTGCCCGGCCACTCGCGCGTCCAGTCTCAGTCGGTAGACTCACCTCGGGTACTTTTGTCGACGAGTCGACAGAAGCGGTTCCGTGCCGTGTAGACAGGTGGGGAAGCGCCCGTCGGTGCCCGCCCGAAGCTACGAAGGAGTACCCATGAGCGCACCGTCCGTGCAGCTGTACACCGTCCGCGACGCCATCGCCGAGGACCTGCAGGGCGCCGTCGCCCGCATCGCCGAGATCGGTTTCACGAAGGTCGAACCCTATGCGTTCGTCGAGCGCGCGGCCGAGTTCGAGGCCGCCTTCGCCGCCGCCGGTGTCACGGCCCCGTCCGGCCACGCGCCCGTCATCGACGCCGCCGACCCGGCGGTCGCGTTCGACGCGGCGTCGCGGCTCGGGATCGGGACGGTCATCGACCCGTTCATCCCCACCGACCGCTGGCAGACCGCCGACGACGCCGCACGTCTCGCCGAGCGCGTCAACGAGCTCGCCGTCCAGGCGGCGGCGTCCGGCCTGAAGTTCGGTTACCACAACCACAACTGGGAGTTCTCGACCCACGTCGACGGGCGCCCGATCTTCGAGCTCTTCGTCGAGCAGCTGTCGCCCGAGGTCGTTCTCGAGATCGACACCTTCTGGTCGACGGTCGGCGGAGCGGACACCCCGGCGTTCCTCCGTTCGCTCGGGGACCGCGTGCAGTTCCTGCACATCAAGGACGGCATCATCTCCGGTGACATCGCCACCGCGCTGCCGAGCAGCGAGAGCGCGCTCGTCGTGCCTGACGCGCTCGCCCAGGCGTTCGCGAACCAGCAGCCCGCGGGTCAGGGCCAGGTCGACATCCCGGCGATCCTCGCCGCCGCACCGCACGCGACGCGTGTCGTGGAGTTCGACGGCTACAGCAAGGAGATCTTCGGCGGCGTCGCCGAGTCCTACGCCTGGCTCGCCGAGAACGACAAGTAGGCGCGCGGCACCTCGACAGGCTCGGTGACCGGGGGCCCGTTCCCTGAGCTGCGCCGCACTGAGCCTGTCGAGGTGTCGAAGGGCCCGCGGGGATGCGTGTTCTAGGCGTGGACGAGTGTTCGGGGCACTTCGACAAGCTCAGTGACCGGGGTCGGTTCGGCGGCCGGCACTCAGAACGGCGGAACTGATTCCGGTTCCGTGCGGTGTCGCTTGCCGTCGGGTGTGGTCCACTCGAGGACGCCATCGGGTCGATGGTCGAGCGACCACCCGGGCAGATGCTTCAGTCGGTGGTGATGCCGGCAGACGCACGCCAGATTGCCGACACTCGTGGTGCCGCCGTCGGCCCAGGCGACGGAGTGATCGAGATCGCACGCCCGAGACCGTCTCCCGCAACCCGGTGCGCGACAGGTGACGTCGCGCAGGCGGACCGCTCGCTGCAGATCTGCCGGCACGCGGTACTGCTGCCGCCCGACCGAGACCACCGCACTCGTCTCCGGGTGCGTGAGCACCCTCGTCATCGAGGGGCGTTGACCGCGAGCCGCGCCGCGGTCTCGGGGTCGATCGGGCCGTAGCCGTCGAGGGTCGCCGGGGCCTCGCTCAGCCCCAGGAGGCTGAGCACGGGCACGGTGAGGTTCACCGTGGGCTGGATGTCGTCGAGCACCTCCACCGGCCGGGCGATCGGTGAGCGCCGGCCCTCGGGGTCGGTCTGGTCGGCCGAGGTGGTGCCGCTGATGCAGAGCGAGCCGAGCGCGTCGGCGCGCAGCTGTTGACAGGTGCGGTCGTCGTCCGTCAGGTGGGCGGCACCGACGAGCGCGTCGAGGCGTTCTCCGATCGCGACGGCGACGGGCGCCGTGGTGAACAGATGAACCCACGCCATGCCGTCTGCTGCAGGCTCGATCTCCACCCGACGGTCGGCCTCCGACCTGGCCGCCCGCACGGTGATGGACTCCGGGTGCAGGCGCTCGCGGAGGGTGCGGGCCTGGTGTTGCAGTCGTGCGACGGTGGACTGCTCCGCGATGGAGAGGACCGTTTCGAGGAACGCGGCTCGCCCGTGCACCGGGATGTCTTGGAGTTGGTCGGTGATGGTCCGCGCGTGCCGGCTCGAGATGCGACCGTCCTCCAGCGCACGGAGGACGGCCGGGGCATCGGCGACGAGCCGCTCGGCATCGCCGGTGGCTCGATGCAGGGTCTGCTCGGAGGCACGCGTCGCCATGGCGAGCGTTGCACAGGTGGAACGACGGATGAGCGCCTTCCGCTGTGCGGGCGTCTCGTCGTGCGACACGAGGCTGTCCGCCATGGCGTCGGCCAGGGCTGCCGACCTCGCGAGGAGACGAGCCTCCCGGGCGTCGAGTGCTGCACGCTCGCGCGCGATGCCGGCGAACTCGTCGGACAATTGCGCGAGGCGCTCTTCGAAGACGTCCACCGCGCGCAGCGGGAGCGTGGTGGAGGTCTCGGTCATGACTCCAGTCCACCACGGACCACTGACATTCGAGATGGTCAGTGACGAGGGCCCGACGGATTCGACGAGCGGTCTGGATGTGGAGCGGGGTCGCACTTCGACAGGCTCAGTGACCGGTTGTGTGGCTCAGTGAGCGGGACCCCGGTCCCTGAGCTTGTCGACGGGCGCGATTGGTGACCGGGAATCCGGTCCCCGAGCCTGTCGACGGGCGCCCGAGCCCGCTCCTCGCTCAGCCGCCGAGCGGGGTCCGGATCACGCGGAACGCACCCGCCGGGATGACCACCGCACCCGAGACCACCGGCTCGCCCGTCAGGAGCTCGACCGCACCGGTCGTCGTGAGCTGCGCATCCTCGTCGCCATGGTTGATCGCGATCGTGAACGAAGCCTCCTCGCCCCAGCGGGTCACGATCTCCAGCCCGAGCGGCGGTACCGGCGGCGCGTCGACGGCTGCCTGCTCCAAGGCTTCGGACAGCAGCTCCGACAGTCCGGCCTCATCGAGCTTCGTGGAGACGTACCAGGCGGTGCCGGCGCCGAACCGGTTGCGGGTCACCGCGGGCTGACCGGCGGCTGGGCCGGTGATGTAGCCCGACACGACCTCGGCTCCCTCGAGCACGATGTCGTCGCTCCAGCTCGAGCCGGTCCGTCCGTCGTCCAGCTGGACGGTCTCGCCCTCGTGCAACGGCAGGAACTCCGGGACCGAGAGGCCCAGCACGCGACGGAACGCTCCCGGCGCGCCACCCTCCCAGACGGCGTCGTGCTCGTCGACGACGCCCGAGAAGTACGACACGACGAAGGCGCCGCCGCCCTCGACGTACGCGGTGAGGTTCTCGGAGGTCTCGCGGTCCGCCAGGTACAACGACGGGGCGAGGACGAGGCGGTAGCCGCTCAGGTCGTCGTGCGGGTGCACGAAGTCGACGGTGACGCCAGCCCGCCAGAGGGCGGCGTAATAGGCCTCGACGCGCTCGCGATGGTCGAGCTCGACCGACGGGCGCCACTCGAGGTCCTGGGCCCAGAACGACTGCACGTCCCAGAGGATCGCGACCTCGCTGCGCACCCGGGAGCCCACCAGCTCGTCCAGTTTGCCGAGGTCGTGACCGAGCGCCATGACCTCACGCCAGATGCGACTCTCCGTGCCGGCATGGGGGAGCATCGCCGAGTGGAACTTCTCCGCGCCGTATCGCGAGGCGCGGAACTGGAAGTAGAGGATCGCGTCGGCCCCGCGGGCCAGGTGGCTGGCGCTGTTGCGGGCGAGTTCGCCTGCGCGTTTCGCGATGTTGCGCGGCTGCCAGTTCACCGCCGAGGTGGAGTGCTCCATGAGGATCCACGGGTCGCCGCCGGCGAGCGAGCGGGTGAGGTCCGAGTCGAGCGCGAGCAGGATGTGGTTGTCCTCCCGCTCCGCGACGAGGTAGTAGTCGTTGGCGACGATGTCGACCTCGCGGCTCCAGGCCCAGTAGTCGATCGAGCGGCAGTTCGTGGCCATGAAGTTCGTCGTCACCGGGGTCTCCGGTGCGTACCGCCTGATGATGTCGCGCTCGGCGACGTAGCACTCGAGCAGGATGTCCGAGGTGTAGCGGGCGAAGTCGAGTCGCTGCGTCTGGTTGACGACGGAGGCCGAGACGCGCGGTGCGTCGATCTCGTCCCACTCGCCGTAGTCCTGGCCCCAGAAGCGGGTGCCCCAGGCGGCGTTGAGTGCCTCGAGCGAGCCGTAACGCCGCTGCAACCACGTCCGGAAGGCGAGCACCGAGCCGTCGGAGTAGTCCTCGCTGATCGGTGCGCCGTACTCGTTGTGCACGTGCCAGAGGACGACAGCCGGGTGCGATCCGTAGCGGGCGGCGAGCTGCTCGGTGATCGCGGCTGCAGCGCGACGGTAGGCGGGGGAGCTGGGGCTCGCGATGCCGCGTGAGCCGTGGCCGAGCCGCAGTCCCTCGCGGGTGACCGGGTGAGCCTCGGGGTGGCGCTTCCAGAACCAGGCCGGTGGCACCGTCGTCGGCGTCGCGAGGTCGACCGAGATGCCGGCCTCGTGCAGCAGACCGATGATGTCGTCGAGGAAGCTGAAGTCGTATTCGCCCTCGCGCGGTTCGAGGACCGCCCAGGAGAAGATCCCGACGCTCACGAGGTCGACACCGGCCGCCTGCATGAGGGCGATGTCCTCGAGCCAGGTCTCCCGCGGCCATTGCTCGGGGTTGTAGTCGCCGCCGTAGCGGAGGCCGGTGGTGCCGGGGATCCAGGTGGCCCGTGCGGTGAGCGGGTCGAGCTCGATGGTCATGCTGCGTCTCCTGTGACTCAGTGGGCCGAGAGCGGATCCATTCGATCGCCTGGCTGTGTGCGCTCCCAGTTCTATCACAGACTCGGACAACAGGTTTCGCAGGATTTTCGATGTTGACAACGTGAAACGGTTGTGAATAACTGTAACCGCTCACAGGTACAACGGCGTTCTCCATCGAAACGTCGCTGCCCCGCACCAGAGCGCCCCAGCTTTCGACAAGGAGGACGAATGCGCAGCACGCTTCGCCACATCGGCATCGCCACGGTCGCCACGACGGCTCTACTGCTCTCCGGATGCTCGGCATCCTCGGGCGGCACGGAGTCCGGCCCCGTCAAACTCACCTACTGGGCCTGGGCGCCCAACCTCGAGCAGGTCGTGGAGCTGTGGAACGAGGACCACCCCGACATCCAGGTGGTCGTGCAGAAGCAGGACGGCGGCGACCCCGCCATCACCAAGCTGCTCACGGCCATCAAGGCCGGCAGTGGCGCTCCCGACCTCATCCAGGCCGAGTACCAGAAGATCCCGACGCTCGTGGCGTCCGACGCGCTCGCCGACATCTCGAAGCAGGGCGCAGCCGATCTCAAGGACGACTTCTCCGACGGCGTGTGGAACTCGGTCACGCTCGGTGGCGATGCGGTCTACGCCGTCCCGCAGGACTCCGGCCCCATGATGGCCTACTACCGCACCGACATCCTCGACAGCCTCGGCCTCAGCGTGCCGACGACGTGGGACGAGTACGCACAGGTCGCCCGGGCCGTCCACCAGGCCGACCCGACGAAGTACCTCGGCACCTTCTCCGCGAACGACGCCGGCTGGTTCGCCGGACTCGCGCAGCAGGCGGGTGCTTCGTGGTGGTCGATCGACGGCGACAGCTGGGGAGTCGACATCGACGCCGGCCCGACCGAGCAGGTCGCCTCGTACTGGGGCGGACTCGTCGAGGAGGGTGCGATCGACAACAGACCGATGTACACGCCCGAGTGGAACGCCGGGCTGAACGACGGTTCGCAGGTCGGTTGGATCTCCTCCGTCTGGGCACCCGGCGTCCTCGGCGGCAACGCCCCCGACACGGCCGGCAAGTGGACCGCGGCCGAGCTGCCGCAGTGGGACGCCTCGAAGCCCTCCAACGGCAACTGGGGTGGGTCGTCCACCGCGGTGACGACTCAGTCGAAGCACGCCGAAGCCGCGGTCGAATTCGCCACCTGGTTGAACACCGACCCGAAGGCCGTCGCCGCGCTCGCCGACGTGTCCGGGGTCTACCCGGCCGCGACGAAGGTCGCCGCCGACGCCCTGAAGACGTCGCCCGAGTTCTTCAGCCAGCAGAGCGACTTCTACGACATCGCGTCGAAGGCCTCCGAGACCGTCGCGCCGTTCACCTACGGCCCGAACGTCAACGTCGCCTTCAGCGCGTACAACGACGAGTTCGCGAAGGCGGCCGAGGCGAAGACCGCACAGGCGTTCTCCGACGCCGTCGCCGCGATGCAGTCCATCACCATCGACGACCTGAAGAAGAGCGGCTTCTCGGTCAAGTAGTCCCACGGGGCCGGCTCATCGAGCCGGCCCCGCTCCCCGCCCTCGACCCAAGGAATCGGCATGGCTGCACCATCCGCGCTGGACACGATCCGGCCCACCCAGGATCCACCGACGGGCTCGCGCCCGCCGGCCCGATCGCGCAAGAACCTGAAGAGTCGGGTCCTCATCCCGTACGCGATGCTCGCCCCCGGCATCATCCTGTTCCTGGTGTTCATGGCGGCGCCCATCGTCTACACGCTGTTCCTGAGCTTCCAGAAGAAGCAGGTCACGGGGCTCGGCCTCGGCTCCGGGGCGCGCACGACCGCCTTCGCGGGCTTCGAGAACTACCTCGGCGCATTCAACGACCCGGAGTTCGCGGCGAGTGTCGGACGCGTGCTGCTGTACGGCCTCATCCTCATCCCGTGCATGCTCGGACTCGCCCTGCTCTTCGCCCTGCTGCTCGACTCCCGTCGCACCCGGGCGGTCTCGTTCTCGCGCATCTCGATCTTCCTGCCGTACGCGGTGCCCGCGGTGATCAGCTCGCTGCTCTGGGGCTTCCTCTACCTCCCGGCTGTGAGCCCCTTCTACGCGATCTTCGACAGCCTCGGCTGGGACGCCCCGGAGATCCTGTCCTCGGGGACCATCATCTTCGGCATCGCGAACATCGCCCTCTGGGGTGGCGTCGGCTTCAACATGATCGTCATCTACACCTCGCTGAAGGCCGTGCCGAGTGAGATCTACGAGGCCGCCCGCATCGACGGCGCGAGCGAGATCCAGATCGCACTGCGGATCAAGATCCCGATCGTCGCCCCAGCGCTCGTCATGACGGCCCTGTTCTCGATGGTCGCCACCCTGCAGGTGTTCGCCGAGCCGACGACGTTGCGGCCGCTCACGAACAGCCTCTCCACGAGCTGGTCGCCGCTCATGCTCGTCTACCGCGACGCGTTCACCCGTGACGACATCTACTCGGCCGCCGCGACCTCGATCATCATCGCCGTCGCCACCTTCATCGTCTCCTTCCTCTTCCTCCGGGTCGTGCAGAAGCGAGCCTTCGGTCAGGAGGACTGACACCATGACCACGCTTCGACTCGACCGACCCGCCGGTGCGCGACGCCGCGAACGCGCCGGCAGCACGACCATGCGCTCCGACCGTCCCAGCGGCATCTCGACGGGCATCCTCATCCTCGGCGCGATCTACTGCCTCTTCCCCGTCTTCTGGGTGCTCATGGCCTCCACGAAGAGCAGCGGCGAACTGTTCTCCACCTTCACGCTCGTGCCGAGCACCCATCTGTTCGACAACATCGTCGAGCTGACCCAGTACCGCGACGGACTCTTCTGGCGCTGGATGGTGAACACCGCGCTCTACGCGGGCATCGGTGCGATCGCCTCCACCTGGGTCTCCGCGATCTCGGGCTACGTGCTCGCCAAGTTCGACTTCCCTGGCAAGCGCACCGTCTTCAGCATCCTGCTCATGGGCGTGCTCGTGCCGGGCGTCATCCTCGCGATCCCGCAGTACTTCCTGCTGGCGAACGTCGGGCTGACGAACACCTTCTGGGGTGTGCTCCTGCCGCAGATCATCAGCCCGTACGGCATCTACCTCGCCCGCATCTACGCGGCCGCAGCGGTGCCGACCGACGTCATCGAGGCGGCCCGGACGGAGGGCGCGGGCGAGTTCCGCATCTTCGGACGCATCGCGATGCCGATGATGCTGCCCGGACTCGTGACGATCTTCCTGTTCCAGTTCGTCGCCATCTGGAACAACTTCATGCTGCCGTACATCATGCTCGGCGACGACTCGCTGTTCCCGATCACCGTCGGCCTCAACGGGCTGCTCAACCAGGGCGCCTCCGCCCCCGCGCTGTACACCCTCGTGATCACGGGTGCCCTGCTCGCCATCGTGCCGCTCATCCTGATCTTCCTCATCCTGCAGCGCTTCTGGCGGGTGGACCTCGCGGCCGGTGCCGTGAAGGCATGAGCCGCCGTGGCCCGCACGGTGGCAGCAGAAGGTGCCGCCGTCGTGCGCGAAGCCTCAGCACTAGGCTGACGGGATGACCACCGTCCCGTCCCGTCGGCGCCCGACGATCGACGACGTCGCGGAGGCCGCGGGTGTCTCCCGCGGCACGGTGTCGCGGGTGCTGAACGGCGGGCGTTGGGTCAGCCAGGACGCGAAGGCGGCGGTGGACGCGGCGATCCGGAAGACCGGCTACCGCGTGAACCCGCACGCGCGGAGCCTCGCGACGAACCGCACCGGATCGGTCGCGTTCCTCCTCACCGAGGACCACCAGCTGCTCTTCGAGGACCCGAACTTCTCGATGCTGCTGACGGGGGCCGCGCAGGCGCTCGCCGAACGGCAGCTGTCGCTCGTGCTCATCATGGCGGGCAGCGCTGCCGAGCAGGAGCGCGCGCTCGCCTACATCGAGGCGGGTCACGTCGACGGCGTGCTGCTCGTCTCGGCGCACAGCGGACAGCGGCTCATCAGCGACATCGTGGACTCGAAGGTCCCGGCCATCGCGTGCGGCATCCCGCTCGGGTTCCAGAAGCGCCTCGGGTACGTGGCCGCGGACGACCTCGAGGGCGCCCGCGAGATGGTGGCGCACCTGCGTGGGCTCGGCCGGACGCGGATCGCGACGATCGCCGGACCCGAGGACACCCCGGGCGGTGTCACGCGGCTCGAGGGCTACCGGCTCGAACTCGGCGAGGCGTACGACGACCGGCTCGTCCGGCACGGCGACTACGGCCGCGCGAGTGGTGAAGCGGCGATGCGCGAGCTGCTCGAGGCCGACCCGACGATCGACGCCGTCTTCGTGGCCAACGACCGCATGGCCGCCGGCGCCATCGACGCTCTGCGAACCGCCGGCCGACGCGTGCCGGAGGACGTCGCCGTCGGCGGCTTCGACGACTCGAGCATCGCGGTCGGCACCGATCCCGCCCTCACGACGATGCGTCAGCCGTTCGAGCGGATCAGCGCCGAGATGGTGCGCCTGCTCCTCCAGGTCATCGAGGGCGAGCGGCCCGCGGCGATCACGCTCCCGACGGAACTCGTGGTCCGCGACTCGGCCTGAGCGGATCTGTCCGGGAGCTTGTCGAGGGGCGCCCGCCTGCGCAACCCCGAGCGTCTCGCGGCTCCGTCCATGAGGATTGAGTGCATGAGCGACCAGTCCGACACCACCACCCAGCCCGATCCCGACACCGTACCCGGCATCCCGGACGCGGAGTCGCTGGAACCGACGAAGCGCACCATCGCGATCCTGGGTGCCAACGGCGACCTGGCCAAGCGGCTCCTGATCCCCGGCCTCGGCGAGGTCGTCGACGCCGCACGCGACATCTCGCTACAGATCATCGGTGCCGCCCGCACGCCGCAGCCGAACGAGGAGTGGCGTGCGACCGTCCGCGCCAGCCTCGAGGACGCCGGGATCGGGGCCCGGACCGTCGACGCGCTGGTGTCGACGACGGAGTTCATCCCGACCGACGCCTCCGACCCCGACGAACTGCGTGCACTGCTCGACGCCTGCACCGGCTCACCGATCCTCTACATCGCGCTCCCGCCGTCCGCCGGGCGCAAGGTCGCCGAGGCGCTCGCGCAGATCGACCTGCCCGACGACCTCCTCATCGCCATCGAGAAGCCCTTCGGCGACGACCTCGCCGACGCCCAGGCGCTCAACGCGGCGCTCGCCGACGTCGTGCCGGAGGAGCGTCTGTGGCGCATCGACCACTTCCTCGGCAACGCGACCGTCCTCGGGATGCTCGGCCTCCGCTTCGGCAACCGACTCCTCGAGGCGGGCTGGAACGCGGAACAGATCGAGAAGGTGGAGATCCTCTACGACGAGGAGCTGGGGCTCGAGGGTCGTGCGGCGTTCTACGACCAGACCGGCGCGCTCCGCGACATGCTGCAGAGCCACCTGCTGATGGTCCTCGCGCTCACCGCGATGGAGCGGCCGGACGCGGTGACGCCGACCGACGTCCACGACCGCATCGCCGAGGTCCTCGGCGCCGTCCGGTTGTGGAAGGACGACCCGTCGACCGCCCGTCGCGCCCGGTACACCGAGGGTCGGGTCGGCGACCGGCTCTTCCCCTCCTATGTGGACGAGCCCGACGTCGACGCCTCCCGTGAGACGGAGACGCTCGCACAGCTCCTGCTCCAGGTCGACACCCCGCGCTGGCAGGGGGTGCCGTTCGTCCTGCGCTCCGGCAAGGGGATCGGCGACCCGCGCCGCGAGGTCGCCGTCCACTTCCGCCGCTCGGCCGCGCCGACGGGGCTCGACGCTCCCGACGGACACGCCGACACCGTCCTCCGGATGTCACTCAAGGGCGGTGCGGTGCACCTCGACCTCATCGTGACCGGGGCCGATGACGTCGACGGCCTGCGCCGGGTCGAGCTCGAGGCGGACCCTGGTGCCGCGACCCTGAGTGCCTACGCGCAGGTGCTCGCCGGCCTCCTGCAGGAGAACACGCTGCTGTCGGTGCGCGGCGACATCGCCGAGCAGTGCTGGCGCATCGTCACCCCGGTCGTCACCGCCTGGGCCGCCGGCGAGACGCCGCTCGAGGAGTACGAGGCGGGGAGCGCCGGTCCGACGGACTGGTGACCGGGCTCTGACGCACTGCTGACCGCCTGACATGAGACGACCCGCGCCGAATGATCGGCGCGGGTCGTTTCGTACAGTGGGCGGTTACGCCGACGGCTTCAGGACGACCTTGATGCAGCCGTCCTCCTTCTTCTGGAAGGTCTCGTACATCGCCGGAGCCTCGGCGAGCGGCACGCGGTGGGTCGCGAGGTCGAGCACGCCGAGCGGGTCGGTGCTGTCCTCGACGAGGGGGAGCAGCGTCGGGATCCAGCGGGCGACGTTGCACTGACCCATCCGGAGCGACACCTGCTTGTCGAACATCGACTTCATCGGCATGATGTCGGCCTCACCGGCGTAGACGCCGCTCAGGGACACGACGCCGCCACGGCGGACGAGCTCGAGCGCGGTGTGCAGGGCGGCGAGCCGGTCGATGCCGGCGTGCTCCATGGCCGGTCGCGCGAGCGCGTCGGGCAGCACGCCGACGGCCGTCTGTGCCGCAGCCGCGATCGGTGACCCATGGGCCTCCATGCCGACGGCGTCGACGACCCCGTCCGGGCCGCGTCCACCGGTGGCGTCGCGGAGCTCCGCGACCAGGTCGTCCGAGAGGTCGAGGGCACGGATGCCGTGGCGCTCGGCGAGGGCACGGCGCTCCGGCACCGGGTCCACGGCGAAGACCTCGAGACCGCGGTGCTTGGCGATGCGAGCCGCGAGCTGGCCGACCGGGCCCAGGCCGAGCACGGTGATCGAGCCGCCGTCCGGCACCCCGGCGTATTCGACGCCCTGCCAGGCGGTCGGGAGGATGTCACTCAGGTAGAGGTAGGACTCGTCGGGCAGGTCGCGACCGACGACGATGCAGTTCGCGTCTGCGAGCCGGACCTGCAGGAACTCGGCCTGTCCGCCCGGCACCTGGCCGTAGAGCTTCGTGTAGCCGTACAGGGAGGCGCCGCTGCCGTGCTCCTTCACCTGGGTCGTCTCGCACTGCGACTGCAGCCCGTTGCGACACATGAAGCACTCGCCGCACGCGATGGTGAAGGGGATGACGACCCGGTCGCCGACCGCGACGCGGGTGACCTCGGAGCCGACGGCCTCGACGACACCCATCGTCTCGTGGCCGAGGACGTCACCGCGGTCGAGGAACGGGCCGAACAGTTCGTAGAGGTGGAGGTCGGAGCCGCAGATGGCTGCCGAGGTGACACGGATGATCGCATCGGTGGGGGCGGTGATCGCGGGGTCCGGGACGGTCTCGACCGACACCGACCGGCGACCCTGGTACGTGAGTGCGCGCATGGATGCTCCTTCGTCGTTGTCCGTCCACCCTGCGCCTCCCTGGCGTCGGGCGACTGGGGGTGGACGTCTCGTCGGAGGGCTGATACGAGCTCAGCGTGCCGCGTCGGCGGCCACGCGCTGGAGACTGGCGAGCACCGACCGGACCGCGGACCGCGCCATCGCCTCCGGTCTGGCCAGGACGTCGACGTGCCGGACGAGGACCGCGCCGGCGACCGGTCGGAGGATCATGCCGTCGACGGCCAACGGCGCCGCCGTGGTGCGCGGCATGACGGCGATCGCAGCTCCGGTGCGGACGACCTGGGCGGCGACCGAGAACTCGTTGATGCGGTGGTCGATCCGCGGCGCCCGTCCGCTCAGTGCGCCCAGCTGGTGGAGGACGCCGGCGAGCGGGAACCCTTCGTGCGTCGAGATCCAGCGTTCGTCCCGCAGATCCTCCGGCCGTACCTCCGATTGTGCGGCCAGCGGATGCGTCTCGTGCATCGCGATGTCCAGGGGCTCGACGAGCAGCGGCGTCACGACGAGGCGGTCGAGCGGCCACGCCGGCTCGTGCGGGAGGCGGTGGGCGATGACGAGGTCGTAGTCGGCGGTGAGACCGGCGAAGCGGTCCTGCGCGACGTCGGCGTCGGCGAGGAGGAGCCGCGGAACCGGGCCGGTCGCATCGACTCCGGGGACGGGACCGCCCGCGAGCAGCGGTCCGAAGAACGCCAGCCCAGCGCTGTGGAACGCGGAGACGCTCACGGGGCGCTGCTCGTGCTGGAGGAAGGAGTCCACGGCGTCCCTCGCCTCGGCGAGTGCCTCCTCCACGCGCGCGGCGGCGATGGCGAGGGCTTCGCCGGCCTCGGTGAGGACGAGGCGACGCCCGTGCTTCTCGGTGAGGGGCACCGGCATGGTGGCCTGCAGCGCGGCGAGCTGTTGCGACACGGCCGAGGCGCTGACGTGCATGGCCGCGGCGACCGCAGCGACGCTCCCGCGGTCGCCGAGTTCGCGGAGGAGCCGGAGGCGGGCAGGATCCATAAGTGATTCCTTCATCGTCGATCCAGACACTGGCCGTTGTTCTATCGTGTCCGTCTCCTGGAGAGTAGCGGCATGGCCCGCCGCGCACCCTCCGAACGCATCGTCGACGTGTTGCTCGTCGGGGTCGCAGCGGTCTGGGGCGCCAGCTTCCTCGCGGCGAAGGACCTCGCGGCCGTCACCGGTGTGCCGGCCGCGGTCGCCCTGCGCTTCCTGGTGGCGGTGATCGCCATCGGGCTCATCTGCCTCGTGCGGAGGGAGCGCCTCCCGCGCGGACGGGGCCTGCTGATCGCGGCGGCACTCGGCTGCTCGCAGGCCGCGATCATCGGCCTCGAGACGTGGGGCGTGCACCTGACCTCGGCGACGAACGCCGGGCTGCTCATCAGCCTCGCGCTCGTCATGACGCCGGTGCTCGACGGTGTCGCCTCGCGGTCCTGGCTCCCGAGGTCCTACTTCGTCGCCGCGGTCGCGGCCGTGGTCGGTGTCGCGCTGCTCGTGTCGGACGGCGGCCTCCGCGCACCCACCGCGGGCGACGCGCTCGTGATCGCCGCCGCCGTCGTCCGCGCGGTGCACGTGACGTCGAGCGCGCACCTGACCCGAGGCCGCACCGACAGCACGCTCGGCGTGGTCTTCGTCCAGATGCTCGTGTGCGCCGGCGCGTTCAGCCTCATCGCCGGTGACGGGCTCGCCGTGGCCGTCACCCGGCTCGACGTGCGCGCATGGCTGGACGTGCTGTTCCTCGGTCTCCTGTGTTCGGTGTTCGCCTTCGTCGTGCAGCTGTGGGCGGTGCGGCGGACCTCGGCGTCGCGCGCCAGCATCCTCATGGGGACGGAACCCGTCTGGGCGCTCCTCGTCGGCGTGCTCATCGCGGGGGAGGTGATCGGCCCGCTGGGTGCGCTCGGTGCGGCGCTGATCATCGTGGCGAGCTATGTCGGCCAGGCGATCGAACGCCGCCACCGCGCGCGGACGACCGGCAACGCGCCGACCGTGCAGCAGGAGCCGGCGCCCGTCTGACGGGGTCTACAGCGTTGTCGCCGCGCCGGTGAGCGGCGTTCCCGGCGGTGCTGCGTCCTCGATCCGGCACACGCGGACGTCGATCTCATGGATCGCCGTCCCCTCCATCGACGTCGCGAGCACTCCGCGGATCGCATCGCCGACGAGACGGAGGGTCGCCGGGACCGGAGCCCCATCGGTCACGCCGATCGTCGCGCCGATCGTCAGCGCGCCGTCGGCTCCACGACCGACGGCCACCTTCGCGGATGTCTCGTCGTCAGGGCCGATCGCATCGGCGACGGTCCGCAGGACCACACGGATCGGCGACCCGGTCGCGTAGACCGTCGTGACCCCCGGTGTCGATGCGACGACCGCGGTGAGCTGCTGCGAGAGTGCGGCATCGGTGTCCATCAGGAGTCCTCCGGCCGGGCGACGCGCTGCGTGTGGATGTCGATGATCGTGACGTCGACGGCGACCACGTTGAGTTCGGTGTGCGTGGAGAGTTCCGCGACGACGCGATCCCGGATGAGCTGCGACAGTCGCTCGAGGTTGTTGCCGAACGCGGCCGAGGCGGTGATCGACACCGTGATGGGCGCGTCCAGGGTCGTCACATCGCCGTCGAGGCGGACCCGACCGACGATGACCCCGCCGACGCTGTCGCCCACCCCACGGATCAGGGTGCGGACGGAGCCTTCCGTGATGCGCAGGTGCACCTCGGGGTCCGGATGCCTGAGCGGGATGTCCCGACCGGCGTGCGCCTCGAGCGAGATGTTCTGGAGCACCGCGTGCATCCAGGAGCGGTCCTGCTCGGAGTGCGTCGCGGCCTCCGACTTGAGCAGCGCCCAGGTCTGGGTGCGCAGCCGGAGGAGGGCGTCGAGGGCGAGTTGGCAGCCGGGGGAGGCTTCGATGTCGGGGTCGAGGGGCTCGCGGCCGCTGTCGAGGTAGTCGGAGAGCTCGTCGATGGTGTGCCCGTCGAGGTCGGCACCTGCCAGACCGTCGAGCATGGACTCGTGGTCGTCGTCGTTCATCGCCAGACCTCCATCTCCCGCAGGACGGTCTGTCTGGCCCGCGCGAGCTGCCCGCGCACCGTCGACGCCGGGACCCCGAGCGACTCGGCGATCTCGACGTACGACAGCCCGCCCGTCTCCTTCAGCATCCAGCACTCACGCTGCATGGCGGGGAGTCGGTCCAGGACCGAAGCGAGTGCGCTCATCTGCATGCGCACCTCGACGACCCGTTCCGGGGATTGATGGGACGGGGCGGGTGCATTCCAATCCTCGATCTCGCTGTGTTCGCGGCGGCGCCTGATGCGGTCGATCGCCCGGTTCGAGACCATGCGCATCAGCCAGGACTTCACCGCGTTCGGGTCGTTCAGTCGGTCCAGCTGACCCCAAGCCTGGATGAGGACGTCCTGTACGACGTCCTCCGCCTCCGACTGGTTGCCCAGCACGCGGACGGCGTAGGCGCGCATGAGGGAACCGTGCCGGAAGACGAGGACTTCGAAGGCGGTGGCGTCTCCGTCGGCCGCGCGCTCGGCGAGGATGCCGTCCGAGAGGACCTCGAGCGAGCGCTTCACGGTGTGGCTAGAGGACGGCGAACGCGGTGAAGGCGACGGCGGTCGCGGACACGATCGCGGACGCGGCGACCGTGGCGACGTACGGAAACTGGAGCGTCCTCGCCGGGCCGTTCTCCACCGCCTCCTTGGCACGGAGCAGGGAGACGAAGACCCCGAGGTCCTTACCAGTGCTCGAGGCGGCGACGAAGCGGCCGTCCCGGAACTCGACCATGCCGGCGTACTCGCCGTCGATCGAGGCGACCCAGAGGGTCGCGTCCGGCTCAGCCCAGGCGACCGTGGTCGTCGTGCCTCGCTCCAACACCGTGCTCATGACTTCTCCTTGCTCAACCGTCGTGTTGTTAGAGAATCTAGCGATTCATGCGTCTGCATGTACCCCACTTGACATTGCGATTCAGACTCCGCTAGACAAACTCGTTACGAGAACCACTACTGTTGAACTTCATGACCGCCCAAGCCGTTGAAGCGCAGCATTACTGGTACGAGCAGGACGAGCACGAGCGCGGCCGCCACATCCTCGAAGCCATGCGGCTGTACCGCGCGGCGGAGGCCGCCATGCGTCGTCGCACGCGCGACGAGATGCACATGGGCGAGAACGATCTGCTGGCCCTGCGCTTCATGTTGCGGGCCAAGCAGGAGCACCGGTTGGTCAGTCCGACCGATCTGGGTGCCTACCTCGGCATCAAGACCTCGTCGGTCACGGTCATGCTCGACCGCCTGGAAGCGGCGGGTCACGTCGTCCGGCAGCCGAGTGAGACCGACCGCCGTCGCGTCACGGTCTCGACCACTGACTTCGCCGACGCCGAGGTCCGCAAGACGCTCAGTCACATGCACCACCGCATGATGGAGGCCACCACCGGGATCGACCCCGAGATGGCGGCCGGCATCGTCGACTTCCTCGACCGCATGCGCGAGGCCGTCGACTCGATCGATCGCACCGAGCCCGAGGGGCAGCCGCAGCACTGAACGGTGGCGCCGAGCCGTCGATGAGCCGGCAGGCCACTCGGCCGGCTCCACCTGGCCTCATGTGAAACAGCGAGGCGGGCCGCACGGTCTGATCCGTGTGACCCGCCTCCGAATGTCTTCGACGATTTCGACCGCGCGCTGCGGGCCCTCCAGGCACCGCTCGAGCCGACTCTCAGAAGTCCCCGACCTTCGATGATCCGATGGTAATCGAGCACGTGTCGGACGGCCGATGCTTGAACGGTCGGATCGCTTGTGCTACTCGGGACCGCACCGGTGGCTGTGCCTCAGTTGTCGGCGGAAAGCTCCGGGTAGTCGGTCTCCGGCATGAGTTCGAGCCCCGCCGGCGTGTAGGTGCGGTCGAGCATGGCCTGCAACCAGGCGCGGTTGAGCAAGACCGGGCGGGAGCCGGTGAACCGGAAGACGATGGGGACGCCGGTCTCGATCCAGATCGCGTAGCGGCCCGAGCCGTGTGCGGGGTCGATCGTCCACGAGAGGAGGAACGCCTCACCCTTGCGGAGCTTCGAGACGACGACCATCTGCACGTGGGCGAGGGTCCGGTCCTCGAGCTCGAGTGCTTCGTTCCCGTACCGCAGCGTTCCCATGTTCCCCAGCCCCCTGTCGTCGTGTGCGCGGTGGATCACCGCGCCGACAATTCTGGCAGCTCCCGTCCATGGGCTGCGAACCCGAGGGGTGGGGGTGCCGGTCAGTCGGCGTCGAGGACGGCGTCGAGGAGGCCCGGGAACCGGGTGTCGAGGTCGTCACGCCGCAGGGTGAGTGTGCGGTGGCGACCGTTCGGCTCGTTCCGGATGACGCCGGCCTCGCGGAGCACCTTCATGAGGTGGGACTTCGTCGACTTCGGGATCGCGGGGTCGAGGGCCGTGCAGTTCGCGGCGTCCATCGGGCCGTCTCGCAGTTGCCGGACCATCTCGAGCCGGTCGGGATCGCTGAGCGCGAAGAGCACGGCCGGCAGCTCGATCGCCTCGCGGTCGGGGTGCGTGAGATCGGCGGGTGCGGGCATGGTTCGATAATAGTTGAACAATCGGTGGAAAGCGCGTATCGTCCAATCGTTCGATATTTTTGGAACCAAAGGATGCCCGCCCCGTGCAGACGACGACCCCGTCACCCTCGACCCGACCCATGCCCACCGCGGCCGCCGCCGTGCCGGCGACTCCGCGTCGCCGCTTCGGCTTCGTCCTCGCGGGACTCGGCAGCACGCTCATGCTCGCCGGCGCCAGCGCTCCATCACCGTTCTACCCGGAGCTCCAGGAGCGCCTCGGCATCGGACCGATCGGCGTCACCATCGCCTTCTCGGCCTACGCGCTCGCCCTGCTCGTCGCGCTCCTCACGATCGGCTCGATCTCGGACCACCTCGGACGCCGCCCGGTGATCGCCGCCGGGTTCGTCGTGCTCGCCGCGAGCATGCTGCTGCTGTGGCACGTCGACTCCGGCGCGCTGCTGTACCTCGCCCGCGTGCTCCAAGGTCTTGCCAGCGGGGCGCTGCTCTCCACGCTGTCGGCGACCATCATCGACCTGGCCCCGCCCGAGCGGCCACGGGCGGCGACCCTGCTGAACGCCATCGCACCGATGATCGGTCTCGCCTCCGGCACGATCCTCGCGGGTGTCCTGCTGCAGACGGTCGCCGATCCGTCGAGCTGGACGTTCCTGCCGCTGGCGGTCGCCTACCTGCTCATCGCGGTGTCCATCTGGATCGTGCCGGAGACCTCCGCCCGCGCTCCCGGATGGGCCCGTGCCATCCGACCTCGCGCAGCCGTCCCCGTCGACGCTCGACGGTTGTTCGTCGTGAGCATCCCGATCGTCCTCGGCGGGTGGGCGACCGGCGGCCTGTTCCTCTCCCTCGGGCCGAGCATCATGCACACGGAGCTCGGCGTGGACGGCCAGCTCGGCGGGGCACTGCTCATCGGGCTGCTGCCGGCCGCGGGGGCCGTCGCCGCCGCGGTGCTGCACCGTCGCCGACCCGTCGTCGCGGCCGTCTACGGCGCCTCCGCACTGTCCGCCGGGACCGTGCTCCTGCTCGTCGCCCTGATCCTCGGGTCGCTCCCGATCGCGGTGGTCGCCGTCGTGATCGCCGGAACCGGGTTCGGCACGGCGTTCATGGGCACGATCGCCTCGCTCGTCCCGCTCGCGCCGGCGGACGAACGCGCTGAGCTGTTCGCCGCGCTGTACATCGTCGCCTACCTGTCCTTCGGGGTCCCGGCCGTCATCGCGGGTCTCCTCGCCTCGGCGATCGGGCTCCACGCCACGGTCCTCGGCTACGGCACGGTCGTCGCGATCGCCGCGGGCACGGCCGCCGTGGTGCGTGCCCGTTCAGCCCGCTGAGGGCTTCAGTGCGCTGACGACCCCTCGGCGAGGCGATCGAGGAGGGTCGACGCTCGGTAGGGGATGACCTCGATGAGCGAGACCTTCGTGTTCGTCCGGACCACGCCCGGAGCCGCGAGCAGCACACCGGCGATGCGGTGCAGGTCCTCCGTGTCGTGCGCGACGACCTTCGCGAAGAGGTCGGCATCGCCAGTGGTCGCGTGCACTTCGACGATCTCCGGGATCGACTCGAGGGCCGCGTAGGCCTCCGTCGCGAGGTCCTGCCGGATGGAGATCTCGATGAACGCGGTGAGCGGGTAGCCCAGCGCCGACAGTCGCACCCGGCGACTCGGAGCGCCAAGTGCGCCGCTCGTCTCGAGTCGGCGCAGGCGGGCGTGGACGGTGTTCCTCGCGACGCCGAGGGTGCGTGAGAGGGCGAGCGCCGTCATGGACGGGTCGTCGTCGAGCGCGGTCAGGATGCGCGCGTCGAGGTGGTCGATGGTCGCGGGATGAGGCATGTTGCTCACTCTCGGGCTGGGAATCGAGCACGATGACCACTGCACTCTACTCGTGTTGCGCAACACGATGAGCTGACGCATCGTTGTCGGAATGAGCACCCAGCAGCCGAGCACCGCGACGTCGAGCGCGCAGCAGGCTCCCTCCACACCTGCCCCGGCGCCCTCTCCGGTCCGACACGGGGTGGTCGAGGACATCCTCGGGCTGCTCGTCGGCGTCACCGTGGTGTCGTTCGGGCTGTTCATCCTGAAGGCGGGATCGGCCGTGACCGGCGGGACGGCCGGCCTGTCGCTCCTCGTCAGCTACCTCGCACCCGTGCCGTTCCCGGTGCTCTTCATCGCGATCAACCTGCCGTTCTTCCTGCTCGCGATCCGCGGCAAGGGCTGGGTGTTCACGCTGCGGAGCGGCGGTGCAATCGTGCTCGTGTCCGTCCTGTCCGGGGTGCACCCGCTGTTCCTGCCGGTCGGGCACATCGACCCGTTCTACGCGGCCGTGGTCGGCAACGTGCTCTGCGGCGTCGGCATCCTCATCCTGTTCCGACACCGAGCCAGTCTCGGTGGGTTCAACATCGTCGCGCTGATCCTCCAGGACCGGTTCGGCATCCGCGCGGGCTACGTGCTCATGGCCGTCGACACCGTGGTGGTGCTCGTGTCACTCGTGGCCGTGCCGCCGCTCAACGTGCTCGTCTCGGCGCTGGGCGCCGTCCTGCTGAACCTCATCCTCGCGCTCAACCATCGGCCGGGCCGGTACCTGGGGGTGTAGCAGGCCGGACGCCGAGTGCGTGCCCGCTGCGCCTACTGCTTGTAGGACGACAGGAAGTTGCCGAGCCGCTCGATCGCGTCGGTGAGGACGCGCTCCTCCGGCAGGGTGACGACCCGCAGGTGGTCGGGGTCCGGCCAGTTGAAGCCCGTGCCCTGGACGAGCAGGATGTGCTCCGCCACGAGCAGATCGTGGACGAGCAGCTCGTCGTCGTGGATCTCGTGGACCTCCGGGTCGAGGCGCGGGAAGGCGTAGAGCGCACCCATCGGCTTCGTGCAGGAGACGCCCGGGATCGAGTTGAGGCCGGCCCAGGTGGCGTCGCGCTGCTCGAGCAGACGGCCGCTGGGTGCGATGAGGGCGTCGATCGACTGCACGCCGGAGAGCGCCGCCTGCACCGCGTGCTGCGCGGGCACGTTCGGGCACAGGCGCGTGGACGCCAGGAGGGTGATGCCCTCGAGGAAGCCGCGCGCATGGTCACGCGGCCCCGTGATGACGAGCCAGCCGGACCGGTAGCCGGCGACCCGGTAGGTCTTCGACAGGCCGTTGAACGTGAGGCAGAGGAGGTCGGGGGCGACGGTCGCCATCGGGATGTGGACCGCGTCGTCGTACAGGATGCGGTCGTAGATCTCGTCGGCGAGTAGGAGGAGCCCGTGTTCACGCGCGACGCCGGCGATCTGCTCCAGCACCTCGCGGGAGTACACCGCACCCGTGGGGTTGTTCGGGTTGATGACGACGATCGCTTTGGTGTTCGGCGTGATCTTGGAGCGGATGTCCTCGATGTCCGGTGCCCAGTCCGCCTCTTCGTCGCAGCGGTAGTGCACCGGGGTGCCACCCGCGAGGCTCGTCATCGCGGTCCACAGCGGGTAGTCGGGCGCGGGGATGAGGACCTCGTCGCCGTCGTCGAGCAGGGCCTGCATCGTCATCGTGATGAGCTCGGAGACGCCGTTGCCGAGGAACACCCACTCCGGGTCGACGCGGGGGAACCCCTCCATCTCCTCGTAGCGGTAGGAGACGGCCTGGCGCGCGGAGAGGATGCCGCGGCTGTCGCTGTACCCGTGCGAGTGGGGGAGCGCGGCGATCATGTCGCGGACGATCTGGTGCGGTGCCTCGAAGTCGAAGATGGCGGGGTTGCCGGTGTTGAGCTTGAGGATGCGGTGCCCGTCGGCCTCGAGACGCACGGCCTCGACGAGGGCCTTCCCCCGGATCTCATAGAGGACGCTTTTCAGCTTGGAGGACTGGTCGAGGGTGCGGCGGGTGGTCATCCCCACAGGCTACTGCGGCGACCTGCGCGCGTGGCAGTGCCGATTGCAGGATCGCGGCTCCTGGCTGCACCGGCGCTTCGGCGAGCCCGAGTCACGCTGTCGGGCTGGGTACCCGCTGTCAACAACGGGGACACGATTCGTCCACGTTCAGGGTAGAGGAGTACCGTCAGACGCTGGCGGTCAAGACTGCCTGGTCAGAGGCACGGAGGAATCGTGACCGGAAACGCAACTACCCGATTCGACAATGTGGCCATGTTGTCGGTGGCGAGCACGCTGCCGTCCGCAGTGGTGACCTCGGTCGAGATCGAAGAAGGTCTCGCGGGTGCGATGAAACGCGCCCGCCTCCCGAAGGGCATCCTGCGACGCGTCGCTGGTGTGGTCGAGCGACGCCACTGGGGACCCGGCGAGAACTCGGACGACGCCACGGTGTCGGCCGGTCGCCGAGCGCTCGCCGAGGCTGGCATCTCGCCCTCCCAGATCGGGCTCATGATCAACACCTCGGTGACGAGGCAGCACCTCGAGCCCTCCGTCGCCGTCCGCATCCACGACGGCCTCGGCCTGCCGAGCTCGGCCATCAACTTCGACATCGCCAACGCCTGTCTCGGCTTCGTGACCGGCATGACCATGGCGGCCGCGATGATCGAGTCCGGCCAGATCGAGTACGCACTCATCGTCAACGGCGAGGACGCGAGCGAGGTGCACGCCAACACCATCGAGCGCCTCAGTGGCAGCACCATCGACCGCGACGACTTCATGAGCGAGTTCGCCTCCCTCACCCTCGGCTCCGGGGCGGCCGCCGCCGTCATCGGGCCGGCCGACCGCCACCCCGAGGGGCACCGCATCCTCGGCGGCGTCACCCGCGCGGCGACGGAGTTCAACCACCTCTGCGTCGGCAGCGTCGACGGCATGTTCACCGATGCCCGAGCACTCCTCAAGGGCGGGCTCGACCTCGTCGTCTCCGCGTGGAAGGAAGCCGCCGGCGACTCGTGGCGGTGGTCGAAGATGGACCGCTACATCACCCACCAGGTGTCGTCCATCCACACGGACTCCATGGTGAAGGCCGCCTCGCTCGACCGCAGTCGCGTACCGGTCACCTATCCCTACCTCGGCAACGTCGGACCGGCCTCCATCCCGATCACCCTCGCCGACCAGCAGTCGACCCTGAACAAGGGCGACCGCGTCCTCCTCATGGGCGTCGGCTCGGGGTTGAACACCGGCCTCATGGAACTCGCGTGGTAGCGGGTACGGTCGCCGCGAACGTCGGCCTGCGGACCATGGGTGTGCGCGCCGCCGGTCTGCCCGGCCTCCCCGCGCGGTACTCGCGCCGCATCGACGTCCCCGGTCGGCTGGCGGACGACGGCGTGACGAGGAACTGGCACTACCTCGACACCGCCGAGGCGCTCAGCGAAGCCGGTGTCGAGCCGGTCGGCACCGTCCTCGCCGTCCACGGCAACCCGACCTGGTCGTACCTCTGGCGCTCGCTCATCACCCGGTCCGTCGAGCAGGCCGACGCCGGCGGTACCGCCTGGCGCGTCGTCGCCGTCGACCAGCTCGAGATGGGCTGGTCCGAGCGGACCGAAATCACCCGCACCCTCGAACAGCGGATCGCCGACCTCGCAGCCTTCTCCGACGCACTCGGCCTCACCGGTCCCGTCGTCACCCTCGGTCACGACTGGGGCGGCGTCATCTCCCTCGGCTGGGCCACCGAGCATCCTGAGCTCCTCGTCGGGTCGATGCTGCTCAACACGGCCGTGCACCACCCGGAGGGCACCCCGATCCCCGCGCCACTGCGGCTCGCCGGCGCTCGCGGCATGCTCGGTGCAGGTTCGGTGCAGACGACCGCCTTCCTCGACACGACGCTGTCGCTCGCGTCCCCGCCGCTCGATCGCGACGTCCGCGACGCGTACCGCAGCCCCTACTCCGCTCCGGCGCGACGCCGCGGCATCGGCGCGTTCGTCGCCGACATCCCGGCGACTCCGGAGCATGTCAGCTTCCCGCGCCTCGAGCGCCTCGCCGACGACGTCGCCCAGCTCCGCGTCCCTGCGCTCATGCTGTGGGGTCCGCGAGACCCGATCTTCAGCGACCGCTACCTCGACGACCTCGCCGACCGCCTCCCGCACGCCGAGGTCCACCGCTTCGCCGGCGCGGGTCACCTCGTCATCGAGGACGCCCCGGTCGCCGAGTCGTTGCTCACGTGGCTCGACGACAGCCTGCCGCAGGGCGTGCCGGTCGAAGCGACGCCTGTGGAGTCCGCTGCCGCTGCGACCGAGCAGCCCGACTTCGAACCGCTCTGGCGGCGGTTGGACGAGCGACGCACCGACGACAGCGATGCGATCGTCGAACAGCGCGGTTCGGGTGCGGCCCGTCGCGTCAGCTGGAAGCAGCTCGACGACCGCGTGACGCGATTGGCCGCCGGCTTGCACCGCATCGGCGTCCGGCGCGGCGACCGCGTGTCCCTGCTCGTCACGCCCGGCGCGACGCTCACCGCCGTGATCTACGCCTGCCTGCGCATCGGCGCGGTCGTGGTCGTCGCCGACGCCGGTCTCGGCGTCAAGGGCCTCCACCGTGCGGTCCGAGGCGCGTGGCCCGCCTACGTCATCGGCGAGACCAAGGGCCTCGCCGCCGCTCGTGCGCTCGGCTGGCCGGGTGTGAAGATCTCCGCGGCCCGCCTCCCCGGCGCGACCGCGACGGCTCTCGGCGTCTCGCACAGCCTCAAGGACCTGCTCGACGCCCGTGCAACGCCTGAGCTGCCCGGCGAACCCGGCCCGACCGACCTCGCGGCGATCCTCTACACCTCGGGATCGACCGGTCCGGCGAAGGGCGTGAAGTACACCCACGCTCAGCTGTCGTCGTTGCGCGACGTCCTCTCGGAGCACTTCTCGATCACCGCCGACTCGGGGCTCGTCACCGGGTTCGCGCCGTTCGCACTGCTCGGCCCGGCGCTCGGAGCCCGTTCCTCGACGCCGGAGATGGACATCTCGGCGCCCCGGACACTCACCGCTCGAGCGGTCGCTGCGGCCGTGGCCGAGACGGACGCCGACATCGTCTTCCTCTCGCCGGCCGCCATCCTGAACGTGGTCGCGACCGCCGATGCGCTCGACGCAGGGGACCGACAGGCGCTCCAGGGTGTCAGGACCGTGCTCTCGACGGGCGCACCCGTCAGCCGCCAGCTCCTCACGGCACTCGTGGGTGTCCTGCCCAATGCGTCCGCACACGCGGTGTACGGCATGACCGAGTGTCTGCTCGTCTCGGACATCACCCTCGACACGCTGCCCGACGAGGACACCGAGCACACGGGGGTGTGCGTCGGGACGCCCATCGGCGGAGTCGACGTGCGCATCAGCCCGCTCGACGAGGCCGGACGCGCCACCGGTGCGCCGACGCAGGACGCGGACCGCCTCGGCGAGGTCATCATCTCGGCCGAGCACCTCAAGTCGCAGTACGACCGGCTCTGGCTGACCGACCGGGCCGCCGTCCGCGACGTCGCCGAGGACGGACGCTGGCACCGCACCGGCGACGTCGGGCATCTCGACGCCGATGGCCGCCTCTGGATCGAGGGCCGTCTGCCGCACGTGATCGCGACCCAGGACGGACCGATCGCTCCGGTCGGACCTGAGCAGGCGATCGAGACGGTGCCGCTCGTCCGCCGCGCCGCCGTCGTGGGCGTCGGTCCCGAGGGTCTCCGCCAGTGCGTCGCGATCGTCGAGACCACCACGGGTACGAAGCGGGTCCAGCTCGCCGAGGCCCAGCTCGCAGGGCAGGTGCGCGACGCCTCACCGCAGCCGCTCGTCGCCGTCTTCGTGGTCCCCGAGCTGCCGACCGACATCCGCCACAACTCCAAGATCGACCGCACCCGCCTGTCGGTGTGGGCGGAAGGCATCCTGGCCGGTGAACGGCTGAGCACCCCGTGACCGTCCTCGTCACCGGTGCGAGCGGCATGCTCGGCCGCGAGGTCGCCCTCGAGCTGCTCCGTGGCGGACATCGCGTCCGGGTGTTGCAGCGTGGACCGTCGGCGCTCACCGGCGTCGAAGAGGTGCGCGGATCCATCACCGACGCAGCCGTCGTCGAGTCGGCGATGGACGGTGTCGACGCGGTCGTGCATCTGGCCGCGAAGGTCTCGTTGGCGGGTGACCCGGCGGAGTTCGAACGCGTCAACGTCGCCGGGGCCGAGGTCGTCCTCGACGCGGCCGAGACCGCAGGCGTCTCGCGGTTCGTCCACATCTCCTCGCCGTCCGTCGCGCACGGTGGCTCGGCGCTCGTGGGTGTGGGTGCGGAACCGGCCGATCCGGGCGCGGCTCGCGGTGAGTACGCGCGCACGAAGGCGCAGGGCGAGCTGCTCGCCCTCGCGCGGGACCGCCGCGGCTTCGCGGTCGTCGTCGTGCGGCCGCACCTCGTCTGGGGTCCGGGCGATCCACAGCTCGTCGAGCGCATCGTGGATCGCGCGCGCCGCGGCCGCCTGCCCCTGCTCGACGACGGCACCGCCCTCATCGACAGCACGTACGTCGCGAACGCGGCGTCGGCCATCGCCGCGGCACTCGAACACGCGGAGACGGCACACGGTCGGGCGTTCGTGGTGACGAACGGGGAGCCGCGTCCGGTCGGCGAGCTGCTCGCGGGCATCTGCCGTGCTGCCGGCGTGAAGCCGCCCGCCTTCAGTGTCCCCGCCGGCGTCGCGCGAGCTGCCGGTGGGCTCGTCGAGCGCCTGTGGAGCATCCGCCCCGGTGCCGATGAGCCGCCGATGACGCGCTTCCTCGCGGAGCAGCTGTCGACCGCGCACTGGTTCGACCAGCGACAGACCCGCGCGGCTTTGCGCTGGACGCCGGCGGTCTCGATCGATGAGGGTCTCGAGCGCCTGGCGGCCCACTACCGCGGCTGACCCCGTCTCGTCATCGGGGGCCCGCGTTCCGGCCGCTCATCGTTCGGCGATCGCCGGCAACGCCCGGTCGCTGTCGGCGATGCGCGTGAGCTTGGCCGTGAGTGGCCTCAGCAAGGCGGACGTCAGGACACGGTCGGCGACACGCCGCACTGTCAGTCCCAGACGGGTCTGCGGGTAGGCGAAGTTGACGATGCCTTTGGGGATGTTCTGGATCTGGTCGACCAAGGGGCGCATCCACTCGTCGAACGCGGCGAGTGCCGTGTTCAGGTCGCGGCGATCGAGCGGGTCAGTCGGCCCGCCGACCTTCGACAGCGACGCCGCGAGGACGTATCCGCTCGTCACCGCCAGGGAGGCGCCACCACCGCCCATCGGAGTGACGCACCAGGCGGCGTCTCCGATGACGCAGACGCGACCTCGGTGCCAGCTGGGCATCCGGATCTGCGTCAGCTCGTCGACGTAGACGTCCTCGGACGAGGCGAACCCGTCCAGGACGCGTTCGGACTGCCAGCCTGCGTCCGCGTATCGCTCGCGGAGACGCGCCTGCACGGCGCCCCGCTCGAGGCCGGCCAGATCGTCTCGGCCGGCGTACGCGAGGATCGCGCGAGTCGTGCCGTACGGGTCGGGTCGCAGGTGCACCTGACGGCCGCCGATCGCGTTGTACCAGCGCCATCGGTCGTCGTCGGAAGGGGTGCGCGGGATCGTGCCGAATGCCATCGTCACGCCGAGGTCCCGGGCGTCCACTTCCCCCGGCTTGGAGAAGAGACGGTCGCGAGTGCGCGATCGGACCCCTTCGGCGATGACGAGCAGGTCTGCGTCCAGCACTCGTCCCGTGGTGGTGGTCGCCGTGAGCCGGCCTAGCACCGTGTCCGCGTCGACACCGTCCAGATGCTCGATGGACTCGCCGAAGCAGAACTCCACTCCGGTCGGCAAGGAGTCGAGGATGGTGCGCGCAAGGTCGCCGCGCAGCACCTCGAGTTCGGCTGTCGCGCCGTCGACCCCGTCGGAGGGCAGCTCTGCGGTGACTTTCCCGTTCCGGTCGACGAGCACTGCTCCCGTCTCGGTGGTGTTGGCGGCCTTCACCGCGTCCATGAGGCCCATACGGTCCAGGACGTCCCGAGCGACACCGCGGACATCCACGTTCTGCCCGCCGTCGCGGAAGGAGGGCGCGCGCTCGACGACGGTCACGGCCCAGCCGGTCCGGTGGAGCCACCAGGCGGCCGAGAGCCCCGCGATGCTGGCCCCCGAGATGATTGCATGCGGTACGGTCATCGCTGATCTCTCTGTCGTGTGTGACCGATCGCTGTTCGACCGGTCGACGTGATTGCTTTACAGTCAAGATACTACACAGTAAAGGTAAATGTATGGATGACATCGACCCCGTGGACGGGGCGTGGGCCGACCGCGAGGTGGCCATGATGCAGGGGTTGCGGGATTGGGCCGTCGCCTTCGACGAGCTCAATCGCCATCTGTCGACGTGGATGCATCTGCCTGTGTCGGATGCGAACGCGCTCGGACGGATCGTCTGGGCGGAGCAGGCTGGGGAGCCGATGTCACCGGCGGTGTTGTCGCGCCACCTCGGCCTCACGTCGGGGGCCACTTCCGTGCTGATCGACAGGCTGGAGGCCGCCGGGCATGTGACCCGTCATCGTGACACGGTCGATCGGCGCCGGGTCGGTCTGCGTCCGACGGAGGGGGCGCGTCGCGCGAGCGATCGGTTCCTCGCGTTCTCCGGCGCGGAGATCGCGCGCACCCTGCACGAGACCGCGCCTGAGGAGGCGAGAGTCGTCATCGCCTTCCTGACGCGCATGACCTCGGCTGCGACGGCCGCGAACGGCCGCTTGGCGGAGCGCTCGAAAGCTGCCGCTGCATCTGCTTGACCGCAGACCCAGCCCCGCCGCCGCGGTCCAGGCACCCGAGTGCCGGCTCAAGCGGCGGCGGGGTCTGGGCCACACCCGGGCGAGGGAGCCCGGTAGTGACGATGTTACGCGCTTCACCCCGCTCTCCCGACGGAATGCGCGGCTTGTTCGGAAGATGGCTATGAGAGCTCCGATGCATGGTCCCAGCCCCGCCGCGGCGATCCAGACATTCGGGTGCCGGCTCAAGCGGCGGCGGGGTCTGGGCCACGACCGGGGAGGGAAGACCCGGTGTGGACGATGGTACGCGCCAGGCCGGGCGGTGTCATCAGTCCACTTTCGGTGTAGCGGCCAAGCGATCCGCGGTCTACCGTGTCGATCATGGCGGCGCGACGTGACTCCGGGATCGGCACTGCGTACGACGGCGCACCGGCTGAGCACGTGCCCACCTCCCGTCGTCGGGTGGTCGGACGGATCATCGGCGTCGCCGCGTTGGTGGCGTTCATCGTGGCGGCACCTGCCGTCGCGCGGCTGCTCGACTTCGGCGTCCGCGTGGGGGAGGGGGCGGCGGTCGAGTCCTCGGTGGAGGGCTTCTACGGGTCGGCTACGCCCACACCGGCGTCGACCTCCGCGACGCCGGGGACGATCGTGCGGAGTGAGCCCGTCGTCGGCGCGCCGGACGGTGCCACGGCGCTGCGGGTCGTCTACCACTCGACCGATGTCGACGGCGCCGACATCCTCGTCTCCGGCCTGATCGTCGCACCGAGCGGACCGTCGGCGGCCGGGAGCCGAACGGTCGTGTCCTGGGCGCACCCGACGACCGGCACCGCACCGCACTGTGCGCCGTCGAGCGGTATCGCGCCGTTCGCGCTCATCGAGGGGCTCACCGACCTCCTCGCGGACGGCAACGTCGTCGTCGCCACCGACTACGCGGGTATGGGGATCCCCGGCCCGGCGTCGTTCCTCATCGGCGCGACCGAGGCGGCGAACGTCCTCGACATCGCCCGTGCCGCGCAGCACGTCGAGGGCATCGACGCGAGCGACCGCGTCGTGCTGTGGGGGCACTCGCAGGGTGGACACGCCGCCCTGTTCGCGGCGCAGCGTGCCGCCACCTATGCGCCGGACCTCGACGTGCGGGGCGTCGCGGTCGCGGCTCCGGCGAGCGACCTGGCGGCGCTCCTCGAGGACGACATCCGCGACGTCTCCGGTGTCACGATCGGGGCTTACGCCTTCAACGCCTACGCCGAGGCCTATGCAGACCGACTCCCTGCGGAGCCGCTCAGCACCATCCTCTCTCCGGCCGGAGTGGCGGCCGTGCCCGCTATGGCGAAGCTGTGTCTCCACGGCGAGAACCAGCAGCTGCACGACATCGCCGACCCGATGATCGGCTCGTTCCTGACCGAGGACCCGGCGACGGCCCCCGTGTGGAGTGACCTCCTGCGGGAGAACACGCCCACCGAGCGGATCACCGTGCCGCTGTTCGTCGCGCAGGGATCGAAGGACACGCTCATCCGGCCCGCCGTGACCGCCGCCTACGTCGCTGCGCAGGAACAGGCCGGCGCCTCGGTGACCTCACGCGTCTACCCCGACGCCGATCACGCCACTGTCGCCCTCACGGCCCTCGCCGACCTCCGGGTCTGGATGCGCACACTGGGTTGAAGCGCAGCGGCTGCCAGACTGGACGCATGGTCGACACGTTCTTGCGTCTGTGGGACGCCGACGACGCGCAGTCCCTCCAAGTCGCCTCCGTCGAGAACGTCGACCTGGCTCCGCAATTCGGCGGCACGCCACCGGGTGGCTGTCCTACTGGCTGATCACGAGCGCGCGCGGCGGCGGTCTCGCGACGCGAGCGGTCAGGACGGTCGCCGATCACGCATTCCGCGAGGGGCTGTTCCGCTTGGAACTGGGTCATCGGGTGAACAACCCTGCGTCCTGTGGGGTCGCGACGCGGGCCGGCTTCCTCCCTGAGGGCATCGAACGGCAGAAGCTCGCGTACGGCGCCGATCGTTTCGATGTCGAGCTGCACGCCCGCCTGGCGACGGACCCGGTGCCTGACGGCGATCTGCTTCTTCCGATTCGTTAGGAGGTCCGGTCTGGCGGCGTCGATCTGCCTGCCGCACGTGTTGCCGCGGTCATGAGCTTCATCGAGACGAGCACCTTCGGATCTGCAAGAGCGACGACGAAGCCTTCAGCGTGTGCTCTGACGACTCCTCGGCCGTCGGGGATGAACGGCCTCGCATTCGAGTTCAACCATGTCGGCGAAAGCGAATAACGCTCCGCCAGCCTCGCTGCTTCTTCCCGTACTTCAGTGTCCGGCCAGAAGACCGCGTCGACATCGGTCGTCACACGTATGTCGTGATCGTCCGGGTACTGCAAAGCCAGTGCCGCCCCTCCGACCACGTACATACGTCCGCTCGGTCAAAGCGCCCTCGAGCTCCCGCATCAGCTGGCGGATGAAACCTGGATCCAACTGCCGTTCATGGCTCACGCGCGGCTCAGGCTCTGTTCGTCGATGAAGATGTTGAGGCGCCGCAAGTGCTCCGGCGAGCGGGTGCGCGCACGCTCCCGCAGGCTGTCGAACTGGGAGACGAACCATGGCTCGGGCAGCGGCGTCGGCTCGGGCCATCGTGAAGTGAGCGCATCAGGCAGTGCTCGGCCGTAATGGGCTCTGAACAGGGTGTCCCATCCGGTGTCCGGGAGTTCCTGTGGAGGCCTGCCGAACAGCGGGTCAGCCGCAAGGCCTGGCTCGACCGTGACCTTCTGCACCGCTTGCGTCAGCAGACGGAGGGCAAACGTGCGATCTCCCTCGATGAGTGCGTCGCTCATGGCCTTCGCGACGCCGGCGGGCGAGAACCGAGCGGCGGGTGATGACGAGTCGACCGCATCGATGACGATGTCCTTGCCCAGGGCGCGCAGTGCCCGCTCGAGCGACGCGAGCTTGATCGTCGCGTCCTCCTCAGACCTCAGGAGCTGTGAGATCGCCCCAGGGGTGACGTGCAGGCGCCGAGCCAGTTCGGCCCCGCTCGTCCCCGCAGCGCTCATCGTGTCCCGAATCAGCGTACTCACCGACTCCCCTATCGTTAGCTACAGCTAAATCCTATCAGGGCATGCTGATCAATCGCCTGCGCTGCGAATGGTTCCTCCCTGTCGGACCTCTGCTCTAGCGTCGAGCGCATGCGTTCGTTCCGGATCCAGGTGCCCGATGCCGACCTCGAGGACCTGCGGCGGCGACTCGACACGGTTCGCCTCCCCGCCGCGATCGGTGATGCGGCCGAGGAGAGCGCCCTCTCGCTCGACCGGTTGCGGGCACTCGTCGCCCACTGGCGGGACGGCTTCGACTGGCGGCGCGTAGAACGCGAGCTCCAGGAGGTGCCGCAGTTCGAGGTGGAGGTCGACGGGCAGCGGCTGCATGTCGCGCGGCTACCGGCACCGGGCGGCGTCACGGTGACGGTCACGGTGATCGCGTTCCACGGTTGGCCGTACTCCTTCGTCGAGATGCTGCCGCTGGCGAGGGAACTCGCAGGACGCACGGTCGACCTCGGGGGCGGCCGGACACTCGGCTTCGAGGTCGTCGTCCCCTCCCTGCCCGGGTACGGGTTCTCGGCGCCGCTCTTGGACCGGCCGTTCACCGGTCCGGTGGTCGCCGAACTGATGCACGCGCTCATGACCGAGGTCTTGGGGCACGTGAGCTACCTCACCTACGGCGAGGACGTCGGTTCGACGACGAGCGACTGGCTCGCGGCGCTGTATCCCGAATCGGTGATCGGCCAGTTCGCGACCCACGCCGCCTTCCCGGCGGCGTCCCGAGCCCGCGACCTCACCGCCGAGGAGCAGGGCTGGCTCGATCGACACGACCAGGAGTGGGCTCGTGGTCTCGCCTACGCCCGGGTGCAGGCCACCAGGCCCGAGATCCTCGCGACGGCCCTGAATGACTCACCGGTGGGCCTCGCCGCATGGATCGCGGAGAAGCTGCTCGCGTGGGCGGGCGACGGCACCTGGTGGACCGACGACGAGCTGCTGACCACGGTCTCGCTGTACTGGTTCACGCAGAGCATCGGATCCTCGTTCCGGCCGTATCGCGACCACCCGAAGCAGCCCGAACTCCCGCTGATCGAGGTGCCCGTGGCCGTCGCCGTGCAGACGGGCGAACGCGGACTCCCGCGCTCCTACGCGGCGCGGGCGTACAGCGACATCCGGAGCTGGACGGAACTGGATCGCGGGGCGCACTTCACGGCCTGGCAGGTGCCGGTCGCTGTGGCGGACCGGATCCAGGCCTTCGTCGAGACGCTTCCCGTCACCGACTGATCGGCTCCTCAGTCCTCGTCGTCGCGAAGTGATCGGATCATGGTGCGCAGGACGACGAGCGCCTCCCGCTGCTGATCGGGGGTCATGCCACTCAGCATCCGGACTTCGACCGATCGCACGGCGGCGGACGCCTGCGCGAGCTGCTCGCGGCCGAGCGGGGTGAGTCGCGTCGGTAGCGCCTTGCCGACGGGGGCCTGTTCGGGGCGGCTGACGAAGCCGTCGCGCTCGAGGGCCTGCAAGAGGACGTTCATCGACTGGCGGGTCACGAAGGCCCCGCGGGCGAGCTCGGAGTTCGACAGCCCAGGTCGCTGGGCGAGGAGTTCGAGGCAGGAGTAGTGCGTGATCGTCATGCCGAGTGGCCGCAAGACCGCCTCCATCGCCGAGCGGAGCGCGCTCGCCGCCTCCTTCAGGAGGTAGCCGAGCGACGTGTCCAGTTCGATCCGATCTTGACCCATGTCAGTATTCTGACATAGAGTGATGCGTGTCAGATAACTGACACAATACGATTGGATGCACATCATGCCCGTTACCGGACCGGACTTCATCTCCCTCCAAGTCGCCGACCTCGACGCCTCGCAGGCCTTCTACGAGCAGTACCTCGGCCTCGTCCGCTCGCAGGCCGGCCCGCCGCACGCGGTCGTCTTCGAGACGACGCCGACCGCCTTCGCCCTGCGCGACATCGTCCCCGGAACCGATCTCGCCTCCGCGCCCCAGCCTGGGATCGGCGCGGCGATCTGGCTGCACGCCACGGACGTCCAGGAGATCCACGACGCCCTCGTCGCCGACGGGCACACGATCGTCTCGGCGCCGATCGACGGCCCGTTCGGTCGCACCTTCACCTTCGCCGACCCGGACGGCTACCAGCTGACCCTCCATGACCGCGCCTGAGCTCGCTCGGGGGCCTGCCGTCGGCTCGTCATTCGGCGCTGTCAACGGGGTGCCGGCCGACGGATCGAGGCGCATACTGGAACGGTCAGACTTATCTGACACACGTCGCTTAGTGAGCGACTGCGGCGTGCGGTTCCGACGCTCGAGGAGGATGTCTCACCATGAAGGCACTGCGGTACACGAAGATCGGCTCGGCCCCCGAGGTCGTCGAGATCGAGAAGCCGACACCGGGGCCGGGTGAGATCCTGCTGAAGGTCACCGCCGCCGGTGTCTGCCACTCCGACGACTACGTCATGAGCCTCCCCGAGGAGGACTACCTCGCGCAGCAGTACCCGCTGCCGCTCACGCTCGGACACGAGGGTGCCGGTGTCATCGAGTCGTTCGGTGAGGGTGTCGAGACGGGCCTGCAGATCGGTGACGCGGTCGCCGTCTACGGGCCGTGGGGCTGCGGCCACTGCCTGAACTGTTCGCAGGGCAAGGAGAACTACTGCACGAACGCCGTCGCCGAGGGGATCCGTCCTCCCGGGCTCGGCAGCCAGGGCTCGATGGCCGAGTACATGATCGTCGACGACGTGCGTCACCTGGTGCCGATCGGCGACCTCGACCCCGTGAAGAACGTGTCGCTCACCGACGCGGGCCTCACGCCGTACCACGCGATCAAGCGCAGCCTGCCGAAGCTCGGTGCCGGCACTTTCGCCGTCGTCATCGGATCCGGTGGCCTCGGTCACGTCGGCATCCAGATGCTCAAGGCGCTCTCCGGTGCGACGGTCATCGTCCTCGACGTGAGCGACGAGAAGCTCGAGCTGGCCAAGCACGTCGGTGCCGACGTCACGCTCATCAGCGACGAATCGGCTGCAGGCAAGATCCGCGAGCTGACCGGCGGCATCGGGGTCGACGCCGTGTTCGACTTCGTCGGCGCAGGCCCGACCATCGCCACGGCCACCGCGGTCGCCGCCATGGAGGCCGACGTGACGATCGTGGGCATCGGCGGCGGTTCGGCGACCGTCGGCTTCGGGTCGATCGCCTACGACGCCGCCGTGCGCGTGCCGTACTGGGGTTCGCGGAGCGAGCTCATCGAAGTCTTCGAGCTCGCGAAGGCGGGCAAGGTCGACGTCGAGGTGCAGCCGTACTCGCTCGCCGACGCCCCGAAGGCCTACGAGGACCTGCACGCGGGAACGATCCGCGGGCGTGCGGTCATCGTCCCGTAATCACGACGCTCGGAACCGGCGTCCGTCGCACTCGCGGCGGGCGCCGGTTCTGTGTTCCAGTGCACCTCGGCACAGCGTTCACACCCTCGAAACACTTTCGACACTGCATCGAAACTCCATCCGCGCATACTTTCAATACAGTATCGAAATGAGTCGCTGCGAGGGTGGCGACGCAACCGGAGGAGCATCCCATGACCGTCGTCGAGACCGTTACCACCGTGGAGTCCGTCCGCGCCCGCCTGCAGGAGGCCGGCGTCAAGTACGCGATGGCGAGCTTCGTGGACATGCACGGCAGCATCAAGACCAAGTTCGTCCCGCTGTCCCACCTCGAGCGCATGGCCGGGGGATCGGAGCTCTTCACGGGGGCCGCGCTCGACGGCCTCCCGCAGGCGATCAGTGACGAGGAGCTCTCCGCCCGTCCCGACCTCGACAGCGCCGTGCAGTTGCCGTGGCGGAAGGACGTCGCCTTCTTCGCGAGCGACCTCTACACGAAGGGCGAGCCGTTCGAGGCGGCGTCGCGCAACATCCTCAAGCGCCAGCTCGATGCGGCTGCCGAGATGGGCTACACCTTCAACCTCGGGATCGAGACCGAGTTCTTCGTCCTCAAGGACACCCCGGAGGGTGTGACCGAGGTCAGCGACCGCGACGACCTCGCGAAGCCCTGCTACACGGCGACCGCGGCGCTCGACAACCTCGATTGGCTCACCGAGCTGGTCGAGGCGATGACCGAGATGGGCTGGGGCGTGTACTCGTTCGACCACGAGGACGCCCCGGGGCAGTTCGAGATCGACTTCAACTACTCCGACGCCCTCACCATGGCCGACCGCGCCGTCTTCTTCCGGCTCATGGCCAACGAGATCGTCCGCAAGCACGGTTACTTCGCGACCTTCATGCCGAAGCCCTTCGCCGACCGAAGCGGGTCGGGTGCGCACTTCAACATGTCGCTCGCCGACATCGAGACCGGCGAGAACCTGTTCGAGACCGACGACGACCCACGTGGTTGCGGCATCTCGGAGCTCGGCTACAAGTTCATCGCCGGTGTCCTCAAGCACGCGCCCGCGCTCTCGGCGGTCATCGCGCCGACGGTCAACAGTTACAAGCGGCTCGTGCGTCAGGGGAGCATGTCGGGTTCCACCTGGGCTCCGGTCTTCGTGAGCTACGGCAACAACAACCGGACGAACATGCTGCGCGTGCCGCTCCAGGGCGGGCGCGTGGAGTGCCGGGCTGCGGACATCAGCTGTAACCCGTACCTCGGGGCGGCGCTCATCCTCGCCGCAGGCCTCGAAGGTATCCGCGAGGACCTCGACCCGGGAGCCCCGCACACCGAGAACATGTACGACTACACCGAGGCGCAGGTCGCGCAGCTCGGCATCGGCATGCTGCCACGGAGCCTCGGTGAGGCGGTCGACGAGTTCGCCACCGACTCGCTGTCGCGTGCCGTCTTCGGCGAGGCCATGTACGACGCGTTCATCGACTACAAGCGCCAGGAGTGGAACGAGTACCAGGCACACGTCTCGGACTGGGAGACCGCCCGCTACCTGAAGTTCTTCTGATCACGATGCACCAAGTCCTCGACCTCGGGAGGTTCGCGCTGGAGTCCGGCGCGGACCTCCCGGAGGCGCGGCTCGCGTACACGACGCAGGGCGCGCTGAACGCCGACGGTGACAACGCCGTCCTGCTCCCGAGCTACTACACCGGGACGCACGAGAGCTACGAGCCGTGGATCGGGCCGGGCCGCGCGCTCGACCCGGCCCGCTGGTTCATCGTCTCGGTGAACCTGTTCGGCAACGGCGTCTCGACGTCGCCGTCGAACGCGGCTGAGGAGGTGCGCGGTGCCGCGTTCCCCGAGGTCTCGATCGGTGACGACGTCCGTGCGCAACGGCAGCTCGCCGACCACCTCGGTGTCCGCCGCTGGCGGTTGATCGCCGGCTGGTCGATGAGCGCGCTGCAGGCCTACGAGTGGGCGGTGCGGTATCCGGAGTTCGTCGACGCGTTCCTCCCGGTCGCCGGTGCCGCGCGGTGTTCGCCCCACAACGCCGTCTTCCTGGCGGGCGTCGAGGCGGCGCTCCGGGCGGATCCGGCCTTCGACGGCGGCCGCTACACGACACCGCCACGGGCCGGACTCCGCGCATTCGGGACGGTCTATGCGGGGTGGGCCTACTCGCAGGCGTTCTTCCGGGATGGCACCTACCGCGAGCTCGGGTACACCGACGTCGCAGACCTCCTCGAGGACTGGGCGGCCGACCACGAGCGGTGGGACGCGAACGACCTGCTCGCGATGCTGCGCACCTGGCAGCGGGCGGATCCCGGGCAGGGGGTCGAGGGCGGGTTGGCTGCGGCGCTCGGGCGAGTGCGCGCGCGGAGCATCGTCATGCCGTCGTCGACCGACCTCTACTTCACCGTCGAGGACAACGTCCTGGAGTCGGCGATGATGCGTCGGAGCGAGGTGCGGGTGATCGAGTCCGACCTCGGACACGTGGCTGGGCGGCCTGGCGTGCGTGCCGCCGAGACGGCCGTGATCGAGGCGGCCATGCGGGAGCTGCTGGCCGAGGGCTGAGGCGCTGTGCCCGCCCGTAGGATTGGCGGAGGTGTCCGCGAGCAGGGAGTGGTGATCGATGGCCGGCCGCACAGGAGCATCGCCCGGTCGTCCCCGCGCCAGCGGGGTCGCCGCCGAGGATCCTCGTGAGGAGATCATCCAGGTCGCGACCAGACTGTTCGCGGAGCGCGGGTACGAGCGCACGAGCATGACGATGCTGGCCGAGGCGTGCGGGATGAAGCAGTCCTCGCTCTACTACTGGTTCGCGAACAAGCGCGAGGTGCTGCGGGCGACCGCCGCCTCGAACCGCCAGTCGGTCGGCGCCGCGGAGGCCCTCGGTCCGATCGAGGCCGACGTCCCCGCGAAGCTCTACCGCGTCCTCTACGAGGACGGTGTCGCGATCTGCGAGGCGCCCTTCGACTACAACGAGATCGAGCGGCTCGCGGCGGAGCATCCCGACGACCTCGCGTCGTTCTGGGACGACTACCGCACGCTGTTCACGTTCATCGCCGGACTCATCCGAGACGGCGTCGAGCAGGGTACCCTCGTGCTCGGAGGAAGCGAGACGCCGGAGTGGGCTGCGGCCGCCGCGCTCCACGCCAACGAGGGCATGCAGAAGGCCTTCCGCTATGGCTCCGGCGACATCGCCGCCCAGTACCCGCCGGTCGAGGCCGCCGAGGGTGCGAGCGAGGCGGACCGCATCAGGGCCTTCGCGCGGCGCACCGCCTCCGCCACCCTCCACAGCCTGTTGGTCGACCGCGCAGCGCTCGCCGACGTCGAGCGGGCTGCGCTCCACCTCGACCTCGCCGGGGAGTGAGCTGCTACTTCGTCTCGTTCGGGTGGCTCGTGTGCACCTGCTCCAGATAGACGGTGCATCCGTCGACGTAGTACCAGATACGCGCCGTCCCCTTCGCGGTCGGCTTGTGCTGCCAGCGTTCGTGCGTCTGCCCAGCTCGGGTGATGACGCCGAGATCGCCCATGAGTCGGTAATTCGTGAGCGTGGTGTCCAACGGTGTCGAGGTGAGGAAGTCCCAGGTGTCGGCCATGGAGTTCCGAATGGTGGCGACGAGGTCTTGCCACCCGCGGCTGGCCTCGGCGGTCGCGAAGCGTATCTCGTACTGGATCTTCTTCGGCGGGCGCGGAACCAGCGCTCCTCTCTTGGATGCCGCCACGGTCAGGGGCGCTCCACCGGCCCGACCTCGTCAGTCTCGAGCCACACGAGATCGACCGCGCCGAGGCCCGCAGCCAAGGCCGTGGCCGTCTCCTTCCAGGAGGTCAGCCGGGTGATCGCCAGGTGCGGCTGATCGGTCGCGATCGACGCGCGGGCTGCGTCGACCAGGTCTTGCGCGCACGTAGCCCGGTCCGCGTTCGAGAGCGCGAGCATCCAGGGGAACGCCCGGGACATCCGCTCAGCGAGTGTGCCGGTGTCGTCGAGGGTCACGGTGATGAGCTGTGCAGCGAAGTCCAGGAGGTGCGCGCGGGCTTCGGCCTCACGCTGTGACATGAGGACCAGTGGCTCGCCGTCACGTCGGGTCACCGTGACTGGGTGATCGTCGGCCTCGGCGAAGACCTCGGCCGAGTGCTTGCTCAGATCGGAAGAACGGCGGCTGAGTGTCGGGAGGTAGGTCGAAGCGCTCATCCACTCATGGTATTCGGAATGTGTTCGGAAGTCTATGGAGACGCGACGTAACGAACACGAAACGGATTCGATACTGCATTGAAACCGACCGTCACGACAATTGGATGACCTATTGAAAATGCGGTCGTCCGTTTTGGATCCCGCGCGAACCCTGGAGGTCCGGATGGACACGGCTGCAATCGCGGGCAACACGGCATGGCTCCTGACGGCGGTGGTGGCCGTGGCGCTCATGCTGCCCGGCCTGGCGATGTTCTATGGCGGCATGGTCAGTCGTCGCATCACCATGAACATGATGATGATGATCTTCGCGTCGTTCTGTCTCGTCGGGATCCTCTGGGTCGCGTTCGGCTACTCGATGGTCTTCGGCGACAGCCTCGGCGGCCTCGGGCTCGTCGGCGACCCCACCGAGTACCCGGGCCTCGGTCAGTTGCTCGTCGCCCCTGAGGGGAGCGCGCTGCCGCCGCTGGCGCTCGCCGCACTCCACCTGATGTTCGCCGGTCTCACGATCGGCATCGTCGCCGGAGCGGCCGCCGGGCGGATGAAGTTCAGCGCGTGGATGGTCTTCGCCGGTGTCTGGTCGACGCTCGTCTACTTCCCGGTCGCGCACTGGGTCTTCGCCTTCGACTCCGCTGACGGCAGCGTGCAGGGCGGGTGGCTGGCCAACACGATCGGCTCGATCGACTACGCCGGCAGCACCGCGATCCACGTCAACTCCGGGGTCGCCGCGCTCGCCCTCGCCATCGTCCTGGGCAAGCGGAACGGCTTCCCGTCGCAGCCCAAGGCGCACAGCCTCCCGCTCACGCTCCTCGGCGCCGGCCTGCTCTTCGTCGGCTGGATCGGCTTCGACGGCAGCGCCCTCGGTGCCGCCGACAACAACGCCGCCGTCGCCGTGTTCAACACCGTCGCCGCGACCTGCGCGGGCGTCATCGTCTGGCTCGTCGTCGAGAAGCTGCGCGACGGTCACCCCACCACCCTCGGTGCCTGCTCGGGCGCGATCGCCGCACTCGTCGCCATCACGCCCTCCTGCGGTGCGGTCACCCCGCTCGGCTCCCTCGCGATCGGTGCCGCCGCGGCGGTCGTCTGCTACTTCGCGGTCAGTCTCAAGGTCCGCCTCGGCTTCGACGACGCCCTCGACGTCACCGCGCTGCACTTCGTCGGCGGTGTCGTCGGCGGCCTCCTCATCGGTGTCCTCGCCGTGCCGCTCGCGCCGAGCGGTGGAGAGGGGCTCCTCGCGGGCGGTGGCTTCCTGCTCCTGGGCAAGCAGGCGCTCGCGATCGTCGCCGTCTTCGTCTACACCTTCTCCATCACCTGGGTGCTCGCGAAGGTGCTCGACAAGACGATGGGCATCCGTGTCCCGGCCGAGACGGAGGCGCAGGGCCTCGACGTCGTCCTCCACGCCGAGAACGCCTACGAGATCAGCACGCACGAAGCGCTCGCCCCGCGTGGGCACGCCGAACCGACGGTCCCGGCCGTCGTCGACTAGGACCGGCACCGAGGGGGAACGGCACTGACGGCGCCGCAGAACACCACCGGGGTAGGGGGTCCGCGATACCCCAGGGTGATGCTGCGGCGCCGTCCGCTTCGTAGCGTCGGAGCATGGACGTCATCAACGAGCTCATCCTCAACGCAGTGACCTCACCGTGGCTGTACGTGGTGATGTTCGCGACCGCCGTCATCGACGGGTTCTTCCCGCCGATCCCGAGCGAGACGGTGCTCGTCGCCGCGGCGGCCGTCGCGGTCTCGACCGGCGGATCGAACCTCCTGCTCCTCTGCGCCGTCGCGGCCGTGGGCGCGGCGATCGGCGACAACATCGCCTACCTCATCGGCCGCGGGGTCGGCACGACGCGCTTCGCGTGGATGCGGCGTGCCCGGATCGCGGCGGCTTTCGATCGGGCAGGGCGGACGCTCGGGCGTCGAGGCGCCCCGCTGATCCTCGGCGCGCGGTACATCCCGGTCGGCCGCGTCGTCGTCAACATGTCCGCCGGTGCCCTCCGATACCCGTGGCGACGGTTCCTGCCGCTCAGTGTCATCGGGGGAGTGACCTGGGCCGCCTACAGCGCGATCATCGGCGTCGTCGCCGGCAAGCTCTTCGAGGACCAGCCGTTCCTCAGTTCCGTGCTCGGTGTGGGCGTCGCGCTCGTCCTCGGTCTGGTCGTCGACCGGGTCGCAGCCGTCCGTCGTCGTCGCCGCGAGCGGTCCGAGGCGGCCAGCGACGGGACGCCAGCGCGGTCGGACACCGAGGAACACCCGCCGGCCCTGGCGCTGATGGGACAATGACCCTCATGGATCGGACGGCGCGCGGCACCTCCCGCCGCACCGTCGGACGCTTCGTCCTCGCGGGCGTCGGCGTCGTCCTGCTGAGCGTCCTCGTTCCGATCCAGAGCCTCCTCTACGGCACCGTGCTCCCGGCGTCGTTCCTCCTCGGAGCCGCGGTCTGCGGCGCGCCGCTCCTGTCCGTCGTGCTCCCGCGCGTCGCGATCGTGCTGTTCTCCGCTGCTGCCTTCGTGCTCCCGCTGGTCGCTTCGCCCGACCACGACCCGGTCTGGCCCTGGCCGTGGTCGGTGCCCGCGCTCATCGCCTTCGCCGTGTTCGTCGGCGTCGTCACCTTCCTCCACGGCTGGCTGCTGGGACTCATCCCGTTGCTCGTCGGCATCGCGGGCTCGCTCGTCGCGGCACTCCTCGTCCCGTCCGCCGCCGACGCGACCGCCATGGCCGCGGACCTCATCGTCGCGTCCTCCGTCGCGGGGGTGGCGTACCTCGTGGCTCTGCTCATCTCCGGGCGGGTGCGGTTGGGTGAGGAGCTGACTCGTGAGCGCGAGACCTCCGCCGCCGAGCAGTCCCGGCGCGTGCTCGTCGAGGAGCGCACCCGCATCGCCCGCGAGCTCCACGACGTGGTCGCGCACAGCATGTCCGTGATCCAGGTGCAGGCCTCGACGGCGAAGTACCGCGTGCCCGGCCTCGCCGAGGACGCCGCAGCGGAGTTCGACGACATCGCCGCCACCGCTCGGGGCTCGCTCGTCGAGATGCGGCGTCTGCTCGGCGTCCTGCGCACCGAGGACCAGGTCGCGGAACTCGCTCCGCAACAGGGCTTGGACGACCTCCCGGCGCTCGCCGACGGGCTGCGTCGCGTCGGCGCCGACATCACCCTCTCGATGGACCGCGGCGACGAGGGCGCCCTGCCCGCCCCGCCGACCGTGCAGATCGCGGCGTTCCGCATCGTGCAGGAGGCGATGAGCAACGCCGTCCGACACGCACCGGGCGCGCCCATCGTCGTCGACGTCCGGGTCGACGCGACCGCAGTGCAGCTGCGCATCCACAACGGCCCTGCGCAGAGCCCCGGGGAGCACGGCGCCGGACACGGCCTCCGCGGCATGCTCGAACGCGCCGCCCTCCTCGACGGCACTCTCGACGCCGGCCCCGACGGTGTCGGCGGTTGGCTCGTGACGGCCGTGCTACCCACCGGGGAACCGACCTCGATGCCATCCCGCCCCCGACCCAGCTCGACGAAGGAACGCCAGTGACCATCGACGTCCTCATCGCCGACGACCAGGCCATGGTCCGAGCCGGGTTCGCCGCGCTCCTCGACGCCCACGACGGGATCCGGGTGACAGGGCAGGCCGCGAACGGTGCCGAAGCGGTCACGCTGTCGGCGCGACTCGACCCCGACGTCATCCTCATGGATGTCCGCATGCCCGAGCTCGACGGCATCGAGGCGGCGAAGCGCATCCTCGGCCCGGGCTACCCGGCGGCGAAGGTGCCTCGCATCATCATGCTCACCACCTTCGACATCGACGACTACGTCTACGATGCGCTGCAGGCCGGGGCGAGCGGCTTCCTCCTCAAGGACGCGCTGCCCGAGGACCTCGTGCACGCCGTCCGGGTGGTGGCGGCCGGCGACGCACTGCTGGCACCCAGCGTCACCCGGCGGATGATCGCCCAGTTCGCCGCGCAGAAGCCCCGTGCCTCGCATGGTGCCGCGCGGCTGGCGGAGCTCACCGAGCGCGAGCGCGAGGTGCTCGTCCTCATCGGCCAGGGGCGGTCGAACAGCGAGATCGCCGCGACCCTGTTCATCGCGGAGCAGACCGTGAAGACCCACGTCGGCAAAGTGCTCGCCAAGGTCGGCGCGCGCGACCGCGTGCAGGCCGTGATCTTCGCCTACGACACCGGACTCGTCGCCCCGTCCTGACCCGGACGCCGCGCGTCGACACCTCACCCCTGGGTACGGGGCGCGACGACACCGCCGGGTGATGTGCCCTCGGGTACCGCGTTCGTAACCTCCTCGGACACCACCGAGGAGGACCGACATGGCCATCACCCACGCAGTACGGATCGACGCCGGAACGGATCGCGCCAGACCGGTCCGCACCGGGCTCGATCGCACCCGGGGCGAACGCGACCGCGGCATCGACCTCGTGCGTGCCTGCTGCATCGTCGGGGTCGTCGTCCTGCACGCGATGATGGTCGGCGTGACGGTGACCGCCACCGGTCCCGTGTTCGAGAACGCGAGTGACGGCACCGCCTGGATCGCCCCGATCAGTTGGGCTCTGCAGGTCATGCCGCTCTTCTTCGTCATCGGCGGATTCGCCGGCCTGCTCGCGTACCGACGCCGCCGGTCACACGGTGCGCCGGCCACGGCGTTCGTCGCCACGCGACTCCATCGCCTGCTGCTCCCCGCGGTCGTCACCATCGGCTGCGTGGGAGTAGCCCTCGCGATGCTGACCCTGGCCGGTGTCCCCGCCGACCTCGTCGCCATGGCCGGCTTCCGGTTCGGCCAGCCACTCTGGTTCCTCGGCGTCTTCCTGCTCTGCCAGGCACTGCTGCCTGCGCTCGCCGCCGCTCACGAGCGCGCACCGCTCCGGTCGATCGCGTCGCTCACCTCTGCGGCCGTGCTGGTCGACGTCCTGCGTGCGGCCACTGGTGTCGACGCCCTCGGATTCATCAACCTCGTCCTCGTCTGGACCGCGCTCCAACAACTCGGGTTCTTCCTGGCGGACGGCTCGATCGGTGCGCTCAGCCGACGTGTCCGGTCGCTCGCCGGTGTCGGGGCGGTCGTCGTCCTCGTCGTCACCTGGTGGACCGGCGTCTACTCCAGTGACCTCATCGCGAACATCAACCCGCCCACCGCGGCGCTCCTTCTCGTCGGCGTCGCCCACACGGCACTGCTGTCGCTCGTCCGCGAGCGACTCACTCGGCTGAGCGCGCATCGCCGGGTCGCGTTCGTCACCGACTTCGTCACCCGTCGCGCCATGACGATCTACCTCTGGCACATGCCGGTGCTCCTCACCATGGCCGGTGCGTCCGCCGTGTTCGCGCTGACGACCGGCGTCGCCCTCCCCGCGCCGGACAGCCTCGGGTGGTGGCTCGGGCGACCCCTCTGGCTGGGGGCGGCACTGACACTGACCGCGCTGGTCGCGACGGTGTTCGCCCGCATTGAGGCGGTACCGACGCCGATGGCGACGCACTCGCGCGGCCGGATCACGGTCGCCGTCCTCCTCGGGCTGGCTGCTGTGGTGCTCCTCCTCGTGGCCGGCACCTCGGTGACCAGCGCGACGCTCGCCGTACTGTCGATCCTCGCCGCGCTGCGCGTATCGCGGTCGTCCTCGCGATCGGAGCGACCGACGATCCGTCTGCTGCGCTCCGATGCGACAGGTGCAGAGGTCGTCGGAGCGTCCGGCGCATAGGGTGGGCCCATGGAGTTCTGGACCGTGGCGCTCGTCATCGGTGTCGCATTCGTGGTGCTGTCCGTGCTCGCGCTCGTGCTGAACCATCTTCGGCAGCGACGTGACGCCCGTCGCCGACAGGAACAGTACGGCGACGCGGCTGCGCGGCACGCCGGCGGACGTCGGTCGCAGCGCGATCGCGTCTCGAAGCCGGGCGCGACGAACCACCAGCAGACGCCCGACAGCTGGTGACGGCGGCGGCGTCGCCTCACTGACCGCAGAGGCCGGCGCGGATCGTCGCAGCCAGCGCCGAGCGCCGACGGTCGTGGACATCGGGTGCGTCTGTGGACGTGGCGACGACCGTCATGGACGCCTGCGCCCATGTCGCCGCGGTCGAGATGAGCAGCGCCCAGACGTCGGCGGCGTCGAGGTCGGCGCGGATCGATCCCGCTCGCTGCTCGGCCTCGATGTCCCGGAGGTGGCGGAGGTCGTGGTCCTCGAGGCCGCTGTAGAGGTATCCGGTGCTCTCGCGCTCGAGCCGCTTCCACATGACGAGGCGGGCGAGCGCGGGATCGGCGAGGTAGTCGTCGTACAGTCGCGCCGCGTACTCCGGGAGCTCGGCCGCCGTGAACGGCACGCGATCGCCGTTGGCGATGACGTGCGCGTCGAAGACGGCGTCGAACAGTCGGTCCTTGGCGCCGTAATAGGCGTAGATCATCGGCTTGCTCATGCCTGAGCGCTGGGCGATTCGATCCACCCGTGCACCGGCGATGCCGTGGGTGGCGAACTCCTCGGTCGCGGCGTCGAGGATGCGTTGACGAGTCTGTTCTGCGGTGTTCATCGATCGAGTGTACCGGTGCTACCAACTAGTAGGTAGTATCGACCGCATGCGCACAACCGCCCTCATGTCCACCGCCTCCCCTCGATCGCTCCAGCAGACCGTCATCGAACGCCGGGAACTCCGATCGGACGACGTCGATGTCCGTGTCACGCACTGCGGCGTCTGTCACAGCGACCTCCACGCGCTGGCTTCCGCGGGCCCGGAGGCGGGACTCGTGCCCGGTCACGAGTTCGTCGGTGAGGTCGTCGCGGTCGGTTCGGACGTGACGTCCTTCGCGCCCGGTGACGCCGTCGCCGTCGGCAACATCGTGGACTCCTGCGGAACCTGCACGATGTGTCTGCGCGACCAGGAGAACTTCTGCGTGGAGTTCCCGACGCTCACGTACGCCGGCCGTGACCGCGTCGACGGCAGTACGACGCTCGGCGGGTACTCCGGGCGCTACGTCGTGCGCGACAGCTTCGTCTACCACCGCCCGACCTCCCTCGACCCGGCCGGCGTCGCACCCCTGATGTGCGCCGGCATCACCGTCTGGGAGCCACTCCGCACCAACGACGTCGGGGAGGGGACGCGACTCGGCGTCGTCGGCCTCGGCGGTCTCGGACACCTCGCCGTCCGGCTCGGTTATGCGCTCGGTGCCGAAGTCACCGTCTTCACCACCTCCGAGGGCAAGGCGACCGACGCGCTGCGGCTCGGGGTGTCCCGAGTGGTGGTCTCGACCGATGCCGACGCCATGGCTGCGGCAGCTGGCAGCCTCGACCTCGTCATCGACACGGTCTCGGTGGAGCACGATCTCGCGCCGTACCTCCATGTCCTCGACCTCGACGGGACGCTCTGCTCGCTCGGCTACCTCGGCCCGATCGACATCGAGACCATGGACCTGCTCCTCGGCCGGAAGCGTCTGACGTCGGCCGGGAGCGGTGGTCGCCGGTGGACGCAGGACCTCCTCGACTTCTGCGGCACCCACGGCGTGACGGCGGACGTCGAGGTGGTCCCGGCAGCCGACGTGGACGTCGCGCTCGATCGCCTGGCCCGCAACGACGTCCGGTACCGTTTCGTGCTGGACCTCGCCGACATCGACGCCGCGCTCGCCTGACGATCAGGAGTGCGTCGTCTGCCGTCCCATCACGCCGTCGAAGAACGCCGCGAGCTCCGCGGTGGCCGTGAGCGGGAGCACATGGGCGACGTACTGGTCCGGCCGCACGACGACGACGGCACCCGCTCGGTCGACGCCACGCTCGGCGAAGATGTCGACGTCGGGATGGCGGGCGTAGACCTTCTCGTAGTCGACGAGGCCGAAGGGGCCGACGCGCGGTAGGAACACCGGCGGAACGGTGCCGAGGTCGATGTCGGTGTGGCGCTGTTGGTAGACAATCTTCACGTCGAACCAGTCGTCGGCCCGCACGCCGTCGGGCACCGCGCGGAGCGGTGACTCCGGTGCGTCCTGCAGCCAGGCGGCGAGCTCCGCCGATCGGCCCGACGCTGGCGAGGCGGCATCCGCGAAGACGTAGATCCGCCAGCGTCCGTCGGCCGTCGCGTGGTGTCCGAGATGGACGTGGTTCGCGTCCGCGACACGTGAGGTGAGGGCGGACTTGAACCGCTTGCCGATCGGGAAGCCGCCCGCGAGGTGCTGGTGGGTCGCCTCGCCGACGATCGCCGACGGGCTGTACTCCGTCATGAAGCCGGCCGGGAACTCCGCCGTCCGCACGTAGAAGTCGGCGAGCTCGGAGGGGTCCTCGAACTCCTCCGGCCGCTTGGCCATGAGGCTCGACCACTCGCGGTCGAAGTCGATGAGCTCCCGGGCCACGACCTGACGCTCGGCCGAATACGTCGCCAGCAGGCTCTCCGGGCTCCGACCCTCGAGCACGTGGCCGAGCTTCCACGCCAGGTTGAAGCCGTCCTGCATCGACACGTTCATCCCCTGCCCGGCCTTCGCGCTGTGGGTGTGGCAGGCGTCGCCGGTGATGAAGACACGCGGTGTGCGCGAGCCGAGTTCGTCGATCGGGACGTCGTCGAAGCGGTCCGTCAGGCGATGGCCGACCTCGTAGACGCTGTGCCAGGCGACGTGTTTCACGTCGAGCCGGTAGGGGCTCAGGATGGTGTTCGCGTGGTCGATGATTTGCTCGATCGAGGTCGACCGCACGGCTTCGCTTCCGCCGGACGGCACCTCGCCGAGATCGACGTACATGCGGAACAGGTGCCCGCCTTCGCGGGGGATGAGCAGGATGCTGCCGCCGGAACCCGACTGGATGGCGCACTTCGTCCGGATGTCGGGGAAATCGGTGACGGCGAGGGCGTCCATGACGCCCCACGCGTGGTTCGCCTGGTCACCGGCCAAGGTGCACCCGATCGCCTGGCGGACGGCACTCCGGGCGCCGTCGGCTCCGATGACGTACTTCGTGCGGACGGTCCTGGTCGCGCCGGAGGACTCGTCGCTCGTGTCCAGCAGCGTGACCGCGACGGGGTACTCCGCATCGTCGTCGATCTCGAGTCCCTGGAACGCCCACCCGTAGTCGGGGCGCATCCGGGTCGGGGCGTTCGCCATGTACTCGGCGAAGTAGTCGAGCACGCGGGCCTGGTTCACGATGAGGTGCGGGTACTCGCTGACGCCGGTGGTGTCGTCGAGTGGTCGGGCGCCGCGGACGATCCGACCCGGGTCCTCGGCGTCGGGCTGCCAGAACGCCATCTCGGTGATGCGATAGGCCTCGGCGGTGATGCGCTCGGCGAAGCCGAAGGCGTCGAAGGTCTCGACGCTGCGCGCCTGGATGCCGTCCGCCTGGCCGATGGCGAGGCGTCCCGGTCGGCGCTCGACGATACGCGTGATGATGGAGGGGAATCGGGACAGTTGCGCGGCCGCGATCATGCCCGCCGGCCCGCTGCCCACGATGAGGACGTCGACCTCGTCCGGGAGCTCGTCGGGTCGATCGACCCCGACGCCCGCTGCAGGCAGGACCCGCGGATCACCGGAGACATAGCCGTGGTGGTGGAACTGCATCGATTCCTCACTTCATCGTCAAGAATTCGATAATGGAACAGGCTGTTCGCTTATCGCACGGCAGACACTACCCTGCACCGGCGCACGGTGGAAGACCGTTCGCCGGTGCAGGTGCAGCTCGAGTCGCGGGAGCTCAGTCCTTCGTCGTCCAGGTGCCGAGGTCCTTGACCTCGATGACCGTGGGCAGGGCGTCCTCGTCGCCGAGGAAGGCTTGGCAGGCGACGAGCGGGGCGTCGGGGGACACCCCCGCCGTGGCATTACCGTCCGGGGTGCAGTCGAACTGGCCCACGACCTGGATCGGCTGGTAGGTGCCCGTGCCCCTGAGCTTCCACTCGTCCGTCGTCGGCACCGGGAGGGCGGATCGGTCGGCGTCCTTGATGTCGCCGTCCGTCAGCGTGACCGAATAGGTGACGAAGTACGGAGTCTTCCCCTCGTCCGACGGGCTCGACTGGACACCCATGTCGGCGAGGTCGCTGAGCTTCCCCTCCCGGACGTCGTCGATGGCGAACGACATCTCGACGCCGGTCCCGACCTCGACCGCCACGCCCGTGCCGAGCGCCAGGGCGTCGTCGGGTGCCTGCTGCGGACTCGAGCAGCCCGTCAGGGCGATCCCGACGGTTGCGGAGACGAGTGCGGCGAGTGCGAGGGTGCGGTTCTTCCGGATCATGTCATCGACGGTATCGGGGATGGGTGCTCGAGGCCCACGGGGACAACTCCCCATCCGTCGGGAAGGCGGGCAAGGGGCCAGTCCAGTGACCCGGTCGGTCGAGGGTGGTGGGGAGCAGAGCCACTTCGTCACCTCGGGCCGCGTTGAGCTGCATCTGGGTGAGGAACAGGGCGTCCGAGAGGTCGGCCCCGTCGAGTCGTGCACCGCGGAGATCGGCACCGAGCAGGTCCACGCCCGCCAGGTCCGCTCCGCGGAGGTCTGCGCCGATCAGGACCGCACCGCGCAGGTCGGCTCCGCACAGTCGACGAGCGCGCAGGTCGCGGCCGGCGAGGTCCGCCGAGGAGCGGAGGTCGTCGTCCGGTGCGGTGTCGGCCAGGTACCCTCCCCGCGCCTCCTCGCTGACGTCGATCAGCAGGTGCCGGACCTCGGCGCGGAGGGAATCGACGTCGCAGGCGAGCACCTCGGAGGTGCCACCGTCGAGCGTCCGCTGGATCCCGGTACGGAGCCGGCTGATGTGCGCCATCAGGTCTGACGCGGTCGTCCGCTCGGCGGCTCCGACGAGGTACCAGCGCATCTCCTGCAGCTGGCGCACCACGGAGAACGTGGCGAACATCTCGGCGCTCGTGTCGGGGCGTTCCCGCCAGCTCGTGCCGCCGAAGAGCTCCTGCGAGACGAGTTGGCCCGCGCCGAAGCAGTCGAAGACGGTGCACCCGCGGAATCCTCTCGGACGCAGGGATTCGTGGATGGTGCAGGAGAAGTCGTCCGCCAGATTGAGGCAGGGCGTTTCCGCTGGTTTGTCGATCGGGAAGTCGGTCGATCGTTGGAACCCGAAGGCGGTGCAGCAGAGCGCGAAGCAGTCAGCGCAGTTCGCGCGAAGCGCCGAGCGGCCGTCGGAGGGGGTGGAGGAAGCGTCGATGGACGTCATGCGTGGGTGTTCTTTCCGGAGTGGTTTCGAGTGGAGGCCGGGGTGCAGGGGAACTCCGCAGGGAGCTCCCGTTCCGGGCGCACGAAATCACCGCCCCTCGTGGGAGGAGCGAACGGGTGTCGCTGAAAGGCCTCTGGGTCACAGAGCGGAAGAACGGTTCACTGTGTTCAGGCTACCCCGCCCGGTTGTGCACGTGCCAGGCTGCGACGCAGTCCTGCATCGGCAGGCCGACGGCGAGGTAGACGGTGCGATCGTGCGCGGACCGGGCGATCCGCTCACCCCGGAGCACCAGGCTGATCGGCGTGGTCGGTCGCTGCAGGATCGGCTCGACGAGCGCTGGGTCGTCGGCGTAGCGGGTCGCACCCGCCAGGGTCTCCTCGGGAAGCTCGCGTTTGCCGGGTTCGTCCATGCCGAGCACCGTGATGTGCTCGCAAGCCGCGAGCGCCGCGGCTTCGGCGACCGGCCGGCGTCCCCAGGTCGCGGTCATCGCCGAGGTAGCCGTCGTCAACGCCTGCTCGACCGTCGCCGTGACCGTCGAGCCCTCGCCCAGCTCGGCCCGCAGTGACTCGGCTCGGGCGGCATCCGGGTCGTGGATCCGGAATCCGACCGAGGGGCGTCGACGCTGCAGGGCTCGCGCGAAGGTCGCCCCTTGGACGCCGGCTCCGATGATCGCCACCGGTCCCGGTGTCGCGGCTGCGGTCAGGTGGTCGTGGACGTACGCGGCACTGAGCGCGGTTCGTTGTGCCGTGAGCCAGCCGCTGTCCATGATCGACAACAGGGCGCCGTCGGGCAGGCGGTGGAGCAGGATGGTCCCGTGCACGGCCTCGCGTGCGGTCGGGTTCTTCGCATGGACCTTCACCGTGTAGGCCGGGATGCCCTCGTGGCGACCGGGCACGAGGACCATGGCCGTGAGGTTGTCGTTGATCGGGACGCGGATGCGTTGCGGCGCACCCTCGCCCGTGTACGAGCGGAGTGCTGCACCGAGTTCCTCGGTGAGCTGCTCGACGTCCACGGCGGCGCGGACCTGTTCCCGGTCCAGGACCTGCGGTGATGTCATACGTCCACTCCAGCACAGCCACGGGAGCCGGTCCAATCCCGCGCATTCGCGGTGATGGTGGTACAGGCCCGGAGCGGCCGTGTCGGCGGTATCTTCTAGCGTGTCTCCGTGAAGATCCTCCTGCTGTCCCGCCAACCGGGCGCCATGGCGCCGTTCCTCGCCGAGTCGACCGATGCGGCGGGTCGTCGGCTGCGACTCGGGTACGTCGACGACGCACAGGTGGCGTTCGCCGAGGCTCCCTTCGTCCGCGCCGAGCGCGAGTCGGTGGAGGCCCTCGGCCACGAGGTCGTCCGGGTCACCGTCCGCGAGACCGCGCCTGCCGACCTCGACCGCACGCTGGCGGACCTGGACGCGGTCTACGTCGCGAGTGGAAGCACCTTCGCCCTGCTCGAGGCGTTGCGGAGCTCCGGGAACGACACGGTGATCACGAGGCACGTGCGGGCGGGCCTGCCGTACATCGGTTCCAGCGCCGGATCGATCATCGCCGGACCGGACGCCACCCCAGCCTCGCTCCTGGACGACCCTGCCGACGGCCCGACACTCACCGGCCTCGCCGGGCTCGCGCTGATCGACCGAACGGTGATCCCGCACGCCGACGGCCAGTTGCCGCCGTACCCGCCGGAGCTCATCAGCCGGACGCTGGAGCAGTACGCCGACGACTACCCGCTGGTCCCGCTCCGCGACGATCAGGCCCTGCTGATCGACGGCGCGACGGCGACGGTGATCCCGTCGAGTCCGTGAGGCCGGCGAGCACGTGCTGCGACGCCCCGCGTATCTGACTGACGCCGAGTTCGAGCCGTTGCACGACCTGCTCGCGTCGCCGCCGGAGGTCGACGTCGTCCTGGACGTCTCCGGCTTCACGATCGACCGACAGCTCGAGGCGATCCGTGGCGTGTGGTCGGTGTCCCGCTGATCCCGCCGGGGGTTCAGTCCCGGATGAGCTGGTTCAGTGCGGCCCAGCCGAGCGTGGGCGGTGATGCGGGAGCCGCATCGGGCGTCTCGAGCATCGCCGTCGCCCACTGCTGCGCGAGGCTGTAGGCGGCTTCCGCGATCGACGAACCCGCGCTGATACGACTCGCTCCGGCTCTCGCGAGCTCGCTGATCGACAGTGTGCCCGGGCCGAAGGCGACGTTGAGCGGCAGGGTCGTCGCATCGGCGAGCCGCTCGATCGTGTCGGCTCGGAGGGCGCCGAGCACGAAGATCCCGCTCGCGCCGGCCCGTGCATACGAGGCGGCTCGCGTGACCGTCTCGTCGAACCAGCGGTCGCTTCCGATGTCGCCGAGTCGATGCGTGTCGATGCGGGCGTTGATGAAGAGCGGGACCCCCGCGTCGTCAGCGGCGGACCGCGCTGCCGCGATCCGTCGTTCCTGTTCCTCGATCGGGCGCAGCGAGTCCTCGAGGTTCACCCCGGAGACGCCCGCGTCGATGCAGGAGGCGATCGTGCTGGCGACCTCGTCCGGTGTCTCCCCGTAGCCGCCCTCGATGTCCGCGGTGAGCGGGACGGACACAGACGATGCGATCCGTCGCACGGTGTCGAGTGCGACGTCGCGGGTCAGCTCGTTCCCGTCGCGGTGCCCGAGTGACCAGGCGACCCCGGCACTCGTCGTCGCGATGGCGCGGGCGCCGGACGCCAGGACGGCGCGGGCGGAGGCGACGTCCCAGGCGTTCGGCAGGATCAGCGGGTCTCCGGGGACGTGCATCGCCTGCAGGGCGAGCGCGCGTTCGAGCGGTGTGGTCATCAGGCAAGTCCAGCACATCTCGCCTGGCCGTTCGACTGCGGCCGCCTGACAGACCGCGCCTCCCCGTCTGGTGCCGTTTCCCGCCGGCGACGCGGTGATATGCGTCGCGGTACCGTAGGGCATGTCCCGGATCTTCGTGGTGTTCGGCTACGTGTACGCGGCGATCGCCGTCGTCACGGCGGTACTGATCGCGGCAGCGACCTGGTTTCTGGTGAAGGTGGACGCGTACCCAGGCGACAGCGGGCTGTGTCAGAACGCTCCGGCAGGTGCTCTGGTCGCGGAGAACCCGGCGCCGGCGTTGGAACTCTCCTGGTTTCCGTTCGGGTATCAGTGTGTGTACCCGATGGTCGGAGGCGGCACGGTCGCGACGCCTCCGACGGACTGGTCGGCGACCCAGGGAATGGCTGTGGCGATCGCCTTCCTGGTGACGGGGCTGGTCGCAGCGATCGTTGCCGGGTCGATTCAGCGCCGGGGCGTTCGACCCGTTGGCATGGCACCCTGCCCGTATGGTTGACCCGTCCGCAGGTGCGCGGTCCGTCGTCCCCTAGGAGGTAGCCGTGCGTGTCTTCGGAGTCTTTGCCCTCGTGCTCGCCGCCGTCGGCCTCGTGGTCGCCTCGCTGGTCGTGATCGGCAACCCGGATCTGGCCGCTCCCGGTCCGCAACTCCTGCCGTACCAGGCGTACGACTCCTGGCGCTTCGTCCTCGGCCTCCTGCTCTGGGGTGCGGGTGTCTGGCTTGCGGTCGGCATCCTCGCGGTGTCGCGTCAGCCCGGTCTCGCCTGGCTCGTCCTGCTGGCGTTCATCCCACTGCTCGTGGTCGACCTGATCGGCGGCGGCCTGATGCCGAGCTTCGTCCTGGCGCTCCTCGCGGTCGTCGTCCTCGGGCTCGTCGTCCCGGTGATCGTCGGGGTCGTCGGCGTCGCGATCGGCGGGGCTGTCCGGCGTCGGAAGCTGCGGACAGCACCGACGGCCTGAACCGCTCGGCCGGCGCCTCCGCTACCGCGCACCCTCGAAGGTCTGGGTGCCGAGGACGGCGAGGAGCTTGAGCTTGCCTGCGGCCTCGGTATGCGGCGCGGCTGTGAGGACGAGCAGCGCCTGCGACTGGTCCTCGGTGAACAGGGCCTGACAGTCCAGCTCGATGGGGCCGATCTCTGGGTGGATGAGCACCTTGTGGTCCTCGAAGCGCCGCCCGACCTCGTGCGTCGCCCACAGTCGCCGGAACTCCTCACTGTGCCCGGAGAGTGCCTCGACGATCTCGCCCGCCGGTGACTGCGCCCCCAGGGAGCCGTAGGCCGCACGCAGCGACGCGACCTGCGCTCGGCTCTGCCTGTCCCGGTCCTCGGCGGGGTATCGCTCGCGCTCCTCGTGGTGCAGGAACCAGCGGTAGATCGCGCTGCGTTCCAGACCCCGGTACCGGCTCGCATCACCGAACAGCGCCCGGGCAGGATCGTTCTGGACGAGCGTCTCGCCGAGCGCCGACAGGATGAGCGCGGGTGCGTCGGTGAGTCGGTCGAGGACGCGCAGGAGTGCCGGCGCGACGTAGTCGGTCGCTGCGAGACGGGTCGGAGCGTTGTGCCCGGCGATCCGGTACAGGTAGTCGCGTTCCTCGGCACTCAGCCGGAGGGCGCGGGCGAGTGAACCCAGCATCTGGGTGCTCGGCTGTGGACCCCGCTGCTGCTCGAGCCGCGCGTAGTAGTCGGTCGACATCGCTGCGAGCTGCGCGACCTCCTCGCGTCGGAGCCCCGCCGTCCGTCGCCGGGATCCGCTGCTCAGACCGACGTCCGCGGGCTGCAACGTCGATCGGTGTCGGAGGAGGAAGTCGGCGAGCGCTTGGCGATCCATCCCGCCAGTATCCGCCTCCGCGGCCAGGCGATCCAGGGATCGCGGATCCATGGATGGCCGGACCCTGGTGCGGCCGTCGTCGCCGACGGAGACTCGATGCATGCAGATCACCGGAAACACCGTCTTCATCCCCGGCGCGACGAGCGGCATCGGCCTCGCTCTCGCACGACGCCTCCACGCAGCCGGCAACACCGTCATCATCGGCGGGCGACGCACCGAACTCCTCGAGTCGATCGCAGCCGACGAGCCCGGCCTCCACGCCGTGCGGATCGACACGGCCGACCCCGCGAGCATCGAAGCCGCGGCGACGCAGGTCATCGCGGAGCACCCGGAGCTGAACGTGCTCATCACGATGGCCGGCGTCATGCGCGGGGAGGACTGGACCGGTTCCGACTTCGTCGCGACCGCTGAGGAGATCATCACGACGAACGTCCTCGGGCCCATCCGGCTCATCGGTGCGTTCATCGAGCAGCTCCGCAGTCGACCGGACGCGACGATCATGACCGTCTCGTCAGGGCTCGCCTTCACCCCGTTGCGGGTGACGCCGTCCTACAACGCGAGCAAGGCGGCCATCCACATGCTGAGCGAGTCCATCCGCCTCCAGCTGGCGGACACGGGCGTCCGCGTCGTCGAGCTCGTCCCGCCGGCCGTCCGCACCTCGCTCATGCCCGGCCAGGAGGAGAGTGACTTCGCGATGCCCCGCGATGCGTTCGCCGACGAGGTCATGGGCCTCATCGAGTCGCAGCCCGACGCCACGGAGATCCAGGTCGAGAACGTCAAGTTCCTCCGCTACGCCGAGGTGCGCGGCGAGTACGACCAGACGGTCGCGATGCTCAACCGCCTCGACCCGCACTAGGCGGACTCAGTCGCCCGGATCTGCACGAAATCAGGCCGAGATCGTGCAGATCCGGGCGACTCAGTAAGCCGCCGCCTCCAGATCCAGGACGACGTCGTCGAGGTCGGCACCGCTCACCGTCACGGTGATGGCGCCGGCCCGGCTCGGCCGGACGATCGCCAGCGCCCGTCCGTCGAACGTGGTGCGCGTGGTCGCGTCGAAGCGCTCGGTCGTCTTCGGGGCACCGGTTCCGAAGCCCGCGAGCCGACCCGCGCCCGTGACGCTGACCGAGACCTCGCGGTCGGCGCCGGTCACCAGGACGCCGGCCGCGTCACGCAGCTCGATCGCGATGAAGGCGAGATCGGTGTCGTCGGCGCGGAGTGTCGTCCGGTCTGCGGTCGCCACGAGTCTGGTCGGGCCGGTGGCGGAGACGAGCGCAGTGCGGCCGACCTCCGCGCCCGAGCGGAACGCGACCGCCTCGAGCATGCCCGGCCGGTAGACGGTCTCGAACTCGGCGAGCTTCGGCCGGCGTCCACCCACCGGGCCTCGCGCCACCTCGACACCGTCGAGCAGCAGGGCCACCTCGTCGGCGTCGGCGGCGACCTCGACCGTCACCGGCGCGCCCTCGAAACCGGGCCACGTCCACGAGTCGACCGAGTCGCTCCACGCCCACGGGGACTGCATCGTGATCGTCTGCCCGTGCCGTTCCGGTCGGAGCACCGCGATGGCCGGCTCGGACCGCAGACCGAAGACGATCTCCCGGTAGTACGACACCGGCCGCCGCCAGCCGGTGATGTCGAAGTCGCCGCACCATGCGGTGAGGTAGGGGAACTCGCGCTCGAGTGCGCCGTTCGCCTCGGGGTCCTCGGCGTAGGAGGTCGCACCGATACCGACCTCGCCGAGGTAGTCCCAGCCGGTCCAGGTGAAGTCGCCGATCACGTTCGGGTTCGCCTCGACGAGCGGCCAGAGGTCGCCGATCTGGGTCGGGAAGGTCTCCGAGCCGACGATCACGCGATGCGGGAACCGCTCGGCATCGCTCGCGTAGCGGCCGTCCGCGTAGTTGAGGCCGAGGACGTCGAGGGCTGCACTGGACTCCTCGGTGCGCGTCGTGACGGCGTCGGAGGAACCGATGAGGCTCATCATGTTCGCGCCCGCTTCGCCCATCAGCTCGTTCAATCCCTGGTCCGACGCCATGATGCCGTCCAGATCGTCGAGCACGGCCAGGGTCGCGTTCACGCCGTTCGTCACGAGTCGTGTCGGATCCAACGAGCGCACGTGCTCGGCGAGTTCCCGCGCCTGGATCGCGCCGTGCGGGGTGCCGACCTCGACGATCTCGTTGCCGATCGAGTACATGATCACGCTCGGATGGTTCATGTCCTTCGCCACCATCGACTCCAGGTCGGCCCGCCACCACTGCGCGAAGTCGAGGGAGTAGTCGTGGTCCGTCTTGCCCCGGCCCCACATGTCGAAGGCCTCGTCCATGACGAGCATGCCGATGCGGTCGCAGGCGTCGAGCATGGCTGGTGACGCCGGATTGTGGGCCGCCCGGATTGCGTTGAAGCCGGCGTCCTTGAGGAGCTGGACACGCCGTTCCTCGGCGCGCGCGATCGACGCTGCACCGAGCGGACCGTTGTCGCTGTGGATACAGGCGCCGCGGAGGAGCACCGGCTCGCCGTTGATGCGGAGACCTTTCCGCGGGTCGACCGTGACCGTGCGGATGCCGTGGACCGTGCGGACGACGGCCGCCTCGTCGGCGGGCCGGTCGTCGACCTCGAGCGATGTCCGCGCCGAGTACAGCGCCGGTGAGTCGACGCTCCACAGGGCCGGGTCCGGCACGTACAGCCGCTGGCGGATGAGCGCGCTACCGCCTGGCGCGACGGTGACCGGCGTGCGCTCGCCCTCGACCACGCTTCCGTCGGGGCCGGCCAGTTCCGTCGCGAGGACGCGCGCACTCCTGGTGAGACCCCGGTTGACGACGGTCGTCGCCACCTCGAGCACCGCCTGGTCGTCCTCGATCCGGACCGTCGTGATGCGGACGCCGTCGGGCTCGACGTGCGTGGGTTCGTCGACATGGAGGAGGACCGGGCGGTGGAGGCCGGCGCCCGCGTACCAGCGGGAGTCCTGTCCTGCGCGGGTCTCGATGCGCAGCGTGTTCGTCTCGCCGAAGCGGAGAAACGGGGTGAGCTCGACGAAGAAGCGCGCGAAGCCGTCGGCACGATTGCCGGCGAACTCGTCGTTGAGATACACCATCGCGTGTCGGAACGCGCCCTGGACCTCGAGCCGGACGATGCGACCGGACCACTCGGCGGGGACCTCGAAGGTCTTGACCTGGCTGAAGGCGCCGGCGGGGAAGTAGGCGGCCCCTCCCTTGGCGGGTACTTCCGGCGAGCGCTCGGCGTCGCGCAGGGCGTCGTGCGGGAGGGTCACGGTCAGCGAGTCGTCCGCACCGCCCTGGACGGCGGCGAACGGGCCTCGGGGTGCGCGGACGATCCAGTCGGCGGTGAACGGGATGGTGGTCATGACGTGCTCCAGTGCAGATCGGGGTGACGAAAGTCTTTCGGCGTCGCGCGCCGTGATTTCGACGGTAAGTGAGGCCGAGTGACATCGTCAACGCGTCGACTCGAAACAGTTTCGCTAGGCTGGGCGCGACCGACGGCTGCCCGCTGCGGGACGAGGGAGGGGACTCCATGGCACGAACGCCGATGACGGGTCCGACGCTGGCATCGATCGCGGAGCACGCCGGAGTCTCGATCGCGACCGTCTCGAAGGTGATCAACGGTCGGTCGGGCATGTCCGAGGCGACCCGTGCCCGGGTCGAGGTGGCCGTGCGCGAGCTCGGGTACCGCCCGACACCCCGGTCGATCCCCGGTGCTCCACGAAGCATCCACGTCGTGTTCGACACCCTGCACAGCGTCTACTCCCTCCGTGTCCTCGACGGCATGGTCGCCGCGGCACAGCGGTCGGACATCGACCTCGTGACGCGGGTGCTGTCGCCCGGTTCCGGATTCGGTTCCACGGATGCGACCGGAGACGAGGTGGCGCTCGACCGCGGCTTCGTCGACGGCGTCGCGGCGCGAGGTGCGATCGGCATGATCGTCGTCACGACCCCCATCGCCGCCGACGTCGTCGACGCGTGCCTCGACGCGGGCATCGCGCTCGTCGCGGTCGACTCGCCTGATCCGCTCGACCGCTCGGTCGCGAGTATCGGCTCGAGCCACGCCGCCGGCGGGCAGCAGGCGGTCGAGCACCTGCTCGATCTCGGCCACCGGCGGATCGCCTTCGTCGGAGGGAACCCGGCGAATCCGGGCCTGAGGGCGCGCGCCGTCGGGTACCGCGAAGCACTTCGCGGGGCCGGCATCCCGCTCGATCCGGACCTCGTCTCCGAGGAGGGGATGGGGACCGCCGGGGACGCCGTCGCGCGCATGCTGGCCAGCTCGGATCCGCCGACCGCCGTGTTCGCGTCCAACGACGCCGACGCCTTCGCGGTCGTGCGCACCGTCTTGCGGGCCGGACTTCGGGTGCCGGAGGACGTGAGCGTGGTCGGTTACGACGACACCTACTCGGCGATGCTGACCGTTCCGCTCCTGACGACCGTCCACACCTCGATGCGCGACATCGGCCGGGCGGCGGTCGACACCGCCCTCCGCCTGCATGCCGGCGAGCGGCCGTTCTCCCATCACCTCGAGCTCGCGACGACGCTCATCGCGCGGGAGTCGACGGGGCCGGTCCCGCCCTCGACGCCCTGAGTTGCCCGAATCTGTGCGTTTCGGCCCGAATTTCGAGCAGTTTCGGGCGACTCAGCGGGACGAGCGCGACAGGCGGAGGTCGTGGAGCGTGAAGCGGCCGACGGGGAGCGCGGCACGGATCCGGGACTCGTCGAAGCGGCGTGAGGGACGGAGGTCCGCAGGGAGTTCCGGTGCCGGTGGAGCCGCCTCGCTCACCCCTTCGGCCAGCATCTGCGCCTGCGCCTTCGCCACGAGCGGCGTCTTCATGAGGCGTTCCGCCGCGCGTGCGAGCAAGCGGATCGTCCAGACGGGGACCGGGACGTACAGCGGGCGGCGTCCGGCCACGTGCGCGATCCGGCGCACGGCCGCACCCAGCTCGAGTTCCTCGGCGCCCATGACCGCGACGGTCGGCTCCGGCACCCGGCCCTCGAGCGCTGCGACGAGGACGTCGACGGCGTCCGCGACCGGCACCGGACGCACGCGGCGTTCGCGGTAGCCGACGGTCGCGAACACCGGGAAGGTGCGGACGGCCTTGGTGACGTGATCGACCATGTGGTCGCCTGCGCCGTAGATCATGCCGAACTTGAGGACGGTGTGCGCGATACCCGAGCCCCGCACGATCTCCTCGGCAGCCCACTTCGTCTCGTGGTACCCGGAGCCGCAGTCGGGGCGCGCGCGGAGGAAGCTCACCAGGACGATCCGACCGACGCCGACGCGACGGGCCGCGTCCACGACCGCCCGGGTGCCGTCGACATGCACGCGCTGGAAGGTCTGATCACCGAGCTCGCGGTTGATCCCGGCGCAGTGCGCGACCGCGTCGCAGTCGGCGAACGCGGCGGTCAACGCCTCGACGTCGTCGATCTCCACGCCGGTGCGTCGGGAGACGACGACGATCTCGTGTCCGTCGTGCCGCAGCCGCTCGACGAGGTGCCGTCCGACGAACCCGGTCCCACCGGTAATGGCCACTCGCATGCTGTCTCCTTCGCTTGTTAGCAATATAGCGAAACTGTATATCGCAATTGTGCTAGATTGCAAACATGGCAGATACGGCGTCGGACATCTTCGCCGCGCTCGCTCACCCGACGCGACGGCAGATCCTGCAGGACCTCAAAGACGGTGAGCTCGCCGCGGGGGAGATCGCCGCACGCTTCGACGCCACCGGTCCGACCATCTCCAGGCACCTGAGCGTCCTGCGCCAGGCCGGCCTCGTCTCGGAGCGCCGCGACGCGAACCGCATCCTCTACTCACTCGTCGGTGAGCGCCTCGCTCTCTCGGTTGGCGACTTCCTGTCCACCGTGTGCCCGGAGCAGATGGTCCTGCGTGAGGTCCGAAAGCGCCGGACCGCGTAGCCTGGTCTCGATCCGGCCCTGAGTCGCCCGAACGTGTTCGATTCCGCCGCGATCTCGAGCCGTTTCGGGCGACTCAGCGCAGCCCGCGCGTGACGCTGTGGACGATCGTCTGCGTGGCGGCCTGTCCGGCACGGGTCGGCAGCAGTGCCCAGACGTGGAACTGTCCGGCGCCCTCGTGGTAGTCGACCATGACGCCGGCCGCTTCGGCTCGTTCGACGAGCACCTCGGCATCGGGGTTGAGGACGTCGCGGGTCCCGCTCAAGACCGTGAGCGGCCCGAGCCCGGCGAGGTCGCCGAAGAGCGGACTCACGGTCGGATCGGTGATGTCCAGATCGCCGCGCCAGTGCTCCGCGAACACGCGTCCGCCGGGCGTCGCCAGCCAGGGGTCACTCGGCTGCACGAGGGGGATCCGCGGGTTGCTCCAGGTGAGGTCGAGCGCCGGTGACAACAGGGTGGTCATCGGTAGGACGACGCCCTCGTCCCGGAGTCGGAGCGCAGCCGACAGTGCGATCTGACCGCCGGCCGAGTCGCCCGCGAGGACGGTCGGCCCGTGCCGCTCGATGCTGCGCCGGACCAGCTCGACGACGCCGGTCTGTGCCTCGGCCGCCGTGCCGTAGGGCACGAGCGGGTAGATCGGAAGTGTGACCACGGCGCCGGTCTCCGCGGCGATGGTGGCGGCCAGCGTCCAGTGCTGCGGTGCTATCTCGCCGACCCAGCCGCCGCCGTGCGCGTACACGACCCCGCCGATCGTCGGTCGCCGCGTGGGGGACACGGTGTACACCGGCCAGTCTCCGACACGTTCGACGTCGACCCGGACATCGCTTCGGAGGGTGCCGGGTGGACCGTAGGACACCGGCCTGAGGGTGCGCTCCCGGATCCGGCGGCGCGCTCCGGCCTCGCTGACGAAGGCCCGGTTCGCCCGGATGAGTCGGAGGGCGGGGCCGACGACGACGCCTGGGATGGTGAGCACGGTGCCTCCGCGGTTGACGGGTTCTCTGGGGATCGCCACGCTAGCAGCGCAGGCTGGGCAGGAGTCCCCATCGCCGCTCTGCTCTGTCGCTGCGGGGCCGGATCCTTGGCGGGGCCGGATCGCCCTTGGCGGGGCCGGTGCGGATTTCGCGTGGGACACTGGCAGACGGCGTCGACGTGCCGATCGCGCCGCAGCAGCCCGTCCCGAAGGAACCGCATGCCCGAGCTGAACCCCGTCGTCATCGAGCGAGTCGCCTGGGACGACGAGCGGGCCGTGCGGCTCCGCGCCGCGATGGACGAGGAGATGGACGCCCGGTACGCGTCGGCCTGGGAGGACTGGGACCCGGCGGCCGCCGAGCGAGCGCTGACCGCGTTCACCGTCGATCCTGCCGACATCAGCGCGACCTTCCTGGCCCTCATCGACGGCGAGCCGGTCGGCCACGCCGCCCTGCGCCGACTGCACGGCGAATGGGAGCTCAAGCGCGTCGTCACCCTCCCGGCTCACCGCGGCCGGGGTGTCTCGAAGCGCCTGATCACCGCCGTCGAGGACACCGCCCGTGCCGAGGGGGCGTCCCGACTCATCCTGCAGACCGGCGACCGCCAGCCCGAGGCCGTGCGGCTCTACGAGTGGCTCGGCTACGAACCCATCCCGATCTACTCGCCGTACGAGGTCATCCCGATGTCGCTCTGCTACGCCCGCCCGCTCCGCTGACGCTCAGCAGCTCAGCAGCTCGGCTGTCGCCGCTAGTGAGCTGCCTTCGCGGGCTGGTTCCGTGACCGCAGGCGCGAGATCCCGGTCACGATCGCGACGACGATCAGGCCGAGGACGACACCGAACACAGCGGACATCGCGGTGTCGGCGACCCAGACGACGACCGGTCCGGCGGCCTCGATCGCGTGGGTGACGACGTGCAGGAGGTCGTACGGTCCGTGCCAGAACGTCTCGGCGAGGTTCGCGATCACGAGGTGGCCGCCGACCCAGAGCATCGCGACCGTGCCGACGATGCTGATGACGCGGAAGACCGCGGGCATCGACGCGACGATCCGTGCACCGGTGCGGCGGACGCCGCGTGACGGGTTCTTCATGAGCCGGAGTCCGATGTCGTCGATCTTCACGAGCAGGGCGACCGCGCCGTAGACGACCGCCGTCATGACGAGGCCGATGACGAGGAGGGCGCCCAGCGTCATCCAGATGCCGAGCCCCGAGTCGAGGCTGGCGAGGGAGATGAGCATGATCTCCGTGCTGAGGATGAGGTCGGTGCGGACGGCCCCGGAGACGAGCTTCTTCTCGTCGCGGACGTCCTCCTCCGCCTCGGCGTGGTGCATGCCGAACCACTCCATGACCTTCTCCGCACCCTCGAAGCAGAGGTAGGTGCCTCCGACGATGAGGAGGAACGGCAGCACCCAGGGGGCGAACGCCGTGAGCAGCAGGGCGATCGGGATGATGATGACGAACTTGTTGATGAGGCTGCCGCGGGCGATCCGCCACACGACCGGCAGCTCCCGAGCGGGGGTGAGCCCCTGCACGTACTGCGGGGTGACGGCCGCATCGTCGATGACGACGCCGGCGGTCTTCGCACTCGCCTTGAGGGCTGCGCTGAGGATGTCATCGACAACGGCGAGCAGGCCGACCGACATGTGCTTCTCCTTGGCTCGGGGTCACACCGCTGCGGGCTCTGCGGGGACGGAGTCCACAGTACTGTCGTGATCGCCGAAGGGTGTACTGCTGGACACTCCCTCGCCGACGTGCACGGCCGTAGCGTCGTCCGTATGCAGATCCAACCGAAACCCGCGACGATCAAGAACCCCGCCGAGCAGTTCACCGGCGATGTCTACCTCGACCTGCTGGCCGCGCCGCAGCAGGACGGCCAGCACATGGTGGTCGCGAAGGTGCGGTTCCTCCCCGGCGCCCGCACCGCATGGCACTCCCATGCCAACGGGCAGACCCTCCACGTCACCGAGGGAGTCGCCCTCATGGGCACGCGCGACGGTGCCGTTCTCGTCGTCCGGCCGGGCCAGACGGTCTACACCCCACCCGGCGAGGAGCACTGGCACGGAGCCACGCCCGACGACTACATGGAGCACCTCGCGATGTTCGAACAGGCGGACGACCCGGCAATGAGCACGACCTGGCTCGAGCACGTCGCCGAAGCCGACTACCACCGCCCCTGACCGACTGCCCGACCGCGGCCCCGCTTCTCCGTTGTGGAGAAGCGGGCGTCCTCCCCGGAGGTAGGGAGGCCTCCCTTCCATGCGGATGCCACCCCGGTACTGTTGGCACTCACGACAGATTGGGGATTTCGAATGGTCGAGACCACACCGCGCCGCTCACGGTCGGCCGTGCTCGCGCTGACCTTGACGATCGGAACGCTCGTCGCAGCGGCGATCATCGGCGGATACTTCATCATCGTCGGCGATCAGGCCGACATCGCCGGGCGGGTCTGGCTCACGCTGCTGCTGCTCGCGGCCTTCGTCGGTGCCGTGTCACTCGACGCCGCAGCAGGGCACGGGCCCAACAAGTGGTATCTCGCGGCGTCGACGTTGGTGAACATCTTCCTCGTCACCGTCGGCCTCCTGAAGCTGTGGAACGGGTGGCTCCAGCCGCCGAACACCTCCGACGGGTTCGTCTGGTCCACGCAGATCATGCTGTTCCTCGGCATCCTCATCATCGTGCGTCTGGCGCTCATCATCATTCAGGTGTACTTCCTCCACTTCGTCACCCGCGCCACGTCCACCGTGGTCAGGGCCACCGGCATCGTGACGATCGCGCTGATCATCGCCACGGTCCTCGTGCTCGTGCTGCCCATGGCGTTCCCCGAGGGCACTTGGGCGGATTGGTGGTGGCGCATCGCCGCGGCCACAACGCTCGCTGCGGCGATCTCCGCCGTGATCCCCGTCATCGTCCGGGCGTTCTCGCCGAAGCCGGAGGGCGAGCGGGTGACCTACGGGCAGCGGCCGTACCGCCCGGAGGTGTACCAGCAGGCCGCACCCGGCTACCCGGTTCAGAGCTATCCGGGGCAGCAGGGATACCAGGGCCAGCAGTTCTACCCGGGACAGCAGCCGCAGCAGTCGTATCAGGCCCAGCCGTACCCGCAGCCGCCGCGCCAGGGGCAGCAGCAGCCGTACGGCGGCCAGCCGAACCCCGGCCAGTACGGGCAGGGGCACCCCGGGCAGGGCTACCAGGGGCAGCCGTACCAGGGGCAGCCCGCACCGCAGCAGCCCACCCCGCCGCAGCCGGGCCAGCAGTGGCCCACGCCGTCCTGGCAGGGCTCCGCGCCCGGCCAGCCTGCTCCGGCACAGCCCGCGCCGCAACAGTGGGGCCCTCCGCAGCCGCAGGTTCCGTCGTCGCCGGTTCCGCCCGCGCCTCCGCAGCAGGACCAGGAGCGTCCGCAGGAGTCCCGCCCTCCGCAGGAGCCGAAGCAGCCGGCGGAGTCACAGCAGCCGGCGCAGCCGCAGAGCCCGCCGCCCGCCGAGTAGGCGAACCGACCACGAGCCGGCTGGCAGCCGACCGCTTCCAGCCGGCTCCGTCGTCGGTCGCATTCGGAGTCGGGTTCTGCTTGCGCACAACTGCGTAGCCACACCTGGCACGTCTTCGCCCAGCGGCGGATGTGGTGATGCGCTCGCCCCATGAGTATGGAATCGGCGCGGTGCGACCGCCCGCCGCTGGCTCCACACGATGGGTGACGATGCGCAAGCTCCTGAAGGTTCCACTGATCTCGATCGCCACGATCGCCGGCCTCGTCGCGGCGGGCCTCGCGACGACGAGCATCGTGAACGCCGTGGCGAGTTCGTCGGAAGCGGGCGAACTGCAGCCCTACGGGCAGACGGTCGACGTCGACGGCAAGGACATGAACGTCGTCATCAGTGGTTCCGGCGCCGAGACGATCGTCCTGCTGCCCGGGCAGGGCACCGCGGCTCCCGGCCTCGACTTCGAGCCGCTCGTCGACGAGCTCCGCGACCAGTACCGGGTGGTGGTCGTCGAGCCGTTCGGCTACGGCCTCAGTGATCAGACGGACGTGCCCCGGACCTCGGCCAACATCGCCGGCGAGGTGCACGCCGCCCTGCAGCACCTCGGCATCGACCGCTACGTCCTCGCAGGACACTCGATCGCCGGTGTCTACGCCCTCGAGTATCTGGAGCGGTTCCGCGCCGAGGTGACGGCGTTCATCGGGATCGATACGAGCGTCCCGACCCAGCCCGGAAGCGACGAGCCGACGCCGACGGACGGGGTCGAGGCGCTGCAGGCACTCGGCATCCTCCGCCTCCTCACCGCCATCGCGCCCGACCCGTACGAGGGCCTCCCGTACGACGCCGACACGAAGCGCCAACTCGCGATCCTGACGAACCGCAATGCGATGTCGCCGACGCTGCTCGACGAGATCGCCCACACGCCCGGCAACTTCCAGGCGGCCCGATCCCAAGCGTTCCCGGCCGACCTGCCGATCCTCATGTTCGTCGTCGGCGACGACCCGGAACTCTCCGACTGGGTGCCCCTCCACGAGGAGCAGCTCGCCGGAGTCGAGCGGGGTGAGCTCGTCCGACTCGACGGCGGCCACTACCTGCACCACACCGAGGCGACGGTGATGGGCGAGGACATCGAGCGGTTCCTCGCCGACACGCCGGGAGACTGAATCCCCGGCCGATCCGGGCTGGCGTGTCGTCGGATGTCGGGTTAGGCTCACTCTCTATCGAACGTATGTTCGAACGACGGGAGGCCACGCATGTTGATCACGAGCACCGAGATCGCGGTCTGGACGACGCCGGCAGGCGTGCCGGAGCGACTGTTCTGGGATGGAGCCCGGTACCTCGTCACCGACACCCCGACCCCGCTCGAGCCGAACGTCTCGTTCGTCACCCATCCGCCCGCGGCGACCCCCGCCTGGCGGTTCCAGGCGACCGCTGCAGACGGCCGGTCCTTCGTCTTCGACATCCGACTCGATGCCGCGCGCGGACGCTGGCAACTCCTCCGAGCGTACGAATGAACCGCTCAGACCGTCGCCCGGGTCGACGTCGCTCCGGCTGTCAGGCCGCCGGCTGCAACCGCACCACGATCGCCTTCGAGACCGGGGTGTTGCTGCGGTCGGCCGTCGAGTCGAGCGGGACGAGGACGTTCGCCTCGGGGAAGTACGCCGCGGCGCATCCGCGAGCGGTCGGGTAGGAGACGACGCGGAAGCCGCGGAGCTCCCGATCCGGCTGCCCGGCCCACTCGCTGAAGACGTCCACCGTCTGCCCGTCCTCCAGGCCGAGGTCGCGGAGGTCGTCCGGGTTGACGAAGACGACGTTCCGGCCCTTCTTGATGCCGCGGTACCGATCGTTCAGGCTGTAGATCGTCGTGTTGAACTGGTCGTGTGAACGCAGGGTCTGCAGGAGCAGCCGACCGGGCGGGCAGTGGATCGGTTCGAGCTCGTTGACCGTCAGCAGGGCGCGACCCTCGGGGTTCGTGAACGTGCGGGAGTCCCGCGGCCCGTTCGGCAGGACGAAGCCGTCCTCGCGGCGGATCTGCTCGTTGTACCCCTCGCAGCCCGGCACGACCCGTCCGATGTGATCGCGGATCGTGTCGTAGTCGTCCTCGAACGCCTGCCAGGCGATGCCCGAGTCCTCGCCGAGCGTCGCTCGCGCGAGGCGCGTGATGATCGCGACCTCGGAGAGCAGACCGGGCGCTGCCGGCGGGATGCGGCCGTGCGAGGCATGGACAGCGCACACCGAGTCCTCCACGCTGACCATCTGCGGCCCGCTCGCCTGCAGGTCGATCTCGGTGCGCCCGAGGGTCGGCAGGATGATCGCCGCCTCGCCCGTGACCGCGTGCGAGCGGTTGAGCTTCGTGGAGATCTGCACGGACAGCTGCGTTCCACGGATCGCGGCCTCGGCGGCGGCGGTGTCGGAGATCGCCGCGACGAAGTTGCCGCCGAGCGAGATCCAGGTGCGGACCTCGCCCCGCTGCATCGCTCGGATCGCGTTCACCGCGTCGACCCCGTGCTCCCGCGGCATCGGGACCGCGAACTCACGCTCCATGGCGGCGAGGAAGGACTCGGGCATCTGCTCCCAGATACCCATCGTCCGGTCGCCCTGCACGTTGCTGTGCCCGCGGATCGGCGACGCACCGGCGCCGGGCTTGCCGATGTTCCCGCGGAGGAGGAGCAGGTTGATGATCTCCTTGATCCCGTTGACCGCCGCCTTGTGCTGGGTCAGACCCATGGCCCAGGTGACGATCGTCGCGTTCGACGCGATGTAGCGCTCGGCGAGTTCGTCGATCTGCTCGCTCGTGAGGCCGGTCGCCTCGAGCACCGCAGCCTCGTCGAGGTCGGCCAGGTGGGCCGTCAGCTCCTCGAGTCCGAGGCAGTGCTCGGCGAGGAACGCGTGGTCGAGGATCGTCCCCGGAGCCGCCGCCTCGGCCTCCAGGACCCGCTTCGAGACCGCCTGCAGCAGCGCCATGTCGCCGCCGAGCCGGATCTGCAGGAACTGGTCGGAGATGACCGTGCCGCGCCCGACCATGCCGCGGACCGTCTGCGGGTTCTTGTACCGCTCGAGCGCCGCCTCTGGCAGCGGGTTCACCGAGACGATCGTCGCGCCCGCCTGCTTCGCGTCCTCGAGCGCCGTGAGCATGCGGGGATGGTTCGTGCCCGGGTTCTGGCCCATCACGATGATGAGGTCGGCCTGCTCGAAGTCCTCGTACCGGATGGTCGACTTCCCGACACCGATGACCTCGCCGAGCGCCGTGCCGGTGGACTCGTGGCACATGTTCGAACAGTCGGGGAGGTTGTTGGTCCCGAAGGCGCGAACGAAGAGCTGATAGACGAACGCCGCCTCGTTCGACGCCCGGCCGCTCGTGTAGAACACGGCTTCGTCGGGGGACTCCTGACCGCGCAGCTGCTCGCCGACGATGGCGAACGCCTCGTCCCAACTCACCGGCCGGTAGTGGTCCGAACCGGCCGGCTTGTAGACGGGCTCCGACAGTCGCCCCTGCATGCCGAGCCAGTACTCCGATTTGTCGGCGAGATCGGTGAGCGAGTGTTCGGCCCAGAAGGCGCTCGGGATGACGACCGGCGTCGCCTCCCAGATGACGGCCTTTGCGCCGTTCTCGCAGAACTCGAGCTTCTTGCGGTCGTCCGGGTCGGGCCAGGCGCAGCTCATGCAGTCGAAGCCGCCGCGCTGGTTGATCGAGGTGAACAGCTCCGCGGTCCGCTTCGGCCCGAGTTGCCGGAGGGCGGGCTCCATCGAGTGCAGGATGCCGGGCAGGCCGACGGCGACGTGCTTCGGTTGGCTGACCTCGATGTCGGCGTCCGTGACGTCCTCGACGGGCGGTTCGGCGCTCATGCGTTCGCTCCGGTCTGGAGTGCTGCTGGTGCCGAGCCTTCGGCCGGGTCGGCGAGTCGACGTGCTCCGCTGTAGACGACCATCGAGTCGCCACGGAGGAAGCCGACGAGCGTCATCCCGAGTTCGGTGGCCAGTTCGGCGGCGAGCGACGACGGAGCGGAGACTGCTGCGAGCATCGGGATGCCGGCCATCGAGGCCTTCTGCGTGAGCTCGAAACTCGCGCGACCCGACACCATCAGGACCATGGAGCGGAGCGGGAGCAACCCCTCCTTCGCCGCCCATCCGACGACCTTGTCGACGGCGTTGTGTCGGCCGACGTCCTCGCGGAGGACGAGCATCTCGCCGGTCCGGGCGTCGAACAGGCCTGCGGCGTGCAGACCGCCGGTGCGCTCGAAGACCGCCTGCTGTGCCCGGAGGCGGTCGGGGAAGGTCACCAGGAGCGCCGGATCGAGGCGAAAGTCGTCGTCCGCGACGGAGTACCGCGAACTCGTCCGGACGGCGTCGATGCTCGCCTTGCCGCAGAGGCCGCACGAGCTGGTGGTGAAGAAGTTCCGTTCCAGGCTCGGATCCGGAGCGGGAACGCCGGGCGAGAGGGCGACGTCGAGCACGTTGTACGTGTTGACACCTTCGTCCGTCGCGCCGGCGCAGTACCGCGCGGTCCGGACGTCGTCACCCCGACCGATGACGCCCTCAGAGACGAGGAAGCCGATCGCGAGGTCGACGTCGTGGCCGGGCGTCCGCATCGTGATGGCGAGCGAACGACCACCGACGCGGATCTCGAGCGGCTCCTCGACGGCGAGGACGTCCTCGCGGGTGCGTGCGGGCTGTCCCACCGTGATGCGGGTGACGCGTCTGCGCGCCGTGATGCGAGTCATGGCTCATGGCTATCACCACCATCGGACGAGGGCAAGGTGCCTCACCGGATCCGCAGCCGCCTCGGGGGCTGGATCGCGGCTTAGGCTGGTGCCATGTCCGTCGATGCGATCATCCTCGCGGGAGGGCGGTCCTCCCGCCTCGGCGGCGTCGCGAAGGCGTCGTTGCTCCGCGACGGGCGGACGCTCCTCCAGCTCGCGATCGATGCTGCGCGGGCGGCCGGCGGCCGTGTCGTCGTGGTCGGCCCCGAGCTCGAGACGACCGCTCCGGTCCGCTTCGTCCGCGAGCGCCCCGCCTTCGGCGGCCCCGCTGCGGCCATCGCGGCGGGCCTGGACGCCCTGCGTGACGGCGTCGCGACCGAGGGCCCCGCACAGGTCGCCGTCCTCGCCTGCGACATGCCGGATGCCGCGCCGGCGCTCGCCGTGGTGCTCGAGGCAGCCGCCGCCACGGCCGGGACCGATGCCGACGGCTGGGTCGCGGTCGACGACTCCGGTCGTGAGCAGTCGCTGCTCGCCGTCTACCACCGGGAGGCCCTGGAACGCCGGGTCGCCGAACTCCGGGCGTCACAACCCGGCGGTGGCCTCGCGGGTGTCTCCGTCCGCCAGCTGCTCGCCGGACTCGTCCTCCGCCAGGTGTCCGTTCCCGACGGCGGCTCGGCCGACGTCGACACCTGGGCCGACGCCGCCGAACTCGGGGTCGACACCGCCGGCGAGTCGCCGGTGCCGGACATGTCCACCACTCCGACCGCCGACCCTGAGGAGCGTCTCCCATGACCGATGACCTGCACGCCGTCCTCGCGGACTGGACCGAACGAGTGTCCGCCGAGCTGGAGCTCGGCGACGTCGGGGTCGACATCGACGCGGTCCTCGGACTCGCGGGCACGGCCGCGCACGCCGTGCGGCGTCCCGCCGCCCCGCTCACCACCTACCTCGTCGGTATCGCGGTCGGGAAGGCGCTCGCGAGCGGTGCGGATCCGGTCGCCGCCGCCGAGGCTGCGACCGCGGCCGTCGAACGGCTGGTCGCCTCGGACACGACCGCATGACGAGGGCCTCCTGGTGGGACGCTCGCAGCATCGCGCATGCGACGGGTGCGGCGCATCGGTCCGACGTCGTCGACACCCTGACGCTCGCCGAGGCCCTCGGACACGTGCTCGCGGCGCCGCTCGTCTCGCCCATCGCGATCCCGCACTATGCCTCCTCGGCGATGGACGGCTGGGTGGTGGCCGGGAGCGGCCCGTGGACCCTGCTGACCGGTGAGGACGCCGAGCGCGCGCGGTCGGTCGGACTCGGCGACGGTGTCGCGGTCGACGTCCTGACCGGTGGGCTGATCCCGTCGGGCGCCGATGCGGTCCTCCAACTGGAGCACGGCGTGATCGGGCATGGCTCGGGATCAGCGCGCCTTCACCCCGCACCGTCCGCCCCGAGCGGGGAACCGCGGCCGGGGCGGCACATCCGACCCGCCGGAACCGAGTCACCCGCGGGGTCGACCGTCCTCGACGCCGGCACGCGTCTCAGTCCCGTCCACCTCGCTGTCGCCGTCGGCGCCGGCTTCGACCGCGTGCCCGTCGTGCCGACACCGCGGGTCCGCCTGGTCCTCACGGGTGACGAGGTCGTCACGAGCGGTGTTCCCGGCCCGGGGTTCGTCCGCGACAGTTTCGGCCCATCGCTCCCGGGAGTGATCGCCTCGCTCGGAGGCGTCGTCACATCCAGCGTCCGTGTCGGCGATGACGCGCCCACCACGGCCGACGCCCTCGGGCTGACGAGTGCGGTCACCGCTTCCGCCCGCCACCAGCGGGACCTCGTCGTGACCACGGGTGGTACCGGCGACTCCCGAGCCGATCACGTCCGAGCGTTGCTCCGTGACGCGGGTGCCGAGTTCCTCGTGGACGGCGTCGACGTCCGCCCGGGTGGCCCTGCGCTGCTCGCGCGGCTGCCGGACGGTCGCCTGTTCGTCGGCCTGCCCGGCAACCCGCTCGCCGCCCTGCTCAGCGTCCTCACGCTCGTGCACCCGGTGCTCGCCGGCCTCCAGGGACTCGAGCTCCCGGCCCTGCGACCGGCGGTGCTCGCCTCGCCCGTCGACGGGGCCCGCTCAGGGACGGTGCTGCGCCCCTACCGCTCGGTGCACGATCCCGATTCGGCGACGCCGCATGCGGAGCCGACGCCATGGCAGGGAGCAGCCATGCTCCGCGGGCTCGCCGACGCCGATGGCGTGCTCGTGTGCCCGGGCTCCGGCGCGGCCGCGGGCGGCCTGGTACCGAGTCTCGACCTGCCCTGGTGATCGGGCCTCGGGTCAGCGGCCCCGGACGGCCGCAGCCGTCATCAGCTGCAGCAGTTCCTCGCCGGCGAGGATGCCGCGCCGCTCGGTGACCGTCAGCGTGTCGATCGTGAAGCCCTCGTCGTCGAGCTCGCCGTGCGCCGGCCGGAACGCGAGGTCGGCGGTCTCCAGCATCGACTGGTCGAGGAGCGAGTCACCGGCCGCGAGGACGAGTGGTCCGTCGAGGCGGCGGGCGACCTCACTGACCGCATCGTGCTTCGTGAGCGTCCGCGGCACGCAGTAGAGCTTCCGTCCCTGCAGGGACACGGTCCACCCGAGCCGTTCGCACTCCTGCTCGACCTGCTCGAGCCAGCCCGCCGGGATCGCGTCGCGCTCGACGATCGAGTAGAAGAACAGCGCGTCGGCGACGTTCGTCTTGAGGATCCAGGTCGGCGAAGCCAGCTCCTCGAAGCGCGCGAGCGCCACGTCGAGCGGAGCGGTGTGGTCGGTGAGGTGCGCTCGCACTCGGTCGCGCCAATCGGCGTCCGGGACGCCGTCGACGAGGATCTCGCCGCCGTTGCTCGTGATCGCGTAGGCGGGCGCGCCGCCCGGCAGCTGCACCCGCTGATACTGCGCCACCGTCCGCGTCGTGACCGGCATGAACACGGCCTGCGAGCGCAGCTCGATCAGCAGGCGCTCCGACTCGCGCGTCATGAACGAGATCGGCACGCCGTTCCAGAGCTCCGAGACGATGATCGACGGCGCCTCGGGGTCCGGCGTCTCGAGCCAGAACGCCTTCGGCGAGTAGATGAGGGTGCGATCCAGGTCGCAGGCGACGAGGGCGCTCACTGGGCGTCTCCCGCCGCGGCGTCGCTCAACGGGTTGATGAGGCCGACACAGCTGTAGGGCAACCCGGGCACGACCTCGACCGGCACACCGCGCTGCTCGGCGAGCAGGAGCACGTGCGCGACGTCGTCGAGGGCGTCCGGCGACACGAGCACCTTCCACGGAACTCGGCGGAGCAGGACGCGGGTGGTCTCGCCGACACCCGGCTTCACGAGGTTCACGGTCGGGATGTCGTACTGTTCCCGGATCCGTTCGACGGCCTCCCAGCCGATCCAGCTCGGTTCACGGTCGGCCGTCGAGGCCTCCTCAACACCCGCGGCGACGTCGTCGACCACCTCGGCGAAGCGGCCCGAGACCGCGTCGAGGAAGGCGCCGGAGACATCGTGACTGCTCAGCTCGCGGTAGAACTTGGCACCGTGGAACTGGTCGTCGGAGAGCAGCTCGCGGTTGTACACCGTGCGGGACACGAGGCCGGAGACGGTGGAGTTGAGGCACGCCGAGGGGATGAGGTAGTCGTCGCGGGTGCCGTACACGGGCACGCAGTGGCCGGGGTCGGCGAGGACAGCCAGCTCGTCGGAGAAGCGGATGCCGTCGGTCTCGGCGAAGAGTTCCAGCGCCGCCGTCAGCTCGCGCGCGATGGCGCCCTTGCCGGTCCAGCCGTCGACGAACGCGATCTGCTCCGGGTCGTGATGCGCCGCGAGGTAGCGCAGCGCGGTCCCGTCGACGCCGACCCCGCGCACGATGCTCATCGTGTAGTGCGGCACGTCGATCCCTCGGACCTCCATCGCCCAGCGACGCATGAGGATCCCGATGGGCGTTCCGGCGCGGGCGAGGGAGACCAGCACGGGTCGGTTCGCACGGGAGGCCAGGACCAGGTCGGTGACGACGCCGACGGCCACCGCGAGGCGACGGCTCGACCGCGCGAGAGCGTCGCGATAGAGCTCCTCGTACTCGGGGGAGGGCAGGTACTCGATGGGCAGCGACTCGGCGTAATGTGCGCGACCGCTCTGGATCGCGGCCTCACGTTCGGAGGCGTCGGCCTCGAGGCGGGTGTCGCCGAGGTCGGTCAGCAGCCAGCGCACCTCCGAGGCGTCGTAGGACCCGAAGTCCGGTCCGGTGAGCGGCTCGGGGAGGGCGGCGGCGTCGATGGTCACGGTGCGGGGTTCCATTCGGCTGGGGTCGGGACGGATTCGGTGAGGAGGACGACGATGACGCGGTCGGTGACGGTCCGGAGCGCGTCGACGACGCCATCGGGCCGGAGCAGGAGCTCTCGGTCGGCCCCCGGTTCCGGGAACAGGACCACCGCCGCGAACCGTGAACCGCCGCGGGAGAGGTTGTAGGCGAAGCGGGGCCCGAGGCCGTCGATGGTGCGGTCATGACTGGTGAAGGACACCGCGCTCGCGATGGCGTAGTCGTCACGGTCGATCACGGCGATGGGGGACCGAGTGGTGGTGGAGAAGCGCGTCGCTCCGCGGGTGCGGTCGAGGTGGGCGGCGACGGCCAGCGGTACCGCGATGAACTCCTCGGAGCCGAGCACCACCACCTCGCCGTCCGGCAGCTCCGGAAGGACCCGGTCGGCGATCGCGGCCGTCATCGCGTCGTCCAGGCGTCCAGGCGCACCGAAGCGTGCGCTCCGCACGGGCGACAGGTCGGATGCGTCCACGACGACGACGTCGCCGGCCGTGGTCGATCCGGCGGACGACGCGGCGGGTGCGGCGTCGATGACCGCTCGCGCGCGGGCGAGGACGTCCTCCGGAAGGTCGACGGCACCCACGCCGAGCGCCACGACGGTGATCCGGGTGCCGAGCCGGTCGGCGAGGTCGTCGAAGCGCTGTCGGTCCGCATCCGAACGGAGGTCGATGAGTCCCGCGACCACCCAGTGCGCCTGCGGTGTGGTGGCGTGCAGCGCGGTGATCGTGTTGCGGACGGTGCGGCCGGTGCTCAACTCGTCGTCGACGAGCACCGTGGTCCCGCCGGCCGTGGCCCACGCGGGGTCGCTCGGATACAGGCGATGGTCGCTCGCGTGCGAGTGCTCTTCCTCGAACGGCGTGAAGGGCACGTCCGCCTCGTGCCTCGTGGAGTGGAGGTAGGGCGAGCCGAGCGCGTCGGCGACGATGTGGCCGAGCCCGGTCGCCGTCTCGGCATAACCGACGGTGACGAGCTCCGGGCCGGCCGCTGGGGCTGCATCGCGGAGCTCGGCGAGGTGCTCACGGACGGCGGTGAGGGCGGCGAGACCGTCAGCATCCGGCCGTTCCCGTCGGGCCAGGAGGTGCGCCACGGTGTCGAACGGAGCCGTCTCCGGATCGCTGCCGTCGAGCGCGCTCCGCACCAGCAGTCCGAGCAGTTCTCCGGCGGCGAGTGCCAGGCCGGGCACGGTCGGCACGTGTTTGGCGAGGACCGTCGACACGAGCAGCTGAGCGCGTTTGGGGTTGTCGCGGAGCGCCAGACCGACGAGGTCCTCCACCGGGATCAGGCTCCGGGACGCGTCCGAGCGCAGGCCGATGCCGACGGCGTCGCGCACGAAACCGCCTGTCCATGCGCCCATCGATACCGTCACCGCATGCTCGTCTCGAGGAGGTCGACGAAGGTCGTGTTCTCTGCCACGGCCCAGTAGCGGCCCGTCCATACCGTCACCGCATGCTCGTCTCGAGGAGGTCGACGAAGGTCGTCTCCTCCGCAGCCACCCCGAAGGCCTCCGCGCGGAGCAGGGTCTTGCGCGCCCACGCCTGGTGCGGCTTCATCTCGTTCATCTTGTTCCGGTACGGAGAGGCGTTGGCGCCGCCGCCCACGTCGCCGACGACCGAGAGGGCGTCGACGTACTCCTCGTGGCTCACGACCGACATCGCGTGGACGACCGGCACATGGCTCGGGTGGATGACCGTCTTGCCGAGCAAACCGTTCGCCTGGTCGAGCGCGATCTCGCGGATGAGGCCGTCGAGTCCTTTGAGGAGGAGCTTCTGACGCAGCTGCGCCTCGTTCGCGTCCTGGAACGGCGTCATGCGCAGCTGCGGGCGCATGAGCCGCTCCGCGTTGTGGAAGTGCTCCCAGACCGTGCCGGTGATGACGAAGTCGTCGCCCGGTCGACCGAAGACGTTGACGACGTCGGCGATGACCGAGGAGACGAGTTTCACGTCGTACACGGTGAGGTCGCGGGAGCGCCGGAGCGAGAAGGCGCTCGAGAGGTCGGTGGCGCCGATCCGGACCGCCAGGACGTCCTCGCGGTGGGCCTTGGTGACGTCGACGATCCCGGAGAGGGTGTCGTCGCGGGTCTCGCGGTGGATCATCCGCGGCGACTCGAGGATCGGCATGACCCGGAGCCGACGCGCGCCGTTCGACCCGTCCTGCCCGTAGTCGCGCTGCACGCGACCGAGTGCTTCGAAGAAGCGGTCCGCCACCCCGTCGCTGTTCTCGTACTTGGGGATGACGAAGCCGCTCAGGAGGTCGAGTCCCGGACCGAGGAGCCCGGCGACCCGCTCGAGCTGCTCGGGCGTGCGGACGCGGATGAAGAGCAGCGGCAGCACCGGGCGCTTGGACCCTGAGCTCTTGGCGGCGAGCTGCTGCATGGCCTCCGCGACGTTCGTCTCGGCGAACTCGACCGCGTCGTCGGGGACCGAGTCCTCGAGGCACAGCACCATGCTCAGGCAGCCGTGCTTCGCCTGCTTCACGACGTCCTTCGCGAGCGTCGGGCGCGTGCCCGGGCTGTAGAGGGTGGCGCCGAGTGCCGCCGCCACGTGTTCCGGTGGGGAGTCGATGCTGATGGGGCTCGGGAGCTTGTGGAACAACCGCGACGCGCGCTTGTCGTCGACGTAACTGAAGTGGCGCATGGTCATCGTCTCCGGGGTTCGCGGGCGACGACGTACGGCGTCGGCTCGAAGCCGAACTGCTGCAAGAGCGTCTGGAGGGGGATCTCGGCGGGAAGGGGTTCGAGGCGGAGTTCGAGTCTCGACCCGATGCGCAGCAGCGAGACGACCGGCGGTGCGGCGGTGTCGTCAGCGGCGGCGAAGCTTTCGCCGTCGAAGAGCTGCACCGTCAGTGGGTGACCGGCTGTGCCGACGAACAACGCCCGCCGGATGAGGTGCACGTGCCGGAGCGCGAGGATCGCGTCGCCGCCGTCGAAGCCGAGCAGCGGCCGGTTGCCGGGCGTCGTCACCGGCGTGCCGTCGATGCCGTCGGCGGTCGCGACCCCCGTCACGAGTTCGACGGTCTCCCACACGATCGCCGTCGCTCCGCCGACGATGAGGCTGCCGATCGCCGACTGACGAGGGTCGAGCCGGACCAGCGGGGTCTCGTCGTCGAGGACGCGGATCTCCTCGGCCGTCGGGGCGGGGAAGGGCTGTGGGGTCGTCGGAGCTGCGGCGGGCGTGGTGGCCGGGCGTGCCGACGGCGCAGCGGGAGCGGTCGACGAGGATCCGCCGAGCGAGAGTCCCGTCGACGGTGCAGACGCTGCCGATGCCACCGGGGCAGGGGGTGCGGCGGCGGACGTGGACGGCCCACCGAGCGTGAGTCCGGTCGACGGTGCTGCCGATGCGGCCGGCGCTGCAGGAGGAGGTGCCGCCGGGGCGCTCGCCACGGGTTCCTCCTGCGCGACCGGCGCGGGCCTCGGCTTCACCCGACGACGGAGGTAGTCGATGTCCCGTCGCACCGGGGAGGTGTTGAGCGGCACGGCTCAGAGGTCGATTCTGAAGTCGCGTGCCACGCCCGCGAGACCGCCGGCGTACCCCTGTCCGAGGGCGCGGAACTTCCAGTCCGAGCGGTGCCGGTACAGCTCCGCCAGGAGCAGCGCCTGGCTGCTGCGGACCTCGGCGATCGGCACGTCGAAGCGCACGAGCTCCCGACCGTCGGGCGTTGCGACGCGGACGAACGCCGAGCGCACGGGCGAGAAGTCGCCGGGGCCGCGGACGTCGGGGTCGATGTAGAGCAGGAAGGCGATCTTCGACACGGCGTCCGGCACGCGCGACAGCTCGACGTCGATCTCCTCATCGTCGGCCTCGGACGAGAAGGTGACCGCGCCGTCCTGGCTCTCGACCTGGTTGAAGAACACGAGGTGGTCGTCGGACAGCGCCTTGCCGTCGTCGCCGCACATGATCGCCAGCGGCACGGGTTCGCTCTGCGGCCCACGGCTCGCGATGACGTCCCAGCCGAACCCGATGAGCACCGCGTCGAGACCGGGGTTCTCTGCGGTGAGCGCGGCGTTCGCGCCCGCGATCAGTGACGCCATCAGTGCGCACCCAGCACGAGACCGGCGTCGGGCTCCTGGAACTTGTCGGAGAGGAACCGACCGTGCGTCGAGAGTTCGGCGATCGCGCCGATGCGGATCTGGTTGAGGAGGTCGCGGATGGTCTCCTCGATGAGCTCCAGCTGACGGGCGAAGACGATCGTGCTGCGGGAGTCGTCGGTGCGGTCCGCGGCCGGCAGCGCGAGGAAGGAACGCAGCGGGCTCGGGAGGTAGTCCGTCACCATCGCGGCGAGGAGCACGCGCTGTTCGGTCGACGCACCCTGGTCGGCGATCGTCGCGACGACGAGGCGCAACTGGTCGTCGATCTGTCGGAGCTGCGAGGTGATCAGCGTGGGGAGGTCGCGCCCCACGGAGCGCACCGAGTCGCGGAGTTCGTCGAGGTGGCGAGCGGTCTGCTCGTCCTCCGTCTCACCGACGGGCGCCGGCGTGGCGTCGACGACGCCGAGCGGCTCGGCCCCGCCGGTCCGCAGTGCGTTCAGCAGTCGTCCGAATGCCATCCCTCGTCCCCTTCGTCCTCAGCGACCCGTGCGCCCGGTCACCCGAGCGTGAGGCTACCGCAGTTCGCGCTGCTCGGCCTGACGGCTGCGCTCGAGGTACGGCTTCGCCTTCTCGAGGCCCGACTCGAGCGCGTTGACGGTGCCCTCCATGTTCTTGGCGGCTTCGGCGCGGAAGGTGTCGATCGCGTCCATGGTCTGGAAGACGTTGTCGAACGCGCGCTGCAGGGTCTCGACGCTGACGCCCGAGGTGGACGCCTGCTGGTGGATGCGCGTCGTCTGGTCCTTCAGCATCTCGCTGGTCTGCAGGATCATGTTGTTCGTCGTGGTGTTGATCGCGTCGATCTGGTCGAGCACCATCTTCTGGTTCGCGAGGGCCTGCGCGACGACGACGGCGGTCCGAAGAGCGGCGATCGTCGTGGTGCGCGCGCGGTCGACACCCTTGATGAGCTCGAGGTTGTTCTTGCGGATGAGGTCCATCGCCAGGTAGCCCTGCACCGAGACGGCGAGCTGCGTGAGGATGTCCTGATGGCGCTGACGGACGGGGAAGAGGACGTCGGCCTCGAGCTTCTGCGCCTCTTCGATGCGCCCGGCGGAGCGGGCTTCGTCGATCTTGGCGACGCACGCGGCGTCGAGCGCCTTGGCGAAGACGGCGTACTCGCTGAGCGCCTGCATGGTCTCCCAGAGCTGGACCTTCTCGCCCGCGAGCGAGGCGTTGTCCTTCAGGAGTTCGTCCTGTCCGGCCATGAGCGACTTGATGATCTTGTCGAGCTGGGTCTGCGCGGACTCGTACTTCTGGAAGTACTTGGCGAGCTTGTTGCCGCCTGGGATGAACCCGAGGATCTTGCGGCCGACGCCGAGGTCCGCCTGGTTGGGCGTGAGGTCCTCGACGGTGCTGCGGAGGTCGCCGAGCGTGGTCGCGACCTTGATCTGCGCGCTGTCACCCGAACGCTTCGCCCCGGCGACCGAGGTCGACGAGCGGTCGAGCATGCGCGAGGAGTACCCGCTCGACTGCACCATCTCCTTGCCGCCGATCTGGGAGATGCCCTCGATCTTCTGCGTGAACTCGGGGGAGCGCGGGTCGAGCGTCGCGACCTCGGACACGAACGAGCGTGCCTGCTGCTGGATCTCCGTCTGGCGCTCCGCCGGGACCGGGACCATGCCCGGCGCCTCTTCGGCCTGCACGACGTCCGGTGCGTCCGGAGCGTGCAGCACGAGGGAGGCTGCGGCCTGTTCGTTGGCGTCTGGCGGAGTGAGTGGCGTGCTCATGCGGTCGACCTTGCTCTCGTGTGTGGCTTGCTCGTGGTGGAGGCGTCGGTGCTCAGCCGAGCGGGACGCCGAAGTCGCCGGCGATGCCGGCGAGACCGGTGGTGTAGCCCTGGCCGACGGCCTTGAACTTCCACTCGGATCCGTTGCGGTAGAGCTCCGAGAACAGCATGGCGGTCTCGGGAGCGGCGTCCTCGCTGAGGTCGAAGCGGACGATCTCGGTGCCGTCCTGGTCGACGATGCGGCAGTACGCGCCGCGGACCTGGCCGAAGTTCTGGCGACGCTCGTCGGCCTTGTCGATCGACACGGCGATGACCACGCGCTCGACGTCGGCGCCGACCGCGTTCAGGTCGACCGAGATCTGCTCGTCGTCGCCCTCGCCGTCGCCGGTGCGGTTGTCACCGAGGTGCTTGACCGAACCGTCCGCCGAGGCGGGCTGGTTGTAGAAGATGAAGTCGGCGGAGGAGCGCACCTTGCCGTTCGCGCCGATCAGCAGCGCCGAGGCGTCGAGGTCGAAGGCCTCACCGCTCGTGGTGCGCGGGTCCCACCCGAGGCCGACCGTCGCGACCGTCAGGCCGGGGCTGGTCTTGGTGAGCGAGAGGTTGTTGCCCTTTTCGAGGGTGAGTCCTGCCATGGTGATCGCTTCTCCTTCGGAACTGCGCTGACGCGCGGGGGACTACTGCGGGTGGTGCTCAGAGGGCCTGGGCGGCCGGACCGAGCAGATCCATGACGGAGCGCCCGTTGGCGCGCTCGCCGATCGCCTTGAAGGTCCAACCGTTGCCCTCGCGCGAGACCTTCGACATGATCATCGCCGTGTGCGGCCCGGAGTCGGTGAGCTGGTAGCGGGCGACCTCGGGCGAGCCGGGGGTCGAGTCGTCGATGATGCGACTGAAGGCGTTCTGCACCGTGTCGAAGGTCTGCCGGCTGTAGCTGCTGATCACGAACACGATCTGCTGGACCGACGGCGCCACCTTCGAGAGGTCGACCAGGATGGTCTCGTCGTCACCGTCGCCCGCGCCGGTGAGGTTGTCGCCGGTGTGGGTGGCCGAGCCGTCCTTGCTCGCGAGCTGCTGGAACCAGATGGTGTCGAGGACCTTGCCGGTGGCGTCGAAGAAGATCGCCGAGGCGTCCAGGTCGATGTCGGGCGCGGAGGCTGCGCGACCGAAGAAGCCGCGCTTCACCGGTGCGACGCCGTCCCAGCCGAGGCCGAGACGGATCCGCGTGAGCGAGCCACCGTCCTGCTTCGTCAGTGAGAGCGACTGGCCCTTTTCCAGACTCAGACCCATGGTTCCGTCTCCTTGATGCTTCATCGTGTAGCTGGTGGTGAGGTGTGGGACGTGCGCCCCGGCCGAAGCCGGGAGCGCACGTCCACGTTATCGGTTCAGCCGGGCGAGCGCCCGGATTCCCGGTCCGTTCAGAGCAGGCCGCGTGAGTCGGAGCCCTTGGCCTGCAGCTCGTGGGCTCGGGCGAGCAGCCGCTGGAGCTCCTCGTCGTCGGCCGCCTTCGCCTGGTGCTTGGGCTTCAGGTTGGCGAAGGACTTCTGGCGCTCGACCATGCGGGTGTAGCTCGTCTCGAGCTCGACCTCGTCCACGTGGTGGCCGACCGGGATGTCCTCGGGGGAGTCCGCGTGGAGCACGATCTTCTTGGCCTGGCTGCGGGCGTCGCTGATGATCGTGTGGGCACGGCCCGCCGGGCTGAGGAGCGACAGCAGGACCGTCACGAGGAGGATGCCGACGATGACCGCGAGCGAGAGGCCCGTCTCGATCTCGAAGACCGGGACGTGCTCACCGCCGTTGATGAACGGCAGCGTGTTCTCGTGCAGTGCGTGCAGGACGAGCTTCACACCGATGAAACCGAGGATCGCCGCCAGGCCGTAGCTGAGGAAGATGAGGCGGTCGAGCAGGCCGTCGATGAGGAAGTAGAGCTGACGGAGGCCGAGGAGCGAGAACGCGGTCGCCGTGAAGACGATGTACGCGTTCTGCGTGAGGCCGAAGATCGCGGGGATCGAGTCGAGCGCGAAGAGCAGGTCGGTGCCGCCGATGGCGACCATGACGAGCAGCATCGGGGTGAGGACCTTCTTGCCGTTCTCGATGGTGACGAGCTTGTCGCCGTCGTAGCGGTCGGTCGTCTTGAAGAGGCGCTTGGCGAGTCGGATGACGAAGTTGTTCGCCTCGTCCTCGTTCTCCTCCTCCGGACGGAGCAGCTTGACGGCGGTGAAGATGAGGAACGCGCCGAAGATGTAGAACAGCCAGGACCACGCGTTGACCGCGGCGGCGCCGAGGAAGATGAACCCGGTGCGGGCGATGAGCGCGAAGACGATGCCGAAGAGCAGCACCTTCTGCTGGTCGGCACGCGGCACGCGGAAGCTCGACATGATGATGAGGAAGACGAAGAGGTTGTCGACCGACAGGGCCTTCTCCGTGATGTAGCCGGCGAAGTACTCGGACCCGAGCGTCCCGCCGCCGAAGATGAGGACGCCGACACCGAAGATGAGGGCGAAACCGACGTAGAGGGCCGACCACTTCGCGGCTTCCGGCAGCGTCGGCTCGTGGGCCTTGCGTACGTGGAAGATGAAGTCGAAGGCGAGGAGGGCCAGGATGCCGACGATCGTCAGCAGCCAGACGTATCCGGGGATTTCCATGGGCTGTATTCTCCGCAGCGCTCGAGGTGGGGGACGGGTGACGTTTAGTTGGTGCCGTCCCACTATATAGTTGGTATGGTCGAACCAACACCCGAACGCAGGTATTCAGGAAGAATTCAGCTATGAGCGATGAGGTCGACCCAGCCGACGCCGGCGCCGTCATCCAGGCGTCGCTCGCGTCCGTGCTCCGGTGGTCCACCCGGGCCGACAACCGGCGTTCCCTCCACGACGCCGAAGGCGCAGCCCTGACCGGCACGGACGCGTGGCTCCTCGAGTACGTGATCACCGCCGGCCCGATCCGCATGTCGACGGTCGCGGGCTGGATGGACGTCGACAAGTCGACCGCGACGGCCGAGGTCCGTCGCCTCGAGGAGGGTGGTCTCGTCGTCCGGGAGACGGATCCGAGCGACCGTCGAGCGGTGCTCGTCAGCGCCACGGAGGAGGGACGCACGGCTCTCGAGCGGCATCGGCAGGCGGCCCAGCAGGTCTACAACACGCTCGTCGGCAAGTGGAGCGAACACGATCGCGTGGAGCTCGCCCGACTCCTCTCGCGGTTCGTCGACGAGTTCTCCTGGGTCAGCGACGCGGTCTCCCGGCACAACGCGAGTCGCTGACCGGACGACCTCACGGGTCCACGCGCACCGGGATCGACCCGGTCCGCTCCGCCCGTGGCCCGTACACCCAGAAGCGATACAGCACGAAGCGGAACGCGGAGCCGAGGGCCAGGCCGACGATGTTCGCCGACACGTTGTCCGCCAACGGTGTCGTCAGGTGCAGTGCGTCGTGGGAGACCCAGAGGCAGCCCAGGGCGATCGCGCCTCCCGCGAGGCTCACAATGCCGAACTCGAGCGCTTCGCGGGCGACGTCCGAGCGCCGATGGGCGCGGAAGGTGAGGAGCCGGTTGCCCACCCAGTTGGCCACGATGGCGAGCGTCGTGGAGACACCCTTCGCCACGAGCAGCCCGGAGGTGCCGGTGTGGAGGAACACGGTGTACGCGAGGAGGTTGAAGACCCCGACGTCGACGAGGAAGCCGACGCCGCCGACGAGGCCGAAGGCGGCGACCTCGCGGACGATCGGGCGCCGGAGCAGCGCGCGCGGTTTCGGGAAGGGCCGGATCACCACTGCATCACGACCTGACCAGCTCGAAGACGATGCTGCGGTTGACGGGGATGCGCTGCTCGACGCGGTAGCCGAGGGCCTCCAGATCCGCCACGTCCGGAGAGGTGCTCGACCCTTCGACGACCCAGACGGTGTCGTGGCCGATGAGCCGGTCGTGGATCTCCGACAGCGGCGCGGCCAGGTCCCAGAGCTCGGGGCGGTCGCGGTAGCTCGTCTCGAGCGCCACATCGTCGAGGCCGGCGAAGGCCTGCGGGTAGAGGTCGATCGCGAGCCGCGACTTGCGAGAGGGCTTCACGGACTGGTCGAAGACGACCGCGTCGCCCGGCGAGGCGTGGGCCTGGACGACCTCCGCGGTCTGCCGGAGGTCGCTGCCGTCGTCCTTCGCGAACGGGCCGCGCTGTTCCACGAGGACCGGGGTCGCGAGCGCCAGCACGAGCGCGACACCGGCCGCGGTCGCCGCCATGCGGTCGACTCGCTTCGGCAGGAGGTCGACGATCGTCCGGAGTCCGAGCGCCATCATGATCGCGACGGCCGGGACGCAGAAGGTGACGTAGCGCAGGTTGTACATCGGCGTCACGAGGGTGTTGCCGATGATGAGCAGCGCCGTCGGTGCGAGGGCCCAGACGGCGATCATCGCCAGTGCGCGACGCTGTCGGGAGGATCGGCGGACCACGAGGACTCCGATGGGAGCGAGCACGATCAGCAGCCACGCGAGCACGGCGAAGGCCGGCGTCTGGAACCACTGGCCGACGAGCACCGATTCCGGCGTCGCGTAGTCCCGTCTGCCCAGGAACGCGATCTGCTCGCGCTGCGCGATGCCCGCGATCACGATCGGAGCGCCGAGGACCAGTGCACCGACGAGGGACCAGCCCCAGGCTCGCATCACCCGCCGCCCGGGGCGCTGGAGCACCATCCAGGTGGCGTGCACGAGGAGGAGCATCGCGAGGTACAGGAACAGGTACATCGAGGCGGCGCTCCCGACGGCGAAGAGGGCCCAGCTGCGGCGTGATGTGGACCGGCGACGCACGAGCGACACGAACCACACCGTCAGCCACACGACCGCGGCCATGCCCAACGCGTAGGAACGTGTTTCGGCGCCCATCCTCGTGACCTGGGGGATCACGGCGAACACGAGGCCCGCCGTGATGCCGATCGCCGGGGTGAAGAGCGCCCTCGCGAGCACGACCGTGCCGGCCGCGGCCAGGCCGACCCCGACCGCACTCGGGAACCGCGTCACGGCCTCGGCGGTACCGAAGGCTCCGGTCCAGACGTGCAGGAACGCGTAGTACAGGCCGTGGACGGCGTCGATGTGGCCGATCATCCCGAACATGACAGGGAGCGGACGTTCGGCGGCGAGGACGCTCGCCGCCTCGTCACCCCAGTACGACGGCGTCCCGATGCCGATGAGCGAGACGAGGGTGGCGAACAGGCCGACCACCCAGGGCACGGCGCGGCCGCCGAGGAGGGTGCGGAGGGCGTCCCACCGACGGCGCGAGGGCGCGGTCGGGACGGTGATCGTCGCAGTCATGGGTTCCCCTCGGACGCGACAACCTGGCGCGTCGTCTCATCGTCCGCCGCTCGGATGAACGCGAGCAGAGAGATTCCTGAGAGGGCGCGGGGGATCCTGCTGGAGCCTGACGGCCGGAGGCGGGCCGTCCCGGTGGGGAGTTGTCCCCATCGCGCGGCGTCGGTGCGCAGGACAGACTGCAGGGGTCCGCCGCCGAAAGGAATCCCGATGCAGCTCTCCAGAGTCGCCGCCCTGATCACGCTCCCTGTCGCAGCCATGCTCGTGCTGGCGGGATGCTCCACGCCGTCGGCCCCCGACGCGAAGCCGACGGAGAAGGCTTCGTCGTCCGCGACGTCGAAGCCGACCTCGACCGGATCGGCCGATGGTGAGGTCACCGAGCCTGGAGCGCAGGTCGGGATCGATGAGCCGATCGTCTACGAGTCGCAGGGCACCGACGGCGTCACCGCGCTCATCAGCGCGAAGCTGACCGAGGTCACCCCCGCGACCGCCGACCAGGTCGCGTTCCTCAAGACGCAGTTCGACGGCGGAGAACTCGACGGCTACGACATCACACTTATCCGCCTCGAGATGACCAAGGTGTCGGGCGACCCGGTGGCGTTCAACAGCGACGCGACCTCCTTCGCACCCGTCGACGCCGATGGTGAGAAGGTCCAGGAGGCCACGCTCATCGGGTGGGACGAGTGCGGATCCGAGTCGTTCACCGAGGAGTTCGATGGCGGCGAGCCGATCACGCAGTGCTACGTCGCGGCGGCTCCCGCCGGTGGCAAGGCTCCGGCCGGCCTCATGTACGACGGCGGTTTCACCGATCCGAACCCCTACGACTCCTTCGACGGCGACCCGATCCTGCTCATCAAGGACTAGCTGTCCTGCGGGCCTGAGTGCCTGCGACAGGCTCAGGGACCGCGTCGTTCTGGGGTCACGTCTCCCGGTCACTGAGCCTGTCGAAGTGCCCACGAGAATCCCGTCGTCGGCGGGGTCAGAACGGCGCGGGGTCCGGTTCCGTTCGGTGGTGTTTCCCGTCGGGTGTCGTCCAGTCGAGCACACCACCTGGCCCGTGGTCGAGGTTCCAACCCGGCAGGTGCTTCATCCGGTGATGATGTCGACACAGGCAGGCGAGGTTTCCGACATCCGTTGTGCCGCCGTCTTCCCACGCGACGGAGTGATCGAGATCGCAGGCTCTGGCGCGTCTGCCGCAGCCTGGCGCCCGACAGGTGCCGTCCCGGAGGCGGACCGCGCGTTGCAGGTCGGCCGGAACGCGGTACTGATTCCGCCCTTCCGAGAGGACCGCACCGGTTTCAGGCTGGACGAGGATCCGGGTGAAGCTCGGTGCGTTCACCGCGATGCGTGCGGCGGTCTCGGGGTCGATTGGCCCGTAGCCGTCCAGGGTTGCCGGGGCGTCCGAGACACCGGCCATGCTGAGCGCCGGGACCGTGATCTGGACGGTGGGGACGATGTGCTCCTGCACTTCGATCGGGTGCGGGAGCATCGGGCTCGACATGACATCTTCCGGCGTGACACCGGTGAGGGCGAGCGCCGCGAGTGCGTCCGCTTGCAGTTGTGCGCAGGTGCGGGTGTCGCCCGCAGCGCGCGAGGCCGCGGCGGCCGCCTCGACGCGCTCGACGATGCCCTGCGCGATCGGCGCCGTGGTGAACAGGTGCACCCACGCCATGCCGTCGGCTGCGGGCTCGAACTCAACCCGGCGGTCTGCCTCGGAGCGGACCGCTCGGGCGGTGATGGACTCGGGGTGGAGGCGCTCGCGCAGGACGCGGGCGCGCCTGCGGAGGTTCGCGTTGGTGGACTCCTCCGCGACTGGCAGGACTTCTGCGAGGAACGCAGCCCGCCCGGCTACCGGGACGTCACAGAGTTGGTCGATGATCGTCTGCGCGTGCCGCGCCGAGATGCGACCGGTTTCGAGGGATTCGAGGACGGCCGGCGCTTCGTTCACCAGGCGCTCGGCGTCGTTGATCGCTCGCTGGACGGTCTGCTCGGGCGTGCGCGTCGCCATCGCGAGGGCTGCACACGTGGAGCGGCGCGAGAGCGCCAGGCGCTCGGCCGGCGGGAACACGGCCGGAACGACCGAGTCGGCGTAGGCGTCCGCGTAGGCCGCTGAGCGGGCGAGGAGGCGGGCCTCTTCAGCGTCCAGGTTGGCGCGACGCCGCTGGATGTCCGCGTACTGGTCCGAGAACTCCGCGAGCTGCGCGGCGTACTCGTCGCCGGCTCGAACTGCGGAGGCGGTGGTCTCGGTCATGGGACAAGTCCAGCATGGACCACTGACATTCCAGATGGTGAGCCGTCCCAGTTGTGGAAGTTGCTCGTGGGCCCTTCGACAGGCTCAGGGACCGGGGAGGGGAGTCAGGGACCGGGGGAGGACAGACGAACGCCGGTGACCCGAGCGGGTCACCGGCGTCCGTGTGATCAGGAGGTCAGTTCTTGAACGCGTCCTTCACGTTCTCACCGGCCTGCTTCACGTCGGACTTGGCCTGGTCGGCCTTGCCCTCCGCGATGAGCTTGTCGTTGTCTGTCGCCTTGCCGACGGCCTCTTTGGCCTTGCCCGCGAGGTCTTCGGCGGCGTTCTTGATCTTGTCTCCTGCGCTCATATGGTGCTCCTCACATGTTCTTCGGGCTGTCGATCCGCACTGATCGAATCCGACAGGGCGACCGGGTGGACGCCCTTCACTTCTACACCCGGGAGCCCCAGGCCCGGGCGGGGCTCCAGCAGACTCCCAGAGAACTCCCCGGACCGCGCTGTGCCAGCGCGCCCGTCGTCGGATCGTCGTCGACGACCGGGACCCTGGCCATCAGACCACGCCGCTCGTGCCGAGCAGGGTGCCGATCGCGAAGGTGACGGCGAGGGCGAGCGCTCCACCGACCACGACACGGATGGTCGGGCGGAGCGCGGGGTTGCCGCCGATCCTCGCGCTCGTGAACCCGGTGAGCGCCAGCGCGATGAGCACGACGATGAAGGTGATCGGGACGCGCACCTCGGGCGGCGGCAGCAGGATCGCGAGCAGGGGGAGCAGTGCCCCGATCGTGAAGGCGAGCGCCGATGCGCCGGCGGCCGCCCACGGGCTCACGACGGCGTCCTCGGTGATGCCGAGTTCGGCCTCGAGGTGCGCCGTGAGCGGATCGTGTGCGGTCAGCTCCTCGGCGACCCGCCTCGCGGTCGTCGGCTGGAGCCCCTTCGCCTCGTAGATCCCGGCGAGTTCCGCGAGCTCGGCCTCGGGGTCGTCGGAGAGCTCCCGCCGCTCCTTCGCGATGAGGGCGCGCTGACTGTCCCGCTGGCTGCTCACCGACACGTACTCGCCGAGCGCCATGGAGATCGCACCACCGACGAGCCCGGCGACACCCGCGGCGAGGAGCGGGGTGCTGTCGGTCGTGGCACCGGCGACACCGACGACGAGGGACGCGACGGAGACGATGCCGTCGTTCGCGCCGAGCACACCCGCACGGAGCCAGTTCAAGCGGCCCGCGAGGTCACCGCGGTGCGGTTCGTCCGGGTGGCCGCCGGTCGGTGGTGAGGAGCTCATGGATGCATCCAAGCACTCCGCGGGCCGCCCGCGCACGGGTTCCCGCCCGATCGCGTGCCCGGTCGCCTAGACTGGAGGCTGGTGCGCCGGGAAGTCTGGTCGGCGGGCGGTCGATCGGGATCGCTCTGCTGCTCGACCGAACCCTCCCCCGAAGGATCCGTATGCCCGACGCTCACCGCTCACACGACCTGCCGGCCGACCAGGCCCCGCACTCGATCTGGCGTGGCATCCACCAGACGCTCCAACAGGACACCGTCGGTGGTGCCCTCCTCGTCGTCGCAACCGCACTCGCGCTCGTGCTCGCCAACACCGGTGCCTCCGACTTCTACCTGAGCGTCCGCGACTTCACCTTCGGTCCGGAGGCGCTCCATCTGAACCTCTCCATCGGTGCCTGGGCGGCCGACGGGCTCCTCGCGATCTTCTTCTTCGTCGTCGGCCTGGAACTCAAGGAGGAGTTCGTCGCCGGAAAGCTCCGGAACCCCAAGACCGCGGCGCTCCCCATCGCCGCAGCCGTCGGCGGCGTGGTCGTGCCCGCCGTCATCTACGTCCTCGTGAACCTGAGCGCTGGGCCCGACGCGCTGCAGGGCTGGGCGATCCCGGCCGCCACGGACATCGCGTTCGCCGTCGCCGTGATCGCGGTGGTCGGCAAGTTCCTACCGCCGGCACTGCGGACCTTCCTGCTCACGCTCGCCGTGGTGGACGACCTCATCGCCATCAGCATCATCGCGATCTTCTACACCGACCACATCGAGTTCCTGCCCCTCGCGATCGCGGCCGTGCCGCTCGCGATCTTCGCCGTGCTCGTCCAGCGCGGCGTCCGGGCCTGGTGGGTGCTCATCCCGCTCGGTCTGTGCACCTGGGCGCTCATCCACGCCTCCGGTATCCACGCGACCGTCGCCGGCGTGCTGCTCGGCTTCATGGTGCCCGTCTTCGCGACGAAGCGCGCCCGCGTCCAGGTGGGGACCACCGCCGAGGGGCGCCCGGTCTACGACGGGCTCGCCGCGCACTTCGCCGACCGCTGGAGTGTCGTGTCCACGGCGGTCGCCGTCCCGATCTTCGCCTTCTTCTCCGCGGGCGTGGTCATCGGCGGGATCTCCGGGCTCGTCGAGTCCTTCCAGGACACCATCGCACTCGGGATCATCGCCGGACTCGTCCTCGGCAAGCCGATCGGCATCACGGTGACGACGTTCCTCGTCACGCGCCTGCCCGGGCTCAGGCTCGACCCCTCGATCCGTTGGGTCGACCTCGTCGGCATGGCGTTCGTCGCGGGCATCGGATTCACGGTGTCGCTGCTCGTCGGTGAACTGTCCTTCGGTGTCGGCAGCGAGTCCGACGACCACGTCAAGGTCGGTGTGCTCGCCGGCTCGCTCATCGCCGCCGCCATCGGTGCCGCGATCCTCGCCGCCCGCAACCGCGTCTACCGGCGTGGGGTCACGGCTGGAAGTAGTACGCCGAATGCAGGCGGCAGCCCGGATTGAACCGGGCGCCACAGTTCGGGCAGGCGTCGACTTCCAGGTAGCGCTCGATCGTCAACTCCGTCGAGCACACGCCGCACAGGATCGCCTCGCGGTCGCGCTGCTCGCGCGGCCACTGCTCGGCCGGGTGGTCGGCGCACTCCGCGTGGCACAGGTGGCACGGGTAGTACTCGCCGCAGCAGGCGAAGCGGATCGCGATGACGTCGAGCGTGGTCGCGTAGTGGACGCAGCGCGTCTCGTCGTCGACCGTCTTCCCGAGGACGTGCACGGTGTCGCCGCCGCCGCTCATCGGACGCCCCGGGCGGTGAGGGCCTCACCGAGTTCGTCGGCGTGCTTCAGCGACACCACGAGGAACGGCACGACGAAGGTCACCAGGTTCGACCCCGCCCCGCGCGCCCGCTGCGCCTCCCGGACGCTCGTGGCCAGGCGGGCGAGGACCGGCACCGTGTTGATCGCGACGGCGAGCATCAGGGCGATGCGCGAGGGGTCGACACCGAAGCGACCCAGGGGCTGGAGGACGCGCTCGAAGGCGTCGAGCAGGTCGGCGACGCGCGTGCTCAGCACGAGGAGGCCCGCGAGCAGGATGGCGGCGACGATGCGGGACGTGTTCGACACGGCGGACTCGACGTCGAGGAACAGCAGTTGGCCGGCCACCGTGATCGTGATGATCCAGCGGATGAGCAGGAGCTGCCGTCCGAGCTCGCCGAGGCCGAGACCCGAGACGAGGTAGGCGATGACGGTCACGGTGGTGGCGATGCCCGCGGTCCACCAGCTCGTCGGTAGGAGCGAGATCGCGAGCACCACGACGAGGATGCCGAGCGCCTTCGGGCCGGCCGGCGCGCGATGGAGCCAGCCGGAGCCGGGGCGGTAGAGGGTGATCACGCCGTCACGACCGCAGACTCGCGCGGTAGGCCGCGATCACGTCGTCCGGTGCGCCCTGCGCGACGACCCGCCCGCCGTCGAAGAGCAGCGCGGTGTCGCAGCGGGCGGCGAGTTCCAGGTCGTGGGTGACGAGGAGGAGCTGATGGCCCGCCTCGGGACGCAGGAGGTGGTCGGCGACGGCGGCGCTGTTGCGGGCGTCGAGGTAGGCGGTGGGTTCGTCGGCGATGAGCAGCGCCGGCCGGCGGATCACGGCCCCGCAGAGCGCCAACAGCTGCTTCTGGCCACCGGAGAGTTCGTAGGCGGACCGGTCGGCGAGCGCCGTCAGGCCGAACTCGTCGAGCGCATCGGCGACCTGCGTGGCGATGTCGGCCTTCGACGCCTTCGTGCCGCGGAGGGAGAACGCGACGTCCTCCGCCACCGTCGGCATGACGATCTGCGCGTCCGGGTTGCTGAACACGATGCTGACGAGTCGTCGAAGGGTCGCCGTGTCCTTCGCGGCGTCGACCCCGTGGACCTGCACGCTGCCGGCGGTCGCGCGGGTCAGGCCGCCGACGAGCCGGGCGAAGGTGGACTTGCCCGAGCCGTTCGCGCCGATGACCGCGATGCGCGCGTCGTCGAGGTGGAGCGTCACGTCGTCGAGTGCGACGGTGTCGCCGAGACGCGCGGTGACGCGGTCGAGACGGATGGCGGATGACTGGTCGATGTCCCCGATCATCGCACGACCTCGAACACCGCGGCGACGCCGAGACCGCCGCCGACCGACGCTGCCGCCACCCCGATCGTGCCCGCTGGAGCCCCGCCGCGGACGAGCCGCGAGAACAGGCGGACCACGGCGACCGCACCGCTCGCGCCCCACGGGTGACCGAGCGCGAGGGCTCCACCGTCGGCGCAGAGTCGCTCATCGTCCTCGGCGACACCGAGCCGGTCGAGCACGGCGAGGGTCTGGGCCGCGAACGCCTCCACGATCTCGAACGCGGCGACCTGCGCGAGGTCCACGTCGGCCCGTTCGAGGGCGTCGAGGATCGCCGGCGCGGCCCCGATCCCTGGGAGTGCCGGGTCGCAGCCGACGACGGCGTGCGCCCGGACGGCGAGACCGGGCGTCGCGCTCCCGTGGGCGGGCCCGCCGGGTCCGCCGGGCACGACGAGCACCGCGGCAGCACCGTCGCTCACCCGGCAGGTGTTGCCTGCGGTGAGGGAGCCGTCGCTGAAGAGCGGCGTGAACCGGGGGAGGAGCCGCTCGATCCCGCTGCTCGGCGCCTCATCGTGCTCCGCCGCCCCGACCAGCGGGACGAGCTCGTCCGTGAACCGCCCGGCGGCGACGGCGCTCGCCGCACGGTGCGTGCTGCGCGCCGCGTAGGCGTCCTGGCGTTCGCGCGAGATCCCGTCGTGCTCCGCGAGATCCTCAGCGGCCCTGGTCATGTCGGGGTCGTGCCAACCCGACGGCGCGAACGGTGCACGCGTGTATGCGACGCCGTCGACGGAGCGGGTCGGCGCGGTCGACGCGCTCTCGACACCGCCGGCGATCCGAGGCCGACCGTCACCGGCGCTGATCGCCGTGGACGCCTCGATGATCGCCGCGAGGCCGCTGCCGCACTGCCGGTCGACGGTGAGCCCTGGCACGGCGAAGCCGAGGCCCGCTCCGAGTGCGGCGACGCGGGCAGGGTTGCCGCCAGGCCCCATGCAGTTGCCGAGGACGACGTCCGCCACCACCGGCGGCAGACCCAGCATGTGCGTCGCGTCGTCGTGCACGGCCCGGACGGCGGGGACCGCCAGCTGCTCGACCGTGAGCGCGGCGAGGGCGCGCCCGCGCGTCGCCATCGGCGTCCGTCGGGCGGCGACGATGCGCGGGAGGGTGTGCGACTCAGTCAAGGGACGCCACCGTCCCGGCCGCGAGTCGGTCGGCGAGCTCCGCGCGGGCGGCCTTGCCGGTGACGGTCCGGGGGAGCTCGTCGACGACGAACCAGCGTCGGGGCCGGTGCGTCGGCGGCAACAGCGGTTCGAGGGCGTCGCGGAGCGTCGCGCGGCTCGGCTGCGAGCCCGGGTGCAGTTCCAACACGGCCGTCACGAGCGATCCGACCCTCGCGTTCGGCAGAGCGAGCACGACGGCGTCGTCCACCTCGTCGAGTCGGCGCAGGGCCTCCTCGACGTCGGCGGGGATGACGGTCGCCGCGGCCGTGAGGATCGCGTCGTCGGCTCGGCCGAGGAGCGTGACGATTCCGTCGTCGATCCGCGCCCGGTCGCCGACGGTGGACCAGTCGCCGTCGCGTCGGAGCGGGCCGTCGCCCTCGAGGTACCCGGTCGCGACGAACGGCGATCGGACCCACAGGACATCGTCGTCCCGGACCTCGAGCTCGACACCGGGGAACGCGCGGAGGCCGGGTCGATCCGGATCGACACCGTCGTCGACGGCTGCGAAGGAGAGTTCGGCGGCACCGTAGTAGGAGACGACGCGGATGCCGAGGCCCTCCGCGGTGGCGCGGAGTCCGGGGTCGAGTGAGGCGCCTCCGATCAACGCCACCCGCAGGCGGGGCGGCACCTCGCCGTCGAGGAGCGCCCGGAGGCCGTTCGGGGTCCCGTGGAACCGGGTCGCGTCACGGGCGTCGTCGGGGGTGAGCGCGTGGGTCGTCGGGAGGGCGAGCGAGCAACCGACGGCGGCCGCATGCGCGATCGAGAACAGCGAGAGTGACGACGCAGGCGGCGACGACAGTGCCAGGACGTCGTCCGAACCGAGATCCAGCAGTGTTCCCACGGCCGGGAAGGAGTCCGCCCACGACGCGGCGGTCCGGAGCACGATCCGCGGCTCGCCCGTCGTGCCGGAGGTCAGCGTCGCCCAGCCCTGGTCCGGCTGTGGACCGGCCGCGGTGCTGCGGTCGCGGACGGAACGCCAGTACGACTCGCTCCATCGATCGTCGCCGAGCAACGGCACGCCGCCGGACGCCCGCACCTCGAGTGCCCGACGGACGAGGTCGGTCGGCGCCCCGCCGCGCAGCGGGACGAGGTGCCCTGGACGCACGGTCATCCGATCCGGGCGGGCTCGCCGGGACGCGTGGAGCCGGCGCCGGCCGCGTTGCGGAACGCGCGCGGGTAGGCGCGGGCGAGCGTCATCGTGATCACCGTCGCGAGCACGACCTTGACGAGGTCGCCGGGTACGAACACGAGGCTCTGCAGGGCGGTCTCGCCGAGTGGCAGGCGGGTGACGAGCGACTGCACCGGGATGCCGAACGCGTAGATGACGCCGATGCCGCCGACGAACACCCCGAGCGCGGTGCGCCACCAGCGCAGCCGATGCCCACCGGCGTGCACAATGAGCCCGATCACGAAGACGCCGACGATCCAGCCGAGGAGGTATCCGGCGCTCGGTCCGACGAAGACGCCGACCCCGCCGCGACCGCCGGACAGGAGCGGGAGGCCGATGGCGACGAGGGCCAGCAGCACGACCATGGAGAGCATGCCGCGCCACGGGCCGAGGATCGCGCCGGCGAGCATGACGCCGAGGGTCTGCGCCGTGATGGGCACCGCGCCGAGCACCGAGAACGCGCCGGGCAGGCCGAGGGCGGCCACGATGGCGGCGAACACGGCGATGCGTGCGATGTCGGTCGCGTCGATCCGGAGTCTGCTCATGCTGGGTCCTTCGTCGGGATGGTCGGTTCGCTTTGGGGGCGGATGGATCGCACCTGAACGGTGTTCACCTGAACAGCGTTCACTATAGTGGTGCTCATGTCCGGTCCCGAAACAGTGCGTCGCCATCGGCGCGACGACGTGGCTCAGGTGGCGCTGCGGATCCTCGACGATCACGGCCTGGCCGACCTCACGATGCGCCGCCTCGCCGCGTCGCTCGACGTCCAGCCGAGCGCGCTGTACTGGCACTTCGAGAACAAGCAGACCCTCATCGCCGAGCTCGCCGATCGGATCGTCGACGCCCACCCGGCACCGGTCGACGCCGTGTCCGAGGCCGGCTCCGACTGGCGCGAGCGGACGCGCGTGGAGGCGGAGGCGCTGCGTGACGCCCTCCTCGCCTATCGCGACGGCGCCGAGGTGGTCTCGAGCACCTACGCGCTCGGGCTCGGTTCCGGACGGGCGCTCACCCGGCTGACGGACGCGGTGTCGGTGGCCGGCTTCGACGAGGCCACGAGTCGACGTGCGGGCACGGTGCTGCTCCACTTCATCCTCGGGCACGTGTCGCACGAGCAGCAACGGATGCAGTACGACAGCGTCGGTGTGCTGGCCGACGGTGCGACGGATCCGCTCGGCCAGGAGGACCAGGCCCAGGCGTTCGCCTTCGGGGTCGGTCTGCTGGTCGACGGCCTGGCGGCGCTCTCCGTCCGCTGACGGCTCTCGGTACGCCGATAGCACAGCGTGGATGGAACCGCCCACCGTCTGGATCGGCGGCGGCCCACGGTAGCGTTGGAGCAGGCAGGACGTGAGGGAGGCCGGTGATGGCGAAGGGTGATGACGACGACGTCGACATCGTCATCGACGCCTGGGCGAACGCGCTGCCCGATGTGGACTTCGCACCGCTCGACGTGGTGTCCCGCCTTCGCCGGCTCGTGCCGCACCTGCAGGAGGTCCGACGCCTGTCGTTCGCCGCGAGCAACCTGCGGCCGTGGGAGTTCGAGTTCCTCTCCATCCTCCGCCAGCACGGAGCGGACGGGCTGACGCCGTCCATGCTCGCAACGCGGTTGGGCATCACGAGCGGCAACCTCGCGAGTCAGCTCGACCGCCTGGCAGCACGCTCACTCGTCGCCCGTCAGAAGAACGAGGCCGACGGCCGGAGCAAGATCGTCGTGCTGACGACCCTCGGTCAGCAGCGGGTCGACGAGGCGATGCGTCGGCTGGTGGACGACGAGAACGCGATGCTCGCCGACCTCAGCCATGAGCAGGTGGCCGTGCTCATCGAGAGCCTGCGGGTCATCGGCGCGGCGCTCGAGCGTCGGTAGAGGTCTGCTCGACGCCCTTCGACAAGCTCAGGGACCGGACCCGCCTCAGAACCGCAGGTCGGACGGGTCGCTCAGCTTGATCCAGGTGTCGGTGTCGGGACGCACCGTCGCCGGAGCCGGTTCGAGGACATCGGCGGAGGCGAGGGCCCCGAAATCGAGACCGGTGAGGCTCGCGAGGTCGAGGATCGGCAGCTGGAAGGTCCGGAACGGGCCGAGTGGGGGGACGGCGGTGGCGTCTTGCGTGTCGTCGATCGCACTGGACCGGCCGAGGTCGATATCGTCGAGCTGCGCCGACTGGTCGAGGAGGTAGCCGCTCGCCGCGAGCGCTCCGCCGTTCGACCACGCCGCCACCTTCCAGAACCGGCGCGGGATCTGCACGCCCCGGTAGAGCGGGTCCGCGTCGCCGAACACCGGCCCGGTGAAGACCGACAGCCGCCGGCGTCCGGCCGAGGCGTACTCGAGGACGAGGTCCTCCAGGCCGTTCCAGAGCTCGAGTGACTGGTTGAAGTCCGCAGCCTGCGGTGCGGCGTTCGTGTAGCAGAAGGTGTCGACGTTGGCCTGCCGGGCGATCTCGACGGGCCCCCAGACCGGGTCCCTCCGGCGCACGAGGTGGCCGCGGTCGAGGTCGTTGCGGGCGTACAGCTCCGGGCCGGCCTGTTCCTCGACCGGCACGCGGTCGTCGAGGTGCCAGTCGTCCCCGCGCCCGAGGTCGAGGAGGGCGGCGCCGTCGATGTCGACGGCGGTGGCGGCCGCCAGCCGACGATCGGGGTCGAGCAGCACGGAGAAGTGCGTGTAGTCGAGGGGTCGGAGTCGCGCCTTGGCCGTGGGGTCGGCTGGAGCGGGGATGGTGAGTGGTTCGGAGAGGTCGAGGAAGCCTGAATCGAAGCCAGTCATGAACATGAGTCGATCATGATTTCGGGTGGAAAGGAAGCGCGGAGCGGTGGCGCTGTTGTCACCGGCACAAACGCTGCAATACTCATACTTTTGTTTCAGTATGAAGTTTGATATATTTAACTCATGACCACGATCTATCAGAACCCGCACCGAGCCGGCGACGCCCGCATCCTCGCGGCGCTCGTGTCGGCGACCTTCCTCGTCGACGCCCTGATCGTGTTCGGAATCGGATTCCTCCCCGGCGTCTCAGGGATGGACGGTGGCGTCACCGTGGCGACGGCGACGATCCTGACCGCGGTCCTCTTCGCGGTGCAGTTCGTGGTCGTCGTCGTCCTCGCTCGCCTCGCCCGAGCGTCGATCGCCTGAGCCGACTCAGAAGCGGATCTGCGTCTTCGGTCCGGAGCCGACCGCGCGGGGGAGGCCGTCGGTCAACACCCGTGGCACGTCGTCCAGGCCGATGACCGTGCCGATCAATCGCCGGACCGTGTCGCCCATGGAGGCGAACCGTCGCGCCGCCTCATCGATGCAGTCGGATCCGCCGAGCACGGCGTGCAGTGTGGCGTCGAGGGCGATGAGTCTGCCTGAGGGCAGCCCCACGTCGCCGCCGGGCACGCCGAGGAGTGCGATGCGGACGCCGGCGGTCGCGTTGTCGAGGAGACGGCGGGTGACCTCGGCCGAACCCGTCGCCTCGATGATCACGTCGAAGCGCTCGTCTCCGAGGTCGGCTGGATCGCGCGTGGCCAGGCCGAAGTCCGCGGCGAACCGCCGATCGGACTCGCGACGGGCCACGACGGTGACGGATGCCCCGGAATCCGCGGCGAAGAGCGCGGCGAACATGCCGAGGGTGCCGGCGCCCCAGACGAGCACGCGGTCGCCCGGCCCCACCGCCGTGAGTCGGACGCCACGGAGTGAGCAGGAGGCGGGCTCGACCATCGCACCGAGGTCCGCGTCGACGCCGGCCGGGAGGCGATGGACCGCGCGTTCGGGGACGACGAGGAGTTCCGCGAGGGCTCCCTCCAGTTGTCCGAGGACGCCGAGTTCGAGGTGGTCGGGGCAGAGGTGGTGTCGCCCCGTGGCGCAGAGCGTGCAGGCACCGCACCCGATGAAGGTGTCACCGGTGACGAGGTCGCCCGGTGCGATCGCGGTGACACCCTCGCCCACCGAGACCACCCGGCCGGCCCACTCGTGGCCTGGTTGGAGGGGCAGGGTGGTGCGGCCGTCGGCGAGGTACGGCATGGTGCCGCGCAGCAGCGCGACGTCGGTGCCGCAGAGCCCGGCGCGTTCGATGCGGATGAGGACCTCACCCGGTCCGGCCTGTGGATCCGGTCGGTCGAGGACGGTGGCCTCGTTCTGTGCGGTGATCCGTACGGCTCTCATGCGGTCTCCTCGTCGTGACGGCGCTGGTCAGAGCGTCGTGGGGGTATGCCGCCGTCTCAGCTCACCAGGACGACTTGCCCCCGCCTGCGACGACCGCGCTCGGCCGCTGCACCTCGGTGAGGCGGGAGGTGCGGAGCGGCGTCGTCTCCCACCAGGCGTCGAAGGTGCCGGCCGCCGGGTCGATCTCGACGTGCATGCGGTGGGGGGTCTCGATGAAGATCGCGTCGACGCGGAGGACCCGCGCTCCGTCCTCGCCGCCGGTGCCCCAGGCGGCACTGGCGACGATCGGACCGTGCGTCCGCCATGCGCCGACGCCGGCGACGAGCTCCACCCGGTCGTCGCCCTCGTGCACGACCAGCACGATGTCGTCGCCCTCGCCCGCCGTCACCTCGAGCGCCGTCAGCTGCGCCAGGCCGGTATCGGCGGCCGCCGCGAACGTCCGTCCGGCGAGTTCGCGCAGTGCCGCAGCCGAGCCGGTCTCATCCGAGGCGTCGAGCGGCGGCAGGGCGAGCCCTGCCAGGCGTTCGAGCAACGCCTGGTCGGCGGTTGCGCTCGCACCGCGCTCCGCGTCGGAGGCCTCGCCTGTCCCGAACGATGGCAGCAGGTGCTCCCACGCGGCGTTCAGCACGGCCTGCATGTCGAGACTCTGCCCGGTGATCGCCAGGACGACGTCGTGCTCCGGCAGGACGACGCAGTATTGGCCGTAGGCGCCGTCGCCACGGAACCCGTGCCGGGCCATCCAGAACTGGAACCCGTACCCCTGCGCCCAGTCCGACTCCGGGTCGTCGCCGTTCACGATGTGCGATCGCGTCGCCTCGGCGACCCATGCGGCCGGCAGGAGCTGCCGCCCCTCCCACTCGCCACCCTGCAGGTAGAGCTGACCGAGCGCGGCGATCGCCTCCGTCGTCGCGTGCAGGCCGCTGTACCCGAGCTCGAAGCCCTCGTCGTCCCGCTGCCAGTCGAACTCGCCGATACCCAACGGCTCGAGCAGCCGCGGTCGCAGGTAGTCGGTGAGCGTCCCGCCCGTGACGCGCTGGACGATCGCCGCGGCCGTGTACGTGCAGGGCTGGTTGTACGCGAAGACGGTTCCCGGGTCCTCATCGGGAGGGAGGAGCAGGAAGCCGCGGACGAGGTTCGTCGGGTCGATCGCAGCGGCCCGCATGATCGTCTCCTCGCGGTGACCGCTCGCCATCGCGAGCACGTGGCGCACGCGCATGGCGCGGCTGCGGGGGTCGGTGATCTCGGCGTCGAGCTCCGGGAAGTGACTGATGATCGTGTCGTCGAGTCCGAGCAGACCCTCGTCGACGGCGAGGCCGACGGCGGTCGAGGTGAAGCTCTTGCTCAGCGAGTACAGCAGGTGCACCCGATCAGCCGAGTACGGCGCCCACCAGCCCTCGGCGGCGACGTTCCCACCGCGCAAGAGCATCAGGCTGTGCGGTTCGACGTTCGGCGTGTGCTCGAGGGCGGTGATGAACGCCTCGATCCCGGAGGCGTCGATGTGCTGGGCGGACGGAGTGCTTCGCTGCAGGCTCATCCCTCCATGCTGCCACCTGCCGGCGGTGGGATCGACCGGATGCTCAGTCCTGGTCGGCGTCGAGCTGGTCGCGGAGGCCCTGGTTGATGTCCTCGAGGTCGAGCACGCGAGCGATGCCGGCGAGGTTGACGCCGTCGTCACGGAGATCCGTGACGCGCTTGAGTCGCTCGATGTCGTCCTCGCTGTAGCGCCGGGTGCCACCCTCGGTCCGCGACGGGGTGAGGAGGCCTTTGCTCTCGAAGAGCCGCAGCGACGCCTCCGGGACGCCGACGAGCTGGGCCGCGACGGCGATGCCGTACACGGGTGTCGTGCCGTCACGATCGGCCATGCTTGAGATTTCCTTTGAACGGGTTGCAACGGATCGGGTCTCGGATGTATAAAAAATCTACACCACGAAGTGTAGATCTGAACCCTCAGATCTGACACTTCCGGGCACTGACAATCGATGAGCCCGATCCGTCATCGGGCGACAGGGAAGGAGAACACCCATGGCAATGACCCTCGATCCCATCAGCCAGCTCGACCGCTTCGCGGCCTCCGTACTGGACTCCGTGCGCGCACCCCGGCCCATGCCGGTGGACCTCTTCCGCGACGGCGACCGGTACATGATGGTCGCCGACCTCCCCGGCATCGACCCCGGATCCATCGACGTCGACGTCGACGGTGGTCAGCTCACCATCCGTGCCCAGCGCACGGCCGACAGCCGCGAGGGTGTCCGCTGGCTCGCACGCGAGCGCGGTGGTGGCCACTTCCTGCGGCAGTTCACGCTCGGCGAGGGCGTCGACCTCGACGGCATCACCGCGTCCTACGACAGCGGTGTGCTCTCCGTGATCATCCCGGTGAGCGAGCGCGCGAAGCCGCGGAAGATCACCGTCGACTCCACGACCGACCACCCGCAGTCGATCAACGCCTGACCGGAGCTCGACGCCTGACCGGAGCACGAACGCCCCGCCCACGATCCGTGGGCGGGGCGTTCGCCCGTGTGCGACCCGGCGGTCGGCATACTGGTGCCATGTCCCGCGTCCAACGCATCCTCGGAGCGTCCGCCCTGCTCGTGATCGCCGCGTTCGGGCTGTCGATCGCGGCGACGCAGACCACGATGACCTGGTACCAGGCGCCGGGCGCCGACGGCCTGGCGACGAAACAGACCGCCGTGTTCGAGCCGGCGGTGGTCGGCACCGTGATCGCCGCCGTGGCGGTGCTGGCACTCCTGGCCCACCTGATCCTCGTGATCCGTCGTGCCGTGCCTCGGGTGCAGTGGGTCGTCGCCATCGCGCTCACCGTCGTCGCGGTGATCGCCGCGGTCCTCGTGTCCATCGCGGACCGGCCGGTGTTCTAGCGCACGTCGACCTCAGCTGAGCAGTTCGGCCAGGAGGGCCCGAATGGTCTCTTCGCTCGCCCCGGGTGCCTGCAGCCGCACCCAGTCGTCGCCACGTCGAGCCTGTGCCGAGTGCTCGCTCCCGGCCGAGTCCACGGGGCTGACCGGACTGTCCTGGCGAAGCACCCAGGCGCCTCCGGGGAGCACTGTGAACCGGATGAGCTCGCGGGAGTCCGCGGACAGCAGCCGGCAGTCGAGCCCACCGACGCGCTGGAGCGAGTCCTGCGCGAGGTGGTAGCTCGGTGTCGCGGTGCTCACGTAGCTCGCGCCGGTGGCGGCTGCACCGAGTCGGGCCACCGCGGTGTCCACCGGCAGCGTCGTGGCGCACGAGCGCGAGGTGGGTGCCGACGACGACGGGGACTCGGCGGGAGCCGGAACCGGGGCTGCCGCGAGCACCGCCCGGGCGAGCTCCTCCGTGCGGGTTCCGGCCGGGTCGTCGAGCCCTGCCGCATCGACCTCGATGAACCGCTCGCCGTCGAGGGCGTGGACGGAGCAGGCGCCGTCCGAGCACATCGTCCCGTTGATCTCGCCGACGCTGTCACGCCAGTCGGTGTGCTCGTACCAGTGGTTGAAGGTGGCCCAGTGGTCGACGCCGTCTCCGACGAGTCGGACGGTCAGTGAGGTGCCGGCCGCTTCGTCGGCCCAGGCGCAAATGCTGCCGCCGTCCTGCAGGACCGGGGCGTCGTCGATGGTGAGCGGTCGCGGCGCGGCTGTGTTGCCCAGGAGGGATGCGACCTCCGCGTCGGGGACGAGCGCGTCGCAGGCGAGCCCCGGGAAGGCGGACGTCGGCGGGGGTGGGAGCGCCGCCGATGAAGTCGGTGCGGATCCGGGCGGGGTCTCGGTGGGCACCCCCGACCGTGGCGCGCTACACGCTGTGAGGACGCCCAGCAGCGCGGCGATCGTGAGGACGCGTGCGCCACGTGCGACCGCGTGCGCCGTTCGACTCAGCCCACTGCTCATCGTCGCCGGAACAGCCCTCGCTTGCGGCGGTGGAACGGCGGGACACCACTCAGGAGATGCTTCGCACCCGGCGCGACGTACATGACGTCGATCGGCACGCTGGCCGAGTACGTCGCGAGGGCCCGTGCGAGGGGACCGCTGATCGTCTCACGGGCGGTCGGGGCGCCGACGATGACGAGGAGGTAGCACTCGTCGAACGTCCCGCCCTCCTGCGGGGTGACTTTCCAGCCCAGCACCGCTTCGTCGACCTCGCTGTGCTCGGCGAGGACCGCGGTCAGCGTCTCGGTCATCCCTGGTGGGATGCGAGCCGGCTGTCCCACCATGACCTCGGTCTCGCGCTCGACGACGCGCGGTGTGAGCACCGCCTCGCCGTCGAGCAGCTGGGCGATCTCGCCCGGGAGGAACTCCTTGCCATGCGTGGAATGCGGGTTCAGGACCAGCCTCGCGCCTCGGGTCATCTGCCACAGGACGCGGCAGGGGAGGGCGAGGAGGTGCTGTTCGAACGACGGGACGACCTGGAGTGTCTCCTGGAAGCGCGCCTTCGAGGTGTAGAACGGCTGCACCGAGCTGCCGTCCGAGTCGAGGAGGTCCGCCAGGGTCGCCATGCCGTCGTCGGTCACGGTCCCCGCCACGATCACGGTGCTCTCGAGGAGCGCCGTCAGGAACGCAGGGGCGTTCGAGCGGTCGTTCGCGGCTGCGGCGAGGAGGGCTTCGATCTCGGGAGCGTCTGATGCGTCGTCGGCGGCAGGCATGCCAGCAGCGTATCCCGGCCGCGCGGGAGGGTGCGCGTGCTCAGCAGCAGTCGCAGGTGTCCGTGTTCTCCGAGGTGAGCGATGAGACCGGCCGCTTGCACGCGTCTCCACGCCAGGCTTCGACGCCCTCACGGACCGCGAAGCCGGCGATGACGAGGCCGGCGACGCCGTCCGCCCAGGCCCAGCCGAGGGTGCTGTTGAGGACCAGCCCGATGAGGACCGCGGCCGACAGGTAGGAGCAGATGAGCGTCTGCTTCGAGTCGGCGATGGCGGAGGCGGAGCCGAGTTCCTTGCCGGTCCGGCGCTCGAACAGCGAGAACGCCGGCATGATCACGACGCTGACCGCCGCGAGGACGATGCCGACGGTCGAGTGCTGGACCTCGGCGAACCCGAGCAGCGAGCGGGCGGCGTCGACGCTCACGAACGCGGCGAGGCCGAAGAACGACAGGGCGATCACCCGGAGGGCGACCCGTTCCCGACGATGGGGATCGGGGCTCGAGAACTGCCAGGCGACCGCGGCGGCGGACAGGACCTCGACGATCGAGTCGAGACCGAAGCCGACGAGGGCTGCCGATGAGGCGACGGTCCCGGCCGACAGGGCGACGATGGCCTCGACGACGTTGTAGGCGATGGTCGCCGCGACGATCCAGCGGATCCGGCGCTGCAGCGTCGCGCGTCTGGCGGGGCTCAGCTGGGCGCGGAGACGGGGGCTCGGCAGGCCGACGGTGCTCACGCGCAGGTGCAGCTCTCACCCGAGCAGCAGGCGGGATCGACGACCAGGACGAGCCGGAGGAGGTCGTCGAGCGCCGGCGCCAGGTGGCTGTCCGCCAGGCGGTACCAGGTGTTGCGTCCTTCCTTGACGCCTTCGACGAGGCCGCAGCCGCGGAGACAGGCGAGCTGGTTCGACATGACCTGTCGGGAGACGCCGAGTGCGTCCGCGAGGTCGGAGGGGAAGGCCGGTGCCTCGCGCAGGGTCAGGAGGATGCGTGCCCGGGTCTCGTCGGACAGAGCGTGCCCCAGCCTCGCGAGTGCGGCGGTGTGCGTCAGGGTCGCGGTCGGCGTGATGGTGTCGGTCACGCGAACGATAGTACACGAAATGCTGTATCAATCGAGCGTCGCGGTCGCCCGAACAGCCGCGTTAGGCGAGGCGAAACGCTGGCAATCGGGCGTCTCGGCTTGCCGCCGCCGCATCGCGCTGGCAACGTTGACGGGTCCTCGCGGCATGGCGCCCGAACGCATCTCCGCGTCCAGGACGCATCACAGGAAGACCCCGCGACATGACGTTCTGGCCGCTGCTCCTCATCGCGCTCGGCGTCTCCGCCGACGCCTTCGCCGTCGCCCTCACCAAGGGCCTGCACATGCGGCGGTTCAACGTGCGTCACGCCCTCGTGATCGCGGGCACCTTCGGGCTGTTCCAAGCGGTCATGCCGCTCGTCGGCTGGTTCCTCGGCACGCAGTTCGCGCGGTACATCACGGAGGTCGACCACTGGGTCGCCTTCGGCCTGCTCGCCGTCGTCGGCGGCAAGATGCTCTGGGAGGCGTTCTCGAGCCACGAGGACACCGAGGTCGACTCCGACCGCATCGACGTCCGCCGGCTCCTCGTCCTCGCGCTCGCCACGAGCATCGACGCGCTCGCCATCGGCATCACGCTCGCGTTCCTGCCCGGCTCGATCCTCGAAGCCGTCGTCCTCATCGGACTGACGACCTTCGTGCTCGCCTTCCTGGGCGTCTTCATCGGCCGTCGCGTCGGTCAGCGCTTCGGCAAGCCGGCGGAGATCGCCGGTGGTGTCATCCTGATCCTCATCGGCACCAAGATCCTCATCGACCACCTCACCGCGTAGTCGGAGGTCACCGCTTCCGGGTGAAGATCGCGCCGGTCGACACGTCCTCACCGAGCGCCTCGAGGCTCCGCCCACGCGTCTCGGGCACCTGGGTGGCGACGAACAGGAGCGCGAGCGCGCCGACACCCGCGAAGAGGAAGAAGGTCCCGGTGATGCCGAGGCCGTCGACGAGCGACGGGAAGTACAGCGCCAGGAACCCGTTGGCGACCCAGAGCATGAAGATCGAGACGCCCATGCCGAGGCCGCGCATCCGGAGCGGGAAGACCTCGGCGAGGTAGACCCAGACAGCCACGTTGAGGAACGTCTGCATGGAGCCGACGAACACGACCACGAGGAACAGGATGACCCATGGACGCATCGGGTCGCCCGGCTCGAGCACCATCGACGAGAAGCCGATGAGCAGATGGCACGCGGTCGTGAGTGAGAAGCCGATGACGAACGTCTTCCGTCGGTCGAGACGGTCCATGTAGGTGAGGGCGATGAAGCCGCCGACGACGGCGATGATGCCGGGCGCGATGTTGGCGATAAGCGCGGCGCTCTCGTCGAAACCCGACTCCACGAGCACGGTCTGCCCGTAGTACATGATCGAGTTGATCCCGGTGAGCTGCTGGGCGATCCCGACGCCGACACCGACGAGCAGGATGCGCACGAGCCACGGGTTGCGGAGGACGGCCCAGAGCCCGATCCGGTGTTCGTCGCGCTGCGCGGTGATGGACGCCTCCACCTCCGCGAGTTCGGCGACGGCGCGGTCGTCGGAGCGGACGGTCCGCAGTACGTCCAGCGCGTCCTCGCGGCGACCGTGGTCGACGAGCCAGCGTGGTGACTCGGGCATCCGCAGCATGCCGACGAACAGGGCGACCGCGGGCAGGGCGCAGACGGCGAACATGATGCGCCACACGCTCGTGTGCTCGCTGAACACGGTGCCGATGACGGCGTTGATCACGAACGCCGACAGCTGTCCGAGGACGATCGCGACCTCGTTCCGGCCGGTGATCGACCCTCGGATCTCGTACGGAGCGAGCTCCGCCAGGTAGACCGGGACGACGGCGGAGGCACCGCCGACGGCCAGTCCGAGGAGCACGCGACCGGCGACGAGCAACTCGACGTTCGGCGAGCAGACGACCACGAGCGTCCCGACGAAGAAGAGCACCGCCAGCACGATGATGCTCCGCCGCCGGCCCCACGCGTCCGACACCCGGCCGCCGAGCAGCGCACCGACGGCGGCCGCGAAGACGAGCGAGCTCGTGACGATGCCCTCCGTGAACGGGGTGAGCCCGAGCTCGGCGGTCATCGGACGCAGCGCCCCGTTGATCACGCCGGTGTCGTAGCCGAAGAGCAACCCGCCGAAACAAGCGACGATCGAGATCAGGCCGAGGTGGCGGCGGTGCGGCCCGGGCGTGAGGGCAGGCAGCGCGCTCGCCGTCTGTCGGGCTGTGGGGGATCCGGCCATCGCACTTCCTCGTCTGCTGGGCCCGCGAGCCGGACGGCGTCGTGGACAGGACGACAGTACCGGTTCAGTCGTCGGCGCCCGGCCGCAGCAGGCCGCTCTCGTACGCGAGGATGACGAGCTGGGCGCGGTCATGAGCGGCGACCTTGGTCATGATGCGGTTCACGTGGGTCTTCGAGGTGTGCGGTGAGATGACGAGGTCGTCGGCGATCTGCTGGTTCGACCGTCCGCGGGCCACGAGGAGCAGCACCTCGAGTTCCCGCTCGGTGAGCAGCGCCAGCTCGGTGGGGACCGCGCGTGGGCTCGTCGGTTCCCCCGCAGCGACGACGTACTTCGTGATGAGACTCCGGGTCGCCGCGGGGGACAGGAGAGCGTCGCCGGCGTGCACCGCGCGCACGGCGCGGACGATCTCCTCGGGCTCCGAGCCCTTGCCGATGAAGCCGCTCGCGCCGGCCCGCAGGGTCGCGACGAGGTTCTCGTCCTCCTCGAACGTGGTGAGGATGAGGACCCGCGTGTCCGAGAGGTCGGGGTCGGTGCAGATCGCCGAGGTCGCGTCGATGCCGTCGAGCACGGGCATGCGGATGTCCATGAGCACGACGTCCGGTCGCATCTCCTGCGCAAGTGACACCGCCTGCGCGCCGTCGACGGCTTCGCCCACGACCTCGAGGTCGGCCTCGGACGAGAGGATGTCGGCGACGGCCTGACGGATGAGCGACTGGTCGTCGACGACGAGCACGGTGGTCATGCGGGGGACTCCTCGGGGTGCGTCGGGTGCGCGAGAGTCGGCTCGCCGGTCGGGAGGCTCGCGGACAGCCGCCAGCCGCCCGGAGTCGCGCCGACGTCGACGGACCCGCGGACGGCGGCGACGCGCTCACGGATGCCGAGGAGTCCGTGTCCGGTGGTCGGCGCCGCGTCGGCCTGCTCACGCGGGACCCCGGGTGCCGTCGGGTTGCTCACGCTGACGACGATCCTCCCGTTCTCGCCCTCCACGAGCACGTGCGCACGACGCTCAGGACCGTGCTTCAGCGCGTTCGTCAGCCCCTCCTGGATGACGCGGTACGCGACCATGTCCGTGGCGGTCGACAGCTCCAGTGGGTCTGGGTCGATCCGTGTCGTGATGTCGAGACCCGCGGCCGTGAACTCGGCGATCAATGCGTCGAGTCGGTCGAGTCCCGGCTGCGGCAGCGTTCCCCGGGAGCCTGCGCCAGCGCCGTCGCTGTCGCTGCGCAGGACCTCGAGCAGATCACCGATCTCGCCGAGCACCGTCCGCGACGCCCGGCGGATCGAGACGAGCGCCTCCTTCGCCTTCTCCGGCCGCGTCTCCAGGGAGCTCGACGCCACCCCGGCGTTCAGGCTGATCACCGAGATCTGGTGGGCGACGGTGTCGTGGAGGTCCCGCGCGATCCGGAGCCGCTCCTCGGTCACCCGACGCCTCGCCTCTGCCTCGCGGGTCTGTTCGGCCCGCTCCGCGCGTTCGGTGATCGCCAGGATGTACGCGCGGCGGGACCGCGTCCCGTCTCCGGCCGCGGCGGCGAACGCGATCAGCACCGCGAACTGCACCGTCCGCGGATCGAAGCTCCCGATCGACGCGAGCAGGCTGAGGAGGGCGACGGCGACCATCGTCGCGACGGCCGTGATGAGGGTCGTCCGACGCGCAGAGCGAACGGCCACCCCGAACATCGCGATGGCGGCCGCGACCACGACACCGGGAGCGAGGGTCCCCGTGATCGCCGCTGCCCCGTAACAGGCGACGACGGCCGCGAGCACCGGGATGGGCCAGTGTCGACGGAGCGGGAGCAGGAGCGCGGGCGCGACGACGAGCGCGACGACGAGTGGGCTGCCCGGACGGAACTCCGCGTTGGGGAACGGGATGAACGCCGAGGCGATGATGAGGACCGCGGCCACCACATCGCCCACCCACGCCGGAGGTCTCGGATGCGGATCGCGCACCCGGTGATCCTGCGTCACGGAGGTCATGGGCCCAGTCTGCCGGGAACCGGCGTCCGGCGACTCCTCCGCACGTGGCATTCCGCGGTACCACGGACGCGGTACACGGGTGTCCGCCGGAGGGGGACGCGTCGGACGGGCGTCGCCGCGAGTCTGGACTGGTGCCGGAGTACCGGCCCCAGACGAGGAGACACCATGCAGAACACCACAGCGCCGCCGATCATCTCGGTCCGGGACGTCCGGCGTTCCTACGGTCGCGGTCAGAACCGGTTCGACGCGCTGAAGGGGGTGAGCTTCGACATCCACGCCGGCGAGAGTGTCGCGATCGTCGGGAAGAGCGGCTCCGGCAAGTCCACGCTCATGCACGTGCTCGCGCTCCTCGACGCACCGAGTTCCGGCACCGTCGAGCTCGAAGGGGTCGACACGAGCACCCTCCGCGGTCGCCGCCTCAACACGACCAGGAACAAGACCTTCGGGTTCGTGTTCCAGCAGTTCTTCCTCACCGCCAATGCGACGGTGCTCGAGAACGTCCTGCTCCCCATGAAGATCGCCGGCGTCCGCCGCCGTGACCGACGTCGCCGGGCGCTCGCCGCACTCGCGCAGCTCCAGCTCGAGGACAAGGCGCGCAACCGTGCGGTGAACCTCTCGGGCGGGCAGAAGCAGCGGACGGTGATCGCCCGCGCGCTCGTCAACAACCCGCGGATCATCTTCGCCGACGAGCCGACCGGCAACCTCGACACGGCGACCGGCGCCGTCGTGGAGGACATCCTGTTCTCCCTCAACCGGGAGAGCGGCATCACCCTCATCGTCGTCACGCACGACGAGGAGCTGGCGGCACGCTGTGATCGGCGGATCCTCATCCGAGACGGACTGCTCGTCGAGGACGAGGCGGTGGCCGCATGAGAACCGTCGACCTCATCGGGACCGCCGTCGCGAACACGTTCCGGTCCAAGACCCGGACCATCCTGACCATCCTGGCGATCTTCGTCGGGGCGTTCACCCTCACCCTCACGAACGGGCTCGGCACCGGCATCAACGCCTACATCGACGACACGGTGTCGAGCGTCGGCGCGTCCGACACGATGACCGTCACCAAGACGTCCGACACCGGCGGCGGGCTGGGTGGGGCCACGAGCGGGCCGAAGGAGTACGATCCGGACGCGGTCGCCTCCACCGGTGCCGGTGCGCCGGGATCGACCGTCGTCGCCCTCACGCCGACCGATCTCGACGAGCTCGGCGGGATCGACGGCGTCCTGGACGTGCAGGCCGTGAAGTCGATCTCGACCGACTACATCGAGGCGGGCGGCGGCACGAAGTACGTCGTCGGTGTCGGTGGGCTCATCTCCGGGCAGAGCGTCACACTGCTGGACGGTGCACAGCCCGACGACGACACCGACACGCTTCAGCTCGTGCTCCCCACCTCCTATGTGGAACCGCTCGGCTTCGGAAGCGACGCCGACGCGGTCGGGCAGACGGTCACGGTCGCCATCACGGATGCGCAGCGCACGCAGCACACCGTGGACGCGACGGTCGTCGGAGTCGCCGAGGAGAGTCTCACCTCGCCCACGGGCGCCTCGATCGTGCCGAACGCCGCGCTCACCGACCTTCTCTACGAGACACAGAACATCGGCGTCCCGTCCGACCAGGTCGAGCGGTACGCGCAGGCGTCCATCCGGTTCAGCGCGGACGCCACCGACGAGCAGGTCACGGCGTTGAAGGACCGACTCGCCGACGCGGGCTACACCGGCACGACCGTCGCGGACCAGCTCGGCACCATCAAGACGGTGATCGACGGGATCGTCCTCGTCCTCAACGCCTTCGCGATCATCGCCCTTCTCGCGGCCAGCTTCGGGATCGTGAACACCCTGCTCATGTCCGTGCAGGAGCGCACCCGCGAGATCGGGCTGATGAAGGCCATGGGGATGGGCAGCGGGAAGGTCTTCGGGTTGTTCAGCCTCGAGGCGGCGTTCATCGGTTTCCTCGGCAGTGCGATCGGCGTCGGTATCGCGGTGCTGGCCGGCACCGGCATCAGTGCCGCGCTGTCCGGATCGCTCCTCGCCGACCTGCCGGGCCTCGACCTCATCGCGTTCGACCCGGTGTCGCTCGGGATCATCGTCCTGGTCGTCATGGTGATCGCGTTCCTCGCCGGGACCCTGCCCGCCGCCCGGGCCGCCAAGGCCGATCCGGTGGAGTCGCTCCGCTACGAGTGAGATGCGGCGGAAGGTCCGTGGTGACGGCTGTGGGGCGTGGCGGAAGCGGCGCCCCACAGCCGCGCCGGCGCCAGGTTGAGGAGCAGCACCGGCGCAGACGCTCAGGTCACGTCTGCAGCGTCCACGTTACGACCAGCGACCGCCCTGTCGTCGGAGGTTGAGGCTCGGCGCCTGCTCTCTTACGCTTCGCGCTGTGGCTGTCCATGCGGGTCGTCGGTTTCATCGCGCTGCTCCCGTCGGTCTCTTCCGGACACTACTCCGGAACCAATATCGTCGACATCATGCGTGTGTTGCAGCGGGTGGGAGTGCCGCTTCTCGTGTCCGGAACGATCGTGCTCGCGCTGTCGGCGTGCTCTGGTGGGAGTGGGCCCGGTGGTGACTCCGCCGGTGGTGCATCGCCCGCTGCGACGGTGCCGGCGGAGACGTCGAGCGGGGGCTCGGGAGACGGATCGCCCCTGCAGGTCGACTGCGCGGCGGTGCAGGCGGCCGTCGCGCCGTACATCGAGGGACTCGTCGCGCGGGAGGACAACGGGGCGGACGAGTACGGGACCCTCTGCGGCTGGGAGGCGCCGGAAGGGACGATCGACGCGGCGGACATCCGGTCGGTGGAGGTCGTCGTCTCGCCGGAACCGAGTGAGGCGCTGTCGGCCGATGAGCTCGCCGCCGCTGGGCTCACGCCGATCCCGGATACGACCATCGAGGCTGCCGGCGGGATCGCGTACAGCGCGACGGTCGAGACCGGAGTCGCCGCGGTGATCGTCACGACGGTGGTGCTGCCGGACGCCGAAGTGTCCGTCACCGGCGGGCAGTGGGCGGGTCATCCGTCGCTCGACGGGCCTGCCGCGGTCGAGGTCGTGAAGGTGCTCATGGGCCGGTGAGCGGACTGGGAGCATGTCGCCTTTCGGCACGCTCGGCGACCGAGACCGTTCCCTGAGCACCCCGGTCCGCGAGCAACCCTTCCCCGTTCCCTGAGCAACCCTTCCCCGTTCCCTGAGCAACCCTTCCCCGTTCCCTGAGCAACCCTTTCCCGGTCCACGAGCGACCCTTCCCCGGTCCCTGAGCTTGTCGAAGGGCGCACGTAGGCACTTCGACAAGCTCAGTGACCGGAGGAGGTCCACCCGAATCCCCTCCGCTCCTTGAGCAACCCTTCCCCGGTCCCTGAGCCTGTCGAAGGGCGCACGGAGAACCCGGCGAATCCGGCATGCCTCTCCCGGTCCCTGAGCCTGTCGAAGGGCACACGAGGAGACTTACACAACCGGCTCGACTCAGCATCTGAAATGTCAGTGGTCCATGGTGGACTTGTCCCATGACCGAGACCACCATCACCGCGATCCGCGCGAGCGACGAATACGCCGCACGCCTCGCGGAGTTCTCGGACCAGTACGCGGAGATCCAGCGTCGGCGTGCTGCTCTGGACGCCGAGGAGGCCCGCCTCCTCGCCCGCTCCGCCGCCTACGCGGACGCCTTCGCCGACGCCACGGTCCCGGCGATCTTCCCGCCCGCGGAACGCCAGGCGCTCTCGCGCCGCTCGACGTGTGCGGCGCTCGCGATGGCGACGCGGATCCCGGAACGGACGGTTCAGCGTGCGACCAACGATGCCGAACTGCTCGTGAACGAAGCGCCGGCTGTGCTCGAGTCCCTCGAAGCCGGTCGTATCTCGGCGCGGCACGCGCAGACGATCGTCGATCAACTCAGTGACGTCCCGACCGCAGGGCGGACGGTGTTCCTCGCTGAGGTGCTGCCGGTTGCGGAGGAGTCGACCAACGCGTACCTCCGGAAGCGCGCCCAAGTCCTGCGCGAGCGCCTCCACCCGGAATCGATCACCGCACGCGCAACCCGTTCCGAGGCTGACCGTCGCATCGAGTTCGAACCCGCCGCCGACGGCATGGCCTGGGTGCACCTGTTCACCACCGCGCCGATCGCGCAAGGCATCATCGAGCGGGTCGAGACGGCAGCGGCGGAATCGCGCAAGGCCGGCGACACCCGCACCTGCGGACAGCTGCAGGCGGACGCGCTCGCGGCGCTTGCGCTCACCGGTGTCACGCCGGACGACGTGATGTCGAGCCCGGTGCTCCCGCACCCGATCGAGGTGCAGGAGCACATCGAGCCGACCGTGCAGATCACGGTCCCGGCGCTCACGATGGCCGGCGTCTCCGATGCACCCGGCATGCTCGATGGGTACGGCCCCATCGACCCTGAGACCGCAGCACGTATCGCCGTGAACGCACCGAGCTTCACTCGGATCCTGGTCCAGCCCGAGACCGGCGCGGTCCTTTCCGTCGGCCGGAATCAGTACCGCGTTCCGGCCGACCTCCAACGCGCTGTACGCCTGCGGGACGGCACCTGTCGGGCACCCGGTTGCGGCAGACGGGCCCGGGCTTGCGACCTCGATCATTCGGCCGCGTGGGAGGACGGCGGCACGACGGATGTCGGGAACCTCGCCTGTCTCTGTCGACATCACCATCGGATGAAGCACCTTCCGGGATGGAATCTCGACCATGGTCCCGGTGGGGTGCTCGAGTGGACGACACCCGACGGGAAGCATCACCGGACCGAACCGGACCCCGCCCCGTTCTGACCCGTTTTCGGTCCCTGAGCCTGTCGAAGGGTTCTTCGTGGGCACTTCGACAGGCTCAGTGACCGGGAGAGGTCCGCCCGGAGTGGTGAGGCATGCTCGTGGGCACTTCGACAGGCTCAGTGACCGGGGAGAACAGGCTCAGTGACCGGGGAGGACGCGCTCAGTGACCGGGGAGGACGCGCTCAGTGACCGGGAGAGGTGCGCCCGGATGGACCCGGTCCCTGAGCCTGTCGAAGGGCAGTCGGGTTGCACACGCTCCGTGGACGGGGAGCCGCTTCCGGGACCACCTCCGCACCCCGCCGGGTAGGCTCCAAAGGTGGGCACCGACGAAGACCAGATGCTGTCACTCGTATACGCGAGCACGGCGACACAGCCGTTCAGCGACGACGACCTCACCGCCCTGCTCGCCACCTGCCGCGAGAACAACGCCCGCGCACAGCTCACCGGCATGCTCGTCCACCGCGACGGCCGGTTCCTGCAGGTCCTCGAAGGACCGGAGCCCGCCGTTCGCGAGCTCATGGAGACCCTCGCCGCCGATCCCCGCCACACCGGCATCCGTGTGATGTTCGAGGAGCCCATCCGCGAACGCCAGTTCGCCGCCTGGACGATGGGCTTCGAACGCGCTGACACCGCCACCGGCACCGATTCGGAGACCGAGCTCGACGGCTACCGCGACACCTTCGACGACCTCGACCGCGACGACCCGACCGCCACCATGCGCGCGCTGCAGGAACTCGCCCGCTGGTTCCGCAGCCGCGCCACGCGGAGCTGAGCCGCGCTCACACCCGCAGTCAGCCTGCGAGGTTGCCGATCGGGCTGTCGTCGAGGTTCGCGAGCAGGTCCGCGACGTCGCCGTAGACCGCGACCGCGCCGGCGTCACGGAGCTCCTGCTCACCGAAGCCACCGCTGCGCACCCCGATGCACTCCACGCCGGCCCGCGCAGCCGCCTCGATGTCCCAGACGGCATCGCCGACCATGACCGCCCGCGACGCCGGCACGCCCGCACGATCGAGCGCGACCTCGACGATGTCGGGCTCCGGCTTGGCGGTCTCCACGTCACCGGACGAGGTCGCGGCGAAGATCGCGTCGTCGACGTCGAGCAGCTCCCGCAGGATCTCGAGCTCGTTCTCCGGAGCCGACGTCGCCAGCACGACTGCGATCCCGCGGCCCGCCAACTCGCCAAGCAGCTCGCGCGCACCGCCGATCACCCGCAGCCGGGAGGTGTTCTGGAGGTAGTACTCGCTGTGCAGCTCCTTCGCCCGCTCGCCGTACTGCTCGACCTCGTCGGAACCGTCCAGCAGCGATTCGAGCAGCTCGCCGCCGTCCTTGCCGATCGAGCGGTGGATCCGCCATGCGTCGACCGGTCTGCCGGCATCGGCGAACGCACGATCCCAGGCGTCGACGTGCAGGTAGTTCGAGTCGACGAGCGTCCCGTCGATGTCGAAGAGCACCGCGATGCGGTCATCGGAGTTCTCGGGGACGGTGGTGTCAGCTGGTTCGGACATGCGTCCAGTCAATCCCGCGAGCCCGCGATTGTGAAGCGGTGGTGATTCGCCGCAGAACGTGCGAGCCCGCCGTGCCGCCCGCTACTGGAACCGACTCGTGAGGACCACCGAGCTGGTCGCATCGTCGAGGAACACCTGCGTCACCCGGCCGTCCTGCGAGAAGGCGTCGTCGAGCGCAGACGAACGCACGAACGGTCCCGGCGGCAGTGCGTCGTCGAGTCCGGGGTCGAGGTCCGGAAGCTCCGCGCCCACGTCCGAGCCCGCCTCATCGGGTGCGAGCGCCCGCAGTTCCGGGTATCCGGCCTCGTCCAGGACGACGACCGCATCGATCCAGTACGTGCTCGGGCCCGGAACCCGCGCGTCGCCCATGGTTCCCGACATCCAGGTCGCCGAGAGCGCGCTGGCGAGTTGTGGGAAGCGCTCGGTGAGGGGGTCGAACTCGTGCCGGATCTCACCGGTGCCCGAGCGGGTCGCGGCGTCCGATGCGGATACGGATGCCGCCGTCGTCCGGTCCGGCGAGGGCGACGACGCGCAGCCTGCGAGCAGACCGGCGACGACGACCGCCGTGGCCACGAGGGTCGCGCGCGGCGCGAGACGGCGACGTCGATCGTGCAGCCGAGCAGTCGTGTCCATGCCTGCAGCCTAGGGGTCGTCGATGACTGTCCGTTCGGCCAGCCCGGGACTGTGCGGCGGGCTGGGGCGCCCTGGGCCACCCGCTACGAGGCTGAAGACATGAACGTACCAACCTCTCATCCCATCGAGGCCCGCGGGCTCCGGAAGACCTTCCACGGTCGCCCGCGCGTCGACGACGTGTCCTTCACCGTCGACCCCGGCCGGGTCGTCGGACTCCTCGGCCCCAACGGTGCCGGGAAGACCACCACCATCCGTCTGCTCCTCGGTCTGGTCCGTCCTGACGCGGGCGACGGTCTCATCCTCGGCCGCCCGTACCGCCAGCTCGAGCACCCCGCTCGTTCCATCGGCGCCGTCCTCGACGCCGGTGGACTCCACCCGGCCCGCACCGGGCGGCAGCACCTCCGCATCGCCGCCGCACGGATCGGGGTCGACGCGGCCCGGATCGACGCGGTCCTCACCGAGGTGGGGATGACTCGCGACGCCGACCGTCCTGCGGCCGGGTATTCGCTCGGCATGCGTCAGCGGATCGCGATCGCCGCAGCCCTCCTCGGCGAGCCGGCCGTGCTCATCCTCGACGAGCCGTCGAACGGTCTGGACCCGGCCGGCATGCAGTGGCTGCGACGCCGGCTGCGTGCGTTCGCCGACGCGGGTGGGACGGTGCTGCTCTCGTCCCACCTTCTGTCCGATGTCCAGGACATCGCGGACGACGTGGTCGTCATCACCGACGGTCGCGTGCTGGCCCAGTCGTCGATGGTCGACATCCTCGCCGCATCGGGCGGTGACCTCGAGGCGTACTACCTCCAGGTCACCGGAACCGCCCAGCTCACCGAGAACAGGGAGGTGCGCTGATGTTCCGCGCTGAACTCATCGGGCTCGTCACCACGACCGCGACGAAGGTCACCGCGGCGGTCGCCGTCGCGGGACTCATCGTCACGCAACTCGCCTTCGTCACCCTCATGCCCGCCCTCGCCGACGGCGACATCGGTCCTGGCCTCGATGCCCTCGGGAGCGACTTCCCCGTCCTGGACCTCGCCTCCCGCGCCGTCCAACTCGACGCGCTCAACCCCCTCGGTGCGTCGATGGGCAGCGGCTCCATCGGCGTCGCACTCCTGGCGATCACTTTGCTCGGTGTGCTCGCCGGCACGAGTGACGACCGCTACGGCGGCATCGTCGGTGCTGTCCTCGCTTCACCCAAGCGGTTCCGCATCGTCGCAGCCAAGGCGGGCGCGGTCGCACTCGCCGGCGTCGCCCTCGGTGTCGTGCTCGCCCTCGTCAGTCTGGTCACGCTCGTGATCACCCTTGCAGCGACTGGAACGCCCTTCGTCCTCGGTCTCCCTGACCTTGCAGCACGGTTCGGGCTCGGTGTCCTCGCGGTGACCGCACTGTCGGTCATCGGCCTCGCGGTCGGACTCATCGTCCGCACCCAGCTCGCCGGCGTGCTGACGATGATCGCGGTCCTCATCCTCGAACCGATCGTCGTCTCGTCGATCCAGTTGGTCGGCGGCGGTACTCCGCCGGTCTGGACCCAGTACCTGCCGGTCGCCCTGGCGCAGGGCGTCATCCACGCCGGGACGGGCGGGGTCGGCCTGCCCGTCGTCACCATCGCCCTCGTCGCCCTCACCGCGGCGCTGAGCGTGGCCGCATCCGCAACGCTCGCACGCCGCGACCTCTGAACGGAAAGGAACCACCAGCATGGACACCCAGCTCCAGAACCCGAACCAGCCGCAGCCCCCGAACCGGTCGGAGACACCGACGCCGAGGCGTCGCCGGACCCGCACGGTGATCGCCGTCTCGGTGGTGGCCGCCCTCCTCGCCGGAACCGTCTCCCTCGGGGCCTGGTACCGCAGCACCGACCGGGCCGCGGCCGCTGCGTCCGCATCCGCGCCGCTGCAGGATCGCATGCAGTCCCTCGTCGACGCCGGCTACCCCGCTGCGCTCGCCTCGGCGATCGGACCGGACGGTGAGGCGATCGACGTCGCGGCCGGTATCGGCGACCTCGCGACCGACGAGCCGGCCCCGGTCGACGGCGAGGTGCGGATCGCGAGCAACACGAAGATGTTCGTCTCGACCGTCGTCCTGCAGCTCGTCCAGGAGGGGAAGGTCGCGCTCGACGCCCCGATCGACACCTACCTCCCCGGGCTCATCACCGGCGACGGCATCGACGGCACCCGCATCTCGGTCCGTCAGCTGCTGCAGCACACGGCGGGGCTCCCCGAGTACGCCGACCAGATCGCCGCCGACGCGTTCGCGGCCCAGGAGCGCTACATCTCGCCTCGCGACATGCTCGATGTCGCCCTCGCGAAGCCCGCCGTGTTCGCGCCGGGTGAGCGCTGGGAGTACAGCAACACGAACTACCTCCTACTGGGCCTGCTGGTCGAGGCCGTCACCGATCGAGCGTTGCCGCAGCAGATCGACGAGCGCATCGTCAAACCGCTCGACCTCGAGCACACCTACTTCCCGGCGCCGGGCGAACGCGAGCTGCGCGGTGAGCACCCGCACGGGTACCACGCGAAGACCGTCGGCGACCTCCTTGACATCACGGCCCTCGACTCCTCCTTCGCCTGGTCCGCCGGGGCCATGGTGTCCACACCGCACGAGCTCAACGTCTTCATGCAGGCCCTGCTCGACGGTGAACTGCTGGACGAGGAGAGCCTCGCCGAGATGCAGACCACGGTTCCGGCCGGCGATGAGCTGTGGCCGGAAGCGAGCTACGGACTTGGCCTGCAGCGGTACCCGCTCAGCTGCGGTGGCGCCGCGTGGGGACACGGTGGCGACATCCCGGGGACCCAGACGCGTAACGCGGTCGGTCCCGACGGGACGGCCGTCACCATCGCGGTCACCTCGCTGCCGTGGGCGGTTGTGTCCCCCGACGACCACGAGCGGTTGATGGAGCAGTACCGGATCGTCGTCGACGCGCTCGACGCGACGCTCTGCGAGTGATGACCGGTCTCCACCGCACGTCGAGCGTCGGCTCCCTCCGGGGCCGGCGTTCGACGTGGTTGACTCGACGCATGACCTCTCCCGCACGGCGCGCACCGCTCGCGGACCGCCTGCGCTCGGCTCTCCCGCCGCTCCTGGTGCTCGCCGGTGCGGTGGGCTACCTCGGTGTCGACCCGTGGGTGGGTGGGCTGCATCCGGTGCCAGGCCAGATCCCGGCCTGGGTGCATGCCGGGCTGGTCGTCCTCCAGGCCGTCGCGATGCTGCAGCGCGTCAGGTATCCGGTCGCAGTGTTCGCGGTGGTCGTCGCCCTGGACCTCGTCATCCTCGGCACCACCAGTGGTGAACTCGGCATCGGCTCGCTCGGCGTGATCCTGGCGACGTACGCGCTCGCGCGACGGCGGGAACGGCGGACCGTCGTGACCGCGCTGGTCGTGGGTGCGGCCGCCACGACGATGGTCGGCGGGATCGCGATGGTCCTCGGCTCATCGGAGCAGCCGCTCGTCCTCGTGTTCGCGGTCGTCGCGCGCATCGCGCTGCAGTACGTCCTCCCAGCGGGTGTCGCCGAGTACGCCAGGGGGCGTGAGCGCTTGTTGTCGGCAATCGAGGACCAGGCGCGCATGGCCGAGAACGAGCGTCGGATCAGTGCGCAGAACGACCTCCGGGCCGAACGCACGGCGCTCGCCCGCGAACTGCACGACATCGCCGGGCACCACCTGTCGGGGATCATCGTCAGTGCCCAGGCGGCCAGCGCGCTGGTCGAGCGCGACCCGGAACGCGCTCGGGCGATGCTCCAGACGGTGCAGTCGGACGCACGGACGACGCTCGTGGATCTGCGGCGGACGGTCGGCCTGCTGCGCAGCGATGATGCGGACGTCCAGCGCGGCGGAGACGGATCGACGCTCGGTCCGGCGACAACCCCGACCATTTCGGCGATCCCGGAACTCGTCGAGGCGGCGCGGTCGCGTGGGCAGCACGTCGCGTACACCGTGACCGGTGAGCCTCGGGTGCTGGGTCCGCTCGCGGAGACGGCCGCGTACCGGACCGTCCAGGAGTCGCTCGCAAACGCCGCTCGCCATGCGCCCGGAGCCGTCTGCCGCGTCGCGGTGCGGTTCGAGGTGGACGCGATCGAACTCACCGTGACGAACGCCGCGTCGTCGCAGCGGCCTGCTTCACCGTCGCGCGACGGCTACGGCCTCTGGGGCATGCGCGAGCGCGCCGAACTCATCGGAGCGCGTTTGACCTCGGCACCGACGGACGAGGGCGGGTGGCGCAACCGCCTGACCATCCCTGACGAGCACCGTCCCGACGAGCACCGCCCCGAGGAGCACCGTCCCGACCAGCATCGGAGTGATTCATGATCCGCCTCCTCATCGCCGACGACCAGGCGGTCGTCCGCGCCGGCCTCTCGGTGATCCTCGGCGCCGAGCCCGACATCGAGGTCGTCGGTGAGGCGATCGACGGTGCCGACGCGGTGCGCTTGGCGAAGGAACTGCGGCCCGACCTGATCTGCATGGACATCCGGATGCCGGGCACGGACGGGATCGCGGCGACCCGCACGATCACGGCGGACCCTGAGCTCGACGCCGACGTCCTCATCCTCACGACCTTCGACGTCGACGCGGACGTGTTCGCCGCCCTCGAGGCCGGTGCGGCAGGCTTCCTCCTCAAGGGCGCCGATGAGGCGACGCTGCTCGCCGCGATCCGGTCCGTCGCAGCGGGGGAGGGGACGCTCGACCAACGCCTCACCCGTCGCATCCTCCGCGAGTTCTCAGAGCGCCGACGGGAGACGCCCGCGGCCGCGATGGCACCGGCGGAGTCGCCGCTCACCGATCGCGAATTCGAGGTCCTCGACCTCCTGTCGCAGGGCTTGTCCAACGCCGAGATCGCCGAGCGACTCTTCGTCGAGCCCACCACGGTGAAGTACCACCTCGCCGGTCTGCTGCAGAAGACCGGAGCGCGCGACCGCCTCCAGGCCGTGTTGTGGGGGATCCGCGCGGGGCTCATCGACCCGCGGTGAGCGCTGGGTGGCGATGGTGCGGGCGCTATGCGTCGCCTGGTGCGCTGAGCCCCGAGGACGCGAGACGACCGGGAACGGCAAGGGAGGACCGGCAGGCGTTCACGGCTGTACGTCGCACTGCTCATCACAGCGCCGGACACGGTGGTCTCTCCAACACCTATAGCGGTCGCAGTTCCCGCGCCGAAGCCGTGCCATCGGCGCGGGAACTGTTGCGTTACTTGAGCCCGACGGGCCCGTAACCCCTCGACCCGGTCTCCCAGACGTTGAAGGCTCCTGATCCTGCACTCCCTGCACCCACGACCGTGATCCCGGTACTGCTGGCAGTGATCGGGGTGGGGTCGCGGAAGGTGTCGCCACCGTTCTCCTCAGTACTGAGGAGCCAGTAAGTGCCGGGGGCGAGGTTCACTCCTGAAGAGAGGGTGCAGTATTTCAGACCGTCAGAATCGGTTGTCAGCGTGGGGTAGACCACACAGCGAGCGACGACGGACTTGTCGGAGTCTCGATAGAGGTTGATCGAGTGGGGACGGTAGTCGCCGGCTGTGGCGTATCGTCCCAGCCCCGTCACCGTGCGGCTGCCTGAGAGCGTGAGCTTGATTCCCGCCTGGACCGTCACATCGTTGCGGCTGGCACCGATCGGTGCGCCATAAGACAGGGCGGCGGGGGCGGTGGTGGGTGTCTTCGACGTCGGAGCGGCAGCGACTGTGGTGGAGGTGACGGTGGCCTGCGCGATGTCCTTCATGCTGTAGGCGGACGTCGTTCCGCCGAGGGTGGGCTGGTTGTAGCTGTTTCTGAGCAAGAGTCCGGCGAGTTGGCCTGAGCCTCCCGTCTGGTCTGCTCGGATGCCCGCGGCGTTGATGGGGTTGCTTCCAGGGCTGCGACCCCAGCGGGAGATCGTGGTGTTCTCGACGTTGATGTCGGTCATGGCGCCGTTGCCGGAGTTGTCGAAGAGCATCAGCCCGGCGCCGTCGGTGAGGTCGATCGTGGAATTCGTGAGGCTGATGTTGTCGCCGACGCCTTCGAAGTCGAATCCTGCTCCGTCGTAGTCGTTTGCCGCGTTCCGGCTGACGTTGCGAATGTGTATGAGGTTGAAGGAAACATCTCGGCTGTAGGCGACGACGAGGCCCGCAGTGCCGTAGTTGTTGACTGCTCCGCCTGAGTCGAAGGCGCGCAGGTTGGAGAATGAGCCACCGTTGACGAACAACACGTTGAACCCCCAGAGTGCCCCGTTGATGACTTGGAGGTTGTCCATCGTGACGTTGCGGATCCATTGGTGGCTGCCCTGTTCGGACATCTGGAATCCATCTGAGTTCGTGACCAGCCCCCCGAACCAGGTTGCCGCGCCCACATCGCTGAAGGTGGAGTTGGTGACGCTGAAGCCGGTCAGAGCGGTCTTGCGGCTGGGCGGGTTCGCCTTGTTCGTCTTCGAACCATCCGCGGCCGAGTCGTAGGTCTTCACCACGATCGCTGCCGACGTGTGGTTGTACAACGAATAGTTGCTGTTGAAGGTCGGGGTCAGGCTACTGACCTGCACGGAATCGATGGCGACATCCTGGCGGTTCGAGACGTTGCTGTACGAGAGTGCAATGCCCTCGTAGGCGTTGGATACGGCAATGTTGTTGATTCGCCAGTATCCGACTCCGTCGAGTTTCACGCCCTGGCTGTCGAGGACACCTGGTGAGATCAGCGGGAGACTGCCAGAACCATAGGCGGACAGTGTGATGGGCGCACCGGCCATTCCGCTTTCCGTGAAGACGAGTCCTCCGCCTGTCCAGGTGTCTCCGCGCTTGAGCAGTAGCTGATCGCCTGGTTGGAAGGTCCTGGAGTTGAGCGAGTCGAGCGTCTTCCAGGGTGACGACGAGGAGGTGCCTGTGTTGGTGTCCGAGCCTGAGGACGAGCTGACGTAGTAGACGGTGCCCGCCGCTTGAGCCGGACTCGCGACGATGACGACGCCCAGCGCCGAGATGATGGCCGCCGCGGCTATGACGGCGACGGATCGAAGCATTCTTTTCACCGATGTCCTCTTCCTTGAGGTCTTCGAGGCCTGTCTCGTTGACCGGTCTCAACATCAAGGTGTACAGCAGTAGGTGAAATTGTTCAATAGATCATGATGGCAAGCAAGACATTGCCTAGCGGTTCCATCCAGGTCCGCCGGCCGAAGACGACCGTCTGCACCCGAAGGCGCTGACGATCGTTCTCGGTTCAGGTCGAGGATCGCGAAACCACGTGGGGCGTGAAGAGCTCACCACTCACAACGGGGTAGTCCTTGGAGAGTGCCAGCTCGGCCGCGAGATGGCCGAGCTCGTACCGCGGCTGGTGGACTGTCGTCAGTGAAACGGGGGCAATCTCCGCGCCCTCGATATCGTCGTAGCCGATGATCGCCACCTCGCCCGGGATGCGGAGGCCCGAACGAAGCGCCTCGGTCTCCAGTGCGAGAGCGATGACGTCGTTGGCGCAGACGACTGCGATCGGACGGGGTGTCCGGTCGAGGATCGCGCGCGCCGCAGCGGACCGCGCTCGGGGGGAATTGGAGGCGGCGTCCACGCGCAGGATCCCGTCAGGATCGAGACCGGCGGCTTTGTAGGCTGCACAGCAACCTGCGAAGCGCTCGTGGATTTGTGTCTCGGCCTCGGGTGCCCCCAGGAAAGCAACCTGCCGATGGCCGCGCTCGAGCAGATGCTCCATGGCGAGGACTCCGCCGCGGTAGTCGTCGACGTCGATCGCTGGATATGGATGATCGGGCAGGTGGCTTCCGAGTGTGACAACCCGAACCCCGGATTGCTGGAGGGTGTGTAGCAGGTTCTCATTCGTCGTGGACGCAACAGCGATCACGGCGCTGACGCGCATTTCAGAAAGAGCCTTCGCGTAGTGTCGCTCTCGCTCGAGGTCGCCCTCGGTGTTGCATGAGACGACGACGTGACCGTGCGCGATCGCAACATCCTCGATGCCACGCGCCACCTCGAGGAAGAACGGATTGCCGCTGTCGGGCACGATGAACGCGATCACGTGGCTTCGCCCGCCCCGCATGACCCTGACGGCGACATTGGGAACGAACTGCAGCTCTTCGATAGCTGCATCAATGCGTTTGCGTGTCGATTCGGCGAGAGGCTTGGTGCCGTTGAGGTAGTTCGACATCGTGCCGATGGAAACGCCGGCTACGCGTGCCACATCGCGAATCGTGCTCTGCGCTGCCATCGCGGCCTCCTCATGTGAACAGTTTCAACCTAGTACACGCCCCGACTTGACACGTTGCGGGTCGAGACCATAGCGTCGCGTGCAGCAGGTGAACCATTTCACCAACCACAGCAAGGGAGCATGACAATGACGTTACGCATGACCAGGCGTTTGGCTGCCGCCATCGCCGCGGCTACAGGCTCGGCCCTTCTCCTCGCCGGTTGCGTGGGCGGGTCAGGCGGAGCAGACGCCACGACCGCTGACGGACCCCAAACCGTCACATGGTGGACTTGGAACGCCATCAGCCCTGATGACACGATCAAGCAGTTCGAAGACGCCAACCCGAACATCACCGTCGACTACAAGCTCTACAGCTACAGCGACTATGTCACCGCGATCCGCACGGGGCTGACGTCCTCGGACGGCCCAGACGTATTCCAGCTCCAGCCTGGTGACCTCGTCACCAATCTGGGTCCCCTGGCCCTCCCGCTCGACGACGACCTCGCCGCGAACGGCGGCACCGACAACATCAACGCCGCAGGTCTCGCGCAACTGCAGCTCGACGGCAAGCAGGTGGCCCTGCCGTCCTACATGAGTGGTGCCGGCCTGATCTACTACAACGCTTCGATCCTCGATCAGCTCGGTGTGTCTGTACCGAAGAACTTCGACGAGTGGAAGGCCGCATGCGCCACGATCGAAGCCGCCGGCTACGACTGCCTGGCGCACGGCGCCAAAGACGCCTGGGCGAATACTGACGTTTACCTGTCACTCATCAACAGCATCGACCCCGGCATCGTCTACGACGCGATCGAGGGCAAAGCCGACTGGACCGGAGACAGCTTCATTCAAGCCATGCAGGCTTGGAGTGATCTGTTCACCTCAGGCATCATTCCCAGCGGCTCGACTGCCGCGGCAGAATACCCCGACGCGTTCGGCGACCTCCTGACCAAGAAGGCGGCGTTCATCGCACTGGGCACCTGGAACACGCCTGGCACGATGACGAAGGAGGGTATCGAGGTCTCTCAGGGCACCGTGACCGAGCCGATCGACAGCGTGTACCTCTCCGCGCCGTTCCCCGCCCCCGTGACAGGGGATGAACCGACAGGTCTCTTCGGCGGTCCAGACAACGGTTGGGCTGTCTCGGCCAAGAGTGACGCGCAGACCGCCGCCCTGAAGTTCCTGAACTTCCTCTCACTCGGCGGCGGTCAGAACATCCAAGCCGCGAACGGCAACTTCCCGGCCGTCCTCGATGTGCCCGTCGCCACCGATGACGTCATCGACCAGCGCCAGGTAGCCGACATCGAAAAACAACAGTCGGACTTGCAGAACCTCGTCGGAGCCCGACAGCTCCCGTACGCGGACCTCTCGACCGCGTTGGGGGACGCGCTCTCCGCGGTCGCTGCGGGAACCGCATCGCCCGCAGATGCCATGGCGCAGGTCCAAGCGGTATCCGCGTCGCTGAGCCGCTAGTCCCGACTGAGGGTGCCTCGGTGCCGAGGCACCCTCAGTCCCTTTCGAAAGTAGCCCAGTGAATTCACGACGCGTAGCGTTGAGCTCGTATCTCTACCTGCTCCCCGCTCTCATCCTTGTCGTCGGCGTCGTCCACGTCGGCATCGTCGCCAATGCGTACTACTCCACGTTGGACTGGAACGGGGTGTCTCCCGACGCCTCGCAGGTCGGCGTCGGCAACTACGTCAAGCTCCTTCAAGATCCGGTTTTCTGGACTGCGCTTCGCAACACCTTCGCCTTCGCGGTAGCCACCATCGCGCTCCAGATGCTCTTCGGGTTCGTGCTCGCGACCTTGGTGCGCACCCGCACCGTGCTGCGGGGGCTGCTGCGGACGCTCGCCTTCGTTCCGGTGGTTCTCGCGCCCGCTGTCGTTGCGACGTCCTTTCGGTTTCTCCTCACCCCTGACGGGTCGATCAACGACCTACTGTCGATCGTGACCGGGCAGAACATCGAGCAGGCTTGGCTGGCCGACCCCAATACCGCACTCACTGCGATCATCCTCATCAACGTGTGGCAGTACACCGGATACAGCTTCCTCATCTACGACGCGGCGATGGGGCAGATCGACACGTCAATCATCGAAGCCGCGCGGATCGATGGCGCCTCGAGTCTCCAGCTTCTCCGCCTTATCGTGGCGCCGCTGCTGTCGGGCTCGCACCTTGTTCTCGTGGTACTCGGTGTTATCAGCGCGCTGAAGACCTTCGACCTCGTCTACCTCACCACAGCGGGCGGCCCGGGAACGAGCACGCAGGTGCTCACGGGCTACATCTACCGACAAGTGATCGAGCAGTTCCATGCCGGTTACGGCGCGGCGCTGTCGATGGCACTCGTGGTGCTCGCCCTCATCTTCGCTGTCCTGCAGGTGCGCCTCACGTCCAGGAAGGTCAACTGATCATGTTCTCCCATCAACGAATCGCGGGCCGGATCATCAGCCAAGGACTGGTCATCATCGCGTTGGCGCTGCTCATCGCGCCGCTCGTGATGATCGTAGTCACGTCAGTTCAGGGCCAGGGGCTGGACAACTATTTGGTCGTCGTCTCCACGACACCATTCCTGAGATTCCTGCTCAACAGCGTCATCGTGAGCGTGAGCACTGTCGTTCTCGTACTCGTGTGCTCCATCGCGACCGCCTATGCTGTCGCCACACTCCGGCCACGTGGTTCGAGTGTTGCGATGGTGCTCATCCTCGGCGGCATGACACTCCCCGGAATCGCACTCGTGGTGCCGTTGTTTTACGCGGCCCAGTTACTCGGGTTCTTGAACACCTACTGGGCCGTGATCGTACCGCTGACCGCGATCTCGATTCCGTTTGGGGCGCTGGTCGCCACCAATTACGTGCGCGGACTACCCGTAGAACTGTATGAGGCAGCTCGTGTCGACGGAGCCAGTAACTGGACCTACTTCGTGCGCATCCTGATCCCGCTGGCCCGTCCCATTCTCGCTGTGGTGGCGATCTTCACGTTTCTGAGCGCCTGGAACGAGTACCTCCTCCCGCTCATCCTCGTGCAGAACACCGACCTGCAGGTTCTCACGCAGGTGCCCACCTATTTCCAGAGTCAGCGGCTCGTGGACACTCCCAAGATCTTTGCCGCGAGCGTGCTCATCAGCCTGCCCGTTGTACTCGCCTACGTCCTCATGCAGCGGCTGTTCCGGCAAGGCATGTCCGCCGGCGCCCTGAAATAAGCCCTCGACCAGGAGAATCCCTTGACACGTCCGAAAGTTCTCGCTTACTACTTCCCCAATTGGCATGCGGACCCGCGTAACATCGCATGGTTCGGAGACGGTTGGGACGAATGGAAGCTGCTGGACGCCGCCCAGCCGCGCTTCCCTGGGCACCGCCAGCCGCGCATTCCTCTGGCGGGGAGGACGGACGGGGCCAATCCCGCCGTCGCGGAGGCGGAGATAGACATCGCTGCCGACCACGGCGTCGATGGGTTCCTTGTCGACTACTACTGGTACGACGACGGCCCCTATCTCTCTGGCGAGCTGGACAACGGCCTCCTCCAGGCCCGTAATCGAGACCGCGTCGACTTCGCACTGATGTGGGCCAATCACGAACTGGTCGACATCTTCCCGTACTCCTCGACCGACCGGAGCCGGGCGCCTCAGTTGAAGAACGGCGCCGTCGACCGAGCCGCCTTCGAACGCATGGTGGACCACATCATCGAGAAGTACTTCGTACAGTCGAACTACCTCACTGTCGACGGCCGGCCCTGGTTCTCTCTCTACGAGATCGGCAACTTCATCGCTGGATTGGGCGGCGTCTCGGACGCCGCCGACGCGCTCGGATGGTTCCGTGATCGCGTCGTCGCCGCCGGGTTCCCCGGTCTCCATCTCGACGCCGTGGTCTGGGGGTTCGGCGTTCTCCCCACCGCGATCACCGTGCAGGACCCCGCAACGCTCATCAGCCAACTCGGATTCGACAGCGCGACCTCTTACGTCTGGGTGCACCATGCGGACATGGCCGCTCAAGGTTTCCCGGAGGGTGACCCCGCAGAACTCGCCGAGCTTGCGTTCGACGACTACGAACGGCTCGCGGCAGAACTGCCGGTGCCGTTTCACCCCAACGTCACCGTCGGCTGGGACTCCACCCCACGCATCTCGGCCGATGTCGAATTTCGCGGCGGCACATACCCCTTCTTCCCGGTCTTCGACCAGGATCCCACCCAGTTCGCCGCAGCCCTCAAACGAGCCCACGAGTTCATCGCGCGACACCCTAACGATCATCCAATGATCACCATCAACGCCTGGAACGAATGGACGGAAGGCTCCGCTCTCCTCCCCGACACCACACACGGGATGGCCTTCCTCTCGGCCGTACGCACGGAATTCGGCATCGATGCCGGTCAAGAAAGCCGCGTGCGATGAACCGAGTCGAGCAATGGACCCGTCACGAGGTGCAACTGACGAGCACGCAGGAGTACGCCCACCCCGACACAGATGTCAGCATCACGGCCCATTTTCGGGGACCGAGCGGCCAAGTCATCGAGCTTCCCGGCTTCTGGGATGGAGGAGACGCCTTCGCCGTTCGCTTCGCTCCCACCGAGACAGGCCGCTGGACCTACACGGTTACGGCGAGCGATGAGACCAACGCCGGTCTGCACCGCGTGACGGGCGAACTCGACGCTGTTCCCTACACGGGCGACCACGCCATCTACCGCCATGGGTTCATCCGCGAATCCGACGACCGTCGAGCATTCGTCTACGCCGACGGAACCCCGTTCTTCTGGCTCGGTAACACCCACTGGCAAGCGGCCAACTACGAACGCCTTGACACCAGCAACAATCCTTACGCGGCGGGCACCAGTCAGTTTCATTCCGTAGTGGACAGTGATCAGGCGCGCGGCTTTACCGTCTATCAGACCTATCCGGACGCCGCCGTCAACGACGGTGGCGGAAACGTTCCGGTCGTCAACTGGTGGGCTGCGGAGTACACCCATCTCGACCCGGACGCATTCCGCGATCAATTCGACGTCATGATGGACTACATCGCGGACCAAGGCATCGTCATCGCCCTGGGCCTCGGTGTCCACACTCAGAGCGGCCAGATCGGCCCCGTGGCGATGACCCATTTCACCCGCTACGTCCTCGCTCGGTACGCAGCCCACCCCATTATCTGGATCACTGGGCAAGAGGTCGATATCGAAGATGAAACGGCAAAACTGTCGACATGGCAGGCCGTTGCCGAGACGATCGCAGCCAACGACGGCTACCACCGCCCGCTCGGAGCGCACATGTGGGCGATCGGAGAGCCCAAGGTGTTCGGTGACCAGCCCTGGCACACCTGGTACCCCACGCAGGGTGGCCACGACTCCATACGCACGCAAGAGCACTACCGCTCGTACTGGGACGAGAGACCCACGAAGCCCTTCCTCGAGACAGAAGCGAACTATGAGGACATCTGGGCAGTCACGGTCGACGACACCCGTCACTCCGCCTGGAAGGCTCTCCAATGTGGAAGTTATGGCTACACCTACGGGGTCGCCGGGGTGTGGGCCATCAAGTGGGACTATGACGTTCCTGGGTGGGACGACTTCCAGAACGGAATCCCGTGGTTCGACGGGATCCGCAAACCAGGCGGGGACCAGATGGGCATACTCCGCCGCTTCTACGAGACGCTAGGGGATTGGCAGCGCCTCCTGCCCCGGTATGGGGACCACACCTTCGGGACCTTCGCACATCCTGAGGAATCCGTCCTCTCCAGCGACGGGAACTCGCGCTACGTCGTCTACTTCTACCAAGACGACCTCGCCACGGGCAGCCTTCATGGACTCGGCGAAGTACCCTACCTCGCCCGGTGGTTCGACCCCGCAACCGGCGAATGGACAACCATACCCGGCGATGTCGACGCACCCGCTGGTACATGGGCGATCCCCGACAAGCCCGATCGTCACGATTGGGTCTTAGTCGTGGAGGCCGCAGATATGAGTAGAAGACGACTCCCGGAGCGGAGGAACAGCTAGGAGACCTCGTCCAACAAGATGTTCGAGATCGGCCGGAACTTCCGCGATGGAGGCATCGACGCGACCCGCAATCCCGAGTTCACGGCGGTGCAGGACTATCGCGCCTACGCCGACTAAACCGAGATGGGACATCTCGCGCAGCGATTCATCACGCGCATATCGGTGTGCATAGAAGATCAGCACTGGCCGTCCTCGCAGTCCACCGGCTTCGACGAGCCGGTGCGCCTCGGCGACGTCCTCGAGCGGCGGCACACGCGTTCTGTGATCGCGGTCGGGTGCACGCTGACGACGCTTTCAGCGACAGGTTCAGCTCGCGGGCACTCCGAGCGCCGCGCGGAGCTGCGCTTTCGCTCTCGCGTATCGGGTGCGCGCAGTCGAGTCGGCGATGCCGAGCAGTCCAGCGGCCTGCACGATCGTCAAACGCTCCCAGTGGATCAGCCGCACCAGTTCACCCAGGTCAGGGTCCAAACGGCCGATCGCATCTCGGATCTCCGCACCGTCATCGGCGGCCGGCGCGACGACGGGCATCAGCGCATCACCGCGGATGCGGTCGGCCAACGCCCATCGGCGGCGCTGCCCGCGAGAGTGGTTCAGCAGTGCGGTGCGGGCGATGCCGAAGAGCCACATACGTGCCTGCTCCGCGTCGAGGGGAAGGTCGTCGACGCGGCGCCATGCGACGACCATCGTCTCTCCGATGAGGTCAGAGGCCTCATCGAACCCGACGCGTCGTTGCAGATAAGCGAGCAGGTCCGCCGACGACTCGCTCAGCGCGGTGGTGATGCGGACGTGCGCTCGCTTCACGAACCGGACCCGAAGGAGTAGGGCGCGTTGTCCTCGTCGAAGCAGTTGATCTGACCGTTCCGCTCACTCCCGTTCATGCGGGGATCGCCGCCGGAGATACCGTGTGCGTTCAGCTCATCCCACTCCGCGTCGTTCACGGCCGCATCCCATGCGGTCCACTGACGCGCCCATTCCCGGTTCGTCGCTTCCCCCGGAGGCAACGTCTCGAGCGTCTCACCCGGCTGCAACTCAAGCCCGTCGACCTCGTCCAGCTTCTCAGGGACGATCGCCTCCACGGCGGTACGCACATCCGCCGAGCGATACCAATCCCGCAGGATCCGGTTCACTTCGGCCACGTAGCCAGGATCCGCGCCCCCCGTGTACTCGGAGAACCGTAGCTCGCACGAAAACCCGACATCCATGGTGAAGGTCACGGCACCGATCGGTTCCTGCGCCCACGGCGCCCAGGAGAACTGGCCGGTGGCAGCTGCGAGACTCGCTCCGCTCGTCGCGAGGACCGCCGCAAGTCCCGCTGTGATCAGGACCTTCGGACGGAATACGCGGGGAGTGTGGCGGCGGGCATCCGCAGCCATCGCGTCAAGGTCCGCTTGCGCAGCCGGGCGAGCCGGTAGCGCGGACCGATCAAGGAGTTCATCGAACGCTTCCCTGGTCATCATGCCTCCATCGTCAGGGTCATCTCACCCCTACATGTCCAGCACCGGACCATCCGTCCGCCCCGAGTCGAATCTGTGCGGCGCAGCATCCCGGACGAGGAGGCTGCGCCGATGCTCGAACCCAGCAGTCGAGCCCACTCTCCTCTGCCCCCAGCGACGTCACTCGTCGAGGTAAAGGATGTCCAGGTCACCACGATGCGACAGCGCCCCGAGGTGCGCGGATGCCGACCGTGAGACCACCAGGGTCTGCAGCTCCGCCAGTGCCTCCAGTGGCCGGTAGTCCTCGATCGGGGCGCCGGCCACCCCGACGGTGACCAGGCCCGTGAGGACACGGATCGGGTCGAGATCGGCGACGTTCGTCCCGTTCAACCACAGCTTCTCGAGTCGGCGGAGCGGTCGGAGTGGCTCGATGTCGACGACCGGCGTATCGCCGAGCTCGAGCACCGTGAGTGCCTGCAGCCCCGACAGTGGGCGGAGATCGGTCACGCGCGTCTCGCTCAGCCACAGCTCTTCGAGGTCCCGAAGGCCTGCGAGTGGACGGAGATCGACGACATCCGTGCCTTCCAGCCCGAGTCGTCGGAGTCCGTGGAAGCGCTCGATGCCATCCAGCACCGTCACCTCATCGACGACGATCTCGCTCAAGCCCTCCGAGCCCGCGCCGTGCGGCAACCCGCGCAGATGCTCCCGCACGGCAGCCCGCAGCCCCACGTCCCGCAACGATTCGACCGCATCCACCCGATGATCCTCTCGCACCCACCGGCGAACACCAGGCAAGCCCGGAAGGCCGGTTCACTCCGAGCGCTCGAGCGTGCCGATCTCCGTGCCGCTCCCGTCGAGGACGACGAGTTCCGTGTCAGTCCAGGTGCCGGACGCTCCGCCCGACAACCAGGTGTCGACTCCCTCGCAGGCCATCCGCGTGGACACCAGCGGCGCGAACTCGACCGTTCCGCCGTCGGCCGTCCACGAGCCCATCAGTCGGTTGCACCCGTCGGTCCCCGTCACCGTGCCGTCCTCCGCGAACACCAGCGACGGGGTGTTCTGTGCGTCGGCGTCTCCCCAGACGCCGACCACGCCGACCGCGTCGCCGGACTCGCCGGACGCAGTGGTCGAGGGGTCGGCGCCGCTTTCGGCCCCGGAGGCGCATCCCGCGAGGGCGAGCGCGAGCACTGCTGCACCGATGACGCCGAGGCCCGCGGTGCGCCCCCGCTTCGATCCACCAGCTGTGAACATGTCCATCCCCTCCGGAGGCCGCCCGGCCGCGACTGGCTCGATGCTAGCGCGAGTCCGAGCCACGGCTCATCGGTCTATGGTGGCCGCTGCTCAAGGAGCTGCGATCGCCTGCGCGGTCCCCGTCACGGTGATGCCGCCCGTGGTGGGGACGTCGACCGTCAGCAGACTGGGTGCGCCGACGTGATGGCCCTGCCGGATGACGACCTGCGCAGGCGGGGTGACCAGGCCGAGTGCGCGCAGATAACCGCCGAGTGAGGCCGCGGCGGAGCCGGTCGCCGGGTCCTCGGTGATGTCTCCGACGGGGAAGAGGTTGCGGGCTTCGACGAGTAGGCGCCCGGCGTCGTCGAGACCGTGGCCGTGCACCACGGTCACCGTTCCGGCCCAGCCCTGCTCGTCCATCAGTCGGCGCAGCGCGGCCGGATCGAAGGTGAAGGCGTCGAAGGCGTCCTGGTCTCTGACGGCGACGACCGGGTGCCGGTTGCCGGCGAACGATTCACGCAGCGGCCACCGCTCGTCGAGGTCGGAACGCTCGAGCCCGAGGAGCGACAGCAGCCGATCGGTGATCTCGGCGTCGAGCTCACGCAGGGTGGGCTCGACACTCGTGAACGACGCGGTGATCGAGCCGGTGCCGCCGGTCGTGTCGGCGTCTGCGTCGGAGGCCGTCTCGATGACGAGCGGCCCGACGTTCGTCTCCAGAGTGAACCGCCCGACGCCACGCCGTTCCGCGAGGGCGACCGCGGTCGCGATGGTCGCGTGACCGCAGAACGGCACCTCGGCGCCGGGGGAGAAGTAGCGCATCCGCACGTGCCGGTCGTCACCGTCGACACCGGGATCGACGACGAAGGCCGTCTCCGGGTAGGCGACCTCGGTGGCGATCGCCTGCATCTCGGCCTCGGTGAGCGTCGAGGCGTCGAGCACGACCCCCGCGGGATTGCCGCCGCCGGCCTCGGCGGCAAAGGCCGTGAGGCGGAGGATCTCGGGCGGTCCGGCGTTCGACATCCGTCGATGCTACCGCTCCTCGCCAGGCCCCGCCCGGAGCCGCCGCCATCGCGATGAGTTTAAGCAGTAATTTATGAAAGTCCTTGACGGCACCCCACCCCTACCGCGATCCTGGGGTCGCCGCCCTCCGACGACGCAGGGCGGAAAGGAGATGGACATGACATCGCACACCCGGAGGACGCGCATCGCACTGGGCGCCGCGCTCGTCCTCGGCCTCGTCGGCTCCGCCGTCGCGCAACCGGTGGACGCCGAGGCGTTCCCCGCGAAGAACAAGGCCACGGTGATCCAGCACCTCAAAACGATCGCCGGGACGAACATCGTGTCGGGCCAGCACAACAAGGAACCGGCGAGCCTGCCGGGCCAGTACACCCAGCAGGTGAAGGACATCACCGGGCAGTATCCCGGGCTCTGGGGCGGTGACCTCATGTTCCGCGGGCAGGACGCCGCGAACCGACAGCGGGTGATCGACCAGGCGAAGACGGAGTGGGCGAACGGCTCGCTCGTCGCCCTCACCTGGCACGCCTGCTCACCGACCGGACCCTCCACCTGCGAGTTCGACGGCGGGGTGAAGACCCAGATCTCGAACGCCCAGTTCACGCAGATCGTGACGGGAGGCACCGCGCTCAACACGACCTGGCGACAGCGGATGGCCGAGGTGGTGCCGTACCTGCGGCAGCTCAAGGACGCCGGGATACCCGTCCTCTTCCGACCGTTCCACGAGATGAACGAGACCTGGAACTGGTGGGGTGGCCGCTCCGGCGCGAACGGTGGCGCGAAGATCTTCCAGCAGATGCGCGACTACTTCGACGCCCAGGGCCTCGACAACCTCATCTGGGTCTGGAACGTCCAGGACAACCCGCAGGGCGGGTGGTCGGGCTACTACCCCGGGAACTCCTACGTCGACGTCGTCTCGCTCGACGTCTGGTACAAGAACTACCCGAGCACCGCCGACTACCAGCAGCTGCAGTCGATCGCCGGGACGAAGCCGATCGCCATCGCGGAGATGGGCAAGGTGCCCGACGCCAACCTCCTGCAGTCCCAGACGCGCTGGTCGTACTTCATGATCTGGTCCGAGCAGCTGCGCGGCAACAACTCGAACACCGAGATCCAGAACACCTACTTCCACCCGAGGGTGCTCAACCAGGATGAGGTGGTGCTGCCCTAGTCGTCGACCGCGGCGACCTCGACGATCCACGCCCGTTCGGGCGGGGTCGCCGGGGTCTGCAGGCCGGCGTGGAGGAGGGTCGTCCCGGACATCACCACGCCGGTCCAACCGGCGTGCGGACCGTCCACGCCGTCCGGTTCACCGAACCAGGCGGGGACGGTGCGCCCTCCTGAGGGCTCGCCGATGCGCAGCGGCCGGACCCGGTAGCGACGCTCCGGGTCCAGGCCGCGGAGCGTGAACCGCCCGATCCTCGCGACGTCGGAACGCCCGAGGAATGCGAGGGAGAACAACGCCTCCGACCGGTCCGCGGCCACCACCCCCGTGATCTGGAGCGCGTCGTCGACCACGTCCTCACGGACGAGCCGCCCCGTGTGCAGCAGGGCCCTGGTCGAGCGGTAGAGCGCGAACCAGTCGGCCAACTCCGCGAGTTCCGCCAGGGAGGCCTGCCGCAGATCCCACTCGACCCCGAGATGACCGAACAGCGCCGTCGCGGCCCGGAACGACAGCTCGTGCGATCTGCCCGTCGTGTGCGACCGACCGGACGCGATGTGCGCACCGAGGCGCTCGAGCGGGACCAGCTGAGCGGTCCAACGGTTGATCTGCTGCCGCTCGAGCGGGTCGCTGCAATCGGAGGCCCAGACCCGGTGGGTCCGTTCGAGGACGCCGAGGTCGACCCGCGAACCGCCGGAGGAGCAGGACTCGATCTCCAGCTCAGGGAAGCGGTCCGCGAGTCCGTCCATCAACCGGTAGACGGCCGTCGTCTGACGGTGCACACCGGCCCCGCCGTCGGGTGCGGACCCGGCGTCGACCAGGTCGCGGTTCTGATCCCACTTCACGTACGCGATGTCGACCTCGGTGAGGATCGCGGTCATCCGTTCCAGGACGTACGCGAAGGCCTCCGGACGGCCGAGGTCGAGGACCTGCTGATTCCTCGCCGGGATCGGCAGTCGACCGCCCGTCTGCATGATCCAGTCCGGGTGTTCGCGGGCGAGGTCGGAGTCGAGGTTCACCATTTCCGGTTCGAACCACAGACCGAACTCCATCCCGAGCGCGCGGACCCGATCGACGAGCGGTCGCAGTCCGTCCGGCCACACCTCCTCGTCGACGTACCAGTCACCGAGACCGGCCCGGTCGTGCCGCCGACCCCGGAACCAGCCGTCGTCGAGGACGAAGCGTTCGATCCCGAGCGACGCGGCGACCTCCGCCAGCTCCACGAGGGCGTCGACGTCGTGATCGAAGTAGACCGCCTCCCACACGTTGAGCGTGAGCGGCCGGTCGCGGACCGGATGACTCGGCGCGTCACGCAGGTGCTCGTGGAACAGTGCGGCCTGCTCATCGAGCCCGTCACCGTAGGCCCCGTACACCCACGGGCTCGTTCAGGCCTCGCCGGAGCCGAGGCGGACCTCGTCCGGCAGGAGCAGCTCGCCACCGCCGATCACCTGGTCACCGGTCGAGAGCCGTTCCGCGACGTGTCGCTGATTGCCGCTCCACCCCACGTGCACGCCCCACACCTCACCGGCGGCGAAACCGAAGCCCGGGACGCCGACGTTCAGCACGAGCGGGGTGTCGGGGCCGGTCCGTCCGCGGCGGTCCTCGCGGACCCAGGCGCCCACGCGGAGTGGGCCGCGCTGCGGCGTCCGCTCCTTGCCCCACCGGCCCGCGAGGTCGAGCACCTCGCGCGCCCTGGCCGGGATTGGCAAAGCCAGATGCAGATCGTCGAGTCGGTAGACATCGTCGGAGGTGTTGCGCAGCGTGGCGCGGACGCGCAGCAGGCCGGCCTCGCTCAGCTCGAACTCGACCCGGACGGCCAGCCCCGCCTCGGCGTCCTCGCCGTCGACGGTGACCGTGCGGGAGGTGACCAGCGCCGGCCTCATTGTGAACAGCGGCGACCAGTCGCGGCCGTCCCGGCTGCCGGTGATGCCCGGCCGGCCGAGCCAGGCCTCGCTCTGTTCTGGAAGCACCGCGAGGCGGGTCGGTCGATCGGGTGCGTTCTCCGTGACGAACCGCTCCGCACCGCGCACGACATCGGCGAGCTCCCGATCGTCGAGCGGACCGAGGTCGGCTCCCCAGTGCGCGATCGACGGCAGGCGACCGTCGCGCAGGTCGATAACGACGCTCACGGCGCGCGATCGCAGGTGGACGACGGGCTGTCGGGTGTCGATGGACATGGGGGCCTTTCGGATGGGTGCGTGGTCAGTCCACGGACGGGCGTGCGAGCTGGCCGTCCCAGGGGACGAAGGTGGCGAGGTCGACGTCGTGCACGGCTCCGTCGGTCCACCGTGTGACCAGTCGGGTCCCGGTCACGTCCACCGCGACCGGGAGGTCGGGTGTCTCGCCGTCGTCGAAGCGGAGGGTGTGGAGTGCGGCCAGGACGGTGTGCCCCGGAGTGCTGGCGGCGTACAGCGCCGGGACCGCTGAGTGGGGACCGAACGCGTTCGCGTCACGGTAGGCGACGGCCTCCGCGCGGTCCCAACCGTGCAGCCCGACGATGGTCGCTGCGAGCCCGTCGCGACCGACCACCGTGGCCCGAGGCGCGGCCACAGCGGGATCGACCTCGGTGCGCAGGATGGCGTCGTCGGCGACGGCCGCACCGCCCTCGCGGACGGTCCAGGCGCGCGTCGATTCGACCAGGTGCGCGCGGAGCTCCTGATCGCCGCGGACGATGCTGACCGTGGTGACGGCGCAGCCCGGCCACACCCGGCCGTCGAGCTGTGGGAGGTGCACCGAGCCGGAGATCTCGCCGACGGTCCGCATCCCGCGGATCGCGGCGCGACGACTCGCCCGCCCGTCCTCGTCGAGCAACGCGAGATGGCCGTCGACGTTCTCCTCCCACGCCGCGCTCGTCCCCGGAGCCGTGTGCGAGGAGTACCCGAACTTGGCGTAGTGCGGATCGTCCGCGTCGGCGCGGGAGGGCTCCACGGGGATCTCGCAGTGGTCGCTGCCATGGTTGGCGAGCGTTACGACACCGTCCCGCTGGGAGCGCAGGATCCATCCGACCGCCGGCAGCACGGTGGTCTCCGGCGGCCCGTCGGTCGGCTGCGAGCGTTCCGGAGCCGTCCACACCGGGTCGTCGCGGTCGATGGCGAGCCCGAGGAACCCGATGCCCGCGAGGTAGGGCGAACCGAAGCCACTGTAGCTCTGCGCGGTGGGCTCCCACGGTCCGTACCAACCGAGACTCAGCGGGCCGTCGACGCCGACGCCGTGCCGGACGAACCCCGAGACCACCCCGGAGGCCAGGCGTCGCGTCGCGCCGGGACTCAACGGGTTCACCCCCGAGAGCTCGGCGCACCAGAGCGCGGCGAGGGCGGCCGTCCGATAGCTCAGCGAGCGACCGATGTGCACCATCGACCCGTCCGGCGCGACCATGCGCGCGAAGGATCCGGTGAAGTCGTGCAGCCGTTCCAGATGCCGCGAGCCGTCGGCCGTGCCCGTGCGGTCGGTCATGCGGTACCAGGCCCAGAGGTAGGGATGGATCGCCCAAGCGTTGTAGTAGTCGATCGCGTGTTCCGGACCGTCGGTGTACCAGCCCTGCTCCAGGTGCCACGACTCGACCCGGGCGACGTTCCGCGTGCCGTTCAGCCCGGTGACGTCCTCGTCGACGGAGCGGAGGAATGCCTCCGCCATCGCCGGGAAGAGCTGCCAGTTGTTGTGCCAGACCTCGAGGCGCGCATGGTGGCGCAGCCAGTCGGCGATCTGCACCTGCTCCTTCCGAGTGAGCCCCGCCCACAGCCGGTCGCGACTGACGTACAGGCCGAACGCGATGTTCGCCGCCTCGACGATCGAGTTGGTGACGCCCGTGCCAGGGGCCCGACACGTCACGCCCAGCGGCCAGGACTCCGGACCGTCCGGGGCCGTACCGGCGAGGAGCGCCCAGCTGTACCAGGCGACGAGGTCCTCGACCCCGTCACCATCGCCGTCTCCACCGCCGGCCATCCGCGGTGCGGCGAGGAGGAAGGAGCGACCGACCGCCTCCATGCCCTCACGGGCGACGCCGTCGCGGGTGACCCGACCGGGCAGCCGAGGGATGCCGCCGAGCGGGCTCTCGAACCGGCGGACCTCCGCCAGCCACCGGTCGGCCGTGGCCTCCCAGTGCGCCCGCGTCCACCCGGTGAAGGGTGCGGCGACGGGGTCCGCGGCCGGTAAACGGAACGGCGGGAGCGGGTCGGGCGTCATCGTGGGGCCTCCATCGGTGCTCCCGGTTCCGGGTACTGTTCCGCGCGGCGCACCCGCAGCGCGTGCGCTCCTGCCATCGCCGGGTCCCGCTGCACGAGGCACAGCCGGAAGACGGCCGACCCCCAGACCTCGTGGAGCTTCGGGTCGTCGATGTCGATCCGGTCCACCGCAGTCTCGAACGCGGGGTCGGTCTCCAGGCGCGCATCGCCGACCTGGATCCCGGAGCCCGTGACGATCGGCTCGACGGCGGTGAGGAAGGTGAGCGTCATCCGCATCGGTTCCGAGAACGCCCAGTCGTCCTCGATCAGGACGGTGCCGGCCGAGCGGTCGAGCGACACCGTGCGGTCGAGCGCCGTCAGCCGAGCCTCGGCCGGATAGGAGCCCAGGAGCGACATGGCGAGGACCGCGCGTCCGTCACCGTCGGAGAACCGCGTCCCACTCGCCGCGAACCCCCGGCCATACGGCTGTTCGACACCTGCGGGGAGCGGCACGTTGTGGAACGCACTCCGCATGGTCCAGATGCCGTAGCGGGTGTCGGGCATGAAGGTGTCGCGGTGGTACACGCCCACGCCGACGTCGATGAGGACGGGTGCGCCGTCCAACGAGACGATCACGCCGCCGGCGTCGTTGTGGTTGTGACTGACGTCGTTGTGACCGCCCTTCGCGGCGACCGCCCACCCGTCCATGCGACCGGCGTGCTCGCGGAACACCGCCACCTCCGTTCCCGGTGCGTACCAAGAGGAGGGCATCCCCGGCGTGGCGTCGCCGGCCGTGGTCCACGCCGGGTCGAGCAGCTCCGCGAGTGTGCGGCGGAACAACGGAGCCAACTGCCCCGAGAAGCCGAGCGGATGCGAGCGCCCCATCCAGCGGGCGTGGGCCGCCACCTCGTCGTCGCCTACGCGCTCGCCGAAGCGGGCGAGCAGGTTCCAGGTCGCATTCGTCGGCAGGCTCGCGGACCCGTCCGAGAAGTTGACCTGTGACTCGCCGGAGAGCTGCATCACCATCGGGAAGCGGGCCATCGCGGCCACCGGCGCGACCGCGAACCCGTCGAACGCGCCCTCGGTGACCTCGCCGAGGAGGTCGAGCGCCTCGAACAGCGTCGCCCCCGCCCACCACCAGTAGGTCGCCCCCTCGTCGCAGCTGCCGTCATCGGCGTAGCCCGCTCGGAACCGGTCCAGGATGACGAGTGCGCGGTCGATCGACGACGCCAGCTCGTCCGGGTCCGTCTCGACCACCGCCGAGCACACGAGGACGTTCGAGACGATCCACGGCGCCCAGTTGTTCGGCGGGCCGTCGAGCCCGTGCCAGAAGTCCACCTCGTTCCGCCACGGGTCCAGCACGCGACGCCGGATCTCCGTGTGCACCCGCGAGCGCAGCCCGGGGAAGGCCACCTCCAGGCGGTCACCGGCGATCGTGTCCACCGCGGCGAGCATGCCGCCCACGTAGGCGTCGGACAGGTCGAGGATGTCGCGGCCAGGGATCGGGAGGAACGGGCGCTCGCCGGACTCCGGCAGGGCGTAGTGGGAGGGCAGACACCACGCGGTCAGCTCGCAGAGCCGCCAGACGCGGTCGCCGAGCTCGCGGACCCAGGCCTCGTCGTCGGTCGAACCGAGGGCGAGCGCGGACGAGGCGACCGCACCGAGGAGCGCCTGCTGCGCCGTCTCGTAGGGGGTCCGGTCGCCGTCGGAGCTGTACCGCGCCCAGAGGGACAGCGTGGGCGGGTTGCGGTCGGCCTCGACGCACCAGTGCCGCGCGGCGGCGAGCAACGCCGTCCGGTCCCGCTCCGAGACCCGGTCCCAGGCGGTGCGGTCTCCGACCGGCGGCCCTGCGCGCCAGCTCCCGACGCGCAGGGCTCGGCGCGCCCGCGGCGTGAACTGCTCGGCGAAGCTCGTGGTGGTCGGCGCGCTGGTGGCTGCTGGGAGGGGCATGGTCTGGCCTCTGCTGCGGTTCGGTGGTCTGCGGTTCGGTGGTCTGCGGTTCAGTGGTGTGCGGTTCGGTGGCCCGCTCACGCCTGGAGCGCGAGCGCGGCGATGGTGATCGGTCGTCGGAAGGCACCGGTCCTGACGAGGTGCAGGACCTCGTCCACGGTGTTGGTGGCGAGCCGGCCGAGTTCGTTCCCGGCCGAGCCGGCGATGTGGGGCGTGATGACCGTGTTCGGCGTCGACCACAGCCGTGAGGTCGACGGCAGGATTTCGGGGGAGGTCACGTCGAGGATCGCGACGAGGTCGCCGCGTTCGAGGCGATCGGCGAGGGCCTCGTGGTCGACGAGGTCGCCACGGGCGGTGTTGATGACGGTGGTGCCGGGACGCATCAGCCGGAGGAGTCCGCGGTCGACGAGGTGCCGAGTCGAGGGCAGCGCCGGCGCGTGGAGGGTGACGATGTCGCTGCGTGCGGCCAGCTCCTCGAGGGGCACGCAGGGTACGCCGATGGCGAGCTGCTGCTCGTGGTCGAGCGTCGGGTCGGCGACGAGCACCCGTACGTCGAGGGAGGCGAGCCGTTCGATGACGAGCCGACCGATGCGCGAGGCCCCCACGACCCCCACGGTGATGCCGTGGCTGCCGACGGTCGGCCAGGCCCGCTCGGCGTCGACGGGGGCGTTCGAGGACCGCAGCGTCTCCGCCGCCCAGAACGTCCGCTTGGCGGCGAGCACGATCATCGCGACGGTGAACTCGGCCACCGGTACCGCGTTGGCCGCGGCGCTCGACGTCAGCGACACGTGACGGTCGAGCAGGGCGTCCGTGACGATGCCGCGGACGCTGCCGGCCGAGTGGGCCACCGCGCGCAGGGACGGGAGCATCCGCAGGAGCGGCTCGTCCAGCGCCGGGGACCCCCAGCCGGTCACGAGCACCTCGGCCTCGGCCAACAGCGCGCGGTCGTCGACGCGCTCCGGGCGGAGCGGGCGGTCGGACAGGAGATGGAGGCGCGACTCGGACCGCAGGCGTGCGAGGTCGAGCTCGGAGAACACCCGCTCGAAGGTGCCCTCCGGCATGAGGAAGCCGACCGTGCCTCGGAGGGCGCTCTCGCTCTGCAGCATCGTCGCCTCCTGGTCGTCTCGACAGCAGGCTCAATCCCAGTGCGCGACGCCTGAGCCTGTCAAGCACTCGCGTTCAAACGAACAGCAAACGAACAACCCGTACCTCAGCGAGGCGGTGCCGTCGACTCCCGGAGGCTGAGGCTCGGCCGCAGGCTCGTGTGGCGCGCGGCGAACCCCGTCTGGGCTGCGGCCGAGATGCGTTCGAAGCACATCGTGGCCGCGAACCTGCCGATGTCGCGTTTGGGCGGTGCGACGGCCGTGAGCGGCACCCTGGCCAGGCCGGCGACCTCGTCGTCGTAGGCCACGATCGACAGGTCCCCGGGGATGGACAGGCCGAGGTCGAGCGCGGCATCCGCGAACTCGACGGCGTAGTGGTCCGAGTGCAGGAACACCGCCGTCGTCCCGGACGCCACGCACGCCTCCAGGTATCGCCGCGTCTGCTCGCCGACGCCCTGCTGGTCGTCGATGATGGCCGTGCTGGCGTCCTCGCGCAGTCCGAGCTGGCGCACGGCCCGCTCGAAGCCGAGACGCAGCGAGGGCGTCGTGGGGGTGTCGAAGGCGGCCATCCCGATGCGTTCGTGGCCGAGTCCGGCCAGGTGACGCAGGGCCATGACCGCCCCGGCGGCGTGGTCGGTGCGCACGAACTCCAGGCCGTCGCCGATCGCGGACTCGGCGACGGAGCGCTCGACGAGGACGACCGGCACCGGCGACCGCTCCAGCAGCTCGAGCGTCGGGTGGGCGTCGAGGATCGACGTCGTCACGAGCAGGCCGTCCACCCCGCCGACGAGGAGGCGCTCGATCTGATCACGCTCGCGGTCGGGGTCGTAGCGGGAGACGCCGAGGACGATCCGTCCACCGAGCGACTGGGCGCGCTCGACCGCACCGGCGACGATCGTCGGGAAGTAGTAGCTCGGGTCTGGGACGACGAACCCGAAGGTGAACAGGGTGTCGGCCGCCCCCGGAGCCGGGGTCGGCCGAGCACCGGGCCGGTGAGGCATCCCGGTCGTCGGCTGCGTGTCGACGGACACCGCGCCACCGTGCACGCGGCGGAGCCGACCCTGTTCACCGAGCTCGCGGAGGTCGCGCCGGACGGTCATCGTCGAGATGCCCATCCGTTCGGCGAAGTCCGCTGCCGAGAGACTGCCGTGGATGCGCAGCTCGGCGAGGATGCGCTCGTGTCGTTGCGACAGCTCCATGATGAACTCCGATGTTCGATTCCTGTTCGGATGATTGAATGATGTTGACTTTACACAGCGGCCCCGCGAATGATGTCCAACGTTCGAGAGAACGGCGCGGAGGCCCGAAACCTGGCATCCGCCGTGAGCAAGGGAGCTGCTGTGAGCGCGACGACGACCGATCGGCCGGAGACCATCCGACCACCGATCGCCCCCGCCGGGTCCGGTGATCGGCCGACGAGACGCCGCGTGCCGTTCCGGATGCAGTTCCGTCGCGACGCACCGTTGCTCGTCATGGTGACCCCGGCGGTCGTGCTGCTGTTGCTGTTCGTGTACATCCCGCTGCTGGGGAACGTCATCGCGTTCATGGACTACCAGCCCTACATCCCGATCCCGGACAGCCCGTGGGTGGGCTTCGCCAACTTCACGGCGCTGTTCACCGACCAGGCGTTCTGGAACGCGGTCTCCAACACCCTCCAGATCACCTTCATCCAACTGGTGCTGTTCTTCCCCGTACCGATCGCGCTGGCCATCTTCATCCACTCGCTGACCTGGCCGTGGCTGCGCTCCATCGTGCAGTCGGTGCTGTACCTGCCGCACTTCCTGTCCTGGGTCATCGTCGTCGGCTTCTTCCAGCAGAGCCTCGGCTCCGGTGGTGTCCTCAACACCTGGCTGCGGCAGCTGGACCTCGGCACCGTCTCGGTGATGTCGGATCCGGCGACGTTCAAGCTGCTGCTCTCCTCACAGGTGATCTGGAAGGACGCGGGCTGGGGCACGATCATCTTCCTCGCGGCACTCGCGGCGATCGACGACTCCCTCTACGAGGCCGCCGCCATCGACGGCGCGGGCGCCTGGAGCCGGTTCTGGCACATCACGTTGCCCGGCATCCGACCCATCATCGTGCTCCTGCTCATCCTGCGACTGGGCGAGGCGCTGTCCGTCGGGTTCGAGCAGATCATCCTGCAACGCAACGCCGTCGGGCCGGGGGCCGCCGAAGTGCTCGACACCTACGTCTACTACCACGGCGTCATCGACGGGAACTGGAGCACCGGCATCGCCGCCGGCCTCATCAAGGGCCTCGTCGGTCTCATCCTCATCCTCGTCGCCAACAAAGCGGCGCACATGCTCGGCGAGCAGGGAGTGTATTCCAAATCATGAGCACCATCGTCCGACCGGTCTGGGCGGGGAAGCCGAAGCCCGTCGTCCTCGCGCTCAAGGCGCTCGCGATCGTCGTGATCCTCGCCGTCATCCTCTTCCCGTTCCTCATCGTGGTCTCCACGAGCGTCTCGACCGCCGAGGACGTCACGGCCGCCGGCGGCTACGTCGTGTGGCCCAAGTCGTTCACGCTCGACGCCTACCAGCAGATCCTCGCCGGCGGGGTGGTGACCAGGGCGATCCTGGTGACGCTGTTCGTCACCGTCGTCGGCACGCTCATCAGCCTGGTCTGCACGGTCTCGGCGGCGTGGGCCCTCAGTCGACGGTCGTTCTTCCAGCGCCCGGTGCTCATGATCGTGCTCGCCACCTTCCTCTTCACGCCGGGCCTCATCCCGCTGTACCTGATGGTCAAGCAGCTCGGACTGCTCGACAACGTCTGGGCGCTCATCCTGCCCGGTGCGTTCAGCGTGTTCAACATGGTGGTCGTCCGCGGCTTCATGATGGGCATCCCGCAGGAGCTCATCGACAGCGCGAAGATCGATGGCGCCGGGGAGTTCCGTATCCTCGGCACGATCGTCCTGCCGCTGTCCCGCGCGGTGATCGCCGTCGTCGCCCTCTTCTACGCGGTCGGGTACTGGAACGCGTTCTTCAACGCCCTCCTCTACATCAACGACACCTCGAAGTGGACGCTGCAGCTCGTCCTCCGGACGTACGTGCTGCAGGGGTCCTCGCTCGTCGGGGGAGCCTCGGACGCCTCCGTGCTGCCGCCCGCCGAGTCCCTGCAGATGGCCGTGGTGCTCATCGCCATCGTCCCGATCCTGATCGCCTACCCGCTCGTGCAACGCCACCTCACGAAGGGCGTGCTGACCGGCGCCGTCAAGGGCTGACCGATCCGCACCCACCGACCCGGCATCGTCGCCGGGATCCGACCAGCGCCCCAGGCGCTCGCCTCACCTCGAAGGAGACCACGATGAACGACACCACCCCAGGCCTGTCCCGCCGCACCTTCCTCACCGCGGCCGGCGTCGGCCTCGCGGTCCTCGGCCTCGGGTCCGCGCTCACCGGCTGCACCCCCGGTGGTGCGACCTCGGGAGCCGCCGGATCCGGAGCCCTCGTCCCGCTGCCCACCTACGTGCCGATCACGAAGGGACCGACCCCCGATCTCGCCGGCTCGGCGACGGTCCAGCCGGTGTACTACTCCGCGCCGAAGGAGTCGGAGCTGTTCACCTCGGTGTCGGGGAAGACGGCGATCAGCGGCACGGTGTCGGGCTTCGTCATCTCGTACAGCCCGCCGGCGCCGGCCTCGAACAGCTACCTCCAGGCGGCCGAGAAGCAACTCGGGTGCAAACTCGACCTCCAGGTGGTCCCCGCCGACTCCTTCGCACCCAAGTTCGCCACGGTCATGGCCGGTGGAAGCGTGCCGGACCTCGTCGAGTTCCTCGCGTTCCAGCTGCCGCCGTCCTACCCGCAGCTGCTCAAAGCGCAGTTCGCCGACCTCTCCGACCACCTCTCGGGCGACAACGTGAAGACGTACCCGAACCTCGCGAACCTGCCCACGCCGTCGTGGGAGGGCTGCCGGATCAACGGCCGGATCTACGGTGTCCCGGTGAACCGGCCACCCTTCGGCAACATGCTCATCTCGCGTCCGGACGTCATCAAGGACCTCACCGGGGCGGAGCCCGCCCCCAAGACGAAGGACGACTTCACCGAGCTGTGCAAGGCGGTCACCGACGCCAAGCGCAACCGCTACGCGATCAGCGGGCAGAGCAACGGCGACAGCGTCGACTGGGGGTACGACTTCATCGGTGCGATGTTCGGGGTCCCGAACGGGTGGGAGCTGAAGGGGTCGAAGCTCGTCCACAAGTGGGAGTCGGACCGGTGGCTCGAGACGCTCTCGTACATCAAGGAGCTGAAGGACGCCGGGTACTACCACCCGGACACCCCGAGCATCTCCGGCTCGCAGGCGAAGACCTACATGGCCAATGGCACCGTCCTCATGCACCAGGACGGCATCTCGGCCATCATCGACCCCGGTGCGCCGGAGGGTGTGGTCTACGACGCGATCCTGCCGTTCGCGGCGGACGGCGGCGACGGCATCGTCTACCAGGGCTCGTCGATGTTCTCGTTCACGGCGATCAAACAGGCGGACGAGGCGCGCGTGAAGGAGCTGCTGACTCTGCTCAACCACCTCGCGGCCCCCTACGGCAGCACCGAAGGGTTCTTCCTGCAGTACGGCGTCGAGGGCGAGCACCACACCCGGGAGGCGGACGGTCGCGTCGTCCTCACCGAGGCGGGGTCGGCGCAGATCGGCCCGACCTCGCTCAACCGACTCGCGGCGGCACCGCAGATCCTCGCGACGGCCGTGCCGATGGAGGAGCGGCTGCGGCGCTCGCACGAGTGGCAGCAGAAAGCCGCTCCCATGCTCCAGAAGAGTCCGATCACCGGCCTCTACTCGGAGACCGCCGGCAAGACCGCATCGGCGACGAACAACCTGTCGTCGACGATGAACGAGTACATCCTGGGCCGCACGAGCTTCGACGCCGTGAAGTCGGGGATCGCCTCGTGGAAGCAGTCGACGAACGACAAGGTGCGGGCCGAGTACCAGGAGCAGCTCGAGAAGCTGTCCTGACGGCGGCCGGGCGGGTCGTCGAGACCCGCCCGGACCGACCTCAGGCCGGGGACCCGGTCGACTCGCCCTCGATGAGCTCGCCGTCCACGAAGTGCACCCCCGGGACGTAGGTGCCACCGGCGATCGCATCGGCGAGATAGCCGGCCGCAGCACGGCCGACGTCGTGGAGGAGCGGGTCGATCGTCGTGAGGGTCCGGTCCCGTTGACCCATGAGGCCGGCGAGGTTGTCCATCCCGACCACGGCGATGTCCTCGGGCACCCGGCGACCGGCCTCCCGGAAGACCTCGATGGCGGCGAGTGCGATGGTGTCGTTCGCGCAGAACACCGCGTCGACGTCGTGTCCGGCCTCGATGAGTCGCTGTGCCGCCTGACGCCCCCAGGCCCGGGACCAGTCGCCGTGGAGCCCCGTCCCGCCGACCAGCTCGACCCCGGCCTCGTCCAGCGCGCGGTGCAGTCCCTCCGCCCGGTCGTGGGCGGAGCGGTCGTCGAGCGAGGCACCGATGTGCGCGATGCGACGGCGACCGAGGCCCAGCAGATGTCGTCCCGCGAGCTCGCCGGCCAGGCGGCCGTTGTGCAGGAACGAGGCGTCCCCGGGATCGTCCGAGGCACCGTAGGCGTAGACGACGGGCACCGCGAACCCGTCGGTGACCGAACGCATCTCGGTCCCGCTGCCGTCGCCGATGACGAGGAGGCCGTCGACGTTGCGGGCGCGCAGCTTCCGGACGGTCGCGGCCATGAGGGAGCGGTCGAGACGGGAGTCGGACACGAGGACCGAGAGGTCGCGGGCGCCGAGGGTCGTCGTCGCGGCGGTGAGGACCGGCATCGTGAACGCGCCGGGGGCGTTGAGCGTCAGCACACCGATCGTCGCGCTGCGTCCCTGCGCGAGGAACTGGCCGAGGGCGTTCGGCTGGTAGTCCAGTCGCGCCGCGGCCTCGAGGATGCGCTCGCGCGTGGCGTCCGAGGCCTTGCCCTGACCACGCAACACCTTCGATGCGGTCGAGACGGAGACCCCGGCGATGGCGGCCACATCCTGCAGGGAAATCGCTTTTCTAGACATCGCGGATCGATTGTACCGGGCGGCGATCCCGAGGCTCATCCGAGGCGGTCGACGTCGAGCTCGAACCGGGTCGAGCGCTCCTCGCCGACCGCGAGGCGCACCGAACCGACGCCGTCGGCCGGATCGCCGTACGGGTCGGATGCCGGCTCCAAACCGACGGCATCACCGGCACCCCACCAGGGGAATCCGCGCTCGCCGCGACGCTCCTGCCAGACGAACACCCGGGGATGGACGGTGACGTCGAAACCGAGTCGCAGCCCGACGCCGCTGGAACGTGACCGGAGTTCGACCGTCCCGGTCGTGACCGGCAGGTCCGCGAACACAGAGCCCGGTGCCGACACGAGACCGACCGCGCCGCCGTCGACGAGGAGCTCCGCGTCGTCGAACAGCTCGCCCGCGAACGCGGGGTGTTCGACCCACATCAGGCGGGTCGCGTCCATCCCGACGTTGCGCAGCACGGTGTCGACCGTGACCCGGCCCTCGGTCACTGACACCGTCCTGACGACCCGGACGGGCACGGTGCGCAGCAGCACTTCGGCGACCACCGTGTCACCGTCCTGCCGCAGTGACCAGGTCCGCCAGGCGGCCTCACCGTGGAACGGCTGCTCGACGGGAGCCCGCGGATCGGGATCGCCCGCCGACGGCAGCAGCATGTGCCAGCCACCGGCGTAATCACGGTGCCAGAGGGCGCTCGAGGAGGACATGCCCCACTCGGATCCTCCGGCGTCTGCCCATGGCGTCCGGTACAGCAGCTCCAGACCGGCCTCCTCGAGCAGGATCGAGTCGATCCGCGCGCCGAGGGCGACGACCCGGACCCGGAGGCCGTGGGTTCGGATCGTCACCGACGCGGGCTCGGTGGGGGACGTCACGCCGCGGCCGTCCCGTGCTCGACGCGGATCACGAACAACGCGTCGCCCGGGAACTCGGGCTGCTCGAGGCGGATACGCCCGGTGCCGTCCTCGCCAGCGACCGCGGTCCATTCCGCGGCGTCCTGCCGGCGCTCGTCGAGGTCGTAGACGGTGACCGACGCCACCGAAGCGGGATCGAGTCGACACGTCAGCGCGAACGCCGACGGCGCGTACACGGCGACGAGGTGCTCGTCCACCCGACCAGCCACGGCGCCCGAGGGTTCGGACTCGAGGAGCGCGCGGTCCTCGCGGAGTTCTGACAGCCCCTCGGCCTCGACGACCCGTCGGAGGAAGCCGACGTCGTCCGCTCCCGGGAAGCCGAGTGCGACGGCGGCGGGGAACGGGACGCCGTGGACCGCCTCGGCCGTGAACGCGCTCCCGCGACGATGCCATGACCACACCCCGTGCGCGCCGTAGCCGAGTCCGGCCGCAGCACCTGCCACGACGCCCGTCCAGCTCGCCCGCCGGATGTCCGCGCGCGAGTGCCTCGCGCGGCCGGCGAATCGACCGAGCCCTTCGTAACAGGGTTCCAGATCGATGATCGGCCGCGTGACCGCGAGGCCGTCCACGTATCGGGTGAGGGTCTGCGGCAGCGTGTCCCAGTCCTCGTTGTGCCCGGACTGCAGGCCGTGCAGGTCGAGCAGCGGACCGTTCGCGAGGTCTTCCGGCATGCGCGCGGTCGGGGTGCTGTGCCAAGTGACGAGCGCCTCCGGTACCAGTCGGCGCACCTCGGACGCGGCGAGGCTGTAGCGGGCGATGGCCTCATCGGCATCGAGGTCGTCGTCGCCCGACACGATCCAGATCGGTTCGAACCGTGCGAACCGCTCGACCGAATCGCGCACGTGGTCGAGTGTCTGCTGTTCGTCGAGCACCAGCTGGGGCGTGAGGCCCGCTCCCCAGGTCGCCGGGACGAAGTTGTTCCACAACAGGACCAGCATCGGCGTGAAGCCGTGCTCGACCGCCTGCTCGAGGAGCCGGACCGCGCGCGGCCAGTAGCCGGGATCGCCCGCGGACAGGTCCAGACGCCCGTCGACGACGGCGTAGGGCGAACGGCCACCCTCGGACCGGTCGTGCTCGATCGGCAACACGCTGATGAGCAGGGCGGTGAAGCCCTGCCGACGCCGCAGGACGAGGTAGTCGGACCACTCCTCGTCCGTCGGACCGCTGAACGCGGCCCAGACGGTGTCTGCGAGGAGGAACGACGGCAGGCCGTCGCGCAGCAGGGCGCGACGGGAGGGGGAGACGGACCAACGGGGCATGGGGTGCGCTTTCGGAGGGTGACGGGCAGGCGGAGGAGGACGGGGCGTGGGCGGTCAGGGGGCGATGAGCCCGCCGTCCGGGGCGCGCACACCGGCCGCCCAGGCGTCGTGGCCGGAGACGCCCGCGGGATACCTGGCGGCTTCGCGCTCGTCCAGGTCCACGCCCCAGCCAGGTGCGTCGCTCGGGGTGAGCCAGCCGTCGACGATGTCGAGCATGCCCGGGAACACCTCGTGACAGGCCTCGGAATACCGGTGGCCCTCCTGGACGCCGAAGGCGGGGCTCGAGACGTCGAGGGCTACTGCGGCCGCCACGGCGAACGGCGACGCATCACCGGGGGAGTGCCAGGCGGTCCGGATGCCCTCGACGTCCGCGAGCGTGGCCAGTCGCCGACCGGCGCTGAGGCCGCCGATGTCGGAGAGGTGACAGCGGATGAAGTCGACGGAGTGGGTGCGGACGAGGCGAGCCGCGTCGGTGAACGACGTCGCCAGCTCGCCGACCGCGAGGGGCACGGGCGATGCGGCGGCCACCTCGGGCAGTCGGTCCCAGTGCTCCGGCGCCAGGACGTCCTCCACGAAGAACGGGCGGTACGGTTCCAGCGCACGGGTGAGGGCGATCGCCTGGCGCGGCGTCAGCCGGGAGTGCACGTCGTGCAGGAGTTCGACCTCGTCTCCCAGGAGCTCCCGCATGCGCTGGAAGAGGCGCGGGGTCCGCCGGAGGTACTCCTCCACGCGCCACCCCTGCGGGTGCTTCGCCCAGGTGTAGGGGTCGGCGGCCGGCGGTGCTCCGTAGTGGCCGATCCCGGCCTGGCCCGTCTGCACCCGGATGTGCCGGAGGCCCTCGTCCCGCAGCTGTTCGGCGTGGGCCGCCGTGGCCTCGGGGTCGGCACCCTCGGCGTGCAGGTACACATCGGCCGCAGCCCGGACCCTGCCACCGAGGAGCTCGTACACGGGCGTCCCGGCCCGCTTGCCGGCGATGTCCCACAGGGCCATGTCGATCCCCGAGAGTGCGTTGTTGCCGACGGGCCCTTCGCGCCAGTACGCGGAGAAGCGGATCAACCGCCCGAGGTCCTCGATGTCTCCGGGGTACCGCCCGACGAGGAGCGGCCGGAGGTGGTCGAGGTAGGCGACGACGGCACGCCAACGCTGGGTGAAGGTCGCACAGCCGAGACCGTACAGCCCGTCGTCGCTCGTGAGCACCTTCACCACGACGAGCGGGATGCCCTCGGGAGCGGTGACCACCGCGCGGACGTCGGTGATGCGCACGTCGTCCCGCGGGATCCACGGCTGGGCGAAGGTGGTCGGGGCGGCATCGGTCATCGGAGGTTCCTCACCGGGGTCTCGGGGTCGGGCTGCGCGACGGCGGTCCCGTCGTGCAGGGATTCGGTCGGGTGGAAGCCGAGGGCCCGCTCCGCGGTCGTCGTGTCGATCAGGGCTGCGGTGTCGGACACCGGCCGGATGATCGGGACACCGGGCGTGTAGCGATCGGCCAGCAGATGCGTCATGCCGCCGAGCAGCGTGTCCGCGGCGCTCAGGCCGGCGACGAGCACGCCCTCGGTCGACACCTCGAGGCCGCGCAGCACCGCGCGGGTGGCGTCACCCATCGTGAGGTAGGCCCAGCCCTCGCGCGCCATGGCCGCGGGGTCGCGCGCGACCTCCTCGGCGACGTCGCGCAGGACGGACGGCCATTTCACGAGCGGGAAGCGCAGGGCGACCACGTCGATGCCGTGGCGGCGGTGGGCGTATGCGGCGGTCTGCTCGTCGACCGACTTGGAGAGCGAGTACGCGTCGGCGATGTCCGCGGGGGTGTGCTCGTCCAGCGGGAAGGACGGCGGCCACGTCCCGTGCGGGTTGTTGGGGTACCCGAGCGCGTTGATGCTGCTGGCGATGACCGCTCGCCGCACGCCGCGTCGACCGGCCTGTTCGAGCACGTTGAACGTGGAGTCGGTGTTCACCCGGAACACCTCGTACGGCGTCCCGAGCGAGGGGTGCGGGATGGCGGCGAAGTGGGCGACCGCGTCGACGCCGTCCAGTGCGGCGGCGACGTCGGCCACCGAGGTCGTGTCGCCGACGAACAGCCGGTCGGCGGGGTGTTCCGCGCCGAAGGCGAGCGACAGCGCGGAGACCTCGTAGCCTGCGCGGACCAGCGCGTGGCTGACGGCGCGGCCGATCTCGCCGTCGGCGCCGGTGACCAGGACGCGAGTCATCCCTTCACCCCGCCGGCCATGCTCGCACCGCGGAGGAACTGCCGCTGGAAGACCAGGAACAGCACCACCGGGATGATGAGCGACAGGAACAGTGCCGCCATCTGGACGCTGAGTTCCGTCTGGGCCGCGAGTCGCGGCAGTGCCACCGACACCGGTTGCAGGTCGGGGTCCGGCAGCACGAGGAGCGGCCACAGGTAGTCCTTCCACGAGGCGACCACGGCGAGCAGTCCGACGACGCCCAGGATCGGACGCGACAGCGGCAACACGATGCTCCACAGGATCCGCAGCGCGCCGGCTCCGTCGATCCGAGCCGCGTCGTAGAGGTCCGCGGGGATCGATTCGAGGAAGCGGGCGATGATCAGGACGTTGAACGCCGTGGCCGCAGCCGGCAGCCAGACCGCCCATGGCGTGTTCAGCAGGGAGATGCCGACGACCGGCAGCTCGCGGACCGTGAGGTACAGCGGAACGAGCGCGACGATGCCCGGGACGAACAGCGTGGCGAGGATGGCTGCCGAGAACAAGCGGCCCCATCGGGGCCGGAGTACCGTGATGACGAAGGCGGCGCTGGTGGAGACCACGAGGGTCGCGACGGTCGCTCCGAGGGCGAGCACCGCGGTGTTCCAGAGGTAGTGGCCGATCCGCCCGCGTTCCCAGGCGATGCCGATGTTCTCCCACTGCACGACGCCGCTGCTGAAGAACGCGAACGGCTCTCGGATGAGGTCCTGGGTCGGCGACACGGCGGCGAGGGCGAGCCACACGAGCGGGCCGAGTCCCGCGACGACGAGGCCGAGGAGGACGACGACCTGTCCCAGGAGCAGTGAGACGCGGACGACGGGTCGACGGCGGTCGGTGTCGGAGATGTTCGACCGTCCGACGGCGTCGCGCTCGGGTCGGTCGGCGCGCTTGGCGCTGCGGGCTAGTGCGGGCGCACTCATGAGGCACTCCAACGGCGGGTGAGACGGGCGTAGACGAGGGCGAAGACCGCGAGGACGGCTGCGAGCAGGACGCTCAGGGCGGTCGCTGCGCCGTAGTCCACGCGCACGAAGGCGTAGTCGTAGATGGTCATCAGCAGGGTCCTGGTGGCACCGAGTGGTCCGCCGCCGGTGAAGAGGAAGGGCTCGGTGAAGATCTGCATCGTGCCGATCACCTGGAGGAGCAGCATCGTGCCGATGATGCCGCGCATCTGCGGCAGGGCGACGTGCCAGACGCGACGCCAGATGCCCGCGCCGTCGAGTTCGGCCGCCTCGTACAGCTCGGCCGGGATGCTCGAGAGGGCGGCGATGTAGATGATGACGGCGGTCCCGGCGCCGGCCCAGGTGGTCTCCAGGACGATCGACGGCATCGCGAGGGTCGGTGCGGTGAGCCATGGTACCGGCCCGATGCCGACGACGCCGAGGACCGCGTTGAAGACGCCGTCCTCGCTCGGTTCGTAGAAGAACTTCCAGAGCAGGATGGCGACGACCGGCGGCACCATGACGGGGAGGTAGGCCAGGGCGCTGAAGTACCAACGGTGGCCGCGCAACTCGGAGATGAACACGGCCAGGGCCAGCGGGACCGGGAAGCCGAAGAGGATCGCGAGACCGGTGTAGAGGAGGGTGTTGAGGGTCGCCTGCGGCAGGTTCGGATCGCTCAGCACATAGCTGAAGTTCTCCATCCCGACCCAGGTGGACGTCTGCCCGGGCGTGATGTCCTGGACGCTCATCACGAGCGAGGAGAGGATCGGACCCCACGAGAAGTACAGGTAGACGAGGATCGCCGGCAGCGCGATGCCGAGGGCGACGAGACCTGGACGGGCGCGTCGCCATCGTCGTGTCGCCGCGGGCGTGCGCGTGGCCGATGACGGACCCGGCTGCGGTCGCTTGATGGTCTGGAACATGGGGTCCTCCTGGGACCGGGGCGGGCGCGTGGCCCGCCCCGGAGGGTCGTCAGCGCGTCAGTCGGCCCTGGACGTCGGTGCTCGCCTGCGAGAGCAGGCTGTCGATGTCTGCGTTCCGGTCCGTCAGCACGGTCTGGATGACGGTGTCGAGCGCGCCGTAGACCTCTTGCGCGTTGTTGACGGGCTCGGCGACGACCGGGATCTCCGCCGAGGCGTCGAGGTAGGGCGTGAAGTTGGCCGACGGCACGTTGATGTAGTCGGCGATCCAGTCGAAGTAGGTGTCGTACGCGTCCTCGTTCACCACCGCGAGGCCGGGGAGGCCGGTGACGGACCCTGCCTCGTTCGAGGCTTTGGCGTCGGCGACGGCGGTGTCCTGGTCGAAGTAGCGCTGCAGATAGAGGAAGCTGATCCACTTCACCGCGGCGGTACGCTCGGCGTCGGTCGCGTTCGGGTTGACGATCTGGACACTGCCGCCGGAGAGGGTGCCGTTCGACCCGCCGTCCTGCGGCATCCCACCGATGCCGAAGTCCTCGGCGGGGAGCTTGAGGTTCTGCACGACGCCGTAGTAGCGGTCGCTGGCACCGATCATCATGCCGATCTTGCCCGCGGCGAAGTCCTGGCCCTGCGAGTCGGCGTCGTACAGGGTGTTCGCGGGCAGGGTGCCGTCCTCGAACTGCATGGTCTGCAGGAGGGCGAGCGCATCGGCCGAGGGCGTGTCGTCGAAGGTGGCCTTCGTGCCGTCCGCGTTCTCGACGGTCCCGCCGAAGGAGTAGGTCATCCCGGTGAACTGCCACCCGCCCGTGTTGGCGGTGGTGAGGACCGAGAAGCCGGCAGCGCCGGTCTTCGCGGTGATCTGCTGCGCGGCCGTGCGGACCTCGTCCCAGGTGGTCGGCGGTGCGTCGGGGTCGAGTCCGGCCGCGGTGAACAGGGCGCGGTTGTACACGAGGCCGAAGGAGTAGGCGTTCGTGGGGACGCCGTAGGCCTTGCCGTCGGCATCGGAGGCGAGTTTCAGGATCGCCGGGTTCAGCGAGTCGAGCAGGCCCTCGGACTTCAGGGTGTCGGTGAGGTCGGCAGCCTGGCCGCGCTTGATGAGCCCCTGGGGTTCGGTGAGGGGGACACTCAGGACGTCCGGGAGGCTGCCGCCGGCCGCGAGGGCCTGGAAGGTCGTCGGGTCGTAAGCGGTCTCGACCGCCTTCACGTCGATGTCGGGGTTGGCCTCCTCGAACGCCGAGACGCGTTCGTCGAAGTACTTGCGATCCTCGGGGCGGTCCGCCGACGGGCGGTCGCCGACCTCGATGGTGGTCTTGCCGTCGGCCGATTCCGACGATTGCGGCGAACAGCCCGCCGCTGCGACGGCGATGCCGCCGATCACCAGCACAGCCGCTGCTGCGCGGATGCGTCCAGTCATGTGAACTCCTTCGTTCGATGCTCGGGTGAGAGGAAAAGCGATTGCTCTACGGATGTCTAGCAGGTTCGACGGTGGTTCGTCAAAGCGGACTTCCACCACGATCGTGCTCAATCGCTACTGCGAAGAGGTGCTTGACAGTGGGCCCGATGGTTCGGCAGGCTTCGTCAGAAAAACCGCTTTCCCCGTCGGACGGGGCACGCTCAACGAGGAGACAGTGATGACCGAACGAACACGACGCCCGTCGCACCCGCGGCGGCTCGCGGCAGCAACGCTGGGGGTCCTCCTCGCGGTCGGCGCCCTGGCGCAACCGACCGCGGCGGTGGCGCAGGAGACGACGATCCCCGTCGAGGATCTCGTGGGCTGGTCGGGTGTCGCGTTCGACGGGACGTCGGTCGCGCCGAGTGCTCCGCGCATCGCCGCCGACGGCCACACGGGTGCGGGCGCCGTCGAGGTCCTCCTGGACACCGGAGCGCGCACGGTGGACGGCTGGGAGATGGCCGTCCGGTCCCTGGACGACGCCCCGCTGGATTCGGTGTCGTTCTGGGTCCGCGCGGAGAACGTGACCACCGTCGGTGTCCAGCTCGTGGACGCGACCGGGCAGACGCACCAGAGCTTCCTCCCGGTCCCCGCGTCCGACGGGTGGCAGGAGCTCACCCTGCAATCGCCCGTGACCGACCCGAGTCACAGCGCCTGGGGCGGCGCTGGTGACGGGATCTGGCACGGCCCGGCGCGGCAGGTCGGCTTCGTCGTCAACGGGTGGGCTCGGGCGGACACAGCCCAGCCGTCCGCCCGCCTGCTCGTCGACGACCTCACCGTCCGGGCCGCGGACGCCCCCTCCGGGTTCGCCCTGACCCCGGGGACGCTCGGCAACCTGTTCACCGAGGGCGATCCGCTCGCCTTCCCCTACACGACCGGTGCCGACACGGTGCGCTGGACCGTCACGGACGGGGACGGACGCGTGGTCGACGAAGGCGAGGAGGACGCCGACGGTGCGCTGGACCTCACCGCACCCGGTCGCGGATGGTTCTCGCTGTCCGTCGAAGGCCTCGCCGCCGGCGAGTCGGTGGGTTCCGCCACCACGACGTTCGCGGTCCTCGCCGAGACCGACGTCGCCGCCACGGCGACCGGGCGGTACGGTGCAGCCACCCACTATGGCCAGGGCTGGGACCCGGCCTCGATGGGCGCTCTCGCGGTCGGCGGTGTCGCGCAGTTCCGCGACGAGGTGTACTGGAGCGAGGTCGAGACGACCCCAGGCGTCTACGACTGGTCGCGCCCGCGAGCCGAGTTCCTCGATGCTGCACGCGATTCCGGCGTCAAACCGCTCCTCCTCGCCGGCTACGGCAACCCGCTCTACGACGGTGGCAACGGACCGGTGAGTGACGAAGCCGTGTCCGCGTACGCCGCGTACGCGGCGGCGATGGCCGACGAGTTCGGCGACATGTCGACGGGCCTCGAGATCTGGAACGAGTGGGACCTCGGGCTCGGTGGCAACACCAACGTCGCCCCGGAGCACTACGTCGACCTCCTCGCCGCGGCGTCCCCCGCCGTGAAGGCGGTCGCCCCCGAGCTGCCGGTCATCGGTCCCGCGGTCGCGAACCTCAACACCGACTGGCTCGAGCAGACGTTCCGTCTCGGAGCGCTGCAATACCTGGACGGCATCGTCCTGCACCCCTACAGCTACCCGGTCGGGGCCGAGGCGCTCGACGAGACCCTCAGCCGTGTCGACGCGCTGGTCCGGCGGTACAACGGCGGCGAGTCCATCCCCCTGTGGGTGACCGAGCTCGGCTGGCCGACCGGCACGAACGCCCGAGCCGTCTCCGAGTCGTCGCAGGCGGCCGACATCGCCAAGTCGGCGGTCATCACGGCTATGCACGACGTGCAGCGGACCTTCATCTACGACCTCGTCAACGACGGTGTGGACGCGCAGGAGACCGAGGAGAACTTCGGCCTGCTGCACCACCCGCAGGACCCGCTGGGCGCGTTCACCCCGAAGCCGGCGTTCGTCTCCTACTCCACGGCGGCCGGGCTGCTGCTGGACGCGACGGCCACGGGACGGGACACCTCCGTCGCCGATCTCTGGAACGTCTCCTTCGACACGCCCGACGGGCCACTGCATGCGCTCTGGTCGACCTCGGACCGGGCGGTCACCCTCGGGTTGCGCGGGGAGGTCGTGATCACGGACCTGTACGGCGCGTCGCGCACCGTCGCGGCCGGCGACGGCACGAGTATCCTGCTCGAACTGGGGGAGGGCCCGGTGTACGTCCAGGGCGAGGTGGCCGGTGTGACCGCTTCGGAGACCGGGCTGACGCTCGACCCCGCCTACCTGGGGCAGACGGTCACCGCGAGGTGGACCATGGACAACCGGGCGGGTACCACCGACCGTACCGTCGTGCTCCGCTTCGACGACGGCCAGGAGGCGTCGCAGACGGTCGCCGCCGGAACCACCGGAAGCGTCGTCGTCGAGCTGCCACCGGCGAGCGCGCTCGGAGAGCTGCTCGTCGAGGCCACCCTTCTCGAGGACGACGTCGTGCTCGGGCGCCTCACAGCACGCACCACCGTCGGGGAACCCGTCACGCTCGTCGGCGATCAGGTCGCCCTGGCCGACGGCAGCGCACTCCGCCTGACCGTGGACAACGCCTCGGGCGAGCCGGTCACGATCGACCGACTGACCGTCGACCTCGGCGGTTCCACGCAGACGTTCCTCGACGGGGTGACGGTCGCGGCACACGAGTCGGCGACCGCCGATCTCCCGCTCGCCGGTCTCGCCGGTCGCACGGACTGGAGCGCCGTGGCGCTCGTGGGCGGGCGCGAACTGACGGCGTCGGGTGTCGTCGTGCCCCTCGACCTCGGAACCGCGGTCGACGCCGCGCATCGGACGATCGAGGTGGACGGCGTGCTCGACGACCTCGACGACCTCACGCCGATCGTCCCGGCGGCCACCGGACGTGCCGCTGACGACCAGTCCGCGCGGGCCTGGTACACCTGGGACGAGGACGACCTCTTCCTGTCGGTCGAGGTGACCGACGACGTCCACGACCAGCCGGCGGCCGGCGCGAACATCTGGCAGGGCGACTCGGTGCAGTTCACCGTCGCAGCGGGTGCCCCGGGATCGGCCACCGGATGGCATGAACTCGGGATGGCGCTGACCCCGGCCGGGCCCCAGCTGTACCGGTGGCTCGCGGTGGGCGAGGGTCCCGGGACGGTCGCGGGAGCGCGGGTCGCCGTCGAACGGGACGACGCCGCCGCGACGACCGTGTACGAGGTGGCGGTGCCCTGGGTGCGGCTCACCGGTGTCCGTCCGGACGCGGCACTGCTGAGCAGTGCCTTCATCGTGAACGAGGCCGACGGAGAGGGGCGCGACGGGTACCTCGCTTGGGGCGGTGGCATCGCGGCCGAGAAGGACTCCGCGCAGTTCCTGCCCGTGCGGCTCATGCCGGCGGCCGGTACCGGTGGTGGCACGGATCCGGGCACGGGTACCGGCACCTCGGGTGGCTTGGACGGAGAAGCCGCGTCGACGGCCCAGTCCGGGACGCGCGGTCTCGCCGGCACCGGAGTCGACGGCACGGCGACGCTCGCGATGCTCGGACTCGGGGCACTCGCCGCCGGGGCGCTCGTCGTCGCGCGTGGCCGACGCGCGAGTGGCCACCGACCGTGACCGACGGCACGCCTCGCCGTCCCGTCGTCACCGGCCTGCGGGTCGGTCGAAGGCGGGACGTCGCCGTCGCCGCGGTCCCCGATCCGTCTGTCTCGTGGACGGTGGAGGCCGAGCCCGGTTGGGTCGGCGCCCGCGCCGTCGTACGCCTCGACGGTGTCGAGGAGCGCGAGCTCGGCCCCCACGGGGTGCTCGAGCGCTGGCCGTTCGCACCGCTGGCGCCCGGTTCGGAGCATCGGCTCGAGGTCCGTGTCGACGGTGTCGACGGCACCGCGTCGGAGTGGAGTCCGCCGCTCCGCTTCGTCACCCGTTTCCTCGACGCGCCCTGGTCCGAGCCGTTCCTCGCCCACCCCGCCCCGACGCGGGAGGCCGAGCCGTTCGTCCTGCGGCGGGTCGTGACCGTCCCCGCCGGCGTCGTGTCGGCGACGCTGTGGAGCACCTCGCACGGCGTCCACCAGGTCTCCATCAACGGCGTCGACGTCGACGACCATGTCCTCAAGCCCGGTTGGACGAGCTACCGGGATCGGCTCACGGTCACGGGAACCGAGGTCGGCGCGCTGCTCACCCCGGGGGCGGAGGACGTCGTGACCGTCCGGGTCGCCGGCGGCTGGTTCACCGAGCGCTACGGCTTCGGCGAGACCGCTCGCCGACACTACGGGGAGCAGCCGACGGTCTCCCTCCGACTCGAGCTGCGATGCGCGGACGGTCGGATGGTCCGGGTGGGAGGTGACGGCGCGTGGCTCGTCGACCCTGCGGCCGCCCTCGTCGAGAGCGGCCTCTACGCCGGGGAGACCTGGGACCTCCGTCTGGAGGTCGACGGTCGGGGTGACGGGTCCGAGCCGTGGCTCGCCGCGGCGGTGCACCCGTTCCCCGCCGACGTCCAGGTGCAGGCCGCCGACGTCGAGCCGGTGCGCGTCGTCGACGAACGAGCTCCCGTGGCCGTGTGGCCGAACCCCGACGGCACGGGGACGATCATCGACTTCGGTCAGAACCTGGTCGGTCGGCTCCGGCTCCGCCTGGACGCACCGGCGGGGACCGAGGTGATCCTCCGGCACGCCGAACTGCTCCAGGACGGTGAGCTGTACACCCGGTCGTTGCGTGCCGCGTCGGCGACCGACCGGTTCGTCGCCGACGGCCGGGGCCCGCGCTGGGTCGAGCCGGAGTTCACCTTCCACGGCTTCCGCTATGCGGAGGTGCGTGGCGTGCCTGAGTCGGTCGGAGCCGACGACGTCCGCGCCGTCGTCCTGCAGTCCGCGCTGCGCCGCACCGGGTGGTTCTCGTCCTCCGACCCGACGCTCGACCGCCTCCACGAGAACGTCGTGTGGAGCGTCCGCGGCAACACGCTCGCGATCCCGACCGATTGCCCGCAGCGGGACGAGCGGCTCGGCTGGACGGGCGACGCGCAGGTCTTCTCGGCAGCCGCGGCGTCGCTGTTCGACGTCGACGCCTGCTTCGCGTCCTGGCTCGACGATCTCGCCCTGGAACAGCGTGCGGCCGGCGGGGTCGTCCCGACCGTCGTGCCGAACCCGCTCGGCTCGTTCAGCGAGGTCGCCGCAGCGGGCTGGGGTGACGCGGTGACCATGGTGCCGGACGTGCTCCGCGACCGGTACGGCGATCTGGCGATGGAGCGCCGCCACGCCGCATCCATGCTCGCCTGGGTCGAGGCGTGCGCCGAGCGCGCCGACCCCTCCGGGCTGTGGGAACGGGGCTTCCAGTACGGCGACTGGCTGGACCCGACGGTGAGCCGACCGGACAAGGCGCGTACCGATCCCGGCCTCGTCGCCACCGCGTTCCACGTCCATTCCGCGTGCCTCGCGGGAGCCGCGCTCGAGGCGGCCGGGGACCACCGTGGCGCGGAACGGGCGCGGGCACTCGCCGAGCAAGCGAGCCGGGCCTTCCGCGACGCCTATCTCACCCCCGCCGGCCGGCTGATGTCCGACACCCCGACCGCCTACGCCCTCGTCCTGGCGTTCGACCTGGCCCCGGTAGGGCGCCGGACCGTCCTCGCCGAACGACTCGCCGCCCTGCTCCGTGCCGGCGGACACCACCTCGCCACCGGGTTCCTCGGGACGCCGTTCGTGCTCGACGCGCTCCTCGACCACGGCCAGGAACGGGCCGCCGAGCGCCTGCTGTTCCAGACCGCCTGCCCGTCGTGGCTGTATCCGGTGACCCAGGGCGCGACGACGGTGTGGGAACGGCCCGACGCCATCCGGCCGGACGGTTCGGTGCATCCCTCCGGGATGGTGTCCCTCAACCACTGCGCGTTCGGTGCCGTGGCCGACGTGCTGCACCGCCGCATCGGGGGCCTCGCGCCCGCCGCGCCCGGGTACCGGCGGATCCTCGTGCGACCGTGGTTCCCGGAAGCCCTCCGGCACGCGTCCGTCGTGCACGAGACCCCGTTCGGCCGCGCGGCGGTCGCCTGGGAACGCGTGCCGGACGGTGTGACGGTGTGCGCGACGGTCCCGACCGGGAGCAGCGCCGAGGTCCGCCTTCCCGACCGGCCCGTGTTCGAGGTCGCCTCAGGGACGCATCGATGGACCGTCCTCCTCCCGCCCGCCGAACGGCCCGTCGCCCTGGGGGTCGACGACGACCTGGCGCGACTCATCGACCACCGTGGCGTGGGTGCGCTCGTCTCGGCGGTCCTGCGGGAGGCCGAACCGGCGCTCGCCGAGGAGTTCGACGCCTACATCCGCTGGGTGCCGGGACGGACGCTGCGTGCCGAGCTCGCGGCGGTCGCGGCGCCCCCGGAGGTGGTCGCGCGCATCGACGAGGGACTCTCCTCCCTCGCCGTGCCCCCGCGCTGAGTCCCCGGTGCCTTCGGCCAGCGCGGTGCGCTGGCGTGGGCGCGGGTGTGTGGGCGTGGGCGCGGGTCGTACGCGTGAGCGCGGGTCTCCGGAGGGGCGCGCTCGCGCGTGTGGGGCGCGGTGGCGCCGGTTGGGGTGTGCTCGCGTCAGCGCGGCGCGCTGACGTGAAGGCGAGTGTGTGGGCGTCAGCGCACCGCGCTGGCGTCAGGGGGAGAGGGGGTCAGCGGCGGCTTCGGAATCGTCGGGCGACGAACCACCAGACGAGCATCGACAGGACACCTGCGCCGAGCGCAGCGAGGAGGAGCCCACCGAACGGATCGTCGGCGGGGATGCCGTTCAGCATCCGGACGCCCACCACCAGGGCGGCGATCATGGCGGACGGGGCCAGCCAGCGCACAGCGTCACGCGCCGTGCCAGGCGTGCCCTCGATGCCTCGACTGCGGCGTCGCACCGCGCCGGCGACGCCCAGCACCGCGCCGAGGACCGCGAGCACCGACAGCGTGATCGCCACGAGCCCCGGCCACAGCACCGCCAGCCGAGCGGTCATCGGTGCTCCAGCATCGACGCCCGCAACCGTCCCGGCCGGGAGGTCGAGGACGACACCGAGGTCGTCACCCCGGACGTCGAGCGGCCATCGACCGTCGCTGTCAGGCTCGAGCTCGACGGTCGCCGTCGCCCGGCCGGTGTCGCCCGGGTCAGCCGACGGCAGCCACCTCCCGGCATCCGCGGGGGTCCACCCGGCGTCGACGGCGTCGTCGAGGAGCTCGCGGTCGGCGCTGAAGGACAGTCGGAACGGGCCTTGCCGCACGTCCTCGTCCCAGGCGACGCCGCTCGTCCAGCCGTCGAGGAGCGCGACCCAGTTGACCCGGTCGACGTCCAGGCCGTCGACGGTCGCGGCGACGGCCGGCCTCGTGGACGTCGTCTCGATCACGACGTCGTGCAGACCGGTGCGCACGTCCTCGAAGGTCGTCCGGAGCAGCAGCCGACCGTCCTCGAGTTCCGTCGTGAACGGCGCGTCCTCGCCGTCGATCGTCACGCCGTCGACCGTGAGGCCCAGGTCCTGACCGTCGACGACCGCGGGCCACTCGCGCACCACCTGACCGGGCACCGCACCCTCGTCGGAGAAGTCCACGCCGAGGCGTTCGGTGACGCGCAGTCGCGCACCGTCGCCGTCGGTCCTCGTGAGCTCCGCGTCGAGGTCGGCCGTCGCGATCGTCGTGAGGGTCGATCCGGGGATGTCACCCGTGTAGGAACGGGGTGTCTCGGGCTCCAGCGACGGCGCCGGGAGGACGCTCACCGCGACGATCGCGCCGACGACGAGGAGCACGGCGAGCACCCGAACGGCGATCCGTGGCGCGGTCAGGAAGCCCGTTCTCGACCCGTCGGCGCGCGAGGCGAGATCGGCAGCGGCCGCCGGCATCGTGATCTCCGGGGCGATCAGGGCCGCAACCCGCCTGCCGGTCGTCCGAGGTGGAGCGCCGAGCACGGCGTAGGGCAGGAGCCTGTCGCGCAGGCTGGCGCGATCGAGCAGCTGCGTCCGCTGGGCGAACACGCGAATGCCGAGCAGGTGCTGCTTGAGGAGCGCCCCCTTGCGGGTGAGCGGCCGGGCGGTCAGGGCGATCGCGAGCACGACGACGGCGAAGACGGTCGAGAGGACGACGAAGGCGAGCGGCCACCACACCACTGCGAGCACGGCCTGGTGTGAGAGCTGCCGGACGATGCCCCACTGGAGGAGGGTCAGCGCGAGCGGCGCGGCGATGAACCAGTCGCGGACGAAGCCCGTCGGCACGCGACGCAGGCCGTCGCGCACCTGCCCGGCGCGTTCCGGCCCGGTCAGGTACCGACGCAGGGCCCGGGGTCGGTCGCCCAGACGGCCGGCCCGCTTGGCGGCGCCCGCCGCCGCGACGAGACGCGCCTGTCGCTTCGCCTGCTGCTTCGTGCCGCTGATCGCGGCGTCCTTGAGGCGTTCGGCGAGCTCCATCGTCGCGGGTGACCGGAGGAGATGCGCCGCGGTGCGGGGCGAGACGCCGTCCGGCGGTTCCGACTGCGCGAGGTACCACGGACGTCCGCGGGCATCACCCCACGCGACCGCACGGGCCGCGAACGACAGCAGAAGCGTCGCCGCGAGGACGAGCATCGGCAGGACAGGCCCGAAGGTCTGGACCCAGAAGATCCAGGACTGCGGTGGCATCGTGATCGAGCCCGCCTCGAACGGCATGGTGAAGCGCGCCTGCGCATGCGGCGGGGCCGCGTCGTCGCTCGTGAAGGCGTAGGCCACCTCGCCGGGTGGGGCGTCCGGCTCCGGGGTCAGCCACTGCCCGGCGCCCACGAGGGTCCACGCGAGCGAGCCTCGGGGCTGCCGGACGAGACGGTCGTCGAGGTCCTGCGGGATGGTCACCCGGACGTCGAGCTTCGCCACGGCCTGCTGCAGATCGGGGCCGAACACGTCCCACCGGAGCAGGTCGACTGGCTGCCCGGTGGCGGGGTCCGGAGCGACGTATGCGAGATCGGAGAGCTGGTACCGGATGACGAGTTCGTGGTCGCCCGTGAGCTGCTCGCCGGGGTCGACGACGAGGCGGAGGAAGACCGCGGCGCGTTCCCTGCGAACGTCCTGCTCCACGCCGTCCAGCGTCACCGAGATCATGGACGGGTCGAGGGCGTGCCCTTGGTACTCGGCGGCGAGCACCCGCTCGATGGTGCGGTCGTCGAGGTCCGTCGGGAAGAACGCATCGATGCGCTCCTCGACCTCCGTGACGAGCCGACCGTCGTCGTCCATCGTGACGCGGTAGTCGGCGTCGAAGGAACGAGCGATCCAGGTGTCGGTGACGTCGGACGCCTCGTCGGTGAGGTCGTCGAGGGTGAGGGGAGGGTTGATGACCGGGCCGACCAGGAGGATGAGCCCGCCGACGGCGACGAGGCCCCAGAACTGCCACAGCACCCTGCGGAGGCGGGAGCCGCCACGTGACTGCAACCACCGCTCGACGCGCAACAGCCAGGCGGACAGGACGGTCCACAGTGGCGTGTGCCGTGGTGCGGGGTCCGGGATGCGGAGGTCGGGTTCGCCCGTCCCGCCCGATCCACTCACGTCGTCGAGTGTAATCGGGTGGTGGGAGATGGCTGTCCGTCGATCGCGTGTCAGTCCCGCGAGCGCAGGGCGTGCTGGGCCTCCTGCATCGCCTCGTCGAAGTCGACTTCGGGGTCGCGGAGGATCCGGGCGGTCGCGCGAGCGTGTGCACGGGCCTCCCGGCCGAATGCCTCGGACACGGCCGTGTGTTCGACGGGTTCGAGCGAGGGCTCACCGATCGTGGTGAACGCACGCGTGAGGCTGAGCTGCACCTCGCGGTCGCCGCGGCCGAACTGCCTCGTCAGCAGCTCGGCGAGCGCCGACGCCTCCCGCTCCGGGACGACCCCTGCGGCGGTGCGCCACGCGGCTCGGGCGACCTGATCCTCCTCGTCCTCGAGCAGCGCCAGGGTGATGGCCGACCAGGTGCGTGGGTCTCCGGTCTTGGAGAGGGTGTGCAGCGCCTGGCTGCGTGCCTGTGGGAAGACCGACCCGAGTTCCTCCATCAGGCGAGGGACGGTCACCTCGGGGTCGTGTCGCACGAGCGCCCAGGTGAGCATGTCGCGCACGAAGAAGTCGGGCTCGACGGCGCAGCGGTCGACGAGGACCTCGGTGTAGGCGGTCCTCGGGGTGGTGCCCGCGGCGAGTGCGGCCTGCAGTCGGTCCGAGGGAACGGGTGCACTGAGGGCGATCGCCAGACCGTTCGCTGCAGCGGCGTCGTACTCCTGGCTCATTGAGCGACCTCCCAGAGCTGTGTCGGTTCGATTCCAGCCTAGGTGCGGGAGCCCGCCCGAGGTCCCTCAAGTGGGCTCCCGCACGTCAGCTCGCAGCCGGTCCAGAGGTCGCGATCTCGTCGGGCCGCACGGCCGCCACACCGGCGACCTGCGCACCGGGACCGCTGCGCGAGCGGGCGAGGACGTCGTTGAGGTTGGCCACCACCCAGGGGTCGCCGTCCGCGTCAGGGAGCCGCAACGCTGCACTCCCCGAGGCGAACAGCCGCACGATCTTCACATCGCCGGGCAGCATGGTGAAGAACCCTTCGGCGTCGCAGGACACGGCCCCGGCGCGGTCTGGCTGGATGAGGACGTCCTTGACGAGCGAGGTTGCGGTGAGTCGGTACTCGTCGTGGTCGTCGAAGCGGGTCACGGCCACGTCCAGGGCCCCCGGGATGAGCTCGAAGTCCCGATCCTCCACGCCGTACCACCAGGCGCGCTGACCGGAGCTCGCCGCCTCGACCACCGCGAACTCCCGTTTCGGATGGGTCCAGCTCGTGAGCCTCGCCGGCAGGTCGACGATCGCGACGCTGTTCGCCTCGACGGTGACGGGGAGCGTGTGACGGTCCAGGGCGGTGCCGGACAGGCTCATCCGCCGGACGACGAACTCGTCCGACCACGGCTCGAGCGTCTGGTTCGCGACGACGAGCACCGGGCGTCCGTCCCGTGGCTGTACGCTGATCGTCCGGGGCGCGAAGGACTGCTGGAGCGCTGTGTACATCGGCTTCGGTCGCCCCGCCGAATCGATCACCGACCAGGACACCGCGGGCCAGCAGTCGTTCAACTGCCACAGCACGGCTCCCGCGGTGTCGGGCCACCTCGAGCGCCAGTGGTCGATCGCCGTCTGGTTCGCGCGGCACTGGTTGAGGCTCGCGAGGAAGTGCCAGCTCGCCAGATCCGCCGCACCGCCGAAGTGGCGCTCGATCGATTCGCCGATGAGCGCGTTCCCATTGACCATCCGCTGACGGTGCGTGAACTCCGGGGCCTCGGGTGACGCGGGAACGCCGCCGATCGCGTCGACCAGGGTGGTCCAGGTGGCCGGCCCCTGGTTGCCGAACTCGGACACGTAGCGCGGCGCGGTGTTCCGGTAGGCGAGGTAGTCGTCCTTCGTCCACGCGTGGACGCTGCCGTACCGCGGGTCGTTGGGATGCCGTTCCTCGGAACCGGACCACGGGCTGCCCGCCGTGTACGGCCGGAACGGGTCGAGCTCGGCCACGAGCCGGGGCAGGAGGTCGAGGTAGTACCCGCGGCCCCACGTCCGATCGCCGATGAGCGGCTTCCAGTTCCAGTTCTCGTGCCCGAGGAAGTTCTCGTTGTTGCCGTTCCAGACCACGATCGACGGGTGCGGCGACAACCGGTCCAGGTTGTCCCTGACCTCGGCCTCGACCTCACCGGCGAGGGGATCCTCCTCGGGGTACGCGGCGCAGGCGAAGAGGAAGTCCTGCCAGACGAGGAGCCCCAGCTCGTCGCAGCGCTCGTAGAAGTGCCGGTCCTCGAAGACGCCGCCACCCCACACCCGGACGAGGTCGACGTTGGCCGCGCGGGCCTGCCCGAGGCGCTCGTCGAGCTGCTCGGGGGTGACGCGCGCCAGGAGGAGGTCGTCGGGGATCCAGTTCACCCCGCGCGCGAACAGCGGTACGTCGTTCACGACGAGGGTGAACGCGCGCCCGTGATCGTCCTCGGTCTCGTCGATGCGGACCGAGCGGAACCCGATCCGGTGGTGCCGCTCGTCGAGCAGACGGTCACCTTCCCACAGCCGGAAGGTCAGCTCGGACAGACGCGGTTCGCCGTAGCCGTGTGGCCACCAGACGGCCGGCTCGTCGATGCGGATCGTCTCGCGCAGCTCGTCGACGTCGATCCGCAGCGTGCGGGTGGTGCGTCGTCCGTCGGACGTCACCGTGATCTCCGCGTCCAGTGGCCGGCCGGCGCCGGTCGAGGTCCGTTCGAGCTCAACGGCGAGTTCCACGACACCGACGCCGTGCGTCAGCGTCGTCTGCGGGCGGAACCCCGCGATGCGGGCGGTGGACCAGGCCTCGAGCCGGGGTTCTCGCCAGATGCCCGCCGTCGCCAGGACCGGTCCCCAGTCCCAGCCGTAACTGCAGGCCATCTTGCGGACGTACTGGAAGGTCGTTCCGGTCGCGTTCGGCAGTGCCGGCGCCAGCTCCCGCGCGGCCGCGTCCGAGAACTCCTGCGCCGACGCGAAGTCCACCGTGAGCTCGCGGTCGTCGGGACCGATGAGGTCGGTCACGTCGAATCGGTACCGCCGATGCATGTTGCGGGTCCTGCCGACGACCGTGTCGCCCACGGTGATCGTGGCGAGGGTGTCGAGCCCGTCGAACACGAGGTCGACCCGCTCGGCGTCGGTTGTCAGCGCCAACGGGCGACGGTAACGCCACGATCGCCGTCCGACCCAGAGGGCGTCGATCTCGTGCAGGCCGAGCAGCGGGTCGTCGATCAGCCCGTTGGCGAGAAGGTCCTGGTGGACGCTTCCCGGGACGACCGCGGGGACCGGAGCGACCTCGTTCCGTCGCGGGTGCTTCCCGACCTCGAGCAGCCAGTGATCTCGCAGCGGGACGGTGTCCACGGATGCCTCCAGATTGCTTAAGAATTAAGTAAACAGGTCTATTGCCCCTTCATAACTGGAGACAACGAGCTTAAACGTATCATTGACTTCGCCGATCCGGCACGGTAGCGTCTCGTTCCCGAGAGGCGTCTCGACCCGCGACGCCCCGACCCCCATGGCAAGGAAGCACATGAAGAGCACACGCAGCGTTGCTGTCGCCCTCACCACAGCGGCGATCCTCGGCGCCTCACTCACCGCGTGCAGCGGCGGCGGAGCCGAGATCGACCCCAAGACGGTGACCGTTCTGTCCAACGTGTCCAAGAACACCGCGAGCGGTAGGGCGTTCTTCGCCCTCTTCGACCAGTTCAAGCAGGACACCGGGATCTCCGTCGAGGTCATCGAGCAGGGCGACGACACGAACCAGGTGTACGAGACCACGCTCGCCGGTGGCCGCGAGGCACAACTCGTCCTCACCAACCGCTACCAGAATCTCGACTGGTTGCAGAACGGGAGCGTCGTCGACGCCAAGCCGTACGCCGACGAGTGGGGCATCACCGACAGGCTCAAGCCGGACGCGGTCGACGCCTGGTCCGACGCCGACGGCGGGCTCATGGGCATCCCGCTGAACGGCTACACGTGGCCGGTCATGTACAACACCGAGCTGCTCCAGCAAGCGGGCTTCGACGCACCACCCACGACGACGGACGAGCTCCTGCAGCTCGCGAGCGCCCTGCGGGTGAAGGGAATCACGCCCTGGGCGATCGGTGGCTCCGACTGGAGCGGCGAGAAACTCTTCGCGCAGATCGCGCAGACGCACGTCAGTGCCGACGAGGCCGCCCAGCTCTTCACGAAGGGCGGCTGGTGTGACTCCGACGCGGCCAAGCAGGGCATCGACGACTTCGTCGCACTCCGCGACGGCGGCGTCTTCGTCGACAAGGCGGAGGGGTACACCGTGGACCTCGCCCAGACCGACTTCTACACCGGCAAGGCGGCGATCTACTCCGACGCGTCATGGGGCTTCGGCAACGTCCCCGAGGAGATCAAGCCGAACGTCGTCATCGGCGGAGTACCGGTGCCGGCCGACTCCGATTTCACCGGCCCCTCCTACTACTCGGAGTTCGGGAGCGGGCTCTGGATCAGCCCGAACGGTGAGAAGAACCTCGACGCCGTCGGCAAGCTCGTCACCTTCCTGCTCTCCGACGAGGCACAGGAGCGGCTCGTCGCAGAGGCCTCGCTCGTCTCACCCCTGACGACCGACTTCTCCGCGGCCGCGACCGACCCGCTCCTGCAGCAGGCGCTCGGGCTGAGCGACACCGGCCAGCGTGCCGTCCTGCCGGACGACTACGTCGCCGACACCGCCACCACCACCTGGGCGAAGGCGACCGCAGGAGCCTACGCGGAGTCGGCGAGCACCTCGGACATCTGCGCGGCCCTCGACGCCGCGCTCGCCGAATGACCCGCGTGATGCCTGGCACCACCCCCTCGGTCCGGCCTTCCCGGCCGGACCGAGGGCTCACCATCCTCGGGATGCCGGCCCTCGTCTGGTACCTCTTCTTCATGATCGCGCCGATCATCGCGATGTTCGGCATCAGCTTCCTGCGCTGGCCGAAGATCATCGCGCCGAGCGAGGTCATCGGCTTCGACAACTACGCGGCGCTCGTGCAGGATCCGACGTTCTGGGCGGCAGCCGGCAACACCGCCGTGCAGCTGATCGTCGTGATCCCGGTGATGATCCCGCTGGCGTTCATGCTCGCCTATTATCTGCAGCAGAGTCCCCGCGGGCACCAGTTCCTGTCGATCATCTTCTTCACGCCCGGGCTCATCTCCCTGTCGGTGAAGGCCATGATGTTCTTCGCCATCCTGGCCCCCAACGGCGCACTCAACGGGTTCCTCAGCGGCATCGGAGCGGACGCCGCCACCACGGCGTGGCTCGCCGACCCGAAGACGGCACTCGCGTGCATCATCGCCATCGACCTGTGGAACGGGATCGGGTACACGGCCATCCTGATGAACGCGCGACTCGCGGGCGTCCCCCGGGAGGTCTACGAAGCGGCGGCCCTCGACGGTGCCGGGCACTGGAAGATGATGTGGCGCATCGCGTACCCGATCACGAAGGACTACGTCGGCACGATGGTGATGCTTCAGTTCATCTGGACGCTCTTCAACTCGGCCCCCGTGGTGTTGCTCTTGACGCAGGGCGGGCCGGGAACCGCCTCGACCACGCTGTCCTACTTCGTCTACGACCTCGCCTTCCAGTCGAGCCAGGTGGGATACAGCCAGGCCGCCTCGGTCGTGCTCTTCCTCGTCGGGCTCGTCGGGATGCTCGTCATCCGTCGCACCATCCGAGCAAACTACTGAACGGACCCCGACTGTGACCTCTTCTACTGTGACCGCTTCGACACAGGCCATCGTGCAGGCATCCCGTCCGAGTCGACGCCGCCAGCCCCACGGGCGGTCGAGCCTCTGGGTGGGCGGCATCTTCGCCTGGGTGTACGCCGCGCTCCTGATCATCCCCATCTACTACCTGCTCATCAGCTCGGTCAAGGACAACACCGAGATCTTCGGCGACCCGTTCGGAATCCCGCAGCAGTGGCTCTTCGAGAACTACCTCGGCGCCTGGACGAGCGTCGACCTCGGTCAGGCGCTCGTGAACTCCGTGCTCATCACCGCCGTCTCGCTCGTCCTCACCCTCGTGCTCGCGATCCCGGCTGCGTATTCCATCGCCAGGAGTCGCGGTCGGATCGGCGTCATCGTGGAACGGGTGTTCGCCGCAGGGTTCCTCATCCCGCAGTTCGCCGCGCTCGTCCCGACGGTCATCCTCTCCTTCTGGTTGTCGCTCTACGGTACGAAGGAGTTCCTGATGCTCTTCTTCCCGGCCACCGCCCTCCCGATCTCGGTGGTCCTCCTCACGCAGTTCATCCGGGCCATCCCGTACGAACTGGAGGAGAGCGCCCAGATGGACGGGGCGAACCGGTTCTCGATCATCCTGCGACTCATCATCCCGATGGCCGCGCCGGGCATCGTCACGGTGACCATCCTCAACTTCCTCGCGGTCTGGAACGAGTACCTCTTCTCCCTGCTCATCCTCGCGCCGGCTCCCGAGAACCGCACGATCCAGGTCGCGCTGCCGCTGCTCACGAGCCAGCAGAGCCCGCAGTACGGCCAGCTCGCCGCCGGCATCGTGATTACGCTGCTACCGGTTTACTTGGTCTACGCGGTCCTGTATCGACGGATGCAGGACGCCCTCGTGGATGGAGCGCTCAAATGACCGGTGGACCCGACGAACCGACCAAGGCCAGGGTGCGATCCCGGGCACCTCGACCGACGATGCACGACGTGGCGACCGCGGCGGGGGTGTCCGTCGGGGCCGTCTCCTACGCCTTGAACGGACGACCCGGGGTGTCGGAGACGACCCGCGCGAGAGTCCTCGCGATCGCGGCCGAACTCGGATGGGCCGCGAACCAGGCCGCGCGCAGTCTGCGGGGTGGCGGCACCAACACGGTCGGCCTCGTCATCGCGAGACCGGCTGAGACCCTCGGCGTCGAGACCTACTACATGCAGCTCATCGCCGGTCTCGAGGAGACCCTCGCGGCCAACGACTTCGACCTGCTGCTCCGAGTGGTCGCCGACGTCGACGCGGAGGCGCGCATCTACCGGGGATGGGGTGCATCGGAACGCGTCGACGGGATCATCGTCGTCGATCCGCGGACCGAGGACCCCCGCCTCGAGGTCGTCGTCGAGACGGGCCTGCGAGCGGTCGTCCTCGGTGACGCTCCGGACCGACCGGAGGTGTCCTCCGTCGTGGTCGACCACGGAGGGGCCACCGCGGACGCCGTCCGCTACCTGCAGGCCATCGGCCACCGGCGCATCACCCGGGTCGCGGGTCCCGAGCACCTCCGCCACGTCTCGGCACGCGACCGGGCGTTCGAGGACACCGCACACGAACTCGGCGTGGAGTCGTCGATCATCCGGACGGACTTCACCGCCGAGAGCGGTGCGTCGGCGACGCGGAGGATCCTCGCGCGGGCGGACCGCCCGACTGCGGTCATCTACGACAACGACGTGATGGCCGCTGCGGCGCTGCCGGTCGCCGCCGAGTTCTCACTCGCCGTTCCGCACGACCTCAGCATCCTGTCCTGGGAGGACTCGATGCTCTGCCAGCTGGCGACACCGCCGATCACCGCGATCCGGCGAGACGTCCGGGCATTCGGGGCGCTCGTCGCCGAAGCGCTCCTCGACCAGATCCGCACCGGTCGCCCGGTGCGCCTCGACGCCGCCCGCCCCGAACTCCTCCCGCGGGCGTCCACCGCCCCGCGAACCCTTCCGTGACCACGACGTCACGGAAGACGATCCAGAAGGAACCCTCATGAAACGACACTCCGCGAAACTCCCGACCCCGGACGGCGTCGACGCCCTGATCGGCGTCAACTACTGGTCACGCACCGGTGGTCCGCTCATGTGGCGGGACTACGACGGCGAGGTCGTCGCGCAGGAGCTCGAGCAGCTCCGCGCCCACGGCATCACGCACACGCGGAGCTTCCTGTACTGGCCGGACTTCCACCCGGAGCCCGATCGCCTGTCCGAGGAGATGCTCGCCCACTTCGCCGACTTCCTGCAGCGGCACACCGACGCGGGGATGTGGACGATCCCCACCTTCCTCGTCGGGCACATGTCCGCGCAGAACTGGGATCCGGCGTGGCGCGACGGGCGCGACGTCTTCTCCGACGTCTGGTTCGTCGGGCGCCAGGCCTGGTACATCCGCGAGGTGGTCTCCCGCTTCACCGAGCACCCCGCGATCGACGGGTGGCTGCTGACGAACGAGGTGCCGATCTACGCGGACTGGCGTTCACGCGGCATCGACACCATCGACGCCGAGGCGGTCACCGCCTGGGCACAGCTGCTGATCGACGCGGTGCGGGCCGGCGGCGGGACCCAGCCGGTGTCCGTCGGCGAGGGCGCCTGGGGCGTCGAGATCACCGGGAACGACAACGGCTTCCGGGTCCGTGAGCTCGAGCCGCTGATCGACTTCTTCGGTCCGCACGTCTACCGCATGGAGGACGACCCGGTCCGGCAGCACCTCGGAGCCGCCTTCATCTGCGAACTGCTGGACCTCGGCGGCAAGCCCGTCGTCATGGAGGAGTTCGGCGTCACGTCCGACTACGTGGACGACGAGAACGCGGCGCACTACTACCGCCAGGTCCTCCACGCGACCCTGCTCGGCGGCGCCACCGCCTGGATCCCGTGGAACAACGTCGACTACGACGCGTTCTCGGATCGCGAGCCCTACTCACACCACCCGTTCGAGATGCACTTCGGTCTCGTCACCGACCAGGGGGTCCCGAAGGCGCAGCTCCTCGAGGTCCGCGACTTCGCGGCCACCCTCTCGGAGCTCGACTTCCGGGGGCTCGAACGACCTGACACCCGCATCGGCCTGCTCGTGTCCTCTTTCCTCGAGTCGCCCTACGCCTTCACCGCCCGCGAGGACGGCCCGACCGTGTTCCAGGTGTCACGGCAGGCCTACGTCTCCGCCCGCACCGCCGACCTGCCCGTCGGCGTCGTCCGAGAACTGGACGGGCTCCCGGCGGACCTCGACCTCATCATCGTCCCGTCGACGAAGGCGCTCCTCGCACCCACCTGGGCGGAGCTCGAGCGCCGGGCGGCCGCCGGTGCCACCGTGTACGCCTCCTACTTCAACGGTATGCACGCGAATCAGCGCGGATCGTGGTGGCCGAAGCTCGACGACCTGTTCGGTGTCCGCAAACGCCTGCGCTACGGACTCATCGAACCCGTCCTCGACGAGACCGTCGCGCTCGAGTTCCAGACGGACTTCGGCGGCATCGCCCGCGGCACCTCCCTCGCCTTCCACGTCGGAGGCACGGTCGACGGCCGCTCGCACCTGCCCGTCGAACCGGTCGACGCCGAGGTCATCGCGACCGATCGGGACGGTCGGCCGGCGCTGCTCCGACGACGGGTCGGCAGCGGGTCGATGATCCTGTCCACCTACCCGGTCGAGTACTTCGCCTCGGCCGTGCCGCGGGTCAACCCCGAGCCGACCTGGGAGCTCTACGCGGCGCTCGCCGCGGAAGCCGGCGTAACACCGTCGGTCCGGGTCGACGACGCGCTCGTGATGACCGGTGAGATGACCCACCGCGACGGTCGTCGATTCGTCTGGTTCATCAGTCAGAGCGACGAGACCCGCACGGTCGAGCCGGTCTCCGACGGCGGACTGGTGGACCGCGTCGACGGATCCTCCGTCACCACCGTGACCCTGCCACCGTTCGGGGTGGAGATCGTCGAGTACCGGGAGCAGCGCGCATGATCATCGACAAGGCTGAGGTCATCGTCACGAGTCCGGATCGGAACTTCGTGACGTTGAAGCTGACGACGGATGACGGTCTGACGGGCTTGGGGGACGCGACGTTGAACGGGCGCGAGTTGGCGGTGGTGGCGTATCTGTCCGAGCACGTGGTGCCGTTGTTGCTGGGGCGTGATGCGTCGCGGATCGAGGACACGTGGCAGTTCCTGTATCGGTCGGCGTATTGGCGTCGGGGTCCGGTGACGATGGCTGCGGTCGCGGCGGTCGATATGGCGTTGTGGGACATCAAGGGCAAGGCTGCGGGCATGCCGGTGTATCAGTTGCTGGGCGGTGCGTCGCGGACGGGGCTGCTCGCCTATGGGCATGCGTCGGGGAAGAGCAACGAGGAGTTGTTCGACAGTGTGCGCGAGCATCAGGCGCAGGGGTATAAGGCCATCCGGATCCAGACGGCGGTGCCGGGGCTGCAGTCGATCTACGGCATCGCCTCGAACGCCACCTTCGAGGGCAACACGGGTGTCCGCTACGACCACGAGCCGGCGCAGCGTGGCGGCCTGCCGAACGAGGAGGACTGGGACACGAGGTCGTATCTGCGGCATCTGCCGACGGTGTTCGAGGCGGTGCGGAACGAGTTCGGTCCGGAGTTGCCGTTGCTGCATGACGGGCATCACCGGATGACGCCGATCCAGGCCGCGAAGCTCGGCAAGAGCCTGGAACCCTACGACCTGTTCTGGTTGGAGGACTGCACGCCGGCGGAGAACCCGGAGGCGTTGCGGCTGGTGCGGCAGCACACGACGACGCCGTTGGCGATCGGGGAGATCTTCAACACGGTGTGGGACTACCAGCAGATCATCCGCGAGCAGCTGATCGACTATGTGCGTGGTGCGGTGACGCACATGGGTGGGATCTCGCATCTGAAGAAGACGTTGGACTATGCGGCGCAGTACCAGATCAAGTCGGGCATGCACGGGCCGACGGACATCTCGCCGGTCGGCATGGCGGCCGCGATGCACCTGGGGTTGGCGATCCACAACTTCGGCATCCAGGAGTACATGAAGCACGGAGCGAAGACCGACGCCGTGTTCGAGCAGTCGTACACATGGGAGGACGGCATGCTGCACCCGGGGGACCAGCCCGGCCTGGGTGTCGAGTTGAACGTGGACGAGGCGGGCAAGTACCCGTATCAGCGGGCGTACCTGCCCTACAACCGTCTCGCCGACGGAACCGTCCACGACTGGTAACCCCGGCGACGCCCCGTCAGCGGAGGCCGAGGAGCGCAGCGACGCGGTGGCGCAGTCCGGCCCGGACGAGCCGGGCGTGCTCCCGCGCCGCCGTCCGGGCCTCGTCGACCTGACCGGTGGCGATCGCCTCGAACAGTTGCTCGTGGACGGCGAGCGAGTCCTGGGCCGCTTCGTCGCGGACCAACCTGCCGCCGTATGCGGAGCGCTGCGTCGAGACCAGGGCGCTCTCGATGCCGTCGAGCAGGAAGGAGAGCACCTCGCTGCCGGCCGCGTCGACGAGCGCCGCGTGGAATTCGCCGTTGGCGACGCCGAGGGCGTCGCCGGATTCGGCACTCCGCATCCGATCGAGGGCGGATCGGGCCGAGTCGACCGCGTGCGAGGCCGACGGGGAGGATTGCTCGGCCGCCCGCTGCGCGACGAACTCGTCGAGGAAGTCCCTGATCTGCGCGAGCTCGATCAGACGCTGGGGATCGCGGCGGACCAGGGCGCCGAGCTGGATGCCGAGCACCTCGCTGGTCGGCCGGGTCACCGTGCCGCGGCGCCCACGGCCCAACTCGATGAGCCCTCGGCCGCTCAGGACCTTCAACACCTCTCGGACCGTGGCGCGGCTGATCCCGTAGCGCTCGGAGAGTTCGGATTCGCTCGGGAGCTTCGCGCCGAACTCGAACTCGTCGGCGAGTTCCCGCTGCAAGTCGTCGGCGATGTCCTCGACCCGAGACTCGGTCCCTCCGGTGTGATCCATGCCGTGAAGGTATCAGACAACTTTTGGCCCGAGTGAGTAGCTGGACAAAGGTGTCAGACATCTTTTGGCGTGTTTGGGGCGTCATTCGGCGATTTTTCGGCCAAGCACCTTGATTTAGTCGGGCTACTTGGAGAATCTTCCCGAGGAGTTGCTTGACAACTTTGACCGCTGGGCGGAGGATCGATCCATCAACGACGATGGGAGTCAGGTGTTCGAGTACGTCACATCACTGGGCCGGGTGCGCGGCGAGCGGATCGACACCCCGGACGGCGCGGCGGTCGCGGTCCTCGGGCTCCCGACCGCTCGGGTCGCAGCCCGGTTCCAGCCGGCGGTACGGCCGGACGGTTGGCGCGGTGTCCGCGCAAGCGCTCAAGGCCCGATCGCCTGGCAGGACGCGGGGCGGGCCGGAGGGGCACCGATGAGCGAGGCCGACAGCCTCACAGCGAACGTCTGGCTCCCCGGTGAACGCGTCGACACCCCTCGACCGGTCCTCGTCTGGGTCCACGGCGGCGCGCACCTCTACGGCTCGAACGCGCACCCGCTGTGCGACGGTGCCCGCCTCGCCGCGGCGCACGGGATCATCGTGGTGTCGATCGCGTACCGGCTCGGCGCACTCGGCTCGCTCCGCCTCGACCACCTGCTCGGCCCGGAGTATGTGGACGCCGGCAACCTGGCGCTCCGCGACACGCTCGCCGGCGTCCAGTGGGTGCATGACGAGATCGCGGCCTTCGGGGGCGATCCCGCACGCATCACCGTCATGGGGCAGTCCGCCGGCGGCGTGGCCGTCGCCACGTTGCTCGCCGAGAGCTCCGGCGACTCTCCCTTCCGTCGGGTGATCATCGAGAGCGCGACGGCCGAGCGGGTGCACACGCTCGACGAAGCGGCCGAGGTGACCGATGAACTGCTGGTGGAGCTGGCCGGCTCGGACGCCGACCCTGGCGAGCTGCTGCGCACCGGTCCGGCCGAGCTCGTCGCCGCCCAGGAACGGATGGTCGATCGGTGGCGTGCGACCCGGCGGGGGCCCGGCATCCCCTTCCGGCCCGTCATCGACGGGCGCTTCGTCCACGATGTACCGCTGCGGTCGATCGCAGCCGGCGCCGGCGCCCACATCGACGCGATCATCGGAACGAACCGGAACGAGGCGAGCGGATACGTCGACCTGCTCCGCCTCGCGCCTGCGGAGGCCCTGGCCACGCTCGACCGCGAACTCCAGGCCGACGGCCGAGGCGGAACCGCCGACGCCTATCTGGCTGCCTGCGCTGCGGACGACGGGCGGGTGCTCGATCCGGTCGAGGCACTGGAATCGTACGTCTCCGACCGGCTCTACCGACGGCCGGTGAGCCGTCTGCTCGACGCGCGTTCCGGTGCGGAAGGGAACACCTTCGGCTACCTCTTCGCCTGGAGCCGACCGGACACGCCCACGTGGGCCCGCCGCTCCGGTCACTCGCTCGAGCTGCCGTTCGTGTTCCGACACCTCGACGACAGCGCCGCGGCCAGGGAGGAGCTCGGCGCCGAACCGCCGTTCGAGCTCAGCGAGCGGATGAGCGCGGGATGGGCGGCGTTCGTCGCCGCGGGGGACCCGTCCTCCCCGGATGCCGCGTGGCCGGCGTACGGTCCCGAGCGCTCCACCCGCGTCCTCGACCGTCGGAGCCGGACCGTCCATGACCCCTTCGCCGCCCGTCGGCGCTTCACCGAAGCCTCCCCAGTGCTCGCCGCCTGATACCTCGACACAACCGTTCCAGCGACACATCAGCTTCAGAGGAGAAGACAGATGTCACACACGAACCCCCTGCACGACGTCCAGCTCACCCGCCGCACCGCGCTCGGCCTCGGTATCGGCGGTCTCGCCGCCATGGCCCTCGCGGCGTGCTCGCCGGGTGGCGCGAGCACCCAGGCCGCGCGATCCGAGCTCCTGCTGCCCACGTTCCGAGCGCAGCGCGCCGCGGACGCCACCGCCATCGTGAGCCAGGTTGCCGGGGTGCAACCGGTCTACACCTCGTACCCCGCGAGCTACTGGACCAGTGTCGCCGCGGCGCCGGGCCGGGGCGGCGAGTTGAAGACGTTCCAGATGCTGTACTTCTCGCCACCCGCACCACTCGAGTCGAACCCGTTCTGGCAGGAGCTCAACAAGCGGATCAACGCCGACTTCAAGCCGAGCTACGCCTCCGGCGACAACTACGACGCGAAGGTCGCGACGACGCTCGCGGGCGGCACGCTGCCGGACATCATGTACCTCCGAGACGAGGTCCCGGCGGTGCAGCAGGCGATCCAGGCCGGTGCATTCGCCGACCTGTCCGACGCGCTGGGCGGCGACGCCGTCCTCGAGTACCCGAACCTGGCGAACCTCGAGACCCATGCGTGGCGGAACTCGGCGAAGGGCAACCGCATCATGGGCGTCCCGCGCACGAGCCCCCGCGTGACGGCCTGCCCGGTCATCCGCACCGACCTCATGGAGGCGGTCGGTGTGACCGGTCAGCCGGCCGACGCGGCGGCGTTCGCGGACGTCCTGGCGGAGATCGCGAAGCTCGGCGAACACGCCGGCCGTCGCGTGTGGGCGGTCGGTGGCCTCGGCACGGGTCAGATCCAACTGCTGTCGCGCTGGATGTTCGGCGCGGGCGCGGACTGGACGCTCGGCTCCGGCGGCTCGCTCGTCAACACGATCGAGACCGACGAATTCGAGGCAACCATGGAGTACCTGGCCGATCTGTGGAAGCGGAACGTGTTCCACCCCGACGCGATCGCGCTCGGATCCGACTCCCAGCGCAGCAAGGAGAAGCAGCTCTGGCTCGAGGGCCAGATCGCCTTCGAACTCGACGACCCGGCCTGGCTCTCCTCGCAAGGCATGCTGCAGGTCGAGGAGTCGACGAGTGGCGCCCGCGTCGGGTACCTGACCCCGCCCGGCCACGACGGCGGGGACATCGTCGTACAGGCGGGACCGGGCTACGGTGGCTTCGACGGGATCTCCGCCTCCGCGGCCAAGGACCCGAAGCGCCTGGCGGAGCTGTTGCGGTTCCTCGACTGGTGGGCTGCGCCGTTCGGCACCGAGGAGAACCTGTTCATCGGCGGTTCCGGTCTGGAGGGCTACAACTACACCTTCGGGCCGGGCAAGCAGATCGTCTCGACGGGAGACGCGACCGCCCTCGCCAACCTCCAGGGCCTCAAATGGCTGGGCGTCACCGCACCGCCGTACATCATGCTGAACAACGAGAACGCCGGGCGCGCCGAAGGGCTCGTCGCGCAGATGGAGTACCTCACGAAGGCCGCCGTCGACAGCCCGGTCGTCGGCCTGACGTCCACCACTCAGACGAGCCGTGGGGCCCAGCTGACCCAGATCAACGACGACTACCGCAAAAAGATCGTCTCGGGCAAGCTCTCGGTCTCCGCGATCAAGGACTGGCGGTCCGACTGGCGGAAAGCCGGTGGCGACCAGGTCAAGGCCGATTACCGCAAGCTCCTCGACGAACGGAAGTGACGTCATGACGCAGCTGCAGACCAGGTCGGCGCGCTCCGCCGCCCGCGATCGTCGTCGAGAGGACGCGGCCCGCCGGCACCGCACCCCGCTCGGGACCCGGATGCGTCGCGAGTGGCGGATGTACGCGCTCATCCTGCCCGGGCTCCTGTTCTTCGTGCTCTTCGCCTACGTCCCGATCCTCGGCAACGTCGTCGCCTTCCAGGCGTTCTCGCCGTTCCTGGGGATCGAGGGCTCACCGTGGGTGGGCTTCGACAACTTCGTCCGCATCGTCAGCGACCCGGAGGTCGTTCGGGCAGTGGTCAACACGATCCAGATCGCCGTCCTCCAGATCGTCTTCTCCTTCCCTGCACCGATCCTGCTCGCCCTCCTCCTCAACAGCCTGTTGTCGTCCCGCGTGAAGCGGGTCGTGCAGTCGATCGTCTACCTGCCGCACTTCATCTCCTGGGTGATCGTGATCTCCATCTGGCAGCAGATCCTCGGCGGCGCCGGACCGGTCGCCGGGCTGTTCGAGTCCCTCGGCGTCGACGGCGTGAACATCATGTCGAATCCGGACACCTTCAAGCTCCTCGTGACCTCGCAGGTCATCTGGAAGGACATCGGCTGGGGGACCATCATCTTCTTCGCGGCGATCGCGGCGATCCCGCAGGAACTCTACGAGGCCGCGGCGGTGGACGGCGCGAAGCCGTGGCGGCAGACGTGGCACGTGACCCTACCGGGGCTCGTCCCGGTGATCTCGCTGCTGCTGGTCCTGACCGTCGGCAACGTGCTGACCGTCGGGTTCGAGCAGCTGCTCCTGCAACAACCGATCGTCGGCGCGGATGCTGCGCAGGTCATCGACACCTTCGTGTACTTCCGAGGCGTGGTCGGAGGCGACTGGGGGATCTCCGCAGCCGCAGGACTCATCAAGGGCGTCATCGGCACGCTCCTCGTGCTGGGCGCGAACCGTCTGGCGAAACGAATGGGAACGGAGGGGGTCCTGTGACCACCATGACAGCACCGGAGACGCCGACGTCGCCGATGGCATCGGAAGCCGCGGGCAGCGCTCGCCCACCGCGGACCAAACGTCGGCGACGCGGTCCCGCGAGCGACCGACCGGCGTGGATGGGGCGCCCCTCCGTCCCCGTTCAGGCGCTCAAAGCCCTCGTCATCGGCTTCATCGTCCTGGTGATGCTGTACCCGTTCGTCTACATCATCGCGATGAGCTTCGCCTCGAAGGACGCGCAGACGAGCGGCTTCCTGCCGACCTCGTTCTCGCTGGACGCGTACCAGGCGATCCTCGCCGGCGACATCGTCACGCGTTCGCTGCTCATCTCGGCCTTCGTGACGATCGTCGGGACGGCGCTCTCGCTCACCTGCACCGTGATGTTGGCCTACGGGCTCAGCCGCACCAGGCAGGTCCCCGGCTCGCGTGCGATTCTGCTCCTCGTCGTGTTCACCATGTTCTTCGGTGCCGGGATCATCCCCAACTACCTGCTGATGAAGAACCTCGGCCTGTTGAACACCCTGTGGTCGCTCATCCTCCCTGGCCTGATCTCGGCGTTCAACATGGTGGTCGTGCGCAACTTCTTCATGAGCATCCCGGCGAGTCTCATCGAGTCCGCGCGCATCGACGGCGCGAGCGACTTCCGGATCCTCTGGAAGATCGTCCTGCCACTGTCGCGCCCCGTGCTCGCGGTCGTCGGGCTCTTCGCCGCCGTCGGGTACTGGAACAGCTACTTCAGTGCGCTGCTCTACATCAACGACTCGAGCCTGTGGCCGGTGCAGGTCGTGCTGAACCAGTACGTCATCCAGGGGTCCGTCCTCACCGACATCATCGGTTCGGACGTCCCGACACCACCGTCCCAGTCGGTGCAGATGGCGGTCGTGGTCCTCGCGACCCTGCCGATCCTGATCGTCTACCCGTTCATCCAGCGCCACTTCACGAAGGGCATGCTGACCGGCGCGATCAAGGGGTGATTCCCTGATCCGATTCCGAACGGACCGCGACACCCCGGACCCTCCTGGTCCGGGGTGTCGTTTCGTGGTGTGCTGTAGCCGTGCGCCTCAGTCGATGGGGTCGAGTCGTCCCGGCCGGACGACGACCCACAGGATGACGATCGCGGCGAGCTGGCCGACCACCATGACCGCGGCCACGGGTGCGGCGCTCGTCACCCCGATGAACCCGGCGATCGGGGTGGCGAGCGCGCCGAAGCCCTGCCGGGTGGCGTTCAGGAGACTCGCCGCGGTGCCGGCGTCGCCGCCGTGGCGGGCGAGCGCGAGGGTCTGGATGCAGGGGGTGTTCACACCGAGGAAGAAGGTGAACGCCCAGAGGAACACCATGATGCTCACGAGCGGCCCGACGGGCAGGAGCCCGATCAGGAGCAGCCCGATGGCGGAGAGCCCGAGACCGGCGGTGGACAGCATGACGATGCGGCGAGGTTCGATGCGATGGGCGATGCGGACCCCGAGTTGCGTGCCGAGGAGCATCATGAGCGCGTGCGAGGCGAAGACGAGACCGTACTGCAGTTCGCTGAGCCCGTAGACCCGTTGGAACAGGAACGAGGAGGCCGCGAGATAGCTGTACATGCCGGCCCACGCCAGTGAGGTCACGAGCACGAGCCCGACGAAGGGTCGGTCGGAGCCCACCCGCCGCATCGCCGAGGCGCGAGCGCGCAGTCCTCCGGGGTGCCGGCGTTCCGGAGGGAGCGTCTCGCCGATGAGGACGAGCACGAGCAGCCCGATGGCGAGTCCGTATCCGGCGAGGGAGGCGAAGACGCCCCGCCACTCCATGACCTCCAGCAACAGCGACCCGAACAGTGGCCCGACGGCGATGGCCATCCCCGAAATGAGCGACATCGACGCCAGCATGCGCATCATCGACAACCCGGAGTAGAGGTCGCGCACGATGGCGAGCGCGATGACGCCCGTCGCGGCCGACGCCGCGCCCTGGAGCACGCGAGCGGCCACCAACATCTCGACCGAGGGCGCGAGGGCGCAGGCGATCGAGGCGGCGACGTGGACGACGGTGGCGATGAGCATCGGCTGGCGCCGACCGACTGCGTCGCTCCAGGGGCCGGCGAAGAACTGTCCGAAGACCATGCCGATCATCGCGCCCGTGAAGGTGAACTGGATCGACGGCTCCGAGACGCCGAACGTGCCCGCGATCTGCGGGAAGGCCGGCAGGTAGATGTCGATCGTGAAGGTGCTGAGTGTCTGCAGCAGTCCCAGCGCGATGACGTACGCGATCCGTCGGCGTGCGAAGTCGTCGGCCGCCGGTGCCGCGTCGCCCGCGCTCATCGCCGGTGTCCCGTCGAGGACACCGGTCGGATCGCGCGGCTCATGCGGTCGCTTCGCGGGCGGTGAACCCGAGTGGGTCCCGGAGGAGCGCGGCGAACGCGACGTCGCTCGCCCCCGCGAGGAGCTGGCTCTCGCCGAGCCGCGGTTCGACGAGGCGGGCCGGGCTGCGCAGCGCGGAGATGGTCTCGTCCGAGAGTCGCCGTCGGATCGCGCCGTCGCCCTGGGCGAGCAGCAGACTGAAGAAGCCGCCCATGACGACGATCTCGGGGTCGTAGATGTTGGTGATGACCCGGATCGCGGTCGCGACGTACTCCAGCTGCCGGTCGAGGGCGCCGGCGGTCCGGGCGGCGGATCCCTCGGCGAGCGCGGCACGGAGGTCCGCGAGCGCGACCGAGGCGGCACCGGTGGCCGCGGCGATGGCGTGCGAGGAGACGACGGTCGTGAGACAGCCGACGTTGCCGCAACTGCACACCGGTCCGTCGGGGGCGACGAGCAGATGGCCGAGGCGGGCGACGCCACCGTTCGCGCCTTGCAGGATCCGGCCGTCGACGAGAGCCGCCGCCCCGATCCCGCCGGGGCCGCCGTAGAGGTAGACGGCGTCGTCGGTGTCACGGGCCGCGCCCCAGTGTCGTTCAGCGGCGAGCCCGACGGCGGCGTCGAAGGCGACCCGGGAGGGGATACCGGTCGCGTCCTGCAACAGCGAGCCGAACGGCACGTTCCGCCACCGCAGGTGCGGCGCGTAGACCACGTCTTCGCCGGTCTTGTCGACGCGGCCCGGGGTGGCAGCGCAGAGCGCGACCAGGCGGGAGTCCGGTAGGGCCGCATGCAGCTCGCCGACGGCTTCGGCGGTCATCACGGCTGCCTCGTTCGGGGTGACCACCCGCTCGCTCGGACGGAAGGTCTGCGCGACGATCCGCCCGCCGAGGGCGCAGAGGGCCACTCGGACCCCGTCGACGTCGGGGTTCACGGACACCGCGAGGAACCGATCCGTGGGGACGACGACGGGGGAGGGGCGCCCGACCCGGGTCGCCGGGGGAGCGGCCTCCTGGCGGACGACGCCGGCGAGTTCGAGGTCGGAGATGACGGTCGCCACCGACGAGCGGGAGAGACCGGTGCGCCTGGTGATCTCCGCTCTGGAGAGGCCACCGTCGCCGTGGACGAGTGCGAGGACGGCGGACACGTTCCGCCGTCGGATGTCCTCGAGGGTGTGCCCGGAGGGGGTTCCGATGCTCATTGGGTCCTCTCGACGGGGTTCCTCCGCGACCGATGCGGAGCGAGCTGATAAGTTCTAGTCTTGCACAAATGCAACGCGATCGAGGAGACCGGCATGCACAACGTACTCATTCTTCGTGGCGAGGGGCGCTACGCCGATCCCTGGCACGACTTCGCGGCGACGTCGGGCCGCGTGGCCGATCTCGCCCGAGAGGAGGGGCTCGGTGTCCGGGTGAGTGGTGCGGTGGAGGAGGAGCTGGCATCACTCGAAGATGTCGACCTCCTCGTCCTCATGGTCGGCAATCCCACACGGCACGGACTGGAGTCGTCAACCTTCGCGGCGGCGCAGGAGGGGTTCGAGGCCTACGCGCGCGGCGGAGGGTCGATCTGGTCGCACCACGTCTCAGCCACGTCGTTCCCCCACATGCCGGCGTGGGAGCGGGTGATCGGCGGTCGGTGGGTCGGTGGTGTCTCGATGCATCCCGAGATCGGCCAGGCTGCCATCGAGGTGCCCGACACCGGGCATTCGATCACGCGGGGTCTCGGCGACTTCACCGTCTGGGATGAGCGCTACACGCACCTCCGGATCTCCGACGCCGTCCGGCCGCTCGCCTTCCACGAGCACGAGGGCGTCCGTCATCCGGTGTTGTGGACGCACCGCCCGGGTCCCGCCCGCGTCGTCTACGACGCACTGGGTCACGACATCCGTTCGTTCGACTCGCCCGAACGACAGATCCTCCTGCAGCGCAGCCTCGGCTGGCTGCTCGACGGCGATGCCACGGGAATGACGGCCTAAGTTTGTCCAAGCCTTGAACATAAGCTACTGTTCCTGACAACAGCACCGGCTGTAGCGACGACCGGTGCACCACCGAAGGATTACGAGGAGGTAATTCCATGAAGCGATCAGCCGTCTGGATCACCGCAGCCGTCGTCGGGGCCCTGGCCCTCGGCGGATGCTCCGCCGGGAGCGACAGCGAGGCCCCCGCCGAGAGCGGCCCGGTGACGCTCACCTGGTGGACCTGGTGGGCCGGCGCCCCCGGCATCGCGGACGCCTGGAACGCGGAACACCCGGACATCCAGGTCAAGGTCACCAACGTCGGGGGTGGCACCGATCAGTTCACCAAACTCAACGCCGCCGTGCGGGCCGGGGAGGGCCCGGACCTCGCGCTCGCCGAGTACCAGTGGCTCCCCTCGTACATCTCGAGCGGCGTCGCCGCAGACATCAGCGAGTACGTGGACGGCATCGAGGACCAGTACAGTCCTGCCGTCTGGAACCTCGTCCATCTCGGTGACGACGGGGTCTACGGGGTCCCGCTCGACCAGGCGCCGATGCTGCTCATGTACCGCGCCGACCTCTTCGAGCAGTACGGGCTCTCCGTGCCCACTACCTGGGACGAGTTCGCCGACACCGCCAGGGCGTCGAAACAGGCCGCTCCGGATGCGGTCCTCGCGAACTTCCCGACCAGTGATGCCGGCTGGCTCGCCGGGCTCACCGCCCAAGCCGGCGGCGACTGGTGGTCACTCGACGACGGCTCCTGGTCCGTCGACATCGACGGCGCGGCACCGACGAAGGTGGCCGACTACTGGGACGGACTCGTCGGCGAGGGCGTCGTCTCGGCCGGCGCGAGCGGGACGCCGGAGTTCAACGCGCAACTGAACTCTGGCAAGATCCTCACCCAGGTCATCGGGTCCTGGGGCGCGACCGGATCCTCGGTGAAGACCGGCGCGCCGGACACCATTGGGAAGTGGCGGATCGCTCCGCTGCCGTCATGGACCGACGACGACCCGGGCGTCGGGTTCCAGGGCGGCTCGTCGAGCCTCGTCACGACGACGTCGAAGCACCCGAAGCAGGCGGCCGAGTTCCTCGCCTGGTTGGGTTCCACCGCGGAGGGGCAGGGTGTCATGATCGAGCAGGGCGGCAACTTCCCGGCCTCCGCACCCGGCCTCGACGTCTACGCGAGCATTCCGCAGCCGGCCGACAAGGCGGCCGCCGGACAGGAGGACTTCCACGACATCCTGCTCGACGTCGCCGCCGACACCACGGACGTGACCTGGGGGCCGAACACGACGGTCGCCTTCAGCGCCTACACGGATCAGGTCGGGAAGGCCATCCAGGCCGGTCGCCCCCTCGCCGATGCACTCGCAGCCGTGCAGCAGACGGTCCGCGCGGACCTCGAGAAGTCGGGATTCGACGTCGAATGAACACCACACCGCTCATGAGAGCCACGAGCGCGTCACCTCCGGTTCCGGACCATGGCCGGATCAGGACGCCTCGTCATCGGGTCCCGGCACCGATCGCCCCGTACCTGTTCCTCCTCCCGGCCATCGTGCTCTTCCTCCTGTTCCTCGTCGCGCCCATCGGCTACGCCGTCGTGCTGAGCCTGTTCGGGCAACGGGTCCCGGCCGGATCCGGGGGCTACGGGGCTCGCGAGCAGACCTTCGTCGGCCTCGACAACTACGTCACCTCACTCACGGACCCCGAGTTCGTCGCCAGTGTGGGTCGCCTCGGTCTCTACGCGGTCATCGTCATCCCGTGCACCCTCGGCATCGCTCTGCTGTTCGCGCTCCTCCTCGACCTCCCCGGCATCCGTGGCGCGCGGATCTGGCGGACCGGCATCCTGCTGCCCTACGCCATCCCCGGCGTCATCGCGGCGATGATGTGGGGCTTCCTCTACCTGCCGTCGACCAGCCCGGTGAACGCGGTGCTCACCGGCGTCGGACTACCCGCGGTCGAACCGCTCGCCTCCGGTTCGGTCATCGCCGCCCTTGCGAACATCAGCGTCTGGGGGTCGCTCGGCTTCAACATGGTCATCATGTTCACCGCGCTGCGAGCCGTCCCCGCCGAGGTCTACGAGGCCGCCCGCATCGACGGCTGTTCCGAGTTCGACATCGCGGTGCGGATCAAGATCCCGCTCATCGCGCCGTCACTCGTCCTCACCTCGCTGTTCGCCCTCATCGGGACGCTCCAGGCCTACGCCGAACCGACCGCGCTCCGCCCACTCACCGACACCATCAGCTCCACCTTCTTCCCGCTGATGAAGGTCAACACGGATGCCTTCACCAACGACAACATCAACGGCGCAGCGGCGACCGCGGTCATCATCGCCGGGTTCACCCTCGCGGCCTCGGCCATCCTGCTGCGTGTGACCCGGGATCGGAGCGACGCCTCATGACCACCGCCACCCTCCGCGCCGGGGCGACGGCTCCTGGCGCCGCCGTGCCGAGACGACCCCGCCGCGGATCGCCCATCCCGACCGTCATCCTGGTCGTGGGTGCCGCGTACTGCCTCTCCCCGCTCGTCTGGGTCGTCATGGCCTCGACGAAGTCGCCACAGGAGCTCTTCTCCACCTTCACCCTGGCGCCCGGGACCGGCTTCCTCTCCAACCTCGAGAAGCTGTTCACCATGCAGAACGGCGTCTTCCTCTCGTGGATCGGCAACACGATGGTGTACTCGCTCGGCGGTTCCGTGCTGTGCGTGCTCGTGTCTGCGCTCGCCGGGTACGCGCTGGCGAAGTTCCGATTCCCAGGGCGCGACACGATGTTCCGGATCCTCCTCGGTGGGGTGCTCATCCCCGGGATCGCGTTGGCGATCCCGCAGTACTTCGTGATGGCTGGCCTCGGTCTCACGAACACCTACTGGGCAGTGCTCCTGCCGATGGTGATCAGCCCGTTCAGCATCTTCCTCTGTCGGGTCTACGCCACCTCCTCGCTGTCGTCCGACCTTCTCGAGGCGGCCAGGATCGACGGGGCGGGGGAGTTCTCGATCTTCCGGCGGATCGCGCTCCCGATCATGGTGCCCGGGCTCGTGACCGTCTTCCTCCTGCACTTCATCGGCACCTGGAACAACTTCCTCCTGCCGTACCTGATGCTGTCCAACGAACGGCTCTACCCGCTGACCCTGGGGCTCTTCACCCTGCTGAGCACCGGGGACGGGAAGGAGCTGTTGTACACGACGGCCATCGTCGGCGCGTTCGTGTCGCTCATCCCGCTCGTCGCACTCATGCTGTTCCTGCAGCGGTTCTGGAAGCTCGACCTCATCAGCGGTGGATTGAAAGGATGACCATGACGGAGCGGATCTCGGCCCTCGTCGAGCAACGGCCCCTCGGAGACACGGGTGTGACGGTGAGCCCGATCATCGCGGGTGCCGCAGGCTGGCGTCGTCGGGAGGACGGCTCGGGCTCGTCACCGGAGGAGAGCCTCGAGCTCGCCGCCGCGATGGCGGGCGACGGCGTCGTGACCACGATCGACACGGCCAACAACTACGGCTTCGGCGACAGCGAGCGGCGCATCGCCCAGGTGCTCGCCCGGCTCGGTGACGAGGCCGGACGGCTCCGGGTGCAGACGAAGGCGGACCGCGAGCCGGGGACCGACGACTTCTCCGCACCGCAGATGCGTCGGTCGCTCGAACAGAGCATGGAACGGCTCGGCGTCGACCACCTCCCGATGGTGTACCTGCACGATCCCGAGAACACCACCTGGGAGCTCGCGATGGCCGACGACGGCCCGGTCGCCGCGCTCGTGGCGGCGCGCGAGGAAGGCCTGATCGGCGCGCTCGGGATATCCGGCGGTCCGGCCGAGCTGCTCGCGCGGTTCGTCGGCACCGGCCACTTCCAGTCCGTGATCACACACAACCGGTTCACGCTCGTCGACCGGTCGGCGGATGCGCTGCTCACGTTGGCCGCCGAGGCGGGGCTCGGTGTCCTGAACGCCGCGCCCTACGGCGGAGGCCTGCTCACCAGTTGGCCCGTACGGACCACGCGGTACGCCTACGGCACCGCCCCCGAGGCGATGCTCCGAGCCGTCGATCGGATCGGCAGCGTGTGCGACGAGGCAGGAGTGCCACTCGCCGCCGCCGCGCTGCAGTGGTCGCTCCGCGACCCGCGTATCACCGGGACGATCGTCGGCATGGAACGGCTCGAGGATTACACGCGCACGCTCGACCTCGCCGCCGTGCCCATCGACGACAGCCTGTGGGCGGCCATCGAGGCGGTCGAGCTCGACGTCTACACCTGGCAGGACACCCCGCGCGGCTGACGGGCCGGACGCTCAGCGCCGCTGTGCCTGTGTCACCGCGCCTCAGCGGGTGAGCGCCGGACCGTGACCCGGGGCGATCGTGCCCTGCAGGACGAGTGACGCGGCACCGATGGCGGCCGCGTCGCGCGGGTTGGCGGAGAGCTCGACCACGATCGGGTGGGCCCGGCGGGCGAAGAACCGTTCCTCGAGCCGTTCCCTGATGGCGCGGGCGTAGAGCGAACCGGCGACCGCCATGCCGGGGCCGGCGAGGACGAGTCGGTCGAGATCGAGCAGATTCGCGAGCGTCACCGTGGCTGCGGCGACCCGGTCGGCCGAGAACCGGATGAGGCCGAGCGCCACCTCGTGACCGCTGACGGCCGCCCGGGCGAGCTGGTCGAAGTCACGGCTGAGGGTCTCCGGTGCGAAGCCGAGCCCCAGGCCGTCGAGACGGTCCCGCACCGCTTCGGCGGCGGCCATCACGGCCGCCGGTGCCGCGTACCGTTCCAGACAACCGCGGTTGCCGCAGTGGCAGGGGACACCGTCGACCTCGATGCTGATGTGACCGAGTTCACCCGCGTTCGAACTCGAACCGCGGTAGAGCGCACCGCCCAGCACCATACCGGCGCCGATGCCGGTGCCCATGTAGACGCAGGCGAACGACTCCGTCCGCGAGACCTGGCGGCTCCAGAACTCGCCGACGGCCGCGGCGGCGGCGTCGTTGTCGACGACCACCGGCACGTCGAGGCTCTCCTGCAACGCCTGCTGCAGGGGGAAGTCGTCCCAGCGGACGAGCGTCGGTGGCCCGAGCAGCACCCCGCCGAGCTGGGCGATCGGCCCGGGTGCGACGACCGCGACCCCGGCTATCGACGGCGCCACGAGCCCCACCCCGGCGACGAAGTCGCGGTAGAGCGTCACGAGGCGATCGGTCACCTGCTCCGGCGTGGCCGATCCCGCGCCGTCGACGAGCTGCCGGCCGACCACGCCACCACGGACGTCGGTGGCGACGAGCGTGATCGACTCGAACCCGAGCTGCACGCCGATCCCGTACTTCGCACTCGCGTTGATCTCGAGGAGGGTCCGCGGTTTCCCGCCTCGGGGTGCTGCGCGGCCGGTCTCGCGGACGAGCCCGTCCTCGATGAGTCGACGCACGATGTTGGAGATCGACGGTTGGGTCAGGCCGGTCGCCTCGGTGAGCTCCGTGCGGCTGATCGTGCCGGCCGAGCGGATGAGGTCGACGATGAGCGCCTGGCTACCGGGGCCCGACTGCACGGACTCGCGTCTGGCCATCTGTCCCTCCCGGCGATCGTCGAGCGCGTAATGTGAGGGCCACACGACCACTCCTCACGAAAGGCCGCGTCCCGATGGGTCTCGACGCCGAACAGACTATCGCGCAGCCCCGGCCGATCGGCCTCACGCTGTTCCGTGCCTCGGAGATCTACGGGGCTGAGCCGTTCTACCACGAGCTCATCGCGGGCATCGATCGCGTGGTCCGCCCGCACGGCCTGTCGGTGCTGCTGCGCGTCCTGCCGACGCGCGAGGAGGAGCTGCTGCAGCTCGGACGCTGGCAGCGGGACGGCACGGTGAGCGCCGTCATCCTCGTGGACCTCATCGACGACGACGAGCGGGTCGCCTTCGTCGAGCGCTCGGGCATCCCCGCGATCGTGATCGGCGCACCGACGACGGCGCAGGGGCTGCCGGCCGTCTGGACCAACGACGCGGTCACGATGCACGAGGCCGTCGACCACCTCGTCTCCCTCGGGCACCGGCGGCTCGCGCACGTCACCGGTCCGCGCGAACTCACCCACACGCTCTCGCGCATGGAGGCGTTCACCCTCGCCTCCGACCTGCCCGAGGTGGACACCGTCTCGATCGGCGGCGACTACTCCCGGGCGTCCGGTGTCCAGGCCATGCAGGCGCTGCTCGCACAGGACCCGCGACCGACGGCGGTCGTCTTCGACAGCGACGTCATGGCGCTCGGCGGCTTGCAGGCCGTACAGGAGGCCGGATTGCGCGTCCCCGACGACCTGTCGATCGTCGCGTGGGACGACTCGTCGCAGTGCCAGCTGTCCGACCCGCCGATGTCGGCGCTCAGTCACGACGTCCAGCGCATCGGTGAGATGGCGGGCGAGGAGCTCTTGGAGCTGCTCGCCGGTCGTGTGGGCACCACTCGCGAGGCCCCACATGCCGTGGTCATCGAGCGCTCCACCTCGGGGATCGCCCCGGCCGTCTGAGTCGCGCCGAGCGGCCGGTGGCCCTGGCTTCCTGTGACCGAGTTGTTATATAAATTAATAATGTTTAGTCTTGACGTACGCGGGACGGCAGACGATGCTGGACAACGAGCGAGGAGGCGACCCGGCCCTTCGCCCCCACGAACGAAGGAGTTCCCATGTCCCGGAGACCGATCATCGGCCTCGCCGCGACGGCTGCCGCCGCGGCACTCGTCCTCAGCGGCTGCTCCGGCGGTGCCGCCAACGACGACGGTAAGCCGAACGGTGAGATCACCGTCCTCACCAACCGCACCGACCTCGTCGACACCACCTTCAAGGACTACGCGAAGGAGTTCGAGAAGCAGTACCCCGGCACCACGGTCAAGTTCGAAGCCCTGACCGACTACGAGGGCGACGCCAAGATCCGCCTCAACTCGAAGGACTACGGCGACGTGCTCCTCATCCCGTCCTCGAACGTCACGAAGGACCAGTACGCCAACTTCTTCGAGCCGCTCGGCAGCACCGAGGAGCAGTCCAAGACCTACCGCTTCGCGAACGAGGCCTCCTTCGACGGGACGGCCTACGGCGTCTCGACCTTCGGGTCCGCCATGGGCTACGTCTTCAACCGCGACGTCTGGACGAAGGCCGGCATCACCGAGCCCCCGGCAACCGAGGAGGAGTACCTGGCCGCGCTCGAGAAGATCAAGGCCACCGGTTCGATCCCGTACTACACGAACTACAAGGACGGCTGGCCGCTCGCGACGCTCGAGGGCAACCTCGGAGCGGTGCAGGGCCCGAAGGTCCGCACCGAGATGATCGCGACCGACAGCCCGTGGACCGAGGGCAACGACCAGTACAACATCGACGGTCTCCTCTTCGACACCGTCGCCGCCGGTCTGAGCGAACCCGACCCCACGACGACCAACTGGGAGGAGTCGAAGAACCTGCTCGCCTCCGGTGAGATCAGTTCGATGGTCCTCGGCTCGTGGGCCGTCTCGCAGATGCAGGACGCCGCAGAGAAGGCCGGCGAGTCCCGCGACGTCATCGGCTTCTGGCCGATGCCGTGGAAGACCGACGAGGGCTTCACCTCCGTCACCGCCTCCGACAAGTTCCTGGCGGTCAGCAAGTACTCCAAGAACAAGGCGACCGCGAAGGCGTGGATCGACTGGTTCACGAACGAGTCCGGCTTCGCCGCCAGCCAGGGTGCGATCAGCCCGGTCATCAGCGACCCGGCACCCGACACGCTGTCCGACTTCGCCGACCTCGGTGTCACCTACCTGGAGCTCGCTCCCGACCCGGTCGGCAAAGAGGCCGTGATCAACGACATCGCGAACGCCGCCGAGATCGACCTCTTCGGCAACACCTACCGCCAGAAGCTCATCGACATCGCCCGCGGCGCCGCCGACGGCGACAAGGAGAGCGCCTTCGCCGACCTGAACGAGCGCTGGGCGGCAGCCCGCGCCGACGTCGCCGAGTAGCACCCGACCGGCGCCCGGGCCCACGAACCCCCTCAGCGGACCTCCGGTCCGGCGGGCCCGGGCGCCACCCACCCACTCCAGCGAATCGAAGGCAACGAACATGGTCACAGTCCAGGGAGCGTCACCCGCCACCCGAGCGGTGGTGACGAACCATCCACGCCGCGCGCGCACACTGCGGCCGGGCAGACCGCCGAAGGCCACCGGCTCGCGCGTCACCCCTTGGCTCTTCCTGCTGGTGCCGCTCGCCTTCCTGATCGTGCTCACCTACGTGCCGGTCGCGAACATGTTCTGGTACAGCCTCACCTCGTGGGACGGCCTGGAGCCCGAGCAGGAGTTCGTCGGCATCGACAACTTCGTGCAGATCTTCACGAAGCCGGAGATCTTCCAGGTCTTCTTCGTCAGCCTGTACTACCTCGTCGGTGCCGTCGCCCAGCTCGTCCTGGCCCTCTACCTGGCCACGCTGCTGAGCTTCCGCACCCGCTTCAAGAACCTCTTCAAGGGCGTCATCTTCTTCCCGTACCTCATCAACGGGGTCGCGATCGGTCTGGTCTTCCTCTACTTCCTCCGACCCGGCGGCACCCTCGACGCCCTGCTCGCGGCGGTCGGCGTGCAGGACACCCCGCAATGGTTGGGCGACCCGTCCTTCGTGAACGCGTCCCTCGCGGCGACCTCGGTCTGGCGGTACATGGGCCTCAACTTCGTGCTCTTCCTCGGCGCCATCCAGTCGGTGCCGTCGGAGCAGTACGAGGCCGCCGACCTCGACGGTGCCAACTCGTGGCACAAGTTCCGCTTCATCATCCTGCCGAGCATCCGGCGCATCCTCGGCCTGTCGTTCATCCTGGCGATCGCCGGCGCTCTGTCCGCCTTCGAGATGCCGTACATCATGACCGGCGGTGCCAACGGCTCCGAGACCTTCGTGATCCAGACCGTGAACACGGCCTTCAAGTTCTCCAAGGTGGGGCTGGCGTCGGCGATGGCCGTCGTGCTGCTGCTGATCGTCCTCATCATCACCTTCGTCCAACGCCGGGTGTTCCCCGACGAGAAGGGAGGCGAGTCGTGACCGCCACCACCGACCGACCGGTCTCCGCGTCCGCTCCCGAGCCCCGCACCCCGCTGCGGCGGACGAGGCGCGGGCCGAAGCGTCCGCAGGGCGCCGGAGCCCTCACCGCGACGACGATCAAGTACGCCTCGCTCATCATCGCGAGCCTCTTCGCCGTCGTCCCCCTCGCCACGATCTTCATGCTCGCGTTCAAGACCGACCGCGAGCAGCGGACGACCGGCCCGCTCACCCCGCCGTCGAACTGGTTCAACTTCGACAACTTCGTCGTCGCGTTCGATCAGGGCGGCATGGTCACGGGCTTCCTCAACACCGCGATCATCCTGCTCGTCTCCGTCGCCGGGACGATCCTGATCGGCACCATGTCGGCGTACGCGCTCGACCGGTTCCGGTTCCGCGGCCGGAAGCTCGTCATGGGGCTGTTCCTGCTCGCGACGCTCGTCCCGTCGGTGACCACGCAGGTGGCCACGTTCCAGGTCGTTTCGGCGCTCGAACTGTTCAACACCCGCGGCGCCGCGATCCTGCTGTTCATGGGGACCGACATCGTCGCGATCTACATCTTCCTGCAGTTCATGCAGTCGATCCCGGTGTCCCTCGACGAGGCCGCGATGCTCGACGGTGCGAACCGCTTCACGATCTACTGGCGCATCATCCTCCCGCTGCTGAAACCCGCCGTCGCGACGGTCGTGATCATCAAGGGCATCGCCATCTACAACGAGTTCTACATCCCCTTCCTGTACATGCCGTCGCAGGACCTGGGGGTGATCTCCACCTCGCTGTTCCGGTTCATGGGACCGTTCGGCGCCCAGTGGCAGATCATCGCGGCCGGGACGATCCTCGTGATCATCCCGACGCTCGTCGCCTTCCTCTTCCTGCAGCGATACATCTACAACGGCCTGACCTCTGGAGCAACCAAGTGAGCATCATCGACACCGCCACCGTCCGTCCCCTGACCACCCGCCTCCTGCACGAGGGGTGGAGTCTGCGTGCGGTCGGCGGTGCGGTCCCCGAGGCCTTCGTCGGGACGAGCGTCCCCGCGACGGTGCCCGGCCTCGTGCACACGGACCTCCTGGACGCAGGGCTCATCCCCGACCCCTTCCTCGACCGCAACGAGCACCTCGTGACGTGGATCGGATCGACGGACTGGGAGTACCGCACCACCTTCGCCTGGGAGCCGGACGGCCACGAGCGGCACGACCTCGTGTTCGAGGGACTCGACACCGTCGCCACGGTCACGGTGAACGGCTCGGTCGTCGCGACCACGCGGAACCAGCACCGCACCTACCGCATCGACGTCGGCGCCGTCCTCCGCGAGGGCGAGAACGACCTCGTCGTGCACTTCGCGTCGCCCGTCGCAGCCGCCGACGTCGCGAGCCTCGAGATCGGCTACCGCCCGCACACCTACTCCCACCCGTTCAACGCCATCCGCAAAGCCGCCTGCAACTTCGGCTGGGACTGGGGGCTCGACGCCGCGTCCTCCGGCCTCTGGAAGCCCGTGAGTCTGCAGTCCTGGTCGACGGCCCGGCTCGCCTCGGTGCGTCCGGTCGTGACCGTCGACGGCGGCCAGGGCCGGGTGGCCGTGCACGTCGACGTGGAACGCGCCGGCGACGGTGATGTCGCCCTGGCGCTCTCGGCCACGGTCGCCGGCGTGGACGCCGAGGTCGTGCTCCCGGCCGGTGCCGGTTCCGCCGTCGTCGAGCTCACTGTCCCTGACGCCGAGCTGTGGTGGCCACGCGGCTACGGCGAGCAGCCGCTGTACGACCTCGACGTCGCGCTCGGGCAGGACGAGGCACGCCTCGGCGAGTGGTCGAAGCGGATCGGCTTCCGGACCGTCGCCGTCGAACTCGAACCCGACGCCGAGGGCACCTCGTTCCGCTTCGTCGTGAACGGTGAGGCCGTGTGGGTGCGCGGCGCCAACTGGATCCCCGACGACGCCTTCGTGACCCGCGTCGACCGCGCCCGGCTCGCGCGCCGGATGGACCAGGCCGAGTTCGCGAACCTCAACCTGCTCCGCATCTGGGGTGGCGGCTACTACGAGTCCGACGACTTCTACGAACTCTGCGACGAGCGCGGGATCATGGTGTGGCAGGACTTCCTCTTCGCCTGTGCGGCCTACGCCGAGGAGGAACCGCTGTGGAGTGAGGTCGAGGCGGAGGCGCGCGACAACATCACGCGCATCATGCCGCACGCGAGCCTCGTGCTCTGGAACGGCAACAACGAGAACATCTGGGGCTTCGAGGAGTGGGGCTGGGAGAAGCGCGTCCAGGGCCGCACCTGGGGCATGGGCTACTACCTCGACCTGCTGCCGCGGCTCGTCGCCGAGCTCGACCCGGCCGGCAACTACACCGCGGGCAGCCCCTGGTCGGGGACGCCGGACATCCCGGCCAACGACCCGGACCACGGATCCGTGCACCTGTGGGAGCTGTGGAACCGCGTCGACTACCCCGCCTACCGCGACGTCTCGCCGCGCTTCGTGGCCGAGTTCGGTTGGCAGGGGCCGGCGACGTGGTCGACGATCGGGCGGGCCATCTCGGACTCGCCGCTCACGCCGGAGTCGCCCGGCATGATCCACCACCAGAAGGCGATCGACGGCAACGACAAGCTGACCGACGGACTCGTCGCCCACCTGCCGCTCCCGGACGACACCGAGGACTGGCACTGGGCGATGTCGCTCAACCAGGCGAACGCGGTGACGGTGGCGATCGAGCACTTCCGGTCCTGGAGCCCGCGCTGCATGGGATCGATCGTCTGGCAGTTGAACGACTGCTGGCCCGTGACCTCCTGGGCCGCCGTCGACGGCGACGAGCGCGCCAAGCCACTGCTCTATGCGCTCAAGCACGTCTACGCCGATCGCCTCGTGACCGTCCAACCGCGTGGCGAAGGCCTCGTGGTCGCCGTCCTCAACGACGGACCGGACGCCTGGGCGGACGAGCTCGTCATCCGACGCCTCCGGTTCGACGGGACGGAACTGGCCTCCGTGCGGGTCCCGGTCGACCTGGACCGACGCTCCTCGACGCTCGTCGAGATCCCCGAAGCGGTCGCGGTCGCGGGATCGACGACCGACGAGGTGCTCGTCGCCACCCTCGGTGCCGAACGCGGCTTCTGGTTCTTCGCCGAGGCTCGCGTGTCTGCGCTCCCCGCTCCACGCCTCAGCATCGAGATCGCTCGCGAGGAGGGCGGGTACGCCGTGACCGTCGCGGCGGAGTCCTTCCTGCGCGACCTCACCCTGCTCGTGGACAAGGTCGACCCGGCCGCCGTCGTCGACGACCAGCTCGTGACGCTCCTGCCGGGTGAGCGCGTGACGTTCCGCGTGCGGACCGAAGCCGAACTCGGCGAGGACGAGCTCCGGTCGAGGCGGGTCGTCCGCACGGCGAACCAGCTGGTCGAGGACTGGGCGCGGTGACCCTGGCGGACATGACCGGGAGGCAGGACCCGTCGGGATCGATCGCGCTCGCGGTCGACCTCGGCGGTACCAAAGTGGAGGCGGCACTCGTCACGGCCGAAGGCGTCGTGGTCGAGGGCAGCGCGCATCGGGCGCCGACCGGGCCCGATGCCGGGCGCCGGGCGCTTGAGGACGCCGTCGACCGGGTCGTCCTCGCCTCGGTCGCACACCTGCCGGACGGGTCGGCGCTCGTCGGCGTCGGCATCGGTTCCGCCGGCCCGGTCGATTTGGAGCGCGGGACGGTCAGCCCCAAGAACCTGCCGCAGCTGCGCGGCTTCGATCTGCGCGGGCACGTCGGCCGGCTCCTGCCCGACGCCCCCGTGGTGGTCCGGCTCGACGGCACCTGCATCGCCCTCGCCGAGCACTGGCTCGGAGCGACGCGTGGCACCGAGAACTCGATGGCGATGATCGTCTCGACCGGGGTCGGCGGTGGGATCATCCTGCACGGCCGCCTGATCGCGGGCCGCAGCGGCAACGCCGGCCACATCGGTCAGGTGCAGATCGCCTCGCGGGACGCGCGGACGTCCGCCGACGACGCGACCCTGGAACGCATCGCCTCCGGTCCGCGGAGCGTCGCCTGGGCCCGGTCCATGGGCTGGGACGGGCGCACCGGGGAGGAACTCGCCGTCGCGGCGGCCACCGGCGACCCGATCGCCCGTGCGGCCGTCGTGCGCTCGGCCACGGCGGTCGGCCAGGCCATCGCCAGCGCCGCGACCCTCCTCGACCTCGAAGCGGTCGCCGTGGGCGGCGGGTTCACCGCCGTCAGCCCCGACTACCTCGACCTCGTCCGCGCCGCGGTGCAGGAGGCCATCGTGCTCGACTACGCCGCCGACGTGGTCGTCACGGGTTCCGCCCTCGACGGCGGCGGACCGATCCTCGGCGCCGCAGCACTCATCCACCGACCGGAGGCTCTCGGCCTCCCGGCGAACGACCTGATGCACCATCCCAGACGAAGGAGCCTGGCACGATGAACCGCACCACCGATCCGCACCACCCCCGTCGCAGCGCCCGAGGACGTCTCGCGGCGGGCGTACTCGCCGCGGCCGTCACCGCCGCGCTGCTCCCGGCGCTCGCGACCCCCGCCGCCGCTGCGCCCACCGACTGGACGTCGCTCAACACCTCGTTCGTCGAGCGTGACGGCTCCCGGCTCGTGCTCGACGGCGAGACCTTCCGCTTCAGCGGACCGAACATCTACTGGCTCGGTCTCGACGAGAACGTGGGCGGGGTCGACTACCCCACCGCCTTCCGTATCGCCGACACCCTCGACGCGGCGGCACGGATGGGCTCGACCGTCGTCCGGACGCACATGATGACCTCGACCGGTCAGGACGGCGCGAACCCGCTCGCCATCATGCCGGCCCTCGGGCAGATGAACGAGGAGGCGTTCGCCACGATCGACTTCGCCATCGCCTACGCGGGCAAACTCGGGATCCGGCTCGTCCTCCCGCTCACCGACGAGTGGGAGTACTACCACGGCGGGCATCGCGACTTCACGACGCCCTACGGCCTGTCGTCCGCCGACTTCTACACCGACGAGCGTCCGATCGCCGCCTACCAGGCGTACGTCGACGCGATCCTCCAGCGGACGAACGCGCTCACCGGCGTCCGGTACACCGAGGACCCGACGATCATGGCGTGGGAACTCGGGAACGAGTTGGAGGGGATGACCGCGCCCTGGATCGACCGGCAGGTCGCATTCATCAAGGAACGCGCCCCGCAGCAGCTCGTGGCGGCCGGACGTCGGTTCGACATCGATCCGGACACGCTCGCCGCGCCGGGGCTCGACATCGTCGACGTGCACTATTACCCGCCCACCGCCGCACGCGTCTCCGCGGACGCGGCGACGGTCACCGCCGCCGGCAAGGTCTACCTGGCCGGCGAGTACGCCTCGACGGCTGCGAGCCCGGCGCTCCTCGAACCGCTCGTCGCCGACCCGAACGTGACCGGCATGCTGTTCTGGTCGCTGTTCGGCAACAACGACCGTGGCGGGCTTGTGCCGCACGACGACGGCTTCACGATCCACGCTCCCGGTGCGACCGACGCCGAGCGCGCCCGGGTCTCCGCGATCACCGCCTACGCCGCCGGGATCGGTGCCGTTCCGGCCGCTCCCGCCGTCGGGACGCCGCTCATCACGGCGATCGACCGGGCGAACGGCATCAACACCGTCCGGTGGCGTGGTGCCGGCGGTGCGGTCTCGTACCGTGTCGAACGCTCGCTCGACGGAACGGCTTGGACGCCGGTCGACACGGGTGTCCTCGCCGCCGACGCGGGATCGGCGACGGACTTCGGATCACCTGCGGGCGCCGTCTACCGGGTGGTCGCCCTCGACGCGGCCGGCGCGGTCGCCGATCTGTCGGACCCGGTTGCGACCGAGACCGACACCCGCGTGTTCGTCGACCCGCTCGAGTCCTGGCTGCTGACCGAAGCGCACGACGACCTGGCGATCACGCCCCGTGCCGACGGGACGAGCGTGACGGCGGTCGCCGACGGTGCGAGCGTCACCTGGAAGCAGGACCGACTGTCGGCGGCGGCGTTCGCGGTCTCCGGGTCGGTCGTCGTCGAGTCCAGCGCCGACGGTTCGACCTGGCAGACCGCGGCGACCGAGGCCGGCGTCGGCGGCGCGGTGGTCGCACGCGACCTCGTCGGCCCGTACCTGCGGGTGACCCTCGCCGCGGGCGCGACGCTGTCGCGGGCCACCATCTGGTCGGCGGTGGACGCCCCGAGCGGACCGCCCGCGGCGTTCGGTTCGACGTCGCCCGTACCGGGCACCGTCGACGTGACGGCGACGCCGACCTTCAGCTGGGAGCCGTCGGCCGGCGCGGCGTACTACCGCTTCACGCTCTCCCCGCAGGCCGATCTCGAGAACCCGGTCGTCGTCGTCGACGGCGTCGCGACCACCTCCGTCACCCCGTCGGTGTCCCTCGCCCCGGGGGAGCGGTACTGGTGGTCGGTGTCCGCGGTCAACGGGGCCGGGACGACCGCCACGAGCACGGGAGCCTCCGACTTCCTCATGAAGGCCCTCCCGAGCGAGCCGCTCGTCGTGGAGGACTTCGAGTCCTACCCCGACGACGCCGCACTCCAAGCCGCCTATGTGCGCAACACGGGCGGCGGAGCGATCACGCCGACGCTCACGAGCAACCCCGACTCGGGGTCGCAGGCGATGTCGGCCGCCTACGACCTCGCCGGTCCCGGCTACGCCGGTGTCGTCCGGACCTTCCAGACGCCGCAGGACTGGTGGGGGTACAGCGGGCTCGAGCTCTGGGTGCAGGGGACGCCGGGCGACGACGTCACCGTCCAGTTCGTGACGCGTGGGACGTACTGGGAGACGATCGCGCCCATCGTGGGCGAAGGCTGGCAGCTGGTCGAGATCCCGTTCTCGGACTTCGCCCCGCCGGCGTGGGCGGGTGAGGCGGCGTTCGACCCCACCTCCGTCACCCAGATCGGGTTCTACCTCGGTGGCGAGGGGACCGGCACGCTGCTGGTCGACGACGTCACCACGATCGTCGCTGCGGTGGACCCGGGACCGGGCACGGGCGAGCCGGGTACGGGACAACCGGGCACCGGGCAGCCTGGCACCGGCGAGGTCGGCGGATCGGGCACCGGCGTCACCGACGCTCCCGCGGGCGACCTCGCCCGCACCGGCCTGGAGGCCGCACCCTGGATCATCGGTGCGCTCGCCCTGCTGGCGTTCGGCGGTCTGCTGCTGTTCCGCGGTCGTCGGCGGGTGCACGGATGACCCTGCACCGCATCACGAGCGACCCCCGACGGTACGCGTGGGGTTCGACGACGGCCATCCCGGAGCTATTCGGTGTGCCGGCCGACGGTTCGCCCCAGGCCGAGCTCTGGCTCGGGGCGCACCCCGACAGCGTGACCACCCTCGTCGACGCGGAGGAGGGCGGCCCCGCGAGCCTCAACGACTGGATCGCTTCGGACCCCGACGCGGCCCTGGGTGGACGGGACCGATTGCCCTTCCTGCTCAAGCTCCTGGCCGCGGCTGGTCCTTTGTCCCTCCAGGTCCACCCCACCCCCGACCGCGCCAGGGCCGGGTTCGCGGATGAGGAGCGCCGGGGCGTGCCCCGGGACGCACCGCACCGGAACTACAAGGACGCCTCGCACAAGCCGGAGATCATCGTCGCCCTCCAGGACGGCTTCCGTGCACTGTGCGGATTCCGTGCGACCGACCGGTCGCAGGCGTTGCTCGTCCACCTCGCCGGCCTCGTCGAGGGGACCGACCGGCGGGTGCTCGAGACACTGGCGGGGCAGCTGCTCGACGCCGGTCTGGAACACACTGTGCGGGCGGTGCTCGAACGGCGGACGCCCGGCGTGGTCGCCGCCGTCGTGTCGGCCGCGCGTGCCGACACCGGTCACCGGCCCTGGGCGGCCGAGCGCGAGCTCGTCCGGCAACTCGCCGAGGAGTATCCGGGTGACCCGGGAATCGTCGTCGCGGTGCTCCTCAACCTCGTCTCATTGCAGGAGGGCGAGGCGTTGTTCCTGCCCGCGGGCAACATCCACGCCTACCTCTCCGGTTTCGGGGTCGAGGTCATGGCCTCAAGCGACAACGTGCTCCGTGGCGGGCTGACGCCGAAACACGTCGACGTCCCGGAACTGCTCGCCGTCCTCGAGTTCGAACCGGTGCCGGTCCCGTTCGTCGAGCCGGTCGTCCGGCCGGAGGGCGGGCTCGTCTACCCGGTGCCGGTCGACGACTTCGAACTCGTCAAGGTCGACCGGGGGACGGCGGGCGACCTCGCTCGCGGCAGGGCGGCCGTGATCGTCGTGACCGCCGGTACCGCGCGCGTCGAGCAGGGTCCGGACGCGTTGGTGCTCGAACGCGGTGCGGCGGTGTTCGTCTCGCCGGGCCCGGAGCCGGTGACCGTGTCCGCGGACGGGACGGTGTTCGTCGCCACCGGCTGACCGGCCAGACTGGACCCATGATCACCATCCACCTCCGCTACCAGATCGACCCCGAGCAGCTCGACACCTTCACCGAGTACGGGCGGCGCTGGATCCGCCTCGTGAACCGGCTCGGTGGCGACCACCACGGCTACTTCCTCCCCGCGGAGGGCGACAACGACGAGGCGTTCGCGCTGTTCAGCTTCCCGTCGCTCGCCGCGTACGAGCAGTACCGCATCGCCGCGACGACGGATCCGGAGTGCATCGAGGCCTACGAGCTCGTGCGGGGCACCGGCTGCATCGTGCGCTTCGAGCGTCGGTTCCAGACGCCGCTCTTCGGCGATGAAGCGGACCTCCGACCCTGAGCCTCAGTGACCCTGAGCCTCAGTGACCCTGAGCCTCAGTAGGGCGCGCGGAACGTCAGGGTGAACCGGGTCGGCGCGTCCTCGGTGAGGAGGGACCCGTTCAGGAGTTCGGCGCGTTCGCTCAAGCCGACGAGGCCGTGGCCCGCGGACGACCACGAGCTGTCCGACGCGCGTGCGGGGCGGGCGTTCCGGATGACCACGGTGACCTCGTCGGCGGAGGCTTCCGCGCGCACGTCGACCGCGGCGCCCGGCGCATGCTTGCGCGCGTTCGTCAGCCCCTCCTGCACCGTCCGGTAGATCGCACGCTGCAACGGTGCGGGGAGGCCGTCCGGCAACTCGATGGCGGAGGTGACGGCGATGCCGCTCTCCGCGATCAACCGGGCGAGGTCGTCGACCGTCGGTTGCGGGGCCAGCGGCGCGTGTCCGGTCTCCGCGCGCAGCAGTGTCACCATGTCCCGCAGCTCGTCGAGCGTGCGCGACGCGAGCGAACGGATCGTCACCGCCATCCGCTTCGTCCCGGGTTCCTCGGTCTGCACCTGGATCGCGCCGGCCTGGACGGCGATCAGACTGACCTGGTGGGAGACGACGTCGTGCATCTCCCGGGCGATGCGCGTGCGCTCCTCGACGAGGACATCGGAGGCGATGCGCGCCCGCTCGCTGCGTCGGACCTGTTCGAGGTCGCGGATGCGGTCGAACAGCTCGCGGCGGGTGCGCACGAGCAGGCCGAAGGCGATCGGTGCCGCAGCGTAGAGCGCGGCGTACACCATGGAGAGGATCGTGTAGTTGGGCGACGTCCACCCCCACCACGGCACCGCGGCGAGGACGAAGACCACGGCGCCCGTCGTGACGAGCCGCCAGCGTCGCCGTTCCCGCACCGCGACGGAGAAGAGCGATGCCAAGCCGGCGAGGGTGGCGAGGTTGAGGGTGAAGGCCGGCACAGCCAGGAGGAGCGACAGCCACGGCCAGCGTCGCCGGAAGACCAGGCCGACGGCAGCGGCGATCGCCAGGCCGGACTCCCAGGGGGTCGCCCACTCGAGCGTCGTCAGGCTCTCGACGGCCGCCGCCGCGATGAGGGCGAGTTCGAGGAGGACCGACCAGAGCCGGGAGCGCGGCTTCACCGCGGGGCCGCCTCGTCGCCGCGGACCCCGGCACGCTCGGCGATGATGGCGGCTTCGAGTCGGGTCGTCACCTCGAGTTTGCCGAGGATCGCACTCACGTGGTCCTTCACGGTGGCGCGGCTGAGGTGCAGTACCTCGCCGATCTCAGAGTTGGACGCACCGGTCCGGAGCGCCGCGAGCACCTCCTGTTCGCGGCCCGTCAGCCCGGACAGTCGCTTCGCCGCCTCGCGGTCGGCGGCGCGGGCGAATCCGCCGACGAGCGTCCGGGACACCTGCGGGGACAGCACGATGCCGCCCGCGGAGAGGGATCGGAGCAGCATGGGGAGCTGCTCCGGGTCCGTGTCCTTCACGAGGAACCCCGCGGCGCCACTGCGGAGGGCGCGTGCGATGTAGTCGTCGGAGTCGAAGGTGGTCAGGATCGCGACGACGGGTGGGTCGTCCCAGGTCTGCAGTTCGTCGAGGATGTCGAGCCCGTTGCGCCCTGGCATGCGGACGTCCAGGAGCACGACGTCGGGACGGCTCGAGCGGATCGCCTCCACGGCGTCGACCCCGTCGACCGAGGCGACGACCTCGATGTCCTCGACGGCACCCAGGATGAGTTCGAATCCGGACCGTACCAACGCCTCGTCGTCGACGATGGCCACTCCGATCACGGTGTCCTCCTCAGCTCGACTCTCACCCTACGAGTCCGGGGAACCGGGCGGCGACGGTGGGGAGGCTGAACCCGCCAGGTGGCGGGGGTGGAATAGCCCGCAGCAGGATGTGGACCGCGCCCGCCGAGGCGGAGACTGAATCGCTTGGTCCCGTGGAGCGGTACCTGGCGCGTCCGGCATCGACGATGTCGGACGGACGATGGGGGAGTACGCATGGGGGACGTCACGTGAGGTCACGACAGGGGAGCGGCACGCGCCGCCGGACCGGCGTTGACGACGCTCCGACCGTCGGCATCGGGATCCTCGCGACCGTCGGCGTCATCCTGTTGGTGGTCCTCGCCGGCGCGTTCGTCACGGCCCTGGCCCTCGGTGGCCGTTGATGGTCGAGGTCTCCCTCGCGCAGCGGATCCCGCTGTCGAAGCCCTTCCGCGCGGCCGGTGAGCTCGAACAGCTCGAACACGTCCTCGCCGGAGACCACGTCCATGGCGACGGAGTCTTCACCGCGTCGGCCTCCGAGCGCCTCCGGAACGTCACGGGCGCGCCGCACGTGCTCCTGACCACCTCGGGGACCCATGCGCTCGAGATGATGACCCGCCTGATCGGCGTCGGTCCCGGCGACGAGGTCATCCTGCCGACCTTCACCTTCCCGTCGGCGGCGAACGCGGTGGTCCTCGCCGGTGCGACGCCCGTCTTCGTCGACAGCGACCCGGTGACGGGCAACCTTGATCCCCAGCACGTCGCCGACGCCATCGGACCACGCACGCGGGCGATCTCCGTCATGCACTACGGCGGCGTCCCCGTGGACGTGCCGGCGTTCCAGCAGCTCACGGCCGAGCACGGGCTGCACCTGCTCGAGGACAACGCGCACGGCCTCGGGGTCGCGGGCGACGGTGTCCGCCTCGGCACGGTCGGAGCGATGGCGGCCCAGAGCTTCCACGACACGAAGAACGTGCACTGCGGCGAGGGCGGTGCCCTGCTCATCTCCGACGAGACCGTCCTGCTGCACGCGGAGATCATGCGCGAGAAAGGGACCGATCGCGCACAGTTCCTCCGCGGGCAGGTCGACAAGTACAGCTGGGCGGACCTCGGGTCGAGCTACCTGCCGAGCGAGCTCAACGCCGCCGTCCTCGACGCCCAGCTCCGCGAGTTCGACGTCATCCAGGGGCATCGGCACCGCATCTGGGACCGCTACGCGGCCGAACTCGCCGAGTGGGCGCACGATCGCGGCGCGACACTCATGGACCCACCCGGTGGCGTGCACGCCGCGCACCTGTTCTTCCTCCTGCTCCCGGATGCGCAGGTGCAGCAGGAGCTCCTGCTGCACCTCCAAGCGCACGGTGTCGGTGCCGCCTTCCACTACGTGCCGCTGCACTCGAGCGCTGCGGGTCGGCGCTACGGCAGAGTGGTCACCGAGCCGCAGCACGCGGTCCGGTTCGCCGAGCGTCTCGTCCGGCTCCCGTTGTGGCCCGCCATGACGGACGACGAGGTGGACCGGGTCATCACGGCGGTCCGCGCATTCGGACCAGTGACACCAGCAGCACCCGCCGCACCTGCGGTGACGGCATCGACGGGACGGGACTCCAGATGGGCATGATCGGGCAGGGGCTCCGTGCCATCCGTGGCGAAGGCGTCAGGTCGACGCTCTGGCGCGCCGTGCACTTCGCCGACGGACGGTTCAATCCGATGCGGCGCAAGCCGACGGACCTGTACCCGAGCGACGCCATCGCCGCGGACTGGACGGTGCCGCGGAACTTCAACGCCGCCGAGTTCCCGGAGCGCCCGTACGACGTGGCGTGGTTGATCTCACCGCCGAGCCGGACCTCGGGCGGCCACCAGAACGCCTTCCGGTTCATGGAGTTCCTCGAGCGCGCCGGGCATCGGCTCACGATCTACCTGTACCAGGCCTCGGCTCAGCCCGCGGTCGACATCCCCGGGATCCGGGCGATGATGGCCGCGAGCAGCGCGTACCCGGAGCTGCAGGCCGACATCGTCCGGTACGACCCCTCGACCGGGATCGCGCCGGGCGTGGACGTCGTCGTCTCCTCCGACTGGCAGACGGCCTACCCCGCCTTCCGCTACGAGGGTCCGGCCAAGCGGTTCTCCTTCGTGCAGGACTTCGAACCGTGGTTCTACCCGGCCAGCAGCGAGTACGTCCTCGCGGAGAACACCTACCGGTTCGGGTTCCACGGCTTCTCCGCAGGGCCGTGGCTCGCGCAGAAGGTCGCGGACGAGTACGGGATGAGCTGCGACCACTTCGACTACTCGGTCGACAAGCAGCACTACTCGCATGTGAACGACGCGCCCCGCACCGAGATCCTGTTCTACGCCCGCCCGCCGACACCTCGACGCGGCTGGGAGATCGGCGAGCTCGCCCTGACCGAGTTCCACCGACTGCGCCCCGACATCACGATCAACCTCGTCGGCTGGGACATGTCGGGATACGAGACCGGCTTCCCGTTCGTCAACCGGTCGGCGATGGACATCTCGGAGCTCAACGCGGTCTACAACCGGTGTGCCGCGGGCCTCGTCCTCTCGCTGACCGACATGTCGTTGCTGCCGCTCGAGATCATGTCCTCCGGGGTCGTGCCCGTCGTCAACGACAGCCCGAACACGACCGGGGTCCTCGACAGCCGGCACATCGAGTACGTCCCGCTGTCGCCCGCGGCCATCGCGCGTCGCCTCGTCGACATCATCGAGCGGCCCGACGCGGTCGAGCACGCCAAACGCATCTCGGCGTCGATCACCGCCGCGGACTGGTCCGACCCGGGCACACAGTTCGTGGCGCAGTTCGAGCGCGCGATGCGAACGTCGATCTGACAAGTCTCCGCCGCGTCAGCCCGCCCGCACCTGTCGGCCACGCGAGTCGATGTCGGGCACCGTGGGGGTGGTCGCCGCTTCGCGCGAGCCGAGGACGGTGAGCGCATGCTCGACCGCCTCACGCACGCTCAAGCCGGTCGCCGTGAGGGTGTTCAGCTGCGCGAGGGCCTCGGGGTCCACGATGACGACCGAGACGGGCGATTCGGGCCCCGCCTCGCCCACGGCGGACCCGGCGCGAGCCCGACGGGTGGCGAGCCCGCGAGCGATCCACGCCCGGTTCCGCTCGACGTCGATCTTCAACAACCGTTTGTTGTTCCGGACCCGTTCGGCGACGAGTCTGCCCTCGTGGATGTCGGAGTACACCTGCCAGCGCGGGTAGAGGAGTCGGGTCGCGAGGTCGGTCGGTCGCAGGGGCTCGGGGAGGTCGTCGATGAAGTCCTGCAGCACGGCGTCCGCGAGCGCGGCGCGGAGCGGTCGCCGCTGCAGCACGTCATCGGGCGAGGTTGGGAACGGCAGGGTCATGGGGATCCGGTGGTCAAGGGTCGGGTGTGATCCAGTGTCGCTCCGGGTCCTGGGTCCGAGATGGATCCCGCCTGGAAACCACCCCGGAACCAACCCCTGCAAGCCGTTGACCATGCAGGTGCCGGTTTCATCGCACGGACCTGATCGGCAGCACGGCGAGTCCGCCCAGGACGAGAGCTCAGGCCCGTGAGCGTTGCTTCCAGCCGGTGAGCCGCTGGAAGCGCCGGCCGTCGATCGGGACGGTGCGGTCGATCATCGAGAGCGTGGCCCGGTGGGTCCCGCCGATGACCCGGGTGGCCTGCTCGGTGGCGGCCGCGACGCGTTTGGCGACCATACCGACCGTGCTGGCTTCACCCTTGAACCCCCACACCGTCGTCGTGTGGAGGACGGAGCCGTGCTCGGTCGGCCGTACGGCGACGGGCACCGCGCACCGGGCGAACGGCCGGCGCACGCCGAGTAGCGAGAGGAGCGGCACGACCTCCAGAGCGAACCCGCTCCAGTTCGAGGCGGCGTCGTCGCCGATGACGGCGTAGCGGATGGTCCAGGGGTCGGCGGTGAACTCCTCTGGAGCCACGGCGAAGCCGTCCGCCTGCAGCGTCGACAGCATGGCCGTCAGGGTGTCGTTCGGTGGAAGCGGTGAGACGACCTCATGGAAGCGCACCATCGATCCCACGGAGAATGCGTGGCCGCTCACGCCGGTGTCCCTACTGGTCCACCGCGTGGACGGAGAGCACGACCTGCTCCTCCGGCACGAGTGCCTCGAGTGCCTTGCGAGCGCTCGGGTAGTCGCGACCCTCGGCCTCGATGGTGCGGGTGGCGGTCGGACGGAAGACCGCGGTGCCGACGAGGTCGCCGTTCACCCGGCCACCGCCGTGCAGTCCGGCGAGGGCGTGCCCGGGAGGGGTGGAGGCGATGACAGCGGCACGCAGAGCGGCGACGTCGGGTGCGGAGGCTTCGGTGGTGATGGTCGCGCGGTCGCGGACGGTGGCGATGAGCTTCACCCCTCCAGCCTACGGAACGTCGTGAATCCGCCGCACCCCCGCCGGTCCCTGAGTACCCTCCTCCGGTCCCTGAGCCTGTCGAAGGGCCAACGAGCGACCTCACGAATCCGGCGCTGTTCCTCCGGCCCCTGAGCTTGTCGAAGGGCACACGAACAACTTCCACAGTCACCCTCACTCGGCATCTGGAATGTCAGTGGTCCATGGTGGACTTGTCCCATGACCGAGACCACCCTTTCCGCGATCCGCGTCGGCGACGAGTACGCCGCGCAGCTCGCGGAGTTCTCGGACGGGTACGCGGAGATCCAGCGGCGTCGCGCCAAGTTGGACGCCGAGGAGGCGCGCCTCCTGGCCCGCTCCGCCGCCTACGCGGACGCCTTCGCCGACGCCACGGTCCCGGCGATCTTCCCGCCCGCCGAGCGTCAGGCGCTGTCCCGCCGTTCGACCTGCGCGGCCCTCGCGATGGCGACCCGCACGCCCGAGCGGACCGTGCAGCGTGCGAGCAACGACGCGGAACGCCTCGTGAACGAAGCGCCGGCCGTGCTCGCCTCGCTCGAGGCAGGGCGTATCTCGGCGCGGCATGCGCAGACGATCATCGACCAACTCAGTGATGTGCCGGTCGAGGGGCGGGCGGTGTTCCTCGCGGAAGTCTTAGCGGTCGCGGAGGAGTCCACCAACGCGAACCTCCGCAGACGCGCTCGCGTCCTGCGCGAGCGCCTGCACCCGGAATCGATCACTGCGAGAGCGGTCCGGTCCGAGGCGGACCGCCGGGTCGAGTTCGAACCGGCAGCGGACGGCATGGCGTGGGTGCACCTGTTCACGACGGCACCCATTGCGCAGGGCATCCTCGAGCGCGTCGAAGCGGCCGCCGCGGAGTCACGTAAGGCCGGTGACACCCGCACCTGCGCCCAGCTGCAGGCGGACGCCCTCGCGGCGCTCGCCCTCACCGGCGTCACACCGGAAGACGTCATGTCGAGCCCGGTCCTCCCGCACCCGATCGAGGTCCAGGAGCACATCAAGCCGACCGTACAGATCACGGTCCCGGCGCTGAGCATGGCCGGTGCCTCAGAGGCCCCGGCAACCCTCGACGGCTACGGGCCCATCGACCCTGAGACCGCCGCACGCATCGCGGTGAACGCACCGAGCTTCACCCGGATCCTGGTCCAGCCCGAGACCGGCGCGGTCCTTTCCGTCGGCCGCAACCAGTACAGGGTTCCCGCCGACCTCCAACGCGCGGTGCGCCTCCGGGACGGCACCTGCCGGGCACCAGGCTGCGGCAGACGGGCCCGGGCCTGTGACCTCGATCATTCGATCGCGTGGGAGGACGGCGGGACGACAGATGTCGGCAATCTCGCCTGCCTCTGTCGACATCATCACCGGATGAAGCATCTCCCCGGTTGGAACCTCCAACACGCACCGGGCGGCGTCCTCGAGTGGACGACACCCGACGGCAAGCATCACCGGACGGAACCGGACCCCGCACCGTTCTGAACCCGCCGACGAGGGGTTTCTCGTGGGCACTTCGACAAGCTCAGTGACCGGGGAGTGTGCCGCACACGCGGGTCCCTGAGCCTGTCGAAGGGCGGTCGGGTCGCACGCTCAGTGGGCGAGAAGGTGTGCCCGGACATGCGCGGCTCCTGTAGCGTCGAGACGAGCTGTACCTCAAGGTCGCTTGAGGTCGATTCGAGGAAGCTGGTGGAACGCGGTGCACAGCCCCGACGAGTTGCTCAGTGTCGGCGAGATGAGTCGTCGCACCGGCGTCGCGGTGTCGGCGCTGCACTACTACGAGCGGCTCGGCCTCATCGGTTCCGAACGGACCACCGGCAATCAGCGGCGATACCCCCGGCACATGCTGCGCCGCGTCGCGCTCATCTCGGTCGCGAAGCGACTCGGTATCCCGCTCGAAGACGTGGCGGAGGCGTTCGCCGACGTGCCGCTCTCCAGCACCCCGAGTCACGAGGACTGGCAGCGTGCCTCCCGCCGCTGGCAGAAGGTCCTCGAACAGCGTCGGCGCGGGATCGAGCAACTCGAACGCGAGCTCACCGGCTGCATCGGCTGCGGCTGCCTCTCGATGAAGGCGTGCACGCTCCTCAACCCCGACGACGAACTCGGCGACACCGGCACCGGCGCCAGGCGAATCCCGGTCTGAGTGCTGCCGGCCCGGTGCTCAGCGTTCGCGGAGTTGCCCGAACGTGCCGGGATCGACCGGCCGCAGCCGCTTCGGCAGCCCCTCGACGACGAGCAGGTACGACTCCGTGACGAGGTCGTCGACGAACGCCGGTTCGAGCTCGCCGTCCGGCTTGAGCGAGATCCAGTGTCGTTTGTTCATGTGGTAGCCGGGGATGATGTCGGGGAAGGCCTCGCGCAGGCTGCGGCTGTCCTCGGGCCTCGCCTTCAGGGTGACGATGGGTTCGCCCGTCGCCCCCGTCTGCAGCATGAAGACCTTGCCGCGCACCTTGTAGACGTCCCACTCCTCGCCGAACGGGTGCGTCAGCTCCGCACCGGGGAGTTCGTCGGCGCGGCGAGCCGCCCGGTCCTGCAGCTCCGAGCCGTGCATCGTGGTCCTCCTCGGTGTCGGTGTCGGTGTCGGTGTCGGTGTCGGCGTCAGCCCTGGCCGCTTGCCGGACGGAGCCTGGCGAGGTTCGGGAGCGGAGACCAGGCGCCCAGGCGTGGGTAGTCGATCGTCACGCCGGCGACGCCCAACTCACCGAAGGAGAGCACCCAGTCGATCGCGCCCGGCATCGGGACCGCCAGCAGCGACACCGTGGCATCGGACGGGACCAGGCCGTTCGCGTAGGCGGCCTCCTGCGCCCGCGTCCCGCTGCTGTAGATGCAGAGCAGGTTGCCGGGCTCTGCGGCGATCGCATATGGCCGCGGGTCGTCCTCCGGACCGCGGTTGATGAAGACCCACCGGTCGAGTGCGGCGACCGCCCGCCAGAGCCGGATCTGCGCGTCGATGTCGTCCGGCGCCGCCCGGCAGGCCCCGTTCAGTGCGTCGAGCTCGGCCAGTACCTCGGGAGCGGGTTCGAGGGTGCGGCCCTGGTTCGGCTGCTCCGGGGCGTCGGTCTGTTCATCGACCGGGCTGCCATCGTTCGGGCTGCCGTCGCGGCGGAACGGGTTCTTCATGGTCACTTCCTCGTGGCTCGGGATCCGGGTTCGGGGACGCGACCAACGCTATCGCAGGGGTCCGACGGGAAGCCGGAGGTTCAGAACGCACTCCCGAAGGCGAGGGCTTCCGCCGCCGCCTGCGCGGGCGAGCCGAAGAACGCCGGGCCGTGTCCGGGCAACACGACGGAGGCCGGAAGTCCGGCCAGCGTGGTCAACGACTGGCGGGCGCGCTGCAGGTCGCCGTGGAACATCTCGGGGAGCAACTGCGGGCCGTTGTGAGGGCTGGTGGGGTGGGCGGTGACGAGCGCGTCGCCCGCGACGAGGACACCGTGCTCGATGAGGAGGAATCCGAGGTGCCCGCGCGTGTGGCCGGGGAGGGGGAGCGGGCGGACCGCGACCCCGAGGATCGCCCGGAGCTCGGGCACGTCCTCGATCGCGGTGACCGACGTCGGCGGCACGACCTCGAGTCCGCCGGCCTCGACGGCGTGGCTGACCCAGTCGGCGACCCCGGGACGCTCGAGGTGGGGTTGGACGTCGGCGAGCCCGACCTGCTCGAGCACCTCCCGGCGGACGTTGGGGATCTCGTCGCGGGACGTGAGGATGGCACACTCCGCCAACCCGGCGATGAAGGTCGCGTTGCCGATGTGGTCGCTGTGTCCGTGGGTGAGCAGGATCGCCCGCACGTCCTCGACCGCGTAGCCGAGCGCGCCGAGGGTCGCGGTGACGGCTGCACCGTCGCCGGGGTAGCCGGTGTCGATGAGGACCGGCCCGAGGTCACCCTCGACGATGATCCAGTTGACGGACGGGCCCTGCACGAGGTGCACGCGATCCGCGACCGTGGTGCTGCGGGTGGTGCCGTTCGGCACGGCGTCGATCTGGGACATGGGCGTCCTTCCGATTGCGGAGACGGGGTTCGGGGAGGGGTCGATGCCCGGGGAGGTCAGTGCTCAGCTTGCCCGGCGACGAGCTCATGAGCGGCCGCCGCGGCGGTCGTCGTGGCTGCGGCGCCGGCGGGATCGACGGTCGCGAGGATCGGCCGGATCAGGGTGATCAGTCGCTCACTGAGCTCGGCCGCATCGTCGTCGCCCACCGTCGTGGTGACGAGTCCGAAGCAGGCGTCGAGCAGGACGTCTGCGACGCCGTCGAGGTCGGGGAGGTCGAGATCGTGCGCTGCGGCCTCCATGCGGAGGTTCGTACGCGTGTAGGCCCGCCAGTCGAACACCGTGTAGACCGGATCGTCCATCCGCGGCAGTTCGTGCAGGAGCCGGATGGCGCCCATCGCGATGGGGGACCGCTGCGCTTCCTGCGCGGAGGCGAGGATCATCGTCACCCAACGGAGCGCGCCGTAGGGCACGCCGATCCGTGCGTCCGCCGCCTGCCACCGTTCGTCCTGCTCCGCGATCACCGCGTGCGCGAGGCTCCGCTTCGACGGGAAGAGGTGGTACCCGATGACCGACTTCGGCTTGCCCATGACGGACGCGATGCCGGAGAACGACGTCCCGGCGTAGCCGTTCCGGCCGAACTCGAGTCCGGCGGCGTCGATGATCTCGTCGCGGACCTGGTTCATCGCATACTGGCGCAGACCGCTCACGAGCGCTCCTTCGAGGTGGAGGGCCCAGGCTCGGGCCGCTAGACGATCGTCTGAGTCAGACGCTCGTCTAGCTTAGACGAGCGTCTGTGAGGAAGCTGAGGGTGCATCGGATGACCGGCGGTCAGCCGGGAGCTCGTCGCCGGTTCCGCAGTCGCCCGATACATTGGACATCGATTTCCCTGCCGACTGGAAGGCAACAGCGTATGCGCGTCACCCCTCGTGTCTGGATCGGCCTGGCGATCTACGTCGGTTACGTCGCCGTCATCTTCGTCGTATCGAAGCTCAGTGGGGTGGCGTACACCGAGATCGGGACGTCCGCGGAGTTCACGTGGCGAGGTGCGGTCCTCGACCTGGCGGTCGGCGCGGTGCTGCTGGCCATCACCACCTGGCTGTTGGGATGGTGGAGGCCTGCCCTGTTCGAGCGGAGACGCTCGCACCACAAGTGGCCGATCTTCGTCCCCGCCCTCATGCTGGTCGTCGCCGTCGCGAACCTGGTCAACACCGACTGGTCGAAGTTCGACCCGTCGTTCCTCCTCTCCCTGCTCGCGCTGGGCCTGGCGGTCGGGTTCTGCGAGGAGCTGATGTCGCGCGGTCTGCTGCTGACGGCGTTCCGCTCACGTCTTTCCGAAGTGTGGGTGTGGCTGCTGACCTCCCTCCTGTTCGGAGCCATGCATCTGGTCAATGCAGCACTCGGCGCTCCATTCCTCAACACGCTCGGACAGGTGGTCCTCGCCGCGATGTCGGGCACCTGCTTCTACATCGTGCGGCGGGTGACCGGCTCCCTCATCTGGGCGATGGCGTTGCACGGCATCTGGGACGTCGCCGCGTTCTCGGTGGGTTTCGCCCCGCTCGGCACGCCCTGGGCGGCCTACCTGACGCCGGCCATCGGCATCCTCGCCGTCGCGGTCGTGTACTGGGTGATCAAGGGGACAGACGAGCGACAGGTCGGATCCCGAGCGGGCGCGACACCCGCCCTGAGCTGACACTCAGCCGGGGAGTGGCTCGATGAGGTGCGGGCCAGTGTTACGGACGTTGTTGACGTCGCGCGTGACCTCGTAGTGGGTGAGATCGTGGGCGACCGCGAAGGACTCCCGGTCGAGCAGCTGCAGCAGCTGGTCGGTGTCGAGGTGGTCGCCGAGCCAGTCGTCGTAGCCGTCGGGGGTCAGGCAGGCCGGCATCCGGTCGTGGACCTCGCCCGGGGAGACGTGCGCGTCCCGCGTGATGATCGCCATCGACAACCGCCACTTGCCGGGGTCGTCCTCCGCCTTGACCGGGTCGGGCCAGGCGCTGATGATGCCCGCCATCGCGAGCTCGGCGTCGGGGTCGTGGATGAAGTGGGGCTGCTTGCCCGTCTCGGTGACCACCCACTCGTAGTACCCGCTGGCCGGGACGATGCACCGTGCCGAGGCGAAGGCCTTGCGGAACATGGAGGCGGTCGCGACCGTCTCCATGCGCGCGTTGATGGGTTGTGGCCGCTGCTTGGCGAAGTCCTTGGCCCAGCCGGGGACGAAGCCCCAGCGGGCGCTGGTCGCGGCCCGTTCCTCGTGCCGGGTTCGGACCACGGTCACCTCGGTGGTGGGGGCGACGTTGTAGTCGGGCGCAGGCGCCTCGAACTCGGCCACGAGGTCCGCGAGGAGGGTGGACGTGGAATCGGTGACGACGAAGCGACCGCACATGCGCTCAGCATAGGAGCGCACGTGCGGTCGGTCGACCCCTACCGCTCGATGCCGGCCCGCGCGTCGCGTCGGCTCTTCGCGAGCGAGGCGACCGTCGCCACGGTGATGGTCGCGGCGATGAAGAGCAGCGAGAACCAGATCGGGATGTCGGGGATCCAGTCGATGTGCTGACCGCCGTTGATGAACGGCAGCTCATTGACGTGGAGGGCGTGGAACACGAGCTTCACGCCGATGAAGGCGAGGATGACGGCGAGGCCCTGGGCGAGGTAGACGAGGCGTTCCAGCAGACCACCGATGAGGAAGAACAGCTGGCGGAGACCCATCAGGGCGAAGGCGTTGGCGGTGAACACGATGTACGCCTCCTCGGTGAGGCCGTAGATCGCGGGGATCGAGTCGACCGCGAACACGAGGTCGACGAACCCGATGGCGACGATCGTCAGCAGCATCGGCGTGAAGAAGCGCTTGCCGTCGATCTTCACCGAGAGTCGGTCGCCGTGGTAGGTGTCGGTGATCGGGAGGATGCGGCGGGCGAATCCGACGACCTTGCCGTTGGCCGGGTCGCTCTCGTGGCTACCGAACGCCTGGCGGTACGCGAGGAAGAGCAGCAGCGCGCCCATCAGGTAGAAGATCCACGAGTAGTTGTCGATGAGTGCGGCGCCGACGGCGATGAACGCGCCGCGCATGATGAGGGCGATGATGATGCCGATCATCAGCACCTTCTGCTGGTACGCCTTCGGCACGGCGAACCCGGCCATCACGATGAGGAAGACGAACAGGTTGTCGATCGACAGCGCCTTCTCGGTCAGGTACCCGGCGAAGTACTCGCCGCCGTACGTCCAGCCGGAGACGAGGCCGATGCCGACGCCGAACAGCAGGGCGAGGCTGACGTAGAAGATCGACCAGCGTGCCGACTCGCCGATGGTCGGTTCGTGGGGCTTCCGCACGTGCGCGAAGAACTCGTAGACGAAGAAGAGGATCGTGACACCGATGGTGATGATCCAGATCAGCGGGGTGACGGCCATGGTGGCTCCAGGGGCTCGAGGACGGGACTCCGACGCGATGGTCGGAACACGGTCTTCTCCACTCTCGATGAGAGCCGACACCCCGGGACCCGATGGCGGATCCGTACTGACGAGCATGTCGCGAAGGAGTACTCCCCCTGCTCCGACAAGTGTAGGTCAGGGGTGGGAGGGGGTGCCTGGGAATTCGCCCTTCGACAGGCTCAGGGACCGGGGTGGGTGGCTCAGGGACCGGGTGGGGCTCAGTGACCGGAGACGCTCAGGGGACGTCGACGCTGCGCCTCGCCAAGCGCTCGGCGTTCGCCGTCGCCGTGGAGTCGCGCAGGATCAGCTCCGGTACCGAGGGCGGCACCGCTCCCGGGGGTTCTCCATTGACGTGGTCGAGCAGGGTCGCGAGCAGGGTCCGGCCGACCTGTTCGAAGTCCTGCCGCACGGTGGTGAGCGGTGGCGACAGGTGCTCCGCCTCGGGGATGTCGTCGAACCCCACGACGCTGAAGTCGAGCGGGACCCGGAGGCCGCGCTCCGTGAGGGCGTGCATGAGGCCGAGCGCCATCTGGTCGTTGGCGGCGAACACCGCGGTGACCTCGTCGTCCAGCTGACGCCCGAGGGAGTATCCGGACGTCGGCGTCCAGTCGCCGGTCCCGACGACCTGCGCGACGAGACCCGCTGAAGCGAGTTCGTCCCGCCAACCACGCTCACGCTCGCGGGCATCGATCGCGTCCGGTGGTCCGCCGAGGTGCCCGATACGCCGGTGGCCGAGCGCGATGAGGTGTGCGGTCGCCGCGCGCGCGCCGGCGTACTGGTCGACGCCGACGGTCACCATGCCCGCGCGTGGCGTTGCGTGCAAGGCGACGAGCGGCACGCTGAGTTCCATCCCCGCCACGATGTCGGTGACCCCCTCGCGCGCGCTGATGACGGCGATGCCCTCGACGTTCTGGCGCAGGAACCCCTCGACCGCTGCGCGCGCGGAACCCGGGTCGCTGTCCACCATGTTCGCGGTGAAGACCGACCAGCGTGCGTCGCGGGCCGCCGCGTTGAAGTGCAAGACCGAGGACGAGGGCCCGAACTCGGTGCCGCCGGTGGCGATGAGGCCGATGGTCCGGGATCGCTTCGTGACGAGCGTCCGGGCGGCGGGGGAGGGGACGTAGCGCAGCTGCTTGATCGCTTCGTCGACCCGCGCCTTCGTCGCCGGCCGCACGTTCGGGAGGTCGTTGAGCACCCGTGACACGGTCTGGTGCGAGACCCCCGCGAGCCGCGCGACGTCGAAGATCGTCGCATGACGGGACGGCTCAGCCACGCGGTCCCCTCTCGTCGTCGGCGGTCGTGCTCGGTTCCGGCGGGGCCTCGTCCGGCCCCTCCGAGATCGCGGCCAGCAGCTTCGAGACGGTGAGGTCGTAGTTCGGGAGGTCGGCGACCTTCCGTCGGTCGCGCAGCACGGCGATCCGGTGGCTGATGCGCAGGACCTCCTCGAGTTCGGCTGAGATGAACACGACCGACAGACCGTTCTCGGCGAGCCGGGTCACGAGCTTCTGGATCTCGGCCTTGGCGCCGATGTCGATGCCTCGGGTCGGTTCATCGAGCACGAGCAACCGAGGAGCGAGCGCGAGCCACCTCGCCAAGAGTACCTTCTGCTGGTTCCCTCCTGAGAGCTCCTTCATGAGCGCATCGGGATTCGCCGGCTTGATGCCCATCGCCTGGATGTAGCTCTCGGCCAGTTCGTTCTGCCGACGCAGCGGGATCCGTCTGAACCACCCGAGGTCCGCCTGGAGGGCCAGCGCGATGTTGTCGCGCAGGCTGAGGTCGCCGATGATCCCCTCGGTGCGACGGTTCTCCGACGCGTAGACGATCCGTTGTTTGAGGGCGCGGCGCGGGGATCCGAGGCGGGTGGCCCTCCCGGCCACCTCCACCGAGCCGGTGTCGGCCCGGTCGACGCCGGTCAGGAGTCTGGCGAGCTCCGTCCGTCCTGAGCCGAGCAGTCCGGCGATGCCGACGATCTCGCCCTCGTAGACCTTCAGGTCGATCGGTTCGATCGCACCCTGGCGCCCGAGCCCGATCGCCGAGACGAACGGGTCCTCACCGTCGAGGGAGTCGCCCTCATCGGAGGTGTCGAGCCCGCGTCGGATCTCGTCGAAGGTCGCGAGCTCTCTACCGATCATCTTGTGGACGAGGTCGATCCGGAGCAGTTCGTGCGGGAGGTATTCGCCGACGAGTCGGCCTTCGCGCAACACCGTGAGGCGGTCGGAGATCTCGTAGACCTGGTCGAGGAAGTGCGAGATGAACAGGATCGCGACGCCCTCGGCTTTGAGGATCGAGATGACCCGGAAGAGTTCGGTGACCTCGTCGTTGTCGAGGCTCGAGGTCGGTTCGTCGAGGACGAGCACCTTGGTGCGCACGGCGATCGCCCGGACGATCGCGACGAGCTGCTGGATCGCCGGCGGATGGGCGGAGAGCTGCGAGGCCGGGTCGATGTCGAGTCCGACGACGGCGAGCAGCTCTCGTGCGCGCTCACGCATGCGCCTCCCCGAGATCCCTCCCCAGGCATGACGTGGTTCGCGGCCCAGGAGGATGTTCTCGGCGACGGTCAGGTTGGGGAGGAGGTTGACCTCCTGGTAGACGGTGCTGATCCCGTGCGCCTGGGCGTCGGCGACGCTCGAGAACGAGACCTCGCGTCCTTCGAGGAGGATGCTTCCGCTGTCGATCCGATGGACCCCGGTCAGCGACTTGATCAGGGTCGACTTCCCCGCTCCGTTCTCGCCCATGAGGGAGTGGACCTCGCCGGGGAACAGCCGGAGGTCGACGTCGTCGAGCGCTTTGACGCCGGGGAAGCTCACGGACACACCGCGCAACTGCACGAGTGGCGTGGGCGAGGTCATCTGCAGCTCTCCGTCGAGGTGGTCGCGGCCGGGTGTCCGCTGATCACCCGACTCTAGCGCGCGCGACGGCACCGCCGGGAGGCCGCTCCGCAGGAATTGTGAGGGCTCACATTGCCTGTTGACAACCCTTCCCAGCCGTGGCTAATGTTCAGCACAACGCAGATGTGATCGCTAACAATCACCGACCACCTGCGTCACCGCAGCACCACGCACGTCACATTCACGCCGCACCCATCGTCGGGACCGCGGGTCTCAAAGAGGAGAACAATGTTCAAGACAACACGTGTCCGCGCACTCGCGGGCCTCGCCCTGGTCGGTGCTCTCGCGTTCAGCGCGACCGCCTGCTCCAGCGGTTCCGGAAGCTCCGACGGCGACGCCGGTTCGGACGGCGAACTCACCACCATCGGCTTCGTGGCCGTCGGCCCCGAGGGTGGGTGGCGCACCGCGAACGAGAAGAACATCCAGGACTCGTTCTCGAAGGAGAACGGCTTCGACCTCAAGTACGCACCGGCGACGAACGGCGACCAGAACTCGCAGATCACCGCCTTCACCTCGTTCATCGACGAGGGCGTCGACGCCATCCTGCTCTCCGCCACCGAGGCGACCGGCTGGGAGAGCGTCCTGGAGCGCGCGAAGGAGGCCGAGATCCCCGTGGTCCTGCTCGACCGCGGCATCGAGCCGAACGACACCGAGCTCTACACGAGCCGCATCGCCCCCGACAACGTCGGCATCAGCGCCTCGGCCGCCGAGTGGGCGAACGGTCAGTTCCCCGACGGCGCCAAGTACGTCGTCCTCGAAGGCCCTCCCGGCCTCTCCGTCGTCAACGACCGCAACAAGGGCTGGGACGACACCATCGACCCGAACTTCACCAAGCTCGAGTCGCAGTCGGCCAACTGGTCCACCGAAGAGGCGAAGAGTGTCTTCGAGACCATCCTCAAGGCGAACAACAACGACGTCCAGCTCGTCTTCGCACAGAACGACGAGATGGGCCTCGGCGCAGCACTCGCCGTCGAGGAGGCCGGCCTGAAGCCCGGAACCGACGTCAAGATCATCACGATCGACGGCACCAAGGCGGCGCTCGAAGCACTCGCCGCCGGACGCCTGAGCTTCGTCGCCGAGTACAACCCGCTGTTCGGTGAGACCGCGATCGACATCGTCAAGAAGGCACTCGCCGGCGACACGGTCGAATCGGACATCGTGGTGCCGAGCGTCACGTTCGACTCTCCGGACGCTGCGACGGCAGCTCTGCCCGAACGCGCCTACTGATCCGACCCGGTCGCCCGGCAGCCACCCCCCTTCGCTGCCGGGCGACCGCCCACCCGCTTCCCGGGGACCAGACTCCCCGGCGACGACGCCGGATCGACCGGCAGAACGACCAGGCAGACATGGCAATCACCGAGCCGATCGTCGAGATGCAGCACATCTCCATCGAGTTCCCGGGCGTCAAAGCCCTGCAAGACGTGGACTTCCGTCTCTTCCCCGGCGAGGTCCACACGCTCATGGGCGAGAACGGCGCCGGCAAGTCGACGCTCATCAAGGCGCTCACCGGGGTGTACAAGATCGACTCCGGCACGATCCTGGTCGCCGGAGGACCCCGCTCGTTCTCCGGAACGGCGGACGCGCAGAGCGCCGGCATCTCGACCGTCTATCAAGAGGTGAACCTCTGCGACAACCTCACCGTCGGCGAGAACGTCATGCTCGGTCACGAGGTCCGCGGTCCCTTCGGCATCAACTGGCGCCGCACCCACGAAGCCGCACACGAAGCGCTCGTCGGGCTCGGCCTCGGGCACATCGACCCCAAGCAGCCGCTCTCGAGCATCTCGCTCGCGCTGCAACAGCTCGTCGCGATCAGCCGGGCCATGGTCACGAAGTCGAAGGTGCTCATCCTCGACGAGCCGACCTCCAGCCTCGACGCCAACGAAGTGGAGGGCCTCTTCCAGGTCATGCGCCGACTACGCGACCAGGGCGTCGCGATCCTCTTCGTCTCCCACTTCCTCGACCAGGTCTACGCGATCAGCGACCGACTCACGGTGCTCCGCAACGGCGAGTTCGTCGGGGAGTACCGCACCGCGGACCTCAACCGCACCGAGCTCATCTCCAAGATGATCGGCAAGGATTACGGCGCGCTCGCCGCCCTCGGCTCCAACCGCGGCCGCACCGCCACAGCCGACACCCCGGCGTTCTACAGCGCCAAGGACCTCGGGCGGAAGGGTTCCATCGACCCCGTCGACATCGAGGTCCACGCCGGCGAGGTCGTCGGTCTCGCAGGGCTCCTCGGGTCGGGCCGCACCGAGCTCGGTCGGCTCATCTACGGTGCAGACCGTCCCGACTCCGGCACGGTCACGATCGACGGCGCGACCGCCGAGGTCCACACGCCCATGGCCGGCCTGTCGAAGCAGATCGCCTTCTCCACGGAGAACCGACGTGACGAAGGCATCATCGGCGACCTGACCGTACGGGAGAACCTCATCCTCGCCGTCCAGGCCCGCAGGGGCTGGGCGCGTCCGCTGTCCCGCCGCGAGCAGAACGAGCTCTGCGACAAGTACCTGCTCGAACTCAACGTCCGGCCCTCCGACCCGGAACGACCCATCAAGAACCTCTCCGGCGGCAATCAGCAGAAGGTGCTCCTCGGCCGATGGTTGGCGACGAAGCCGCAGCTCATCGTGCTCGACGAGCCGACCCGTGGCATCGACGTCGGCGCCAAGGCCGAGATCCAGGAGGCGATCGCCGCGCTCGCCGAGGACGGGATGTCCGTCGTGTTCATCTCCTCCGAGCTCGAGGAGGTCGTGCGCTTGAGCGAGCGGATCGTCGTGCTGAAGGACCACCGTAAGATCGGCGAGATCGTCAACGGACCCGAGGTCACCGCAGACACCATCGTCGACCTGATCGCCACCGAAGGGAGCGCCACGTGAGCGCCACCAGTCAGGGGCCGGCCCGTTCCGGTTCCTCCGCACGCGGCGGCCAGGGCTCGGCCCACGGCGTCGTCAGCACCATCGTCCACCAGCCCTACATCTGGGCGATCGTGACCCTGCTGCTCCTGCTCGTCATCAACCTCATCAAGGACCCCGGCTACCTCGGCATCTCCGTCAACGGCACGACCGGCAACCTGTCGGGCAACCCGATCGACATCCTGCGAGCGAGCGCCCCGATCATGATGATCGCGGTCGGGATGACGCTCGTCATCGCCACCCGCGGCATCGACCTCTCGGTCGGTTCCGTCATGGCCGTCTCCGGCGCCGTGTCGATGGAGTTCATGAGCAACCAGAGCGGCGGCGACGCGGGTTCGGCCATCGTCGCCGCGCTGCTCGCGCTCGCCGTGAGCGCCTTCCTCGGCACGGTCAACGGGGTGCTCGTCTCGATCGTCGGCCTGCAACCGTTTATCACGACGCTCATCACGATGCTCGCCGGTCGAGGCCTCGCGAAGGTCATCACCTCGGGGCAGAACACCTCCGCCACGAACGAGCCCTTCCGCTGGCTCGCGAACGGCACCGTGTTCGGATTCCCCGTCGTCTTCATCATCGCCGGTGTCATCGTCGCGATCGTCGCGTTCCTCGTCCGGCGCACCGCGCTCGGCCTGATGATCGAGTCCATCGGCATCAACCCGCGCGCCGCCCGGATGGCGGGTATCCGCCCCATCGGCATCCTCATCGCCGTCTACATCGTGAGCGCCGTCCTCGCGGGCGTCGCCGGGATCTTCAGCACCGCCAGCGTCATGACGGTCGAGGTGGCGAAGACCGGGTTGAACGCGGAGATGGACGCCATCCTCGCGGTCGTCATCGGCGGCACCTCGCTCGCCGGCGGCAAGTTCTCCCTCACCGGCAGCGTGATCGGCGCGCTCCTCATCGCGACCCTCGACAAGACGATCGTGTTCCTCTCCATCCCCTCCTCGGCGACGCCGGCGTTCAAGGCCGTCGTGATCGTGATCATCTGCCTCCTCCAGTCACAGCGCGTGAGAGCCCTGTTCGCCCGGCGGAAGTCCCGGACGACGCCTACGGCGTCGGTCCCCACGCGAAAGGAAACGGTGTCAGCATGAACACCCTCACCGACCGACCGACGCCCGACGCTCCGGTGCTCCCACGGCGCTCGCTGCTGTCCCGGCTGACGCCCAACCTCGAGACCTTGCCCACCCTGGCGGCCGTCGTCATCTTCATCGGCATGGTCGTGTACGGCGAGATCGCCTACGGACGCATCGTCCAGGCCAGCACGATCTCGAACCTGCTCATCAACAACGCCTACCTGATCATCCTCGCCGTCGGCCTCACCTTCGTGATCCTCACGGGCGGCGTGGACCTCTCCGTCGGTGCGATCATCGCCATCAGCAGCCTGATCGGGGTGATGCTCGCGAACTCGGGCTGGAACCCGATCGCGGTGATGGTGATCATGATCCTGATCGGCTCCGCGTTCGGCGTGTTCTCGGGCGTGCTCGTGCAGTACTTCAACGTGCAACCGTTCATCGCCACGCTCGCGATGATGTTCCTCGGGCGCGGTCTCGCCTCGATGCTCAGCACCACCCCCGAGCGTCTCGCCGACGACTCGCCGATCCGTTCGCTCTCCACCGAGTGGAAGGTGATCGACGGCCCGAAGATCAATGACCTCATCACCACGCCGAACGTCCTGATCGCTCTGCTCGTCGTCGCCGCGGCGTTCGTGGTGCTCCACAAGACCCGCCTCGGCCGGACCGTCTACGCGATCGGCGGCTCGGAGCAGTCGGCGCTGCTCATGGGGCTGCCCGTGGTCCGCACGAAGCTCATGGTCTACGTGATCAGCGGCACGCTGGCCGGTCTCGCGGCCGTCGTCTACACCTCGAAGCTCGGCATCGCCCAGAACATCACGGGCGTCGGCTGGGAGCTCGACGCCATCGCAGCGGTCATCATCGGCGGCACGCTGCTGACCGGAGGCGCAGGCTTCGTCCTCGGCTCAGTCGTCGGCGCGCTCGTCCTCGGCCTCATGAACGTGCTCATCACCCGCGACGGCAGCATCCCGCCGGAGGCGACCACCATCATCACCGGCGGCATCCTGCTCGTCTTCGTCCTCCTCCAGCGACTCGTGGTCTCGCGCAAACGCAAGACCTGACGCCCGCACACCCCCACCGCACCACCCGTTCCATCCCGCTCGACAACGACGCCGAACCAGGAGAACCACCCCCATGAGACAACTGCGCCTCAAAACGGTCGTCGCGACCTCCGTCGCGGCCCTGATCCTGCCGCTCGTCGGTGCCTCCGGCGCCGCCGCAGCGGTGTCGCCGGGGACCGCCCCGACAGCGACCTCCCAGTCCAGCTTCCGAACCGCCCCCACGGCGCAGGAGGACCTGGACGCCGCCGCGGCGGCGCTCTCGATCGCGAACGTCGACGACGTGCGCGGGAATCTGACCCTGCCCGGAGCACCCGAGGGGATCGACATCGCCTGGGCGTCGTCGGACACCACCGTGATCACCACCGACGGTGTCGTGACGCGGCCCGCCACGGACACCACCGTCACCCTGACCGCCACGCTGAGCCAGGGCGAGGCGACCGCGACGCGCGAGTTCACGGCGACCGTCCGCGCCGCGATCGCGACCCCCGACTACGAGGGCTACGCCTTCGCCTACTTCACCGGCAACTCGCTCGCCGGCGAGAACATCTACTTCGCCGCCAGTGAAGGCAACAACGCGCTCGACTGGAACGAACTCAACGCCGGACGCCCGGTCCTCACCTCGGACGAGGGTACGAAGGGGCTGCGCGACCCGTTCCTCATCCGCTCTCCCGAGGGCGACACCTTCTACCTCATCGCCACCGACCTCTCGATCGGCAGCGGCACGTCCTGGGGAGACTCCGTCCGCACGGGCAGCCACTACCTCGAGGTGTGGGAGTCCCACGACCTCGTGACCTGGTCCGACCAGCGGCACATCGAGGTCGCACCGGAGAACGCGGGCAACACCTGGGCACCCGAGGCGTACTACGACGACACCATCGGCGCGTACGTGGTCTTCTGGGCTTCGTCGCTCTACGGCGCCGACGACCCGGACCACACCGGGAACAGCTACCACCGCATGATGTACGCGACCACCCGCGACTTCACGACGTTCAGCGAGCCGCAGGTCTGGCAGGACCAGGGTGTCTCGCGGATCGACTCGACGGTGATCAAGTCGAGCGACACCTACTACCGCTTCACCAAGGACGAGGGCGCCGGTGGCACCGGGTGCGCCGACATCATCCAGGAGTCCTCCACGGACCTGCGGGCCACGCTCGAGTCCTGGACGGTGCTCGACACCTGCATCGGTCGCGACGCAGGCACCAGCGCGGTCGAGGGGCCGACGGCGTTCGCCGCCAACCCGGGCGACGTCAACGGTGACAAGTTCTACCTCTTCGTCGACGAGTACGGCGGGCGCGGCTACATCCCGCTCGAGACCGAGGACATCGCGAACCCGGACTGGCAGGTCGCGAAGGACTACGACCTTCCTGCGAGCCCGCGCCACGGCACGGTGCTCCCGGTCACGGCTGCAGAGCTGCAATTGCTCGAGGACAGCCTCGGCGGAGCACCCGAGCCGGTGCCCGCGAACGAGGACGGCGAGATCGTCCGCTACGACTTCGCCGGTTCCGCAGGCTCGACACTCAGCGACGTGTCCGGCAACGGCCTCGACGCGACGGTCGAAGGCGGTGCGACCTTCTCCGACGGTGCGCTGCAGCTCGACGGTGGCGACGATTACGTCAAGCTGCCGGACGACCTGCTCGCCGGGGTGACCGACGTCACGGTGGAGGCGGAGGTCTGGATCGACCCGACGCAGGCCAACCCGTACTTCATCTACGGGCTCGGCAACACCACCGGTGGCGCCGGCGACGGCTACCTGTTCAGCACCGGCAACGGGTACCGGACGAGTCTCGCGACCGGCAACTGGAGCACGGAGCAGACGGTGTCGCAGGGCAAGGACCTGACGCGCGGTCGCTGGGCGAAGCTGACGTACACGTTGCAGGGCACCACGGCCACGATCTACCTCGACGGCATCGCCGTCGGCACCGGGACCGTGACGGCGGATCCGGGCGACATCGGCGGCGGGTGGACGAGCGCCAATTACCTGGGCCGTTCGAACTACGACGCCGACAACCGGCTGAAGGGCGCGTTCCGCGAGTTCGCGATCTACAACCGCGCCCTCTCGGCGGACGAGGTGCTCGCCGGCTCCGGGAACACCGCGGCACTGACCGACATCGGCCTCGAGGAGGACGTGTTGAAGACCGCCCCGATCGTCGACAACGACCGCCACGAGGTCGTCTTCCCGGTTCAGCCCGGAACGGACCGCACCGCCTTGAGCCCGACCTTCACGACCGCGGCCGGTGTCACGGCGAGCCCCGCCTCGGGGACCGCCCTCGACCTCAGCAGCCCCGTGACCGTGACGTTGACGCCGACCTCGGGTGAGGCCGTGACGTGGACGATGCGGGCGGTCGAGATGAAGAGCCCGGTCATCCCCGGTCTCTACGCCGACCCGAACGTCTTCGTCTGGGGCGACACCTATTACATCTACGCGACCACCGACGGCTTCGCCGGTTGGGGTGGCAAGGAGTTCTACGTCTGGTCGTCGAAGGACCTCGTCGACTGGGAGCGTTCGGCGGAGCCGATCCTCACGCTCGACGGCGCGAACGGGAACGTGCCGTGGGCGACCGGCAACGCCTGGGCGCCGACGATCGGCGAGAAGGACGGCACGTTCTTCTTCTACTTCAGTGGCCACAACCCCTTGGTCGACCGGAAGACCATCGGCGTCGCCGTCGCGGACAGTCCGGCCGGTCCGTTCACGGCTCAGCCGAACGCGATGATCCTCAACGACGAAGCGGTGACCTCGGGACAGGCGATCGACCCGGCCACGTTCACCGACCCGCAGACGGGGAAGAGCTACCTGTTCTGGGGCAACGGTTCGCCGGTGTACGCGGAGCTGTCGGACGACATGCTGTCGATCAAGGCCGACACGCTCAAGCGCATCGACGGCCTGACCGACTTCCGCGAGGGTGCCTTCGTCAACTATCGGGACGGGATCTACCACCTGACGTACTCGATCGACGACACCGGTTCGGAGAACTATCGGGTCGGGTACGCGACGGCGACGAGTGTGGACGGCCCGTGGACGTACCGCGGTGTGATCCTGCAGAAGAAACCCGAACTCGGCATCCTCGCCACCGGTCACAGCTCGATCCTCAACGTGCCGGGCACCGACGACTGGTACATCGTCTACCACCGGTTCGCCATCCCGGGTGGTGACGGCCAGCACCGCGAGACGACGATCGACCGACTGACGTTCGACCCGGAGACGGGCCTCATGAACCCGGTCGTCCCGACCCTCGAGAGCGTCGGCCCGCAGCGGATCGCGGTTCCCGGTGCCGAGGGCACGCTGACGATCGACCGGCCGTCGGTGCGGGTGGGTGAGTCGTTCTCGGTGTCCGGGTCCGGCTTCGCCGCGGGGGAGCAGGTGCGGTTCACCCTGTTCTCCACCCCGACCGACCTCGGGACCGTCGTCGCAGACGCTTCGGGTGCGTTCGTGGCGACACTCACGGTGCCCGCTTCCGTGGTGCCGGGAGCGCACACCCTCCAGGCGCTCGGCGCGGACTCGGGCATCACGGCCGAGGCGGCGCTGACCGTCCTGGCAGCGGATGCCGCGGCTCCGGGCGCTGCGGGGTCCGGTCCTGGTGCGCTCTCGACCACCGGTGTCTCGGTCGTCGGATTCGTCGGCCTGGCCGGGCTGCTCCTGGCAGCCGGTGCGTGGCTGGTCGTCCGTCGCCGACGCGTCGCGTCGTAGCCGGCGCCCGCCTGCACCGATCCCGTCCGGGGTGACCATCGTCACCTCGGGCGGGATCGCCGTCTGTCCGGTCGCGACGAACCGGGATGATCATGCCGGCAGGACGATCACCTTGCCGGCGATCCGGCCGGCAGCGGCTTCGGCGTGGAGCGCGGGCAGTTCGGCGAGCGGGATCCGTCGCGTCACCTCGACCGTCAGCGATCCGTCGTCGACGAGCGACACGAGGGTCGACAGGCGGTCGCGGTTCGGCAGGACGAAGACCGTCGCCGCGCGGACCTGCCGTGCCTCGTCTCCGGGCGTCGGCATCCACGCGGTGGTGCTCACCACCGCACCGCCGTCGTGGACGAGCCCGACGAGCGCCTCGAACTGCTCGGGGTCGATCGGCGCGAGGTTGAGGAGGACGTCGACGGGTGCCGACACCGCACCGAGGAGGTCGGACGCCGTGTGGTCCACGACCTCGTCCGCTCCGGCGGCCCGCACCGCCGCCTCACTCCGCGGGCTGGCCGTCGCGATGACGTGCACCCCGGCGCGCTTGGCGAGTCGGATCGCGTATTTGCCGACGACCCCGCCGGCGCCGACGATCAGGACGCGCTGACCCGACTCGAGGCCGCCGTCGTCGAACAGCGCCTGCCAGGCGGTCAGGGCGACCGAGGGGAGGGCGGCGGCGTCCGCGAGCGGGATGGTCGTCGGTGCTGCGACGACCGCCTCCGCCGGTGCGACGACGTACTCGGCCGCACCGCCGTCGAGCTCCATCGGGAGGAAGCCGATGACCGCGTCGCCGACGGAGAGTCCCTCGACACCCTCACCGAGCGCGTCGATCGTGCCCGACACGTCGTACCCGGGGACGTGGGGGAGCTGGACCGGGATCGGCAGGAACCCGGCTCGCATGCCGTTGTCGGCCGCGTTGAACGCCGACGCTGCGACGCGGACGCGTACCTGTCCGACGGCAGGAGTCGGCTGCTCGATGTCGCCGTAGTGGAGGACCTCGGGCCCTCCGACCTCGTGGAATTGGACTGCCTGCATGATGCTCTCCTTCGTCAAGTGCTTCGATTTTGAAGCAACTGGCACGACGATAACACTGCTTCGAACTCGAAGCAACACCTAGAATGGACGCATGACCGAAACGCCTGCATCCCTCACTCCGACCGAGCTCGGCGCCTACTTCGCGTTCACCGAGGTGAGCAGCCTCCTGCGTCCGGCGGTCGAGCAGCAGCTCCGCGAGGCGGGGGAGTTGAGCTACGTCCAGTTCCAGTTGCTGGCGCGCCTCGGTGATGCGCCGGACGGTCACCTGCGCATGACGGATCTCGCGGATGGCGTGGTCTACAGCCGTAGCGGGCTCACCTACCAGGCGCAGTTGCTCGAACAGCGGGGACTCATCACCCGCTCGCCGTCACCGGACGACGAACGCAGCACGGTCGTCGCGATCACGACGGCCGGCCGGGACGTGCTCGCCACGGTGTTCCCCGGCCACATCCAGGCCGTCAGGGACCTGCTGTTCGCGCCCCTCGGCGGCGACGACGTCAGCGAGCTCGCCCGCATCCTCGGGCGGGTCAGCGAGCACCTCCGGGCGGCTCCGCCACGCTCGGCGGGTCGCCGTCGGAAGGCGTGATCGCCAGGATCTGGGAAACTCGAAGCTGTTCCTCCTCGGAAGGATTCGGCAATGGCAGCTCCAGAGCGTGAAGTCGGGCCGACCGCGCGCAATCCGATGGTCGTCGCGGGTGGCCTGGCGCTCGTCGCGGCGGCCGCAGTGCTCGTGTTGCAGATCGCCCTTCGACCCCTCGTGACGGATCTTGCGATGCAGGTGTTCGGGACCCTTGATCTGGATGCCCCCGGAGCGGCTGCGCGCGACCGGGTCATGACCTTGGCCCTCGTGCTCTTCACTGCGTTGACGACAGGCAAGAACGCCCTCGCGGGCGCTCGTTCACGCGAGGGTGTCCGTTGGAGGACGTCGGTGTGGCTGCCGGTCGCGGGATACACGTTCGCCGGAGTGTTGACGTGGGTGTTCTCGGTCACCCGAGGCTTCAGTCTGTCTTGAGCGCAGGGCGTCAGGAGCCGGGGGTGTCCTCAGCGGCGGGCTTCGAGGAGTGACACGAACTCGTCCGCCATCGCGAGTTGCTGCTGCAGCTTGGTGCGACGCTCGGCCGCGTCGGTGATGAAGCCGTCGAGGATCGCGCGAGTGTCGTCGTCGGGTGCGGTGTCCATGGCGTCGATCACCCGGAGGAGCTCTGCCATCTCCTCGAGGGAGAAGCCGAGTGGTTTCATGCGCCGGATGAGGATGAGGCGGTCGTAGTCATCCTGCGTGTACAAGCGGAAGCCGCCCTCGGTGCGCGCTGAGGCCGAGACCAGGCCGACGTCGTCGTAGTGCCGCAGCGTGCGGAGCGAGAGTCCGGTGCGCTCGGCCAGTTCGCCGATGTGCATGGTGGTCGGTTCGCTCGTCACGGTCGCCTCACTTCACATCAACCCTTACAGGCGAACTGCCGCGCAGCCTGCCGACCCTGTTCATCCCGAACGTGCCGTTCACGCTGGAGACGTTCGCGATCATCGCGCCGTACGCGGCCGCGATGGCGTTGGTCGGGCTCCTCGAGTCGCTCATGACGGCCAAGCTCGTCGACGATGTCACCGACACCCCGTCGGGCAAGACCCGCGAGTCTCTGGGCCAGGGGATCGCGAACGTGCTCTCGGGGTTCTTCGGTGGCATGGGTGGCTGCGCGATGATCGGCCAGACCATGATCAACGTGAAGGCCTCGGGCGCGCGAACGCGGATCTCGACCTTCCTCGCCGGGGTGTTCCTGCTGGTCCTGGTCGTCGCGCTGGGCGACGTGGTCGCGGTGATCCCCATGGCCGCGCTCGTCGCGGTGATGATCATGGTGTCCGTCGCGACCTTCGACTGGCACAGTGTCAACCCGAGGACCCTGCGCGCCATGCCCCTCGGTGAGACGGTCGTCATGGTGGCCACGGTCGTCGTGGTGGTCCTGACGCACAACCTCGCGATCGGTGTCGTCATCGGTGTGATCGCCGCGATGGTCGTGTTCGCAAGGCGGGTCGCCCACCTCGCCACCGTCGAACGCACGGTCGACCTGTCCGCAGCGACGCCCACCGCCCGGTACACCGTGACCGGGGAGCTGTTCTTCGCCTCCAGCAACGACCTCACGACGCAGTTCGCCTACGCCGACGACCCGGAGCGGATCGTCATCGACCTCTCGCAGTCGCACGTCTGGGACGCGTCGACCGTCGCCGCCCTCGACGCGATCACCACGAAGTACGAGCGTCGCGGGAAGCGGGTCGTCATCGAGGGGATGAACGACGCGAGCACGCGGATCCACGCCCGGCTGGCAGGCAAGCTGACCGGCGGTCACTGACCGCCGGTCGCGCCGGCTCCTGCGTCCGGCTCAGTCGAGCGGGACGCCGAAGTCGCCCGCGATGCCGGCCAGGCCGGTGGTGTAGCCCTGGCCGACGGCACGGAACTTCCACTCCGAGTTGTACCGGTAGATCTCGGCGAACAGCATCGCCGTCTCCTGGGAGGCGTCCTCGGTGAGGTCGTAGCGGACGATCTCCTGCTGATCCTGGTCCATGACCCGGCAGAAGGCGTCGCGGACCTGGCCGAAGTTCTGGCGGCGGTTGTCGGCGTCGTGGATCGAGACCGCGATGACGATGCGCGAGACGTCGGGCTCCACAGCGCGGAGGTCGATCGTGATCTGCTCGTCGTCGCCGTCACCCTCGCCGGTGCGGTTGTCGCCCTGGTGCACGACCGAGCCGTCGGGCGTCGACATCTGGTTGTAGAAGATGAAGTCCGCAGGGGTTCGGATCTTGCCGTTCTCGGCGACGAGGATGGCGGAGGCGTCGAGGTCGAACGCGACGCCGACGGTGGTGCGCGGGTCCCACCCGAGACCGACCGTGGCGATGGTCAGCCCTGGGCTGGTCTTCGTGAGCGAGAGGTTGTTGCCTTTGGAGAGGCTGAGGCCTGCCATGGGTGTGTTCCTTCGAGAGTGCTCGGTGATGTTCGAACCTCCATCCTGCCCTGTTCCGGCTGAGTTTGGAGTGGGTTGTGGAGGATCCGTCAGTCCCCTCGGCCGCAGCGGTGATCGGTGGCGAGCGTCGCGTTCTCGATCGTCCGCTGCTGCGCTCGTACGGGATCGTCATCCGCTACCTCAACCGCGTCGGTCTCGGAGCTCGCGATCCGTTCGCGTGCCCGCTCGTCGCCGAGCTCCGCATACACTGAGCCACCTCACCGACCGCCAGCAAGCGCTAGCTCGCAGTCGGAAGCCGCCCGGTCGGTTCGGGTACGCTCTGCCGGATGCGGAATCTGGACTGGGACGGCCTGCGCAACCTCAGGGATCTCGGCGGTCTGCCGACCGCGCTGTCGTCCACCGACCTGACGGCGCGCGGGCGGATCGCGCGGGGTCCCCGACGCGAGCTGCTCACCGCTGCAGGGTGGGACGCCGCGATGCGATGGGGGCTGCGGTCCGTGGTCGATCTCCGCAGCGCTGATGAGACCGGAGCGCGCGAAAGCGACCCGGGTGTCCGTCCTCCAGCCGAGCTGGTGATCACGCTCGCGCCGACCGAGGATCAGACCGATCCGGAGTTCCGCGCGGTGTGCCTGCCGATCCTCGACTCCCCGGAGTACTGGCCGCACAATGTGCGTATCCTGCCGGAGCTCGTCCGCGGTGCGCTCGAAGCGGTCGCATCATCCGAACCCGGGATCCTGGTGCACTGCGCAGCCGGCAGGGACCGCACCGGCATGATCAGCGCGCTGCTGCTCGCCAACGTCGGCGTCCCCGATGAGGCCATCGTCGACGACTACGCGGCATCGGTGCGTGCCATGGCCGGAACGGCGCCCCACGGCGGCCCGACCCACGACCGCCAGGCGTCGTGGACGTCGGAGCAGGTCGACGCCTTCCTCGACGACGTGACGCCGCACGTGCGAGCCTTCGTCGCCGACGCGGACGGGGTCTTCGACGCCCTGGCTCTCGACGAGGCGGCTCGGGCCGGACTGCGTCGGCTCCTCCTGCCGTGACCGAGCTCCGGCTGGCGCAGAGGCCGTCCTGCTAGGGTCCTGGCTGATCGTCATCCGATCCCGGCAGTCGACATCCCCATCGGAACAGGAACCCAATTCTCGTGCAGAAGTTCGCCGTCGTCATCGTCGTCCTCCTCGTCCTCTGGGCGGTTCTCTCGATCGTCGGGTTCGTGTTGAAGGGCTTGTTCTGGCTCGGGATCATCGGCCTCGTCCTCATCGTGGGGACGATCGCGTTCGGAGCCGTCCAGCGCTCGCTGAACGACCGGCGCTAGGCCGGTACGCGCCAGCAGCGCGTCTGCGTAGACGGCTCCGCAGTGCTGGTCATCCCGGAGACCGGCCTTGCCTCTGGCTCGGGCGCCAGTGCTGCAATGATGTGCGGTGGTGGCCGACAGCTCGGAACAGGAGGACACGCAACAGTGATGCGATTCGACTCGCCGGAAGCGCTCATCGCCGCATTGCTCGACCTCCGGGCGAAGGGCGAGCCGGAACGCGCCTGCGCGCTCGTCCGGGTCGCCCTGGCTGCGCGCGGGCATCAGTTCGCTGAGGACAGCTGGAAGACGTTCTTCGACCCGCAGGAGCCGTTCGCCAACGCGATGTACGACTGTGGCTACGCCCTGTGGGAGCTCGCCTGGCCGGACCGGGACGACGTCGAACCGCAGGCGGCGCTCCTCGCTTTCGAAGCGTCCTCGGCCGCAGGGCTCGATCTCGCCGGGTTCGCCCTGGCGCAGTCGCTCGATTGGGTCGGTGATCCGCGTGCCGAAGCAGCGCTCCGCGACTTCGTATCCCGCCACCCCGACTGGGAGGACCCGAGGCTGTTCGGGATCCTTGGCGGCCTCATCGCGGACCATTACGACGACGAGGAGCACATGGACGAGGCACTCATCTATCTCGACCGTGTCGGGGACAGCGAAGACATCTGGGTGTGTTGGCGCGCGTTGGCTATCGCGAAACTCGGTCATGTGGAGGATGCGGTCGCTCTCCTGCAGGACCAGGTGAGAGCAGACGATCCGGACGCGTTGGCCGTGCTCGGCGACATCCATTGGTGGGCGGACGATGTGGAACGGGCGCAGGAAGCCTATCTCCGGGCGATGGCTGTCGGAGATGCCCGCTCGGCGCGCAGTCTCGGCAACCTGCTCCACACACTCGGCGACGATGCCGCAGCACGACAGGCCTACGAGATCGCGGCAGCGCGCGGCGACGGGTATGCGACCACGCTCCTGCGCGATCCCTCGTGGGAGCTCCCCGGCTGACGGCGGAAGGTCCGCGTCAGGGTCGTCCTCGGCGCTCCTACCCGGCGATGGACGCGGGCCAGGTTCACGGCTCGTCGTCCCAGGGGACCGGCGTCGTCGTGCCCGACTGCACGTCGCTCCGGAGGATCGCGTAGGCGACCGATGCGAGTGGCTGGCCGCCGGCCACTGGCCAGCCCTCGCGGTAGTGGGCCTCCTTCACCCAGCCGGCCCGACGGAAGGCGCGACGCATGGCGACGTTGTCCTCGCGGGTCTGCCCCTCGAGCTTCCGGACGGACGGGAACCGCCCGAAGACCTCGGCGACGATGACCGGCAGGATCGCCGTTCCGATCCCGCGTCCTCGCGCGTCTTCGGCGAGCCGCAGGTCGATCAACGCCGTGTCGTCCTCGAGGTCCTCGAGGGCGACGATTCCCACCACCTCGCCGTCTGCGAGTACCCAACATCCGAAGGCACCGGGCCCGTCGACGATGCCGGAGGTCAGGCGTTCGCGAGCCTCCTCCGCGGTTGGTCGCGGCTGCATGTGGAACGGGAACTCGTGTGCGCTCAGGAACTCGACGAACGCGTCGTCGTCCCGTGGGCGTTCGAGCGGTTGCAGGCTCAACGGTGACATCCGCCCAGTATCGCAAGGTCGCCACGGTGTGTGCCGAGCGGAGGTGAGCTGTCGAACGCGCACGCCTGTCCAAAGAACGCAACGGGCCACGTGCCGTCTCGCCCCGTCGTTACGCTGATGCCCGACAGGACCCTTTCGCCCTGTCGGGGTTCCCGGCCGGCTTCCCCTCGATTCCGGCCGGGGCCCGCTTCACCGCCAGGGCGGACGTCAGGGGCGGTCGGTGCGTCCGGCGTTCGCCGCGAGCAATCCGCTCCCTCCGGCGATCATCGCGGCCTCGGTCCGGGTCGCCGCACCGAGCTTCCGCAGGATGGCCGAGACGTGGACGCTCGCCGTCTTCGCGCTGATGAACAGGCGCTCGCCGATTTGACGGTTGCTCAGGCCTTCCGCGATGAGCTGCAGCACCTGGCGCTCTCGGGCGGTCAACTCGATGGAGCCGCTGGCGCCGCGCGCTCGGGGGCGGCCGTCGAGGTTCAGCGACGCTCGCTCCGCCAACGCCCGCGCACCGTCGAGCACGAGGCCGGCACCGAGCGTCGTCGCCTCGGCGACCGCGATGACGAGCGTGTCCTGCGCGGCAGGACGGTCACCGGCTGCCACGCGCGCCTCTGCCAGTCTGAGCGCCGCGTAGGGCGCGAGCGCGGCCGGTGCGAACGGATGCTCGGCCATCGCGCGAGCCGCCTCCCACGCGCCGACGTCGTTCCCGGTGCCGTCCGGTCCGCCGAGCTCGGCGTCGACTAGCGCGCTCCACAGTGGCGCGGTCGGCCAGAACCGCTCCTCGGCGAGCAGTGCCCTCCAGCGTTCCTCCAGCTGGCGGAGCCGATCGTCGTCGACCCCTGCGAATGGTCCGGACTCCACGTCGAGTGTGCCGGCCGCCAACGCGACACGGACCCGGGCCAGGACGCGCGCCGCGTCCGCAAGCGCCGGCAGGTCGTACGCCGGCATGGGGCGGTGGTCCGGTGCCTCGAACACGCCGACCCCCGCCGGCGACCAGGCCCCGGCGAGGTCGCCGGCAGCCAGCCCGACCTGCATCACGACGCGGGCGACGCCGAACCGCGTCTGCACCTCCAGGCCGGACAGGGAGAGCATCCCCTTCCGCCACCGGCGGTACAGGGTCGCCGCGCTCTCGGCGTCGCCACGCCAGAGCGTGAGCAGGATGAGCGACTGGCGCAGGTACACCGAGAAGGCGAGGGGCGGCTGCAGTGCCAGGGCCCGGTGGACCCGTTCCTCCGCCTCGTCCCAGCGACCGAGCGCCACCAACGGGTCGACCGCGTTCGACGACAAAATGAGCCCCGAACTGCGCTCGACGCCCAGCTCCTTCGCCCGCGCGACGCCTTCCAATGCCGACGCGAGCGCTTCCTCGTAGGAACCGAGCAGGTTCGCCATGTCGGACGCGTTCACCCGGTACCGGAGGAGGGCGCTGCCGTCGCCGTCAGCCAGCGTCTCAGCGGTCGCGAGCATCCTGCTGCCGCTCTCCAGTTCGCCGTGGTGGATGCGCGCGATCCCACCGATGTTCGCCGCGACCGAGGCGTTCCGTGCCGAACCGGTGCGGACGGCCTCCCGGGCGGCCTCGTCGGCGTACTCGATCGCCCGTTCCAGCCGCCCGATGATCATGTGCCGTGCGCCGAGGCTCGTCAGCAGCACACCGCGCAGGTCGCCGGGGGTGCCCGGTGGGACCCGGTCGAGCGCCTCTTCGAGGAGGTCCACCGAGCCCGGTCGCCCGAGGTTGGCGAGGTAGAACGCCTTGTCACGGAGGAGCTTGGCCTGGTCGAGGTCGTCGCGTTCCTCCGGCGTCGCGAGCACCTCGTCGACCATGGCGATCGCCCGGTCCGTCCACCCGGCGTTCCGTAAGGCGCTCGCCGTCCGTCGCATGAGTTCCGAACGCGAGCGCCCGACGAGTGCCGCGGCGTCGGGCACCTGGTCCCAGATCTCCAGGAGACGCTCGCCGAGCTGCGCCTCCGTGCTGTACGCGTATGCAGCGTGAGCCTGCTCCATGGCGCGGACGGTCGCGGGGAAGGCCCGTCCGAAGTCGCGGGCGAGCATCCAGTGGTGCGACACCGCGGCAGCGACCGGCTCACCACCGAAGCCTGCCTCCAGCGCCTCGGCGAACCCCGCATGGAACCGGCTCCGTTCGCCGGGCAGCAGGTCGTCGTGGATCGCCTCCCGGACCAGTGCGTGTCGGAACTCGTACGTGGTCGCGTCCGCGACGAGGACGTTCGACCCGATCGCCTCCCGCACACCGGTGTCGAGGGCGTCGGGGCCGCCTGTGAACACCCGCTCCAGGAGGGTGTGCTCGACACAGACACCACCGGCCGAGATCACGCGCAGCAGCTGTTGGGTCGCGGGCGCGAGCCGCTCGTAGCGCGCCAGCAGGAGCTCGCGCAGGGTGTCGGGGAGTTCGTCGCCATCGCCGTCCCGGTCCACGTCCAGTCCGAGGAGTTCCTCGACGAAGAACGGAACGCCCTCGCTCCGTGCGTACACGCTGTCGATCGAGACCGTGTCGAGGGAACTTCCGCGGATCGCGATCGCCTGGCGGAGCACGTCGCTGCGGCTCAACCGTTCGAGGGTGTGCCGCTCGACGCGCCTCGTGCGATCGAGCTCGGCGAGGAAGCCGCGCAGGGGGTGCCCGCGGGAGACGTCCTCGCTTCGGAAGGTGAGCACGACCATCACGCGGGCATCGGAGAGCACGCGCACGAGGAAGGCCAGCAGGCTGAGGGTCGCACCGTCGGCCCAGTGGACGTCCTCGATGGCGACGACGACGGGCTGCTGACGTGACAGCGCCTCGAGGAGCACCGCGACGGTCTCGTGGAGCCGCCCGACGCCGCCGTCCCGGTGGTCCTGCGCGTCGGGGCCGAGCGATGGCAGCAGCGTCGCGAGGGAGGCTTTGCCCGGACCCGCAGCCTCCAGCACCGCGTCGCGCCCGCGCTGCGCGACGAGGTCCTTCATGAGGCCGAGGACCGGTGCATAGGGCGCGGCGACGTCACCGAGGTCCACGCACTGGCCCGTGATGACGAGTGCCGACGACCGGACCGACCGCGTGAACTCGGTGAGCAGGCGCGTCTTGCCGATGCCGGCCTCGCCGCTCAGGACCACACTGCGTGACTCGCCCGTGGCGACGGCGTCGAACACGCCCTGGAGCGCTCGAAGATCGGAGGCGCGCCCGATCATCGTCGGGCTGGTGGTGGGCAGGCTCACCACTCCATGGTCCCACCCTCGTCACGATCGGCAGCGGCGTCCGCGAGTCGCCGCTGCTCCTCCAGTCGTCGTTCCCGGCGGCGACGTTCCCGCTCGAGATCCCGCTGGAGTTCCTGCTCGATGAACCGTCTCGTCTCGACGGACGTGAACGGGCTGTGACTCGCGCTCGTGATCAACATGGCTCCTCCGCTGCGCACGGGGTCGGTGTCCGTGCTCGACCACTCACGTTCCTCGCTGAGGCCCGTGTCCTACCTCGGGCAACTGCCCTAGATGGCCGGGACCGGCGCGGTCGGAGCTGCCGTCGACCTGGGGAGTCCTCCCCATCGTCCGACGCGGCCGGTGGACGGCCGGATCGGACGAGATCCGCAGTGACACGATCCAGGTGGGCGAGACGCTCGAGATCCGGGTCCGCGACCAGACCGGCGAGGTCACGCTCGAGGCGCCGGCCGGCCCGGACTTCTGGCAGTGGTTCTGGGCGGTGACGATGTCACTCCTCACCGCACTGCTCGCCTGGTGGTCCGTCATCGCGGTGCGCAACAGCATCCGACTGCTCGCGTTCCGCCCCGGAACCCGGCAGCCGGACGTCGTGTTCGCATTGAGTGGGGCGGTGCCGCGCGCGACGGGCCGCAACGGTCGACGACAGGTCCTGGAGCTCACGGGCCGGATCGAGTCGAGCTCCGACGGGCTCCGGGTCGGTGAACCGGCGACGCTCACCGTACCGGCGAGTCACACGGCCGCCGTGTCCGGCTTCCCGCCACGGATCCCCGGCTACCGGGTGAGCCAGCGGGCGACGGAGGACGGGATCGTCGTCGTGCACCTGCCCGAATCCGACGTGTGGTGGGCGGCCACGCTGACGTTCCCCTCGACCCTCCAGTCGGGCGGGGTCGCAGGGTCGGCGACCACCTCGGGCTGAGCGTTCGGGTCGGTGTCCAGGTACCGGACGTTCAGGGGCGGACGCGGACGCTGCGCCCCTCGAGGGAGACGACGTCGTCGAGCTGCAACTGCCGGCCGCGTCGGCGATCGATCTCGCCGTTGACCCGCACCGCGCCGTCGGCGATCGCCGCTTTCACGTCTCCGCCGGAGTCGAGCAGACCGGCGAACTTCAAGAACTGCCCGAGTCGGATGCCCTCGCCGCCGATCGGGACATCGGTGATCTGTGTCGGGTTCGTCATCCCCGAATGCTAACAAGGATGCGGTGGCTGGACCGGGGGACAGGATGTGGTTGTACCCTCAGCGGTACCGGGCCATCGTGGCTCGCAAAGGAGCACCATCATGGGCGAGAAGTCCGCACGGAAAGAAGGCGGCAAGACCGCACCGGCGAAGACGCTGAAGGAGAAGCGCACCGCCAAGGCCGACAAGAAGGCCGGTAACGCGCGTTCGGAGAACACCGACGCGGTCACGCGGGTCAAGAACCGCTCGTCCTGATCAGCGGCCCGTCGCGGTCGGTGATGCGCTCAGGCGTCTGTCCCCTCACGGAGACGGGCGCCTGTTCTGGTCTTCACCCTCGCCGCGATCCGCCCGGGTGTCGACCTCGACCGGCAAGCGGTGGGGAGCAGTCCCCATTGAGCCGCCGTCGTGGTGTGCCCCAATCTGGACCCTGAGAACAACAACCGTCGATCAGGGGGACATCACCATGGGGTACACATACCGGCAGCGCATCATCCGCACCTCGGCAGCAGCCTTGGCCGTTCCCGCACTGCTGCTCCTGAGCGCATGTGGAAGCTCGGGCGGCGAGATCGGCGATGAGGTCCGGATCTCCGAAGGGACGATGACGGTCACGGGGATCGAGCAGCGGACCGCGGAGGACGTCGCCGCGCTCGAACTCGACGAGCTCGCCGGCCAGACGCCCTACTTCGTGACGTACGAGGTGGCCTTCAACGACGGCTCGGAGGGCGACCTCGACGAGAACTTCTGGAAGGCCAAGGCGTCGGACGGTGAGGCGTCGCCCATCAACGTCCTCAACTTCGGTGGGGATTTCGACTGCACCGGTCTCGGCGAGGTGTCCGACGGCAAGGCGGAAGGGTGCCAGCTCATCATGGTGCCGGAGGGTGCGACGCTCGAGTCGGTGTCCTTCGGTGGAGCGGGCACGTGGCGCGCACCGCAGGCGGAGTGACGCCGAGGCCCTGACCGCTCACGCGCGGGCCGGGCATCCCGCTATCGTCGTGGCATGTCCGACCTCAGCCCCGGCGACGACGCGCTCGAGCTCGCCCGCCTGCTCATCTCGATCGACTCCGTCAGTCCGAGCCTCGTCCCAGGGGCTCCCGGAGAAGGGCGGATCGCGGCGGTGATCGCGCAGCGACTCGAGGGCGCCGGCTTCGTGGTCGACCTCGTTCCCGCGCCGGAGGACCCGCAGCGCGTCAGCGTCGTGGCCGTGCACGCGGGATCGCAGCCGGGGCCGACGGTCGTGTTCAACGGCCATCTCGACACCGTCGGGGTCGAGGGCATGGCCGATCCCTTCACCCCGCGGATCGCGGACGGCCGGCTCTTCGGGCGCGGTGCCAGCGACATGAAGGCCGGCCTGGCCGGGCTGATCGTCGCCGCAGAACGACTCGCCGCGACCGACCACCCCGGCGCGGTCGTCTTCACGGGCGTCGCCGACGAGGAGGACGCGAGCGTGGGGGCCGCTGCCGTCCTCCGACACCTCGCCGATCGTGGTGTGACGGCGGACGTGTGCCTCATCGCCGAGCCCACCTGGTTGGACCGGGTGTCGGCGCATCGGGGGTACGCGGTCGTCGAGGTCACGCTGCAGGGGACGGCCGCGCACTCGTCACAGCCTGGTCTGGCCGTCGATGCGATCCGCGCTGTCAGCGCGCTGCTGCAGGAGGTGGAGCGGGCCGACGACGAGATTCATCGGCGACCGGCGCACCCGTTGCTCGACCACGGTTCGTTCACCACGACGGTCGCCAGGGCAGGGAGCGCCCCGTTCACGATCGCAGCCGGCGCCACCCTCGTCATCGAACGACGCACCCTGCCGGGTGAACGCGCTGAGGACGCGCTGGTCGAGGTCCAGGCGATGCTCGAAGCGGTCGCAGCCCGGATGCCCGGCCTCCGCACGGGCGCCCGGCTGACCCATCAGCGCGAGGCCTGGGAGGCCGACGAGCACGGGGCGGCTGCGCGGTTCGCCGACGTCCTCGCCGCCGAGCTCTCTCGGGGCGCCGAGGCCCTACCGTCGGCGGTCGGAGCGCCGTATTGGATGGAGTCGGCGCTGTGGCAGGCGGCCGGGATCCCGACCGTCGTGTGCGGCCCCGCGGGCGGCGGACTGCACGCTGCGGAGGAGTGGGTCGACCTCGACCAGCTCCGGCGGTTCCCGGAAGCGGTCATGGCTGCGACCCGCGACGCGCTGTCCGGATCGGGCGCGGCGTGACGCCCGCGGGACCCGACCGCATCGCGGTGATCGGGCCGGGCGCGATCGGAACCGTGGTCGCCGCAGCGCTCCACGAACAGGGACGGACGCCGTTCATCGCGGGGCGGTCGAAGCGGGCGGAACTCCAGCTCCAGGTCGACGATGAGACGGTGACGGTCCCCGGCCCGGTCCACACCGACCCGGCGGAGTCCCCAGGTACCGCGGCCCTCGTCTTCCTGGCGGTCAAGGCCACCCAGACGGCTGCCGCTGCCGACTGGCTCGCCGCGCTGTGCGGCCCGGACACGGTCGTGTGCGTCCTGCAGAACGGCGTCGAGCAACGCGAGATGGTGGAGCCACTCGTCCGGGAGGGAACGGTCGTCCCCGCGGTCGTGTGGTTCCCGGCCACCCGTGAGCCCGGCGGTCCGGTCACCCTGTTGAGCCCGCCGCGCCTGTCCCTGCCGGAGACACCTGGTGCCCTCGTCGTCGAGGACGCGTTGCGAGGCTCCCGCTGCGCCGTCGAGGTCTCGACCGACTTCACGACCCTCGCCTGGCGGAAGCTGCTGCAGAACGCGGCCGCCGGACTCATGGCGCTGACCGGACGCCGATCGGGCATGTACCGGCGCGACGACATCGGCCGCTTGATGCTCGGCTACCTCGAGGAAAGCGCCGCCGTTGCGCGCGCGGAGGGTGCGCGGTTGACCGACGACGAACCTCGGCGGCTCCTCGACCAGTTCCGTGCCGCTCCGGTCGACCGTGGGACGTCGATCCTCGCCGACCGCGAACAGAGGCGACCGCTCGAATGGGACGTCCGCAACGCGGTGATCCAGCGGCGGGGGAGCGCGCACGGCATCCCCACGCCGATCAGCGACATCGTCGTGCCGTTGCTCGCCGCGGCGAGCGATGGGCCGGGCTGAGCCACGACAGCATCGGGATCGAGCCTGCCGATAGGCTCGAAGGCATGCTTCGTCTGATCGCCTTCGCGGCTCTCGGTGCTCTCGTCGGCGGGGTGATCGTGATCGCCGTCGGTCCATCCACCGTCGGGTACACGGTGGCCGGCATCGCACTCCCCGTCTTCATCATCTCCACCGTGCTCACGCTCATCGCCCGGTCGGTGGGGAACGCCATCGGGGCTTCTCCGGAGGCCGTGCAGCAGGCCAAAGACGCCCGCCGGCTCGGGGTCGCACGCATCGACGCGCTCCGTCAGACCGGCACGCAGATCAACGACCAGCCCCTCTGCGAGCTCGACCTGACCGTCCAACCACTGCAGGGATCGGCCTTCGCGAGCACCATGCGCACCGTCGTCCCGCTGACCGCCATCCCGATGTTCCAGCCCGGCACGGAGCGTGATGTCGCCATCCTGCTCGACGGTGGACCGGAGGTCGCGTTCATCGACGAAGGTGAGCTCTCACCGGCGGAACGGGCGCGTCTGCGCGTGCCTGGGCGTGGGTCCGTCCCGTTCATCCCCGTCGAGCCGCACCGCCGCATCGTCGACGGCGTCCGACGGGGGCCGTTGCTCGGCGTCGGCCGCGCGGGCCGGCCCGCACGGTTCGCCCTCTTCGCGGTCGTGGCGATCGCTGCGGCGACGGTCGTCGTCGCGCCGTTCCACCAGGCGGTCGGGCAGTCGTTCGCCGCCATGCAGGATGGCCGGCTCCGACCGGATCTGCGCCGACCGGAGGCGCTCGCCGACGCTCAGCGGGCGCTCGAGGAGGCGATCGGTCACGACCGCGTGGCCTCCATCACGGTGGCGGCCGACTTCATCATCGTCGAGGCTCCGCTGTCCGCTGGTGACACGAAGGCCGACCGCTGGACCTACCGGGACGGAGCCGTCACCAACGACGGCGCGGCGACCTCGCAGCCCGAGTCGACGGCCGAGCAGTTCTCCTGGACGGATGTCGCGCTCGACCGCGTCTGGACGCTGATGCATGACGGTGCCGAGCAGGTCGACCGGCCCGTCGGCGACGCCCTCGCCTACGTGGTCCGCGCGACCGACGACGACGTCCACAGTCCCGCCTTCGGTCGCCCGGCCGGGCCGCCGGAGATCATGTTCAGTGTCGGCGACGACTACGGCACGACCTCGTTCGTCGCTGACGCGGACGGTTCGGGCCTCACCGCGCGGTGAAGCCCCGGGACGCTCCGAGCGAACGGCATACTGTCGTCATGAACGCTGCGTCACCGTCATTCCCCCCGCTGGTCGTCGGATCCGCCCCGGCCCGGACGGAGCGGGCGACCCGCCCGGCGTTCGTGCTCACGCTGATCGGAGCGGCGTTGGTCCCGATGCTCGGGATGCTCCTCGCCGTGCTGACCACGACCACCGGAGGGTTCGCCCTCGGCATGCTGGCCGGGCTGTCCTTCAGTCTCATCTCCTGGCTCATGCTGTTCGCCGTGGTGCAGTTCGCGACGGTCCGCGGCGCACAGTCGGTGGCTCGTACCGTGCTGACGCTCGACACGAACGGCCTCCGCGGCAGCATCCCGCAGGGCGAGGTCTTCCTCCCGTGGGGCGCGATCGAGCGCATCTCGGTCCGCTCACGCGGCAAGTGGCGGATCCTGACCTTCCACCTCGTGCCCGGCCTGACCGCGCAGTCTCCGGGCGTCTCGACGACCCTCCCGCCACGGTCCTTCGCCGCGCTCGGCAAGCTCGGGTTCCAGGTCGGCGAGGTGGCGATCGACACACCCGTCGACACCGTCCTCGCCGCGACGAACGCGTTCACCGGAGGCCGTCTGCGCTGAGCCGTGGTCGACGGGTCTGTCGGATGGTCTGGCACGATCGGATGTATGGACTCCGCACACGCCGCCAGCCCGGTCGCCGCCCCCGACGTCGATGCCGCGAGGACGATGTGGCAGGCGTACGCCGAGCATCGCGGCGGCGCGGGACTGGACGACGCCGACTACACGGTCGAGCACTTCGGCGACACGGCCGAGCTGGCGGACGAACTGCTCGACATCGTCCTGAGCGGACGGAAGCGGGCCACCGCCGAACTCGTCTCCGAGTTCGCGCATCGTGGGGACCCGCTTCCGCGGATCGGCTCGCACTGGATCGCGTGCGACAGTACCGGGGCCCCGCGGATGATCATCCGCAGCACCGCGCTGCGCATCGGACCGTTCGGGAGTGCAGAGGCCGCGTTCGCGTTCGCCGAAGGTGAGGACGACCGCACGCTCGAGAGCTGGCAGCGCGAACACCGACGCTACTGGGAGCGGACGACTGCGGCCCGGGCTGCGGTGTGGTCGGAGTCCGAGGACATCGTCTTCGAGTACTTCGCCGTGGTGTGGCCGCCGGAGCACGCGGACTGAGGTCTCGCCGATCGATCAGGCCGGTTCCGTAGACTCCCCGCATGCCGATGTCCGATTACGTCGCCTCGATCCGCTCCCACATCGGGACCGGGTTCCTCATGCTCCCCGGGGTCACCGCGGTGATCCGGGACGGAGACCGGTTCCTCCTCGGTCGCCATCACCACTCCGGCCTCTGGAGTCTGATCGGCGGCGGCGTCGAGCCGGGTGAGGAGCCCGCCGACGCGCTCCTGCGCGAGGTCCTCGAAGAGACCGGCGCCCGGGTCCGCATCCGCGGGATCGTCGGGGTGTACGGCGGTGAACCGATGATGGTGCGCTACCCGAACGGCGACCACGTCGGGTACGTCACCACCGCCTACGACTGCGAGCTCCTCAGTGAGGCGACCGCGGATCCTGAGGAGCTCCTCGAACTCGGCTGGTTCGCGCGGGACGAGATCCCGACGCTGCCGCGGCGCGACTGGATCGATCGCGTCATCGACGACGCAAGCGTGGATCTGCCGCGCTCAGGCCGAGGCGAGCTCGCGGGTGGTGAGGACGCCGGTCTCGAGCGCTGAGAGCGCCACGACCTTGTAGCCCTCGGCGTCGAAGAAGATGGTGACGCGATCCGGCTCGACGCCCATCACGGTGCCTGGACCGAACTCCTCGTGGTGCACCGCCTGGTCGACATGCAGCGGCGAACCGGCGGCGGCATCTCCGGACCCGACGCGCTCCTCCTCCTCGTGGGCCTCATGCCGTTCGCAGCCGTCGCAGTTCCCGCACCACTCCGGGGCCTCGACACCGAAGTACTCCAGCAGGACCCGCCGGCGGCAGTGCGACGTCTCGGCGTAGGCGCGCATCATGGCAAGCCGCGATTCAGCGATCCGCTCGCGTGACTCGAGCGTCTGACGCACAGCGCCGATCGCGCGCTTCGGACCGATCTCGTCGATCGCCCGGACGCCGTCGGCGGTGTCGACGAGGCCGGCGTCCGCGAGGTCGTTGACGAGGCGGGCGACCGTGCGGCGCGGCCGATCGAGCTGCTCGGCCAGATCGCCGACGCTCGAACCCGGAGCGGCACGGACGGCCCGCCAGACGGCGCGCAGTGCGGATTCCGACACCGAACGCTTGGTGAAGAAACGACGGAGACCGAGATCCTCCGCGCGGTAGTGGAGCGCGGTGGTGGCAGGCTCGCCATCCCGTCCGGCCCGGCCCACCTCCTGGTAGTAGGCGTCGAGTGACTCCGTCGTCGTGGCGTGGAGGACGAAGCGCACGTCGGCGCGGTCGATCCCCATCCCGAACGCCGAGGTCGCGACGACGACGTCGAGCTCGCCGGCTCGCCAGCGATCGTGGACGGCGCGACGTTCCGAGGTCTTCAGGCCTGCGTGGTAGGCGGCGACCCGTCGTCCTTCGGCCGCGATCTCCTCGGCGTATCGCTCGGTGTCGCGGCGCGTCGCCACATAGACCAGTCCGGGCGCCGTCCAGGCGCGGGCCTCGTCGACGACCGCGGCTCGTTTCTCCGCTTCGCTCTCGTGCCGGTGCACGACCAGGCGGATCTCCGGGCGGTCGACGCCGTGCACCTGGACGTCCGGATCGTGCATGCGCAGGCGTTCGATGATCTCGGCGCGGACGGGGCCGGATGCGGTGGCCGTCATGGCGAGCACCGGCGGATCGCCGAGTTCGCGGCGGACGTCTGCGAGGCGCAGGTAGTCGGGTCGGAAGTCGGTTCCCCACGAGGAGACGCAGTGCGCCTCGTCGACGACCATGAGTGAGACACCGGCCGCGCCGAGCCGGGCGACGGTCTCCTCGTTCGCGAGCTGTTCCGGAGCCAGCAGCACGTAGACGGGCCCGCGCTCGTCGATGCGCTCCCAGGCCTCCGCGATCGCATGCGGCCCGAGCGAGCCGTTGAGTGCGACGGCCGGAGGTGCGGCCGGCGCCGCCTCGATCGAGGCGAGTTGATCGGCCTGCAGCGCGACCAGCGGGGAGATGACGAGGGTCACGCCACCGCGCTGGGCGCCGGCGACCTGGTAGACCGCCGACTTCCCGCCGCCCGTGGCGAGGACGAGGAGCGTGTCGCGCCCCGCGACGGCCGACTGGATCGCCTCCCGCTGTCCCGGCAGGAACGTCTCCCATCCGAAGTCATCGCGAGCGATGCGATCGACGGAACCGGCGGACGTACGAGAGGAACCCATGCCTGTGACGGTACCTCCGCGCACCGACCTGTCGAGCCCGCTTGACGGGTGCCGCCGGCTCTGCAACGCCGCTCCGTCGAGCAGGACGGAGGTCGGTCTGCGGGGTCCTCAGGCGGTCAGCTCGCCACGACGCCGTAGAGCACGTAGTCGTCGAGGTATTGCCAGACGGTCCCGGTCTCGGCGAATCCCGCGCTGCGGAGTGTCTCGAGGTGGAAGCCGAGGGTGACCTTCGGCGGCGCTTCGTGGAGCGATGCACCCCAGACCTCGTCACGACGGCGGAGCGCGTCGGCGTAGCGCGGCGTGGCCGCGACCGCGTCCCACCAGCCGTCCCACGTGTCGGTGTCGCCGGAGAAGGTCTCCTGCTGCATCGCCTCGTCGTCGGTGCGGGCGATTCCGGCCAGCGTCGACTCGTGGTGTCCGCTGTACGAGAGGTGATCGCCGTTCACGACGATCCCGCCCGGCCGGATGAGGGCGGGCAGTGCGCGGTAGACGTCGACGAGGTCGGCGGGTCGGAGCCAGTGCAGTGCCGTCGAGGAGACCACGGCGTCGAACCGGCCGTCCGCGATGAGCGGATGCGCGGCCCAGCCGGCGTCGGCGAGGTCGACCTCCGCGATCGAGAGCCGCGGGTCTGCTGCCGAGAGGTCGGCGGCGATGGCGAGGAGCGCAGGGTCCTTGTCCGCGACGACCGCCCGACCATTCGGGACGGCTGCGAGGACCTGCTCGGCGAGAGAGCCCGTCCCGCCCGCGAGATCGAGGATGCGGGGCGCGGGCGAGTCCGCGCAGATCGCCGCGACGACCCGCGCGATGGTGTCGAACCGCTCTGCTCGATGCCTGATGTAGCCGGTCTGCTGCGCATCCCAGCGCGATGCGAGGCTCCGAGCGGTCGCGAGCGTCGTCGCGTCGTCGGTGGAGATGGATTCGGTCATGGGGACTCCTTGGTGTCGGGGTGGAGGTGTCGTTCCGGTGGCAGTGAGAATTCGAAGCGCACCCGGCCGGCCGCGTCCTCGTGCCGGTGGGTGCTCACGTCGTAGACCCGGTCGATCAGGCCGGGATGCAGGACGTCCCGGGGTGGGCCTGCACCGGCGACGCGGCCGTGGTGGAGGAGGACGAGGTGGTCGCAGGCCTGAGCCGCGAGGTCGAGATCGTGCAACACGACCACGACGGTGGGTGCGATCGTGCGCAGGAGCGCGACGACCTCGAGCCGATGTCTGAGGTCGAGATGGTTCGTGGGTTCGTCGAGCAGGACGTGTGGTGCACGCTGCGCGAGGGCTCGGGCGAGGGCGACCCGCTGGAGCTCTCCTCCGGACAGGGTGGCCAGGCGGTCGAACGCCCGGTGGGTCAGCCCGACCGTGTCGATCGCGGCGGCGACCTCCTGGTCGTGGGTGGTGCCACCGACGCGGAGTACGCCGTGTTCGGCGAGACCGCCCAACGACACCTCGTCGACGACGCGCAGCCCCGGGTCCGGGTCGACTCGCTGGCCGACCTCGGCGACCCTGCGGGCGATCCACCGTCGGCGCCGCGTGCCGACGTCCTGCCCGTCGACGGTGATCCGACCACGCTCGATCGGAACGGCTCGCACGATCGCGCGCAGCAGCGTCGTCTTCCCGCCGCCGTTCGGCCCGACGATCCCGGTCACGCTGCCGGTCGGTGCGGTGAAGGAGACGGCGTCGAGCAGCGTGCGGCCACCGGAGCGGACGGTCACCGCCGCGGCTTCGATCATCCGAGATCGTCCAGGAGCCGAGCGAGCTCGTGAGGGCCCTTGATCGAGAGCAGGCTCGGCGGATCCGTGTACGGGAAGCGGAGCGCTGTGACCCGGTCGTCACGGACGGCGCTCAGCCCGGAGACACCCGGCGTGCTCAGGAAGGCGTCGATCGTACTCTGCGGGTCGCCGCTCGAGTACAGCAGCACGATCGTGCCGGGATCGCGGGAGATGATGTCCTCCACGCTGGCGTCGAAGACCCGCTGATCGGAGTCCGCGTACACGTTGGTGAGGCCCGCGGCCGCGAAGACCGGGGTGACCATGCTCGGCCCGCCGTACGGCGACAGCACGGCGCCGCCGGACGAGACGTAGAGGGCAGCGGCGGTCCCGGCGTCGGGAGCAGGTGACTGCACGGTCGCCTTCGCCGCGGCGATGGCCTGCTCGGCCTGTTCGCCCGCTCCGAGCAGGCCGCCCAGGGATCGGACCTCGTCCCAGACCCGGTCGAAGGTCGCCGCCCTGCTGAGCGCCGGGTCGGGGTTGGAACAGTAGGCGGTGGGGGAGTAGACGGGGATCCCGCTCGCCGCCAACGCGTCACGGTCGACGGCGTTCTCGGGGGCGATGACCAGATCCGGCGACGCACCGAGGATGCTCTCCTGGGAGACGACCGAACCACCCGTCGCGTTCTGCTCGGTGGTGAGCGGCGACAGGGCGTCGAGTGCGTCGTACGTGGCGTCCGCGTACAGGCCCGGTTGTGGGGTCGCGGTGATGGCGACGATCCGGTCGACGGCTCCGAGCGCCTCCAGGTTGGGCAGTTCGTCGTCGTTCACGAGCACGATGCGTCGGGCCGGCGCGTCCAGGGTGATCGTCGAACCGCAGTTGTCGATGGTGACCGGGAAGCCGGCGTCGCTCGGAGCGCCAGAGGGCTCAGCTGCGGTGGTGGCCGAGCAGGCGCTCAGGATGCCGAGCGCGAGCACGGGGACGGTCGCGGCGAGGAGCGCTCGCCGGAGTCGGGGTGTGATCATCGGGTGTCTTCCGTTCTGATGGGGGAGGGGAGGGGCTCATGTCTCGGACCGGGCACCGTGGCCCTGGCGGAGGAGCGCGAGGAGGAATGGCGCGCCGAGGATCCCGGTGATCACACCGACCGGGATCTCCTGCGGAGCGAACGCCGTCCTTGCGATGGTGTCGGCGATGACGAGGACGATGCCGCCGAGCAGGGCGGCGACGGGGAGCACGGCCCGGTGGCGTCCGCCGACGAGCCGGCGCGCGAGGTGGGGGATCACGAGCCCGATGAAGCCGACGCCCCCGACGGCCGCCACCGTCACGCCGACCATCGCCGAGACGCCCACCATCAGTCCGATCCGCGCTCGCTCGGGGTCGAGTCCGACCGATCTGGCCGAGTCGTCACCTGATGCCAGGGCGTCGGTCCAGGGCGCGAGGACGATGAGGGCGCTCAGGCCGATCACCGCGGAGATCGCCGCGGCGAGGAGGGCGGCCGGTTGCACCGACGCCAGCGACCCCAGGAGCCAGAACAGCACGGAGCGTGCCGCTTCCGGTGCGTCGCTGGAGAAGACGAGGAAGCTCGTGGTGGCGTTCAGCGCGTACCCGACGGCGAGCCCGGCGAGGACCAAGCGCAGGGGCCCGCGTCGATTCGCCATCCCGGCGAGCAGGACGACCAGCAGCACCGCACCGATGGCCCCGGCCAATGCGGCGCCGGCGACGAGGAGCGCGCCGCCACCGCCGATGACGAGCACGACGAGGGCCACACCCGTCGAAGCGCCCGAGTTGAGTCCGAGCAGGTAGGGGTCTGCGAGCGCATTGCGGACGAGGGCCTGCAGCATGACCCCCGCGACGGCGAGCACGGCGCCGGCGACGAGTCCCATCGCCACCCGCGGCGCTCTCGTGATCCAGACGATCTGATCGACCGAGTCCGGCCAGGGGCCGGGTGCGCTTCCGAAGAGGTGCCGGGCGAGGACAGCCACCACCGTCGGCGGTTCGATGGGGACGGGGCCGATCGCCACGGCGATGAGGATCGTCGCCACGGCGAGCATGGCAAGACTGACGGTCATCGCCGCGTCATGCCGGCGGCCACGCCGGATCGACGCGACGACGACCTCGTTCAACCCTGACGCGCCTTGAAGCGCGGGTTGAGCTTGTTGATGACGAAGACGCGACCGCGTCGGCGGACCACTTGCGCTCCTGGCATCTTCTTCAGCGACTTCAACGAGTTCCTGACCTTCATGACCGCACCCTCCATATTGATAATGGTTATCAATACCATAGTGGGTGGATCTCGCCGATGTCACATCGACCGCCGCTCGGAGTGCCGTTCAGTCGACGGGCGTGCGTGTCCGGAACGCCGACGCTGCAGCCATGACCGCGATCAGCACGAGCATCATGAGCGGCGGCATCGCGGCCTCGGCGCCTCCCTGTGCGACGAGCCGACCGGTGAGCGCGGCGCTCGCCGCGATACCCGCGGCGGAAGCCGAGTTGATCCAGGTGAACCCCTGCGTCAGTTCCTGGGGGACGACCGTCGCCTGCACGATCTGTGAGGACGAGGCGAGGAGCGGTGCGATCGCGGTCCCGCCGACGAGGAGCATGATCGCCAGCCCAGGCAAGGCGGGCCAGACGGCACCGACGACGACGGCGAGCGTGAGGACGACGGACGCGATCAGCTGCACGGTCCGGGGCTGCGGAGTCGATCGCAGCGCACCGTACATCGCGCCGGCGACGATGCTCGCGGCACTGGAGAGCGCGAGGACGAGTCCGATGAACGGTTGTCGTCCCTCCGCCGTCGCCGCCGCCGTGACGAGGAGTGGGACCGCACCGAAGAAGCACCCCAGCCCGAGGTTCACCCCGAGCGCCGCGAGGAACGGTGGGGCGAGGAGGGTGGAGCGGTGGATGTCCGCCCCACGCTCCGGTCGACGTCGCGGTTTCGGGGCGGTGGAGCGTTGCAGTGAGAGTGCGACACAGCCGGTGGCCACGAGGATCCCCGCAGCCGCGGATCCCGCCCACGGCGCGAGCGAGGTACCTATGAGCGTCACGAGGATCGGTCCCGACAGGAACACCGCGTCGTTCACGTTCGCCTCGAGGGCGAAGGCGGTCCGCAGCGCATCGGGCTCCGGGAGGAGCCGCGACCAGCGCGCCGCCGACAGGGCACCGGGCTGCGGGATCGCGACACCCGCGACGACGACGATCGCCAGGGTGATGCCGAACGGCGCACGTCCTGCAGTGGCGATCGCGACGACGACTGCACTGACGTGCACGAGCACGGCCACCGGCACGGTCGCCGTCTGTCCCCACCGGTCGGTGAGTCGGGCGATCTGCGGGCCGACCACCGCCTCGGCGAGCGCGAACGCCCCCGTCGCCGCCCCTGCGGCCGCGAACGACCCCGTGGCGTGCTGGATCGAGAACAGCAGCCCGAGTCCGGTCATGGCGACGCCGAGCCGGGCGAGGGCTGCAGCGAGGAAGAACCGGGGCGCGCCGGGGTGGCCGAGGACGCCGCGATACCGGCGGGCGGCTGAGCGGAAGTGGCCGAGGATGGAGGGCGGGAATGAGCGAGCAGTCGTCATGGACGATGCCTCCGAGGCGGAGCGGGGGATCGATCGGCAGACAAGTCGGCCTGGGCTTCGACGATCACCACGACACCGCGGTACCCGTCCATCGTGCCCGCCAGGCCTGCGGGGTGCAAGCGTCGCGAGTCGCCCGCGGTGGACGGTCCGCGTGAGATGTGGGTGGGTCGTGCGGTGGAGTTCGGGTTCCGTGCTCCGCGGGCGGTCCCAGCGCTGGTATCTTACGGATGCCGCCGACACCATCGGGGTGTGAATCCGGATGCGGTGAGGAGTGACGAGGTATCGATGCGAACGGTCGGCGTACTGGACAGTGACGACCGCGCCCGTGCGTCTGCCGTGTCGTGGCTCGGCTCCCACGCACCTGATCTGCAGGTGACGATCGCGGCGTCGTCCTGGGGTGAGATGCTCACGGACGACCGGTTCCCTCCGAGTGCGGTCGTGTTGTGCCCGCGAGTCGGGGACCGGGTCGACATCGCGTACAAAGCGCGTGTCTGTCGCATCCTCGACATCGACGTGGTCGTGGTCTCCGATGCTCCTCAACAGGAGATCCGGTCCGGGCACCGGAGCGTCGGCGCCACGTTCGTCTCGACCGTCGAAGCGGCGGCGGGAGTGCTCCGCGCAGGAAGCTGACCCGCGCCCGCAGCCGGGCTCAGCCCGCGGTGTCGGTGAGGAGCGAGGACACGGAGGCCGCGATGTGGTCGGCCCCCTCGTGGTCCGCGGCCGTGATGGTGACCACGGCGTCGCCGGCGAAGATGACGAGCTGCCCGTAGGCCCCGTGGAGTCGCCAGGCCGCGCCAGGACCATCCCACCCGGCGAGCGCATACCGCTCGTAGCCATCGCCGGTGCCGGAGGGCACCCACTCGGTGTGCATGGCGTCGATCCACTCCGCCGACAGGAGTCGTTCGCCTCCCCACCGGCCGCGGTCGCGGATGAGGCGGCCGATGCGCGCGAGTTCCGTGGTGCGGAGGTGCAGCCCTCCGCCGGCCGCGATGAATCCGCGGGGACACCGCTCCAAGGGCGCGTCGTGGATGCCGAGCGGTGCGAGGAGCCGTTGCTCGATGTAGTCGCCGACGTCGCCGACCCGGGTCTCGAGCGCGCGCATCGCCGTGTAGGTGCTGGCGTTCGAGTATTGGAACACACGACCGCGGGACGGCCTGCTCAGGAACTCGAGGGCGAGGTCCGGCCAGTCGGACAGCAGGGTCGGTGACCAGGGGAGGTCGACGCCGCTCGTCATGTTCAGGAGGTGGCGGAGGGTGACGTCGGCAGTACCCTCGCCGAAGTCGACTTCCGGGAACACCGCGCCAAGCGTGGTGTCCATCGTGATGAGACCGTCGTCGATGGCGATGCCGACGGCGAGCACACAGACGCCCTTCGCTGCGGAGTGGATGTCCTCGCGGACGTCCTCGGTCCAGCGGTGCCCGGCTTCGTCGTCACCGGCGAGCACGTGCAGGCCGTGCGCGTCGAAGCCCAGCTCGGCGACCTGCTGGACGATGCGGTCGCGGAGGACGGCTGCTCGGGTCGTTTCGGCTCGGGTCACGGTTCCAGTCTGCCCGACGCCCGCGCGGCGCGAACGCCGTCCATCGCAGTGTTCATCGGGTGCGACCGGACTTCCCGACGTCCAGGCGGCCGGCGAGTGACGCCCCGAGCGCGGCGGTCCGGTCAAGAAGTCCGCGTGAGCGACAACGGTTAGCGGCACCGCACAGCTCACTCCTGCCGCCGATCCCGGCGCTCAGCCCCCTCCAGGCGGGGAGGCGTTCGCAGTGCCCGCGCTGAAGGCGGTCAGCAGTCGCCGGCCCTCCGGCCAGGCGCCGAGTCCACTGGCGGCGTTCACGTGGCCCTGCCGCCCGATGCTGATCCGAGGCACGCCCCACATTGCGGCGAACTCGGCTGCGCGCGCCTCGGAACAGTACGGGTCGTCGTCACTGGTCACGAGCACTGCGGGTGCGGATGGCCGGACATCGAGATCTTCGGCGAACGCGGCGGCGACCCTCGGGAATCGCGGCCCCTCGGGATCGGGTGCGGCGACGAGGAACAGCCCGGCGACTCGTGCAGGGTTCGCCGCCGCCCAGCGGACGGCCAGCAGGCACGAGAGGCTGTGAGTCACCAGGATCGCCGGCTCACCTGCCACCGCCCGGTCGAGCGCGGCGGACCAGTCGTCGAGATCCGGCTCGTCCCAGGAGGCCGGCGCGAACCGTCGGATCGCGGGTGTCTCGCGCTCCCAGAGGGACTGCCAGTGGGCGTCGTCGGAGCCACCGATCCCGGGCATGGTGATGATCGACATGGGATTCCTTCGTCGTGGTCGGGCGATCTGCCCTCAGCGTGCCAGTCGAACCCTCCGTCTCAGCAGCTGGAGCGTCACCATCCGTTGTTTACTAAGCAGATGACGGACGATGCTTCGCTTTCCTTCGATCGAACGGATCAGACGATCCTCGACGTGCTCCAGGTCGACGGGCGAACCACGATGACGGACCTCGCCCGGCTCGTGCACCTGTCCCAGCCGGCGGTGTCGGCGCGGGTCCGCAAGCTCGAGCTCGCCGGGTACATCACCGGCTACGGGGCTCGGGTGTCACCGCAGAAGCTCGGCCTCACGACGCACGCCGTCGTCCGACTCCGGACGACCCACGCACAGATACAGGCGTCGCTGACCCAGTTCGACGAGCTGCCGGAGATCCACCGGATCTACCGCGTGACGGGCGAGGACTGCTTCGTCCTCGATGTGCACGCCTCCTCGCCGGAACGCCTCGAGCAGATCATCGACGCCATCGGTCGGTTCGGTCCTGTGAGCACGGCCCTGGTGCTGCGCGAGTACCCGGCCCACCCCATCGCCAGTCGCTGAATCTCGCTCTGCGGTCCGCATGTCGCATCGGGGTGGTCGAGTGCACCCGGCGGCGACTACCGTTGACGGGTGTTCACCGTGACCAACCTCGCCGACGGCATCGACATGCGGCCCTTGGAACTCGGCGACGCGCGGGAACTCGCCGCCGCATACGTGCGAAACCGCGACCATCTGGCCCCGTGGGAGCCGGCCCGATCCGACGAGTTCTTCACCGAGGCGGCGCAAGCGGCGGACCTCACCAGCAAGCTCGCGTCGAGCGCCGCCGGGAGCGCACACTCGCTCGGCCTGTTCGACGGCGCGACCATCGTCGGCCGGTTCAATCTGTCGGGGATCGTCCGTGGCCCGTTCCAGAACGCCGGGTTGGGCTACTGGGTGGATGCGGAGTACGCGGGCAAGGGCCTCGCGACGGCCGCCGTCCGGGCGATCCTGCGGGTGGCACGCGACGACCTCCGCCTGCATCGGGTGGAGGCGAGCACCCTGCTGCACAACCACGGTTCGCAACGGGTGCTCCGCAACGCCGGGTTCGAGCACATCGGCATGGCGCCGTCGTACCTGCGGATCGCCGGGACCTGGCAGGACCACAACCTGTACCAGGTGATCCTGCACGACTGACCGTGTCGTGTGGGTCGAGTGGTCATCCGCGCTTGCCCCGTGCACACTGGAGTGATGACAAACGCCCGTGTCGTCTCGGTCAGCAGCGACGATGAGCACCGCTTCTCCAAGCCGCGACGGGACGCGATCACGCTCATCGCTGGTCTCGGTGTCGAAGGCGACGCGCATTTCGGTGCGACGGTGCAGCATCGGTCCCGCGTGAGACGGGATCCGACGCAGCCCAACCTCCGACAGGTCCACCTCATCCACCGTGAGCTCTTCGCGGAGGTGGACGCCGATCTCACCCCGGGTGAGCTGGGCGAGAACATCACCACCGAGGGGCTGGACCTCCTCGACCTCCCCGCGGGTGCCGTGCTCCGGCTCGGGACGGACGCCGTCGTCGAGGTGACGGGGCTTCGGAATCCCTGTGTCCAGATCGACCGCTTCGAACCAGGCCTGCTCAAGCAGGTCGTCGGCACGGACGCCGAGGGTCGCACCGTGCGCAAGGCGGGAGTCATGGGCGTCGTGCTCGCCGGCGGCGTCGTGCAGCCCGGTGACCCGATCACCGTGGAACTTCCGGACGGAGCCCGGGAACCCCTCGCGCCGGTCTAGTGGCAGCTCCGCAGTATCGCGGTGTATCGCGGTGCGACGGTGCGTGTGATTCCCGCCTACCGGAGCGCCAGCCGCGTCTGCGTGTGGGTCGCGCCGCCGTCGTTCTTCATGCTGCGGAGGAGGCGGTCGAGAGCCGCGGTGCCCGCGACGCGGATGTGGACGAGGTAGTCGTAGGCGCCGGTGACGTGCACCGCGTCTCTGATCTCGGGGATCCGACGGGTCCACTCCAGGAACTCCTCCGACTTGCGCGCGGGGTCGAGTCGGACGTCGATGAACGCCTCCAGCCCGTCCTCGGCGACCGGGGCGTCGGAGCCGAGGATCGCGCGGTACCCGGTGATGACACCACTGCGCTCCAGACGGTGGACACGAGCCGCAGTCGCATTCGTGCTCAACCCGATCTGACGACCGAGCTCACTGAACGAAATGCGCCCGTCGGTCCGCAGGACATCGATGATTGCACTGTCGAGGTCGTCCATGCGACACAGTATGCCGTTTCAGCGCCAGAACACACTGTCTCGACCGGTGTGCTGCACCAGAGTCGTCGGCATGGACCTTCTCGTCGCCCTCCTCGCCGGTTCCGTCGCCGGGCTCGCCCTGGCCGCACCGCTCGGGGCGATCGGGATGCTGCTCCTCCAGGAAGGCATCACGCGCGGGCTGCGCCGTGGACTGCCTGCGGCCGTCGCCGTTGCGACGGTGGACGTGGCGTACTGCACGGTCGCCGTCGCTGCCGGTGCGCTCGCCGCGCCCATCGTGGGCGGCTGGTCTCCCTGGCCGCAGCTTCTCGGGGGTGTCGTCGTCATCGCGCTCGGAGTGCACGGCCTCCTGCAGGGCCTCCGTGCGAAGCCGTCAGCCGGGGAGCGATCCGCTGAGCGCTCGGGCACCTCGCCTCAGCGGTACGTGCTCTTCCTCGGCCTGACGGCGATCAACCCGGCCACGCTGGTGTACTTCGCGGCGATCCTGACCGGGCTCACCGAGTTCACGGCACCAGGGTCGACGGCGGTCGCCTTCATCGTGGGTGTCGGGCTCGCATCCTTCGGCTGGCAAGCGCTGCTGGTCGCGCTCGGAGCCGGACTGCGGCGGAGGACGGGCGCGTCCTTTCGGAGGTGGACGGCCATCGTCGGCAACGGCCTGATCGCCGCATTCGGTGTCGCCCTCATCATCCAGGCGCTGTGATCTTCGCCCTGTGAGCGCCGGCTCGTCCGTCGATCAGCGCCTCGCCGGCACGTCCCCGCAGGGGTTCCGGGACGTCGGCGCGACGATCTGACCGCTCGAGGTCGTGCGGTGACGGCGGGCCGATTCGCTTCCCGATTCCCGTGAATCGAATATCGTATGTTGCGTTGCTTTGATGGGGTCATCGCAGTGATGCGTTCGGATTGAAGGGGGATGTCGGGTGACGGAATCGCGTGGGGGTACGCCGGCCGGTTGGTATGCGGACCCGTGGAACCCGACCGGGCAGCGGTACTGGAACGGCTCGGAGTGGACCCCGCAGGTGCACAGCGGAGTTTCGCAGCAGCAGCCGCAGCCGCCATCGCAGCCACGACCCGTGCAGCAGCCACCAGCCCCACAGCAGGCTCAGCGTCAGCCACAGCAGCCACACCAGTCGAAGCGTCCCGGCAAACGGCGGGGCCGCACGATCGGCATCGTCACCGGGAGCGTCGCGATCGCGGCCGCGCTCGCCGTCGTGGCGGCGTTCGTCGTGGTCCCTGCCGTGACCGGCGGCGACGAGGGCCGTATCACCACCGACCAGTCCGCACTCTACGATTTCACGGCCCCACAGGCGGGCCTCGAACGCGACCACGAGTTCGAGATCGACGTCGACTACGACGTCAAGGCAGAGAACAAGAAGCGGGCGGACGCCGACGACCTCGACCGCGGCGGTAACGCGCCCCCATGGGCGTTCCAGGTCTTCTACGACGCGGCTCTGACGAAGCAGGCCGAGTACTCGGTGTACCAGTCCGACTCCGGTGGCGGCGTCACGATCTCCGGAACCGAACTCGGGAAGACGTTCGGGAAGACCGAGGCGGACATCCTCGACGAGGCCGGGGCATCCCGCGGCCGCTGGGGCCTGCACGACGAGTACTTCCTCGTGAGCCGGCTCGAGAAGGACGGCACCGAGCGGGACAAGCCGCTCGTGACCAAGTTCACCGTCGAGTCGGAGTACTCGGCGCCCGAGGTGACCTTCGGGGCGGCCGACGACAGCGGCGGTGTCACGCTGTCCTGGGAGTCGGTGGAGGGCGCCGACACCTACCTGATCGTGCACCACGAGGTCACCAAGCGGGGTGACGGCGTCTTCAAACTGGTGGCCGAGGTCGACGGGACCGAGTGGTCCTCCGCTGGCGACACCGAGAACCTCGAGGTGAAGGAGGCCCCGTTCGTCAGTCGTCAGAACATCGGGCTGCAGGCCTACAACTACCGCTCGCAGACCGAGGACGACGTGGCCGGCGGCGAGGAGCAGGACGCCGGCGAGGAGGAGATCGCCGCCGAGACGATCGGGTTCGACCTCGGCGTGATCGCCACCGACGGAACCTCCTTCTCCCCGTACAAGCCGTACGACTTCACCCGCTCCGCCGGCTTCCTCCCGCTCGAGGTCGCGTCGAACTCCACGCGGGCGCTGAAGAACTGGGGTGCCAGCGGCTACATCGAGGGCATCGAGAACGTGCAGAAGGTGCTGCCGTTCGTCTCGGTCGACGGGCGCACCCGCTCGACCGTCGCGTACCTCGATGACAGCGCCGTGCTCGACTACGGCGATCGATGGGTCGTCCCGCTCCGCGGACGCAACACACAGCTGGGGGAGTGGATCCCGATCACGAAGCGGTCGACCCCCGACCCGGTCGCAGCCATCGCCCAGTTCAACGCCGCAGCGCAGGAGGCTGCCCCGCCGACCGGCATGCCGCGGTTCGACGCCTTCGTGGCGCCCGAGAACACCGACGCCGAACCGGTGTCCGAGGTGCCGCCCACCGACTACCCGGTCTACGGCAGCACCGAGTTCACCAGGTTCCTCGCCGGGCACCTGATCGCCCAGACGAAGTCGATCGACATCTCCGAGTTCGTCGACACTCCGGGAGCGCCCGACCCGTACGACGCCGTGTACGAGGCGCGGGCCCAGAACCCCTACGTCTTCAACGTCAGCTACGTCGGACTCCGCGACGGGGGAGACACCCTGCTCGTGACGTATTCGCTGCCGAACGACGAGGTGGCGGCGCTGCAGGCGCAACTCAAGCAACGCGTCGACGAGGTCGTGGCGGCAGTGGCACCCGAGGGGCTGAGTGATCGGGAGAAGGTCACCGCGCTCAACGAGTGGCTCGTCTCGAACGCCGAGTACGACGACACCGCCTTCGCGACCCTGCAGGGCGACGCGTTCGACGGGGTCCCGGTCGGCTACGAGTACGCCTGGAACGCCACCGGGACGCTGTTGCAGGGGCTCGGTGTGTGTGCGAGCTACTCCTACGCCTTCAACGCGCTCGCGAACGCCGCGGGTGTGCAGACGGTCGTCGTGACCGGCGACGTCCTCTCCGGTGGGCCGCACGCGTGGAACAAGGTGTTCGTGGACGGGCAGTGGCTCGCCGTCGACACCACCTGGAACGATGGCGGCGACCCCTCGGCGTACCTCATGATCCCCGACTCGGGCTTCACCGACACCGCGCAGCGGGTGGAGGACACGTACTGGATGATCGACTCGTCGATCCCCGCGTACGCGACGCCCTGATCGGCGAGCATCCTCGTCGTCGAGGGTCTGACGGCTGCCGCTCGACCAGCGGCCCGATGGTCTTGTGGTGCCCAGTCGGGGCGTGATGTGGTTGGGGGGAGTTGGGCGTCGGGGCGGCTGTGGGGGCTCCTTGACAAAATAACTGAGTCTGCTCATAATTGAGCTAACTCGGGTCAATCCGGGAAATCGACCCGGAAGGAGCCCCACCCATGAGGGCGTTCACCATCTCGAGCTACGCGTCCCCACTGCACGAGACCGAGGTGCCCGAGCCCGTCGTCGGCGCCGGCGACGTCCTGGTGCAGGTGCAGGCCGCCGGCCTCAATCAGCTCGACGAGAAGATCCGTCTCGGCGAGTTCAAGCAGATCCTCCCTCACCGGTTGCCGATCATCCTCGGCCACGACGTCGCCGGCACCGTGATCCGCGTCGGCGCGGATGTCCGCAGCTTCAAGCCCGGTGACGAGGTCTACGCGCGTCCTCGTGATCACCGGATCGGGACCTTCGCCGAGCGCATCGCTCTCGCAGAGGCGGATGTCGCGCTCAAGCCGGCGTCGATCAGCATGGTGGAGGCAGGATCGCTGCCGCTCGTCGCACTGACCGCCTGGCAGGCCCTCGTCGAGCTCGGCGACGTGCAGCCCGGTCAGAAGGTCCTCATCCACGCCGGTGCGGGCGGGGTTGGATCGATCGCGATCCAACTCGCCAAGCAGCTCGGTGCGGAGGTCGCGACGACGGCCAGCGCCTCCAACGCGGACTTCGTGCGCGAACTCGGCGCGGACACCGTGATCGACTACCGCACCGAGGATTTCGAGCAGTTCCTCCGGGGATACGACTTCGTGCTCGACAGCCTCGGCGGCGAGAACCTCGAGAAGTCGCTCCGCATCCTCAAACGCGGTGGAACGGCCGTCGGCATCGCCGGACCGCCCACCCCGGACTTCGCCCGGTCCGTCGGTCTCAGCGCGGTGCTCCGGCTCGCGATCTCCGCACTGAGCGGCAAGATCCGCAGGCAGGCCAAGCGGCTCGGCGTGAGCTACCGGTTCCTCCTCATGCAGGCGAGTGGTGACCAGCTGCGCGAGATCACCGCCCTCATCGACAGCGGCGCGATCCGTCCCGTCGTCGGACGGGTGTTCCCCTTCGACGACACGGTGGAGGCCCTCGGCTCGCTCACTGGCGGCGGCATCCGCGGCAAAGCGGTCATCGCGGACTAGTCAGTGATGACAGCGAGAGTGCACAAAACGCTCCCAATCACGACGTTTGGGAGCGTTTTGTGCACTCTCGGGAAGGGTCAGGCGAGCTGCGGGTAGACCGCCTCGAGTGGGGCGCTGAGGGCGGCCTTCAGCTGCACCGAGGTGTCGTCCGCGAGGACTTCGTACTCACCGGCCTCCGTCGCGTCGAGCACCTTCGTCACGAGGACGGCGGGATCGAGCTTCGGGTCGGTCGCGCCGGCGGCCATGGCCGTGTCCACGTAGCCGACGTGCACGCCGACGACGTGCACGCCTGCGGGGGCGAGTTCGAGGCGCAGCGAGTTGGTCGCGGACCAGAGTGCGGCCTTCGTCGCGCTGTAGATTCCCGCGACGGCGTACCAGCTGAGGGCGGAGTGGATGTCGATGATCGCGGATCCGGTGTTGGCGGCGAGGATCGGTGCGAACGCGCGAGCGAGGAAGAGCGGGCCGAGGAAGTTGGTCTCCACGTTGGTCCGGATCTCCTCGTCGGTGTGCGACAGGATGCCGGGCGTCGACGCGTTCGTGCCGGCGTTGTTGATGAGGATCGTGACGTCGGGGGCCGCGGCGACGACGGCGGCGATCGAAGCGGGGTCGGTGACGTCGAGCGCGAGCGGGACGACACGCTCGTCGTCCCAGGTGCGCGGGTTCCGAGCCGTGGCGTAGACCTTGCCGGCGCCGCGCTCGAGGGCGTCGCGGACGAAGTCGGTCCCGATGCCGCCGTTCGCGCCGGTGACGAGGACGACTGCTCCGTTGAGTGAGGGCATGTGGTTGACCGTTCTGTTCGAATGAGTGGTTCCGATGTGGCCGTGGAACAATGAGCGACATCCCGTGATGTCGCGATCCACTGACTATGCTCACAACTGAGCGCAATCATCTTGTATTCCCGAAGGACACCCATGACCGCCGAACCCCGGCCGCTCGGTCGCCGCGAGCGCAACAAGCTCGACAAACTCGAACGCATCACCGCAGCAGCCGGCGAGCTGTTCGCCGAGCACGGGGTCGACGACGTGACCACGCAGCAGATCGCCGACCGTGCCGACATCGGCACCGGCACGCTCTTCCTCTACGCGAAGACGAAGGGTGAGCTCCTGCTGCTCGTGCAGAACTCCACCTATGCGGATGCACTCGTCCGCGGGGTGGCTGACGCTGACGCCGCCGCCGACCCGCTCGATGCGGTCATGGCGATCATCCGTCCGGTCGTGGAGTGCAATCGGAAGCAGGTCGACAACGGCCGCACCTACCTGCGGGAGATCGTCTTCGGCGATCCCGAGGAGCCGTATCACCGCGCCGCGCTCGCCCTCACCGTGCAGACCGAGGAGGCGATCGCCGCGGTGCTGCGACGAGACGGCCTCATGACCGCCGAGCGTGCCGCGACGACGGCGCACATCGTGTCCGCGATCATGTTCGTCAGCATGGCGGCGACGATCAACGTCGGCAACACCATCGACGAGATCGTCGCGGAGATCGAGGCACAGGTGCGGGTGATCCTTCCGAGCTGAGCCGGGAGCCGTCCTGCAGATGACCCGCAACGTGGACCGCGGGCGGGTTTCAGACCGCGAAGTCGCTCGGCCACCCGTGCTCGGCGAGCGACCGGCGGACACGCTCCACATCCTCGTCACTCGGCAACTCCGCGGTGACCCGGGCGATCGCCGTGGCGACGTCGACCCGACTCAGCGACGCGTCGCCCTCCGCCGCGAGGCGCGCGCCCACCTCAGCCACCTCGGCATCGGTCAGCCGACGACGGAGGAGCGCCACGAGCGGGACGAAGTCCTGCTCGGGGAATCCTGCAGGGTACCCGGCTCGAAGCCAGCGCACGATGCGGGCGACCAGCCCTCCGCGTTCCTCGAAGAGGTTCGCGCGCGCCTCCCGACCGACGTCATGGTCGGTCGCCACCGCGCGGACGTCGTCCGGGCTCCCGAGCGGCCACCCCGCGCTCGCGAGCCGGGCGGAGACGCGGACGAGGTCCTCCGGGAGCGCCGGACCGAGGAGGAGCTGTTCGACACGCGCCCGCAGGCGATCGTTGCCGACCTGCTCACCGCTCGCATCGGCGTTCTCCGCCTCGATGAGCAGTCCTTTGACGACCTGGTCCAGCTCCTCAGGCGTGAGACTCCGTCGGAGGATGCCGAGCAGCGGCACGTAGTCGTGCTCGGGCACGCCCGTCGGGTATCCGGCGCGGAGCCAACCGACGACGCGCGCCACCACGCCGGACCCGCTGCCAGCGACATCGACGCCGGCCACGTCTGCGCCGGTCGCGTCCACACCGTTCTCGTGCGACACGATCAGTCCTTCGGGGTGAAGGTCGGGATCACGTGTTCGAAGCTGACCTCCTGCCCCAGACCGGTGGCCACGATGATCGTGAGACCGACCAGCACCGCGGCGACGACGACGGCGAAGCACAGCACGCCGATGGCACGGAGGAGCGCCGACGGGAGCGTCGGCGTGGCCGGCGCGCTCCGGTCTTCGGAACCGGCACCTCCGGCGACCGCGAACGAGCGGACACCCAGCGCGAAGAGCGTGGGAAGACCCGCGCCGAGCACGAGCGCGATGACGGCCACCTGGGCGGCGGCTTCGAGGAAGAGCATGAACATGTCCGACGTCCTTACGCTGCGGTCTTCTGCGACGAACGGGCGGGGGCGTCCTGCCAGTCGTCGTTCACGTTGTGGGATCCGATGCTGTCGCGGCGCGAGCGGAGGTAGATGGTGAGTGCGACACCCGCGAGGATCGCGACCATGAGGATTCCGCCGATCGCCCCGCCCGCGAGGTGACCGAGCCACCACATCACGGCGCCCACGAGCGCGGCAGCCGGGAGGGTGATGATCCAGGCGACGACCATCCGGAGGGCCACCCGCCAGCGCACCTGCGCCCCCGGCCGTCCGACGCCGGAGCCGAGGATCGACCCGGTCGCGACGTGCGTGGTGCTGAGCGCGAAGCCGAGGTGACTCGAGGCGAGGATGACCGCGGCGGAGGAGCTCTCGGCGGCCATGCCCTGCGGCGTGTTCAACTCCACGATGCCCTTGCCGACGGTGCGGATGATCCGCCACCCGCCGATGTACGTGCCGAGCGAGATCGCGAGGGCACACGCGAGCTTCACCCAGAGTGGGACCGACTCGGTGTCGTCCCAGCCGCCGGCCGCGATGAGCGCGAGGGTGATGACGCCCATCGTCTTCTGTGCGTCGTTCGTGCCGTGGGCGAGGGAGACGAGCGACGCGCTGCCGATCTGCCCGATCCGGAAGCCGCGGTGGAGACGTCCCTGAGCGAGGTTGCCGATGACCCGGAAGACGAGCCAGGTGCCGATCGCCGCCACCGCGCCGGCGAGCAGGGGCGACATGAGGGCCGGCAGGATGACCTTGCCGACGACGCCGTCGAGCTTCGAGCCGTCACCGGCCCAGTTCACGCCGTTCAGGCCGAGGCCCGCGAGCGTCGAGCCGATGAGACCGCCGAAGAGCGCGTGCGACGAGCTCGACGGAAGACCGAGCAGCCAGGTGAGCAGGTTCCAGATGATGCCACCGATGAGCCCGGCGAGCACGATCAGCAGGAGAGCCGAGCCGCCGCCCTCCAGCAGCGCCGGATCGGGAGCTCCCGACGAGTCCTGGATCTTCACCACCGCGTTCGTGACGGTGAGCGCGACTTCGATGCTCAGGAACGCGCCGACGAGGTTCAGCACCGCCGAGAGCGTGACCGCGACCTTCGGCGGCAGCGCACCGGTGGCGATCGAGGTGGCCATCGCATTCGCCGTGTCGTGGAATCCGTTGGTGAAGTCGAAGGCGAGCGCCGTGATCACGACGAGAGAGAGCAGGATGATGGGGTCCACGGCGAAGATCCTGCTCCTCGATCGCAGGATCGACAACGGGTGAGCGGGCGGATTCACCCGTTGTTCACGTTCCGTGGCGACTCAGAGGGTGACGAGGAAATCGTCGGCCGGATCCGCATGTGCAGTCCGGCCCGGGTCAGGCGAAGCGGTTGGAGAGCACCGTGCCGATCGAGTGCTGTCGGAGGTCCTGAGCGAGGAGGAGCTCGCCGGTGACGAGGGTCTCCGACTGATCGAAGTACTCGATCAGTCGGCGGCACAAGAGCGGCACATCGACCTCACCCGACACGTCGATGCCGTTGCGGGAACCGAGTACGTCGAGCAGACCGGCCGGATCCGCGTCGACATCACCGTCTACGAATTCCAGGGTGGAGACGGCTACTCGCAGAGCACCGAGACCCACTACATCGACGACGTCAAGCGCAAGGCGCCGACGGGCCACTTCGAAACCGGGCAGGACAACGTCCCCTGCTGCGAGGACTTCCAGGTCCCGGTGGGGTGACACCGTCCACGCGAAGCGCTGACGACGGCGTCGCCGAGGTGGGCGCCCTTCGCGGGGCCCGATGTCGGCGGCCCGTCGTAGGTTCGGGATCGTGCCGGAACGTGTGGAAGCGTGGTGGGCCCGCCGTCAATGGTCGAAGGGCCTCGACACGCCGTACCCGGTGGGCGCCTACCGGCAGGCCTGGGCGTCGTTCCCCGCGCTGTGGCGTCAGTACCACGCGGATCTCAACGCCGGAATCGTCCTGAGCCAGGTGCCGCCGGCTGCCGACGTCCTCCTGCAGTGGCAGTGCGACCGCGGACACCGCTTCGTCGCGACACCGGCGGAGCAGCGCTCGCGGCCCGGACGCGAGCGTCGCCGCAGCGCGTGGTGTCCGGAATGTTCCGACGAGGCCGATCCGTCGAAGATCGTCGCGTTGCCGATGCGGGAGTCGGTGACCGATCCCGTGCCCGCGGTCGCCGGGATCATCCGGGAGCGTCGCGCGCGGCCGAAGGCGTCGCTGTGCGAGAAGACCCCCGACCTGCCGGTGGGGGAGGCCTTCTTGTCCGTGTGCGCGCCGAAACCGGCGTCCGCTGTCGAGGCTCAGCTGCGCGCGGACGTCCATGAGCGGCTGGCGCTGACGGAGGGACTGAACGCGGTGCGCGTGCAACGTCCGTTCTTCCAGCACCTCGAGGTGTGGCCCGACCTCGTCTACCCGGAACTGCGCATCGCCATCGAGTACGACAGCATCGGCCGGCACGGTCTCGAGCACGTCGGCCGCCGTGAAGCCGTCGACCGACGGAAGGACCGCGCGCTGCGCTCGGCCGGCTGGGAGGTCATCCGTCTCCGGACCGGGAAGCTCGAACCGCTCGGTCCTCACGATCTCCAGCTCTCCTCCTGGAACCGCCGAGCACTCGACCGGCTGGTCGACACGCTCAGGGCCGTCCGAGGTCCGTTGCTGGTCGACGCGTATCTGCGGTGATCCGCAGGTGCGACGACCGGCCAATGATGCGTTACTCTCGTCGCAGAGGGAAAAATCCCGTCGTGCTCCGGCCGACGGAAACGCGCACGCGGCTCGTGGGAGTCGTCACTTCTTCATCGAAGGAGTGCGCCCATGCCCGAACCCTCATCCTCCCCGATCGTCACAGCCTCGCCGCCACGTCTCCGCGACGCCTGGGTCGCGCTGGCCGGCCTCTCGGCCGTCTTCCTGTTCGAGATGCTCGACAACTCCGTCCTGAACGTCGCCCTCCCGACCATCGGTCGTGACCTCACGGCGTCCACCGCATCGTTGCAATGGGTCTCGGGCGCGTACTCGGTCGCGTTCGGTGGTCTGATGCTGCTGTTCGGCGCGGTCGCCGACCGGTTCGGCCGGCGCCGGGTCATGCTCGTCGGCCTGACGCTGCTCGCGGTCGTCAGCGTCCTGACCGTGTTCGTGGCCTCGGTGGAGCAGCTGATCGCCGTACGCGCGCTCATGGGTGTCGCTGCGGCGATGACGACCCCGGGATCCATGGCGCTGGCGTTCCGTCTGTTCGACCGGGACGACCTGCGTGTGCGTGCGCTGACCGTCATCTCGACCGCCGGACTGGTGGGCCTGGCCGCCGGCCCCACGATCGGTGGACTCGTGCTCGCCGTGGCGCCGTGGCAGGTGCTCATCGTCGCCAACGCCCCGATCGCAGTGATCGCCTGGATCGGGATCCGCGCCGGGATCGGTGCCGACGAGCGGTCGCACCTGCACCGTGACCGGATCGACGTGCTCGGCGCTGTACTCGGGACTGCGACCGTCGTCGGCGTCCTCGTCACCCCGACCCTGTTCGTCACCGGCACCGACGTCGCTGCGGGCTGGGGAACGGCAGCGGCAACGGTGACCGCCGCGATCGGCTTCGTGGTCAGGGAGCGCACCGCCCGCCAGCCGTTGCTGGATCTTCGTCTCGTGGCTCAGCCGCTCGTGGCCTCCGGCCTGGCGTACAAGGCTGCCGCCGGGCTGGCGATGGCCGGGCTGTCGTACCTGGCGACCCTGCAGCTGCAGTTCGCCTGGGGGTGGCCGCCGGCCCTGGCCGCTGTCGCGATGCTCCCGCAGGTCGTGGTGCTGTTGGCGGGCGGTCGCTTCGTCGGTCCGTTCGTGCACCGCGTCGGTCTCGATCGGGCGGCCTGGATGAGCGCCGCCGCCGTCGTGTCGGGGCTCGCCGTGTTCGCGCTCCTGAGCCGGTTCGGCTATCCGTGGGTCCTCGTCGCACTCGTCCTCGTGGCCGCCGGGATGCGGGTGGTCGGCGTCGTCGCCGGCAACAACGTCCTCCGCGGGCTTCCGGCGGACCGCACGTCCATCGGTGCGGCCCTGGTCGACACCGCGAGCGAGATCGCCACCGCTGTCGGGATCGCTGCGACCGGGACGATCCTCGCTGCGGTCGTCGGCGACGGTATCGCGACCGAGCACTTCACCCCGGCCCTCGTCGCGTCGTTCCAGCAAGCGGTCCTCATCGCGGGATCGACCATCACCGCCCTCGCTGCAGCCCTGGTGGCTGTCGGTGTCCTCCGTTCACATCACCTCCCATCTCAGCCCGCAACCCAGGAGCCTTCCCATGTCTGACCGCATGCCCCGTCCCCCGTTCGACCCCGAACTCGCCCCCTTCCTCGCCGCGCTCGAGGCGCGCGGGCCGTTCACCCTGACGACCGAGATGCTGCCGAGGATGCGCAGCCTCGACACGACCGAGGAGGCCCTCGACGAACGGCTGCGCTCGCGGGGGTTCGAGCGGCGCTCCCTCACGGTGCCCGGCCATCTCGGGGATCCGATCACGCTCGCGGTCATCCAGCGGATCGGGCGCTCGGGCGCGACGACGGCGGTCTACACGATCCACGGCGGCGGGATGATGTTCGGCCATCACCTCGGCAACCTCGAGTCCTACGACGACTGGCTCCTGAACGACCACGACGTGGTGCTCATCAGCGTCGACTACCGCCTCGCCCCCGAGTACCCCGACCCGTACCCGGTGGAGGACTGCTATGCCGGACTCGTCTGGGTCGCGGAGCACGCGGATGAACTCGGCATCGACCCGGACCGCATCGTGATCGCCGGGCAGAGCGCGGGTGCCGGGCTCGCCGCGGGGACCGCCCTGCTCGCCCGAGACCGCCGTGGGCCGGCCCTGTTCGGGCAGATCCTCGTCTCGCCGATGCTCGACGACCGCGATGCCACCGTGTCGACGATGCAGATCGACGGGGTCGGGGTCGCAGATCGGCAGATGACGCGGTTCGGCTGGGATGCCTATCTCGGACACCGTCGCGCCGGTGAGGACGTGTCCATGTACGCCGCCCCCGCGCGGGCTACCGACCTCGCCGGTCTTCCGCGCACCTACATCGACTGTGGTAGCGCCGAGGTGTTCCGAGACGAGACGGTCGCCTACGCCAGTGCGATGTGGGCGGCCGGCGGCGATGCCGAACTGCACGTGTGGCCGGGGGCGTTCCACGGCTTCACGAGCATGATGCCGGCCGCCGCCATCTCGCGGACCGCCATCGCGGCCCTGGGTGATTGGACGACACGGCTGCTCGGAACATCCGTCGACGAGGTCGCTGTGCCTGCTGCATCATGAACCGGTGAACTGCGTCACGGTGTCCCAGGCGAGCTTCACGATGAGGATGGACAGGGTCACCAGGAACACGATGCGCACGAAGCCGCTTCCGCGCTTCGTCGCCATGCGGGCGCCGATGAACCCGCCGGTGATGTTCATGACGGCCATGGCGAGACCGAGCGCGAGCAGGACCTCGCCGTGCACCCCGTACACGACGAGGGCGGCGAGGTTCGTGGTGAGGTTGGCGATCTTCGCGTTCACGCTGGCCTGCAGGAAGCCGTACCCCAGCACGCCGACGATGAGGATGACGAAGAATGAACCCGTTCCCGGTCCGAGGATGCCGTCGTAGAAGCCCACCAGCAGGCCGATCATCGCCGCCCGCCAGGCGACCGCGCTGGCACGGTCATGGCGGGGTTCGTGGTGCAGGCCCATGGTGGGCTTGAAGAGGGTGTACAGCGCCACGGCGATCACGGCGACGAGCACGACGGGCGTCAAGACGTCGCGAGGGACGTACCGCGACAACGCGGCACCGGCAGTCGATCCGGCGTAGGCCCCGGCGACGAGAGGCACCAGCAGCACGAGCTGCACCCTGATCTTGCGCAGGTACACCCAGCTCGCCGACAGGGTGCCGAAGAAGGACGACAGCTTGTTCGTGCCCAGGATGAACGGGGTCGCGACGTCGCTCGGAACGGCGATGACGAGCGCGGGCAGCTGGATCAGTCCACCGCCGCCGACGACCGCGTCGACCCAGCCGGCCACTCCCGCCGCGACGAGGAGGAGGACGAGCGCGGCCACCGAGACGGGGAGCCATTCGGCGATCAGCGGTCCATCGAGCACAGTCGCCCAGCCTAATCGTCAGGGTGACGATCCAGAGCGCGGACGTCGAACGGGGTCTTCGAGGGTTCAGACGATCCCGATGCATTCACATCTGCTTATATGTACAGATGAACGAGGATCTCGAACCTGCTGCCGAGTTGTTCAAAGCGCTGTCCTCTTCCTCGCGGTTGCGGTTGCTGCGCATCCTGGCCGGCGGCACATCCACGGTCGGTCAACTCGCCGAACAGAGCCGGTTGTCGCAGCCGTTGGTCTCGCAGCACCTGCGGACGCTGCGCTCGGCCGGCCTCGTCTCGGTGCAGCGGATCGGTCGAGAGGCGCACTACGACGTCGCTGACGTGCACGTCTCGCACATCGTCGACGATGCCGTGCAGCACGCGCTCGAGGGATAGCGAGAACCACTATCGATTAGGTGCATGTATTGCAATTCGCTTATGCGTGAGATGTACTGGTCAAGCGTCGCCGTCCATCGCGACACCTCATCTCCTCCTTCGAAAGGCAACCATGAGCACGACTGACATCCACGCCGAGCACTCCGTCACCGAGCACGAGCACGGAACGGATTGCGGCCACGAGGCCGTCCAGCACGACGACCACACCGACTACGTGCACGGCACGCACCACCACGCTCTGCACGACGGTCACTACGACGAGCACGAGAGTGTCGCCGAGCACACCGTCGCCGACCACGAGCACGGTGCGGCGTGCGGTCACGACGCCGTCGACCACGACGGTCACGTCGACTATCTGCACGACGGCCACCAGCACGCAGTACACGGCGAGCACTACGACGAGCACTGACCACTCGTCGTCGTACGACACACGAGGGGGCCGGCTTTCGAGTCGGCCCCCTCGTGCTATTGGTGGGCTGGCGTTCGGTCAGTCATCCGCCAGGCGTTGTTCCTCGGTGGCCGTTACGCTCGCTCCATGGAACCGGACTGGATCGAACATCGGCGCTCGGAGGATCGAGAGCGGCTGGGGTGGATGAAGCCTGTCGGTGAGGGGTTCGTCGTCATCGATCTCCTGGGGCGTCAGCGAACCGAGGCGCTGGATTGGTTCCATGCCGAGGAGGCGCTCGACGAGATCGGCATGAGCTATCTCGCCGACCCGCACGAGCTTCGTCTGGAGGACGGCTCCTGGTTGCGGGTTCGGATCGCAGAGGTCTCGACCTCCGGGATCCGGGTGAAGAAGGACGATTGGGGTGACATGACCGCCACGCAGCTGTACTACGAGGTGTCCTTCCCCGTGACCGAGGATCAGCTGCGACCACTGCCGCGCTGAGCGCGCATCGATACGGTGTCTCCCGCTCACTCACGACCAGAGGTCGACCGCGATCGTTCGTGGATGTGGTGTGCTTGAACGTCCGGTGGCTGCTGTACGCCACAGGTAGGCGTGAATCCATGCGCGGACGTTTCTTCGTGACCACACGCGCGCGCTGCTCAAGCCGCTTCGCGTCGGATGACTCTTGACGTCGTCGACCATCGTCGTCATCATTCGAAGGCGACCGACGGCAACGGACCGCCGGCACCCTCGAGAGAGACGGCCCCGATGTCCACCATGATCTTCGTCAATCTTCCCGTCAGCGACCTGCCACGGTCACGGGTGTTCTTCGAGGCACTCGGCTACTCGATCAATGAGGGGTTCAGCGACGAGAACGCCATCAGCGTGGTCATCAGCGACACGATCACGGCGATGTTGCTCACGCGGGAGTTCTTCGCGGAGTTCACGAGCAAGTCGATCATCGACGCCACCACCTCCACCGAGGTGCAGCTCGCGCTCAGCGCTGAGAGCAGAGCCGACGTCGATTCGATGTTCGAGCGGGCCATCGCGAGCGGGGCGACGCCTGCCGGCGAACAAGACCATGGCTTCATGTACTCGAAGAGCTTCGACGACCTCGACGGCCACCACTGGGACTTCGTCTGGATGGACCCGGAGGCGGCCGCCGGCGGTGCGCCGGAGATGACCGTTGAAGAGATGCGGGCGAACACGACACACAGCTGAGCGCGTCGGGGGAGGCGTCGCCGTCAGTCGCATCACCGAGCAGGGGTCTACGTCGAACTCCCGCACGGGAATTGGAGCGGATGACGGGAATCGAACCCGCGCTATCAGCTTGGGAAGCTGAAGTTCTACCATTGAACTACATCCGCGTGGCGCCGGAGCGTCCTGAGTAATCGTACATGACCCGGCGGGCCTCCGTTCGGTCCCTGAGCTCGTCGAAGGGTGGGGTGTCCTCGTGTGCCCTTCGACAGGCTCAGGGACCGGGGCGAGTGTTGGCTCAGGGACCGGGGTTCGGCTCAGGGACCGGGGTTGGGCTCAGGGATCAGGGATAGCTCAGCGACCGGGGTCGGCTCAGTGAGCCGGGGGTGCGCGGAGCTAGGCTGGTTCACCGTTCCCCGAGCGGGACGGGATCGAGGGTGTGACGTGAAGCGCAGTGCAGGTGTCGTCGTGGCCGGCCTCGCCACCGTTGCCGTCGCCGGGTTCGGGGTCGCGAGCGCGATGGTCGCCCGACGCGTCATCGGGGCCGGACGAGTGCACTACAGCGAGGTGTTGCCGACCTCGTCGCCGACGACCGTGCGGCTCGAACGGAACGCTGCCACCGCGCTGCCGGGACGGTACGGGCTCGAGTTCGACGACGGCTCGCGGGTCATCGTCGGACCGGTGATCGGCCGCGAGACGACCGACGGGTCCGTGATGCGAGCGGTCGTCAACGGCCAGGTTCCCGCTGGGACGACCCGTGCGCGGTTCACCGGGGCGGCTGTGACACCCGCGGACTTCGGGGTGGACGAGGCGCGCGTGCCGAGAACGCCGTCGGGGGCATGGCGGTTCGACGGCGATGCCGACAGCGCCCGACATGACGACACCTGGGTCGTGCACACCCACGGACTCGGGGCATCGCCACTGGCCACGCTTCGCTCGGTGCAGGCCGTGCGGCGGGCGGGTCTGCCGTCGCTCGTCACCTGCCTCGGGTCCGCGTTCGCCGAGCGTCGCTCCGGGGCTGACGCCACGGACGTCGACCGCGTCATCGCGGCCATCGACGACGCCGTGGTGCTCGGTGCTCGACGGGTGATCGTCTGCGGCTGGTCCTACGGCGCCGCCCTGAGCCTCGCGGCGGCACGCGAGCGACCAGAGGTGGTGCAGGGCGCGATCCTCATCTCGCCGATGCTCGGCCTCAGCGAGACGGTGCTGCACGCGGCCGAGGTCGCCGGCGTGCCGCGGATACTCGTGCGCTCGGCGCTCGCCGTGCTCTCGGCGCCGGTGCTGGCGCGATTCGCCGGGGTACGCGGCGCGGTTCCGGTCCGCGCGCTGTCCGCCGGGCCGATCGACGACCTGCCGACGCTCGCGATCCACTCGCCCGGCGACACGACGATCCCCGTGGAGCTCACGCGGGCCGTCGCTCGGCGGTCACCCTCGTTCGAGCTCGTCGAGGTCGACGCGGCACCGCACGGGTTGGAGTGGAACGTCGCGCCGGAGGCGTTCGAAGCGGCAGTGCGGGAGTGGCTCGACGCGCGCTGATCGGGTGAGGCTCGGTCCCTGAGCGAGGTGCTCCTCGGTCCCTGAGCTTGTCGAAGGGCGGGGTGTGTCCGTGGTGCCCTTCGACAGGCTCAGGGACCGAGATCATCGGCGGGTAGGACGGTTCGGTGGGGTGCGTGGTGCCCTTCGACAGGCTCAGGGACCGGGGTAGTTGGGGGAGCGGGGCGCTGTCGGTTGGGTGCGTGGTGCCCTTCGACAGGCTCAGGGACCGGGAGTCAGCTCGTGTAGCGGTAGCGGGCTCCGGTGTGCTCCTCGGGGAGACGGTCACCACGGCCGTGGAGCTTGTGGCGGAGGCTGCCCTCGACGTACTCCTCGGGGTAGGCGCCACGACGACGCAGCTCGGGGATGACGAACTCGACGATGTCCTCGAAGGTGCCGGGCGTGATCGCGTAGGCGAGGTTGAAGCCGTCGACGTCGGTCTCCTCCACCCACTCCTGCAGGGTGTCGGCGATCTCCGACGCACTGCCGACGATCCGCGGACCGAGCCCTCCGATCGCCCCCATGCGCGCGATGTCCTTCACCTTGAACTCGCCACCCTCCTCGTTGGCCGCCTGGTAGTTGGCGACCGCCGACTGGATGGCGTTGCTCTTCACGTTGCCGATCGGCTCCTCCGGGTCGTACTGCGACAGGTCGATGCCCATCCAGCCCGACATGAACACGAGCGCACCCTCCTGTGACGCGTACTGCAGGTAGTCCTCGTGCTTCGCCTGGGCCTTCTCGCTCGTCTCGTCGGTGATGATCGTCAGCAGCGTGTAGATCTTCGCCGAGTACCGGTCGCGACCGGCGGCCTCCAGGGCGTCACGGATGCGTCCGACTGTCGCTTTGAGCCCCGCCTTCGTCGACGCACCGACGAAGATCGCCTCCGCGTTGCCCGCGGCGAACTGGATGCCGCGCGGCGACGCACCGGCCTGGTAGATGACCGGCGTCCGCTGCGTGGACGGCTCGGACAAGTGGATGCCGGGCACCGTGTAGTGCTTGCCGAAGTGCCCGATCTCGTGGACCTTCGTCGGGTCGGTGAACACGCCCGTCTCGCGGTCGCGCACGACGGCGTCGTCCTCCCACGAGCCCTCCCACAGCTTGTAGAGGACCTCGAGGTACTCGTCGGCGACGTCGTACCGCTCGTCGTGCTCGAGCTGGTCGTCGTGCCCCATGTTGCGCGCCGCACTCGGCAGGTACCCGGTGACGACGTTCCAACCGACGCGCCCCTTCGTCAGGTGGTCGAGCGTCGACATGCGCCGCGCGAACGGGTACGGGTGCTCGTACGCGGTGCCGGCCGTGACGCCGAAGCCGAGGTGCTTCGTCACCGCTGCCATCGCCGACACGAGCAGGATCGGGTCGTTCACCGGCACCTGCGCGCCGTTGCGGATCGCGGCCTCGTTGCTGTCGCCGTAGACGTCGTAGGTGCCGAGGACGTCGGCGATGAAGATGCCGTCGAAGTTGCCGCGCTCAAGCAGCTGCGCCAGGTCCGTCCAGTAGGAGAGGTCCTTGTAGCTACTCGAGCGGTCGTCGGGATGACGCCACATCCCCGATGCCTGGTGGGCGACGCAGTTCATGTCGAAGGCGTTGAATCGGATCTGTCGGGTCATACGCACGATCCTGCATCACGAGTCCCGGACGTCGCCTGGCAATCGGCCTCTCCCGTAACAGGGCGTCATCTAGGCCCCGGACATCACCTCTGCGACGTGTCCTCCGCTGCGATCGCCTCGGCGTACTCCTCGTCGCTGAGGGCGCCGACCGTCGAGTGCCGGCGTCCGTACCCGAGGTAGAGCGCCGCGCCAACGAGCATCCAGATGAGGAACACGATCCAGGTCGTCCCGCCGAGCGACACCATGAGCCCGAGGCACATGACGATGCCGAGCGCGGGGACCACCGGGAACAGCGGGACGGAATAGCTGCGGTCGAGGTCGGGGCGTAGGCGACGCAGCAGGATGACCGAGAGGTTCACGAGGGCGAACGCGAACAGTGTGCCGATGCTCGTGGCGTCGGCGAGTTCGCCGAGGGGGATGAGGGCGGCGACCACCGCGACGACCGCACCGACGATGACGGTCCCGGCGACGGGCGTCCCGCTGCGGCGACCGACGCGCGAGAACACCCGCGGCACCATGCCGTCCTGCGCCATCCGGTACAGGATGCGCGTCTGCCCGTAGTAGACGGTGAGAACCACACTCGCGATCGCGATGACCGCGCCGATGGAGAAGAAGAGCGCGACGATCGGCTGCCCGGTGATCTCGGTGAGGATGCCGACGAACGCCGACTCGTCGTCCGCGAAGGCGGTCCACGGCCGGGCGCCGATCGCGGCGATGGCGACGAGGATGTAGACGGCGGTGACGATCACCATCGACAGGATGATCGCGCGCGGCAGGTCGCGTCGCGGGTTCGTCGCCTCATCGCCGGCGGTCGATGCCGCATCGAACCCGATGTAGGAGAAGAACAGCCTGCTGGAGGCTGCCGCGACACCGGCGACACCCATCGGTGCGAGCGGTTCGAAGTTGCCGAGGGAGAACGCCGAGAACGCGATGACGACGAAGACGAGCAGCACGGCGAGCTTCACGAACACCATAATCGTGTTCGCCCAGGCGCTGTCCTTCGCGCCGCGGACGAGCAGCAGCATCGCGAGCAGGACGAGGGCCGCGGCCGGCAGGTTGATCAGTCCGTCGGCGACGCCGATCGGGTTCGCGAGTGCCGGCGGCAGTCCCAGGCCGAAGACCGCGAGCGCTTCGTTCACGTACTGCCCGGCACCGACGGCGACCGCGGCGACGGAGACCCCGTACTCGAGCACGAGGCACCACCCGCACACCCAGGCGACGCCCTCACCCATGGTCGCGTAGGCGTAGGAGTAGCTGGATCCGGAGACCGGCACCGACCCGGCCATCTCGGCGTAGGACAGGGCCGACAGCAGTGCTGCGAGCCCGGCGACCGCGAACGCGATCCAGACGGCGGGTCCGGCGAGCGGGACGGCGGTGCCGAGGACGACGAAGATGCCGGTGCCGAGCGTCGCGCCGACGCTGATCATCGTGAGCTGCCAGACGCCGAGCGAACGGCGGAGCGACGTCCCGGATTCGGCGGGATCCGTCCCGAGTCGGACGAGCGGCATGCGCCGGCGCAGCTGCACGAGGAGCGGGAGTCGGCGATCAGTCACGGGTATCCATGGTAACCGCGGAGATCGGCGGAGCTTGCCGCGGTCACCGCACCGAGCTGCGCCGGACGACGAGTTCCGGCTTGAGCACGACCGTGCGGTGCTCGTGCGTCGCCGGCTCGTCGACCTCCTCGGCGAGCAGTCCGGCTGCGATCACGCCCATCTCCCGACCGGGCTGCGCGATCGTCGTCACCGGGACGGCACTCTCGGCGGCGTAGTGGTTGTCGTCGTACCCGGTGACGGCGATGTCGTCGGGGACGCTGATCCCGGCGGTGACGAGGTGCTCGATGCACCCGACGGCCAGTGAGTCCGCGGCGCAGACGATCGCGTCGGGCCGATCCGTGGCCGCGCGGTCGGCCAGCTGCTCACCGAGGATGCGGCCGACCCTGGTGGTGAGGCTGTGGGTTTCCGCGACCTCGAGCTCGACGCCGGCGTGCTCGGACACGGCGCGTCGCACGCCCGCGAGCCGGTCGGCGACGGCGTGCAGGTGGAGCGGTCCGCCGGCGTACAGCAGCCTGCTCCGTCCGAGTCCGATGAGGTGGCTCGCCGCGAGGTAGCCGCCGAACTCCTCGTCGACGATGACGCCGCAGGACTGCGCGGGATCGCCCGGCCAGTTCACGAACACCACCGGGCGGCCGTGACTGCGCACACGGGCCGCGCCCCGCTGTTCGCCGTCGAGTGGAGCGAGGATGATGCCGCGCACGCGGGTCTCGTCGAACAGGTCGAGGTAGTCGTTCTGGCGCTGGAGGTCGACGTCGCTGTTGGCGAGGAGGAGTTTCAGCCCGGCTTCCGCCGCTGCGGACTCGATCCCGCGCGCGATGTCGACGAAGAACGAGTTCCCGATGTCGACGAGCACGGCGCCGACGGTGTTGCCGGTCCCTTTCGCGAGTGTGCGGGCTGCGTCGTTGGGGACGAAGGCGAGGGCGTCGACCGCGGCGGCGACCTTCTCGCGCGTCGCGTCACTGAGCAGGTGGGGTCGGTTGAAGAAGTTCGACACGGTGCCGTGGGACACTCCCGCGCGCTCAGCGACGTCGCCCATGCGCGAGTCGCCCTGCTGCCCGCGCCGCGCTCTCGCTTCCGACATCTTCGCCCACCCTCGTCGTGATCCGCGTCGATCGGTGAATCGTTACCGATTCCACCTTGCGGATCGAGGCCAGTTTACCTAGTCTCATCACTTGACGCGCATCAATTGATGCGCGTCAACAACACACGGCACCGCTCGGGGCCTGCATTCAAGGAGGAATCGCAATGACACGACCCATGCGCCGGAAAGCCGTCCTGGCTCCGCTGGCCGCCAGCGCCGGAGCGCTCGCTCTCGTCCTCACCGGTTGCGGTGGCGGCGGTGGCTCGACCACGGCGACCTCGTTCACCTACCTCATCAACTCCGAGAACACGATGATCCCGGGGCAGATCACGGCCCTCAGCGAGAACCAGTGCAAGGCCGAGAACACGGCCCTGCCGCTCAAGGTGGAGACGGTCCCGCAGACGAACCTCGACCAGAAGCTCCAGTTGCTCGCCGGGCAGAACTCCCTCCCCGTCATGTACGCGGCGGGTAACGCGCCCGATCTCACCAAGACGCTCGACGGCTCCGGCAACGTGGTCGACTTCGAGCAGGCCCTCACCGACCTCGACGCGCTCGACGACATCGAGCCCGCGGCGATCAGCACCATCAAGGCGCTCTACGGCGGCAAGTTCAACGTGCTGCCCTACCAGTACAACATCGAGGGGATCTGGTACAACAAGCAGATCTTCGCCGACGCCGGCGTCGAGATCCCGCAGACGTGGGATGAGCTGGTCACCGCGGCCGACACCATCTCGAAGACGGGCGTCACCCCGTTCTCCGCGTCCGGGGAGCAGGGCTGGCCGCTCACCCGTCTCGTCGGCGACTACCTCTTCCGCGACCTCGGCGCCGACGCGCTCCAAAAGGTCGCCGACGGCGATGCGAAGCTCACCGACCCCGAGTACGTCGAGGCGGCAGCTGCCGTCGCCGACCTCGGCGCGAAGGGCTACTTCGGACAGGGCGTCGGATCGATCGACTACGACACGGCCGCGCAGCAGTTCCTCACTGGCAAGGCCGCGATGTTCTACATGGGCAGCTGGATCCTCGAGTCGATGAACGACGAGACGGCGAACCAGATCGGCATCGACAACGTCGGCTTCATGCCGTTCCCGGCCGTCGAGGGCGGCAAGGGGTCGATCGACGAGTACCCGGCGAACGTCGGCCTGCCGACGACCATGAACGCCAAGCTCTACGACGACAAGGTCGGCGACTGGCTCGGCTGCATCGCCGAGAACTACGGCAGTGCGGCGCTCCAGGATCAGGGGACCATCTCGGGCTTCAAGACGAACACTGAGGTGACCGGCGTCGCTCCGCTCACGCAGGAGATCCAGACGACGATCTCCGAGTCGACGTCGAGTGTGCTCTGGTTCGAGGCGCTGTTCTCAACGAAGGCGACGACCACCAGCCAGACGAACGCCGCACAGCTCGTGACCGGGGCCATCAGCCCCGAGGAGTTCATGCAGCTCGTCCAGGCGGACCTCGACAATTGACCCGCGGCGGGCGGCGACCTCGCGCCGTCGCCCGCCTCCAACCGCGGCTGCACACGGAAGTGACATGACATGAAACACGTACTCGGTGACAAGCGGGCGATCGCGATCCTGCTCGGTCCCGCCCTCCTCGTCTACACCCTGGTGATGCTCGTCCCCGTCATCTGGTCGCTCGGCTACACGGTCTTCGAAGGCAACGCCATCACCGGCTTCACGTTCGTGGGCGTGGACAACTTCGTGCGCGCGGCCGGCGATCCGAAGGTCTGGGACGCGGTCCTCTTCACGGTCAAGTACGCGCTGGTCGTCACGATCGGGCAGGTGTTCATCGGGTACCTGATGTCGCTCCTGTACGTGTTCGTCCTGAAGCGCTCGTCCGGAATCATCCGCACACTCGTGTTCTTCCCGGTCGTCCTGCCGACCGTCGCGGTCGCGCTCCTCTTCCAGAAGATGTTCGAGGTGGCACCCTCCACCGGGGTCGTCAACACGGTCATCACCAGCTTCGGTGGTGACTCCGTCGACTGGTTCGGCAGTGGCGCGAACGCCTTCCTCGTGATCGCGATCATGGACATCTGGCGCTCCATCGGCTTCTACGGGGTCCTGTTGTACGCGGGCATCGTCGAGATCCCCGAGGACACGCTGGAATCCGCCCGCCTCGACGGAGCGACCGGCTGGAGCCTCGTGCGCCACATCGTCATCCCGTTGTCGCTCCCCGTCCTGTTGTCGGCGATCATCTTCAGCATCAACGGCACCCTCAAGGTCTTCGACTCGATCATCGCGCTCACGAACGGCGGCCCGGGCAACGCGACGAGCCCCCTGACGCTGTACATGTTCCAGACGTCCTTCTCCTACGGCGAGTACGGCTACGGCAGCACCATCGCCCTGCTGCTGACGATCATCTGCCTCGTCGTGACCGTGTTCATCTTCCGTTCCTCGCGTCGCGACCTCACGAAAGCCTGAGCCGATGACCTCCAGCACCCTGCCCGCCACCGCGGTTCCCACGAAGACCCCCGAGCGCCGACCGCGCGTCTCACCCGGCGCCCGGCGCTTCCGCCGCGGACTGGTCAAACTGCCCCTGAACGTCCTCGTCGCGGTCATCCTCGTCATCACGATCTATCCGCTGTTCTGGCTGGTGATCAGCTCGTTCAAGACGAACGACGAGTTCATCAACGGTGACGCCTTCGCCCTGCCGTCCTCGATCGCCTGGGACAACTACATCGAAGCGTGGACCACCGGCAACATGGGCCAGTACCTCACGAACAGCGCGCTCGCGGTGTTCCCGGCGCTCGCGCTCATCATCGTCCTCGGGACCGCCGCCGGCTTCGCCCTCGAGGTCATGGTGTGGAAGGGCCGGAACGGCGTCCTGCTGGCGTTCCTCGTCGGCATCATGGTGCCGGGGCAGATGATCCTGCTGCCGCTGTTCACCGTCTACTTCCAGACCGGGCTCTCCGGCACGCTCTGGCCGCTCATCATCACCTACACCGCGATCGGCCTGCCGCTCACGGTGTTCATGATGGCGACCTTCTTCCGGGCGATTCCGCGCGAGGTCTTCGAAGCGTCGACCCTCGACGGCGCGAGCATCATCCGCTCGTTCTTCGTCATCGGGTTCCCGATGGTCCGGAACGGGATCTTCACGATCGCCCTCGTGCAGTTCTTCTTCATCTGGAACGACCTGCTCATCGCGCTGACCTTCACGAACAGCTCCGACCTCCGCACGATCCAGGTCGGGCTGCTCAACTTCACCGGCGAGTTCGGGGCCACGCAGTACGGTCCGCTGTTCGCAGCCATCTGCATCAACGTGTTCGGCACCCTCGTGCTCTACCTCGTGCTGAACCAGCGGGTGATGAAGGGGCTCACGGCGGGCTCCGTCAAGGGCTGATCCCTCAATCGCCGCCGTCCCCAGCGCCCTCGATCGCGCTTCCCACCACTCCGCTCACCCGGGTCCGTTCCGACCGGGAGAAAGGCTATGTCTCGCCATGACCACCTCCATCACCGCCACCACCGCCGACCAGGCCGGTCGGCCTCCTGCTGCCGCCGCCGAGCAGGTCACCGTGACCGCGCCACGTTTCGAGCACCTCCGTGAGCCGCTCGGCATCGGCGTCGCCTCGCCGCGGTTGTCCTGGAAGCTCACCGCTCCGTCCGGCTTCGAACCGTCCGCGTACCAGGTCGAGGCGGTGCGCGCCGGCAGCCGCAGGGAGGCGGAGCCGGTCGTGTCCTCCGAGCAGGTGCTCGTCGACTGGCCGTTCGAACCGCTCGCGTCGCGTGAGGCGGCCGTGGTGCGGATCCGGGTCCAGGATCGTGACGGTGCGTGGTCGGCGTGGAGCGAGTCGGCGACCGTTGAGGCCGGCCTGCTGGAGCCGTCCGACTGGTCGGCGGCGCCGGTGGGCGGCGCGTGGGAGGAGGACCCGGAGGCCGAACGGCGACCGTCACTCGTCCGTCGGGAGTTCTCGCTGCCGGACGACGTCGTCTCCGCCCGCCTCTATGTGACCGCCCACGGGCTCGCCGAGGTCGAGATCAACGGGAGCCGTATCGGGGCGGACGCCCTGGCGCCGGACTGGACCGTCTACGGCGAGCGCCTCACGTACCGCACCTACGACGTCCTCGACGCGCTGCGGGCGGGTGGGAACGCGATCGGGGCCTGGCTCGGTGACGGCTGGTACCGCGGCCGCATCGGCTTCCACGGCGGGTATCCCAACCTGTACGGGGCCGACCTGTCGCTCATCGCGCAGCTCGAGGTGACGCACGCCGACGGCACGTGCACGACGATCGCCACCGACGCCGACTGGACGGCCGGGTTCGGGCCGATCCTCCGCAGCAACCTCTACTTCGGCGAGCACTACGACGCGCGTGAGGAGGTGGCCGGGTGGTCGCTTCCGGGGTTCGACGGTGAGGGCTTCTCTCCCGTCGCCGTCGGGTCGCGCGACACCGGGACACTGGTGGCGCCGCAGGGGCCGCCGGTCCGGAACACGCAGATCGTCTTGCCGGTGGAGGTGACCACCTCGCCCTCGGGCGCCACGGTGCTCGACTTCGGGCAGAACCTCGTTGGTCGCCTCCGCATCCGGGTCTCCGGAGCGCGCGGGACGACCGTGCAGCTCCGCCATGCGGAGGTCATGCAGGACGGCGAGATCTACACCCGTCCGCTGCGTGGTGCCCTCGCGACCGACCGGTACACGCTGCGTGGTCCGGCATCCGACGCCGATGCCGCCGATGGCACCGATGGCCCGGATCACGTCGAGGTCTGGGAGCCGCGCTTCACGTTCCACGGATTCCGGTACGCCGAGATCACGGGATGGCCGGGCGCGTTCGATCCGTCGGACGTCGAGGCGCTCGTCTACCACAGCGACATGGAGCGCACGGGGTGGTTCGAATCGTCCGACCCGCTGCTCGACCGGTTGCACGAGAACGTGGTCTGGGGGATGCGTGGCAACTTCGTCGGCCTACCGACCGATTGCCCGCAGCGCGACGAGCGACTCGGCTGGACCGGAGACATCCAGGTGTTCGCCCCGACGGCGTCGTTCCTCTATGACTGCGCGGGGTTCCTGGGCGGGTGGCTGCGGGACGTGGAGGCGGAGCAGCTCGACGACGGGACCATCCCCTGGTACGTCCCGGTCATCCCCGGTGGCAGTGAGTGGACGCCGATCCGGCCGGGCGCGGTGTGGGGCGACGTCGCCGTCCTGACGCCGTGGACCCTGTTCGAACGGTTCGGAGACCGTGGGGTGCTCGCGACGCAGTACGAGAGCGCGAAGCGGTGGGTGGACCTCGTCGACCGTCTCGCAGGGCCCGGCCATCTGTGGAACACGGGCTTCCAGCTCGGCGACTGGCTCGACCCGGCTGCACCCCCGAACGATCCAGCCGATGCCGCGACCGACCGCTACCTCGTCGCGACCGCGTACTTCGCGTGGTCGGCGAAGCGACTGGGAGAGACGGCGGCCGAACTCGGACTGACGGCTGACGCCGAGCACTACGGGCGGCTCGCGGCAGCGGTCCGGGACGCCTTCGCCGCGGAGTACGTGCTCGACTCGGGCGAGCTGACGAGCGATGCGCAGACGGCGTACTCGTTGGCACTGGAGTTCGGACTGTTCCCGACTCCGGAGCAGCGGGGCTGGGCGGGTCGTCGGCTCGCCGAGCTCGTCGCCGCGGCCGGCAACCGCATCGCGACCGGCTTCGCGGGGACACCGCTCATCACGGACGCGTTGACCGACAGCGGCCACCTGTCGACCGCCTACGACCTGTTGTTCGAGGACGAGTGCCCGTCGTGGTTGTACACGGTGAAGCAGGGCGGCACGACGATCTGGGAGCGCTGGGACAGCCTCCGTCCGGACGGGACCGTGAACCCCGGCGGGATGACGTCGTTCAACCACTACGCCCTCGGGGCCGTCGCCGACTGGATGCACCGAACCATCGGTGGGCTCACGAGTGTCGCGCCGGGGTACCGTCGGGTGCGGATCGCGCCTCGACCCGATCCGCGGCTGACGTCGGCGGCGGTCGCGCATGAGTCGCCCTACGGTCGCATCAGTGTGTCCTGGCGGGTCGCCGGTGAGACGTTGGAGGTCGCCGTGGTCGTGCCCGTCGGCGTCACCGCTGAGATCGCCCTCCCCGGTGCGGAGGAGCAGGTGGTCGCGCACGGTGAGCACCGGTTCGTGGTGCCGGTCGTCACCGACTGAGCCCGGGGTCGCCCAGGCTCACCCGGTCTCGGCGAGCTCGGGTCTCGTCTCGTGTCGTCGGCCGTCGGGTGTGGTCCAGGTGAGGATGCCGCCGGGGTGGTGCTCGAGGTTCCAACCCGGCAGGTGTTTCAGCCGGTGATGATGTCGACAGAGACAGGCCAGATTGTCGACAGCTGTCGTGCCGCCGTCCTGCCAGGCGATCGAGTGGTCGAGGTCGCAGCTCCGGGCGGCCCGTCCGCAGCCCGGTGCCCGACACGTGGTGTCTCGCAGGCGGACGGCGCGCGCCAGGTCTGCCGGTACCCGGTACTGCTCGCGCCCGACGGACACGACGGCTCCCGTTTCCGGTTGGGTGAGGATGCGGGTCATGGAGGGGGCCGTGACGGCGAGTCGGGCGGCGGTGTCGGGGTCGATCGGGCCGTAGCCGTCGAGCACGCCGGGTTCGTCGGTGATGCCGAGGGTGGACAGGGCCGGGACGGTCATCTGGACGGTGGCCCGGATGCGGGCCTCGATGCCGACGGGCTCGGCGAGTAGGGGGTCGGCCCGGGCGGCGACCGCCTCTTCGACGATCCTGGCGGCGTCGTCGAGCGGCGCGGAACCGGGGAGCCACGTGAACGTCCCGGTCGTCTCCGGGTCGACCGGGATGGGACCGACGTCGTCGTGCACCGTTCCGGCGACGGCGAGCGACGCGAGGGCGTCGGCACGCAGCTGAGCGAGCGTGCGGGTGTCGCCGGCGATCCGCGCCGGGACCGCGACGGCGTCGAGGCGGTTCCTGATCGCGTGCGCCAGCGGGGCGGTGGTGAACAGGTGCAGCCAGGCCATGCCGTCGGCCGCAGCCTCGAGCTCGACACGGCGCTCGGTGATCGAGCGCGTGCGCCGGGCGGTGATCGATTCGGGGTGCAGTCGTTCCCGTACGACCCTCGCGCGCTGCCGGAGGCGTGCGGTCGTCGATCGGAGGGCGACGGGCAGCACCTGCTCCAGGAACACCGCGCGGCCCTCCGCCGGGACGTCGCGGAGTTGGTCGGTGATCGCGCGGGCGTGACCGCCGCTGATGGAACCCTGCGCGAGCGCCTCGAGCACGACGGGTGCGTGGTGGACGAGCGCCTCGGCGTCGCCGACCCGCGCCTGGAGCGTCGGCTCGGACATCCTCGTGGCGATCGCGAGCGACGCGCACATCGACCGCCTCGCGAGGTCGCGGGCGTCGGTCGAGGTGGTGCTCGCGGAGACGAGCGCTGACGCGGTCGCATCGGCGTAGGAGAAGGCCTCGGCCAGCAGCTGCGCCTCCTCGGCGTCGAGCGCCGCGCGGCGCCGGGCGAGGTCGACGAAGCGGTCGGTGAACGACGCCATCCGAGCGGCGAACACATCGCTCGGGTGTTCCGGGTGCTCCGGATACCCCGAGCGCTCGTGCACCTCGGGGCCCTCGAACGTGGCGGTCTCGGTCATGACTCCAGTCCAACATGGACCACTGACATTCGAGATGATCACGAGGATCCGGGCCGCTCTGACCCGCCCATCGCCTCGCACAGCCGACCGCCGAACGCCAGGGCGAGACCGCGGTCACCGGTGGCTCGTACGATGAGCGGGTGGGTATGCGTTCGCTGCTGAGTCAGCTGGCCGGGGGAGTCCGAGGAGCGGCGCCGGAGGGTGTCGACGAGCAGGCGGTCGTCCGCCTCAACGCCGAACGGCCCGTGCGCGAAGTGCTCGAATTGGCCGGCCGGATCGGTGAGTCGATGCTGGCGCTCGGAGCCGCAGCGGCCGAGGTCACCGACGCCATCCGCCGGGTCTGCCGCGCGTTCGACCTCGAATGCCAGGTCGACCTCACCTTCACCTCCATCCTCATCGCGCACGACGGGTCCGAGCGGTCACCGGGGGTCACGGTGCTGCGCGTCGTCCGTTCGCCCGCAGCCGACTTCGACCGGCTCGCGAAGGTCGTCGTGGTCGCCGAAGGGATCACCCGTCGCTCCGAGCCGATCATGACCGTCACCGACGTCGCCCGCGACGAGGAGGCGGACGTGCTCGACGAACTGCACGCCCGCCTCGGCACCGCCCATCGCGACCTCGACCGCATCCTCACCGCCCGTCGCACCTACCGTCGCGGCTTCATCACCGTGCTGCTGTCGACCATGGCCGCGGCCGTCGCCGTCCTCCTCGGCGGCGGCGTGGTCTCGATGCTGCTCGCCGCAGCCACCACGGCACTCATCGACAGCGCGTTCCGGGCCCTGAACGTCTGGAAGCTGCCCGTCTTCTTCCTCCAACTCACCGGAGCGGCCATCGCCACGACGGTCGCCGTCCTCATCTCCATCCTCAGCCCCTACGTCCCGGCGGACCTCTCCGCGCTGCCCCCAGCCCTCATCGTGGCGTCCGGCATCGTCGTCCTCCTCGCCGGCGCTTCACTCGTCGGGGCGGCCGACGACGCGATCAACGGGTTCCCGGTCACCGCAAGCGGACGCCTCGTCGAGGTGATGCTCCTCACCATCGGGATCGTCGTCGGCATCGGTGGGGTGCTCGACCTCGCCCGACGACTCGGCATCTCGCTCGTCCTCTTCGACCTCCCCGTGAGCCCCTGGCCGGTCGCCGTGCAGATCGTCGGAGCGGCCGTCGCCTCGGCAGCCTGGGCGATGGCCTCGTACGCGGCCCTCCGCGCGGCGTTCTTCGCGGGCGTGACCGGCGCCATCGCGTTCTCGGTGTTCGTGTTCGTGTCCGGCAGCGGCGTCGCCCCGGCGGCGGCCAGTGCGCTCGCCGCACTCGTGATCGGGTTCGCTGCGGAGGCGCTCGGCCCGCGGCTGCGGATCCCGGCGATCATCCTGACGATCTGCGGGATCGTCCCGCTGCTGCCCGGGCTCGCGATCTACCGCGGCATGCTCGCCCTCGTGAACGGTGAGCAGGGTTCGGAGGGCTTCGAGCAGCTCCTGCAGGCGGGGCTCACCGGCCTCGCGCTCGCCGCGGGCGTCACCTTCGGCGAGATCCTCGCGCGTCGCTCGGGTGTCTCCGGCCGGGTGCTGTTGCCCGGGTACATCCGGCGCTCCAAGCGCCATCCGCGCTGACCGGGGCGGTTGTTGCTCAGGGACCGGTTGACGCGGCTCAGGGACCGGGGTTCGGCTCAGGGACCGGTCGGCGCGGCCGTCCGCTGCCGGGCCTGGGGCTTCGCCGCGGACGTCAGGAACGACGCCAGGACGACGACGGCGAGCACGACGATCATCGCGCCGCGCAGACCGAAATGCTCCCCGAGGAACCCGAGCAGCGGCGGCCCGACGAGGAACGCGACATAGCCGGCCGAAGCGACGGCGCCGACGGTCGTCGTCGGATCGTCGCTCTCACCCGCCGCCGAGAGGGTCACCGGGAAGCCGAGCGCCGCTCCGAGCCCCCAGAGCAGGACCGCGAGCCCCGCGACGAGCACACTGTCGGAGAAGACGACGAGCGCGATCCCGACCGCCGACACCAGCGCGCTCACCCGCAGCACGTTGGCCTTGCCGAAGCGGGCGAGGAGCGGTTCACCGGCGAAGCGACCGATCGTCATGGCGAGCGCGAACCCGGCGAAGACGATCGAACCGACGGCCGCCGTGGTTCCGTGTCCGTCGACCATGATCAGCGGCAACCAGTCGCCGGCGGCGCCCTCCGCCAGCGCGAGGGCGAGCACGATGAGTCCGAGGAAGATCACACGCTGCTGTCGCCACACCGCGAGCTGCGCGCGGATGCCGGGGGAGCCGACCCCCGTGTCCGTCTGACGTCCCGTGTCGGCCGGGATCTTCGGGATCGCCCACAGCAGCGCCGCGAGGGCCACGGCCACGACGATCAACAAGTGGATGGTCACGGGGAAGGCGATCGCCGTGAGCGCGATGCCGGCGACGGATCCGATGACGGAGCCGAGGCTGTAGCAGCCGTGGAGCACGGGCAGGATGGACCGTCCGGACAGCTGCTCGATCGTCGCACCCTCGATGTTGATCGCGATCTCGGCAAGGCCGAAACCTAGGCCGATGCCGACCAGCCCGACGAACACGCCCACGCCTTGGCCGGCACCGGCCATGAGGGCGAGGAGGGCGAGCCCCGTGACGAAGGCGCTACCACCGATGAGGATCGGGCGTCGGGCGCCGAAGCGGCGGACGAACGCCGCCGAGGACAGGACGCCCGTCATCGAACCGATCGAGATGCCGAAGAGGATGAGCCCCATCTCGGCGGTGCTCGCGTGCACGAGGTCGCGGACCGCGGGCGTGCGGACGATGAAGGATGACAGGCCGACCCCGAGGGTCAGCATGAAGACGAAGATCGCCCCGCGCCGCCGCCGAAGAGGGGCGGACAGCGCGGGGCGGGGGTTCGCCTGACCGGCGCGAGCACTCATGCTCCGAGCCTAGAGGCGGTGATGCGGTGTGACTGGCGTGTTGCTACCCCGAGGGGTTCTCGACGGGATCGCCCTCGGCGTCGGTCCCCGTCTCGGGATCGACCTCCTCGGGCTTCGTCACGGCCTGCTCGATGTCGTCGTCGTGTGCGCGCTGCGCGTCCGACTCGGGTCCGTTATTCGACATCGCCACGCCATCCCTGCCCGGTCTGACCTTCGGTCTCGACGAGCTGCTTGAAGTTGCCGAGGTCCTTCTTCACCGCATGTCCGGCCACACCGACGGCGGAACCGAGGTGCTCGAGGAGGCCCTTGGGCTCCCAGTCCAGCTGCACGGTGACGCGCGTCTTGGCGTCCTCCAGGCGGTGGAAGGTGACGACGCCGGCGTGGTCCGCCTCGCCGCCCGTGCTGTTCCAGGCGACGCGCTCGTCCGGGTGCTGCTCGGTGATCTCCGCTTCGAAGGTGCGGGTCTGGCCGGCGACGCTCACCGTCCACTCGGTGAGGGTGTCGGTGACCTGCGTGATCGACTCGACCTCGTCGAGGAACTTCGGGAAGTCCTCGAAGCGGGTCCACTGGTTGTAGGCGACGGAGACGGGAACGTCCACGTCGATGGTCTCGATGATCTGCGTCATGGGCGCCATCCTCTCTGGTGCTGCGGTACCTGCACGGGTCTCGTCCGGAAAGCCCGGACGCGACTGCGACGGTACGCGTGCAAGCTGCGATTCCGGGGGCATGGCCACAGGCGCTGCAACCTGTTACCCTGCCCGTCGCGACGCGTGCCCTCGCTCAGAGTCGGAAGCGGTACCCCATGCCGGCCTCGGTGAGCAGATGGCGGGGGGTGGCCGGCTCCGGCTCGAGCTTCTTCCGCAGCTGCGCGATGTAGAGGCGCAGGTAGCCGGTGTCGGTCACGTGCGTCGGACCCCAGATCTCCGTGAGCAGCATCTGTCGGGTCACGAGCTTGCCGGCGTTCCGGATGAGCAGCTCGAGCACCTGCCACTCCGTCGGCGTCAGGCGGACGGTGACCGGGGACGCACCAGGAGTCTGCCTTGTGACCTGCTTCGCGGCGAGGTCGACCACGATATCGCCGAACCGCACGGTGGGTTCCGCCTCGGCACCGGGGACCCGCCGGGTGAGCGCGCGGACCCTGGCGAGCAGTTCGTCGATCGCGAACGGCTTCGTCACGTAGTCGTCGGCTCCGGCGTCGAGCGCCTCGACCTTGTCCGTCGAGCCGGCACGACCGGACACCACGAGGATCGGCGCGTCGGTCCAGCCGCGGAGGCCCTCGATCACCTGCCGCCCGTCGAGCCCGGGCATGCCGAGGTCGAGCAGGTACAGGTCGGGCCGGTGCGTCGTCGCGGCGTTGAGCGCGGCGGTGCCGTCCTCGGCCGTGATGATCTCGTAGCCGCGGGCGGTGAGCGTGATGCGCAGGGCCCGGAGGATCTGCGGGTCGTCGTCGGCGATGAGGATCTTCATCGAGCGCTCCCCTCCTGATCACGTGCCGCCGGCAGCGACACCACCATGGTGAGACCCCCACCCGGCGTGTCCTCCGGTTCGAGTGTGCCACCCATCCCCTCGACGAAGCCCTTCGACAGCGCGAGCCCCAGGCCGAGACCGGTGAGGTTGTCGGTGTCGCCGAGCCGCTGGAAGGGGACGAATACGTCCTCCCGCCGGTCGGGTGCGATACCCGGGCCGTGATCTACGATGCGGATCTCGACGGCGTCGCGGAACCCGCTCGTCGCGATCCGGACGGGGGTGTCGTCGGGACTGAAACGCTGCGCGTTCGTCAGGAGGTTCACGATGACGCGCTGGAGGAGACCGGCGTCCGCGAGGACGGGTGGCAGCTCGGGTGCGAGATCGAGCTCGGCGTCGTGCGGGCCGATGCCGAGCTCGTCGAAGGCCGGCAGGATCGCGTCCTCGACGTCGATCGGTGCGACGGTCACGGCGAGGACACCGGCCTGGAGGCGACTGACGTCGAGCAGATTGGTGACGAGGGCCGCGAGCGTGCGCAGGCTGTCGTCCGCGGTTTCGAGGAGGTCGCGGCGGTCCGCCGTGGTGAGTTCGACGTCGGTCGCGCGCAGTCCGGTGACGGCGGCGGTCGCGGCGGCGAGGGGGCGCCGGAGGTCGTGACTGACCGCCGAGAGCAGCGCGCTCCGCACCCGGTCGGTCGCGGCCAGAGGGCCGACCTCCTGGGCGGTGGCGCGCAGATCGGTGTGCTCGAGCGAGGCGTCGAGCTGCGCCGCGATGACGGCGAGTAGGCGGCGGTCGGAGGCGGCGAGCACCCCACCGTGCAGTTCGAGCACCGCGCGGGTGCCGATCGGGATGCTCGTGAAGTCGCCTCCGCGGGTCGGTTCGCCGTCGACCGCGAGGACCTGCTCACCCGCGACGAGGCGCACCCCGGCGAGCGAGAAGGACTCACGGGTCCGGCTGACGAGTGCCTGCAGGGCACCCTCGCCGCGGAGCACGCTGCCCGCGACCGTCGCGAGCAGCTCGGACTCCGCGGCCGCGCGCCTGGCCGTGCGAGCCCGCCGGGCCGAGAGGTCGACGACCCCGCTCACGATCACCGCGATGACGACGTAGAGCACGAGCGCCACGAGGTGCGCCGGGTCGTCGATGGTCACGGTGTAGAGCGGTTGGACGAAGACGAAGTCGAGCGTGACCCCGGACAGGACGGCCGCGAACACCGCCGGCCAGAACCCGCCGACGAGCGCGACGAGCACGACGAGCAGCTGGTAGGACAGCACCTCGCTCGTGATCGACTCCTCGGTGCGGGCGAGGTGGAGGAGCCAGGTGACGAGCGGCCCGCCGATGAGCGCGAGCGCGAAGCCCGCGATGTGGCGCCGTGCGCTCAGAGCGCCGCCGAGCTTCGGCAGCCGGAACCGGCCGCCCGCCGCCTCGTGGTTGACGATGTGGACGTCGATGTTGCCCGACTCGCGGATGACCGTGTTGCCGATGCCGGGCCCCGTCACGGCGGCGGACAGGCGACTGCGCCGGCTGACGCCGATGACGAGCTGCGTCGCGTTCGCCGCCTTCGCGAAGTCCACGAGCGCGCGGGGGACGTCGTCGCCGACGACCTGGTGGAAGGTGCCGCCGAGGGTGTCGACGAGCGCTCGCTGCTGCGCGAGTGCGCCGGGGTTCGCGGTGCGGAGGCCGTCCTGCGTCGTCACATGCACCGCGATGAGCTCACCACCGGAGGAGCGGGCTGCGATCCGGGCGCCGCGCCGGAGCAGGGTCTCGCCCTCCGGTCCGCCGGTGAGGGCGACGACGACCCGCTCACGCGCCTCCCAGGTGCTGTCGATGCCGTGTTCGGCGCGGTAGTCGCGGAGGGCGGAATCGACCTCGTCGGCCAGCCACAGCAGCGCCAACTCGCGCAGTGCCGTGAGGTTGCCGAGGCGGAAGTAGTTGGACAGTGCGGCGTCGATCCGTTCGGCCGGGTAGACCCGGCCGCCGGCGAGCCGGTCGCGGAGGGCCTGTGGAGCGAGGTCGATGAGTTCGATCTGGTCGGCCGCCCGCAGCACGGCGTCAGGGATCGTCTCCCGCTGCGGCACCCCGGTGATCTGCCGGACGACGTCGTTGAGCGACTCGATGTGCTGGATGTTCACCGTCGAGAGCACGGAGACACCGGCGGCGAGCAGGGCCTCCACGTCCTGCCAGCGCTTGTCGTTCGTTGAACCGGGGGCGTTCGTGTGGGCCAGTTCGTCGACGAGCGCGAGTCCGGGGCGGCGCGCGAGGACGGCCTCGAGGTCCATCTCGTCGAGCGTCACGCCCCGGTGCTCCACGCCCCGACGCGGCAAGGTCTCGAGCCCCTCCGTCAGGGCGGCGGTCGCGGCCCGGCCGTGGGTCTCGACGACCGCGACGACCACGTCGACGCCCTCCGCGGCGAGACGGTGACCCTCCTCGAGCATCGCGTACGTCTTGCCGACGCCGGGGGCCGCGCCGAGGAGCACCCGGAGTCGTCCGCGCTGCATGGGTTATCCGTTCAGTCGGGCCACGGCGAGGTTGAGCTGCAGGACGTTGACCGTGGACTCCCCAAGGTAGCCGAGGTCGGGGCCCAGCGTCAGGCGCTCGACGAGGGCACGGACCTCACCCTCGTCGAGGCCGCGCTCGGCGGCGACGCGGGGCACCTGCAGCAGTGCGTAGGCCGGGCTGATGTGCGGGTCGAGGCCGGACGCGGAGGCCGTCAGCGCGTCGGCGGGGATGCTCGACGGATCGACGTCCTCGAAGGCGGCGATGGCCGCGCGGCGCTCCTCGATCGATGCGACGAGGTCGGTGTTCTCCGGCCCGAGGTTGCTGCCGCTCGACGCGCCACCGTCGTAGCCGTCGCCGGCCGCCGACGGACGCGACTGGAACCACTGCGGCAGCGGCTTGCCGTCGGCGTCGGTGAACGACTGCCCGATGAGCGCCGAGCCGATCGTCTCGCCACCCTCGGTGACGGCGGATCCGTTCGCCTGCCAGGACATCGTCGCCTGCCCGATGCCGGTGACGATGAGGGGGTAGCCGACGCCGAGGACGACGGTGAGGGCGAGCATGGCCCTGATGGCGACCCAGTACTGGGCGATGCCGCTGCGGGAGGCACTCATGATGATCTGTCTGCTTTCGTGTGCTGGGTGGGGCTAGAAGCCGGGGATCAGGGTGACGACGAGGTCGATGAGCTTGATGCCGATGAACGGCGCGATCACGCCACCGAGCCCGTAGATCAAGAGGTTCCGGCTGAGGACCTTCGAGGCGCTGAGCGGTCGGTACTTCACGCCACGGAGGGCCAGCGGGATCAGGATCACGATGATGATCGCGTTGAAGATGATCGCCGAGAGGATCGCCGATGCGGGGGAGTGCAGCTGCATGATGTTGAGCAGAGCGAGCCCCGGGAACACCCCGGCGAACATGGCCGGGATGATCGCGAAGTACTTGGCGACGTCGTTCGCGATCGAGAACGTCGTGAGGGCGCCTCGTGTGATGAGCAGCTGCTTGCCGATCCGGACGATGTCGATGAGCTTCGTCGGGTCGGAGTCGAGGTCGACCATGTTGCCGGCCTCCTTCGCAGCGGAGGTGCCCGTGTTCATCGCGACACCGACGTCGGCCTGCGCGAGCGCCGGAGCGTCGTTCGTCCCGTCACCGGTCATCGCGACGAGGTTGCCGCCCTCCTGCTCCTTGCGGATGAGCTCGAGCTTCTGCTCGGGCGTCGCCTCGGCCAGGAAGTCGTCGACCCCGGCCTCGGCGGCGATCGCCTTGGCGGTGAGCGGGTTGTCACCCGTGATCATGACCGTGCGGATGCCCATGGCGCGCAGCTCGGCGAACCGCTCCGCGATGCCGGCCTTCACGACGTCCTTCAGGCGGACGACGCCGAGCACCCGCGCGGTGCCGGTGGTGTCGGTCTGTGCGACGACGAGCGGGGTGCCGCCGCCGGCGGACACCGCCTCGACGTGCTCCTGGAGCTCGGCGCGGATCGCCTCGGCGAGGGATCCGAACGACTCCACCCAGGCCAGTACCGCTGAGCCGGCACCCTTCCGGATCTGCACGCCGTCCGGCTGGTCGAGGCCGCTCATGCGGGTCTGCGCGGTGAACGGGACGATCTCGCCAGCCCCGGACCCGTCCAGGTGGATGCCGCGCTCGGCCGCGAGGTCGACGATCGACTTGCCCTCGGGCGTCGGGTCGCTGAGCGAGGACCGGGCGGCGGCCTGCGCGAGCTCCTCCGGCGTGACACCGCGGAGGGCGATGAACTCGACCGCCTGCCGGTTGCCGTAGGTGATGGTGCCGGTCTTGTCGAGCAGCAGGGTCGTGACGTCGCCGGCGGCCTCGACCGCACGACCGGACATCGCGAGCACGTTGCGCTGCACGAGTCGGTCCATGCCGGCGATGCCGATCGCTGACAGCAGGGCGCCGATGGTCGTCGGGATGAGGCAGACGAGGAGGGCGATGAGGACCGGGACGCTGACGGGAGCCGCCGCATAGGAGGCGATCGGGTTGAGCGTCAGCGCCACGACCACGAACACGATCGACAGGCTCGCGAGCAGGATGTTGAGCGCGATCTCGTTCGGCGTCTTCTGCCGCGCCGCACCCTCGACGAGGCCGATCATGCGGTCGACGAAAGTCTCGCCGGGCTTCGAGGTGATGCGGACGACGATGCGGTCGGACAGCACGCGGGTACCGCCGGTGACGGCACTGCGGTCGCCACCGGACTCGCGGACGACCGGGGCCGACTCGCCCGTGATCGCCGACTCGTCGACCGAGGCGATGCCCCAGACGATGTCGCCGTCGCCCGGGACGAGTTCGCCGGCGGTCACCACGACGACGTCGCCGAGGGTGAGGTCCGCCGAGGAGACCTGGCCGATGGCGGCGTGCTCCGCGGACGGATCAGCCGAGGCGTCGTAGGCCGTGACCTGGTTCGCCATGGTCGAGGTGCGCGTCTTGCGGAGGCTGTCGGCCTGCGCCTTGCCGCGGCCCTCGGCCACGGACTCCGCGAGGTTCGCGAAGACGACCGTGAGCCACAGCCAGATCGCGATGCCCCAGGTGAACGACGCCGGCACGGCCGAGCCGCCGGATTCCTGCGCCCCACCGAGGAACGGTTCGGCGATCGCGAGGACGGTGGTCAGCGCCGCGCCGACCTCGACGATGAACATGACCGGGTTCTTGACCATGAGCCGCGGGTCGAGTTTGCGGAAGGCGCCCGGGGTCGCGGCGAGCAGCTGTGCCGGACCGAAGGCGGCCTTCGCGGGCTCGTGGTGGTGGTCCTGCTCCTGCTCGGGTTCCGCCTGGGCGGGAAGCGTGTGCGTGGTGGACATGGTTATGACAGCCCTTCCGCCAGGGGGCCTGGCGCGAGTACGGGGAAGGAGGTGGGTGCGGTGATGATCACGGCGTGTGCGTCGTGGACGTGGCTCATGACAGCCCTTCCGCCAGGGGACCCAGCGCGAGTACGGGGAAGTACGTGAGTGCGGTGATGATCACTGCGACACCGGTGAGGAGGCCGACGAACTGCGGCCGGTTGGTCGGGAGCGTTCCGGCGGTCGACGGCACCCGGTCCTGTGCAGCCAGCGAACCGGCGAGCGCGAGGACGAGCACGATCGGGACGAAGCGGCCGAGCAGCATCGCGACGCCGAGCGCCGTGTTGAACCACGGGGTGTTCGCCGTGAGGCCGGCGAACGCGGAACCGTTGTTGTTCGACGCGGAGGTGAAGGCGTAGAGGACCTCGGACAGGCCATGGAGGCCCGGGTTCCAGATCGACGTCGTCTCCACGTCCGAACGGACGCCGGGGATGGCGAAGCTCAGTGCGGTGCCGGCGAGCACGAGGGTCGGCGTCACGAGGATGTACAGGCTCGCGAGCTTGATCTCCCGTGGGCCGATCTTCTTGCCGAGGTACTCCGGGGTCCGGCCGACGAGCAGCCCACCGATGAACACGGCGATGACGGCGAGCACGAGCATGCCGTACAGGCCTGAGCCGACGCCGCCGGGGGCGATCTCGCCGAGCATCATGTTGATCATCGGCATCATGCCGCCGAGTGCCGTGTAGGAGTCGTGCATCGAGTTGACGGCACCCGTCGAGGTGAGTGTCGAGGTCGAGCCGAACAGCGTCGAGGCGAAGACGCCGAAACGCTGCTCCTTGCCCTCCATCGCGCCGCCGGCGGCCATCGGTGCCGCTCCGAGGCCGCGGGCTTCGAGCGCCGTGAGGATCGAGAACGAGGCGAGGAAGATGACGCCCATGACCGCGAGGATCGTGTAGCCCTGCTTGTGGTCGCCGACCATGCGGCCGAAGGTGCGCGGCAGGGAGAACGGGATCGCGAGCATGAGGATGTTCTGGACGAGGCTCGTCCACGCGGTCGGGTTCTCGAAGGGGTGCGCGGAGTTCGCGTTGAAGAACCCGCCGCCGTTCGTGCCGAGGAGCTTGATGGCCTCCTGCGAGGCGACCGGTCCGCCGGGGATGGTCTGCGTCGCGCCCGTGATGGTCGTGACGTCGGTGAAGCCGTTGAGGTTCTGGATGGTCCCGCCCGCGATCAGCACGACCGCCATGACGACGGAGAGCGGCAGCAGCACGCGGAGGGTGCCACGGGTGAGGTCGACCCAGAAGTTGCCGATGGTGCCGCTGCGGCGACTCGCGAACCCGCGGACGAGGGCGATGGCGACGGCGATGCCGACGGCGGCGGAGACGAAGTTCTGCACCGCGAGGCCCGTGAGCTGCACGGTGTAGCCCATCGTGACTTCGGGGGAGTACGACTGCCAGTTGGTGTTGGCGACGAACGACGCGGCCGTGTTGAACGACAGTCCCTCGGGGACGGCGGGGAGGCCGAGTGCGAAGGGGAGGACGGCCTGCGCACGCTGGAGGGCGTAGACGAGGAGGACGCCGACGAGCGAGAAGGCGAGCACCCCGCGGAGGTAGGCCTGCCAGGTCTGCTCGGAGCGGGCGTCGACACCGATCACGCGGTAGAAGCCGCGCTCGACGGCGAAGTCCTTGCCGGAGGTGTACACGCGGGCGAGGTACTCGCCGAGTGGACGGTAGAGCAGTACGAGGACCAGGACGAGGGTCGAGACCTGCAGGATCGCGAAGAGGGTCTGCATCAGAACCTCTCGGGTTTCACGAGCGCGTACACGAGGTACACGACGGCGGCGACGGCCAGGACGGCGGCGAGGAGTTCGAAGACGATCACAGTCTCTCCACTCCCCGCGCGACGAGGCCGACCAGAGCGAACACGGCGATGATGCCGAGCACGTAGACGAGGTCGAGCAAGAGGACTCCAGTGGGTGCGTGGTGCGGGTGCGTGGTGCGGTGTCCCGTTCGGGACAGCTCAGAGCCAACACCCGTCAGCGACTTCCGACGGCGGTCCTCACGGTTTCCATACGCCTTCCGCGTGGATCCTCACGACCTCCCTACGGGGTGCTCCTCCTCCAGGCCGCCGTCCTGCCCTCCTGCTCAGCTCCCGAGCGTGTGGGCGTGATCCGGCACGTACCGGTACCGTTCGCGCGCGGGTCGGTCGTACCCGTCGGCGCCCGGCCGCGCGGGGATGTCGATCGGCTCGGGGGCGCGCTGCTCGTAGGGGATCTGGGAGAGCAGGTGCGAGATCGCGTTCAACCGGGACGCCCGCTTGTCGTCGCTCTCGATCGTCCACCAGGGTGCGTCCGCGTGGTCCGTGGCCTCGAACATCTCGTCCTTGGCGCGCGAGTAGTCCTCCCAGCGGGTGATCGACTGGAGGTCCGTGTCGGACAGCTTCCAGCGGCGCATCGGGTCGTCGAGGCGCGAGCGGAACCGTTGCTCCTGGACCTCGTCGGAGACCGAGAACCAGTACTTGACGAGGATGATGCCGTCCTCGACGAGCATGCGCTCGAACACGGGAGTCTGGCGGAGGAACCGCCGGTACTGCTCCGGAGTGCAGTAGTCCATCACCCGCTCGACGCCGGCACGGTTGTACCAGGAGCGGTCGAACAGCACGATCTCGCCCGCCGTGGGCAGGTGCTGGATATAGCGCTGGAAGTACCACTGGCCGCGCTCCTGCTCACCGGGGGTCGGCAGGGCGGCGACCCGCGCCGAACGCGGGTTCAGATACTGGACGATGCGCTTGATCGCGCCGCCCTTACCCGCGGCGTCGCGGCCCTCGAAGACCACGACGACTCGCGCGCCGGTCTCGATCACCCAGCGCTGCAGCGCGACCAGTTCGATCTGCAGCCGTTCCAGCTCCGCTTCGTAGCGGTCCTTCCGGATGCGTTTGGGTGGCTTGGTCCGGTTCGGAGTCTTCGACATGCTGTGTGTTCCCGCCCGTCCCCGCGAGGACTGGTTCGACGCCTGACCGGCGCGGTGGTGCAGTGCTCGGTGCCCACCCCGGCGGGGCGGCACTCGCGCCCAGCCTGCGCCTGCCGATCGATTCCCGTGGGGTGTGTCATCCGGGTGCCGACAGGCGTATAGTCACGCGCGCGCTGTGATCAGTCCGAGTGGGTGATCCCGTCGCGGAGGGCGACGAGGTGGGCGCGGCTGCGGTCGAACGCCGCGGTGGCATCGCGATCCGCGACCGCCTGCACGATCTCCTCGTGGACGAACTGGTCGTGGTCCGTCCCCGGCTCGCCGCTGAGGCGGAGCATCTGGATCATCGCCTCGCGGCTGCGCTCGGCGAAGGTGTCGAACAGTTCGGTCAAGATCTCGTTCCCGCTCGCGGCGACGATGCTCCGGTGGAGCGCGGTGTCGGCGTCGACCCGCCCCTCGATGGTCACGCGATCGGCGTTCCGATGGGCCAGCGCCCCGCGGATGGCGGCCAGGTCGGACGCCGTGTGGCGTTGTGCGGCGAGGGCCGCCGCCTCGCACTCGATGGCGATGCGCGCCTCGATGACCGACCCGATCGCGGTCCGCAGGATGAGCGCATCCCAGTCCTGCACCGGCGAGCGCGCCTGGAGGAAGTTCCCCGATCCCTGCCGGGTCGACAGCACGCCCTGGCCGGCCAGCTGGCGGATCGCCTCGCGCATCGTCGACCGACCGACGCCGAGCTGCGGTGCCAGGGTCGTCTCCCCGGGCAGCTTCTGGCCGATCTCCCACTCGCCGGCCTGGATGCGCTGCAGGAGCAAGCGTGCGACCTGGTCGGAGAGTGATTCGCGGTGCACGGTGTCCATGGCTCGATCATAGTCCTCAGCTTGTCTGACAAGTTGTGTTACCGTTGCCGCGTGATCTCCGCAGACTCCCGACTCTCCACCCCCGCCGGCCCCGTCCCGTCCTCCGCGCCGAGCTGGAATCGCCAGCGCCGCTCGCAGATGCCGTCCCATCGCTACCAGGACCTGTACTCGCGGGTGGACGTCCCCCTCCTCGACCGCACCTGGCCGTCGAGACGACTGACCGAGGCGCCGCTCTGGGTGCCGGTGGACCTGCGCGACGGGAACCAGGCGCTCGCCGAACCCATGGACCCCGAGCGGAAGCGGGCCTTCTTCGAGCTGATGGTCACGATGGGCTACAAGGAGATCGAGGTCGGCTACCCGTCCGCCTCGCAGAGCGACTACGACTTCGTCCGCCTGATCGCTGAGACCGACATCGCTCCCGAGGACGTCACGATCGTCGTCTTCACGCCCGCCCGTCGCGATCTGATCGAGCGCACCGTCGAGTCGATCCGTGGGATCCGGAACCCGGTCGTCATCCACCTGTACACCGCGACGGCGCCGCTCTGGCGGGAGGTCGTCCTCGGACACGACCGCGACTCGCTCCGCGCGCTCATCCTCGCCGGCGGCTCAGACGTCCTCGAGTTCGCCGGTGACCTCGACGGGGTGCGGTTCGAGTTCTCGCCGGAGGTCTTCAACCTGACGGAGCCGGACTACGCCCTCGAACTCTGCGACGCCATGACGACCCTGTGGGACGCCTCGCCGGACCGCCCGGTGATCCTCAACCTGCCCGCGACCGTCGAAGCGGCGAGCCCGAACGTCTACGCGGACCAGATCGAGTACATGCACCGGAACCTCGACCGCCGCGACGCCGTCATCCTGTCGGTCCACCCGCACAACGACCGCGGCACGGGGATCGCGTGTGCTGAGCTCGCGGTGCTCGCGGGCGCCCAACGCGTGGAAGGGTGCATCTTCGGCAACGGCGAGCGGACCGGCAACGTCGACCTCGCGACCCTCGCGCTCAACCTGCACGCGCAGGGCGTCGACCCGATGATCGACTTCTCCGACATCGACCACATCCGTCGGGTCGTCGAGCACAGCAACCGCATCGAGATCCACCCGCGTCACCCGTACGTCGGCGAGCTCGTCCACACCGCGTTCTCGGGGACGCATCAGGATGCGATCAAGAAAGGCTTCGCCGAACACCGGGCACGGGCCGAGGCCACCGGCAGCCGCCCGGAGGACCTTCCGTGGCGGGTGCCCTACCTGCCGGTCGACCCGGCGGACCTCGGCCGGAGCTACGAGGCGGTCATCCGGGTGAACTCGCAGTCGGGAAAGGGCGGCATCGCCTACCTGCTCGAACGCGACTACGGCATCGAGATGCCCCGTCGTCTGCAGGTGGACTTCTCACGACGCGTCCAGCAGCAGGCGGACGAGACCGGTCGCGAGCTGGACGCCGAGGCGCTGCTCGCGGCGTTCGAGCGCAGCTACCTGTCGGTGACGCCGTCTCGGGTCGAGCTGCTCGAGGTCGATGTGACGACGACCGGCGAGAGCTCGCGGGCGACGATCGGTCTCCGGATCGACGGGGACCGCCAGGCGGCCACCTTCGTCGGCATCGGTCCGGTCGAGGCGGCGACCCGTCTCCTCGCCGACCACGGCGTTCACGTCGAGGTCGTCTCCCTGCATCAGACCTCGCTCAGCGCCGGAAGCGGCGCCGAAGCATTGACCCTCCTCGAGGTCCGCCGCGGAGCAGAGACGGTGTGGGCAGCGGGTCGGCATCGCTCCGTCCTCGAGGCATCGGTCCGCGCCGTCGTCAACGCCGCGAGCCGGTAGGCACCCTGCCCTACGCTGGGAGGCTGAGGGCGTCGAGGGGATCTGGATCAGTGGAACTGCGGTGGCTGACGGCGCCCGAACACGGGGTCGCCGCGGCGATGGCGGACGAGCGTCGTTCTGGCCGGTCCAAGTGGGTGCCCACCGGGCGGAGGGTGCTCTTCCACCTCTACTTCAGTCTCGTCCTCTGGTACCTCGCGATCGCCCTCGTCTCGGTCGGGGTCAGCGTCGACGAGTACCACGACGGTCGCGTCGAGATCGATGACGTCGTCGGGTTGGTCGTCGCCGTGCTCGTCCTCGTGGGTCTCCTCGTCGGGGCCTGGTTCCTGTACCGATGGTCGCGACGTCCGCCATCCCCGAAGGCACGCCTCGCCGAGTGGCGGACCCACCTGACCGCGGTGGCGAACGGCTTCGAGGAGGAGCCGGAAGGACGGGCGATGTTCTCCTCGCTCATCACCACGACGGGGAAGTACAACAACGCCTTCATCACCACGCCGGGGCCGCAGCTGTCGTCCCACCCGCGGTTCGTCGGCGACCGGGTCGAGTTCGGCAACCTCGTCGACGACGTGAAGCGGTCGCGGGACTGGCACTACCTGACCGTGAAGCTACCGGCCCCGCTCCCGCACCTCCTGCTCGACGCGACGACGAACGACACCGTCCGCAGCGACCTGCCGCCGGGCCTCGACCGGGGTCTGCGTATCTCCCTCGAGGGCGACTTCGACCGGTGGTTCCGCGTCTACGCACCGTCCGGCTACGGAACGGACGCGCGATACGTGCTGACCCCCGACGTGATGTCGTCGCTCGTCAGCACCGCGGCGTACTACAACGTGGAGATGGTCGACGATCGGGTCGTCTTCTTCAGTAAGCCGGCCGCCGACTTCTCGTACGCCGCCCCCTGGGTCGCCGTCGACGCGATCCTCAGCGACCTCGTCCCGCGTCTCATCACGAGGGCTGAGCGGTACCGCGACGAACGGGTGGCGGGACAGGACGCGGAGAGCGTCCTCGAGGCGGCACGGGACGCCATGGAGGCTGAGCAGGTCTGGACCCGGAAGGAGACGGTCGTCGGCGAGGAGGGTCGTCGTCTCACGGTGCGGGCGCGCTTCCATGCGATCTGGGTGGCCGTCGGTGCGGTCAGCTGGCTCGTCACCCGCACGCTGCTGTACTTCATCCCGGGCGCCTTCGCCTTCGCGGGGTTGATGTCCGTGATCGACGGGCGCTAGCCGCAACCGAGTCGCCCGAATCTGCTCGGATCCACTCCGAAACCGGACAGATCCTGGCGACTCAGCGTGCAGGTCGCGGAACATCCGGCGAGGCATTCGCGTTCACGACGGTGTGACCACCACCCTGACCGCTCCCGCAGGGCCCGCGACCGACACCTTCGATCGCGCGCTCGCGAGCTTGGAGTGGACGATCCACGGCACCGACCGCGACCGCCTCGCCGCGAACGTTCCGCTGCGGCGGCCGCACGCGGCGTCCGGCTTCGTCTACCTCTCCAGCGGCCGCGTCCGCCTCACGGCCACCGACGGCACCCGCGACCTCGACGCCGGCGACCTCGTCTTCTTCCCTCGCGCCCACGCCACGACGGTGGTCGCGCTCGAGGACGCCGAGCTGCTCGACGTCGCGTTCACCCCGCCCGGTCAACGCCAGCAGGTGGCGGAGACGCTGCCCGAGCACCTGTACGTCGCAGATTTCGCCGGGCAGGAGCCCTCGATGGTGGCGCTCCTGGAAGGTATGGGCTGCCCGCAGGCGGCTGGTCGTCCGCGGCCGGGCGACAGCGTCATCTGCAGCCGCATCGCGACCACGATCGTGTCGGCCGCGCTGCGCACCTGGAACGAGGCCGGCTGCGCACCGGAGCGCTGGCTGCAGCGCATCGGCGACCCGCACATCGGTGCGGTCCTCGACGCCCTGCACGCCGAACCTGGGCGACCGTGGACCTTCGAGACGCTCGCCCGCATCGCCATGATGTCGCGGTCGGCGTTCGCAGAGCGGTTCCGCGAGGTCGTCGGGCACACCCCGCGCGCCTACCTCACGACCGTGCGCATGGAGACGGCCAAGGGGCTCATCCTCACGGGCGACGCGTCCGTGGCCGAGCTCGCCGGTGCCCTCGGCTACGTGTCGGAAGACGGGTTCGCGCGCGCCTTCCAGCGGTACACGGGCCTGACGCCCGCCCGTTGGCGTGCCGAGGCGGCGCTCGCCGCGTAGGCGGTCGGCCGGGCAGCCTTCGGCGTCACCGCGCGGTGCGCGCCGACCCGAAGACGATGCCACCGATGATCGCGGAGATCGCCGCGACCGTGAGCGCCGGGACGATGCCGACCGCGTCGACGAGCAGTCCACCCGCTCCGGCACCGACGGTGATCGCGAGCTGGAACCCCGCGACGACGAGTCCGCCACCGGACTCCATGCGGTCCGGGACGAGGCGACCCATCCACGTGCTCAGGGTCGTGAGCCAGGCGCCGAAGCCCATGCCCCAGGTGGTGATCGCGATGGTCACGATCCACTGCTGCCCCGGGAACAGGGTCACGAGTGCGATCGAGACGCCGATGAAGGCCGGGACGACGAAGCGCAGAGCCGCGAGGTGGCGGTCGACGAGGAGTCCGATCACGAAGTTGCCGACCACGCCGCCGAGGCCGAACGCCGCGAGGAGGACGGCCACACCGGCCGCGTCGAGGTCCGGCACCCGCTCGATCGCGAGCCGGATGTAGGTGAAGGCGATGAAGTGGCCGAGGACGGTCAGGATGTGCCCCGTGAGGCCGACGCGGATGCCAGGGACCCGGAGCGTGTCGACGAGTGACCGCAGACCGCCGCTGGACGGTGCCGGGGCGACGGGCGGGAGCACGAGCCGCAGTGCGACGGCCACCACCGCAGTGATGACCGCGACACCGGCGAAGATGAGGCGCCAGTCCATGACCGAACCGAGGTAGGTGCCCACCGGGACACCGGCGACCGTCGCGACGGTGGTGCCGGTGTTCACGAGCATGATCGCCCGACCGAGGTGGTGCGGAGCGGACAACCGGGCGGCGATCGCGATCGACATCGCCCAGAAGGCGCCGAGGGCCGCACCGAGTAGGAGGCGGGCGATGAGCAGCATCACGAAGTCGGCGGAGATCGCGACGAGCGCGCTCGACACCGCGGCGGCCGCTGCGAGCAGGACGAGCAGGAGGCGGCGGTCGAGCCGCGGGACGAGGATGCCGATCGTCGGTGCGGTGAGGAAGCCGATGAACGCCGTCGCGGTGACGGCCTGGCCTGCCTGGCCCTCGGTGATCCCGAGCGAGGCTGCCATCGACGGCAGCAGGCTCGGCGGCAGGAACTCGGCGAGCACGAGCACGAAGCTCGTCGCCATCATCACGGCGACGGCGGCCCATGCGGTCCGCGTGCGAGAGGCGGCGGACGCGGCTGTGTGCGTCGTGGGGACCGAGCCCGTTCGTGGAGCATCGAGCTTCTCGTCTGTCGTCATGGCTCAAGCCTGCCCGAGACGAAGCGGTCGCATCCGACCTCCCGTCCACTCGACCCGACCGCCAGTCCACCGGAGGCGCCGTGCCCTGCCGAGAGTCGCCTGAGACCATGGTCAACAAGTTGCACTCAGTGCATCGGTGCACGTAATGTACCCACGTGTCCACCACCGCCCCCGCCGAGGATCGACGCGCCGCCCTCCGCGCGCGTCACCATCGGGCGATCCTCGACGCCGCCCGCGTCATGATCGCGGAGCAGGGCATCGCCGGCTTCAACGTCGACGTCATCGCCGAGCGCGCCGACGTCTCGCGCCGCACGGTGTTCAACCACTTCTCATCGATAGACGACCTCGTCACCACCTCCTGCACGGAGGAGCTGGCCGTCGTGATCGAGAGCTTCCGGTCCGCCGTCAACGCACGACCGGCAGGCCCCGGGTCGCGCGTGTCGATGTTCGAGGACGTCGCCGCAGCGCTCCGCACGACCGACATCCCCCGCGTCATCGCCTTCCTCTGGAACGCGCTCGGCGGCTTCGCACCCGACGACTCGCGCCCGCAGCAGCTCTTCCAGGCCACCTTCTCCCGCACCACCCAGGAGCTCGCCCACGAACTGGCCGAGCGCAACACCGACGTCGACGAACTCGAGGCCGGCTTCCTGGTGTCCTCCCTCATGCACGGTGTCGAAGTGCTCGCCCACCACTGGATCGCGAGTACCGGCGCCACCACGGACGATGAAGCCCGTGCCCTCTGGACCGACCTGCTGGAACGGCTCATCGCGAGCGTCCGCACCGGCTACGCGTCCACGCACTGACCCGCTTCCCGTTCCGTCCCCGCACACGACACCAGCACCACCTCCCGAAGAATCGAGACTCCCTTGGCTGAACTGCTGTATCGCCTCGGACGCTTCTCCGCGCGTCGCGCGTGGGCCGTCCTCATCTCCTGGATCGTGATCCTCGGCATCTCGGTCGGCGCGTTCCTCGCCTTCGGCGGCACCCTCTCGAGCGCCGTCACCATCCCGGGCACGCCGACCGCGAAGGTCACCGACCAGCTCGAGGAGTCGTTCCCGAGCGCGTCCGGCGGCACCGGGGCGATGGTGTTCCACACGAAGGACGGCGACGCCTTCACCGACAGCCAGAAGACCGCCATCGGCGAGCTGCTCGACGAGACGGCCGACTTGAAAGGCGTCGACACCACGGTCAACCCCTTCGAGACGCAGGAGACGATCGCCGACCAGGCGAAGCAGATCTCCGACGGCAAGACGCAGATCGACGACGGCCGCACCCAGCTCACCGACGGCCAGACGCAGCTCGACGCCGGACAGCAGCAGCTGACCGACGCGCAGACCCAGCTGAGCGCCGCGCTCGCCCAGGCGCAGCAGGCCGCCGGCGGCACGCTCCCGGCCGCCGCACAGGCCCAGTTCGACGCCCAGCAGACCGCGATCACGCAGCAGCAGACGGCGCTCGACGCCCAGCAGGCCACCATCACCGAGAACCTCGCGAAGCTCGACGAGCAGAGCACGAAGCTCGAGCTCTCCTCCCAGCTCCTCGACCTCTCCTCGGGCATCCGCACCGTCTCCACCGACGACACCACAGCGGTCGCGAACGTCGTCTTCGACAAGCGTCAGCAGGAGGTCACGCCGGAGACGAAGCAGTCGGTCATCGACCAGGTGAAGAAGGACGTCCCGTCGGGCGTCGAGGTCGAGTTCTCGAACGAGCTCGCGCAGAGCCTGCCGCAGCTGTTCGGCGTGGGTGAGGCGATCGGCCTCATCATCGCGGCGATCACGCTGCTCGTCATGCTCGGCACGGTCATCGCCGCATCGCTCCCGCTCGTCTCCGCGATCGTCGGCGTCGGTGTCGGTGTCACCGCGTCGCTCTCGCTCTCGGGTGTCGTCGACATGCTCTCGATCACGCCGGTACTCGGCGTCATGCTCGGGCTCGCGGTCGGCATCGACTACTCGCTGTTCATCCTCAACCGACACCGCAAGCAGCTGCTCGCGGGCGTCGAGCTGCACGAGTCCATCGGACTCGCGAACGGCACCTCGGGCAACGCCGTCGTCTTCGCCGGATCGACCGTCCTCGTCGCGCTGCTGGCGCTCAACGTCACGGGCATCCCCTTCCTCGGCCTGATGGGCACCGTCGGCGCGATCTGCGTCGCCGTCGCGATCCTGCTCGCGGTCACCTTGACGCCCGCCCTGCTGTCGCTGCTCGGCCTCCGCATCCTCAGCCGGAAGGCACGCGGCACCATCGGCACGCCGCGTCCGGACGCCGTCCCGACCAAGCCCATGGGCACGCTGCGCGCCGTCGGCACGCTCGTCGCCGGACTCGTCGTGCTCGGCGTCGTCGCGATCCCCGCGCTCGACATGCGCCTCGGCCTGCCGGACGGCAGCTCGGAAGCCGTCGACTCGACGCAGTACCAGTCCTACACGCTCATCGAGGACAAGTTCGGTGCCGGCGTCAACGGGCCGCTACTCGTCGTCGCCACGCTGCCCGACGCCGCCACCGACGAGGAGGTCCTCGAGGAGCAGGTGCGGATCGGCCAGGAGATCGCCGACCAGGACGACGTGAAGGCCGTCGCACCGGTGGGCGCATCGGACGACAACTCCGTGCTCGCCTTCCAGGTGATCCCGAAGGAGGGCCCGAACGCGGTCTCCACGGAGCAGCTCGTCCGCGACCTGCGCGACCTCTCGCCGCTGTCGGGTGACGTCGAGCTCGGCGTGGCCGGCAGCGCGAGCGGCAACATCGACGTCTCGAAGCAGCTCTCCGACGCCCTCCCGCTCTACCTGGCGCTCGTGGTCGGCCTGTCGCTGATCATCATGATCCTCGTGTTCCGCTCGATCCTCGTGCCGCTCACCGCGACGCTCGGCTTCATGCTGTCGCTCGCGGCGACCTTCGGTGGCATCACGGCGATCTTCCAGTGGGGCTGGCTCGGACCGGTGTTCGGCGTGCACGACCCGGGACCCATCCTGAGCTTCCTGCCGACGATCCTGATCGGCATCCTCTTCGGGCTCGCGATGGACTACCAGCTGTTCCTCGTGTCCGGCATGCGCGAGGCGTTCGCCCACGGTGCCCCGGCGCGCCTGGCGGTCCAGCGCGGGCTGCACGCCGGCCGCACGGTCGTCGTGGCGGCGGCGATCATCATGATCTCCGTCTTCGGCGGGTTCATCTTCTCCCACTCGGCGATGATCCGGTCGATCGGGTTCGGCCTCGCCTTCGGTGTGCTCGTCGACGCGTTCGTCGTCCGCATGCTCCTCATCCCGGCGGTCATGCACCTGCTCGGGAAGAGCGCCTGGTGGATCCCGAAGTGGCTCGACCGCATCCTCCCGAACGTCGACGTCGAGGGTGCCGCGCTCGAGCGCAGCCACCCGCATGACACGGGTTCGGTCGCGACCGCCCCCTCGAGCGGCGAGCCGCGGAACGCGGTCGACGGCGCGGAGACGGCGGCCCTCGGAGCCGGCGTGACCGCGGGGACGGCCGCACACGTGGCCGCGCCGTCGAGTGAGCTGACCCGCCGGGAGGCGGCAGCCGCCGCCGAGCGGACGCACCCCGCGCACGTGCTCACGACGGACCCCGACCCGGCCGACCAGCAGGTCTCCCGGGTGGAGCCCGGGCTCGACGTCGTCGTGCACCCTGCGACCGCCGGTGTACAGCGCGTGGCCGTCGGTGCCTACGTCATCGCGGTCGACGCCGACAACGGCACCGCGGTCGTCGAGCCGCCCGTCGGTGGCGTCGTGGTCGTCCGCGCGCCGAGGTAGCGCGAGCGGTCCGGTCCCTGAGCGACCTACTCGGTCCCTGAGCCTGTCCGGGTGTCCGGTCCCTGAGCCCCCCATCCGGTCCCTGAGCCTGTCGAAGGGCTGGTCGGTCCCTGAGCCCCCATCCGGTCCCTGAGCTTGTCGAAGGGCGGGGTTTCTCCGGGTGCATTTCGACAGGCTCAATGACCGGGGTGGGGCTCGACGACCGGCCTGCTCGGTCCCTGAGCGACCTACTCGGTCCCTGAGCCTGTCGAAGGGCGGGGTTGTCGGGGTGCATTTCGACAGGCTCAATGACCGGGTTGGGCTCGACGACCGGGTTAGGGGAGGCGGCCGGTGGTCGCCTCTCCGCTACGGCTGCAGGCGGTCCACGATCCAGCCACCGTCGGCCGCGAGGTAGCGGAGGCGCCGGTGCATGCGGTCGCGGCTGGCATGCCAGAACTCGACCATGTCCGGGACCAGCCGGAACCCGACCCAGGTGGCCGGGCGGGGGACATCATCGCCCTCGCGCTCGAGCAGCTCGTCGGCCCGCGCGATGAGGGCGTCGAGGGTCTCCTCCGGGCCGTCGCGGAACGGCGTCGACTGGTGGGCGACCGCCGTCGCCGCTCGTGACTTGGGCGAGCGGTCGGCGAACAAGGCGTCGGACTCCTCGTCGCTCAACTGCTCGACGCGGCCCTCGAAGCGGAGCTGCTGCATCGTCTCGCGCCAGTACACCTGGAGGGCGGCGCTCGGGTTCTCGGCGAGCTGCCCGCCCTTCCGGCTCTCGGTCGAGGAGCCGAAGATCAGGCCGCGATCGTCGAGGGTCTTCACATCGACGGTGCGCGCGCTCACGACGCCCACCGAGGTGGCGGTCGCGAGGGTCATCGATCGGGGTTCGCTGACGTCCCGCTCGATCGCTGCGGCGAGCCACTGCTGAGCGAGCAGCATGGGCTCGGCGGGCGGGGTCTCGAACTCGGGCAGCTGCAGGGTGTCGTCTCCGGAGAGGGGTTCGGCGCTCATGTCGCGAGCCTACCCGCGTTGCCCTCGGTACCGACGACTGGGGCGTCGGCACAGTCTCCTCCGGAACCGTGGTGTCCGGGCACATGGTGCCCGGACAGGCCGCGGGCTAGCCTCGAAACGCCCGCCAGGGCGCACCTCCGAGAGAGTGGGTACCGCATGCCGTACACCGACACCGACGACGTCTCGATCTACTACGAGGTGGAGGGCGACCCCGCCCACCCGGTGATCGTGCTCATCGCCGGCGGCGGCGCCCAGCTGCTCACCTGGCGCGATCCGTTCCGGAGAATGCTCGTGGACGAGGGCTTCCAGGTCGTGCGGTTCGACAACCGCGACGTCGGCTTCTCGCAGCGGTTCGGCGGCGAGACCGACCTCGACGGCGGGTACTCGCTCGGCGACATGGGCGACGACGTCCTGCGGGTGCTCGACCACCTCGGGGTCGAACAGGCGCACCTCGTCGGGCACTCGATGGGCGGCATGATGGCGCAGATGGTCGCGCTCGACCACCCGGAGCGCGTGCTGAGCCTCGGCCTGCTGTCCACGATCCCCGGCCAGGACCCGCGCTACATCCTGCACGGCGAGCGGCCCGAGCTGCTCGTCGAGCCGGTGCGATACACCCGGGAGGAGTCCGTCGCCGCGATGGCGGAGCTCGCCGCACCCGTGCCCGGCGCGCGCTACCAGCCGGACACCGCCTGGGAGGTGTGGGCGACAGGTGAGGCCTACGATCGTGGCTACGCGCCGGAGGGCTTCAGCCGGCAGTGGGCGGCGCTCCTGCGTGCGCCGGAGCGACTCGAGCGACTCCGCGACGTGACCGTACCGACGCTCGTGCTCCACGGTCGCGAGGACGACGTCCTGCACTGGTCCTCCGCCGTGGACATCGCTCAGGCGATGCCCGCGGCCGAGCTCCACGTCCTCCCCGGCATGGGGCATCTCATCCCCGCCGAGCTCTGGCCGACGCTCGCCGCCGGCATCGTCCGGGTCGCGAGGAGCGCGGCGTCGCAGGGCTGAGATGAGGCGATTCGTCGCATTGGACGCCCGAGAACGACGACTCGCCTCACCTCACGGCATGCCGATGAGGCGCACCCGGCAGGCGAGTTCCGCGGCGAAGCGGACGTCGGGGTCGGCGAGGTCGAGTTCGAGCGACTGCTCGATGCGCCGGATCCGGTAGTTCACCGCGTTCGGATGCAGGTTCAGTTCCGCTCCGGCACGCGCCAGCGAGTTGCGATGGCTGAGGTACGCGAGCAGCGTCCGCACCGAGATCGTGGCCCGCTCCGGCCCGAGGGCGTCGAGCGGCGAGAGGATGTCGTCGAGCAGCGTCCGGCTGAGCGGTGAGGCGTAGAAGTCGAGGAGCACCCGCCGCAGCCCGGTGACGTCCGTCGCCTCCATGGTGCCGAAGCGACCACCCGCGATGGCGGCCTCCGCAGCGACCCGCGCCTCGGTCGCCGACTGCCGGAGCCCCGCCGCCCCGCTCTGCGGCGTCCCGAGCCCGACGGTGAACGTCCACTCCGGCCCCGCGATCGTCGCGGCGTGCGCGACGATCCGCTCCATCACGTCGCGCAGGCGCCGCTGGTGGTCGGGTGCGCCGAGCTCCTCCGATGCGATGACGACGATCTCGTCGCGCCGCATCGCGAGGTGCCACTGCTCCTCGCGCTGGTCGACGAGTTGCAGCGCGAAGAGCTCGACGGACGGTGCGAGGACCGTGGGCGCCCGGCGGTCGGGATCGCTCGCGTGCTTCGGGGTCAGCCACGCCACCGCGTGCGACAGCTGCAACGGCAGGCCGGCACGGACCGCGTCCATCGCGAAGCCGTCGATGCGGGACGACTCGGCGAAGATCAGCTCGATGATGAGCTCCGCCCGCGAGCGCACCGACCCGAACCGTCCGTGCAGCTCCCGTTGCAGTGCGCGCGAGAGGACGGAGGCGATGACCGGGAGGGCGATCGCCGCCGCCGGGTCGTCACGCTCGGCGTGGACGCGGCCGATCGGGATCTCACCGATGCACACCGCGTCGGGTTCGAGCCAGCTGGCGCTCGCATCCTCGACGAGCGTGACCGGCACCCCGAGCGTCGTGCTGGCGACCTCGAGGATCGCCTCCCGCACGCCGACACCTGACGCTTGCTCCGCTTCGGCCGCGGACGCGCTGATCACCCGTTGGATCGCGAACTCGGCGCGTGACATCGCCTCTTCGGCCCCGCCGCGGATCGTGCGGTCCATGAGCACGGCGAGGTCGGAGGCGATGCCCTCGCTCATGATCACCGGCAGACCACCGCGGTCCGCGAGGGCCCGTGAGGTCTCAGCGACCGGGAACGCACCGACGAACACGAGGCCGGCACAGCCCGCGGCGATGGCCCGGCGGATGGCGATGTCGACCTGGTACGGCCTCGGGACGGCACCGTCGGGGGTCGTCACGATGGCGATGGAGTGCTCGGTCGCGTCGTTCAACTCATCGAGCGCGAGGATCTCGACGCCGGTGACCGGCACGCCCGCGGGGGCACCGGCGACGCAACGGGCGCCGAGATGCTCGGCTTGGAGGATGACGTCCGCAACGGTGACTTGGGCCATGAGCACATTCTGCCCCGATTGTGTGGGCTACGGGAACATTGTCGTGATTCCCCACCCTGCCTACGCTCGGTACATGTCAACGAACCACCCCGCTGCACGCTCCGCAGCGTCGGCCACGCCGATCACGAGCATCACCCTGGCCGACGTGCCGGCGCTCGCCGCAGGATGCGCCATCTTCGGCACCGGCGGCGGCGGCGCGGTGCAGACCCCGCAGCTCGGCGTCGAGATCGCCCTGGAGCGGTTCGGTCCGGTCCCCGTCAAACAGGTCGCCGACCTCGACGCGGACGACGTGGTCGTCGCCATGTCCGGCATCGGTGCCCCTTCGGTGGGCTTCGAGATGCTCGGCGCGAGCGGCCAGGCCGAGATCATCGTCGAGGAGATCGAGCGCCTCACGGGCAAGCGCATCACCACGATCATGGCGACGGAGATCGGCGGCAGCAACGGCGTCGGGCCCGTCGGCTGGGCCGCGAGCCTCGGCCTCAGCATCCTCGACGCCGACGGCATGGGACGTGCCTTCCCGGAAGCGCCGATGACCGCGATGAACGTCGCGAACCTCCCGCCCGGGTACGCGGTCCTCAGCGACGTGATCGGCAATGTCTCGATCCTGCGGCCGGTCAGCCTCGCCTGGCTCGAGCGCCACGCCCGCGCTCTCACCGTGGCCAGCGGAGCGATCTCGATCGGCGCCAACTACGTCATGGACCGCGACACCGTCCGCGGCGCGGTCATCGAGGGCAGCGTCAGTCGCGCCGTGCAGGTCGGGCGACGGCTCCTCACCGCCACCGACCCCGTCGGCGCACTCACGGACGAACTCGGCGCATCCCTCATCACCGGCGGCAAGGTCGTCGACATCGAGCGCCGCACCGAGGGCGGGTTCACCCGCGGCTCCGTCACGGTCGAGGGGATCGGCGAGCACCGCGGTCGCCTCACCCGCGTGGAGATCCAGAACGAGAACCTCGTCGTCATGGAGGACGGAGCGGTCATCGTCAGCGTCCCCGACCTCGTCACGATCGTCGACTCCGAGACGGGCGACGCGATCTCCACCGAGATGCTGCGCTTCGGGCAGCGGGTGAGCGTCCTCGCCTGGGCGTGCGATCCACTGTGGCGCACCGAGCGCGGCCTCGAACTCGCCGGTCCGCGCGCGTTCGGCTACGACCTCGACTACGAGCCGTTCGGCGTGAGCGCCGACGAGACCATTGGAGCGACCCGATGAGCGCCGGCACCAGCACCGTCACCGACACCTCGGGTGAACTCGCGATCGGCATCGACGTCGGCGGGACCAACACCGACGCCGTCGCGCTCTCGGGCACGGGCGAGGTCGTCTCGTGGACGAAGCAGCCCACCACCCGCGACGTCACCGGCGGCATCCGGGCGGCGCTCGCCGAGGTCCTCGACCAGCTCGGTGACGACCGCGGCCTCGTCACCCGCGTCATGCTCGGCACCACCCACGCGACGAACGCGATCGTCAACCGTCGCGACCTCGGACGCGTCGTCGTCATCCGGCTCGGCTCGCCCGCCGCCACCTCGCTCCCGCCGCTCGCCGGCTGGCCGCGGGAGCTGCGCGACGTCGTCCTCGCGGGGAGCATCCTCGCCGGCGGCGGCCACCTCGTCGACGGCTACCCGATCGCCCCGCTCGACCGCGACCTCATCCGTCGGGAGCTCGACGCCCTGGCCGGCACCTTCGACGCCGTCGCCGTCTGCGGGATCTTCAGCCCCTCGTTCCCCGAACAGGAGCTCGAGGTCGAGGCGCTCGTCCAGGACCACGTCGGGGTCGACATCCCGGTGTCGCTGAGCCACGAGATCGGCGCGCTCGGCCTGTTGGAGCGCGAGAACGCGACCGTCCTGAACGCGTCCCTCTATGCCGTCGCCCGCGACGTCACGAACGCGCTCACGACCGTCGTCGCCGAGGAGCGACTCGACGCGACCACTTATTTCGCCCAGAACGACGGCACGCTCATGGCCGTCGAGTACGCGGCGCGCTACCCGGTGCTCACGATCGGCTCCGGGCCGGCGAACTCCATCCGCGGTGCCGCGTTCCTCTCCGGTGCCGACAACGCGATCATCATCGACGTCGGCGGCACGACGAGCGACCTCGGCGTACTCGTCGACCGGTTCCCCCGCGAGTCGACCCTGCCCCGCGAGGTCGGTGGCGTCCGGACGAACTTCCGCATGCCCGACATCCTGAGCGTCGGCCTCGGCGGCGGCACGATCGTCGACACCGCGACCGGTGTCCCGCGGCACGACTCGGTCGGCTACCGGCTCACCGAGGAGGCGCTGCTGTTCGGCGGCACCACCCCGACCCTCACCGACGCGGCCTCGCTCCAGTTCGGCATCGCCGACCGCGAGCTGCCGCCCCTCGACCGCGCGACCCGCCAAGCACTCGAGCACGCGCTCGGCGTCGCCCACGAACGCATCGAGTCCGCCGTCGAGCGCATGTCGCTCGGCCGCACCGGCCTCCCGCTCGTCGTCGTCGGCGGCGGAGGATTCCTCGTCCCGGACGCCGTCCTCGGCGCGAGCGAGGTCCTGCGCCCGGCGCGCGGCAACGTCGCCAACGCCGTGGGCGCGGCCATCGCGCTCGCCGGTGGGCGCTCAGATCAGCTCTGCGACTTCGCCGACCGCGCAGCCGCCATCGAGGAGGCAGGACGCTCCGCGATCGAGAAGGCGATCCAGGCCGGCGCAGACCCGCGCTCGGTCGAGATCGTCGACGTGCTCGAGACCCCCGTCTCGTACGCCACCCGTCCCACCCTGAAGGTCTCCGTGAAGGCGGCGGGTCCGCTCGCCCGCATCGGAACGGCGACCCGACAGCGCATCTGACCCACCCCAGCACCAGCACAGCTCTCCACCAGCACCAGCACGGCACCTCACCCCATCTGATCCGGCCACCCGCGCACCACGGCCACCCGAGTACGAAGGATCCAGCATGAACAGCAAGCGGAAAGCCGCGGCGGCCCTCGCCACCGCGGCCCTCACCGCGGTGGCCCTCACCGCGTGCACCTCCTCGCAATCCTCCGATCCCTCCGGCGAGTACGTCTCCGGCGGCACCTTCGTCACCGCGATGAGCGGCGACCCCGGCAGCCTCGTCCCCATGACGGGCATCAGCCTCGAGGCCCGCGAGATCATCAGCTTCCACTACGAGTCGCTCGTGTACGTCAACGCCGACGGCGAGCTCCTGCCCTGGCTGGCCGAGAGCTGGGAGGAGGACGCGAGCTCCACCTCCATCACCTACACGCTCAAGGACGGCATCACCTGCGCGGACGGCACCCCGTTCACCGCGGAGACCGCCGCGGCGAACATCACCTACAACGCCGACCCGGCCAACGCGACCTTCTACTACGGCGCGCAGGTCTCCGAGCGGATGACCGCGACCGCCGACGGCAACCAGCTCACCGTCACGAGCTCGACGCCCGACCCGTTCATCCTCGCCAACACCGGCACCGTCGAGATGGTCTGCCAGGCCGGCCTCGACGACCCCGACTCCCTCGTCGAGACGATGAACGGCACCGGCCTCTTCACCCTCGACAAGGCGACCCCGGGTTCCAGCTACACCTTCACGAAGCGCGACGACTACACCTGGGGTCCCGAGGACGTCACGAGCGACACCAAGGGCCTGCCGGACACCTTCGAGGTCCGCGTCGTCACCGACCCCGGGACCGCCGCGAACCTGCTGCTCTCCGGTGACGTGAACGCCGCGAGCATCGGCGGCGCCGACCAGGACCGCGTCGAGGCGGCCGGTCTCGGCAGCGAGGGCGTGCGAAACCCGATCGGCGAGATGCTCTTCAACGAGCGTCCCGAGCGTCCCACCTCCGACCCGCTCGTCCGTGAGGCCCTCGTCACCGCGATCGACCGCGAGCAGGTCGGCGAGGTCGTCACCGACGGCACCGCCGAGGAATCGAAGTCGCTCGTCGTGAAGAGCCCCTACCTCTGCGTCGCCGACGGCCCGCAGTGGACGCTCCCCGAGACGGACGTCGAGAAGTCCGGCGAGCTGCTCGATGAGGCGGGCTGGAAGCTCGGTTCGGATGGCAAGCGGTCGAAGGACGGTGAGCCGCTGACGATCAAGTTCATCTACGACGCGGCCACCCCGAGCCACGCGGCAGCGGCCGAGCTCGTGCAGCAGACCTGGGACGAGCTGGGCGTCACGACGGAGCTCTCGGGCAACGACGCGAACGCCTGGTCCGAGCAGCTGTTCTCGACCTTCGACTGGGACACCGGCTTCGTGCAGATCGCTCCGGGCGGACCGGTCATCGTGAACACCTTCTTCGGTGGCGAGACCCCGGACAAGGGCGGCAACAACTTCATGTTCGTCGACAACCCGGAGTACGACGCGCTCGCCGAGCAGGCCAAGACGGCCAGCCCCGAGGAGACCTGCGACCTCTGGCAGCAGGCCGAGGCGAAGCTCATCGAGCGGACGGACGTGTTCCCGATCGCCGACGCGCAGGACTTCATGTACCTGAACGGCGCCGAGGTCGAGCGGCCGAACTTCATCCGCCCGACGAGCATCCGGATGGTCGGCTGATCATGGCGATCCCCTCGACCGTGACCACCGGGCAGGCCACCGACCCGGCCACGGGCCCCGGCGGCCCGGCGGTCGCGCGTCGAGGGGGTCGTGGCGTCCTCGGCGGACTCTCCCCGCGGACGTCCTTCATCCTCCGACGACTCGGCCGGGTGCTCGTCTCCCTCGCCATCGTCATCGTCGCGACGTTCCTGATCGTGCAGCTCGTGCCGGGCGACCCGGTGCGGGCTGCGCTCGGGAACAGTGCGACGCCGGAACTCGTCGAGCGGACGCGCGCCGACCTCGGCTTGAACGTGCCGGTGCCGGAGCAGTTCGTCAACTACGTCAGCGGACTGTTCCGCGGCGACTTCGGCACGGCGATCGGGTCGCAGCGGCCGGTCGCCGACACGATCGCGCAGCGCTTCCCGGTGACGCTCACCCTCGCGGTCGCGTCCTTCCTCCTCGCGGCGATCGGCGCCTTCCCCATCGGCGTCGCGACCGCGGTGTCCTCGCGCACCGGCCGCCGCCGACTCGCCGACCTCGGCGTCTCGGGTCTGCTCGGCGTGCTGATCGCCATCCCGAGCCTCCTGCTCGCCGTCGGTCTCATCGCCGTGTTCAGCATCGGGCTCAAGGTGCTCCCGGCCGCCGGCTGGGGAGGCTTCGACCAGGCGATCCTGCCGGTGGTGGCCCTCGCGGTCGGCCCGATGGCCTACCTGGCCCGCATCGTGCACGTGGAGATGCTGGCCGTCCTCGAGATGCCGTACATGACCACGGCACGGAGCAAGCGCCTCCCGACACACCTCGTCTACCTCCGGCACGCGCTGCCGAACATGGTGACGTCCACGCTCACGATCGGCGGCATCATCCTCACGGGTATGGTCGCCGGCACCGTGCTCATCGAGACGGTCTTCGCCATCCCCGGTCTCGGGACGAGCATCGTCTCGTCGATCACCTCGAAGGACTACCCGATGATCCAAGGCATCGTGCTCGTGTACGCGATCCTCGTCCTCGGTCTCAACCTCCTCATCGACATCGCGCTCGCGACGATCGATCCGCGCTCCTCGATCACGGAGGGCTGAGCTCATGAGCATCCGTCCGACCACCTCCAGTCCCACACCCTCACGCCGATCGCCGGTGCTCGACCGCCTCCGCACCCCGCGCGGCCTCACCGGCGCGATCGGCGCGCTCCTGATCATCGTGGTCGCGGTCGTCGGCCCGACCGTCTGGGGGTCCGCCGCCGACACGACGTCCGTGGCCGACCGCCTCGCCGGTGCGAGCCTGGCCCACCCCTTCGGCACCGACGAGCTCGGCCGGGACGTCTTCGCCCGGGTCATGGTCGCTACGCGGGTGTCCGTGCTCCTGACCCTCGGCGCCACGGCGATCTCGGTCGTCGGCGGCGTCGTGCTCGGGGCCGTCGCGACGGTCCTGCCTCGACCGCTCCGCCGACTCGTCACCGCCCTCATCGACATCCTGCTGTCGTTCCCGTGGCTCCTCATGGCGCTGTTCTTCTCGGTGATCTGGGGCGCGAGCGCCACCGGCGCGATGCTCGCCGTCGGGTTCGCCGGCGTGCCGACCTTCGCCCGCCTCACCTACACGCTCGCGTCGTCGCTCATCGGTCGCGACTACGTGAAGGCCGCGCGGATCGCGGGTGTCGGGCAGGCGGAGGTGCTCGTCCGGCACGTCATGCCGAACATGCTCCCGCCGATGCTCGTGAACGCGGCGGTCTCCGCCTCCGGCACGCTGCTCGCTTTCGCCGGCCTGTCCTTCCTCGGTCTCGGGGTCCAGGCGCCCGAGTACGACTGGGGGCGCCTCCTCGGCCTCGGGATCGCCCGCATCTACGGCAACCCGATGGCGGCGATCGGTCCCGGTATCGCGCTCGTCGTGTGCGGTGTCATCTTCACGCAGCTCGGCGAGCTCTGGAACGAGTCCTCGAAGCGGCTGCTCGGCCTGCCTGCGCCGGCGCGACGTCGCACCGCGGCTCCCGCGACCGCCTCGGCTGCGGCTGCGACCCCGGCCGACCAGGAGCCCGTCGTGCAGGTGCGCGACCTCCGCGTCGCCTTCCCGGACCGCGACGGCCGACTCGTCGAGCGCGTCCACGGCATCAGCCTCACGATCATGCCCGGCGAGGTCGTCGGTGTCGTCGGCGAGTCCGGATCGGGCAAGTCGGTGAGCGCGATGGCGATCGCCGCCCTCCTCGGGCCGGACTCCTCGGTACAGGCCTCGGAGCTGAGCTTCCGCGGGATCGACATGACCGCACCGCTCACGAAGGCCGAGCGCAGCCGCCTCGGTCTCGAGCTGGCCATGGTCTTCCAGGACCCGCTCACCTCGCTCAACCCCTCGCTCACGATCGGGAAGCAGCTCCGCGAGACCGTCGAGGTCCACGAGGGGCTGTCGACGGCCGAGTCCACGAAGCGTGCCGAGGCCGCGCTCGAGTCGGTGCGGATCCCGCTTCCGGCCAAGCGCCTGAAGCAGTTCCCGCACGAGCTGTCCGGCGGCATGCGCCAGCGGGCCATGATCGGCATGGGACTCATGGGCCGCCCGAAGCTGCTCATCGCCGACGAGCCCACGACGGCGCTCGACGTGACGGTGCAGCGTCAGGTCCTCCGGGTCCTCCACGAGGCGCAGGAGCAGACGGGCGCTGCGATCCTGCTCATCTCGCACGACATCGCCCTCGTCAGCGGGTTCTGCGACCGCATCCTCGTCATGAAGGACGGCCGCATCGTCGAATCGCTCGATGCCGACCGCCTCCACGAGGCGCGGCATCCGTACACCCGTGGGCTCATCGCCTGCGTCCCCGACATGACCTCCGACCGCACCATGCCGCTCCCGGTCATCGGTGCGATCGACGAGATCGACGAGGAGGACCCCCTGGTCCCTGCCCTTCGACAAGCTCAGGATCCGGTTGTCGAAGGGCCCATCACCATCGAAGGACAGCGCGCATGACCGGTCTCGAGTTCTCCGGCCTCACGGTCCGCTACGGCCACGGCGTGTCCGCGCACACCGCGGTCGACGGCTTCGACCTCACGGTCCGACCGGGCACGTCCCACGGGCTCGTGGGGGAGTCGGGCTCGGGCAAGTCGACGGTCGCCGCGGCCGCCGTCGGCCTCGTCATCCCGAGCGCCGGCGGCATCCGACTGAACGGCGCCGACATCGTGGGGCGCTCGTCCGCTGCCCGTCGTGCGCGTCGACGCGTGCAGCTCGTCTTCCAGGACCCGTACTCCGCGCTCGACCCGCGCATGCCGATCGGACTGTCGATCGCCGAGGGGTCCCGGGCGACGGGGCGCTCCTGGAGTCGCTCGGAGCAGCGGTCCCGGGTGGGTGAGCTGCTCGAGCGCGTGCACATCGACCCGGACCGGGCGAATGACCTGCCGTCGGCGTTCTCGGGTGGTCAGCGGCAGCGCATCACGATCGCCCGGGCGCTCGCGGCCGAACCGGAGGTCCTCATCGCCGACGAGATCACCTCGGCGCTCGACGTGTCGGTGCAGGGCGTCGTCCTCAACCTGCTGCGCGAGCTGCAGCGCGAGCTCGAACTCACGGTGCTGTTCATCTCCCACAACCTCGCCGTCGTGAACTACATGTGCGACACGGTGAGCGTCATGCAGGCCGGCCGGGTCGTCGAGGCGGGCCCCACGGCCACCGTCCTCGCTGCTCCCGAGGACGCCTACACCCGAGAACTCCTGGCCTCCGTGCCCGTGATGGGCCGTCGCATGACCTGGGACGAGGAGTAGCGGAGGGATTCCCGCTCCCGGTCACTGAGTGCACCTCCGCCGGTCACTGAGCTTGTCGAAGTGCGCACGGGTGACGTCGCCCTTCGACGGGCGGTTCCTGAGCCTGTCGAAGGGCGGGATCGGGGGGGGGGGGGCAGGTCAGCCGCGCTGCTTCCGCGGCAGGGTCTCCGGGAGGAACGCGATCCCGACGATGCCGATCGCGCTGAGCACCAGCAGGTACGCCGCCACCAACCACGGTGCCCCACCGCTCGCGGCGACGAGCGCGGTCGCGACGAGCGGGACCGTCCCGCCGACGAGGGCGGCCGGGATCTCGCGGGAGAGCGCGATGCCGCTCCAGCGCATCGAGGTCGGGAAGATCTCGGCGAGCAGCGCCCCCGAGGTGCCGATGGTGGAACCCTGGATGACGGCGAGGCCGAGGATCAGGCCCAGCGCGACGAGGGTCGACTGCTCCGTGTTGTAGAGCAGGAACATCGGGAACGCGTAGACCACACCGAAGATCGCGGCGCCCATGAGGACGGGCTTGCGACCGATGCGGTCGGCGAGGCGACCGAACAGCAGCGCCGTCGGGATGGTCAGGACCTCGGCGACGATGAGACCGATGAGCGCCTCCGTCGGGTTCACACTCAGCGTGCCCGTGACGTACGACAGCGAGAACACCTGCACGACGTAGACCCATGGCAGGGCGAACGTGAACAGCGCCATGCCGCAGATGATCACGCGCCAGTGCGAGCGGATCGCGCCGGCCAGCGGAGCGGAGGTGACGGCACCGCGCTCCTCGGCGCTCTCGAACGCCTTCGTCTCCTTCACGCGCAGGCGGAAGTACAGGGCGAAGGCGACGATGACGACGCTCGCGAGGAACGGGATCCGCCAACCCCAGCTCTGGAACTGTTCGATCGGCAGCGTGCTCACCACGGCGAAGACGGTGGTCGCGAGCGCCATGCCCACGTACACGGAGGCACCGGGGAACGAGGCGGCGAACGCGCGGTGCTTCACGTCGGCGGACTCGCTCGCCATCGTGATCGCGCCCGCGAACTCGGCGCCCGAGCCCATGCCCTGGAAGATCCGCAGCACGATGAGCAGGATCGGTGCCCAGATGCCGATGGTCTCGGCGGTGGGGAGCAACCCGATGATGGTGGTCGCGACGCCCATGAAGAGGAGCGTGATGAGCAGCGTCGGTTTGCGCCCGAGCTTGTCGCCGTAATGGGCGAAGATCAGGCCGCCGATCGGGCGGGCACCGAAGCCGACCGCGAAGCCGGCGAACGCGCCGAGCAGGCCGGCGAGGTCACCGGCGCCGGGGAAGAACAGCGGCGCGAACACGAGCGCGGAGGCCAGCCCGTAGAGGGTGAAGTCGTACCATTCGATGACGGTGCCGACCGAGCTGGCGAGGATGGCGCGGCGACGCTGCACCCGGGAGTCGAGGCCGTCGCGATCGATGTCGCTCTGGCCTGCGGTGGTGGTGTCGGATCCGCGTGGGTCGCTCTCGCGCGCGCTCTGGATGGCCATGGCACTCCTTCGTGTTGGGCGCACCCGGACGGCCGGGACGCCTGACGAGGCTACCGGCCGTCTGGAGGCTCAGCCCATGTGCGGTCGGCACACTCCGGAGCCGTTCCGGTGCGTCGGGAGCACACGGGGTGAGGCGCCCGAGGGCCGCCCCACCCCGTGCTCGCTACAGCGCCTTCGACTCGCGGAGGATCCCGGCGAGCGTCTCCATCTGCTTCGCCTGAGACGTGTAGTCGAGGGCGGCGGTGTTCCAGGAGTGGATCTGGCCGGCGACGAGCGCCGGGTGCGAGGCGAAGGTCGCCTGCGCCTCGAGGTCGCTCTGCTGGAAGCCCTCGACGTTGACGAGCAGGACGTCACCGGTCATCGCCTGGCCGGCGTTCTCCCAGCTGTAGATGTCCCAGTAGTAGTAACCGTCCGGGTTCGCGTTCGTGTACTTCACGCCGAGTTCGCTGTACAGCTCGGTCTCCGGCTCGTCCTGCGGCTTGACGACGTAGATGCCGCTCGCGTCCGCGTACATCTGCGTGACCTCGAGGTCGGTCTCCTTCGCTGCGTCGGTCAGGTCCGCTGCTGCGGCGTCGTACTTCTCCTTCGCCGCGGCGATGGTGTCCTCGTCGGCTCCGAGCGCCTCGGACAGCTTGTTGAGCGAGGCGATGACGTCGGCACCCTTGCCGCCGACCTTGATGGCGACGACCGGAGCGATCTTCTCCAGCTGCTCCTGCTGCTCGACGTCGGCGACACCGTAGTACGGGCCCTTGAGGTCGAGCGTGCCGTCGCGATCGGTCGGGTAGATCCCCGTCACGATGAGGTCGGGTGCCGCCTCGGCGAGTGCCTCGAGGTCGATCTCGCCGTAGCTGTTGCCGACGATGGCCGTGTCGCCGAGGTCGTAGTCCGAGAACCGCTTGTCGGTGGCGACGTCGACGCGACCGAAGACCGCGACGGGGTCGATGCCGTTGCCGTGCAGGCCGAGCGCGTAATCGGCGAAGCTCGCGATGCGCTTGGGCTGCTCGTCGAGCTTGACCGTGGTGCCGGTGTCGTCGGTGTAGCTCCAGGCGCCGCTGCTGTCGGCTTCGGAGGCGGCGGTGGGGGAGCAGCCGGCGAGGCCGACCAGGGCGAGCGCGGGCACGAGCACGAGTGCGGCGCGGCGGAGGCGTGAAGAGATCGTCATGATACTTAGGGTAGCCGAACCTAAGTCACGAAACGATATCGGAATGCCCGATCGCCCGGATCATTCCGCGTCGAGGGCGATCGCGTCGTCGGGGTCGACCGGCACGATGAGTGGCGAACCGCTGCTCGGGTCGGGGATGACGATCGCGTCGAGGTCGAACGCCTCCCGGAGCACGGCCGGGGTGAGGACCTCCCAGGGGGTGCCGTCGGCGATGACCCGGCCGCCGCCCACGACGACGAGGCGGTCGGAGTAGCGACCGGCGAGCGTGAGGTCGTGCAGGACCATGACGACCGTCGCGCCACGTTCGCGGTTGATCGACCGCACGAGTCGGAGGACGTCGAGCTGGTGGCTGAGGTCGAGGAAGGTCGTCGGCTCGTCGAGCAGGATCGTTGGGGCCCGCTGCGCGAGGACCAGGGCGATCCAGGCGCGCTGCAACTGCCCGCCCGACAGGGAGGCCGTGTCGCGGTCGGCGAGGGTCTCGAGACCGGTGGCGGCGAGCGCCTCGTCGACGGCGATCGTGTCGGCGGGCGTCCACGGCTTGAGGAGGCTCTGGTGCGGGTGCCGGCCCCGCGAGACGAGGTCGCGGACGGTCGTCGCCGACGGCGTCAGGGGCTTCTGCGGCAGGATCGCCAGCCGGCGCGCGACCTCGCGGGTCGGGATCGACCGCACGCCGCGGCCGTCGAGCTCGACCGTGCCGGCGGTCGGGGTGAGCAGGCGACCGAACGCCTTGAGCAGCGTCGACTTGCCGCAGCCGTTGGCGCCGATGAGGGTCGTGACCTCGCCCGTCTCGATGCGGAGGTCGAGCCCCTCGAACACCACCGTCTGGTCGTAGGCCAGGGAGACGCCCCGAGCCTCGAGGGCGGGCGTCGGGCGCTCCTGCGCGGGCGATGCGGTCGTGGCGGGGTCGGTCATGCGGAGGTCTCCCGTTCCTTGCGGCGCGTCAGCAACCAGATGAGATAGGGCGCGCCGACGATCGCCGTGATGATGCCCACCGGGATCTCGCCCGGCAGGACACCACGGACGAGCGCGTCGCCGCCCGTGACGATGACGGCGCCGAGCAGCGCGGAGGCGAGCAGCGGCGGGCGACCGGTGCGGGCCAGGCGGCGGGCGATCTGCGGCGCGACGAAGGCGACGAACTCGATCGGCCCCGCCGCGGACACGGCCGCGGCGACGAGCAGGACCGCGCACGCGATGACGACGATCCGATGCCGCTGGACCGCGACGCCGAGGCCGGTCGACAACTCGTCGCCGAGCTGGCTGATGTCGAGGCTGCTCGTCTGCAGGACCGCGATCGGCGTCAGGATCACCAGCGCGACGAGCACCGGCCACACGCTCGACCAGGAGATGCCCGAGAGGCTGCCGACGAGCCACTGTGCCGCCGCTGCCGCCTCGGTGATCTGCGCCCGGGCGATGAGGTAGCTCGTGATGCCGCCGAGGGTCGCGGTGGCACCGATGCCGATGAGGATGAGTCGGAAGCTGTCGACGCCGCCGCGCCAGGACAGCGCGTAGACGGCGGCGGAGGTGACGAGGGCGCCGATCGCGGCCATGGCGGGCAAGCCCAGGCTGAGGGCGCCGGCCCCGACCGAGTAGCTGCCGCCGACCAGGACGATCGCGGCCACGGCCCCGAGCGCGGCACCCGAGGTGACACCGAGGATGTCCGGAGTGGCGAGCGGGTTGCGTGCGAAGGTCTGGGTCAGGGCCCCGGCGAGTCCGAGGGACGCACCGACGAGGAGGCCGCCGACGACCCGGGGGAGGCGGAGCTCGAACACGATGAGTTCCTGGCCGCCGGTCCCGCCGCCGAGCAGGGTGGTGATCACGTCGGGGATCGTCAGGGACGACGAGCCGGCGACGATCCCGAGCAGGGCGAACGCCAGCGCGACGACGAGACAGGCGATCGTGACGCCGACGACCCGCCCTCGCCACAGGCGGCCGAAGAAGCGGCTGCCCTCCCGCACGGCGCTCACAGCTCCGCCATCCGTCCGCGACGCACGATGGCGATGAACGCGACGCCGCCCACGACGGTGAGGACGACGCCCACGGGCACCTCGGCGGTGCCACCGATGAGTCGACCGATCACGTCGCACGCGAGCAGCACGCTCCCGCCGACGAGTCCCGAGGCGGGGAGGAGCCAGCCGTGGTGCCCGCCCACGAGGGTGCGCGCGATGTGCGGGGCGGTGAGTCCGACGAAGGCGATCGGGCCGGTCAGGGCCACGGCGGCGGCCGTGAGCAGGGTGATCGCGGCGAGCCCCACGAGTCGTGCGCGGATGAGGTTCTCACCGAGGCCGTTCGCCAGCTCGGTCCCGAGCGCCAGGGCGTTCAGCGAGCGGATGTTGGCGACCGCGAACACGAGGCCGAGCCCGGCGAAGACCAGGGCCGCGTCGACGCCCGTGAGCGATCGGCCGGACAGCGAACCGACCACCCAGATGCGATAGGCGGCGAGCGTCGTCTCGTCGGACAGGACGAGGTACGAGGTCAGGGCGACGAGCAGGGCCGAGACGGCGGTGCCGGCGATCGCGAGCGGGACAGGACTCGACAGTCCGCGGCCGAGCGCGGCGACGGAGAACACGATGACGCTGGCGACGGTGGCGCCGAGCAGGGCGAGCCAGAGGGTCGTGATCACCGAGCTCGTGCCGAGCACGTAGACCCCGACGACGACCGCGAGGCTCGCGCCGGCGGAGACACCGAACAGGCCGGGGTCGGCGAGCGGGTTGCGGGTCTGCCCCTGCATGACGGCACCGGCGATGCCGAGACAGACGCCGACGAGGACGCCGAGCACCGTGCGCGGCACCCGCGACCCCCAGACGACGGCGCCGGTGTCCTGGGCGGGGTCGAACAGGGCGGTGAGGACGGCCACGGGACTGATGAGGTTGCTGCCGAGCATCAGGCTCGCGAGGGCGATGACGAGGAGCGCCACGGCCAGCGTGCCGACGGCGAGCGCGCGTCTCGATCGGAGGAGGGTCGCGCTGCGCATGGAGTTAGCCTAGCCTCACCTATCCCGGTCGCGATGCACGCCCGTCATCCGGGGCGACGGAGGGGTGATCCATGGAACGGCGCAGGAGGTGTGCGGTTCACCCATGGGTGAGGCCTCCACCGCCCGATACCGTTGACCGGTACGGAGTACAGCGATCAGGAGGACACGAATGACCGAGCAGCCGTCGACCGGAGCCGACACCGAAGCGGTCCTCGCCGCCACGGAACGACTCGCCGTCCCGCCCGGCTCGCTCGAGGGCGTCGTGGTCCTCGACCTCTCCCGTGTCCTCGCCGGCCCCTACGCCGCATCGATGCTCGCCGACCTCGGCGCGACCGTCATCAAGATCGAGAACCCGAACGACCCCGACGTCTCCCGGGGCTTCCCGCCCTACCTGCGCGACGGCGACGAGGAGTTCAGCGGCTACTACGGCCAGTACAACCGCGGCAAGTTCGGTCTGGCGCTCGACCTCGCGAGCGACGCCGGAAAGGAGGTGCTGCGCGACCTCGTCGCGAGCGCCGACATCCTCGTCGAGAACTTCCGCCCGGGGACGATGGCGAAGCTCGACCTGCCGTACGAGGCGCTCGCCGCCATCAACCCCAAGCTCGTGTACACGGCGATCTCCGGCTACGGACAGACGGGTTCGCGCAGCCGCCGCCCGGCCTTCGACAACACGGCCCAGGCCGCCGGCGGACTCTGGTCCATGAACGGCTACGCGGACCAGCCGCCCGTGCGCGTCGGCGTCACCATCGGCGACCTCTCCGCGACGATGTTCGGCGTCATCGGCACCCTCGCCGCGCTGCGGCACGCCGAGCGCACCGGCGTGGGCCAGCTCGTCGACGTCGCCCAGGTCGACAGCATCATCGCGATGACCGAGACCGCCGTCGTCGACTACACCGTCGACGGGACCGTCGCCTCGCCGTCCGGCAACGAACACGCCTGGGTGCGGCCCTACGAGCTGTTCCCCTGCGCCGACGGTCAGGTGTTCTTCGGCGCGTACACCGACAAGCTCTGGAAGGCGAGCTGCGAGCTGTTCGGCACGCCCGAGGCGATCGCCGACCCCGAGATCGACACCATGCGCAAACGCTTCGACGAGGAGGTCTACGCCCGTCGCGTCAAGCCGCTCGTCATCTCCTGGTTCGCGGACCGCACCCGCGCCGAGCTCGAGGAACTGGCCGGCGACGTCGTCCCGCTCACCGCCGTGAAGACCATCGGCGAGGTCGTCGACGACCCCGGGACGGCCGAACGCGACATGGTCGTCGAGACCGACTACGGCTCCTTCGGCACCCTCCGCTCCTTCGGCCAGCCGATCAAACTGAGCGCGACGCCCGCGACCACCGACCGCCCCGCGAACCACATGGGCGAGCACGCGGACGACGTGCTGACGGCGCTCGCCGGGTACGACGCCGACCGTATCGCCGCGTTGCGGTCCGACGGGGTGATCTGAGTGGGAGTCGTGGATCGGACGGAACAGCCTGCCGACCGTATCGCCGCGTTGCGGTCCGACGGGGTGATCTGAGTGGGGCTCGTCGAGCGGACAGAGCAGCTCGATCTCCGTCCCGCCTCCTGGTATCGCAGCACCTTCGCGACCGCGGCACCGGAACCGGTGCTCGGCGAGGAGCTCCCCGCCGGCTGGGAGGGCGTCCACTTCCCGTTCGAGACGTCGTTCGCGCAGCTCCGCGAGGACGGCTCACCCGCGGAGGACGGCGTGCTGCCGATCATCGACCTGCCGCGCCGCATGTACGCGGGGGAGGACACCGAGTTCTTGGCGCCCCTCCGCTACGGCGACATGGTGACGCAGCGTACGAGCCTCGGTTCGCTCGTCGAGAAGCAGGGGCGGGCCGGCCGCCTGGTCTTCGCCGACCTCGTGCGTGAGTACCTCGTCGACGGCGAGGTCACCGTCCGCAGCACCTGGCACGACGTGTTCCTCGAGGCGCAGCCCGCGGTGCCCTCCCCGCGGACGGCGGCGCCCGAGGTGGCCGCCGAGGACGTCGATCCCGATGTCGGAGCCGACTGGACCGTGACCCGGTCGCTCGACTCCCGCCAGCTGTTCCGTTTCTCGGCCGTGACGGGCAACACGCACCGCATCCATTACGACCGACAGTGGGCGCGTGAGGTCGAGGGGCTCGACGACCTCCTCGTGCACGGTCCGCTCACCCGCATCCTGGTGCTCGACGCCCTCACGGCGAACGCCGGTGGTCGTCGGCTCGCGTCGGTCCGCTTCCGCGCGGAGGCACCGGTGCTCGTCGACACGGCGTTCCGCATCGCGGGGACGGACGGCCCGGAGGGCACCTCGGTCGTCGTGCGTGCCGCCGACGGCACGGTCCTGGCCTCCGCCGACGCCACCTGGCGCCCCTGACCAACGGGGTGCGTGCCTCCGGCAGCTGAGCCCTCCATCGGTCACTGAGCTTGTCGAAGTGCTCACGGGCGACGACGCCCTTCGACAGGCTCAGGGGCCGGGGTCGGGTGCTGAGAGGTCGGGCCGCGCCGCGCCGCCTACGCGTCGATCACGAGCGTCGGCGTCAGCGACCTCGACACACACGGGTACATGATCATCGACGCGTCGTCGGTCGTCAGGGAGTCGCGATGCTCCGGCGTCCCGTCCACCACCTGCACGGCGCAGGAGCCGCAGACGCCCCGCATGCACGACCCGGCGACACCGACCCGCGCGGCCTGCATCGCCTGCAGCATCGTCTGCCCGGCGGGAACCTCGACGGTCCGCTCCGACCTCGCGCACTCGACGGTGAACGCCGTGTTCGGCAGGTAGGCGCGGGGCTTCGGCTCGAACCGCTCGAGGTGCAACCGGCAGCCCTCGGGCAGCGTCTCGGCCAGGTTCGTGAGGGTGTCGGTGAACCCGCGTGGCCCGCAGGCCGACACGTCGGTGCCCGGCTCGAGGCCCGCGAGGAGGCCGGCCAAGTCGAGACGGCCGCTCTCCGCGCTGACATGGATCCGCACGTGGTCGCCCAGAGCCTCGAGCTCCGGCGCGAACGCGACGTCCTCCCGGGTACGCACCGCGTAGACGAGGGTCCAATCGGCGTCGCCCGCGGCCAACCGACGCGCCATCGAGAGCAGCGGCGTGATCCCGATGCCGGCCGCGAGGAGCAGGTGCCGCTTCGCGTCCGAGAGTGGGAACAGGTTCCTTGGTGGCCGGATGAACACCTTCCGACCGACCTTGAGGAAGTTGTGGATGTAGTGCGAGGCACCCCGCGAGTGCTCCTCCCGCAGGACGGCGATCCGGTACCGGAACTCGTCCGCAGGATCACCGCAGAGCGAGTACTGCCGTTCGTGGCGGGTGATGAGCTGCAGGTCGATGTGCGCTCCGGGGTCCCACGGCGGGAGTCGGCGGCCCTCCGGATCGGCGAGCACGACGCTGACGATCGTCGGTGTCTCGCGCACGATCTCCTGGACGATGAGCGGGGTCATGCCCGCGCGATTGCGCATCAGAAATCCCTCGTGTCGATGGCATCGCCGATCTGGAGATCAGGACCGGTCATGCCCGCGCGATTGCGCATCAGTAGCCCCTCTTGCTTCCAGCCATCAATACAGACTCTGGTTCCCGACGGCGACCGCCTCGTCGATGGCGTCGCCGACCTCGGTGCTCAGGCCCGACATGCTCGCCCAGATCCGGCCCGCACTCGGCACCTCGGCCGCGAGCTCCTGCATCTCGGCGTCCCACAGCCCGCCGCGGAGGAGTGCCCGCCCGCAGTGCAGGTAGACCTCCTCGGTGCGCACGACGATCGCGAGCTGCGGCGTCACGTGGTCCTGTTCGAGCATCGCCATGAGTGCCGGGTCGTCGGTGACGGTGGCCGTGCCGTTGATCCGGAGGGTCTCGCTCATGCCGGGGACGAAGCACAGCATGCCGATGTGGCCGTTCTGGACGATGTTCTGCAGGGAGTCGGCGAGCCGGTTGCCGAGGCGCTCCGGGATCACGAGCGTGCGGGTGTCGAGCGCCCGGACGAACCCCGGGTAGTCCCCGCGCGGGGAGTTGTCGCACCGGCCGTCGACGTCGGACGTCGCGATGGTGCAGAACGGCGAGTGGGCGAGGAAGGCGAGGCAGTTCTCGTCGAGCTCGTCCATGATCTTGGCCGTCGCCGCGGGATCCGGTTCGCCGAGGGAGCGACGGATGGTGTCGACGTCGATCGACGCGAACGCGCTGGCCTGCATGGCGGACCCCTTCTCTGTCCCTCCGACCCTACGGTCGTCCCTCGCACGCCTCAATGGGCTGTCGGCACACGGTTCGCGGGTGTCCTGTGTCACCGACCCAGCCGCAGCCATCATCCCGCCCCGGTTCATCGGCCGAAGGAGCGGCGGAACATCGCCTTCGCGCGCGCCGCGGTGTCGGCTCGATGGGAATCTGGGATGCGGGTGAGGGTCGCTCCCACCATCGAGATCGCCATGAGGATGTCGTCGGGCTCGACGTGGTCGGCGATGCGGTGTGCAGCCAGTTCCTTCGCATGCAGGGCGTGCGCGAGGCTGTCGAGGCGAGTGCCGAGCGCGATCACGCGGGGGTCGTCGCCCTCGCCGAGGATCGCCTCGACGAAGGGCGAGGTGACGAGGGCCTGGTCGATCACGACGTCGAGCAGGGTGTCGAGGGTCGCATCCGTTCGCCCGGCGTGCTCCTCCAGCTCGCCGACGTTCTCGTCGAGCACCGCGAGGGCGAGGGAGATCCGGTCGGGGAAGTGCCGGTACAGGCTGCCCTGTCCGACGCCCGCCCGCTTCGCGACCGCGCTGAGGGGAGCGCTGAAGCCGTCAGCGGCGAACACCTGACGCGCTGCGGCGACGAGCGCTCGGCGGTTCTCGGGTCCCGCGCTCGGGCCTCGGTTCGGCTTCGGGGGCGTGGACGACATCCCGGTAGCGTAACGCCGCGCGGCCGCTCCGGAGCACCCGACTGGGAGCCCGCCGTGAGGGCTGGTGGGCATGACCCGGACGGCGTAACGTATACCGGACAATGATGTCCGGTATGGATCGAGGCCCACACGGTCCCGCCGCTCATCGCCCTCCCGAGAACGAAGGAACCCCCATGAGCGCCCTCACCGCCAACACCCCGATCGCCGCGTGGCTCGCCGACCCCACCGGTGGACCGCTCATCCGCGGCCTCCTCACCCAGCTGGGCACCGAGGAATCGCAGCTCGCCCCGATCTCGGGCCTCCCACTTCAGCAGCTCGTCGCCCTGAGTCAGGGGAAGCTGCCCCAATCGCTCATCGACGACCTCGTGCTCGCCGCGAACGACGGCGTCGTACCCGTCGACGACGCGCCCCAGGGGTGGCAGGAGCGCATCACCGTGGGTCGGTTCGCCGGGAAGACCGTGATCGTCACCGGGGCCGCTTCCGGTATCGGCCGTGCCACGGCATCCCGCGTCGCGCGTGAGGGCGGCCGGGTCGTGGCCGTGGACCTCTTCGAGGACAAGCTCGCCGACCTCGCTTCGAGCCTGCCGGACGCCGACCTCGTCACGGTCGCCGGCGACATCACGAAACAGGACGACATCGACGCGATCGTGGCTGCGGCGGGGGAGCGGATCGACGCGCTCGCCAACGTCGCCGGTATCAACGACGACTTCTCCCCGCTCCACGAGACCTCCGACGCGACCTGGGAGCGGGTGATGGGCGTGAACGTCACCGGTGCGTTCAAGCTGACCCGCGCCGTCCTACCGTCGATGGTCGCGGCCGGATCCGGCTCGGTCGTCAACATCGCGTCCGAGGCCGGGCTGCGCGGCAACGCCTCGGGGAACGCCTACACGACCTCGAAGCACGCGGTCGTCGGCATGACCAAGAGCGCCGCCTTCATGTACGGACCGCACGGCGTCCGGGTCAACGCCGTCGCTCCGGGCGGTGTCGCCACAGGGATCCCCTTCCCGCCGAACGTCTCCGAAGCGGGTTCGGCGCGGCTCGGACCGTTCCAGGCGGCGATCCCGACGATCGCGACCGCGGAGCAGCTCGCCGCGTCCATCACCTTCCTGCTGAGCGATGACGGCGTGAACGTCAACGGCGTCATCCTGCCGTCCGACGGTGGATGGTCGGTGCAGTAGCAGCCGTTGCACAGAACTTCAGCAATCGGTAAGAACCGCGATTATTAACGGTCGTTCAGGGCGGGATGAACGTATTTCTGCTGCGAATCTTGAATCACACGGGCCCGCTCTGCGTCGCCCGTCCCCTGCGAACGCTCTGAACGAGTACGGCCGGAACGATCGTTCGCACTGCGGTGACACCGCTCACAGGGCCCCACCGATCTTGGCGGAAGGTGGGGCCCTGCGCCGTGTCCGGCCTGCGATGGGCGGCGCGCGGACTCAGCGCGGGATCGGAGCGGCGAAGCGCCACGGCTGGGAGCGGATCGTCGCGACCGCCCGGGTGATCGCGCCCAGGGCGACGACGTCCGCGCCGAGTCGCGAGGCCCGCACGATCGGCGTCGGCGCGTAGGTCCCCTCGTCGAGCCAGGTCTGAGCCGCGGCGATGACGGGGGAGGCGACGCGGGCCACGCCGCCGGCGACGACGACCTCGTCCACGTCGAGCAGGCTGCCGAACAGGACGCACACCCGCCCGAGGCGTTCCCCGAGACGTTCGACGAGTCTGCCGGCGTAGGCGTCGCCCGAGGCGGCGGCGTCGATGACGCGGCCGACGTCGAGGGCGTCGATCGGTGTCCGTGCGAGGGGAGACGACGCCGGCACCGCACCGGATCGCTGATCCTCCTCCAGCCACGACCGTGCCGCACCGTCCAGGCCCTCCGGTGAACCGACGCCCTCGACCATGCCGAGCACGCGGAGTTCGCCCGCGCCGCCCGCCCCGCCGTGCAGCAGCACACCGTCGACGATGAGTCCCGCCCCGAAACTCGCCTCGGCCAGGAGGACGGCGATGGACTCGCGTGCCACCTCCCCGAGGGCGCGCTCCGCCGTGGCCGCGAGGTTGGCGTCGTTCTCGAGCACGACCTCGCCCCAGGGGCCGAGGCGGCTCGCGAAGTCGGGGTTCATCCGGGCCCAGTAGTCGTGATCGCCGCGCGGGGAGCGGCCGTGCGCGTCCACCGGTGCCGGGACACCGACGGCGGTCACGAGCACCTGCCCCGGCGTCGCGCCGGCCTGCGCGGTCGCCTCCTCGACGACGGTCCGTGCGGTCGCGAGGCGGAGGTCGGGGTCTTCGTCGCCGCCCACGATGGGGCGTTCGGCCCGGCCGACGACCTCACCACGGAGCGTCGCGACGAGTGCTGCGACCCGATGCTGCCCCACGTCGAGTCCGATCACGAAGGCGGTGTCCGCGGCGAGTTCGTAGCGCCGGGCCGGTCGTCCCCGTCGGTAGTCGCCGGCGGCCCGGGCGTCGTCGAGCTCCCGGATCCAGCCGCGGTCGGCGAGGGCGTCGCAGGCGTTCAGCACGGTGGCGCGGGTCAGGCCGGTCTCGTCCATGACGTCACTCGCCGTGAACGCACCGTGGTCGAAGGCGTAGGCGGCGACGAGTTCGACGCTCGCCCTGCCCGTCTCGATCCCCGGTTCCGCCATGGGGTGACTGTAGCAGGGTTGCATTACTAGATATGGCCGCTATATTTAGTGGCGAAGGTCGACCACCGCCGGTCACGACAGTGCTCGGCTCCGCACCCCGAAAGGAACCGTCCGAGCATGAGCACCAGTACCGCCCCGACCACAACAGACGCTTCGGACCTCCGGGTCGGCGTCATCGGCCTCGGCTTCGCCGGGACCACGCACCTGGACGCCTTCACCGCGCTCCCCGGTGCCACCGTCGTCGCGCTGTCCGGCCAGGAACCGGCGCGCCTCGCCGAGCTGGCCGAGAGCCGCGGGGTCCCCGAGACCTACGCCGACTGGGAGGACCTCGTCGCCCGCGACGACCTCGACATCGTGTCGATCGGCGTGCCGAACGCCCTGCACCACCCGATCGCCGTGGCCGCGCTCCGCAGCGGCAAGCACGTCTTCTGCGAGAAGCCGCTCGCCACGACCGCCGACCTCGCCGCAGAGATGGTGGAGGCCGCGACCGCCGCCGACCGCGTTCTCGAGGTCGCCTACAACCACCGCCGCCGTGCCGACGTCGCCTACCTCGCGCGGTACCTCGCCGAGGAGCCGATCGGCCGCGTCTACCACTCGCGTGCCTCCTGGCTGCGTCGCCAGGGTGTGCCCGGTATCGACTCCTGGTTCACCAACAAGGCCGCGGCCGGCGGCGGGCCGCTCATCGACCTCGGGTCCCATGTCCTCGACATCGCGCTCTCGCTCCTCGGTGAGCCGCGCGTGACGCACGTGTCGGCCGTCGCGTACAACGAGCTCGGCCGCGCCGGCCGCGGTGGCTCCTCCGGCGGCGGTCCGGTCTCGAGCCGGTCCTCCCATGCCTTCGACGTCGAGGACTTCGCGTCCGCACTCCTGCGGTTCGAGGACGGCGGCAGCCTGCACCTCGAGGCGTCGTGGGCCTCCTACTCGAAGGCGCACGAGGACATCTCGGTCGAACTGCTCGGCTCGGAGGGTGGCGTCCGCCTCCACGTCGACAACTACAACACCGAAGGAACGGTCACGATCTACCGTGACGTCGCCGGTGCGCCGACGATCGAACGACCCGCCGTGCAGGTCCCGGCCGGTCACCACCAGTCGGTCATCGCGGAGTTCCTCGACACCATCCGCGCGGGCGAGACCGCCGGCGGCGAACTCCGCTTCGCCGGTCACCACGGCGAGTACGCACTGCACCGCAGCCGCGTCATCGACGCCGCCTACGCCTCGGCCGCCGCCGGGCACGAACTGGAGGTCCCCGCATGAGCACCACGACACCGATCCGCATCCGCGTCTGGAACGAGTTCGTCCACGAGTCCCGCGGTGACGCCGTGGTGCTGGGGCACTACCCCGACGGCATCCATGCCGTGATCGCGGCGGGCCTCGAGGAGTCGCTCGGGGACGCCGTGTCCGTCTCGACCGCGACCCTCCAGGATCCCGAGCACGGTCTCACCGAGGAGGTCCTCGCGAACACCGACGTCCTCTTCTGGTGGGGGCACATCGCCCACGACCAGGTCTCCGACGAGGTCGTCGAGCGGGTGGTCCGACACGTCCACGCCGGCATGGGCATCGTCGTGCTGCACTCCGGTCACTACTCGCGGGTCTTCCAACGCCTCATGGGGACGAGCTGCGCGCTCAAGTGGCGCAACGACGGCGAGCGCGAACTCGTCTGGACGGTGCTCCCGGACCACCCGATCGCACAGGGTGTCCCGCACCCGATCGTCATCGACCGCCAGGAGATGTACGGGGAGCACTTCGACATCCCGCGTCCCGACGAGGAGGTGTTCCTCTCCACCTTCGCCGGCGGTGAGGTCTTCCGGTCCGGTGTCGCCTACCACCGCGGGCGCGGACGGGTGTTCTACTTCTCACCCGGTGACCAGGAGTACCCGGTCTACCACCACCCCGACATCCGCCGCGTACTGGCCAACGCTGCCGAGTGGGCCCGGCCGACGATCGAGCGCACGCCGCCGACCGCGGACCAGCACCCACGGGACTGGTTCCTGCGCTAGGGCTGGATGGGTGAGCGCGGCCGGAGGAGAATGGCCTCCACACGGAAGGGAGGGCGATATGCCTGACACGGAGAATCCGTCGTTGAAGGACCCCGAGCTCTATGAGAAGCTCCGCGACGAGGGCGCCTCGAAGGGGAAAGCCGCACGCATCTCGAACGCGGCGGCCAAGCAGGGACGTTCGGCGATCGGGGAGAAGGGCGGCGAGTCCGGATCGTACGACGACTGGACCGTCGCGCGGCTCCGCGAGCGTGCGAAGGAGATAGGCCTCACCGGCTATTCCGACAAGCGCAAGAGCGAATTGATCGCGATGCTCCGCGACAGCTGAACAGGCGGCTCGGCCGCCGGAGTCACCGCTTCGGTGAACCGGTGGTCGCATCGTCGCCGGTCGTCGCGTGGACGACGACCTCGCCGGTGTTCGCCTCGTGCATAAAACCTTCGAGCAATGCGCGGTCCATCTCGCCGACCTCGTCGGAGTCGAAGGAGAACTGCAGGGCGATCGCCGGGTGCAGCCAAAGCGTCGTGCGTCCGTCGGTGGTGGAGTCCTGTCGCACCGTGAGCGCGAACGACTCGTTCCGTCGCAGCTTCATGAGTGCGATCGTTTTGACGTGGGCGAGCGTGCGGTCGTCGAGCCGCACTCGTGCATCCCCGGTGCCGTAGACCAGTTGTCCCATTGGGAACCTCGACTTCCAACCCCTGAGATCGTCGTCGACGTGGACAGCCGACACGGCGCGCATCTCGACGGGGTCCGGGTCGGTGAAGCGCTCTCTCAGGATACGAGACATTCTTGGCGCGCGCCCGATTATCCACGATGCGGTGCTCGATCGACGACCCGCACGCGCATTGTCCGCTGCCCGGGCCATCCGCGCAATGGCCCGGGCGCCCCCATCTCTGCGCGCTAGCGTGGCACACCTGAGAAAGGGGGCTGACGATGGGATTCCTCCGCCTCGGTGCGCTCCGATCACAGGTCGACGATCAGACGCTCGCCCAATTGGAACGCGTGATCCTCACTCGGATGCTCGGCGAGCGCTCGTTCCGGCTGCAACTCCATCGCGGGCGCTTCCAATCATCGGAACCGGTCACGGTCTCGCCCGAGCAGCCGATCGTCTTCGCGTTCGACGCCGAGTTCGAGCCGCCGATCGACGAACGCATGGCCGCCGAGATGCTCGAGGAGATCGAGATCACCGGCGGACTGCACGTCGTCGTCGCCTGACCAGCGCCACCACCCGATACCAGCATCACCCAGACCACCACCACAGGAAGCAGGAGCGACATGAGCGACTTCACCGGAGCAGACGCATTGGGTACCGACCCGGACATGGTGGTCGGAACGCCGCCCACCGAGATCCCGGACGAGCCGACGGACGAGGACACGGCGGACGAGCCGGACGTGCTCGAGCAGCCGGATGCGGCACCTCTGCACGACGCCGACGGCCGCTGAGCCCGTCAGACACGGAAGCGCCGCCGACCCTCGGGTCGGCGGCGCTTCGTCGTGCAGCAGGCGGGGTTCAGGCTCAGTCCGTCTGCTCGGTGTCCTCGGGGTCTGCGCCCGGGCGCACCGCAGCGTCGTCGCGGATGTCGATGCGGGTGACGCCGTCGCCCTGATCGGTGACGTCGATGCGGGGCGCGGCGTCCTCCTCGGTGGCGTTCGGGGCCGTCGTCAGCTGGTCGTGTCGGTTCTCGTCGTGCGTGTGCGGAGTCTGGTCGCTGTCGGTCATGCCGAGACGATAGCGCACGGACCCGGCGTCCGGGCACGGCCTCAGGGCTTGTGGAGCCTCAGACGCGCGGACCCGGTTCCGGGACGAGCACCAGGCCGTGGTTCGAGTCGGCGCTGACGGCGAGCGCGTCGAGCCATGCGCGGTTGAGTTCGACGGGGACGCTGCCCGCGTACTTGAATCGCAGCGACATCGCGGGGTGCAGCCAGATCGTCGTCCGGCCGTCGCCGGCCCGCGGGTCGTCCTTCCACCCGAAGTAGAACCCCTCACCGCGACGCAGTTTCGCGCCGATGACCTGCTGCAGGTGTGCGAGCACCCGGTCGTCGAACGTCACCGACACCTCGGCGTCGTAGATCATCTTGCCCATGGGTCCTCCTGCTCCGCTCCCGGCTTCCTACGGTAGGCCCGGCCCCCACGAACCGCCACGATGCCCGAGGGGGTTGCGAACCGCCGCATGATCTCCGACCTGTCCGGCCGGTGGAGTCGGTCGGTGGACCTGACACGACGGAGCGGCACCGGCGCGATGCCGGTGCCGCTCAGCCGTGGTGCGCGATCGCTCAGACGCCGATCGGCAGCGCCTCCGCGATCGAGGTGCGGTGCAGGACGTCCCAGCGGCTGGTGTAGCTGCGCTCGGGGAGCGAGCGGAGCGCCTCCACGAGGTGGGTCGGGAGCAGGTCGCGGCGGGCCTCACGCGTCAGGTCGCTGGGGCGGCAGGGGTACTCCATGCCGCGTAGGAATTCGTCGAGCTCGGTGAACACGAGCATCTCCTCTCTGGGCGCGTCGTGGCACCCGATGTCAGGCGGGACGGCTGCGTCGACCGGTCGTCGGACCGCCGTGCCCTCCTTCGAGTGTCGTCGCCGTTCGACCGTTCGGCGCGCTCTTGCCTTTCCGCCGTCGAGCTGCTACCCGTTCGGGTACGCTGCATCCTCAGAGCTCGAGGCGACGCTCCACGATGTCGCGGGCGACGTCCGCCAACGGACGACGGCGACTCCGCGCGTACTTGCGGATCACCTCGAAGGCCGCTTCCACCGAGATCGCAGCGGTGTAGGCGACGACGCCCTTCGCCTGCTCGATGACGACCCTCGACTGCAGCGCGGACTCCAACTGACCGCGGGTCACGTCGCTCTCACGAAGGGTGCGCTCGTGCAGGATGCCGATGGTCGCCACGTCGGCCATCGCCTGCGCGGCCCGTGACTCGAACCGGTCGAAGGCCTCCGAAGCCGTGCGGAACAGGTTCAGGGTGCCGATGGTGGTCCGGCGGAGTCGCAGCGGGAAGGCATGAGCCGACCGGAACCCCGCGGTCGCCGCGACCTCGGCGAACCTCGGCCAGTCGCTCGCGACCGCGGCGATCTCGGGGATCGACACCGGCGTCGCCGCACGGAAGCTGTCGATGCACGGGCCTTCGTCGGCGCTCAGCTGGATGAGTTCCACGAGCCTCCCGGACTCGCTGGTCGACGCGATCAGCTCGAGGTCGCCGTGCGGATCCGCCAAGAGGATGCCCGAGGCCTGGACGTCGAGGAGGTCGACGCTGGCATCGACCAGGATCTGCAGCAGGTCGACCACGTCGTAGTCGTCCACCAGCGTGTCGGCGAGCGTCGCGAACACGTCGAGTAGGGCGGTCGAGTGACGGAGCTCGGAACCGGTCCCGTCGTCGCCGCGCGCGTTCATCGCTCGTCTTCGATCGTCTCGTCGCGCAGCACGTAGCCGGTGCGACGTTCGAGGATGTCCTCCGCGACCTCCGACATCGAGCGGTTCTGGGCGAAGGCCTGTGCCTGGATCAGCAGGTGGGCGTCGTCGGGGGAGAGCCCGAGCTGCGCGATCACGAATCCGGTCGCCTGGTGGATCCGGCGTCGGGCGTGGGGTTTGAGCTGCGCCGTGTCGGGGAGACTCGCGAGTTCGAGGGTGCGGCGGAGGACGTACCGGCTGAGCGGGCGGGTGAGGGACATCATGGCCTCGACCGCCTGCGTGTCCAGCGTGCGCTCTTCGGTGTCGTACAGCTCGACCGCGCCCACCTGGAGCGGCCCGACGCGGAGCGGGAAGGCGAAGATGGAGCCGACCGCGTGGTCGCGGAGAGCCTCGGTGAACGACGGCCAGGAGTCGTAGCCGGTCCGCTTGACGGCCTCCTCCAGCACCGGGCGGCCGCTGCCGACCGCGTCCCAGGAGGGGCCCTCCGAGAGGTCGAACTGGAGCTCGTCGAGCAGCGCGATCTGCTCGTCACTCGCGGCGATCGTCTCGGGGCTCAGGGTGTCGCCGAGCGTCGCGATCGAGACACCGCTGAGCGGCATGAGCCGCAGGATCGGCTCCACCAGCTGGTCGTCCTCGTCGACCCGGTCGAGTGCGCTGTACACGATGGCGAAGGTGTCGCTCATGTCCGCATTCCTTCCGGGGTCGAGGGAGGTCTCCGCTCATCGTACGGCCATCCCGCCGCGACCGCCGGGTGGTGATCCGTCCTGCCTGGGAAAGCAAGGGGCCGCCCCGGCGGGGTGGATTCGCCTAACGTGGCGTCATGCCTCTGACGACGACACCTTCTCCGCGCCCCTCCGCCCAGCGGTCCGCAGCAGCCGATCGGTCGGCGCGATGAGCCGCGGGGTCGCCGTCGTCACCGGCGGAACCGCAGGGCTCGGTCGTGCGACCGTCCGCGAACTCGCCGCCCGTGGCTGGGACGTCGCGGTGCTGGCGCGTGGCGAGGACGGACTCGCAGCCACCGTCGCCGAGGTCGAGCAGGCCGGACGTCGCGGGCTGGCTGTGCCGACGGACGTGGCCGACCGGGAGGCCGTCGAGCAGGCGGCGGACCGGGTCGAGGCGGAACTCGGACCGATCGAGCTGTGGGTGAACTGCGCCATGGTCGGTGTGTTCGGGGACTTCCTCACGACCGAACCGGCGGACTTCGAGCGCGCCGTCGCCGTCAACTTCTTCGGCTTCGTCAACGGCACCAGGGCCGCCCTCTCGCGCATGGTCCCGCGCGACCGTGGGCACGTGATCCAGGTCGGTTCCGCCCTCGCCCACCGCGGCATCCCGTTGCAGGCCGCCTACTGCGGGTCGAAGTTCGGTGCCCGCGGGTTCACGGAGTCGGTCACCGCCGAGCTCCTCCACGACGGCAGCAACGTCAAACTCTCGACGGTGGACATGCCGGCGCTCAACACCATCCAGTTCAGCTGGGTGAAGTCGCAGCTGCCCGAGCACCCGCAGCCGGTGCCCCCGATCTACCAGCCCGAGGTGGGCGCGACCGCCATCGCGGACGTCGCCGACCGCCCGCGGCGACGCACCTGGGTGGGCGAGTCCACCGTCGGCACGATCCTCGGCGACCGCTTCGCCGGCGGCTTCCTCGACTGGTTCCTCGCCAGGACCGGATACTCCGGGCAGCTTGCGCCGGACAAGCACGACCCGCGCCTGCCGGACAACGTCTACACGCCGGCCCCCGGTGACCACGGCGCCCGCGGCGTGTTCAGCGACAAGGCCCACTCGTGGAGCCCGCAGACCTGGGCGATCCGCCACCGTCGCGGGGTGTACGCGGCGGCCGCCGGCACCCTCGCAGCGGGCGTCGCCCTCGTGGCCGGCGCGGCGAAGCGGCGCTGAGCGCGATGGTGCGGCGCGAGCAGTTCGACGCGGTGGTCGTCGGCGCGGGGCCCAATGGGCTCGCCGCCGCGGTGACCCTCGCGCGGGCCGGCCTGCACGTGCAGGTGGTCGAGCGAGGCGACACGATCGGCGGTGGAGCCAGGACCGCCGAGCTGACGCTGCCCGGCTTCCACCACGACATCTGCTCCGCCGTCCACCCGATGGCGCTCGCCTCCGGCTTCTTCCGGTCCTTCGGCCTCGAGCGCCGCATCGACCTCGTCGTGCCGGAGATCTCCTACGCCCACCCGCTCGACGGTGGCCGGGCCGGCATCGCCTACCGCGACATCGACCGCACCGCCGACGCCCTCGGACGGGACGGCGGGGCCTGGCGCTCGCTCATGGGACCACTCGCCGCCGACGCCGACCGCGTCTCGCAGTTCACCGGCGGCAAGCTCCTGCAGGTGCCGCGCCACCCGGTCACGGTCGCGCGCTTCGGCCTCCGCGCGCTCGAGCAGGGCAGCCCGGCCTGGAACCTCCGGTTCCGCGAGCAGACCGCTCCGGCGATGCTCAGCGGTGTCGCCGCCCACTCCATCCGGCCGATGCCGAGCCTGTCCACCTCGGCCGCCGCCCTGTCGCTCGGCGCGTATGCGCACGCCCGCGGTTGGCCCATCCCCGTCGGCGGCAGCCAGGCGATCGTCGACGCGCTCGCGGACGACCTGTTGGCCCACGGCGGTGAGATCGTCACCGGAACCGAGGTGCGCTCCATCGACGAACTGCCGTCCGCCCGTGCCGTCCTGTTCGACACGACCCCGAAGGCGCTCGCCGAGATCGCGGGCAGCCGTCTGCCCGACGCGTACCTCCGTCGTCTCTCCCGATTCCGGTACGGCGACGGCGTGGCCAAGGTCGACTTCGCACTCTCAGGTCCCGTCCCGTGGACGAACCCGGAACTGGCGCGGGCCGGCACGCTCCACCTCGGCGGCACCCGCCCGGAGATCGCCGCCGCCGAGCGCGACGTCGCCCGCGGGCGGCACAGCGAGTCGCCCTACGTCCTCGTCTCGCAGCCCGACGTCGGCGATCCTGGTCGCGCTCCCGGTGGCGCCCAGGTCCTCTGGGCCTACACGCATGTGCCGAGCGGGTCCGGTCTCGACCAGACCGAGGCGATCACCCGGCAGATCGAGCGCTTCGCCCCCGGGTTCCGCGACGTGATCCTGACGTCGGCGTCGATGACCGCCCGCGACATGGCGCGGTACAACCCGAACTACGTCCTCGGCGACATCGCCGCCGGCGCTGCGACCTTCGCCCAGCTCGTCGCGCGTCCCGTGCTCTCGAACGACCCGTGGCGGACGCCGACGCCGGGGATCTTCCTGTGCTCCTCGTCGACCCCACCGGGCCCGGGCGTCCACGGTCTCGCCGGCTGGCACGCCGCCCGCAGCGCCCTCCGCTCGGTGTTCGGTCGCGACCGCATGCCGTCGCTCGCGCCAGACCGAACCGCGCGCCCCTCCTGACCTCCATCCCCGCTTTCAGCGAAAGGAACACCACCGTGTCCCACACCACCAAGGTCTTCGACTGCCCGCCCGACCGCGTCTTCGCCGTCCTCGCCGACGGTTGGCTCTTCCCGGCGTGGGTGGTCGGTGCGTCCCGCATGCGTGACGTCGGTGACCTGTGGCCGCATGTGGGCGGGAAGCTGCACCACTCCTTCGGTGTCTGGCCGGCGGTGCTGGACGACGAGACCACCGTGCTCCAGTGGGATGCTCCGCACCGGTTCGTCATCCAGCCGAAGGGGTGGCCGCTCGGTGAGGCCCGTGTCGCCATCGAGGTGGAACCGCACGAGCGCGGGTGCGTGGTCCACCTGCACGAGCACGCCGTGACGGGCCCTGGTGCGCTGATCCCGGTCTGGCTCCTCGACATCGGGCTGCACATCCGCAACATCGAGACGCTGCGCCGACTCGCCCACCTCGCCGAGGGCGGTGCCGGCGGCACCCATCTCGTGGAGGCGGCCGAACCGACGGCAGAAGACCGCGAGGACGCCGAGTTCCCGAAGCGTTCGTTGTTCGCGCGAGTGGCGTCGGTCCTCGTCGTCGCCGTGCCGGTGGCGGTCCTGGCGAGGGTGCTCCGTCGTCGCTGACAATGGACTGATGTCCGACACCTGCACTTTCTGCCGCATCCTGCGTGACGAGCCCGACGACGTCACCTGGGTGGAGCGTGAGGACGAGGCGGTCGCCTTCCGGCCGTTGCCCGAGTCGGAGCTCGCCCCCGGCCACACCCTGGTCGTGCCGCGAGCGCACAGCGTCGGGCTGCTGGACGCCGACCCGCGGGCTCTGCAGGCGACGACGGCCCTCGCTCAGCGGGTAGGACGCGCGATGCGGGCGGCGCTCGGGGCGACCGGCGTCGTCGTGCTGAGCGCGTCCGGTGCCGACGCCGGGCAGAGCGTCCCCCACCTCCATCTCCACGTCGTCCCGTGCTGGGATGACGACGGGGTCACGTTCTGGCCCGAGGGCCGCTCGGAGCACCGGATCGACGGCGACCCGCACGCGCTCCTGGCGGAGATGTTCGAGTAGCCGGAGATCGCCGCTCCTTGAGTTGACCTCAAGACCGATTGAGGTTCTACGGTTGAAGCATGACCATTCCCACCACGCCGTCCGCCGATCCCGATGCCCTCGCCCGCGCCGCGACCGTCGACGGGTTCAAGACGGCGTTCCGTGACCACCCGGCCGGCGTCGCACTGATCAGTGCCTCGACCGATCAGGGAGACGTCGGGCTGACGGCGTCATCGGTCGCATCGGTGGCCGTCGACCCGCCGATGCTGTCCTTCTCGGTCACGCGAGCGACGGGGTCCGCGGGCGGACTGCTCAGTGCGGGAACGGTCGTCGTCCACCTCCTGGCGGATCACCACCTGGAGGTCGCGAAGGCGTTCGCCAAGACGGGGGAGCCGCGCTTCACGCCGGAACAGCACTGGGAGCGACTCGCGACCGGCGAGCCCTACCTGCCGAGCGCCCGGGCGGCACTGCGCTGCCGGATCGTGCAGACGGTCCCGGCCGGCAGCTCGATGCTCGTCATCGCCGAGGTGCTGGAGGTCATCCCGCCCGGCACGGACGCGCCGGCGCTCGTCTACCAGAACCGCAACTTCCACCGCCTGGAGTCCGACCCGCTCGGCTGATCAGGCGAGGAGCGCGATCGGGCCGATGTCGGCGATCGCCTCGATGACCCGCTCGGGGTGCTCGGCGATCCGGTTGAGGACGTAGAGCCACCACTCGGGTCCGTAGACGAGGTACTCGCGCGTCGTGAACCCGCGGCGGCGGAGGTCGTCGAGGAGTTCGGTGCCGAGTCCCTGGAGCATCTCGAACTCCACGTGCGGCTGACGGAGATCGTCGCCCAGCGCACCCTCGAGTGCGGCGACGAGGTTCGCGTCATGGGTGGCGACGTTGACACGGTGACCCGACCCCACGAGTCGCGTGACCATGCTGATGTAGGCGACGGTCATCGGTGCGGAGTCGCGGGGGTGGGCCACCTCGGTCGATTCGAGGAAGGCGCCCTTGACGACGCGGATCGGCCCGGGCCGATCCAGCACGCGGTCGAGGTCCGCGGGGGTGCGGTGCAGTCTCGCCTGGAGGGTGACGCCGGTCTCCGGGAAGGCGTCGGCGATCTGCTCGTAGATCGACAACACGAGGTCCGTGCGGTCGGAACCCTCGGCGGAGATCATGAGCGAGGTGTCGGCATCCCGTGCCGCCTGCGCGAGCGCCAGGCCGTTGCGCAGGCCGAGCTCGGGGGAGACGACTGAACCGATGTGGGAGAGGTCGAGCGAGATCGTCGCGGTCTGGTCGGACTCCCTGATCCGGCGGGCGAGGTCGACGAACTCGGCGGTCTGCTCGTCGGCGACACGTGCGTCGCGGACGGACTCGCCGACGAGCTCGATGCTCCAGCGGTGCCCACGATCGGCGTTCGCTTCGAGGAGCCGCAATGCGGAAGCCGCGTCCTCGCCGGCGATGTATCGCAGGGCCGCCCGCTTGGCGACGGCGGCAGCCTCAGGGTGGGCGAGGACTCGCGCTTTGAGGTCCTCGTCGAGAGCCCAGGCCCGCAGGGTGTCGGCGGCGCGCGACAGCGTCTCGTCGTTCATCAGGATGCTTCGACCCTATCCAGTCCTGGGTGACGGTTCGGACGGCACCGAGGTCTGGGCTGCGTCGCCCGTGCGCGCTACGCTCGCTCACGTGGCGAGCTTCGAGGAGAAACCGATCCTGGACCTCACGCTCGATGAGTGGGAGGCCTATCTCGCTGGTGCGCCGAGCGACGCGGGTGTTCGGTTGAAGCTGCGGAAGAAGACGTCGAAGGCATCGGGGATCACCTGGTCGGAGGCGCTGGACGTCGCCCTCTGCCACGGGTGGATCGACGGGCAGAGCAAACGGTTCGACGACGACTACACGCTGCAGGCGTTCACCCCGCGGCGGAAGAACAGCCCGTGGTCGCAGATCAACCGGGAGCACGTCGCCCGCCTCATCGAGGAGGGGCGGATGCGTCCCGGTGGGCTCGCGGAGATCGAACGAGCCAAGGCCGACGGGCGGTGGGACGTGGCGTACCGGCAGAAGGACGCCGTCGCACCGGACGATCTCCAGGCGGCGCTTGATGCGAACCCCGAGGCGGCGGCGTACTTCGCGACGCTCGGCCGCACCGACCGATTCCGCGTCTTCTTCCGCCTGAGCAACATCAAGACGCCCGCGATCAGGGCCGCGCGCATCGCCGACGTGGTCGAGAAGGCCGCCCGGGGCGAGCAGCACTACCGCTGATGGTGAGTGGATCGGCGGGGATGCGGGTTTCACCAGGAACCGTCTGGCCGGTCGTCCACGAGGAGCGTCGGCGGCTGGTCGCGGATCTGTCGGTGCTGGACGACGAGCAGTGGGGGACGCCGTCGCTGTGCACGGGATGGGATGTGCATGATGTCGTGGCCCATCTCGTCGACTCGGCGAAGACGACGCGGCTGGGATTCGTCCGACGACTCGTCGCCGCGCGATTCGACTTCGACCTCGACAACGCACGCGGGGTCGAGCGGGAGCGGAGGAACGATCCACAGGAGACGCTCCGGGCTCTGGCAGACGCCACCGAGCTGACATGCACCCCGCCGGCGAACCTCGCGACCAGGCTCGTCGAGGCCATCGTGCACGGCGAGGACGTCCGTCGGCCGCTCGGCATCCGCGCGGGGTATCCGACAGCGGCGGTCATGGTGGCGTTGGAGTACCAGCTCCGGACCGGTGTCTCGATGGGCGGCGGCAAGGAACGCGCCCAGGGCGTCCGGCTCGTCGCCGAGGACGCCGGCACGAGCTGGGGTGAAGGCGACGAGGTCCAGGGATCGGCGCTCGACCTGCTGCTCGCGGTGTCAGGTAGGCCGACCGGGCTGGCCCTGCGTGGGCGGTGAGCGCGGGGCAGGGCGTGGGGCCCGGAGTTGCACGGGCAGGCTGCTCCCGGGCACTGATGTGACTCGGCTCGGCTGCCCTTCGACAGGCTCAGGGACCGGAACGGTTCGGGCACGCCTCTTCCGGTAACTGAGCTTGTCGAAGTGCAGCACAGCTCGGGAACCGAACCGATGCGGACGGACGATTCCCGGTCACTGAGCTGTCGAAGTGCTCACGTGGAACCCTTCGACCGGCTCAGGGACCGTCGGGGTCAGAATGGGGCGGGATCGGGTTCCGTCCGATACTGCTTGCCGTCGGGTGTCGTCCACTCGAGCACCCCGCCCGGCTGATGGTCGAGGTTCCATCCGGGGAAGTGTTTCATCCGGTGATGATGTCGACACAGGCAGGCGAGATTCGCGACATCTGTCGTGCCTCCGTCTTCCCACGCGACCGAGTGGTCGAGGTCGCAGGCTCTGGCGCGTCTGCCGCAGCCCGGTGCCCTACAGGTGCCGTCCCGCAGGCGCACTGCCCGTTGGAGGTCGGCCGGAACGCGGTATTGATGCCGCCCGACGGACAGAACCGCACCCGTTTCCGGCTGGACGAGGATCCGGGTGAAGCTGGGCGCGTTCACCGCGATGCGTGCTGCGGTCTCCGGGTCGATGGGGCCGTACCCGTCGAGCATCGCCGGGGCGTCAGAGGCACCGGCCATGCTCAGTGCCGGGACCGTGATCTGCACGGTCGGCTTGATGTGCTCCTGGACCTCGATCGGGTGCGGGAGCACCGGGCTGGACGCAACGTCTTCCGGGGTCACGCCGGTGAGGGCGAGGGCCGCGAGGGCGTCGGCCTGCAATTGTGCGCAGGTGCGGGTGTCGCCGGCCTGGCGAGATTCGGCCGCGGCGGCTTCGATGCGCTCGGCGATGCCCTGCGCAATGGGCGCCGTCGTGAACAGGTGCACCCACGCCATGCCGTCGGCGGCCGCTTCGAACTCGACGCGGCGGTCGGCCTCAGAGCGGACCGCTCGGGCGGTGATGGACTCGGGGTGGAGTCGTTCGCGCAGGACGCGGGCGCGCCTGCGAAGGTTCGCGTTGGTGGACTCCTCCGCGACCGGTAAGACTTCTGCGAGAAACGCCGCCCGCCCTGCGACCGGGACGTCACTGAGTTGGTCGATGATCGTCTGCGCGTGCCGCGCCGAGATACGGCCGGCCTCGAGCGACGCCAGGACTGATGGGGCGTCGTTCACGAGACGTTCGGCGTCATTCGTCGCCCGCTGGACCGTCTGCTCGGGCGTGCGCGTCGCCATCGCGAGGGCCGCACACGTCGAGCGACGCGAGAGCGCCTGGCGCTCGGCCGGCGGGAGCACGGCCGGAACGACCGAGTCGGCGAAGGCGTCCGCGTAGGCGGCGGAGCGGGCCAGGAGGCGCGCTTTGCGTGCGTCCAGGACGGCTTGTTGCCGATGGAGCTCCGCCCACTCGTCCGAGAACTCCGCGAGCTGCGCGGCGTACTCGTCGCCGACGCGGATCGCGGCGGAGGAGGTCTCGGTCATGGGACAAGTCCATCATGGACCACTGACATTCCAGATGCCGAGTCGCGCCGGCTGTGGACGTTGCTCGTGTGCCCTTCGACGGGCTCAGGGACCGGGGCCCAGCGGCCGGAGGGGTCAGACGGCCCGGGCGAGCAGGTCCGCGACACGCTTCGCGACGGCGTCGTTCCACGCGGTGACACCGAACGCGGTCGGCCACAGGTCGCCGTCGTCGAGCTTCGCGGAGTCGTTGAACCCGATGGTCGCGTAGCGCGCCTTGAACTTCGCCGCCGCCTGGAAGAACACGACCGCCTTGCCGTCGGCACCGACGTAGGCGGGCATGCCGTACCAGGTCTTGGCCGCGAGGCCGGAGTCGCCGCCCATGATCAGCTCGTGCAACGGCTCGGCGATCGCACGATCGGCGTCCTCCATGTCCGCGATCGCGTCGACGACGGCCTGCAGGGCCTCCTCGCGACTCGCAGCCGCCTTCAGCTCCTTGGCGCGCTCCTTCATCGCCGCGCGTTCCTCGGCGCTGAATCCGCTCTTCGTGCTCGATTGTTTCTCGGCCATGTCGACGTCCTTCCGATCACCGTCTCCGAGTCCTGCCCGGCTCCGCCTCTCACGGTAGCGCTCGCGGTGGGGACGTGGGGTGCGGATTCGGCTCAGTCGTCCAGCGCGCCGGGACCGAGTACGGACTCGACGATGACCCGGATCGCGTACTCGCTCGTCTCGGCGAGATCGACGTCCGCCGGGTCGATGAGCCACTGCACCTGCAGGCCGTCCATGACCGCGAGGATGGACGCCGCCGCACGGTGGATCGTCTCGGGCGCATCGACGCCCCGCTCGGCGCACACCACCTCGAACGCCTCCGCGATCTCCCGACGCAGCGTCCGGTAGCGGTCGTCGAAGTAGTGCCTGGCCGGGTGGTCCTCGGTCACCGACTCCGCCGACAGGACGACGAACGCCTGCACGATCCCGGCGCGCTGCGCGTTCGCGGCGGCAGTGCGGATCAGGTGCTTGAACAGGTCGATGCCGCCCGGGATGTGCTGGTCGTCGAGGTCCTGCACGTCCGTCGCGTCGCGGTAGCTGAGCACCTCGAGGAGGAGCTGGTCCTTCGACCCGAAGTGGTGCAGGATGCCCGCCGGCGTCATGTCGACGAGCTCGGCGATGTCGATGAGCGTGCCGTTCGCGTACCCCTTGGCGCCGAAGACGTCCAACGCGGAGCGGACGACCTCGGCTCGCCTCGCCACGGTCGCCGGGCGTGGCTGGGCCGGTCGTTTCACCGTGTTCTGTCGTTTCACCGTGCTCATGGTGTCCGTTCCGCGGGGGCCTCGATGCGCCCGACACTACCGCGCTTGCCAACTTACTGAATGGTCAGTAAGTTATCACCGAATCCCGACTTGCGCCGCACTGCCGCAGCGCACACCCAAGAGGAGAAAGCGATGAAGCTGAGAACCCCACTGCTGGCCGCGTTCGCGGCCACAGCCCTGCTGCTCACCGGATGCACCGGTGGCGGCGGGTCGAGCGACGGCCCCGAGAGCGGCGCCGCCCTGACGATCGCGAAGCCGGACGGCTCGATCGCCACCGAGTCCAACAACCCCTACGTCGGCGATTCGTCCGCCATGAAGCTCGGCTACATCAACGCGATCCTGGAGCCGCTCGCGATCGTCAACCTCGTCGACCCGAGTGCCGAGGTGAAGCCCTGGCTCGCATCCGAGATCACCTGGTCCGACGACTACACCTCCGTCGCGCTGACCGCCCGCGAGGGCGTCACCTGGAACGACGGCGAGGCGTTCAGCGCCGACGACATCGCGTTCACCTTCCAGCAGTTCATCGACCACCCCGAACTCGACAACTCGGCCCTCGGCCTCACCACGGTCGCGACCGAGGGCGACACCGTCACCCTCTCGTTCACGAACCCCATGTTCGTGAAGCAGGACAAGGTGCTCCTCAAGCAGATCGTCCCGAAGCACGTGTGGGAGTCCGTCGACGACCCCGCCACCTTCGAGAACCCGGAGCCCGTCGGCACCGGCCCGTACACGCTCACGAGCTTCAGCACCGAGAGCGTCGAACTCTCCGCCCGCGACGACTACTGGGGTGAGCAGCCGGCCGTGCCGACGCTCTACTACGTGTCGTACAACGACAACACGGCCCTCACCACCGCGCTCGCGAACGGCGACGCCGACTGGGCGCAGGCCTTCATCCCGAACGTGCAGTCCGCGTACCTCGACAAGGACAAGGAGCACAACGTCTACTGGGCGGCCGCCGCTCTCGCCGTCGACGCGATGTTCGTGAACACGCAGACGAAGCCGTTCAACGACCCCGCGTTCCGCCAGGCGGTGAACCTCGTCATCGACCGCGAGCAGCACCAGCAGATCGCCCGTGAAGGCGGCGTCCCCGAGCTCAGCTCGGTGACCGGCCTCCCGACCCCGGCGGGTGACGCGTTCATCGCCTCCGAGTTCGAGGGCGAGGACTACACCGTCGACGCGAAGGCCGCGAAGCAGGTCCTGACCGACGCCGGCTACACCTGGGAGGACGACGTCCTCACCGACCCGTCCGGCGAGGCCGTCACCTTCACGCTGTCGGTGCCGCAGGGCTGGAACGACTACGTGACCGGCATCAGCCTCATCGCCGACTCGGTCAAGACGCTGGGCGTCACCGCCACGGTCGACACCCCCGACCAGGACACCTGGTGGGCGGCGAAGTCGGACGGCGACTTCCAGGCCATCCTGCACTGGACCGACACCGGCGCGACGCCGTACGACCTGTACTCCGACATCATGGACGGCCGCTGGCTCGTCGCCGAGGGCCAGGCGGCCGACTTCAACTTCGGTCGGTACGACAGCCCGGAGGCCACCGCGGCGCTCGCGGCCTACGCCAACGCCACGGACGACGCGACGCGCGCAGCCGCCCTCGAGACCGTGCAGAAGCTCTTCGTCTCCGACGTCCCGGCCATGCCGATCGGCACGCGCCCGTTCATCGGCTCGTACAACACGCGGAACTACACCGGATGGCCGAGCGAGGACGACCCGTACGCGCCCGCCGACCCGACGCAGCCGACCGCGGTCTACATCCTCACGCAGCTCAAGGCCGCGAAGTAGGCACGGCGTCACCCAGCGGGGCGGGCTTCGGCTCGCCCCGCACCCTCCTCATCAGCACAGAACGGACTCATGCAGTGACCAACGACGACCTGCTGACGGTGTCCTCCTTCAGCGTCACCTACGACGTGGAACCACCCGTCGAAGCCGTGCGCGACGTCTCGCTCACCCTCCGCCGCGGCGAGATCCTCGGCCTCGCCGGCGAGTCCGGCTGCGGCAAGACCACCCTCGCCTACGGCCTGCAACGGCTCCTCAAACCACCGGCGGTCATCACCGGCGGCACCGCCGTCTTCCACGACGAGTCCGGCGAGGACATCGACCTCGGCCTGCTCGGCGAGGAGGAGATGCGCGCGTTCCGCTGGGACAAGGCCTCCATGGTGTTCCAGGGCGCGATGAACGCCCTCAACCCGGTCACCTCGATCGGTCGGCAGCTCGACGACGTCTTCACCACGCACCGCCGGGGCATGTCGCGAGCCGAACGCCGCGAGGAGGCGGGCAAGCTGCTCGACATCGTCGGGGTCGGCCGCGACCGCCTGAAGTCCTACCCGCACGAGCTCTCCGGCGGCATGCGCCAGCGCGTCATGATCGCGATGGCGCTCGCCCTGAAGCCGCAGCTGATGATCATGGACGAACCGACCACCGCCCTCGACGTGCTCGTGCAGCGCGAGATCCTCCAGCAGATCTCCGAGCTCCGCACCGAGTTCGGGTTCTCGGTCATCTTCATCACCCACGACCTCCCGCTGCTCCTCGAGATCTCCGACCGCATCGCCGTCATGCGCGCCGGTCGGCTCGTCGAGATCGACACGGCGGAACGCATCTACCGACAGGCGAAGGACCCGTACACGCGGAAGCTGCTCGCGTCCTTCCCGAGCCTCACCGGCGAGCGCGGCGACTTCGTCCGCGGGACCAGCGCCGCCACGTCGGCCACCCAGGCAGGAGCGACCGCATGACCACCCTCGAGTTCTCCCACGTGTCGAAGCGCTACCGGGTCCGTGGCTCCGGCCACATGCTCGCGCTCGACGACGTCAGCTTCACCCTGCGGTCCGGCCAGACGCTTGCCCTCGTCGGACAGTCCGGCAGCGGCAAGTCGACCATCGCGAAGATCCTCACCCAGCTGGAACGGGCGACGAGCGGCGACATCCTGCTCGACGGGAAGGCGATCCCGCGTCGTGGTCGTGCACTTCGCCGCTACCGCCAGCAGGTCCGCATGGTCTTCCAGGATCCGTTCGCCTCGCTGAACCCGTCGCACACGATCCGCCACCACCTGGAGCGGCCGTTGCGCCTCGACCACGTCGTCCCCGAGTCCGAGGTCGAGGACGAGGTGCACCGCCTCCTCGAGCGCGTGCAGCTCGACCCCGCCGGCACCATCGACCGTCGGCCTCACGAACTGTCCGGCGGTCAGCGCCAGCGGGTCGCCATCGCCCGTGCGCTCGCGTCGCGTCCGTCCCTCCTCATCGCCGACGAGCCCGTCTCGATGCTCGACGTCTCCATCCGGCTGGGCGTCCTCAACCTCCTGGCCGAGCTGCAGCGCGAGTCGCGACTCGGCGTGCTCTACATCACGCACGACCTCGCGACCGCGCGACACTTCAGCGACGAGATCATGGTCCTGCACCACGGCGAGGTGGTCGAGCGAGGCCCGGCCGACGACGTGATCCTCCGCCCGCAGCACCCCTACACGCTCGCCCTCCGCAACGCGTCGCCCGACCCCGACCGCCACTTCGCGGGCGACGCGCTCTCCGAATCGGCAGGGAGCCGACCATGACCTTCTTCCTCCGTCGCGCCGCCTTCTACGCGTTCACCGCGTGGGCTGCGATCACGATCAACTTCTTCCTGCCACGCATGCTCAAGGGCGACCCCGTCTCGGCGTACATCGCGAAGAACCAGGGCCGCATCAGCCCCGAGGCCGCGGACTCGCTGCGCACCCTGTTCGGACTCGACGCCGACAAGTCGATGCTCGAGCAGTACCTGGACTACTGGCGGTTGCTGTTCTCGGGCGACCTCGGACGGTCCTTCTCGAAGGGCCTCGCACCCGTCACCGACGTGATCGCCGCCGCCCTGCCGTGGACCGTGGGCCTCGTCGGGATCGCGACGATCCTGTCGTTCGTCCTCGGCACCTCCATCGGCGCCCTCATCGGCTGGCGACGCGGCAGTAAGGCGGACTTCATCGTCCCGCTGTCCACCTTCTTCTCGACCGTGCCGTACTTCTGGATGGGCCTCATCGCGATCGCCGTGTTCTCCACCCTCCTCGGCTGGTTCCCCGCCTCCCACGCCTACGGCAAGGGATCGAGGCCTGAGCTCTCGCTCGACTTCATCGGGCAGGTGATCGCGCACGGCTTCCTCCCGGCGGCGACGATCGTGCTCGCCTCGCTCGGCGGCTGGATCCTCGGCATGCGCAACATGATGGTCACCGTCCTCGACGAGGACTACGTGACCGTCGCCCAGGCGAAGGGCCTGCCGACCCGCCGGGTGCTCGTCGACTACGCCGCACGCAACGCCATGCTGCCGCAGCTGTCGAGCTTCGCCCTGTCGCTCGGCTTCATCGTCGGCGGCACGATCGTCATGGAGATGGTCTTCTCCTACCCGGGCGTCGGCAAGCTCCTGCTCGACGCCACGACGGCGAAGGACTACCCGCTCATGCAGGGGCTCTTCCTCGTCATCACCCTCACCGTCCTCGTCGCGAACATCCTGGCCGACGTCGCCTACGCGGTGCTCGACCCCCGCACCCGCCAGATGGAGTCCTGACATGACCATCCCCACCACCGAGGCCCTCGCCACCGCTGAGGCGCCCAAACCGACGCCGGCCGGCCGCTCGGTCGCCGCACGGTTCGCGTCGTCGTTCGCGATGTTCCGGAACGGCAAGTCGATCGCGGGACTCTGCATCCTCGGCTTCTTCGTCCTCGTCGCGGTCTTCGGCGACCTCATCGCGCCGTACGGCCCACTGGAGAAGGACTTCACCGCGCTGCGCCAGGCTCCGTCCGCCGCGCACCTGCTCGGCACCACGCACATGGGCGAGGACGTCCTGAGCCAGCTGATCTACGGCACCCGCGGCGTGCTCCTCGTCGGCTTCCTCGCGGGCATCTTCGCGACGATCATCGCCGTCGCCATCGGCGTCACCGCCGGGTACGTCTCGGGGTTCACGAGCGAGTCGCTGTCCGCGCTGACGAACGTCTTCCTCGTCATCCCGGGTCTCCCGCTCATGATCATCGTGGCGTCCCAGTACGACAACCCGAGCCTGTTCCTCATCGCCGGTGTCCTGGCGCTCACCGGGTGGGCGTGGGGCGGGCGAGTGCTGCGCGCGCAGACGATGTCGCTCCGCAACCGCGATTTCATCCAGGCGGCGAAGGCGAACGGGGAGTCCCTCTTCCGGATCATCACCGTCGAGATGCTGCCGAACCTGACCGCCATCATCGCCTCGAGCTTCGTCGGCACGGTCACCGCGGCAGTGCTCGGGCTCACCACGCTCGCGTTCATCGGTGTCATCCCCATCACGAACCTCAACTGGGGCACCATCCTGTTCTGGGCGCAGCAGAACGGTGCGTTCCCCGACTTCTGGTGGTGGTACGTGCCCGCCGGTGTGTGCATCGCCCTGCTCGGTGTCGCATTGTCGCTCATCAACTTCGGGATCGACGAGTACGTGAACCCGAGGCTCCGCTCGGCTGGCGAGCGCGCCAGGGCCCTCCGCAAGCGCGGCATCAAGCCCGGGGCGAGCGTCACCGCCGTCCGCACCGAGCCGGCCGGCCCGTCCACGATCACCGACACGACCCACACCGAACGCGCTGGAGCGACCGAACGATGAAGACCGACACCACCCGTCACCTCGACGCGGCCCGCTACCTCGACGCCACGCTGCCCATCGCGGCCCGTGTCGACGACCTCGTCGAGCGGATGACCGTCCGGGAGAAGGTCGGCCAGATGATGCAGCTCGACGCCCGCGACGACATCGAGGCGCACGTGCTCGAGACCCACGTCGGCTCGATCCTGCACGCGTCACCGGAGCGTCTCGCGGTCGCCCATGAACTCGTCGGGCGGACGCGACTGCGGATCCCGCTGATCGTGGGGGAGGACTGCATCCACGGTCACTCCTTCCACCTCGGCGCGACGATCTTCCCGACGCAACTGGCCATGGCCGCGAGCTGGGACGCGGGTCTGCTCGAACGGGTCGCCAGGGCCACGGCCGTCGAGGTCGCCGCGACGGGTGTCCACTGGACGTTCTCGCCGGTGCTCTGCATCGCGCGCGACCTCCGCTGGGGCCGCGTCGGCGAGACCTTCGGTGAGGACCCGTTCCTCATCGGTGAGCTGGCCTCCGCGATGGTGCGCGGCTACCAGGGCGACGGACTGTCCGACCCGACCGCCATCCTCGCGACGGCCAAGCACTTCGCCGGCTACTCCGAGACGCAGGGTGGCCGCGACGCGAGCGAGGCCGACATCTCCCCACGCAAACTGCGGTCATGGTTCCTCCCGCCGTTCGAGCGGGTCGCCCGCGAGGGCTGCGCCAGCTTCATGCTCGGCTACCAGTCGATCGACGGGGTGCCGATCACGGTCAACGAGTGGCTGCTGGGCGACGTCCTGCGCGGTGAATGGGGGTACGAGGGGACGCTCATCACCGACTGGGACAACGTGGGCCGCATGGTGTGGGAGCAGCACGTCAGCCCCGACTACGTGCACGCCTCGGCTGCCGCGATCCGCGCCGGCAACGACATGGTGATGACCACCCCTGGCTTCTTCGAGGGCGCCCTGGAAGCGCTCGAGCGCGGCCTGCTCGAGGAGGCCGACCTCGACCGGGCGGTCCGTCGCATCCTCACCCTGAAGTTCGCGCTCGGTCTGTTCGAGCGCCCGCGGCACCCGGACGCCGCGGAGCAGCTCGCGGTGATCGGCTCGCCGGAGCACACCGAGCTCAACCTCGAGACCGCGCGGCGTTCGCTCGTCCTGCTCCGCAACGAGGGCGTGCTGCCGCTCGCCGGCGGCTACCGGGCGGACGAGGCAGGCAGGGCGATCGCGACGTCCGAGGCCGGGCCGCAGCGCATCGCCGTCGTGGGTCCGCTCGCGGACGACGCGCAGATGCAGCTCGGCGACTGGGCGGGTAACTCCGGCCAGGCCGGTTGGCTACCCGACGGCCAGCCGCGCGAGATGATCACCACCGTGGTCGACGGCCTGCGTGCGGTCGCACCCGCCGGGAGCACGGTCATGACGGCGTTCGGAGCGGACATCCTCACGCTCTCGCCCGATCCCGCGGGGGCGACCTTCCCCGACGGCCAGCCGCGTCCACCGCTCGTCACGCCCGCGCGACCGGACGAGGCGCTCATCGCGGAAGCCGTCGCACTGGCCGAGGACGCCGACGTGGTCGTCGCCGTGGTGGGCGACCGCATCGAGCTCGTGGGGGAGGGCCGCTCCACCGCGACACTCGAGCTCATCGGCGCACAGGTGGCCCTGCTCGACGCCCTGGCCGCCACCGGCAAGCCGCTCGTCGTGGTCCTGCTCGCTTCGAAGCCGCTCGTGCTGCCGCCGTCCGCGCTGCACGCCGACGCGATCGTGTGGGCGGCGAGCCCCGGCATGCAGGGTGGCCGCGCGATCGCGGAACTCCTGCTCGGTCTCATCGAGCCGACCGGTCGCCTGCCGATCTCCTTCGCGCGGCACGCCGGCCAGCAGCCGACGTACTACAACCAGATCCGCGGACAGCACGGCGACCGCTACGCCGACCTCACCCAGGAGCCTGCGTTCGCGTTCGGCGACGGGCTGTCCTACTCGAGCGTCGAGTACGGGCAGCCGCGCCTCGACCAGGCCGTCTACGGACGTGACGACACCGTGCGCGCCGAGGTCGAGGTGCACAACAGCGGTTCGCGCTCCGTCCTCGAGACGGTGCAGGTGTACGTCAGCGACCTCGTCACCTCGGTGAGCTGGGCCGACCAGGAGCTGAAGACGTTCCGTCAGGTCGCGATCGAACCGGGCGACACGACGACGGTCACGATCGAACTGCCCGTCGCCGACTGCTCCATCGTCGACGCGCGGGGACGGCGGGTCGTCGAAGCGGGCGAGTTCGAGCTGCGGGTGGGCGGTTCGTCACGGGCCGATGCGCTGCACGCGGTCCGCTTCACGATCTCCGATTGAGCCCTCGAGCACCGGGACCCTCAGGGGGCCGCACGAAGTCCCTCCTGTTTCGTGCGGCACCCGCGGGGCCGATCAGGCCAGTTCTTCGGCGTCCGCTCGAACGGTGACCTCGCCACCGTTGGCGCCGTGCATGAGGTCCTCCAGCAGCGGGCGGTCCATCTCGAACGTCTCATCCGACTCGAAGCTGAACTGCAGCGGGATCGAGGGGTGCAGCCAGAGCGTGACGCGGCCGCGTTCCGTCGAGGTGTCGCGGAGCGTCACCGAGAACGACTCGTTCCGGCGGAGCTTCATGAGGGTGATGGTCTTGACGTGAGCCAGCATCCGGTCCTCGAGGTGGAACCGGTTCTCGCCCGTCCCGTAAACGATCGCGCCCATGTGCTGTACCCTTCTCCGGACCTCCGACGATCGACACGGCGAGATGCGCCGGTGTCGAGCGGCCAGCCTGGAGACCCACTTCAACGTCCGCCGAACAAGTCTAGAAAAGGTGAAATCGTCACGCTGAACTGTTGATTTCCGAGTACCTGCTGCGCTATGCGTGTCCGCTCGGCGAGATGGTCAGGACAGCAGGTCCGGGTCCTGTCCCTCGGGGAGGGCCGAGGACGGGGTGTCCTGAGAATCGCCGTCAGGCGTGCCCATCGCGATACCGATACCGGGACCGATCAGGAGGTTGATGGGCTCCAGCTGTCCTTCGCCGCGGTCGACCTGCAGCCATCGGAACTGCCCGGACGAGATGCTCTCGAGCACCTCGGCGCGGAACTCGTCCGGGTCGGAGACGGCGATCGAGTACGGAAGTCCCTGGTAGACGATCTCCATGCGGCTCATGCGACTTGTCCTGTCCGGCTCGGAGCGGGCTCCGCGATGACCGAGAGGCCGTGGGCGGAGTTCGCCGTGACGTTCAGCGCGTCGATCCACGCGCGGTTGAGGTCGATCGGGACGCTGCCCGAGTACTTGAAGCGCAACGGCACCGAGGGGTGGATCCAGATGACGCTGCGCCCGTCGCCCGCCCGCGGGTCGTCCTTCCAACCGAAGTAGAAGGCCTCGTTCCTGCGGAGCTTCGCACCGATCACGAACTGCAGGTGCGCGAGCAGCCGGTCCTCGAAGGTGATCGAGACCTCAGAACCGTAGATCAGTTTTCCCATGGCGGGCCGTGCTCTCCTCGTCGTGCTTCACGCGGTGTCGCGTCACGCTGTGTCGCTTCACCATAAGTCTCCCGGCTCGGAATTCCCAGCTGACGACCGCGCGGGCGCGAATGGGAGGTGTCGTCGACGATGTCAAGGGCCCCCGGATCGACAGCTTTGGTGCGTAGCCTGCGGTGCAGGAGGTGCTACCAATGGCAACAGCAGAGAAGACCAGCAAGACCGAGAGCACGACCCGATCGGCTCCCGGAGGATCCGGGCCGAAGCCCACCCGTCGGCAGAACGCCGAGAAGGGTTTCGTCGCGTCGAAGGAACTGGACGCCAACATGCAGGCCGTCCTCGTCGACCTCATCGAGCTGTCGATCCAGGGCAAGCAGGCGCACTGGAACGTCGTCGGACGCAACTTCCGCGACACGCACCTGCAGCTGGACGAGATCATCGACGCGGCCCGTGAGTTCAGCGACACCGTCGCCGAGCGCATGCGTGCCCTGCACGCCGTGCCGGACGGACGCAGCGACATCGTGGCCGAGACCACGACGTTGCCCGAGTACCCGCAGGGCGAGATCGACACCTCGGAAACGATCGATCTGATCACCGTCCGACTCGAGGCCGTCGTCGGCACCATGCGCCGCGTCCACGACGAGGTCGATGACGAGGACCCGACGAGCGCGGACATCCTCCACGCGATCATCCAGCAGCTGGAGCAGTTCGCCTGGATGATCAGCGCGGAGAACCGGACGGCGACCCGCAGTCGTTGACCTGGGGCGGCGTCCGACGGCGAATCGTCGTCGGCGCGCCGCCCATCGGGGTCGGATGTCGGTTCGGCGACTACTCGTCGTCGGCGCCGCCACCCGACGCCGTGTCCTCACCGTCAGTGGACTCGGAACCGTCGGAGCCCGAACCGTCGGGGATCTCCTCCGCGTCGGGACGTGAGGATGATGCAGATGCGTTCGTCATGTTCGCTTCCTTCCTGGTTGTCGCCATCGGAGATGACCAGACCCACGCTAGGCCGCCGAGCTGATCGGCGCGTGGGGGTTGACGCTTCGACAGGGCCAGACCACCATGGCGGCTGTGATGAGCGGCGATGAGGTGACCGGACGCAAGACCCCGACGGGGAGCATCCGCACACCGAAGCAACGGGTCGGCGCGTGGATCATGCCCGCGCTGCGTCCGTGGCGCCTCATGCTCGCGCTCAAGGTCGCCATCGCGGCCACCGCGGCCTGGTCCCTCGGCAGCCTGCTCCCGGGCGAGCTCGGAGACTTCTCCTACTACGCCCCGCTCGGCGCCCTCGTCAGCCTCACACCGACGCTCATGGACTCGGTGCGCTCGAGCCTGCAGACCCTCGTCGGTCTGGGCCTCGGCATCGGACTCGCGTGGCTGCTCATCATCTCGCCCGCGCCCGGCTGGGTGTCCGTATCCCTGTCGGTGGGGCTCGGCACACTCCTCGCAGGCTTGCCGGGGCTCGGACAGGGCCGCGACTACGTCCCCATCGCGGCGCTCTTCGTCATCATCATCGGCGGAGCGAACGCCAACGACTTCTCGGTCGGCTACCTCGTGCAGATGGCCCTCGGCGTGCTCGTCGGGCTCCTCGTGAACCTGCTCATCATGCCGCCGCTGTTCGTCCGCGAGTCGGCAGCCGGGATCTCGGCCGCGAGGTCACGGATGGTCGGTGCGCTCCGGAGCATGTCGGACACCCTCCGATCCGAGTCGGCACCGACCCCGGACGACCCGCCGTCCTGGGACAGCTCGCTGCTCGCCATCCGGCACGACGTCGACGCCGCGCGCGGGCTGATGAAAGATGCCGCGGAGAGCCGCCGGGCCAACCCGCGCACGCGGTGGAACCGGCACGACTTCCGCGGGGACGAGGGGGCGCTCGCCGCCCTCGAACGGATCGCGCCGGTGGTCGTGGAGATCGGTGACGCCCTGCGTGCGGCGCTCTGGGGGATCCCGGTGCCGGTCGACCTCGACGAGGGCGTCCGGAGCGCACTCGCCGGTGCGATCGACGCCTCGGCCGACCTCGTCGAGGCCGCCATCGACGACGAGCGTCTCTCCGAGGCGTTGCGTGCCTCCGACCGGGCGCTGACGATGCTGCGTCGGGCGGTCCGATCGGCCCACACGGGCGCGAACGGTGCGGCCGGTCGGGAGCCGGACGACGACGACCCGGCGGAGGATGCGGGCGGCGAGAACCTGCTGTTCGCGCTGCGCCGCATCCACGCCGAGATCGAGCGCTCGGAGCGGTCGCCAGACGCCTGAGCGGCGCCCGTCGCGCCCGGTCCTCAGAGGATCGGCTTGCCGCCGGTCACCGCGATCACGGCGCCCGAGATGTAGCTCCCCTCGTCCGAGGCGAGCAGCACGTAGGGCGGTGCGACCTCTGCGGGCTGTCCCGGACGCCCGAGCGGGGTGTCCGTCCCGAAGGACTCGACCGTCTCGGGCGGCATCGTCGACGGGATCAGGGGTGTCCAGATCGGGCCGGGGGCGACCGCGTTCACGCGGATCCCGTCGCCGCCGAGCAGCTGGGCGAGCGAAGCGGTCATGCTCGCGAGCCCAGCCTTGGTCATGGCGTACGGCATGAGCTGCGGCGACGGCGAGTCGGCTTGCACCGAGCTCGTCGCGATGATCGAGGATCCCGGAGCCATGTGCGGGACCGCCGCCTTGCTCAGGTGGAAGAACGCACTGAGGTTCGTCGCGAGCGTGTGGTCCCACTCCTCGTCCGGGATCTCGGCCAGGCTCTCCCGGGTCATCTGGTACGCGGCGTTGCTCACGAGGATGTCGACCTTGCCGAAGCGCGCCACCGTCGCGCGGACGATCTCGCGGCAGTGCTCCGGGCTCGTCAGGTCACCGCCGATGCGGAGCGCGCTCCGGCCGGCCTCCTCGACCCAGCGCACCGTGTCCGCGGCGTCCTCGTCCTCGTCGAGGTAGCTGACGACGACGTCCGCCCCTTCGCGGGCGTAGGCGATCGCGACGGCCTTCCCGATGCCGCTGTCGCCGCCGGTGATGATGGCGACCTTGCCCTCGAGCTTGCCGGAACCCCGGTAGCTGGACTCGCCGTGATCGGCCTGCGGGGTGAGTTCACCTTAGGTGCCGGGCGGCTGCTGCTGCTGAGCGGGCTGGTTCATGGTGTTCCTCCCTGTGCTGCTGTGCGTGCCAGCATGCTGTGGTTGCGGTCCGTCCACCCAAGCCGATCCGGGTGATCCGCCTCCAGGGGTTGACGCCCGCCCGGCACCGGGCGTCCCGTGCTAGCAGCCGCGTGCCGGGGCCGCCAGCCCCGGCGATTCGGAGGCGCGGCTCGTAGGGTGAATCGCATGACCGCAGCTGGCGAGGATCTCCGTTCGTACGCACCGATCGGGGACGGCCGCACCGTCGCCCTCATCGGACTCCGTGGCCAGGTCGACTGGCTGCCGATCCCGGACCTCGGGTCCATGCCGGTGTTCGCCCGGCTGCTCGACGACGACTCCGGCGGATGCATCGAGCTCGAGCCGGTCGGCGAGTACACCGTCACGAGGCGCTACGTGTCCGGCACCAATGTGCTGCGCACGACCTTCACGACCGAGCACGGGCGCGCGACGATCACGGACGCACTCGTCACGGGTATCGCGGGCCGCCTGCCCTGGGCCGAACTCGCGCGCCGGATCGACGGCGTCTCAGGCAGCGTCGAGTTCACCTGGCGCGTCCGTCCCGGGACGGCGCTCGGGACGGCCTCGCCGTGGATCGAGGACAGCACACGGGGCCCCATCATCCGGTCGGGCGCGACGACGATCGCGGTGGTCGGCGACGAGTACGGGCCGAACGAGGTCGAGGTCGATGGATCGATGCCGACGGAGCTCTCGGGCCGGTTCACGACCAGCGAGGACTCCCGGCATCTCCTGATCGTCGTCGCCACCCACGGCGAGCCGATCCATCTGCCCGTGCCTGCCAACGTCGACGTGGGCATCGACCGCACGATCGACAACTGGCGGGCCTGGTCCCGGGCGTTCTCCTACGAGGGACCGTGGGCGAATCAGGTGCAGCGCAGCGCGCTCGCCCTGAAACTGCTCATCTTCAGCCCCACCGGGGCCATCGCCGCCGCCGCCACGACGTCACTGCCGGAGAACCCGCGCGGGGCCAAGAACTGGGACTACCGCTTCGCCTGGGTGCGGGACCTCGCGTACACCGCGCATGCGCTCGTCCGCTTCGGTCTCCGCGAGGAGACGCACGCCGCCGTGTCGTGGCTGCTGCGCACCATCCGCGAGAACGGGCCGGAGCTGCACATCTTCTACGGACTCGAGGGCGGTGTGCCCGACGGGGTCGTCGAGCACGACGTCGCCGGCTGGCGCGGCATCGGACCGGTGGTGAGTGGGAACCCCGCCCAGGGGCAATTGCAGCTCGGCGTCTACGGCGACCTCTTCGCGATCTGCCGCACCTACGTCGACGCCGGCAACGTCCTCGACGTGGAGACCGGTCGTCTCCTCGCCGAGGTCGCCGACCGCACCTGCAACCTGTGGCGGAATCGCGACGCAGGCATGTGGGAGCTGCCCCAGGAGGAGCACTACGTCTCGTCCAAGATGGGCTGCTGGCAGGCCCTCGGCGATGCGGTGCACCTGGCGGAGCTCGGGCAGGTCGCCGGCAGTGCCGATCGCTGGCGCGCCGAGCAGACCCGGATCCGCGAGTGGATCGACGAGCACGGGTGGAACGAGGAACGCGGGGCGTACGTGATGTTCCCCGGGAGCGACGATCTCGACGCCTCGGTGCTGCTGCATGCGATGAGCGGATTCGACCGTGGTGACCGCATGTCGTCGACGATCGACGCGCTCACGGACGAACTCGGCGAGGGGGCCCTGCTCTACCGGTACTCGGGCGTGCAGCAGGAGGAGTACACCTTCGTCGCCTGCGCGTTCTGGCGGGCCTCCGCGCTCGCGTGCGTCGGCCGTCACGACGAGGCGATCGCGGCCATGGACGAACTCGTCGGCCTGACCAACGACGTCGGGATCCTCGCCGAGATGATCGATCCCGCCGACGGTGCGCACTGGGGCAACCTGCCGCAGGCGTTGAGTCACCTCGCGCTCATCAACGCGGCCCTCACGATCAAGGAGCTCACCGGGGAGGAGTGAAGTCCCCGGTCCCTGAGTCTGCACCCCGGTCCCTGAGCTTGTCGAAGGGCGGACCTTGCGCGGATACCCGGCAGCCTCCGAGAACGCAAGCCCCGGGGTCACACCGGTCGCGGTCCGTAGCGTTGCAACCACTCGGCCACGATCCGATCCACGCCGAACACCCACTGAACGAGAGGACCATCACCATGGCCGACGACCAGTACACCTTCACCGACCCGGCGAAGCTCTACGCCCACATCTCCGCGGAGAAGCAGCACCAGCCCGAGCCCGGCCTCGACGCGAAGCTCGACCCGAAGGCCGACCTCGGCGAGGAGAGCTACCGCGGCACCGGCCGGCTCACCGGCCGCAAGGCGCTCATCACCGGTGGCGATTCCGGCATCGGGGCCGCCACCGCGATCGCCTTCGCCCGCGAAGGTGCCTCCGTGGCCCTGTCCTACCTCCCGGAGGAGGAAGAGGACGCGCAGCGCATCGCCGGCATCGTCCGCGACGCCGGCGTCACCGTCCTCACCCTGCCGGGCGACCTGCGCGACCCGTCCTACTGCCGCGACCTCGTCGCGCAGACGGTCGAGAGCCTCGGAGGACTCGACATCCTCGTGAACAACGGCGGCAAGCAGATGTTCAACGAGGACCTCACCACCCTCACGGACGAGCAGTTCGACGACACCTTCAAGACCAACGTCTACGCGATGTTCTGGCTCTCGAAGGCCGCCCTCCCGCACCTGCCGGCCGGCTCGTCGATCATCAACACGACCTCGATCCAGGCGTACTCGCCGTCGGACATCCTCGTTGACTACGCGTCGACCAAGGCGACCATCAACGCCTTCACGAAGGCGCTGGCGCAGCAGCTCGCACCCAAGGGCATCCGCGTCAACGCGGTCGCGCCCGGCCCGATCTGGACGCCGCTCCAGGTGTCGGACGGTCAGCCGCAGGACAAGATCGCCGAGTTCGGCGAGGACACCCCGCTCGGCCGCATGGGCCAGCCTGCCGAGCTCGCGCCCGCCTACGTGTTCCTCGCGTCGGCGGAGTCGAGCTACGTGCTCGGTGAGACCCTGAACGTCAACGGCGGTATGCCCACGCCGTAACCCCGTCCCACCCCACAGCAGCCCGCGAACTGTCAGTTCCGGCTAGTCCGACGCCGTTCGACTAGCTTGTTCTGACAGTTCGCGGGCTGTTTTGGTCAGTCCGTGCGGTCCGCCGCGCGTCGGACACGACGGCCCTCGAGGGCGTCCTTCGCGTCGCGGTCGGCGAGCGCCTTGATCGCGGCGTCCGAGCGCAGGGGCAGCTGCAGCTCCTGCTCCGCGGCGACACCCGAGGCGAGCTGGCGGCCACGCTGGATCTCGATGTCGAGCTGGGCACCGAACAGCAGTGCGAGGTTCGCGATCCAGATCCACAGCAGGAAGATGATGATGCCGGCGAGCGAGCCGTAGGTGGCGTCGTAGTTGCTGAAGTTGGCGATGTAGAAGCCGAACCCGACGGAGGCGATGAGCAGGATCAGGAGAGCGGTGAGCGCCCCGATGCTGATCCAACGGAACTTCTCCGGCTTGATGTTCGGCGTCGCGGAGTACAGCACGGCGATGACGAAGACGAGCGCTGCGGCCATGACCGGCCACTTCGCGATCGACCAGACCGTGAGGCCCGTCTCACCGAGACCGACCGCCTGTCCGATGGCCTGCGCGACCGGGCCGGACACGATGAGTGCGAGGGCGATCACCGAGATGACGAGGAGGACGACGAGGGTCACGCCGAGCTGCGTCGGACGCAGGGACCAGATCTTGCGTCCCTCCTCGACCCCGTACATGCGGTTGAGCGCGCGACCGAAGCCGCCCACGTAGCCGGATGCCGACCACACGGCGCCGGCGATACCGGCGATGAGGGCGAAGCCGATCGCCGGTGACTCGACGAACTGGTTCACCGCGTCGGTCAGGAAGCCGAGGCTGTCGCCCGGGGCGAGGTTGCCGACGATCTCGAGGAGGGCGTCGGTGCCGTTGCGGCTCTGTCCGAAGAGGCCGAGGATCGAGACGAGCGCGAGGACGGCCGGGAACAGCGACAGGATCGCGAAGTAGGTGAGCCCTGCCGCGAGGTCGGTGCACTGGTTCGAGGTGAAGGAGTGCAGCGTCCGCTTCAGGACGTAGCCCCAGGGCACGGGGACGCGCTGCGGCTGCATCGTCTCCTCGGCGTCATCCGCGTGACGGTCCTTCGGATCGTCGGGCTGGCTCGCCTCGACGCGGTCCTGGCGCTGCTTGGTGGGTTCAGACACGGTGCCCTCGGTTCGCACGCCACAGCAGGACGCCGGCGCCGACGACCGCCACCGAGGCGACGACGATGGCGGTGGTGCGCAGGTGGTAGGCCACGGCGGTGCGGACGTCGAACTTCTGGAAGAGGAGGTCGAGCGTCTGTGCGAGGTGCTCACGCGTCTGCTCGACGTCGAGCTGCAGGGTGTTCAGCCCGGCGCCCTCGGGGGGAGTGGGGCGGGCGAGATCCTGGTCGCTCATGCTGCGGCCTCCTTGGTGTCGTGCTTCGAGTCGTGCTGCTGGTGCTCTGCGAGGTGGTCGCCGGTGAGGGCTTCGACACTGCGCTCGGGAACGGGCTTCGCGCCGGCCTTGAGCTTCTTGACGCCGACGAGCGACAGGATCCCGGCGACGAGGATGAGGACGACGCCGACGATGAGGGCGGCGAGCCAGGCGGGGAGTACGGTGGCGAGTCCGAGGACGGCGGCCGCGATGAGCGTCCCGAAGCCGAAGAGCACGAGCACCAGGGCGACGACGAGCATTCCCGCGCCGATCCCGAGGTCCTTGGCCTTCTTCGTCATCTCCGCCTTGAACAGGGCGATCTCGCCGGTGACCAGGCGGACGACGTCCTCGCGGAGGTCGTTGAGGAGGGTCTTCATGGGAGGAAGTCCGCGGCGACTCCGTCTGCGGTCGGCCGCGCTGCTGGCATCGGTCATGTGAGCACTCTTCTCGTTGTGGCCCTCCAGCCCACACCCCTCGCGCGCGCGAGACAAGGGCTTGACAGGCGTGTCGGCCGATCGCGGAATACGACGACCCTGAATTGGTTACATCTACAAGTAAACGGGGTAGCCTGTACCGACCCCATCACCCGATCGGAGACCGAATGTCCGCTGTGCTCGACGAGCGTCTGCTCGCCCCGGAGACGTCGATGGGCGCGGTCACGCTCCGCGTCGGCGACCTCGACCTCATGTCCGGCTACTACGCCAACGCCTTCGCGATGGAGCCGCTCGAGGAGCGCAGCCGTGCCCGCGAGGTGCACCGGGTGCTCGGTCGTGGCGACACCCCGCTCGTGCGACTCGTGCACACGCCGGACCTGCCGGCCGTCGACCGGCGGCAGGCCGGCCTGTTCCACACGGCGTTCCTGTTCGAGGACGAATCGAGTCTCTCGGCGACGGTCTATCGGGCCGCGCAGGATCCCCGCGGACAGTTCGTCGGGTCGAGCGACCACTTCGTGAGCGAGGCGTTCTACTTCACCGACCCGGAGGGGAACGGCGTGGAGCTGTACACGGACCGCCCGCGCAGCGGCTGGGTGCGCTCAGGCGACCAGATCGCCATGACCACCACGTACCTCGACCCGAACGCCTACCTGCAGCGGCACCTCACGGAGGAGGCCCTCGGCGCCGGGCCGTCGTTGGCCGGTGCCGTCGGGCACGTGCACCTGCAGGTCGGCAACCTCCAGACCGCCAGGGCCTTCTACGTCGACGCGCTCGGATTCGAGACGACGCAGACCGAGTACCCCGGCGCGATCTTCGCCTCCGCCGGCGGGTACCACCACCACATCGCGATGAACGTCTGGAACAGCCAGGGCGCCGGTCCCCGCGCGGCCGCCCTCGGCCTCGGCGACGTGTCGATCACCGTCCCCGACCTCGCGAACCTCGATACGCTGGCCGCGAGGCTGCGCGCCCGCACGATCCCCTTCGACGCGGACGGTCGTTCCGTGACCGTCTCCGACCCGTGGGGGACCCGCGTGTCCGTGGCCCTACCCGACCTGTCGACCGAGGAGCTGCTGTCCCGATGACCACCGCACTGCGCGACGTCCGTTCCGCCGACTGGGCCGACGCCGCGTCGTCCGCTCCGGTTGTCGCGGTGCTCCTCCACGGCTACGGCTCGAACGAGCACGACCTCACCGGCCTCGTCGGGCCCCTCGCGCTCGGCACGCCCTGGGTGTCGCTGCGCGCGCCGCTCCAGATGGGACACGGCGGGGCGGCCTGGTTCGAGATCACGACGCCGGGCGACCCGGACCCGGAGCCGATCGCCCGCGCAACGGACGCCGTCTGGGGCTGGATCGACGAACACGTGTCGGCTGAGGCGCGCATCGTGCCCATCGGTTTCTCGCAGGGCGGCTTCATGGCTTCGCAGCTGCTGCGCACCCGACCCGAGCGGGTCGTGGCGCCGGTGATCCTCGCCGGCTTCGTCCTGAGTGCACCACAGCCCGGCGACGAGGTGCTGGCGGCGACGAAGCCCGCGGTGTTCTGGGGACGGGGTCTCGAGGACCGGGTCATCGCCGCGCCGGCCGTCGCGTGGACCGCCGCCTGGTTGCCGCTGCACACGACGCTCACCGAGCGCACCTATCCGGGGCTCGCCCACGGGATCCACCAGGCCGAGATCGACGACGTCCGCGGGTTCCTCGAGGCGCACACCGGCTGATCGTTCAGGTCTCGGGTTCCGCAGGCATCACCACCTGCGGTCGCACGTGCTCGTAGACGACGCTCGTCCGGACGTCCGCGACCTCCTCGCGCTCCGTGAGCTTGTCGATGACGAAGGCGTAGAGCGCGTCGTTGTCGGTGACGGCGACCTGGAGCAGGAAGTCCTCGTTCCCTGAGACGACGAAGACGCCGATGGTCTCGGGGAGGGTGATCGCCCAGCTGCGGAACGCGTCGATGTTGACGCGCGACGGCGGCCGGATCCGGATCGCGATGAGTGCTTGGACGGAGCGACCGAGCGACGGCAGATCGACGTCGAGTCGCGCGCCGCGGATGACGCCGCGGCGGTACAGGCTGCGTGTCCGGTCGAGTGCGGTGGTGGGGGAGACGCCGACCGCGGCCGCGATGTCGCGGTTGGTGCGCCGGGCATCACGTTGCAGTTCGCGCAGGATCGCCGTATCAAGTTCGTCCATGGCGGTGATTCTGCCAGATGCACCGAACGATGTACGGCTGCAATCCGCGCTCCCCTCTGATCGACGTAGCCTGAGGGTCGATTCGCGTACGACATCAGGGAGAGACATGACGGAAGAACAATTCGTCGGCTTCGCGCCGGAGGAGATCGACACGGCGGCGCCCACGCGGTCCGCCCGGCTGAAGTGGGTCGTCGTCGTGCAACAGGATCTTCCGGCCGGTCGTGCCGTGAACGCGGCGGCCTGCGTCGCAGCGGCGATCGGAGCCGGGGTGCAGGGACTCCTCGGACCGGACGCCGTCGACGCCGACGGCTCGGCTCATCCCGGACTGCCGTGGGCCGGGTGCAGTGTGTTGTCCGCTCCGGCTGCGCAACTGGCGGCGATCCGGGCCAAGGCGGCGGGGTCGGACGGCGTGCTCGTCGTCGACATGCCGGAGGCGGCCCAGCTCACCCGGGTCTACGACGAGTACCTCGAGGTGGTTGGGGACACCGTGTCGGATGCACTCAACCCGCTGGCCGTCGCCCTGGTCGGGCCGCGCAACCGGGTGGACCGGATCGTCGGGCGACTGCCGCTGTTGGCCTGAAAGCGCACGTGTCAGGGCTTGAGGGAGATGGGGTGCGGCGGGCTGGCTAGGGTTGGCGGGTGAGCACCACCGTCCATCCCACGCAGGTCGCGCCGTCCGCGGCCGTCGTCACCGCCAGCCGTGTGGTCTACCTCCTGATCGCCGTGATCATCGCGATCTCCCTTGTCATCCAGATCGTCCTCGTCATCACCGGCGGCGCCGACGCCCGCTCGGGTGGTGTGGACATGTCCGTCGACCTCGCGACCCGGTTCGCACGCATCTTCAGCGCGTTCACCATCCTCAGCAACCTCATCGTGCTCACCGTGTCCGTCCTGCTGGTGATCGACCCCCTGCGTGACGGCCGGCTGTGGCGGGTGGCGCGGCTCGACGCCCTGCTCAGCATCGTCATCACCGGCATCGTCTACGCGGTGGTCCTCGCGCCGCAGGTGAACCTCACGGGGTGGGCGCTCGTCATCACGATCGGGTTCCACTACCTCTCGCCGTGGCTCACGCTCGGTGCCTGGCTCGTGTTCGGTCCGCGTCCGCGCTTCACCTGGATCACCGTCGCCTGGGCGTTCCTCTGGCCGCTCGCCTGGGTGGTCTTCACCTTCATCCGTGGCGGCATCACCGGCTGGTACCCCTACCCCTTCCTCGATGCGACGCAGCTCGGCTTCGACGGTGCCGTCCGGAACGCGCTCATGGTGCTCGTCGTCGCGATCGTGTTCGCCGTGCTGCTCAAGCTCGTCGACCGGGTGCTGCCCGCCACGCTCCGCCGCTGAGGTGCGGGAACTGGTCGCCCGGCAGCGTTCCGGGTGACCACCTGCCTCACTTCGGGGCCGTGTCAGGATGGGGCATGCCCGTCGTCGAATCCCGCTGCACCGTGCCCGTCCCGCCCGATGTCGCGTTCGCGATCTCCCAGACGACGGGCGAAACCCGGATGCGCTGGGACCCGTTCATCCGGCGGCAGCACTTCCTCGACGGCGCGAAGGAGGCCGCCAAGGGCGTCCGCACCTTCACGGTCCAGCGGTTCGGGTTCCGGATGGTCAGCGAATACGTCTCGTACCACCCGCCGACCAACGTCGGCATGAAGATGACGAAGGGCTCATGGTTCTTCGAACGGCTCGCCGGCGGCTGGCGCTTCAGCCCGGTGGACGGCGACGACCAGCGCACCCTCGCCGTCTGGCGCTACAACTTCACGTGCAAGCCGCGGTGGCTGGCACCGATCGCCGAGCGCATCGGTGCGATCGTCCTGCAGCGCGACATCGACCGCCGGATCCGAGGCTTCGCGCGCGGCTGCGAGGACCCCGTGGTGCTCGCCGCGGTCGCTGCAGCGAACTGATCCGGCACTAGCGGGCGAGGAAGGAGCCGATCCCGAACCGGGCGGTCACGCCGGGGCTGAAGAGCACCGAGTCGGGCTCGTGCTCGACGACACCCGGGAGGCCCGCCGCCGCGCAGAGCTCGTCGCGCAACGACGTGACGCGAGCCGGGTGCAGGACCCAGGGTTCGTGCTCGTTCGGCAACCACTGCGTCCGACCGAAGCGGTTCTGGAAGAGCCCCCACCGCGCCGTCAGGAACTGTGACAGCTCGTCGACGACGGTCGTCGTCCGGTCGACATCGACGCCGAGCTGGAAGCCCGGACCCCGTGTCGTCGGCGACGTGGTAATCCGCCGCGACGCGTACTCCCAGCCGTCGTCCGTCGGCCGTTGCGCGGTCCGCGCCCACCGGTAGGGCAGACCGAACATCGCGCGAGCCGCGAGGACCGCCGGCAGGCTCGACGCCTCGAGTGACCGGAACACGACGCCGCGACGCCCCTGGGCGTCGACCCCGTACAGCCGGACGTTCACCTCGGTGAAGGATCCGCCGATGGGCGACGGTGGTAGCGGACCGATGCGGGCGTCGCCCAACTGGAAGGCGATGAGTCCGACCCAGGTGGAACCGTCGAAGACGTCGGGGACCACCCCTCGTGGGAGCAGTGGCGCGACGGCGTTCGCCGGGACGCGCCAGTGCACGAACGCCAGGTCCCTCCATTCCTGCGCCGCGACGACCGGGCCGGACAGTGCCGGTGCGCTCGAGGCGATCGGCCTGGGCTCGCCGATCATGCCAGGTGTTCGTACTCGGGCAGGTCGATCTTGTCGGCCGGCGGGGAGAACAACTGCGCACCGACGAGCTTCGCCGGCTTCGACCCGGCCACGCGGAGTGCGGTGCGGAAGGCGGCGACGCCGGCCTTCGAGGTCGGATTGGCGAGCTGCGGCGTGCCCGGCGGCAGCGACTGGGCCTGCTCGACGTAGGGGCGCATGATGCGTTCGTACCCGCGGAAGGCGTCCCGGTGGTGCACGTGCGCGGCCAGCTCGCCGGCCAGCACGTAGGCGCCGACGATCGACAGGCTCGTCCCCATGCCGCTGACGGGCGACGCGCACCAGGCCGCGTCGCCGAGCAGCGCGACCCGTCCGGATGCCCAGCGGGGCGTCCTGACCTGGCCGATGGACTCGTAGTAGACGTCGTCGCTGTCGTCGAGGTGCCCGAGGATCCGGTTCGCCTGCCAGGGGAGTCCGACGAAGCGGTTCCGGAGGTGCCGTCGCTGCGCGTCGAGGTCGCGGCGCGCGGGGACGACGCCGTCACCACGGTCGGACGTGACCTCCGTCAACACCGCGCGAGTGGTGCCGTGCCGGTCGGGTCGGAGCGTGACGCTACGGCCGCCGACGCCCGAGTACCACTGCCACCACGGCACGTCGGCGTCGTCGCGCGGAATCGTGAGGTACGTCATCTCGAGCCTGAGGGACCGGGTCACCGCCTCGCCGGGGAAGGCCAGCTCGCGGGTCGACGATCGGATGCCGTCCGCCGCGATCACGAGGTCGAACGCCTCGTCCGCTCCATGCGCGAAGGACACGAGGACCCGTTCGCCGTCGTCGTCGAGGGCCGTGATGTGGTCGCCGTAGCGGTAGGTGGTGGTGCCGTCCGTCGCATCGATGAAGATGCGGGCCAGGTCACCGCGCAGGATCTCGACCTCGGCGGTCGCGCCGTCGGTCTCGGAGTCCGACACCGGGAATTCGGCGATCGTCTCACCGGCGTCGCCGACGAAGCGTGTGCCGCGTTCGCCCGTGGTCGCCTCGCGCGCCGCGTCCTCGAGGCCAGCGCGTCGCAGGACCTCGCGAGCGGCGCCGCGCACGTCGATGTTCTGGCCGCCGTCGCGGAACGCCGGCGCGCGCTCGATCACCGTCGTCTCCCAGCCGTAGCGGTTCATCCAGAAGGCCAGGCCGGGGCCGGCGATGCTGGCTCCGGAGATCAGGACGCGGGGAACGGTCATGGTGGTGCCACCTCTCGAGGAGCGTGGGACTGCCGCTCCGGTTGCCTCCATCATCGCAATCGCCGATCCGAATCCCGCATGGTTGACAGCTCCGGCGGTGCAGGCGTCACCCGCTTGTACGCTGGGGGCATGTCGAGGATCGAACGCAAGCGTCGCAAGCGGAGTGTGCGGGTCGATCGCGTGTACGACGGCGACGTCTACGTCCGGGTCAACTCCGTGGGATCCAGTGGCGACCGCTCCTTCATCCTCATCCCGGGCATCGGTGTCTCGTCCACCTACTTCGAACGCCTGGCGCCGCACCTCAACGAGTTCGGGCCGGTGCACGCGCTCGACCTCCCCGGCTTCGGCGGGGTGCCGCACCCCTCGTCGACGCTCACGATCCGCGAGTACGCGGACCTCGTCGGCCGGGTCATCGACGAGCTCGATCTCAAGGACCCGATCATCGTCGGCCACTCGATGGGCAGCCAGGTGGTCAGCGACCTCGTCTCCCGTCGTCCTGAGCTGTCCACCCTCGTCCTCATCGGCCCGGTCGTCGTGCCCGGTCAGCGCCGGGTGCTCACCCAGGCCGTCCGCTTCCTGCAGTCGAGCTGGCACGAACCGCTCACGGTGAAGGTGCTCGCCGTCAGCGCCTACGTCTTCTGCGGCTTCAAGTGGTTCTCTCGGGTTCTGCCCCAGATGCTCAGGTATCCGATCGAGGAGGCCCTGCCGAAGGTGCAGGCGCACACGCTCGTGATCCGCGGCGAGTACGACGCCGTCGCACCGCGCGAGTGGGTGGAGCGGGTCGGAGAACTCCTGCCCTCCTCGCGCCTCTGGGAGATCCCTGGCGCAGCGCACTCCGTCATGTACGCGCACGCGGAGGAGGTCGCCAAACTCTGCGTCGACCACGCCAGACGCACGGTGGCGGACGGTGACGACGACCGGCTCCGGGTCTACCCCGAGGACTCGGACGGGAGCGACGACTCCGAGCCGGAGGCACCGCAGCCGAAGGCGGTCATCCAGGCTGTGCAGGGGCGCATCGAGGAGACGATCGGGATCGTCACCGACGACGACGACCGTGTGGCCGAGGGGAAGTCGCAGGTGGCCGACGCGGTCGCCTCCATCGACCACGACTGAGCGCTCGCTGAGATGCGGCGGATCGTCGCTCAGCCGCGGGCCGGGCGACGAACCGCCTCACCTCACCGCGTCGGTTCACCGAACCAGCGCCGGAGGGCCGGCTCGAGCGGCTCCCGCCCGTCGGCCAGCCAGACCACGTGTCCGTCGGGGCGCAGAAGCACCGCCGTGGCCGAGAGCCCCGGGGTCGTGGTGGCGACCCGGTCGACGCGGTCCGCCCAGCCGGTGACGTTGTGGGTCCCGGTCCGGTCGAGCAGGAGTCCGCGACCCTCGTGCAGGAGCGTGAACAGGCCCGTGCCGTCGGCCAGGGGGAGGTCGTGGAGCCGTCGACCCAGCAGCGACCCCTCGTCCGAGCCGCTGTCCACCGTTGTACCGGGACCTCCGACGTCGTATCGGATGCCGGTGGACGCGATCCGCTCGCCCAGGAAACGGGCCACGTCGTCGAACCGCATGAGCTCCGAGAACAGCCGACGCACCGCCAGCGGGCCGGGGTCGGGGGACAGGAGGACGCTCTGCGCGCGGGTGAGCGTGAGGACGTCGTCGGCGACCGGGCGGCGCTCCGTCGCGTAGGTGTCGAGGAGGTCGGCCGGTGCCCAGCCTGCGAGCTCGGCTGCCAGTTTCCATCCGAGGTTGAACGCGTCCTGGATCCCGAGGTTGAGGCCTTGCCCGCCGAGGGGCGGGTGCACGTGGGCGGCGTCGCCGGCGATGAGCACCCTGCCGACCCGGTAGCGCTCAGCGAGTCTCGTCGCATCGGTGAAGCGCGACAGCCAGCGTGGGGAGTGTGCGCCGAAGTCGGTCCCGGCGAAGCGTTCGAGCCGGGCCCGGAACTCCTCGATCGTGGGCGTCGCGAGGCGTTCGTCGGCGGGGGCGTCGGCGGGCGCCACCGCGCGGAAGAAGCCGTCGGACACCGGCCCGATGCCGAAGCCACGGTGCGTCTTCCGGACCTCGTCGGCGATGGCGGTGACCTCGTCGGCCGGGAGGGTGACCTGGATCTCCCCGAGGATCCACTCGGTCTGCGCGGACTCGCCGGGGAAGCCGATGCCGAGGATCTTCCGAACGGTGCTCCGCCCGCCGTCGCACCCGACGAGCCACCGTGCCCGCAGGCGCTCACCCTCGTCCAGCTCGACGGTGACCCCGTCGTCGTCCTGTTCGAGGCCGACGAGTCCGCTCCCGCGACGCAGCTCGGCACCGAGCTCGACCGCGCGCTCGGTCAGTAGTCGATCGGTGACCGGCTGCGGGAGACCGAGGACGTAGTCGTGCGCGGTGTCGAGCGGCACGGGTCGCGGCGGGACGATGCCGGCGAAGTGACCGGCGGCGCCCGGGTACTGCGTGCCCTCGGCGAGGAACCGGTCGAGGATGCCGCGCTGGTCGAGGATCTCGATGGTCCGCGGGTGGAGGCCCAACGACCGTACGGCAGGGCTCGGCTCGGCGTCCCGTTCGATGACGAGGACATCGACGCCGTGGAGCCGGAGTTCGGCTGCCAGCATCATGCCGGTCGGTCCGCCACCGCTGATGATGACGTCATGCATGAGGACCCCGTTCTCGTGGTCGGAGGCGACCGCGGCCACCCATTCTGGAGGCCGGAGGGGGTCTTGCGGCAAGCCCCGGTGCGCGGCGTACGCTGGAACTGCAGCGGCACTGAGATGCGGCGGATCGGGCGACGAACCGCCTCACCTCACCGGGTCGGCTCGCCTGGCCAGGATCGCTCCGTGCGGTCGTTGATCGAGGCTCGTCCTGGTGTGCGTCTCGATGACCTCGAAGCCCGCTCGGCGCACGTGCTCGGCCAGTTCCGTGATCGGCCAGCGATAGGCCGTCGCCACGGCATGGTCGAACGCTTCGACCGATGGCCCCTCGAAGCAGCCGATCAGGAGTCCACCTCCCGGCCGGAGCACGCGAGCGAGTTCCGCGAGCGGTGTCTCGATCGTGTCGGGGCGGTGGTGGATCAGCGAGTACCAGGCGAGGACGCCGCCCACCGAGCCGGTCTCAGCGTCGAGGGTGTCGAGGCTGCCGAGGTCGAACCGGGTCTCCGGGTGCTCGACGCGGGCATGCGCGATGAACTCGGGGACCAGGTCGATGCCGCGGATGTCGAGGCCGCGCGAGGCGAGGTACGCCGTCCACTGTCCCGGGCCACAGCCGGCGTCCAGTGCGGGACCGGCGATCCGGTCGGCCCAGGAGGTCACGAGCTGCCGGTCCGACGGATGCACCGAGGCCATCGTGCCCAGCAGCTTCGCGTACTCGGTGGACCGTCGGGTGTAGGCGTCTCGGACGGTGCTCATGGCTCCACCGTAGCGAGCACGCGGCACGCTTCGCCGTCGGGATGGAGAGGCGGGCCTCGCGGTTCCGCATGCCAACTGTTATGGTGTTTATAAACAGATGGAGGTGCCATGGGCGTCGTGATCTCGAACAGTTCGGGAACACCGATCTACGAACAGATCGAGACCCAGTTGCGCGCGTCGATCCTCGCCGGGGAGATCCCCGTCGGGCAGACGCTCCCGTCCCTGCGGCAGTTCGCGGCGGATCTCCGGGTGAGCGTCATCACCGTCACCCGGGCCTACAACGATCTCGTCGCCGAGGGCTTGGTGCGGAGTGAGCACGGACGCGGGTTCGTCGTCCTCGACGTCGACCCCGAGACGGCGAGCACCCTCCTGCAGTCGCGGGTCGACGAGGTCATCAGCGAGCTCGTCATCGCGGCTCGGCATGCGCGTCTCAGTAGGACCGACATCCAGACACGACTCGAACAGAGGTGGAGTACCGATGACTGACAAGATCCTTCGCATCGACGGATTGCGCGTCCAGCGGCGATCATTCGCCGTCGACGACGTCTCCTTCGCGGTCGAACGCGGCACCGTGACCGGCCTCGTCGGACCCAACGGGGCCGGCAAGACGACCACCATCCGTGCCCTACTGGGCCTGCTGACCCCCGACGCCGGCGACATCGAGGTGCTGGGGCAGCCGGCCGGTTCCCCGAGTGCGCTCGCACGCATCGGCGTCGTCCTCGACCAGCCGACCGCGGCTCCGGAGTGGCGTGTCGCATCGATCGGCCGACGGCTCAGCCCGTTCTACCCGGAATGGGATCAGCGGCGGTTCGAGTCGTTGCTCGACCGCCTCGGGGTGCCCCACGAGCAGCGGGTCAGCGAGCTGTCCCGCGGGCAGGGCGTGAAGCTGTCGCTGTCGACCGCACTCGCGCAGCAGCCGGAACTCCTCATCCTCGACGAGCCGTCCAGCGGCCTCGACCCGGCTTCCCGGCGCGAGATCGGGGACCTGATCCGCGAGTTCATGGTCGACCCCGAGCACGCGGTGCTCTTCTCGACGCACATCACGACGGATCTCGACGAGCTCGCCGACGACCTGCTCGTGCTCGTGAACGGCCGGGTCGCCTACGACGGACGGTTCGCCGACACCGTCGACGAGTTCGCGATGGTGCGGGGCGCGGGAGCGCCGCCGACCGGCGAGGTGCTCGGGCTCGAGCGGCGCGGGGAGCAGTGGTCCGCGCTCATCCGGACGACGCAGATGGCGGAGTTCGGACCGGAGACCGTGATCGACCCGGCGAGCGTCGACGACATCGTCATCCACCTGGCAGCAGCACACGGGAAGGCTTCCGCATGATCGGCTCATTCATCCGCTTCGACCTGACCTCCTGGCTGCCGCGGCGGCAGACGCTCCTCCTGCTCGGCTTCGTCGCCGTCGTCGGGATCCTGCTCCCCGTGCCCGGCATGGCGATCATGGGCGCGGCGATCGTCACCTCGCTCATGATCGCCGCGCCGTTCCTCGGCGACGAGCGCGGACGCCTCGACACGCTCTACGGCATTCTCCCCGTCTCGCGGTCCACCATCGTGGTGGGACGGGCCGGCTCCATCGTCGTCTTCGCCCTGCTCGCTTCGGCGATCGCCTTCGCCGTGACCGTGCTCATGGCCGGCGTGCGCGGCGCCTCACTCGACTGGGGCCTCCTGCTCGTGATCCAGGCCGTCGCGGTCGCCTTCGTCGGGCTGTCGGCCAGCATCCAGTTGCCGGTCCTGTTCCGGATCGGATACACGCGCGGCCGACTGATCAGCTACGCCCCTGCGCTGGCGATCGCAGGCCTCGCCTGGCTCGCGCAGGCGATCGGCGTGCTGGACGGCGCGCAAGAGGCCGCCACCGGTGTTCCGCTCCCGCTCGTGGTCGGCCTCGGACTCGCGCTCGGCGCCGTCGGGATCGTCGTCGGCGTCCTCGTCGCCGTGCCCCTGTACCGCAAGCGCGAACTCTGAGCAGTCACGGCATCCGTCCCGGGCGTTCCCGGCGTCACAGCGTCGTCAGGAACGCCCGGATGTCGTCCGCGAGGAGCTCGGGCTCCTCGTGCGGCGCGAAATGGCCGCCTCGGGGCATCGTCGTGAACCGCCGCACGTCGTAGCTCCGCTCGGCCCAGCTGCGCGGCGGACTCGCCAGGTCGTGCGGGAAGAGCGCGACCGCGGTCGGCACCTCGACCCGGTCGACACGCGTCGTGATCCCGGTCGCGGACTCGTAATACGGGCGGAGCGACGTGCCGATCGCGTTCGTGAACCAGTAGACGGAGGCGAGCGTCGCGAGGTACTCGTCGCTGAACCGGGACGGGACGTCGCCGCCGCAATCGCTCCAGGCCCGATGCTTCTCGAGGATCCATGAGAGCAGGCCGACGGGGGAGTCGGACAGCGCGGGAGCGAGCGTGAGCGGACGGGTGTGGTGCTGATGCTCATACGCACCCTCCTCGGCGTCCCAGGCATCGACCCGGGCGAGATGCGCCCGCTCCTCCTCCGTGAGCGTCTCAGCGTCGACCTCGCGCGGTGCAGCGACCGCGAGGAGGTGGATGCCGGCGACCGCCTCGGGATGCGCCTGCGCGAGCCGAGAGGTGATTCCGGATCCGAGATCGCCTCCGTGCGCGGCGTACCGGGCGAAGCCGAGGTGGTCGTGCATGAGCGTGTGCCACAGCTCGTGCGTCTGGTCGCCGAAGCTCGGCCGTTGCGGTGAGAACGGCAGTCCGGGCAGTGCGGGCACGATGACGGTGAAGGCGCTCGCCGGGTCTCCGCCGTACCGGGACGGTGTCGCGAGGCGCCTGGCGAGTCCGACCAGTTCGAGGGCGGTGCTCGGCCATCCGTTCGTGAGGACGACGGGGATGCCGCCCGGGGCCTCGGCGTCGAACCGGAGGTAGGTGATCGCGGCCCCGCCGATCTCGGCGCGGTGCCACGGCAGGGCGTTGATGTCCCGCTGCTGTGCCGCCCAGTCGAAGTCGTCCGCCCAGTAGGTGACGAGCCGCCGAAGCTCGTCCTGATCGGTGCCGGCCTCCCAACCGGCGGTCGGCCACCGGTCAGGCCAGCGCATGTCGTGGAGTCTGCGGCGGAGGTCCGCGAGGTCATCGTCGCCGACGTCCAAGACGGCCTGGCCTGCTGGCGATCGGGTCACCTGGTAGCGGCGTTCGATGCCCGCGGTCGCACGCCCCCACTCGCTGGACGCGACGCGGGCCTGGTGTGCTGCGAACGACTCGTCGTCTTCGAAGACCTCGGCGACGTCCCAGACGAGCGGGTCGTCCGTCGGCGTCACCTCGAACGACACGCATCCCGGTTCGGCGCGGGTGAGAGCGATATGCTCCGGCAGATGGGTCTCGACGACCGCCACGTCGGTCGGTGTCGCGCAGATCAACTGGCCGGTCAGGTGCACGGTGGTCATGGTCTCACCGTAGCGAGGGTCGGCCCTCCGGCCGCTTCGACCCGAGCTCCGCGCCGCGTTTCCAGAGCCATTCAACGGGGCCGAGTGCGAACCGTCGGAGCCAGAGGTGGGCGAAGCCGGTCACGAGCGCGGCGATGACGACGAACGCAGCCACGGTGATCGGGACACGCCAGGCGGTCGTGTGTTCGGCGAGGCCCAACCCCCAGCCGTAGAAGAGCGCGCCGCCGAGGAGGTTCTGCAGGAGGTAGGCGCTGAGCGCGACCCTCCCGAGTTCGCGCAGGCGTACGGCGATCCAGCCATCGGTACCGAAGCGACGACAGAGCTCGACGGTGGCGCCGAGGATGCCGAGCGCCACGAGCGGCGCGGCCAGGTAGCGTTCCGCGAGGAGTCCTGCGGTGCCGCCCGAGATCCCCAGGAGCAGGTCGACCGGCAGCGCGCAGGCACCGACGATCATCAGGCGGCGTCGGAGTCGACCGCCGGTCTCCCCGAAGACCCCGGCTTGGAAGAGGTGTGCGCCGGCGAGGAACATCGCGAGCGTGAGGAACCCGATCAGCACGGGCTCCGCGCGGAAGACCCCCACGTTCTCGAGTCGGAAGGCCGCCAGGCCGAGGAACGAGTCAGTGGCGTACGGGCTCGGTCCGGCGGGGAGGGAGAGGTCGCCCGAGATCGTCGGCGTCGTGGCGATGAACGCGACGATCGCGGTGATGAGGAGGACGTGCAGCGCCCCGAAGGCGGCGATCATGGCGCGCTGGGCGCGGGGCCTCGTGAGCAGGAGCCAGGCGACGATGGCGCCGGTGACCGCATAACCCATGAGGACGTCGAACTCCGCGATGAGGACGTAGTTCACGGCACCGTCGATGAGGAGCAGGGTGGCGCGCCACAGGTACCGGCCCGGCCAGCGCTGCTCGCGTCGGCGTGCCGCGGCGTGCTGGATCGCGAGTCCGGCGCCGAACATCAGGGTCAGCAGAGCGAGGAACTTGCCCTGAGTGAGTGCCATGAGGGCGAGCTGGATCGTGCCCGCCGCGGGGCCGGTCTCCGGCGTCACCGGGGCCGAGAGCATGCCGACCATGCCCCAGGGGTGCGAGAACAGCCAGATGTTGGTGCCGAGCGTGCCGAGGATGGCGAGTCCGCGGACGACGTCGAGTGCGGCGATCCGTCGGTTGCTCGGACGCGACGGTGGCAATACGCTCGTATTGGTCATGAGATGACCGTACCCTGTCGAGTGGGCGACGGCGAAAGCGGAGGCGATGACCGAGCAGGACACGAACAGGGATCGGATCCTCGATGCACTGCTGCGCATCATGGCGTCGCGCGGAGCCGATGCCCTGACCATCCGCACCGTCGCTGGCAAAGCCGGGGTCTCCGTCGGCGCGGTCCAGCATCACTTCCCGACGAAGGACCGACTGGTCGTCGCGGCGATGACCGAGGTCAACGAGCGGTTCCGTCGGCGCGTGGCGGCGCGGCTCGAGGCCGTGGCGTCCGAGGAGGAGCGACTTCGGATCTTCTGTCGTGAGATCGCCTGCATCGAGGGCGACGACCTGACCGATGGGATCGTCTGGGTCGCCTTCGCCGCGCGGGCGAGCACGGAGACCGAGGTGCGAGCGATCCACGCCGTCGACTGGGCCCGCACCGAGGAGGTCCTCCTGCGGCTGCTCGTCGCAGCGTTCCCTGACGACAGCTTGGCTGCGGACGATGCGGCACTCCTGCTCGCGGTGCTCGACGGCATCGCGGTCGCGCGAGCGGCGGAGCAGTCGGACCGGATGACCCCGGAGCGGGCGGAACGGCTCATCGCCGCGACGCTCCGGGGCCTGCGCCGAGCGGGCTGAGTCGCGAAGATCCTGCTCAGTCGACGTCCAGTTCGAGTTCGACGAGATAGCCGACCAGTCGGGGTTCGACCTCGCCGGGTGGTGGCGGGCCGGCCGTCTGCGCCGCTCGAGCGGCAGCTTCCGCCGCCTGCGCCGCTGCGCGTGCCGCGGCCGCAGCTGCCTCTGCCGCTGCTTGGGCGTCGGGGTGATCGATCCCGCGCGTGAGCGGGATCCGCGGTGTCTCCTCGACGATGGGCGGTCCGGGCACGGTCTCATGGTGGGTGACGTCGTCGGAGACCGCTACGCCGATGTACACGCCGCTGCCTGGTGGCCCAACGAGGCGCCTCGCCGCGGGCAGAACTCCAAGCGGCAACGGTGCTCGCTTGGTGTGGACGCGGCGCGAGGGGATCGAAACCCTCGACAGCTTCGCCAGCCTGCCCGTCAGCCGCTGCGGTGCGGCGTCCTCTTCGTGGTGCATCTCGACACCGTCGATCCGCGCCGTCAGATCCGCCCCGATCTCCTCGGTCAGCCAGGTCCGCTGTCCATCGTCGACGGGCCAGACCGAGAAGGTCACCGGTTGGCCGGTTTCCAAGGGTCCGCCGCAACAGTCCCACTCCCACGGGCTGAGCCAGAGCGTCCGCCGGGTCATCCGCGCCGACGCCGGGTCGGCGGACCGCAGGCGCGAAACCAGCTCGGTCGTGGGTGCGGACAGGACGCGGAGGGCTATCGCGTCGCCAGGCATCGGTACGCGACCGAGTTCGCTGAGCCCCCAGCGGTGGTACATCGACGCGGCGTCGGTCGCGCGCTCGTAGACGCCGATGAAGGTCGTCGACTCGGTGCGCTCCTGCAAGACCGCAGCCAGGCACCCGCGGGCGATCCCACGTCCGCGCTGATCCTCCGAGACGGCGAGCTCGTGGACGACGACGGCGTCCACCGGACGCGCGATCGCAGTCGAAGTAGTGCTGCTGGAGTCGGCCAGTTGCGCCAGGATGCCGAGCCAGGCGGGGTCGGCGTCGAGGCCGTGGGCGAGCGCGAAGCCCACGATCCGGCTGTCGACCGTGGCGATCACGAGGCGCCCGCCGCGGTGCCCGAGATGCTCCGGGCCCCACTGCCGGATGGTCGCGAGATCGATCGCGTCCTCGTTGTACGGCTCGGCGGTGAACGCCGCGACGAACAGCTGCGTGACCTGACCCCACACGCCGTCGGGTGCGGATCCGGCGAAGGAGGTGTAGCCGACCGGGCTCATCATCCAGCCAGCATAGGGAAGTGGCAGTGCATCGAGCCCGCGAAGTGAGGCAGATCGTCGCACGCACAAGACTTGAGCGACGATCTGCCTCACCTCAGTCAGTCGTTGAGGTGCAGGATCGCGTAGTCGGCCTCTTCGGGCGTGAACTTCTCGCCGTACTCGCTGGTCAGCTGGTCGCGGATCGCTTCGGGCGACATCGACATGGTCTCCTGGTAGGACTTCGCCTTCGCGAGCGCGTTCGCGTTGTAGTCGGCCTGCAGGTTGTCGACGGCGTACTGGCCCGCCTCTGGTGAAAACTGTTCGCCGTATTCGGAGGTCAGCTGGTCGTAGATGCCGGCCTTACTCATGTGCATGAGGTCCGAGTAGCTCTTCGCCTTGATCAGCGCGGACTGGTACTCGACGGGCACCGCGGGTGCAGCAGGAGCTGCGGGAACCGGAGTCTCGGCGACGGGCGCAGTCGTCTCGACCGGCTTGGCCGCTTCGTCGGCCGGCGTCGAGGTCTCCACGATCGCAGCAGGCTTGTCATCGGACACACTGTTCACCGCTGCGCCGATTCCGACGAGGGTGCCGAATGATGCGATGGTCGCGACGGCTCCGAGGATGAGACCGGTGACCGCGAGCCCCTTGGACTGTCGCTTCTGCAGTGCGAGTACCGCCAGGACGATCGCCGCGATTCCGACGAGTGCACCGGCGACGGGGATGAGGCCCATGAGGAACGCGACGATACCGACGATCAGGGCCGCGATCGCGAGCCCTGCCGAAGTCGAACGCGGCGGTGTCTGCTGTGGAAGCTGACCGTACGGCTGCTGGCCGTAGGGCGGCGGTGCCGTGGTGTCGGTGTACTGGGCCGTCGGTGCGTACGGGTTCGTGTAGGGCGCGGTCGGCTGCTGTGCGTATGCGGGGTCGGGCTGCTGTGAGCCGCCCCCCAGCGGTTCTGATGTGGTCACGATCTGAGCATGGCAGTCGAGCGACCGACTTCCGAGAGTGGTGTTGCCCCCAGTGCAGGGGTGATTCGGGAGGTTCCCCCTAGCCCGGTTCATTCGCCCATCTTTGGGCGAGCGAGTACTGGGTCGCCCAAAGATGGGCGAATGAACCGAGGCCTAGAGGGTGTTGCCGAGCTTGAAGCCCTGCGCCTCGTCGCCCTTGCGGGTGTAGGAGAAGCCGTCGGCGCCGATCGTGACCTCGAGCTCGGAGTCGTCGGACCTGGAGACCACCGGCTTCGGCTCGCCGTCGAGGTCGAGCACGAGCGACGCGTCCGTGTACCAACTCGGCACGACGGCATTGCCCCACCAGTCGCGACGCTGGTTGTCGTGCACGTCCCACGTGACCACCGGGTTGTCGGGGTCGCCCGTGTAGTAGTCCTGGGTGTAGATCTCGATCCGGTGGCCGTCGGGGTCGCGGATGTACAGGTAGAACGCGTTCGAGACGCCGTGTCGTCCGGGGCCGCGCTCGATGACGTCCGACATCCGCAGCGCGCCGAGCTTGTCGCAGATCGCGATGATGTTGTGCTTCTCATGCGTCGCGAACGCCACGTGGTGCATGCGCGGTCCGTCACCGCCCGTCATCGCGGTGTCGTGGACGGTCGGTTTCCGCCGCATCCACGCCGCGTACGTCGTCCCGGCCTCGTCCTGGATGTCCTCCGTGACGCGGAACCCGAGGTCCTCCATGTACGCGACCGCCCGCGGCACGTCAGGCGTCACCTGGTTGAAGTGGTCGAGCCGCACGAGCGCACCCGGCGTGTACAGGTCGTAGCGCCACGCCAACCGCTCGACGTGCTCCACGTCGTAGAAGAACTCGACGGGGAACCCGAGCGGATCCTCGACGCGCACCGAGTCGCCGATGCCCTGCACATACCCCTCGGCACGACGCTCCACCCGGCACCCGAGCTCCGTGTAGAAGGCGACCGCGCGGTCGAGGTCCTCAGGACTCCGCACCCGGTAGCTGAACGCCGCGACCGCCGCCACCGGCCCCTGCCGCAGCACGAGGTTGTGGTGGATGAACTCCTCGAAGCTCCGCAGGTAGACGGTGTGCTCATCCTCCTCCGTGACCACGAGGTCGAGCACGTCGACGTAGAACTTCCGGCTCGCGGCGAGATCCGTGACGACGATCTCCATGTACGCACAGCGGAGGATGTCAGGCGGGGTGGCGGCGGGTGTCGGGATGCGGTTCACCGGCACGGGGATCGGGTCGGTGGCGGTCACGACGGGCTCGGCCGATGACGGGGTGATGGGGTTCGACATGATCTGCGTCCTTGCTGATCTCGGTTGCTGGGTGGAGGTCGACCGGGAGCGGTCAGTGCGCGGCCTGCAGCGGCCCGCCCGTGCCGAAGCGCGGGGAGTGCGCCTGGTTCAGCGTGATGTGCACCGCCTGCTGGTCGGTGTAGAAGTCGATCGAGCGGTAGCCGCCCTCGTGACCCAGCCCCGACGCCTTCACGCCGCCGAACGGCGTGCGGAGGTCGCGCACGTTGTTCGAGTTCAGCCACACCATCCCGGCCTGCACGTTCTGGGAGAAGGTGTGAGCCCGCTTGAGGTCGTTCGTCCAGATGTACGCGGCGAGCCCGTACTTCGTGTCGTTCGCGAGGGCGAGCGCCTCCTCGTCGGAGTCGAACGGGGTGATGGCGACGACCGGCCCGAAGATCTCCTCCTGGAAGATGCGGGCGGTCGGCGGGACGTCGGCGAAGACCGTCGGCGCGACGTAGTTGCCGGTCGGGAATCCCTCGGGGCGACCACCACCGGCGACGAGGCGGCCCTCGGTCTTGCCGATCTCGACGTAGCCCATGACCTTCTCGTAGTGCTCGGGGTGCACGAGCGCGCCGACCTCGGTGGCCGGGTCGCTCGGATGTCCGACGACGATGTTGCGGGCACGTTCGGCGTAGCGCTCGACGAAGTCGTCGTAGACACTCCGCTCGACGAGGACGCGGCTGCCGGCGGTGCAGCGCTCACCGTTCAACGAGAACACCCCGAACACCGTCGCGTCGAGGGCGTCGTCGAGGTCGGCGTCGGCGAACACGATGGCCGGTGACTTGCCGCCGAGCTCCATCGAGAGCCCCTTCAGGAACGGCGCGGCGTTCGCGAAGATGAGCTGACCGGTGCTGCTCTCGCCGGTGAACGAGATGAGCGGCACGTCCGGGTGCTTCACGAGGGCGTCGCCGGCGTCCTCGCCGAGCCCGTTCACGAGGTTGAACACGCCGTCGGGCACGCCGGCGTCGCGGAAGATGTCCGCCCACAGGCTCGCCGAGAGCGGGGTGAACTCCGCCGGCTTCAGGACGACCGTGTTGCCGGTCGCGAGGGCCGGAGCGAGCTTCCAGCTCTCGAGCATGAACGGCGTGTTCCACGGCGTGATGAGCCCCGCGACACCGATGGGCTTGCGGTTGACGTAGTTGACCTGCCGCCCCGGGACCTTGTAGGTGTCGTCGTGCTGGGCGACGATCAGATCGGCGAAGAACCGGAAGTTCTCGGCGGCGCGCTTCGCCTGACCGAGCGCCTGCGTGATCGGCAGCCCGGTGTCGAAGCTCTCCAGCTCCGCGAGGCGGGCGTCCTGCGCTTCGACGGCGTCGGCGACCCGGTGCAGGATCCGGCTGCGCTCGCGGGGGAGGAGCCGCGGCCACGGACCCTCGTCGAAGGCGCGCTTGGCTGCGGCGACGGCGAGGTCGATGTCGGCCTGCTTGCCGGCGGCGGCCTGGACGTAGGTCTCGTTCGACACCGGGTCGAGGACGTCGAAGGTGTCGCCGTCGACCGAGTCGACGAACGCGCCGTCGATGTAGTGCCGGATACGGTCGGGCAACGCTGCCGGAACGTGCTGGGTCATGGGTGGTTCCTCCGGTCGGTGGTGGACGGCGGTGACGACGGCGGGCGGGCCGTGGTGGGCGGCTGGTGCTCCGCCTGGTACGCGAGCATGGCGTCGAGGGTCGCGGTGCGGTGGTCGCGGGCGGCGATCTCGATCTCGAGCGGCTGCGCGCCGGCGGCGATGAGTTCGAGGATGCCGTCGTGCTCTGCGACCGACTCCCGCGCGCGGCCGGGCACGAAGCTGAACGTGGAGTCGCGGAGCGCGTTCAGCCGCCGCCAGCCGCGATGGACGAGGTCGAGGACGTGCGGGTTCGGGCACTCCTCGAAGAGGACGGTGTGGAACTCCAGGTTCAGCGCCGTGAACGCGTGCGGGTCGAAGTCGTCGAGCGTGCGGCGCATCCGCTCGTTGATCTCGCGGGCGCGGGCCAGGTGGTCGTCGGTGAGGTAGGCGGCGCTCATCGAGGTCGCTGCGCCCTCGACGAGGGCGAGCGTCTGCATCGTGAAGAGGTACTCGGTCTCGTGCAGCATCGCGACCTGCGCGCCGACGTTGCGCTCGAACGTCACGAGCCCCTCGGCCTCCAGCCGCCGGATCGCCTCGCGCACCGGGACCACGCTGATGTCGAGCTCACCGGCGATCTGGCCGAGCACCAGCCGGTACCCGGGGACGAAGCGCCCCTCGTCGATGGCCTCGCGGATGAACCGGTAGGCGCGCTCGGACTTGCTGAGCGACGCTTCCTGCCCGGTCGTCGGGTGCGGTCCGCTCATCGTCCCTGCTCGCTCTCGTATCGCGTCCGCCACTCGGCGTTCAGCGGGAAGAGGCCGTCGACCGCGGCACCGCCACGGACCTGCTCGGCGATCCAGGCGTCCTCCGCCTCCTGCACGACCCCCTCCGCGGCGACCTCGACGGCGAGCGCCCGGGGGATCGCGATGACGCCGTCACCGTCCCCGACGATCACGTCGCCGGGCAGGACCGTCGCCCCGCCGCAGGTGACCGCGACGTCGATCTCCCACGGCACATGGCGGCGCCCGAGGACGGACGGGTGCGGGCCCTGTGAGAAGGTCGGCAGGTCGAACGCCGCGACCTGCTCGGCATCGCGGATGCCGCCGTCGGTGACGACCCCGGCCGCTCCGCGCTGCTGCGCCCGAAGTGCGAGGACGTCGCCGACGGTGCCCGTGCCGCGCTCGCCGCGTGCCTCGATCACGATGACCTCTCCGGCCTCGACGGTGTCGAAGACACGCTTCTGCGCGTTGAAGCCGTTGCCGCGCTCGGCGAAGAGGTCGGGCCGGTAGGCGACGAAGCGGAGGGTGCGGGCCACACCGACCATGCGCGTGCCCGGTCGCGAGGCGTGGACGCCCTCGATGAAGACCTCGGTGTACCCGCGAGCCCGCAGCTTGGCGCTGAGTGTCGCCGTCGAGACCGAGGCGAGCTGTTCGGCGACCGCGGGGTCGAGCGGTTCGGCGGGCGATGCAGCGGTGGGAGGCTCAGTCGGTGCAGGCAGACCTGCCGCCGCAGCGTCCCCCCAGGCCTCGATCCGCTGATGGTCGTCGACGGCCGGCTTGGCGCCGAACCCGCCGAAGGGCTCGGTGCCCTCGACGACCGTCGTCACGAGTCGACCGCTCGTCGGGGTGCCTGGTGCGGTCGGTGCGTCGACCTCGACCTCGATGACGTCGCCAGGCACGACGACGGAGGAGCCGGCGGGTGTGCCGGTGAGGATGACGTCGCCGGGCTCGAGCGTCGAGAGCTGCGAGAGGTCGGCGATGAGCTGGGCGAACGGGAAGAGCAGCGTGTCGCTCGTGTCGTCCTGGACCACGACACCGTTGACCCAGGTGCGCACGCGGAGGGCGGCCGGATCGATCTGCTCAGCGGGGATGACGGACGGGCCGAGCGGCATGTAGCCGTCGCCGCCCTTCGAGCGCAGGTTCGACCCCTTGTCGGCACTGCGGAGGTCGTAGAGCCCGAAGTCGTTCGCCGCGGTGACGCCCGAGACGTGCTGCCAGGCGTCCTCGACGCGGACGCGGCGGGCCGCGGTACCGATGATGATCGCGATCTCGCCCTCGAAGGCGAGCAGTTCCGCGCCGGCCGGGCGCTCGATGGTGCCGCCCGTGCTCGAGACAGAGGACCACGGCTTGAGGAAGTACGAGGGGTGCTCCGGCGTGCGGCCGCGCTGGGCCGCCCGTGACGGGTAGTTGAGGTGGACGGCGATGATCTTGCCGCCCCCGCTGTTCGGGAGACCTTCGATGCTCTGGTGGCTGCTCATCACACGTCCTCGTCGTCGGTATCCAGAATCGTATACGATCTGGACGCAGTGGGAAAGGGTCAGTACCCGTCGCTGCGGCTCGTATCACTCCGGCCGTCGATGAAGCGCTCCGCCAACTGCTCGGATGCGCGGGCGAGGAGCGACACATCCGCACCGACGAGGACGAAGGACGCCCCGCGGTCGAGGTAGTGCTCGGCCATGCCGGGGTCGAAGGCGTTCACGCCGGCCGACTTCCCCGCGGCGGCGGCGGCATCGAGCACCCGCTCGACAGCGCTGACCACGGTGGGGTGCCCCTGCTGACCGAGCAGTCCGAGCGACGCCGAGAGGTCGGCCGGACCGACGAACACCGCGTCCACGCCGTCGACCGCGAGGATGTCCTCGACCTGCTCGACCGCCTCCGCCGACTCGATCTGCACCGTGAGCGACACCGAATCGTCCGCCTGCGCGAGGTAGTCGTCGATCCGGTTCCAGCGGGAGGACCTCGCGAGCGCGCTGCCGACCCCACGGACGCCCTGAGGCGGGTAGCGCACGGCCTGCACGAGCGCCGCCGCCTGCTCGGCCGACGACACCATGGGCACGATGAGGTTCTGCGCCCCGAGGTCGAGCACCCGCTTGATGACGACCGCGTCGCCGAACGGCACCCGCACCAGCGGACACACCGGGAAAGCGGCGACCACCTGCAGCTGCAGTTGGATGCTCTCCAGGGTGTTCGCCGAGTGCTCGCCGTCGATGAGGAGCAGGTCGAGGCCGCTGCCCGCAGCGATCTCCGCCGCGATCGGGCTCCCCGACACCACCCACATCCCGACGAGGGGTCGGTCCGCGGTGCGCAGGCGCTCGCCGAAGGTCGGCGGCAGGGTCATTCGAATCGGCATGTCACGGCTCCCAGTCCCTGGTATTCGGCGTGGACGGTGTCGCCCCGTTCGACCCACATCGGTCTCGTGAACGACCCCGACAGGATGATCTCCCCGGCGGCGAGACTCCCGCCGTGCTGGGCGAGCTTGCCCGCGAGCCACGCGACGCCGAGTGCCGGGTGCCCGAGGACGGCGCCGGCGACCCCGGACTCCTCGATGGTCTGGTTTCGGTAGAGCAGGGCCGAGACCCATCGCGGATCGATCGCGTCGGGGCGGACGGGCGTTCCGCCGAGCACCATGGCGCCGAGGGCCGCGTTGTCGGCGATGGTGTCGACGATCGTGCGACCGTCGAGTTCGATGTGGGAGTTGAGGACCTCGAGCGCGGGGACGATGTGGTCGGTCGCGTCGAGCACCTCGAAGATCGTGCAGTGCGGTCCCTGCAGCGGGCGTCCGAGGACGAACGCCAGCTCGACCTCCACGCGGACGTTGGAGTAGGCGTCGAAGTCGAGCGTCGCGCCCGAGTCGAAGACCTGGTCGTCGAGGATGACGCCGTAGTCGGGTTCGGAGATCCCGGTGGCCTGCTGCATCGCCTTCGAGGTGAGACCGATCTTGTGGCCGACGACGCGCCGACCTGCGGCGACGCGGCGTTCGGCCCAGAGCGCCTGCACGGCATAAGAGTCCTCGACGGTCATGTCCGGGTGCCGGGCGGTGAGGAGGGGGACGACGCTCCGCTCCTCGTGCGCCGCCGCCAGCTCGTCGGCGATCGCCTGTCGTTCGTGATCCTGCATCGCGTCCCGTCCTCATCTGCGTCGACTGCGGCCTGCGATCACGATACGGTGCGTCGTCGTCGACTGCCTCTTGCGCGGTGAGCACGATTGTATACGATGTGGTGTACATTCTGGCGGTCCAATGGCGGGCCGCGACGGACAAAGGGGTCTCGAGACAATGACAACCGCATCACTGGCGCGAGCGACGACGCCCGCGGAACTCCGGCGCGTGGCCTTCGCCACCGTCATCGGCACCACGGTCGAGTGGTACGACTTCTTCCTCTACGCGAGCGCCGCCGGACTCGTCTTCTCGCAGCTCTTCTTCCAACCGGCAGGACCGCAGGCCGCGCTGTTGCTGTCGTTCGCGACCGTCGGCGTCAGTTTCCTGTTCCGGCCGCTCGGCGCGTTCGTCGCCGGGCACTTCGGCGATCGCATCGGCCGGAAGAAGATGCTCGTCATCACGCTCTTCCTCATGGGAGCTGCCACGACGCTCATCGGTCTGCTGCCGACCTACGACCAGATCGGGATCATCGCCCCCGCCCTGCTCGTGTTCCTCCGAATCCTGCAGGGGTTGTCGACCGGCGGCGAGTGGGGCGGCGCCGTCCTCATGGCCGTCGAGCACGCGCCCACCGGCCGCCGCGGCCGGTTCGGGGCGTTCCCGCAGATCGGCGTCCCGATCGGACTGCTCCTCGCCTCCGGCATGCTCGCCCTCATGACGGGCGTGATCTCGCCCGGCGCGGCGTTCCTCGAGTGGGGCTGGCGGTTCCCGTTCCTGCTGAGCTTCGTCCTGATCATCGTCGGTTACGTCGTGCGACGGAAGGTCGACGAGAGCCCCGTCTTCGTCGCCCTCGCCCGCAACAAGGAGCGTCGCCGGGTCCCGATCGTCGAGCTCTTCCGGCACCACTGGCTGCTCGTGCTGCTCGCGGCGCTCACCTTCGCCGGCAACAACGCCGCCGGCTACATGACCACGGGCGGCTACATCCAGAACTACGCGACGACGCCGCTCGCCGACGGCGGCCTGGTGGGTATGGAGCGGACACCGGTCCTGCTCGCGGTCACCGGGTCGGCCATCGTCTGGCTGATCGTCACGTGGTTCGCGGGCTCGCTCTCCGACCGGATCGGCCGACGCAACACCTACATCATCGGCTGGGTCGCGTTCCTGGCCACCGTCTTCGTGCTCTTCCCGCTCGTGAACACCGGTGACCCGTGGCTGTTGTTCCTCGGGCTCGCGCTGTTCACGATCGGCAACGGCTTCACCTACGGGCCGCAGGCGGCGTACTTCGCCGAGCTCTTCCCCGCATCGATCCGCTACACGGGCGTCTCGGTCACCTACGCGATCGGCGCCATCCTCGGCGGAGCGTTCGCCCCGACGATCGCGACCTGGCTGGTGCAGGTCACGGGGTCGTCGACGAGTGTCGCGTTCTACATCGCCGGCATGATCGTCATCGCCTTCGCGGCGACCCTCCTCCTTCGCGACCGCACGGGCATCCCGCTCGGTGGCGAAGCGGAGGACGAGCAAAGCCGTGGTCAGGTCTACGGCGCGCGGAGGTAGCCGCGGTCAGACCGACGACGCGATGGTCGCGGCCCCCTCGATGAGGCGGGCCGCGATGTCGGCTTCGGAGCGGCTGCTGGAGACGTAGACGACCGCGAGGGCGCCTGCCGGCGAGCCGTGCACAGCGAGTGGGACCGCGACGGCGCGGAGACCGGTGATGACCTCGTCGTGGCTCGACGCCCAGCCGTGTTCGCGGACCGCTGCCAGCTCGGCGCGGTGGTCGTCGTCGAGGGTGTCCGGCCACTGCGCCTCGGAGAGGCGGGACGCGATGGCCTTGCCGGGCGCGCCGACACCGACCGGGTGCCGGGTGCCGGGTCGCTGCGCGATCGACCCCATCGTGTGCCGTGGCTCGACGCCGACGAGCGTGACGATCTCGTCGCCGTCCAGCACGGTGAGGAAGCAGGTCATGCCGAGCTCGTTCGCGATGGCCGTCAGCTCGGGCAGGGCGGCGGCCTGCAGATCGTGGGAGACACCGGCGGCGAGGGCTGCCAGGCGCGATCCGAGTGCGATCCGTCCCGTACCGTCGCGGACGACCAGGCGGTGGTCTTCGAGCGTGCGCAGGAGCCGGTAGGTGACACTCCGGTGCAGGCCGAGCGTCGCGCTCAGGGTGTCGATCGTGAGCGGGGTGCGCGCGTCGGCCAGGACCTCGAGGATCCGGATGCCGCGTGAGAGCGTCTGGGAGTGGGCGCTGCTGGCATCGGTCACGCTCCGACAGTACCGACTGACGGCCCGCGCGCCCGGAGTTCCGGTGCCTCAGTCGTCGATCGGGTAGGCGACGAAGGCGAACCGTGAGCTGTCGGGGGACCAGCTGTTCACGTTGAGGGTGCCCTGCCCGCCGAACAGTGGGTAGCGACGGAGCGGGGTCGCCCAGTCGTCGGTCGAAACGAGCCGGACCTCGACGTCGAGGTCGGCCGGGTGCCCGATCGTGCCGGCGGGGAAGGCGATGTACGAGGCCAGTCGGGCGTCGGGGGAGAGGTGCGGGAACCAGTCGACGGTGTCGCTCACGACGAGCTGCTCGAGCTCGCCGCCGGCGTCGGGGATCCGCGCGAGCTGCGCATGGCCGGGGCCGGTGCCGAAGTGTTCCGTGTTGCAGAACAGCCATCGGCCGTCGGGCGACCATTCCGGACCGTCGAGGTGGCCGTCGCCGGTGTCGAGGACGGTGACGGGGCCGCCGCCCTCGACCGCCGGAGCGATCGCGAGTCGACCGGGGTGCTCGAAGCCTTCGAGCTCGACGTACGCGATCCGCGTGCCGTCCGGGGAGACGCCGTGGAGGAAGTGCCACCGGTCGTCGTCGGCGGTGAGCTTCGTGACCGGCCCGCCGGTGATGGCGCCGCGGTAGATGTGACCGTCCATCGCCGAGAGGAGGATGTGCTCGCCGTCGGGGTCGAGGACGTGGTCGTTGTTGAGTTCGGGGAGGCCGAGGAACTCGATCGGCGCGAGCCCGGCGGTCGGATCGTCGACCGGGAGCGCCCAGAGCCGCCCGTTGCCGTTGAGGAGCAGCGTCCGGCCGTCGAGCGACCAGTTCGGTGCTTCGACGAGGAGCTCGTCGGTCTCGAAGAGGAGCACGGGCGCATCATCGTGCGGCCCGCCGAGCAGGATGCTGGAACGCTGGCCGGGGGCGAGGGTGCGGAAGGTCATGCGCCCATCGTCCTCCAGTCCGTCGTGATCCGGGAGGATCGTTCCTCCCGGATCACGATCCGATGGCTACTTGACGAGCGCGAACCCCGCGGTCCAGGAGATCTTCTCCGAGGCCGCCAGCGTGAGCTGCAGGAAGCCGATCGCCTCGAGTTCGTGGGCGCGCTTCAGCGACCCGGCGTCGACGGCCTCGAGGCCTCCGGCGGTCACGAGCTGCTGGAGTGCGGCCTTGGCGTCGGCGTCGTCCCCGGCGATGAGGACCGTGGTGGCCACGTCGCCGACCTGCTTCGATGCGAGGGTCGCGGCGAAGTTCGTGTTGAAGGCCTTGAGGACGTGGGAGCTCGGGAGCTTCGCCTGCAGTTCCGCTGCAGCCGAGCTGCCCGCGGGGACGGTGAGGGCGTCGAAGGTCGAGAAGTCGAGGGGGTTGGTGATGTCGACGACGACCTTGCCCGCGAGCTGGTCGGCGTACTGCTCGACGATCGTCGCGAGGGCGGGGTAGGGGACCGCGAGGACGACGACGTCGCCGGTGATGGTGCCGGTCTCGGCCGACCCGAGGTGGTCGACGGAGGCGCCGCCTGCTGCGAGGACGCCGGCGATGGCGCTGCCCATGTTGCCGGTTCCGAAGATGGTGACGTTCGTCATGACGATGCTCCTTCTCGTGGCCGCCTGGTCACGGGTCAATTGGTTGTTGGTACAACTAACGTAACACCGGTTAGTTGTAGGCGCAACTATTGCTACGCTGGAGTCATGACCGAGACGCGATGGCTGAGCGACGACGAGCAACGCTCCTGGGTGCGCTTCGCCGCGGTGCTCGAACTCCTGCCGGCCGCGCTCGACCTCCAGCTCACGCGGGACGAGCACCTGACGCATTTCGACTACTTCACGCTCGCGATGCTGTCCGAGACCCCGGGCCGCACGCTGCGCACCTCGGCGCTCGCGGCACGGACGAATGCGACGCTGCCCCGCTTGTCGCGGGTGCTGACGCGCTTGGAGGAGGCCGGCTTCGTGGCGCGGACACCGTGCCCGGAGGATCGACGGGCGACGAACGTGACGCTCACCGATGCGGGCTGGGACAAGGTCGTCCAGGCTGCGCCGGGCCACGTCGAGCACGTGCGATCCCTGGTCCTCGACGCACTGACGCCGGCGCAGATCGAGCAGCTCGGCGAGATCTCCGCCGCCCTCCTGACGAAACTCGACCCAGACGGACGGATGTTCGCCAGCGAGGCCTGATCTCCGTCACCTGGGGGATTCGCGGCGCTCGAGGGCTGCGTAGCGTGGGGCTCGACGTCGCGGACACCACCGAGCGCGACGCGGATCGGAGCGAATGATGACCGGATCGACGCAGCCCGAACCTGCACCATACGGGGACGAGGCGCCCCAGGGCGGTCCCGCCGCGGCGGAGCCCGAATCGACGCCTCCGCCCACGTCACTCAACGGTCAGACGACCTCGGTCTGGTACTTCGTCGGTGCGACGTTCCTCTTCGCCGGGCCCCTGATCTTCGGTGTCGACGACTTCGGGTTCTTCCGGATCATCACCCTCGTCCTCGGGGCGGTCGTCATGGTCGCCGGGTTCGTCGTGCTGCGACGCGAGAGCGGCAAGCGGTCCTGAGAGCGCTGACGCCGGGTCGGTCCGCCAACCGTTCAATCGGCGGGCCGTTCAATCGGCGAGCCGTTCAATCGGCGAGGAAGGCCCTGATGCCGTCGAGCAGGCGGTCGACGTCCTCGTCCGAGGTGTACGGGGCGACGCCGACGCGGAGGCCTCCGACGTCGTCGAGGCCCAGCGCCGCGAACGGCTCGATCGCGTAGAACGAGCCGGCCGGTGCGAGGACGTCGCGAGCGGCGAGGAAGGCGGCCGCATCGGCTGCACGCCTGCCGGGGAACGTCATGAACAGCGTCGCCGTGCGTTCTGCGGCCCGCGAGTGCAGCTCGACGAGCGGGCCGAGCTCCGCGAGGGCGCCTTCGATGCGGGTGCGCAGCGCGAGTTCCCGTTCGTGGACGGCTGCGGCGGAGGCGACCAGACGGTCGCGTCTCGTCGTGGCGTCACCGGGGTCGATCGACGCGAGCACGCCGATGGCCGCCGTCACGCCGCCCATGAGCTCGTAGGGCAGCGTGCCGAACTCGAAGCGCTCCGGCACACCGTTCGTCGACGGCAGCAGCTTGTCCGGGTGGATCGACTCGAGCAGCGCCGGCGACGCGGCGAGGACACCGCAGTGCGGCCCGAAGAACTTGTACGGCGAGCAGACGAAGAAGTCGGCATCGAGGGCCTCGACGTCGACGACGTGGTGCGCCGTGTAGTGGACGCCGTCGACCCAGACGAGCGCGCCGACCGCGTGCGCCCGATCGGCGATCGTCCGCACCGGCGGGATTGTGCCCAGGAGGTTCGACGCAGCGGTCACGGCGACGAGCCTCGTCCGTTCAGTGACGAGGTCGTCGAGGTCGGCGAGGTCGAGCTCGCCCGTCGCCGGGTCCAGGTCGATCCAGCGCACGGTCGCGCCTGTGCGGTCCGCCGCCTGCACCCACGGGCGCACGTTCGCGTCGTGGTCGAGTCGGGACAGGACGATCTCGTCGCCGGCGATCCAGCCGCGCGACAGATGCCTGGAGAAGTCGTACGTGAGCTGGGTCGCGCTCCGACCGTAGACGATGCCCCGCTCCTCCGCGGCGAGCAGGTCGGCGCACGCTGCGCGGAAGGCGGTCACGGCGTCGTCCGCCCGACGCTCGGACGCGACCGACGAACCCCGGTTGGACAGTGGCCCGGTGAGGGTGTCGAGGATGGCCTGGCCGACGGCGAGCGGCGTCTGGGTGCCGCCGGGGCCGTCGAAGTGGGCGATGCCCGAGGCGAGGGACGGGAACGCGGTGCGGAGGAGGGCGACGTCGAGGGTCATACGTCCATCCTGCCGCGCCGGGAGGCAGAACGTGCGGATCGCGGGAGCGAGCGCGCTACCGCTTGATACAGTGCCGGTGTGTCCATGCTCATCGCTCCGCCCCGTGTCGGGCGTCTGGAGGTCGTCGGCGTCCGCAACGCCGGCCCGAGAGAGCGGTCCATCCGGTCGACCACCTCGCCCACCCGGTGAGGACGTCGGCCTCGTCCATCGCGCTCGTCCGAGCGACGACGACGGGGCCGCGCACCCTGACGTACCCGCCGCAGCGCATCGACGCGCGGAGGGCTTCCCGCCGTCTCCCCGACGGCCCAGCCGAAACCGGTGAACCCATGATCCCCCTGAACGAATCCCAGATCCGTGCCTCCTTCGTCAACGCATCGCGCAAGGAGGTCAGTGACGTGAGCCTTCCCGTCGACCTCGACGCGATCGACTTCGAGGTGCGTGACTTCCTCGGCTGGCGCGACAAGAAGCTGCCGCGACGCGCGTACGTGGTCACGATCGTCGACGGCGAACCCGTCGGCATCCTCCTCCGACAGGCCGACGCGACACCCCGCACCCGGCCGCAGTGCGCGTGGTGCCAGGACATCACGCTCAGCAACGACGTCGTGTTCTACAGCGCGAAGCGGGCCGGGCAGGCCGGCAAGAACGGCGACACCGTCGGCACGCTGGTCTGCGCCGACTTCCAGTGCTCGGCCAACGTGCGGAAGCTGCCACCGCTCGCCTACGTCGGTTTCGACGCGGAGGCGGCCCGCCAGGAGCGCATCGCGACGCTCGGCGTCCGTGCCGCCTCCTTCGCCTCCTCGGTCCTGAACGGCGTCGGTTGAGCTCCTGAGTCGCCCGGATCTGCACGAATTGCGGCCGGCTCCGCGCAGATTCGGGCGACTCAGTCTGGTGCTCCGTGGTTGGATCGATGCATGGGCGAGCACAGGGGTCACGAGCACCGACGTCAGCGGACGCTCACCACCAGCGGATGGCATGACTTCTGGGCGAAGGGCGGGATCGGCCGGGCGTTCCTGCTGGCCATCGTCTACCTCGCCCTGTACCTCGGGGCCGGCTGGGTCGTCGGGCAGCTCTTCACATCGCAGATCGGTGAGAACCTCTTCGCGACCCCGCAGAGCGTGTTCTTCGGGCTCATGCTGCCGCTCATCGTCGGTTCCCTCGTCCTGGCCGGGTTCGTGCTCTCGGTCGGCTGGTTCCGGGAGCTGTTCGCGAAGCAGCCGATCCGCGGACGCTGGTGGATGTGGGCCGCTCCGATCGTGATCCTCGCCGCGGTCGTCCTGCGGTTGCTCGGCATCGACTACGGGAGCTACGAGGGTTCTGTGGTCGTGGTCGCGATGCTGTCCGGCGTGTTCATCGGGTTCGCCGAGGAGATCCTGACCCGCGGACTGGTCGCGAAGATGCTGCGCGACGCCGGGAGTTCGGAGTGGATCGTGATGGTGATCTCCTCGCTGGTCTTCGCGCTGCTGCACGCCTCCAACCTCCTGTCGGGCCAGCCGGTCGTGACCGTGCTCGTGACCGTCGTCTACACCTTCGGATTCGGCGTGTGCATGTACCTGACGCTCCGGGTGACCGGCAACCTCATCTGGCCGATCCTGATCCACGGACTCTACGACCCGACGCTCTTCCTCTCGACCGGTGGGATCGACCACGCGGGAGCGGCCGCCGGTCAGAGCGTGTTCCTGGCGATCGCCGGTCCGGCCAACCTGCTCATCATGCTCGTGGCCGTGATCGGCTTGATCTTCGTCCGTGGGCACGTGCAGGCCCACCCGGCCGACGACGTGCTGCGGCCGTAGGCCGAACGGGTCTCGTCGACCGGCCACCAGTACGCTCGGACGGATGACCACCGCGCGGCAGTACCCGGCGACGATCGCCGCGCCGGTCGAGCACGAACTCGTGATCAAGAAGTCGCGCTTCCTCGGCCTCGCCCACCCGGTCGCGTCGCCGGAGGACGCGGAAGCGGTGATCGCGCGGGTGAAGAAGCAGGCGTGGGACGCGCGACACCACTGCGTCGCGATGGTCACCGGGCTGCTCGGCGACCAGGCCCGCTCGTCCGACGACGGTGAACCGTCCGGCACGGCGGGGATGCCGATCCTCGAGGTCATCCGGCGGCGCGAGCTGACCGACGTGGTGGTCGTCGTCACGCGGTACTTCGGCGGCGTCAAACTCGGGGCCGGTGGGCTCGTCCGCGCGTACTCCTCGGCGGCCTCCGAGACGCTCGACCTCGCCTCGCTCGTGCGCCGTGAGACTCTGACCCGCGCGACCCTCGTCGTCCCCCACGCCGACGCCGGGCGGTACGACAACCTGCTGCGCGATTGGGCCGCTACCCACGGTGCGACGCTCGGTGAGCCGGTCTACGGGGCGCAGGCTGAGCTGGAACTGTGGGTGCCGCCGGCGGAGCTCGAGCGGCTCCAAGCGGACGTCGCTTCGGCCTCCAACGGTTCGCTCGTCGTGGCCGTCGGGGAGGAGCGCGTCGTCGACGTCCCCGCCGGCAGACCTCGCTGAGTCGCCCGGATCTGCGCGAAATCCGCCGGATTCTGAACAGATCCGGGCGACTCACCGGAACGGGCGATCCCGATAGGGTCGGACCATGCACACCGACGTGACCCGCATCGACGGGCTTCCCGACCTCGCCTGGACCTCGACCCGCGGAATCGCCGCGTTCGACGCCGATGCCGGAGCGCTCACCCTCACCTCCGCCGCCGGCGTCGACTGGAGCAACAGCTCGCTCGGTGGGCCGCGTGAGTTGCGTGCCACGGCGCTCGCCTTCGACGCACCCGAACACTTCACGCTCTCGGCGCGGATCGCGGTCGTGAGCGAGCGCAGCACCTTCGACGCCGGCGCCCTCGCACTCTGGATCGACGACGAGCACTGGGCCAAGCTCTGCTTCGAGCAGTCGCCGCAGGGGCAGGCGATGGTGGTGAGCGTCGTGACGAACACCTGGTCGGACGACGTGAACTCGACGCACGTCGCGGCCGACCACGTGTGGATGCGTGTCAGTCGTCTCGGTGAGGCGTGGGCGTTCCACAGCTCGACCGACGGCGTCACGTGGGACTTCGTCCGGGTCTTCCGTCTGCACAGCGACGCCCCGGTGCGCGTCGGCTTCCTCTCGCAGGCGCCGCTCGGTCCACCCTGCGAGGCGCGGTTCGACGAGATCGCCTTCGGAGCAGCACCCCCGACGGACCTCCGCGACGGGAGCTAGTCGTCCTCGACCGGTGCGACCGCGGGTCCGGAGTTGACGTATCGGAACCTATCTTCCTATAGTGGCTCCATGGCACGCAGACGACCCGGCACGCTCTTCCCGCTCGAGCTCGACATCCTCGACGTCGGCACCGTGTTGCAGGCGACCGATGGGAGCTTCTACGGGTTCGCCCTCGCCAAGCAGCTCGCCGAAGCCGGGGATGCCGCCCTCACTGCGCACGGCACGCTCTACAAGGCCCTGTCACGGATGGCGGATGCCGGCCTGATCGAGGCGACGTGGGAGGCTCCGGAGGTCGCCGAGGCGGAGGGCCGCCCCCGTCGACGGCTGTATCGGATCACGGGCGAAGGCGCGACGGCCAGGGATCGTGAGCACGCGAGGATCGCCGGTGAGCAGGCCTCCGCGGCGAGGCCGGCGGGTGCGGCGTGGACGCAGGGGGCGATCGCATGACCGCCGTCCGGACACCGGAGTACCGCACGGCCGCCCACCGCGTCCTGAACTGGTGCGGGTGGTACACCCGAGACCTCTCGCCCGACGTCGCCGGGGAGCGCCGCGACGAGATCGCCTCCGACCTGCACGAGCACGCCGTCTGGGCCCAGGAGACGGGCGTCACGCCACAGCGGCTCCGGCGCGACATCATGCTGCGGGCCATCCGCGGGATCCCGCACGACCTCTCGTGGCGCTCCGGGCAGTTGCGCGCGGGCCACGGCGTCGATCCGATGCCGCTCGGCATGCGGCGGGCCGGTGATGTCCTCGCAGCGCTCGTGGTGACCGGCGGCGTCCTGGTCACGGGAGCGGCACTGTTCCTCCTCGTCCGGATCCTGCGTGCTCTCGTCATCGGCGACGTCGTCGAGGTGCCGATGGGCGCGCTCGGTGTGGCGATCGCCGCGGTCCTGGGCATCGTGGGGCTCGTGCTGTCGCTGCGGCGACGCAGTCGATGGCTCGGCGCGGGGCTCCTGGCGCCCGCAGCGGTCCTCATCGGCGTGCTCGCGGGCGACATCATGTACCGCGTCAGCGCGACCGGCGTGCTCATCGTGTCCCGCCTGAGCTCGCACGGCGCCGGATTCGAACCGTGGTGGGTGATGAGCGTGGCGATCGGGGTCGGGGCGGCGCTCGGGTTCATCGGAGCCGCGGTGTGGTGGTGGCCGGGGGGTCGCCGAACGACGGAACGGGACGCAGTGGCGTCGATGCAGGGGGAGACGGTATGAGCGGCAGCGAGATCCACGACGGGCCGGACGCGGCGCAGGAGGCGGCACCCGTCCGCCGGAGTTCCGGAATGCTCCGACGACGGATCGGGCTCGGCATCGCGATGAGCGGGGTGCTCGCGGTGGCGGCAGGCGGGGTGTTCATCGGGGTGTCGAACGCCCAGGCGGCCGCTGACGACGCCCGATCCCTCGAAGCGGTCGCCGAGGCCGCCGCGTCGCTCGACGACCTCCCGCCCGTCGAACCCGTGGTGCCCGCGGATCCCGCTGCCACGCCGGACGCTGGCGAACCCGTCTCGCCGGCGTCCGGAGTCGACTACTCGCAGACGCCGGAGGGCTGGTTCGACGCGACCACCGATCCGGCGGACATCCCACCCAGCTCCGACCCGGGATTCCGTGACGGGATCTGGGAAGCACAACAGCAGATCATCGCGAAGTGCATGGCTGATCAGGGGTTCTGGTACGCCTGGACGAACGAACCCTCCAAGATCCTCGATCCGCTCTTCGGCATGGTCATGTCGGAGTCGTCCGATGCGGCGTTCCTGGCCCGGTGGGGAACGAACCCCGACGATCAACCGTACGACTGGAAGCTCGCCGGCTGCCACGGCTACGCCGTCCACGTCACCGGGATGGACGACGCCCACTGACGCCGTTGATCGGCGGCGCCGGCGTCCGACGCCGGTGCTAGCGTCGCCCGCATGAGAATTCTGTTGATCGGAGCCAGTGGACAGGTCGGACGAGCGGCGCAGGACGCCCTCGCGGAACGTCACGAGGTGATCGCGGTGTCACGCTCGACCGCGCCTGCCGTCGACACCACCGACGAGGCGTCGGTCGAGGCGCTGTTCGCCGAGGTGGGCGAGGTCGACGCGGTGATCGTCGCCGTCGGCTCGGTCCCGTTCAAGCCTGTGGGGGAGCTGACGCGCGACGACTACCGCGCGGCCTTCCTCGGCAAGGTGCTCAGCCAGCTCGACGTCGTGCGGATCGGGACGCCGTTCGTCCGCGACGGCGGCTCCTTCACGCTCACGACGGGCATCCTCGCCCGCGAGCCGATCGCGACCGGTGCGGCGGCCTCGATGGCCAACGGAGCGGTCGAGTCCTTCGTGATCGGTGCCGCCCCGGAACTCCCACGCGGCATCCGCATCAACGCCGTCAGCCCCACGGTGCTCGCCGAGGCCACCGGCTACCACGACGCGTTCCCGGGCTTCCCGCCCGTCGCCTCCGACGTGGTCGGCCTCGCCTTCGTGCGCGCCATCGAGGGTGTCGGCACCGGTCGGGTGCTCGCGCTGGACTGAGCCGTCCCGGCACTCCCGAGGGGAGGCATGTCGTCGTCCGGCCGTCCGTCAGGCGACGATCCGCCTCCCCTCAGTCGCGCTCTCGACGCGGCCGACACCCAGCGCTAGGGTCGGCACATGACCCGCTTCCTGCTGAGCATCGCCGTCAGTCTGCTGTCCTCGGCGATCGGGCTGCTCGTCGCGGACTGGGTCGTACCCGGCGTCCGCTTGTCGCTCGGCGGTTTCGTCATCGCCGTCGTCGTCTTCACGATCGCGCAGGGCGTCCTCGGGCCCTTCATCCTGCGCCTCGCGCGGCGCTACGCCTCAGCGATCCTCGGCGGCATCGGACTCGTGACGACGCTCGTGTCGTTGTTCGTCGCGTCGATCCTCCCCGGCGGCCTCCACATCCGCGGTGTCCTCGCCTGGGTGCTCGCACCGCTGGTGGTGTGGCTGGTCACGGCGCTCGGGAGCTGGATCCTCGGTTGGGCGCTCATCACGCGACGGTTCGGCGACCGGGATCGCGATCGAGGCGGCAAGCGCACGAAGCGGTAGGCGGCGGCGGAGCCCGGACGGGATCAGCGGCCGGCGGCCAAGGCGGCTGCCAGCTCGACGCGGCTCGCCACGCCGAGCTTCCGCAGGACGTTCGCGATGTGGAACTTCACGGTGTTCTCGCTGATGGTGAGGGTCTCGGCGATCGCCCGGTTCCGTGCTCCTCCGGCGGCCAGCTCGGCGACGCGCCATTCGCGCTCGGTCAACGCGGCGGCCGCCGAGTCGGAACGTGTCTGGGCTGCGGGCGGTGGGTCGAGCGGAAGCGTCACGTGCAGTTCCGAACCCCACCCGGGCGTCGCCTGGACATCGAGACTGCCGCGGAGTGCGGCGACGCGAGCGCCGAGCTGCTGCACACTCGGGGTGTCGACGGTCAACTCGCCGGGGCCGTCGTCGCGGATGCCGATGAGCAGGTTGCTGCCGTCGCAGTCCCACTGCACCCGGACCCGCCCGACCGAGGACTGCTCGACGAGTGCGAGGACGGTGCCGCGGACGATCGCCCGTCCGGCGTGCGCCACTTCACCGGGGAGGGCCCGGCCGTCGACGGGCGGCTCGATGAACTGGACCTCGGGACCGCCGAAGCGGGCCAGCGGACGGAGATCCTCGCGGAGTCTGGCGAAGGCGCGCGCGACCGGTTCCTCGGCCAGTTGGCGGTCGCGGTCGGACACCGCCCGCAGCTCGACCATCGCGGCCGAGGCGATCTCGGTCACCGCCGTTCGGGCGTCCTCCGCCGACGTCTGCCGTGACCGGGTGACGGCGAGGATCGACTCCAGTGTCGTCGCATGGGCGTCGGTGAGTTCCGCGATGGCGCCGGCCCGCTCGCTCGACGCCGCCCGCGAGTCACGGAGGTAGTCGGGGGCCGCCGTCGCGACCTGCTGCCGGATACCGGCCGCGACGACCTCCCACAGGGCGCCGATGAGCCGGTCGTCGATCGACCCCTGTGGGTCGGTCAGGACGAGGAGGGCGCCGGTGTCGGCGAGCCACGCGGCGATCGGACGTTCCGCGCCTGCGATCACCGCCGACGTCGGCCGGTCGGCGTGTGGGTCGGCATCGGCGGTCACAGCGGTGGCCGGGCCGCGCGGGGTGCGCTGTCGGACCGCGTCGAGCTCGGCGATCGTGACGCCCTCGACGATCGCGGGGTCGCCGGCCTTCTTCCGGGGGCGGCCGGTGCAGTCCTCAGTGAAGATCACGAGCGCGGAATGGGCGACGACCGGCTCGAGGACCTCCCGGAACGCACCGGCGATGCGCAGCAGCGAGCTGGATGCGACGGAGGCCAGGCCGTCGAGCAGCTCGACCGGGTAGGTGACAGAGCGTTCGATCATGTCCGCACCCTATCCCATCCGCCTCCTCCCACCCGTTCGGGTAGGTGAAACCGTTCGGCCGAGCAGCGGTGCACCTACCCGATCACGCCCAGGATGGAGGGATGTCGAACCCCTCCGTCCCTCCATCCACGTCGGTGACGCCTGCGACCTCGACGGTCCAAGGGGCGCTCGCCGCGATCGACGCCGATCTGCATCGCACCGTGTCGAGCCTGCTGGAGGCCGATCCGGCGTCGTTCGCCGGCGCACTCGAGCGCCTGCGAACGGCGGACCGCGTGTTCGTGTCCGGTGCCGGGCGTTCCGGTCTCGCGCTCCGGATGACCGCGATGCGACTCATGCACCTCGGGCTCACCGTGCACGTCGTCGGCGAGACGACGACCCCCGCGATCGCCGCCGGTGATGTCCTGCTCGTCGCCAGCGGCTCCGGCACGACGACGGGCGTGGTGCGCGCCGCGGACACGGCCGTCTCCGTCGGGGCGCAGGTGGTCGCCATCACGACCGACCCAGCATCCCCGCTCGCCGAGCTGGCCGCCGAGACGATCATCGTCCCCGCCGCGCAGAAGACCGACCACGGCGGCACGCGTTCCGTGCAGTACTCGGGCAGCCTCTTCGAGCAGGCAGTCATGCTGCTCGGCGACGCGTTCTTCCATGCGCTCTGGCAGTCGGACGGTGTCAGTGCCGAGGAGCTGTGGCCGCGCCACGCGAACCTCGAGTAGTCGCTCCGATCTTTTCCAACGCGCCCGGCAGACGTCGGACGCCTCCCATCACGACAGAAAGCAGCACCACATGAAGCTCCAGGTAGCCATGGACGTCCTCACCACCGAGGCAGCCCTCGAACTCGCCGGGAAGGTCGCGCCCTACGTCGACATCCTCGAGCTCGGCACACCCCTCATCAAGAGCGAGGGCCTGCGTGCCGTCACCGCGGTCAAGGACGCCCACCCCGACAAGATCGTGTTCGCCGACCTCAAGACCATGGACGCCGGTGAGCTCGAAGCCGACATCGCCTTCTCCGCCGGTGCGGACATCGTCACCGTCCTCGGAACCGCAGGTGACAGCACGATCGTCGGCGCCGTGAAGGCCGCGAAGGCGCACGGCAAGTCCGTCGTCGTCGACCTCATCGGGGTCGCCGACAAGGTGCAGCGCGCCAAGGAGGTCACCGCTCTCGGCGCCGCATTCGTCGAGATGCACGCCGGTCTCGACGAGCAGGCGGAGGAGGGCTTCACCTTCCAGACGCTCCTGTCCGACGGTGAAGCGGCCGCCGTGCCGTTCTCGGTCGCCGGTGGCGTGAACGTGTCGACGATCGCGTCGGTGCAGCAGGCGGGCGCGCAGGTCGCGGTCGCCGGTGGGGCAATCTACTCGGCCGACGACCCGGCGGCTTCCGCAGCAGCACTGCGCGCGGCAATCGTCGCCTAACCCCTCCGCCAACCCCGCATTCGTCGGGTTGGCCAGCGCGGTGCGCTGACGTGAGCGCGGTGCATCGGACGTGAGCGCGGGTCTCCAGAGACCCGCGCTCACGGCTCCGGGGCGCGCTCGGGTCAGCGCACCGCGCCGGCGTCTCGGGTGGGTCGGCTGGGTGAAGTCCGAACATCGGACGGGATTCGGGTGCGACGCGGCATACTGGGCGGATCACCACGCGACGCTCGTCGGATGAGCGCGCAGCCGAGTACCCGGAGGATCCGCCGATGACGACCGATTCCAGCCCAGAGCAACCCATCGCACAGACGTCCTCGGGAGCGGTTCGCGGCACGCGCCGCGCCGACGGGTCGGTCGCCTTCCTCGGCATCCCGTTCGCCGAGCCGCCGATCGGAGCGAGACGGTTCCAGGCCCCCGAGCCCAGGGCGCCCTGGGACGGTGTCCTCGACGCGACCGCCTGCGGTGCGACACCGCAGCGGAAGGCCATGGCCGAGATCACGACGATCCCGGAACCGTCGATCCCCGGCGACTCGACGCTCAACGTCAACGTCTTCACACCCGACCCGACTCCGACCGACGAGGGCGCCGGCCTGCCCGTCCTCGTGTGGATCCACGGCGGCGGCTTCATCGCCGGGTCGCCCGCGAGCCCCTGGTACGACGGCCGGGCCTTCAACCGCGACGGCGTCGTCACGGTCTCGGTGTCCTACCGCCTCGGCTTCGACGGCTTCGGCTGGCTGCCCGACGCCCCTGCCAACCGCGGTGTGCTCGACTGGATCCTCGCGCTCGAGTGGGTGCGCGACAACATCGCGGCGTTCGGTGGTGACCCGCAGCGGGTCACGATCGCCGGCCAGTCCGCCGGCGGCGGGTCCGTCATGACCCTGCTCACGGTCCCGTCGGCCAGGCACCTGTTCGAGCGGGCGATCTCGGTGTCCGGAGTGCCCGGCGACGTCCCGCTCGTCGAGGCGCAGGCCCTGACCGCGCGACTCGCCGAGCACCTCGGGGTGCCCGCAACCCTGGCCGGTTTCGCGAGCGTCTCGGAGGCGACGCTGATCGAGGCTCAGGGCTTCGAGGCCGTCCCCGGTGGGGCGACCGATCCGGAGTCCGTGCTCCGAGGGATGACGACGATGAACGGCCGCCTCGGTCTCGGGCCGGTGGTCGACGGCGAGCTGGTCGTCGACACCGTCGAAGCGGGCATGATCGCGGGACGAGGTGCGGACAAGCCGTTGCTCGTCAGCGCGACCCGAGAGGAGTTCGCCGGGTTCTTCACCGGTCGGCTCGACGAGTTCGACGCCGTGGCGCCGACGCGTGCCCTCGAGCTCATGGGTGTGCCGGAGCCGCTCGCCGAGGCGTACGTCGCGACCCAGCCCGGCGAACGCACGGGACTCGTCGCGGGTCGCTTCGTGAGCGACGTCATGTTCCGGGAGCGCGTCATCCGCTGGCTGGCGCTGCGTGACGACGCCGAGACCTGGGTGTCCGACTTCGTGTGGCGCTCGGCGGTGAGCGGGATCGCGGAGCACTGCCTCGACGTCCCGTTCATCTTCGACGTGCTCGACGACCCGGACGTCACCCGGGTGGCGGGCCCGCACGCGCCGCAGGAGCTGGCTGATCGGGTCCACGGTGCAGTCGTGGCGTTCGTCCGAGACGGGTCACCGGGCTGGTCGAGGTCCGACCGCGACGCCTCCGGGATCGAGGTGTTCGACGCGGCCGGGGCACCGACGGTCGAACCGTTCGCGAGTGCACGCGTCCTCGCAGCGGCGAAGCGACTCGGGGAAGCGGCATCGACACCGTCCTGACGGACCTGGGCACCCGACTCGTAGGACGAATCGGACCGTTCTGCCAGGGGGTGTGGCTGTGAGGCGTCCCGCGTTACCGTCGGGACACGAGGAAAGGAATCAGCATGAGCGACCCACGAGACGAGATGGACGACCCGATCGGCGACGCGCAGGAGGCGATCTCCCGATCGCTGCCCGACAACGCTCCCGGGAGCGACGATCCGATGGCGGCGCCGACGGTCGACGAGCCGGGCTCCGAGCCCGGTGACGGTGACCCCGCCGACCAGCCGGGCCTCCTCTAGCGCGGCTCGCCCGGGACGGTCTTCGGCTCGGGAATCCCTGGTCAGCGCGGTGCTGTCGACCGAGCTGTGGTGATTCGGTGCCAGCGCGGTGCGCTGGCCCGAACACCCGGGATCAGGCCTGAGCGCGGCCCATACGCGTGAGCGCGACCCTCCGGAGACCCGCGCTCACGCGTGTGGTCCGCGCTCGCGTCAGCGCACCGCGCTGGCACACACCGACACGGTGGATGGCGGAGGTGTGCAACGCGGGGGCGCTCCGCGCGCGTAGCGGAACGACTTCGGACGATGTCAACCCCCGCGACGGAATGGTCGGGCCCCCATACGGTGGACGGAGTTCTGCGAAAGGAGCTTCACCATGAACATCCTGCTCATCATCGTCATCGTCGTTGCCATCGTTCTCGCCATCACCGGTGGGTTCGTCCAGTCCCTCAACTTCCTGCTGTGGGTCGGCCTCGTGCTGCTCGCGATCGCGATCATCGCGTTCCTGATCAGGACGATCACGGGTCGCAAGGCGCTCTAACTCGAATTCGAGTCCACGAAGCGGTCGGTCCCTCCGGGGGCCGGCCGCTTCGCTGTGTCCGGGGTGGTGCGTCCGGGCGGGATCCGAGCCCTATCGCAATGACGGATCGACGCTCGTCCGTCGGAGCACCGCGTCGGCGAAGGCCCCGAACAACCGCTCGCCGGCTTCGCGCATCGGCCCCGCCACGGCGGCGACCTCGGACCGCAGCCGGTCGGCCGCCTCGTCCGCGGTCCCGGCGATGAACGGCAGGTCGCGGAGCATGAGCGGTTCCGCGAGCCATCGGTCGAGCATCGGCGGGTCGACCTCGAGGTGGAACTGCGTCGCGAAGACCCGGTCCTCGATCCGGAACGCCTGGTTCGGCGTCGACGGCGACGACGCGAGCACTGTCGCCCCATGCGGAGCCTCGACGACGTCGCCATGCCAGTGCAGCACCGGTAGCCGCTCTCCGCGCATACCGAGTTCGCTCTCGGTCAGGAGTTCGACGTCGCCGACACCCACCTCATGCGCCGCCGCCGAGTGGAGGGTGGCGCCGAGGGCCGTAGCGATGAGCTGGTGCCCGAGGCAGATCCCGAACACCGGGATGCCGAGTACCGCCGCATCGCGCACGAGCTGCGCTTCGAGCCCGAGACCCGGGTGCTCCTCCACGTCGAGCGCGCCCATCGGGCCACCGAGGAGGACGAGCCCGTCGAACCCGGTGATCTCGCGCGCCGGCGGCAGCTCACGGCGCTCGACGACCGTGTCCAGCGTCCAGTCGATCCCCGATGCCGTCAGCACCTCGCCGAGCACCGCCGGTCGCTCCCAGGGGACGTGCTGCAGGATGAGGACGTGCGGTCTGGTCATCGGAGGCCTCCAGGTCGCTGGGGTGGCGCGACCGGTCTCCGCCGGGTCGCGGAGGTCGTCACCGTGGGAGCATCGTAGCGAATCCGGGCGCCGCCACCGGCCCGAGGCTTCAGGCTCCCGGCCGATACACTGTCACCGTGCTGCTCTCGGACCGTGACATCAAAGCCGAACTCGACGCCTCCCGCATCGCGCTCGACCCCTACTCGCCGGAGATGATCCAGCCGTCGTCCATCGACGTGCGCCTCGATCGCTTCTTCCGCCTCTTCGACAACCACAAGTACCCCTTCATCGATCCCGCGGAGGATCAGCCCGAGCTGACGCGCCTCATCGAGACGCTGCCGAACGAGCCGTTCATCCTGCACCCCGGCGAGTTCGTCCTGGGGTCCACGTACGAGCGGGTGTCCCTCCCGGACGACGTCGCCGCACGCCTCGAGGGCAAGAGTTCGCTCGGTCGTCTCGGTCTCCTCACGCACTCGACCGCCGGCTTCATCGACCCGGGCTTCACGGGCCATGTCACCCTCGAGCTCAGCAACGTCGCGACGCTGCCGATCAAGCTCTGGCCGGGGATGAAGATCGGTCAGATGTGCTTCTTCCGGCTCACGTCACCGGCCGAGCGCCCGTACGGGTCGAGCGAGTACAGTTCCAGGTATCAGGGACAGCGTGGACCCACCGCCTCCCGTTCCTTCCAGAACTTCCACCGGACCGACGTCGGCGAGACGCAACGCTGACGTCGGACTGAGGCGGGTGTCCCGACGACGGACGAACAGGTGGACCAGCAGAAAGGCCCCGCCATGAGCACGTCAAAGCGACCCGACTTCGCCCGCGCGATCACCGCCGACGGGCCGACGCCGCTCTACCCGCGTCGCATGGTCCGGTTCGGGCAGTTCGTCGGATCCTGGGACGTCCACTCGAAGCGCCTCGACGACGAGAGCGGCGAGTGGGTCGAGTCCGACTTCCGTTGGATCGTGTCGTACATCCTCGAAGGGCGTGCCGTGCAGGACGTCCAGCTCGTCGCGAACGACGCGGAGCCGTCGGGCTGGGAGACGGTCAGCACGGCTCTCCGCGTGTACGACCGGTTGATGGGCGCCTGGCGCGTGAACTACGTCGAGCCACGGCGCGGCGAGTTCTGCCAGCTCGTCGCGACGCCGCACCGCTCCGACGGCATCCGCCAGGACGGCACGCGGAACGACGACAAGCTCATCCGGTGGAACTTCAGCGGCATCACCGAGGACTCGTACACCTGGGAGAGCTGGGTGTCCGACGACGAGGGCGCGACCTGGTGGCTGCAGGAGCACAACGAGGGTCGCCGCATCGCCTGAGTGGCTCCGTCTCCACCGCGACACTCAGGTGTCGGTGCGCGCCAGGCGCTCCAGGAACGACGCCAGCCGCTCGCGCTCGGCCGTGGAGAAGCCGTCGAGGATGCGCTCCTCGGCGGCGAGGTGATCGGGCAGGGCCGCTTCGACGAGGCGCTTGCCGGCCGGGGTGAGGGCGACGACCGTGCCGCGCCCGTCCTGCTCGCTCGGACGGCGCGTCACGAGACCGCGCTCGACGAGCTTGTTCACGCGCTGGGCGATCGCACTCGACGTCACCATCGACCAGTGCGCGAGGTCCTTCGGCGCGAGTTCGTGCGGTGAGCCCGAGCGGAGGAGGGTCGCGAGCACGTCGAACGACGCGCTGTCGAGCCCGTGCTCGGCGAAGGTCGAGGAGAGGCGTGCGTCGACCGCCGTCGCGGCCCGTGACAGGCGTCCGATGACGGCCATGGGTGAGACGTCGAGATCGGGTCGCTCGGTCCGCCACTGGCCCAGGATGTCGTCGACGCGCGTGCTCATCCGGCCAGCATAGTGATTTGCTTAGTGCTGAGCTATTATTGCTCAGTGCTTAGCAATCAACTCCGCATCGCCGCCGTCACCGCCATCGCCCCGATCAGCTGGGGGACGACCTACCTCGTCACGAGCGAACTGCTCCCGCCAGGACGACCGCTGCTGGCAGCCGTGCTCCGGGCGCTGCCTGCGGGCCTCCTGCTCCTCGCGATCACACGAACCCTCCCGGTCGGCGGCTGGTGGTGGCGATCGCTCGTGCTCGGCACGCTCAACATCGGTGCCTTCTTCGCGTTCCTCTTCCTCGCCGCCTACCGACTGCCCGGCGGGGTCGCCGCGACCATGGGGGCGATCGGCCCGGTGCTCGTCGCCGTGCTCGCGAGCCTGCTGGTGGGGGAGACGTTGACCGTGCGCCGGGTCGTCGCGGGATTCGCCGGAGTGGCCGGCGTCGCGCTGATCGTGCTGCAGGCCGACGCCCGTCTCGATGTGATCGGCGTCGTCGCCGCACTCGCCGGTGCTGCGTCGATGTCGCTCGGATCGGTGCTGAGCAAGCGGTGGGGGAGACCCGAGGTCGGCCGCCGGATCGGCACGCGCCGATGCGCGGACCCGGACCCGTCCGAGGTCAGCGGCGCACCGGTCTCCGGCCTCGCATCGACCGCCTGGCAGCTCGTCGCCGGCGGCATCGTGCTCGTGCCGGTGCTGCTCATCGTCGAGGGGCTCCCATCGGCCGCCCCGGACGCAGCTGCGATCGGCGGATACGCCTACCTCTCCCTCGTGGGCACAGCCCTCGCCTACACCCTGTGGTTCCGTGGCATCGCAGCGCTGCCCGTCGGGTCCGTGTCGTTCCTCGGCCTCCTGAGTCCCGTCGTCGCCGTGCTGGCAGGCCTCGTGGTCCTCGGCGAGGCACTGAGCCTCGGACAAGTGCTCGGAATCGGGGTCGTCGCCGGCTCTCTCGTCCTGGTCTTCACCGCGAGGCGGCCCCGGGCCATACTGAGCGCATGAGATTCCGCACCGTCATCGAACTCCAGGGCAACAACACCGGCATCCTCGTCCCCGACGCCGTCGTCGAGGGCCTGGATCGTGGCAAGCGCGTGCCCGTCGTCGTCACCGTCGGTGCGACCACCTACCGCAGCACCATCACGCCGATGGGCGGCCGGTACCTGATCGCGCTGAGCGCCGCCAACCGCGCCGCCGCCGGGGTCGCGGGAGGGGACGAGGTCGAGGTGGACCTCGAGCTCGACGAGGCACCGCGCGTGTTCCCGTTGCCGCCCGAGCTCGAGACGGCGCTCGCGGGAGACGAGCAGGCGCTCGCCGCCTACGGAGCCCTGTCGTTCAGCCGTCAGCGCGCGCTGGCCGAGCCGGTCGCGCTGGCGAAGACGGATGCGACGCGAGACAAGCGGATCGCCGCGGCCGTCGACGCACTCCGCGGCGCCTGACCTCGCTCAGTCGCCTGAATCTGCTCGAAAACCGGGGCGATCCGTGCAGATCCGGGCGGCTCAGCGGGCCGTGGACTCCGCGAGCAGCGGCACGACGAGCGGCAGCTGGAGCGTCAGCCACGGGCTGAACGCGAAGGGTGCCTGCTCGACGGACGCCAAGAGCGATTCGGGCTCGGCCCAGGCCCACTCCACGACCTCGTCGGGGTTCGGCTCGGGCGTCGCGTCCGTGTAGGCGACGTAGACCGGGCAGATCTCGTACTCGACCACGCCCGAGGCGTCGACGGCGCGATACCGGAAGTCGGGCAGCACCAGTTCCGGCGCGGAGATCGGCAGGCCCAGTTCGGCACTCGCCCGACGCAGCACGGCGTCCACGCTGTCCTCGTCCGGGCCGGGGTGTCCGCAGAACGAGTTCGTCCAGACGCCCGGCCACGTGAGCTTCGAGAGCGCGCGCCGGGTCACGAGGATGCGTCCGTCGGGCCCGATGACGTGGCAGGAGAACGCGAGGTGGAGTGGCGTCTCCAGCGTGTGGACGGTCGCCTTCGGCGTGGTGCCGATGCGGGTGCCGTCCTCGGCGAGCAGGACGACGAGTTCTTCGGGTACCGACATGCGTCCATTCTCCCCGACGATCGGGGCGAACGCGAATGGACAGCTAGCGTACTAATCTCACCGCTCCGTGAAGTAGCCTCGTGATATGGAGACCCACCACGTCGTCGACGTGCCCTATCGACAACAGCATCAGGTCGAGGATGCCCTCGAGCGTTTCCTCGAACTGGCGAAGACGCAGGCGGTGTCGTTCGGCGGCGCCGGCTACCTGCGGCTCTGGGAGACCATCGAGCGCAGCATGGCCGGCGGCAAGCGGTTCCGTCCCCGGATGGTCATGACGGCGTACGAGGCGCTGGGTGGCGAGGACATCGTCGCGGCCGCCCACGTCGCGGCCGCCTACGAACTCCTGCACACCGCGCTGATCGTCCACGACGACGTGATCGACCGCGACTTCGTCCGGCGCGGCAGCCCCAACGTCTCCGGTAGCTACCGCGACATCGCGCAGACCGCGGGCATCCCGCTGCCGCTCGCCGAGCACCGCGGCATGTCCGTCGCCGTCATCGCGGGCGACCTCGCCCTGTCCGCGTCCTACCGTCTGATCGACCGCGCCGGGAGCGCCGACTCGGTCCGCACCCGCCTCCGCGAGATCCTCGACGACGCCATCTCCGCTTCGGCAGCCGGTGAGCTCGCCGACGTCGACTTCACGGTCGGCGGCGTCGTCCCGACGGTCGACGACATCATCCGCATGGAGCGCCTGAAGACCGCCTACTACTCGTTCGAGGCGCCACTGCAGTCGGGTGGTGTCCTGGCCGGTGCTCCGGAGGCGACGATCGACGCGCTCGGGGCCTTCGGGCAGCAGATCGGCATCGCCTACCAGATCATCGACGACGTCCTCGGCGTCTTCGGCGACTCGAAGACGACCGGCAAGACGACGATCGGCGACCTCCGCGAGGGCAAGCTGACGGTCATGGTGGCGTTCGCAGCGGAGCAGCCCGAGTGGCACGCCGTCGAGCACCTCTTCGGCGACCCGGACCTCGACGAGGAGGGTGCCGCCGTCCTGCGCGACGTCCTCACGACGACGGGCGCCCGCCAGCACGCGACCCTGCTGGCCGGTGACTACGCCAACCGCGCCTGGGAACAGCTGGCCTCGCCGAGCATCCCGGCGCAGCTCCGCGACGAGCTCCGCCCCATCGTCGCCACCGTGCTCGAGCGGTCGCGATGACCGCAGCAGGGGACGGGACCGGGCGACCCACGGACGACGCCTCGGCGGTCGGCGACGCACGACAGCTCTACGACCGGGTCGCGCAGGAGACCGCCAGCATCGTCATCCGTCGGTACTCCACGTCCTTCGGTCTGGCGGCCAGGCTGCTGGGTGGCGACATCCGCCAGGACGTCGAGAACGTGTACGCGCTCGTGCGGATCGCCGACGAGATCGTCGACGGTGTGGCCGCGGCCGCGGGGCTCGACCCCGAGCGGGTCCTCCGCATGCTCGACGCGCTCGAGCGGGACACCGAGGACGCGATGGAGACGGGATACAGCAGCAACCTCGTCGTCCACGCCTTCGCCATCTCGGCGCGGTCCGCGGGCATCGAGACCGACCTCACACGTCCGTTCTTCGCGTCCATGCGTGCGGACCTCTCGCGCACCGTCCACACCCCGGAGACGTTCCGCGACTACGTGTACGGCTCCGCCGAGGTCGTCGGGCTCATGTGCCTGCGGATCTTCCTGCGCGGCCACGACGTCGACGACGCCCAGCGCGCCGCGTTCGTCGTCGGCGCCAGGAGTCTCGGTGCCGCCTTCCAGAAGGTCAACTTCCTGCGCGACCTCTCGGCCGACCACGACGAGCTCGGACGCAGCTACTTCCCGGGTGTCGCCGTCGACGAGCTCAGCGAGGCGCAGAAGCACAGCCTGCTCGACGACATCGAAGCCGATCTCGACCGTTCGGCAGCGGTCCTCGGACGGCTGCCGAAGTCGAGCCGTCGCGCGGTCGCCCTCGCCCAGGAACTCTTCTCGGAACTCGCCCGACGCATCCGGACGACGCCGGCCTCGGCCCTCGTCCGCACGCGTGTCCGGGTACCCGACCCGGTCAAGCTCCGCATCGCCGCCGGTGCGCTCGCCGGCCGCACGCCAGCCACGACCGGCACCACCGCCTCCATCCCGACGATCGACGAGAGTTCGCAGTCATGACCCCCTCCCACAACCGCACCGTCGTCATCGGCGGCGGCATCAGCGGTCTCGCCACCGCAGCCCTCCTCGCCCGCGACGGCCAGCGGGTCACGCTGCTCGAACGACGCGAGGTGCTCGGCGGCCGCGCCGGCACCTGGGAGCAGGACGGCTTCACCTTCGACACCGGCCCGAGCTGGTACCTCATGCCGGAGGTCTTCGACCACTTCTACCGGCTGCTCGGCACCTCCGCCGCCGAGCAGCTCGACCTCGGTCGACTCGATCCGGCCTACCGTGTCTACTCGGAGGGCCGCGACGGACACCTCGACCTCGCCGCCGACCGGGCCGGCAACCTCGCCCTGTTCGAGTCGGTCGAGCCCGGTGCCGGCGCGAAGATGGACGAGTACCTCCGCAGCGCGAAGGAGACGTACGAGATCGCCATCCGGAGCTTCCTGTACACGACGTTCGAGTCGTACCGGACGCTCGCGAGCCGTGAGGTCCTCGCCCGGATGCCGAAGCTCGCGAAGCTCCTGACGGAGGACCTCGACACCCTGGCCGCGCGCACCGTCTCCGACGTCCGGTTGCAGCAGATCCTCGGCTACCCGGCCGTGTTCCTCGGCTCATCGCCCTTCGAGGCGCCGAGCATGTACCACCTCATGAGCTACCTCGACCTCGAGGACGGCGTGCTCTACCCGCAGGGCGGCTTCTCGCGGATCATCGACACGATCGCCGAGCTCGCCCGCGCCGAGGGTGTGGAGATCATCACGGGCGCCGAGGTCACCGGCATCACCACGATGCCCGCCGGCCGCCGCGCCAGGGTCGACGGCGTCAACTACCTCGACGCCGACGGTCGTCGGCAGCTGCTCCGCGCCGACCGGGTCGTGTCCGCCGCCGACCTGCACCACACCGAGACGACGCTGCTGCCCCGCGAACTCCAGACCTACCCGGCCGAGTACTGGGAGAAGCGCACGGCCGGTCCCGGAGCCGTGCTCGTCATGCTCGGCGTCCGCGGCGAGCTGCCGGAGCTCCTGCACCACAGCCTGTTCTTCACGGCCGACTGGCGCGACAACTTCGGCCGCATCTTCGGCGAGGAGACGAGCGTGCCCGACCCCGCGTCGCTCTACGTCTGCCGCCCGAGCGCGACCGATGCCGGCGTCGCACCCGACGGCCACGAGAACCTGTTCATCCTGGTCCCGGTCCCGGCCGACCCGTCCATCGGTGGCGGGGGAGACGCGCGGGTCGCGGAGATCGGCGACGCCGCCATCGCACAGATCGCCGAGTGGGCCGGCGTCCCCGACCTCGCCGAGCGCATCGTGGTGCGTCGCGACGTCGGACCAGCCGACTTCGCGACCGACCTCAACGTCTGGAAGGGCACCGCCCTCGGACCGGCGCACATCCTCTCGCAGAGCGCGATGTTCCGGAGCGGCAACGTCAGCAAGAAGGTCGACGGCCTGTTCTACACCGGTGGCTCCACCATCCCGGGCATCGGCCTGCCGATGTGCCTCATCAGCGCGGAGCTCGTCGTGAAGCGCATGCGCGGCGACCTCACCACCGGACCGATGGCTGAGCCGTTGCGCGCGCGCGCCGAGGCGACCGGCTGATGGGTCTGCTGTACCTGCTGGCGCTGCTCGTCTCGATCACCGGGATGGTCATGCTCGACCGGCGGTTCCGGCTGTTCTTCTGGGCCGACCGACGGCGGGCCGCGATCATCCTGCCGATCGGCGTCGTGTTCTTCCTCGTGTGGGACCTGCTCGGTATCGGCACCGGCATCTTCTTCCGCGGTGAGACGGCGTTCATGACCGGGCTCCAGGTCGCGCCCGAGCTGCCGATCGAGGAGGTCTTCTTCCTGACGCTGCTCTGCTACCTCACGATGAACCTGTTCGGTGCGGCGCGACACACGCTCGGCCGGGTGGCCCGCCGGACGACCGGCGCCGCCGAGGTGAGTGGACGATGACCTACTGGGCCCTCAACGCATGGTTCCTCGCCGTCGTGGCGGTCATCGCCCTGCTGGCGGTCGTGCGGCTCGATCGACGCCGTGCGAACGGATCGCGGTCCGCCGGCCTGACGGCGGGCACCTGGCTGCTCGCGGTGGGCGGTGGGCTCGTCGTCCTCCTGCTCATGACCGCGCTGTTCGACAACATCATGATCGGCATCGGGCTCGTCGGCTACGACCCGGCACTCATCTCCGGCGCCTTCGTCGGCATCGCGCCCCTCGAGGACTTCGCCTACGCCATCGCCGCGGCCGTCCTGCTCCCGTCCCTCTGGGTGCTCCTCGAGCGCCGAACCCCTGCTCCCGTCTCCCCATCCCCGTCCCAGGAGGACCCGGCATGAACCGACTCGGCCAGCTCGTGCTGTCCTCCCGACCGCTGTCGTGGATCAACACCGCCTACCCGTTCGCAGCGGCGTACCTGCTGACCACGCGCGAGCTCGACCTCACCTTCTGGCTCGGGACGCTGTACTTCCTCATCCCGTACAACCTCGCGATGTACGGCATCAACGACGTCTTCGACTACGAGTCCGACCTGCGGAACCCGCGCAAGGGCGGCGTCGAGGGCGCGGTCCTGGACCGTCGGATGCACCGGTTGACGATCTTCGCGGCGATCGTGACGAACGTCCCGTTCCTCGTCTACCTCGTCGTCATCGGGTCGCCGCTGTCGTGGCTCGTCCTCGGGATCAGCGTGTTCGCGCTCATCGCGTACAGCGCGCCCGGCCTGCGGTTCAAGGAGCGGCCGTTCATCGACTCGCTCACCTCGAGCACGCACTTCGTGAGCCCGGCGGTCTACGGCCTCGTCCTCGCCGGTGCGGTGTTCACCCCCGCACTCTGGGCACTGCTCGTCGGCTACTTCCTTTGGGGGATCGCCAGCCACGCCTTCGGTGCAGTGCAGGACATCATCGCCGACCGGGAGGGCGGGATCGGCTCGATCGCGACGGTCATCGGTGCGGCGGCGACCGTCCGGTTCGCCTTCGTCGCCTACCTCGCGGGTGGTGCGCTGATGCTCGTGACCCCGTGGCCCATCCCGTTGGCTGGCCTGCTCGCACTGCCCTACGCCGCGAGTGTGCTGCCGTTCTGGAACCTCCGCGAGGAAGACGCCGAGCGGGCCAACGCGGGCTGGAAGCGGTTCCTCCGCCTCAACTTCCTGACGGGCTTCCTCGTCACGATGCTCATCATCTGGTACTGGTTCCTGACGTCCTGACCGGAACCCGCGACCCTGTCTCAGGAGTCCCCGGGCGCGCCGCAGGCGTTGCGCCGCGCCACGCCCGGGTTCTCCTGAGAACGGGTCGTCAGTCGAGGATCAGAGCTCGAAGGAGAAGCCGAGGTCCTCGGGGTACTCGCCGAGCTCGGTGAGGCCTGTCGCCGCACGCTGGAGGGCGGCGAGCGTCAGGCCGAGGGTGCCGGGGCCGAAGCTGACGCGCGAGACGCCGAGTTCGGCCAGGCGCTTGAGCGGGACCGCGCCGGGGTAGCCGATGACCGAGATGCGTCCGTGCACCTGCTCGATGGCCTTGGCGACGAGTTCCTCCGTACCGAGTCCGAGGAAGAAGACGACGTCCGCACCGGCCTCGAGGTAGGCGTTGGCGCGAGCGACGGCCTCGTCCCACGCCTCAGGGTCACCGGCGAGGGTGTCGACCCGGGCGTTGATGACGAGCGGGATGCCGGCGTCCTCGGCTCCGGCGCGAGCGGCGGCGACGCGGGCCGCGGCCTCCTCGATCGGGAACTGCGGGGCCTTCGCGGCACCGACGGAGTCCTCGAGGTTGATCCCGACGGCACCCGACTCGACGATGAGGCGGCGGACGTTCTCACGAACGCCGGCCGCGTCGGACGCGTAGCCCTTCTCGAAGTCGATCGTCACCGGCAGGTCGACGGCGCCCACGATGATCTTCGCGGCGGCGATCGCCTCGTCGACGTCGAGGCCACCGCCGTCTTCGAGCCCACGGACGTTCGACACCGAGTGGCTCGCCGAAGCGAGGGCGACGACGCCGGGGGCCTCGGAGACGACCTTCGCGGTGATGGCGTCCCAGACGTTGGTGACGATGAGCGGGGAACCCGGCTCGTGGAGGGAGTTGAGGAGGACGGCTTTGGCATGCTGATCAGTCATGTCCGCAGTCTGCCAGCGGACGTCGGCCGCCTAGCCGACAAGCGTCGAGAATTCAGGGAACGTTCGGGTTCGATGCGGTTGCCGGCTCCTGTGGGGCGCTCCCGTGACGCAAGACGAGGGCGCTCCGTGCGTCATCCCACGCCGCCGGTGAACCGGGCGGGCAGGATGCCGTGCGTATCATTGGTGGCCGAAGGAAGGCGCTCCCATGACGAAACCGCCGACGGTCTACGACGTCGCGCACCACGCCGGCGTCTCCATCGCGACGGTCTCGCGGGTGCTCAGCCGCCCTGACGACGTGAAACCGGCCACCCGAGACCGCGTGCTCGCCTCGGTCGGTGAACTCGGGTACGTCCCGAGTGGAGCCGCACGAGGGCTCGCCGCGCGCCGTACCGGCGTCATCGGCCTGTTCTTCCAGGGGCTCGACGCGATGGACGACCTCGGGGACATCGCCCTCGAGGGCGACGAGGCGGCGGCCGGGGGAGCGCGCATCGTCCGCGATATCCCGGAGCGGACCGACACACGGACGCTCAACCTCTACTTCGACGAGGTGCTGCGCGGCTGCGAGCTGGAGTCCTGGCGGAGCGGGTTCGCGCTGCTCGTCGGCGTCGGACGCGGGTCCACGGCGACGCAGACCGTGCGCGACATGGCGGGTCGGGTGGACGGCCTCATGGTGCTGGCCGGGAGCGCCAGCGAGGAGGAGCTCGCGCGCCTGTCGCGGCACGTCCCGATCGTCGTGATGGCAGGGCCCCGGCGCGGTGACGACCTCGACCACGTCTCCGTGAGCAACGCCGAGGGGATGCGCACGCTCACCGCGCACCTCATCGACGACCTCGGTGCCCGGGAGCTCGAATATGTGGCCGGGAGCCTCGGCTCGCCCGATGATGCCGAGCGCTGGAGCGGGTTCCGCGCGGCTCTCGCGGATCGGTCGCTCGAGGCGCCGGAGGAGCCGACCCTCCGCGGCGACTTCACGCGGGAGGGTGGGCGACGGGTCGGTCGGGAGCTGTTCCGACGAGACGGACTGCCGCGGGCCGTCGTGTGCGCCAACGACCAGATGGCGCTCGGCGTGATCGACGCCGCCAGGATCGCCGGGGTCGCGGTCCCGGACGAGCTCATCGTCACCGGCTTCGACGGCATCGACGCCGGCCGCCTGTCCGCTCCGAGGCTCACGACGGTCCGGCAGCCGATGGAGACGCTCGGCCGGGTCTCCGTGCAGGCGCTCGCCCGTCGCCTCGCCGAGCCGAAGCTGCCCGCGATGTCCGTCCGACTCCCCGTGGAGGTCGTCCTCCGCGAGAGCTCCGAGTCGATCACGTCCTGATCATCGCCTCCCCTCGCGTTCACCATTCAGGAAGCCCGCGGCGTGCCGCGGACGCGTCCGTCCGCCGCGAGGCCGCCAGGCCGAGGCTCTCCTGGATTGCGAACAGGAGCGGGATGTCCGACACGGGTTGCGTCGGACAATGTATGCGCTTACACTCAACCGGTACAGACTTCAGCAAGGACGGTGGCGATGACGCACACGACGCACGAGCGGACCAAGGTCCGCAGGCGCAGACGACTCGGAGCAGCGGCGATGATCGCCGCGGCGGCCTTGCTCGTCTCCGGCTGCAGCATCCAGATCAAGAGCGAGCCGGATCCCTCGATCCCCGCCGACACGATGCTGCTGGCCTCCGACAAGGGCACCCCGATGCTCGAGCGGAACTTCAACCCCTACCTCGTGAACAAGCGCTCGGCCTCGAGCTACATCTACGAGCCGCTCGTGATCATCAACGTGCTCGACGGCAAGGAGACGCCGTGGCTCGCCGAGAAGGTCGACCTCCCGGACGCCCGCACGATCGACTACACGATCCGCGACGGCGCCACCTGGTCCGACGGTGAGGCCTTCACCCCTGAGGACGTCAAGTTCACCTTCGACCTCATCAAGCAGTACCCGACACTCGATCAGAAGGGCGCCTGGCAGCACATCGACACGATCGAGGTGAAGGGCCAGCACGTCATCATGCACCTGCTCGACGACGACGCTCCCGCGGCCGACATCGTCTCGCAGACGCTCATCGTCCCGGAGCACATCTGGAAGGACGTCAAGAGCCCCGACACCTGGCGGAACCCGAACCCGGTCGGCACCGGTCCGTACGTCCTCGGCAACTACACCTCGCAGCAGTACACGATGGACAAGAACGAGACGTACTGGCAGGCCGACAAGATCGAGGTCAACCACCTCGTGATCCCCGCGGCCACCGGTGAACTCGACATCGTCACGAAGGGCTTCGACTGGGCGTACTCGTTCCTGTCGAACGTCGAAGGCACCTGGGTTGCGGCCAACGACCACAACAAGTTCTGGTTCCCGCCGGGAGGCGTGATCGGGCTCGTGCCCAACATGGACGTCGCCCCCTTCGACAACGTGGACGTCCGTCGCGGCATCGCCCTGGCGCTCGACCGCGACAAGATCGCCGATGCGGCGACCGAGGGCTACCTCGGTGCCGCCGGCCAGTCGAGCCTCATGCTCCCCAACCAGGAGGACGAACTCGACCCGACGCTGCCGAACCAGGGCATGATCACGCAGGACACCGCCGGCGCCCTCGAAGCCTTCGCGGCCGCCGGGTACACCCAGCAGGGTGGCAAGCTCGTCGACGCGGCGGGCAAGCAGTTCAGCTTCTCGATCACGACCGCCAACGGCTACGCGGACTGGCTCCGCGCGGTTCAGGAGGTCCGCAAGGAGCTCGGCGCCCTCGGCATCGACGTGCAGATCAAGCAGCCGCAGCCGCCGGGGTACCAGCAGGCCATCCAGAGCGGTGACTTCCAGGTCGCGATGGGCGGAATGGGCAACGGCATCATGTTCCAGGGCTTCAACAACAGCTTCAACAGCGAGTTCGCGAAGCCGATCGGTGAGACGACGTCCAGCAACTTCGGTCGCTACCGCAACCCGCAGATGGACCAGCTGCTCGCCCAGTACAAGGAGACGACCGACGAGGCCACCCGTCTCGGGCTGAGTCACCAGATGCAGCAGATCGTCTACAGCGACTTCCCGGTCATCGGCATGTACTACGGCGGACTCTGGGGTCTCTACAACGACAAGAAGTTCACCGGCTGGCCCGATGCGGACAATCCGTACGCACCGCTCCAGACCTACGACCAGACCCCGCTCCTCGTGTTCACGCACCTCAAGCTCCGGAAGGACGGTGAGTGACCGTGTACATGGTGCGCAAACTCGGCCTCTTCGTCCTCACCCTGTGGGCGGCGGTCACGCTGAACTTCCTCCTGCCGCGGCTCATGCCCGGCTCACCGACGGACGCCGCGATCGCGAAGCTCGCCCAGAACGGTCCGGTCTCCGCGGCCACGCGTGCGGCGATCGAGGCCCAACTCGGTGTCCCCGGCGGCAACCTCTGGGAGCAGTACGTCACGTACCTCCACCAGGTCGTCACGCTCGACTTCGGGGTGTCGTACACCTTCTTCCCGCAGTCGGTCGGCGAGCTCATCTGGCAGGCGTTCCCGTACACGATCATCCTGCTCGGGATCGTGACGATCGTCGCCTTCATCCTCGGCACGCTCATCGGCGTACTCGCGGCCTGGCGGCGGAACACCTGGCTCGACGCGCTGCCGACGCTGAGCGGCACCTTCGCCAGCACGTTCCCGTACTTCTGGACCGCGCTGCTCCTGCTGTTCTTCGCCGGCTACGTCCTCCACTGGTTCCCGACCTCGGGTGCCTTCGGGCCGACGGCGACGCCCGCCTTCACCTGGGACTTCATCGTCGACGTCGCGTACCACGCGGTGCTGCCGGCGCTGACGATCCTCGTGACGAGCCTCGGCGGCTGGATCATCGGCATGCGCAACGCGATGATCAACACCCTCGGTGACGATTACGTGACCTTCGCCGAGGCCAACGGCCTCCGTGGTCGCACGGTCGCCATCAAGTACGCGGCCCGCAACGCGATCCTCCCGAACCTCACCGGCTTCGGGCTCGCGCTCGGCGGGGTGGTCGGCGGCTCGATCCTCGTGGAGCAGGTCTTCGGCTACCCGGGCATCGGCTTCCTCCTGTTCAACGCGGTGATCGGACAGGACTACCCGCTCATGCAGGCGCTCTTCCTGCTCATCACGGTGAGCGTGCTCGTCGCCAACTTCCTCGTCGACATCCTGTACGGCGTACTCGACCCAAGGACCCGCCGATGACCACCACACAGCACGTCAAGACACTGCAGTCCGACCAGGCCGTGCGTCCGCCGAGGAAGTTCGCCTTCATCGGCCGATCGGCGGCGACGCTCTGGGCCAACTGGAAGTCCCGCCTCGGGCTGATCATCCTCGCGTTCTTCATCCTCGTCGCGATCTTCGCCCCGGTGCTCGCACCGTACGGCGCGAGCCAGGACGGGTTCCCCCGGAACGCCGACTCGAGCCCCGAGCACTGGTTCGGGACGACGGCGGCGGGCGAGGACGTCCTCAGCCAGCTCATCTACGGTTCGCAGATCAGCGTCACGGTCGGTTTCATCGCCGGCATCCTGTCGACGATCGTCGCCGTGCTGATCGGCCTCAGCTGGGGCTACATCAAGGGCTTCGGCGCCGAGGTCGTGAACTTCATCGTCAACCTGTTCCTCGTGGTGCCCGGCCTGCCGCTCATGATCGTCATCGCCGCGTACCTCCAGAACGGTGGGCTCGTGATGATCGTCGCGGTCATCGTGATCACCGGGTGGGCGTGGGGTGCCCGCGTGCTCCGCAGCCAGACGCAGTCGCTGCGTTCGCGTGACTTCGTGACCGCGGCCCGCTTCTCCGGCGATCGACCGTTCCGCATCGTGTTCAACGAGATCCTCCCGAACATGACGTCCCTCATCGCCGGCGGCTTCTTCGGTGCCGCGACGAGCGCGATCCTCGCGGAGGCCGGCCTCGAGTTCCTCGGCCTCGGCGACTCGTCGATCGTCAGCTGGGGCACCATCCTCTACTGGGCGCAGAACTCCAACGCCCTGCTCACCGGTCAGTGGATCCTCCTCTTCGCCCCCGGTCTCTGCATCGCGCTCCTCGCGATGAGCCTCACCCTCATCAACTTCGGTGTCGACGCGATCAGCAACCCGCGCCTCCGTGAAGGGAAGTCACGATGAACGCCGTCAACCTCCAGGCCGAGAGCGCATCCTCGCCGGCAGCCGGGACCGGAGCGCTCCTCGAGGTCCGCGACCTGTCCGTGGTCTACGAGTCCGTCGGCGCCGCGCCGGTCCAGGCGGTCGACCACGTGTCGTTCTCCGTCGGTGCCGGTGAGTTCATCGGGCTCGTCGGCGAGTCCGGCTCCGGGAAGTCGACGCTCGGCTTCGCGGCCACCCGCCTGCAGAAGCCGCCGGCCCGCATCAACGGCGGGCAGATCCTCTTCGGCGGCAAGGACATCCGCGAGCTCGGCGACGAGGCGCTCCGTGAGCAGCGTCAGGGCGGGTTCGCCATGGTGCTGCAGTCGGGCATGAACGCGCTCAACCCGGTCCGCACGATCCGCAACCATTTCGTCGACATCTTCAAGGCGCACGGTCACGTCTCCCGCGACCGCTGGGACGCCCGGATGGCCGAGCTGGTCGGCAAGGTCGGGCTGACGCCGCAGGTGCTCGCCCGCTTCCCCGGTGAGCTGTCCGGCGGCATGCGTCAGCGCGTGTCCATCGCGCTGGCCCTGTCGCTCGAGCCCCGCCTCATGGTGTTCGACGAGCCGACCACCGCGCTCGACGTCCTCGTGCAGCACGCGATCATGGACACGATCACCGAGCTGCAGCAGGCCGAGGGGTTCACCGCCATCCTCATCAGCCACGACCTCGGCGTCGTGCTCGAGGCGACGCAGCGTGTGCTCGTCATGCACGAGGGCCGCATCGTCGAGGACGCCCCGAGCCGCGACATCCTCGAGCGTCCGCAGGACCCGTACACGCGGATGCTGCTCAGCCACTACGCCGACCCACGCGCCGCGGTCGTCGAGCTGCCCGGTTTCCCGTCGCGGGCGAACCGCGGGACGGCTCCCGTCTCCGGCACGACCACGAGCGTCCCGACTGCGACGAGCGCGAGCTCCGAGTCGGGGAAGGCGTCGTCGCGTGCCGGTCGCTCGGCGGAGTCGGCGGTCATCGTCGACGCCGTCTCGAAGGTCTACCCGCCGCCGCGTCGCGGTGAGTCCGCGGTGACGGCCGTCGACGACGTGTCGTTCACGCTCGAACCCGGTCAGTCGCTCGCGCTCGTCGGGGCCTCGGGCTCCGGCAAGTCGACTATCGCGAAGCTCATCACGGGCATCGAGAAGCCGACGTCCGGTGCGGTCCGCTTCGGCGACCTCGACGTCGCTCAGCTGAACCGCAAGGGCATCCGGAACCTGCACAAGAACGTGCAGATGATCTTCCAGGACCCGTATGCGGCGCTCAACCCGCTGCACACGGTCGAGTACACCCTCACCCGTCCGGTGGTGAACTTCACCGGGCTGAAGGGTGACGCGGTGCGCAAGCGCGTGCTCGAACTCCTCGAGACGGTGGGCCTCTCGCCCGTCGAGCAGTTCGCGGCGAAGCTGCCCCACCAGCTCTCCGGTGGACAGCGGCAGCGCGTCGTGATCGCCCGGGCGCTCGCGAGCGACCCGCAGGTGCTCATCGCCGACGAGCCCGTGTCGATGCTCGACGTGTCGCTGCGTGCCGGTGTGCTCGCGCTGCTCGAGGACCTGCGTGAGCAGTGGGGCGTCTCGATGCTCTACATCACGCACGACCTGCTGTCGGCGCGACTCGTGACCGACAACATCATGGTCCTCAACCAGGGTCGTGTCGTCGAACGTGGCGAGACCGCGCACGTCCTGCAGCACCCGCAGGATCCTTACACGATCCAGCTGCTCGACGCCGTCCCCAACCCGGCCCGCGCCAAGCGCTGAAGCGGACCCTCCCGCGTCCGTTCGCCCGTTTTTGGGCGAGCGAACGCTCGTTCGCCCTAAAAGGGGCGAACGAATCGCACGACGAACAGGAGCAACACCCGTGCTGACCTTCCCCGACGGCTTCCTCTGGGGCGCCGCCACCGCTGCCCACCAGATCGAGGGCAACAACATCAACAGCAACTGGTGGGTGCACGAGCACGAAGCCGGGACGAACATCGTCGAGCCCTCGGGCGACGCGATGGACAGCTACCACCGCTACCGCGAGGACATGCAGCTGCTCGCCGACGCCGGGCTCAACACCTACCGGTTCAGCATCGAGTGGGCGCGGATCGAGCCCGAGCGCGGCATCGTCTCGCGTGCCGAGGTCGACCACTACCGTCGCATGGTCGACACCGCGCACGAGCTGGGACTCAACCCGGTCGTCACGCTCATGCACTTCACGGTGCCGCGCTGGTTCGAGCGCGACGGGTTCTGGCGGGCGAAGGACGCCGCCGACCTCTTCGCGCGGTACACCGAGCTCACCCTGCCGATCGTCGGCGAGGGCGTCGAACACGTCTGCACCATCAACGAGCCGAACATCGCCGCGATGCTCGCCGGTGGTGAGGACGCGGCGAACCTCGTCGCGTACGGCCTGCCGAACCCGGATCTCTTCGTGGCCGACGCGCTCCTCGAGTCCCACAAGCGTTCGCGCGAGGTGCTCTCGCAGGTGTCCGGCCTGAAGTCCGGCTGGACCATCGCGACGCAGGCGTTCCGGTCGAACGGTGAGCCCGGCTCCGACGAGATGCTGCGCGAGTACGGCTACCCGCGTGACGACTGGTACCTCGAGCAGTCCGCCGGCGACGACTTCCTCGGTGTCCAGGCGTACACGCGCACGTTCATCGGGCCGAAGGGTCCGCTGCCCGTCGAGGACGGCGTCGAGACGACGCTCACCGGTTGGGAGTTCTACCCGCCGGCCGCAGCCGAGGGTGTGCGGAGCGCCTGGGAGCTGTCGGGCGGGGTGCCGATCATGATCACCGAGAACGGCATCGCGACCTCGGACGACACGCGTCGGATCGACTACACGGACGGCGCCCTGCGCGAGCTGCACGCCTGCATCCAGGACGGGATCCAGCTCGAGGGGTACCTCCACTGGAGCGCGCTCGACAACTACGAGTGGGCGAGCGGCTTCCGGCCGACCTTCGGTCTCATCGCCGTCGACCGTGAGACCTTCGTGCGTACGCCGAAGCCGAGCCTCGCGTGGCTCGGGAACGTCGCGAAGGCGAACGGCCTCACGGAGTAGTTGAAGCCCCCGGTGCCGTCCCCAACTCAGGAGATGTCCGGTGTGTCGGGCTCGTGTGGGTGGCGACACGCGACGGAGTCCTGAGAACGGGGCGTCGGGGTCGGGTGTGGTCCGTTCGTCCCCGACTCGGGAGATGTCCGGTGTGTCGGGCTCGTGTGGGTGGCGACGCGCGGCGGAGTGCTGAGAACGGGGCGTCGGGGTCGGGTGTGGTCCGTTCGTCCCCGACTCGGGAGATGTCCGGTGTGTCGGGCTCGTGTGGGTGGCGACACGCGTCGGAGTCCTGAGAACGGGATGGTTGGTCGAACGGAGAGAGCCCCGGGTGGCGATTGCTGCCCGGGGCTCTGTGCATGGTGGTCGGCTGGGGTCCGCATGGGCGGAAGATGCCGGCGGCCGGTCAGCGCTCGCTGCGAGGGCCGCGACCGAAGCGACCACGCGGGCCGTGCTCGTGCGCCGTGTGCTCGTCCCGGCCGAAGGCTCGGGCGATGCTCTCGAGGCTGGCGAGCGTCGTCGCGAGGTCCTCGGGTGAGACGGCGTCGGCGACGGTCTGGCTGACCGCGTCGACCTTGGTGCGGAGCGCGTCGTGCGCCGCGCGACCGGTATCGGTCAGGGTGATGCCGTCGGTGTCGACGATGACCCAGCCGCGAGCGGCGAAGTCCATGACGATGTCCGCGGTCGATCGACGAGGACCGCGGTGGTGGCCGTGGCCGGGACCGAACGGTGCGCCGCCGGGTCGGTGATCACGACCGAAGCCGGGACCGTACTCGTGGCCGCGCCCGAGGGCCCGATCGTGAGCGGGGCGGCCGTGCTCGTGGTCGCCCGGACGCTCGGCGGACACGGTGTCCGCGGTCGTCTCGGCGGTGCGCTCGGGGTGACCGAAGCCGCGACCGGGGCCGAACCCGCCGCGGCGGCCGAACCGTTCGGGGCCGCGCGGTCCGCGGCGGTGTGGCGGGAGCGCGGCGTCGATCTCCTCGACGCTCGAGGCGCCGGAGGCGATGAGCTCGAGGGTGCGCCAGCTGCGGCGGCCGAGGCCGTTGTCGGCGAGCACCTCGTGCATCGAGTGCTTGACCGCGTGGTCGACGGTGCGGAGCCAGAAGCCGAGCGGGCGCTCGGCGGTCGGGCTGGTGGACTGCTCTGGGGAAGTCGTGTGGGTGTTCATGGGTGGTCTCCTTATTTGCATGCTCTGTTACATGTAAATGTATAATGACATGTATGTCCGACGATCGTCAAGCGCAGCCCAGCGAACCCACAGCAACCGACCCGGTGGAGATGATCGAGCAGGCCCTCGTCCAGATCCGACGGGACCAGTCAGGCCGTCGGTTCGGCAGACGTGGTGGGCGCGGAGGGCTCGGTCATCACCACCACGATGAGCACGGGGACGGTCATCGGCACGACGTCGACGGCGGCGCTGAGGACGAACGTGGACGTGGGCGCGGTCCGGGCTTCGGGCCCGGCTTCGGTGGGCCCTGGGGTCCTGGCGGTGGTGCCCGTCACCCGCGCGAGCAGGCGATCGCCCAGGCGGCTCGGTTCCGGATGCTGGACGCGCTCGCTCGTGACGATGCGGCCGGTGGCATGGGGATCAGTGCGCTCGCGGAGTCGATCGGCGTCGACCAGCCGCGGGCGAGTCGGCTCGTGGCCGAAGCGACGAAGCGCGGCGAGGTCGCTCGCGCGGTCGACCCGAACGACGGTCGACGCAGCGTGGTGCAGCTGAGCGCCGCCGGCCGCGCGGTCCTGCAGGAGGCGCACCGGGGTCGACGCGACGCGGTCACGACCGCGCTCTCGGGGTTCACACCGGAGGAGGCGGCGCAGTTCGCCGCCTTCCTCGAGCGCTTCGTCGCCGCGTGGCCGCGCCCCGACACCGACCGGTAGCTCGCCCGCCTGATCCTCGACTCCGGGTTCGCAATTCAGGAGCGTCCCGGTGAGTCGAGCTGGATCATCCTCTCGGTGGCCGGACGCGCCGGCGCGCGCCTGAGTTCTGCACAATCGGACCCGCCCGGTCCATGCGGTCCGCAATTCAGGAGGAGTCAGGTGTGTCGGCCTTGGGGGTGGCGGTCTCGGGGGCAGAACCGCCGGGGCGCTCCTGAGTTGTGAACCGTGAGGCGGCATCGGGACCCCGCCCTCGCTACTCGGGGCGGAGGCGGAGCTCCTGCATCCCGCCGTCGACGGCGATCGAGGTGCCGGTCGTCGAGCCTGATCGCGGGCTCGCCAGGTAAGCGACGGCACCGGCGACCTCGGTCGCGGCGACGAGTCGGCCATGCGGCTGGCGTGCCTCGAGCGCGGCGCGCTCGGCGGCCGGGTCTGGCGCGCTGTCGAGCAGTCGGCCCACCCACGGGGTGTCCGCCGTGCCCGGGTTCACACAGTTGACCCGGACGCCTTCGCGCAGGTGGTCGGCGGCCATCGCGCGCGTCAAGGACAGCACGGCCCCCTTCGTCGCCGTGTAGAGCGCGCGCTGGGGGAGTCCCGCCGTCGCGGCGATCGACGCGGTGTTCACGATCACGGCCGACGGCGACTCGCGCAGGTGTGGGAGGGCCGCGCGCGTCACGCGAGCCATGCCGACGACGTTGATGTCGAAGACGCGGTGCCACTCGTCGTCGTCGTTCGACTCGACGGTGCCCTGCGCACCGATACCGGCGTTGTTCACGACGATGTCGAGGCGACCGAACCGTGCCACGACGGCGTCGATCGCCGCGCGTACCGACGCATCGTCGGCGACGTTCGCCCGCACCGACAGGCGGGTGGCGGAGTCCTCGTCGGGTGAGGGGTTCAGGTCGAGGATCGCGACGCTCGCACCATCGGCGGCGAGGCGTTCGACGATGGCGGCGCCGATCCCCGAAGCGCCGCCGGTGACGATCGCGACGAGTCCGTCAAGCTCGCCGGTGTCTCCGGCGCTCATGCGCGGGCTCCGAGTGCCTCGGCCGGCTTGGCAGACGGCGCGATTCCAGGGACCGGGTCGACGAACCGCTGTCGCTGGCGGCCGAGGCCCTCGATCTCGACCTCGCAGACGTCGCCCGGTGCGAGGTAGGGGAACCGGCCGGAGAGCGCGACGCCCTCGGGTGTGCCGGTCAGGACGAGGTCGCCGGGTTCGAGCTGCAGGTACTGGCTCAGGTGCCAGATGACCGTGGCGACGTCGAAGATGAGGTCGGCCGTGCTCGAGTCCTGACGCGGTTCGCCGTTGACCCAGCTGCGGAGTCGCAGGGTACCGGCGTCGACCTCGTCCGGCGTCACGAGCCACGGGCCGGTCGGGTTGAAGCCCGGAGCGCACTTGCCCTTCGACCACTGACCACCACTCGCCGCCATCTGGAAGTCGCGCTCCGACACGTCGTTCGCGGTGACGAAGCCGGCGATGCGGCCGAGGGCGTCCTCAGGGCTGTCGAGGTAGGAGGTGCGCTCGCCGATGACGACGCCCAGCTCGACCTCCCAGTCGGTCTTCGTGCTACCTCGCGGGATGCGGACGTCGTCGTTCGGGCCGACGACCGTGTTGGGCGTCTTCAGGAACATGATCGGGATCTCGGGCGGAGCGGATCCGGACTCCGCCGCATGCGCCGCGTAGTTCATCCCGATGCAGACGACCGCGCTCGGCCGGGCGATCGGCGCGCCGATCCGGAGCTCGTCGGCGCCGTCGAGGACGGGGAGCGCACCCGACTCGAGGGCGGCGCGAACCTGATCGACGCCGCCGCCGGCGAGGAACGCTCCGTCGATGTCGGGGGTGATCGATCGGAGGTCGTAGGCGGTGTCGCCCGCGAACACGACGGGGGTCTCCCCGTCCACGGGGCCGAGTCTGGCGAAGCGCATGCTGGTCCTTCCGGTTCCGCCGGTGCCCGCGTGCGGACCCGGCTCCGTAGCCGATAACGTCTGAACTCTACCCTCCACGCCGACCGCCGCGACAGCTCTTTTCGGCTGGAATGAGCGCATTGACAGTCCAGACATCGGATGTCTAAGCTCGGTGGCACCAGCCCGAAGGAGCATGCCGACGTGAGTACCATCATCGGATTCGAGACGCACGACGTCCGGTTCCCGACCTCCACCACCCTCGACGGCTCAGACGCCATGAACCCCGACCCCGACTACTCCGCCGCCTACCTGCGGCTGGTGACGGACGCGGACGACGGCCACGAGGGCCACGGCTTCGTCTTCACGATCGGACGCGGCAACGACGTCGAGGTCGCTGCCATCCACGCCCTCCGCGAGCACCTCATCGGTCGCGAGGTCGAGCCCGTGCTCGACGCCCTCGGAGCCTTCTGGCGCGAACTCGTCTACGACTCCCAGCTCCGTTGGCTCGGTCCCGAGAAGGGCGTCATGCACATGGCGATCGGCGCCGTCGTCAACGCGCTCTGGGACCTCAAGGCCAAACGTGCCGGCCTGCCGCTCTGGCGGCTGCTCGCCACGATGACGCCGGAGGAGCTCGTCGAGCTCGTCGACTTCCGCTACCTGAGCGACGTCCTCACCCCGGACGACGCCCTCGCGATCCTCCGTCGCGCCGAACCGGGACGGGAGGCCAGGATCGAGGCCCTGCTCGCAGCCGGGTACCCCGCCTACACGACCACGCCCGGGTGGCTCGGCTACTCCGACGAGAAGCTCGACCGTCTGTGTCGCGAAGCGGTCGCGGACGGGTTCGCGCAGGTCAAACTCAAGGTCGGCGGGCACGTGGAAGACGACGTCCGTCGCCTCGCCATCGCCCGGAACGCGGTGGGACCCGACATCCGGATCGCGGTCGACGCCAATCAGCGTTGGGACGTCGCGGAGGCGATCGACTGGATGTCCCGACTCGCCCCCTACGACATCGCCTGGATCGAGGAGCCGACGAGCCCCGACGACATCCTCGGCCACGCGGCGATCGCGCGCGGCGTCGCCCCGATCCCGGTCGCGACCGGCGAGCACATGGCCAACCGCATCATGTTCAAGCAGTTCCTGCAGGCCGACGCCCTCCAGGTGCTCCAGATCGACTCCACGCGGGTCGCCGGCGTGAACGAGAACATCACGATCCTGCTCCTGGCCGCGAAGTTCGGTGTCCCGGTCTGCCCGCACGCCGGTGGTGTCGGGCTGTGCGAAGCGGTGCAGCACCTCTCGATGTTCGACTTCATCGCCGTGTCCGGGAGCGAAGATGGACGCATGATCGAATTCGTCGACCACCTGCACGAGCACTTCGTCGAGCCCGTCGAGATCGTCGCCGGGCGGTACCGCGCGCCGCTCGCCCCCGGCGGCGGTTCGGAGATGCTCGCGACGTCGATCGCCGAATTCACCTTCCGGGGCGCCGGTGCCTGACCTGCTCGTCCCGCGGCTCGCGTACGGCGCCGCCAATCTCGGCAACCTCTACCGCGAGCTCAGCGATGAGGAGGCCTGGGCGATCCTCGATGCGGCCTGGGAACACGGCGTCCGCTTCTACGACACGGCTCCGCACTACGGCCTCGGTCTCTCCGAGCGTCGGCTCGGCGCCTTCCTGCGGACGAAACCGCGCGACGAGTACGTCCTGTCCACCAAGGTCGGCCGTCTCCTCGTGCCGAACCCCGCGGGGGAGGGTGCGCTCGATACCGACAACGACTTCGTCGTCCCGGCGACCGTGCGGCGCGAGTGGGACGCGAGCGAGGCCGGCGTGCGGCGCTCGCTCGACGAGTCCCTCGAACGACTCGGACTCGGCCACGTCGACGTGCTCTACCTCCACGACCCCGAACGCAACGATCCGGAGTCCGGGATCTCCGAAGGGATACCGGCGCTCGCCGCACTCCGCGACGAAGGACTCGTCGGCGCGGTCGGGATCGGATCGATGGACGTCGCGTCCCTGCTCGCCGCGGTGCGCACGGGCCTGACCGACCTCATCATGATCGCCGGACGGTACACGCTCGCCGAGCAACCGGCGGCCGACGAGCTGCTGCCCGCCTGTCTGGAACACGGCGTCGGGGTGGTCGCCGCCTCGGTGTTCAACTCGGGCCTGCTGGCCCGCGCCGTGCCGGACCCGGATGGCCGCTACGAGTACGGTGCCGTCCCGCCGGAGGTCTTCGACCGCGCCGTCGACATCGCCGAGATCTGCCGTCGGTTCGACGTCGAACTGCCCGCAGCCGCCCTCCAGTTCCCGCTCCGCCACCCTGCCGTGCGGACGGTCGCGGTCGGCGCCTCGCGGCCGGAGCAGATCATCCAGAACGTGGAGCGCTTCGAGGCACCGATCCCCGAGACCTTCTGGACGGAGCTGCGCACCAGAGGGCTGCTCGGCTGATGCGGACGATCGACGCGCACCTCCATCTGTGGAATCGCGCCGACGGGTATCACTGGCTCGCTTCGGCCGACGAGTCGCTTCGCGAGGACTTCACGCCGGAGCGTGCGGCCGCAGAGCTGCAGGCGGCCGGCGTCGATGCGGCGATCCTCGTCCAGGCCGACGACACCGAGCTCGACACGATGTCCATGCTCAGTGCATCGGACGCTTTCGATTGGGTGGCCGGCGTCGTCGGCTGGGTGCCGATCGACGACGCGAAGCGGGCCGAGGTGCTGCTCGACCGTTGGGGCGCGCATCCACGGTTCCGCGGCATTCGTCAGCTGCTGCACGACGATCCCCGGGACGGCCTGCTCCTGGCCGCCCCCGCCCGCCGGTTGGCGGCGGTCCTCGCGGACCGTGGGCTTCCGCTCGACCTCCCGAACGCCTTCCCGCGCCTGCTCAGCGACGCCACCGGACTCGCGCGGCTGGAGGAGGGGCTGACGCTCGTCGTCGACCACCTCGCGAAGCCGCCGCGCGACGACGAGGCCTTCGAACGCTGGGCGACCGAGCTGGCCGCGGCGGCGGAGCCACCGAACGTGGTCGCGAAGGTGTCCGGCCTCAACCGTGCCGGTCGGCCGTTCGTGGCGGCCGACGTGCGTCGGGCCTGGGACACCGCGCTCGCCTGCTTCGGGCCCGAGCGGTTGATGCTCGGCAGTGACTGGCCGATGACCGTCACGAGCGGCGGGTACGGTGCGGTCTGGCACGAGCTGTCCGGTCTCGTCGACGAATTGTCGCCGTCGGAACGCGATGCACTCCGTGGCGGGACGGCGACGCGCGTCTACCGGCTCGACCCCCGCGGGCCGTCGGCGACGACGGACTGACATGATCGGGCAGACGGATGGACACGGAACCATGACGAGGAGGTCACCATGCTGACAGGGATCGACCCGGTGCTGAGCGGCGAACTGCTGCTGCACCTGGACGCGATGGGGCATTCGGACACGGTGGTGATCGCCGACGCGCACTTCCCGGCCGCTCGACTCGGCGAACGCGTCGTCGTGCTCCCGACGCTGTCGACGCCGGAGGTCCTCCGGGCGGTGCGCACGGTGATCCCGCTCGACGACGAACCCGTGCTCGACCTCATGACGAGTGCCGACGGCACGGTGCTCGACGTCCAGCGGGAACTCATCGCCGCCGCCGGCACGACCGAGGACGCCGTGCGTTTCGTCGACCGGTTCGCCTACTACGACGAGGCCGCCACAGCCTTCCTCATCATCCGCACGGGCGAGACCAGGACCTACGGGAACGTCACGCTGCGGAAGGGCCTCGTGACGCGCACGGCGTGAAGCGGTTCGGTGCGGTCACCAGCAGAGCGCGACGATCGCGACGCCGACCACACCGTAGACACCGGCCTGGACCTGCCGCCGGCGGTCCTTCGGCGCGACCGCGGTCTCGACCGTCGCCCCGTGCTCGTCGAGTGAGCGCTTCGGTTTGGGCGCGTGCCACGGGAGTGACCGCCAGCGCAGGGCGGCTCCGGCGAGTCCGAAGCCGATGATCGCGACGGCGATGACCCACGCCCAGGACCAGACGCCGACCGGCGCGGCGAGGGCGCGCACGAGGGCGAGGATCACGATGCTGTCGACCGCGTCGGCGACCAGCCGGTAGCGCTCGGTCGCCGCCCAGCGTCCCGTACTCCACGCATGCGCGACCTGGAGGGCGAGGAACCAGGCGATGACGAGGGCGACGACGGCGGGTATGAGGATCTCGATCATCGTGCTGCTCCGATCTGCTCGAGGAGGGCGACACCGGCCGCATCGACCGACTCCTGGGTCGCCGAGACGAGGACCACCGTGGTGCCGGTCGCCGGGACGACGCCGACGAAGGAGGCGAAGCCGCCCGTGGCGCCGTTGTGCCAGACGAGGTCCTCACCGTCGATCGCCTTCCGATCGGTGATCCAGGCCCAGCCGATCTCGCGATCGCCGAACGCCGTCTGTGGGGCGAGCGCCCCGATGCCCGGCGCGCTGCCGTCGGCCAGTCGTTCCGCGAAGCGGGCGAGATCCGCCGTGTCCGAGCGGATGCCACCGGCAGGCCCGATCGCCGTGCCGGTCCATGCTGCGGCGGTCCGTCCGCCGGCGGTCTCACCGAGGAGGTCGTGGTCGCCGAGCTCTGCTGCATCGCTCACGGGGCTGGTCGAGTCGAGTCCCATCGGACCGGTGATCCGCTCCTCGAGGAGGTCGGCGTAGCTGGTGCCGGCGGCCGAGCCGAGGGCGGCGCCGAGCAGTTCGAAGCCGAGGTTGGAGTAGGTGCCCTTCGGGGTGTCGAGGGACGCGGACCGCGCCTGTTCGAGCAGCTTCTCGAGGTCCTCTCCGTACGGGTTCGCCGTCGTGAGTGCGAACCACGCTGAGGAGAGGATCGTCGAGAGATCCATCGGCAGGCGTGGCAGACCGGAGGTGTGGGTGGCGAGCTGCTCGAGGGTGACGTCCGCCGCGGGTGCGTCGCCCAGTTCGAGGAGGTCACCGAGCCTGGTGTCCGGGGTGACCTCGCCACGCTCGATCGCGTCGGCGAGCAACAGTCCCGTGAAGGCCTTGCTCACCGACCCGATCTCGAACCGGGCGTCCGGCTGGGCGCCGATCGTCGCGGTGCGGGTGCCGTCCGGGGTGACGACGACGGCCAGCACGGCCTTGCGGTCGGGGCCGGCGAGTTCGCGGACGGTCGCCGCGAGTTCGGCGTCGCCGGCGGCCTCCGCGGGAAGCGTCGAGGGTCCTGGTCGGAATACGAGTCCAGCCGCGAGGGCGACAGCGGTGCTGATGGCGGCGATGACCCAGACCCGTCTGGGTCGGGACGTGCTGCGTGGTGTGGCGGTCATGCGGGGTCCTTCCTGGGGTCGGTGGTCATTCCATGGCGGCGACGGCGACGAGCAGCGGGACGAGTCGCATGGGTGGGACCGCGACCCGTCCGCGGCCGGCGGGTTGCAGCCAGCCGGCGGCGGTCAGGACGCGGACGTGGTGGTAGACCTGGCCGGTCGTCCCGATGCCGTCGAGTTCGCCGAGGTCCGCGAGTGCGGAGGTGCCGTTGGCGACGGCCAGGAGCAGCTGCAGCCGGACGGGGGAGCCGATGGCTGCGAGCCGCGATGCCGCGGTCGCGAGTGGACCGGAACCTGCTGATTCCACGGCGTCGGGGTCGTCGCCGAGCGCGAGGAGGTCGTCGGTCGCTCTGGCGTACTGCCACTGCACGGGTCCGCCGTCGGCGACGACCGAGCCGGTGAAGAGGACCGCCCCGTGCTCGAGCTCGGCCGTGCGCTGTTCGAGCCCGTGGAGCGCCCAGAAGGTGTCGTCGGCATCGCCCGTCGCGGCTGCGGACGCAACCTCATCCGGTCGCTCGGTGGTCGTGTCCTCATCGGCCGGTCGGGCGAACACGGCGGCTTCGAGACGCGCGAGACGTGCCTCGTGATCGCCGGGGTCGATGGTCGTCATGACCCAAGTGTACAAATATCGTAATTACGAAATCAAGCTGATGGACCCTTCGGTCGGCTCACCGGAGCCGTGCATCAGGCCCGCGAGCTGAGCCGCCCCTGCTTCGCGTGCACCGGGATCAGCAGTCCGAGGCCGATGAGCAGCACGAGCACGATCCCGAGGATCCCCCAGAACTGCGCCCCGCCAAGCGTGACGAACAGTGCGAAGGCGGTCGGTGCGAGGAAGGACACGGCGCGGCCGGTCGTGGCGTAGAGGCCGAAGACCTCACCCTCGCGGCCCTCGGGGATGATGCGCGCCAGGAACGAGCGGCTCGCCGACTGTGCAGGGCCGACGAACAGGCACAGCATGAGCCCGAAGATCCAGAAGATCGTCGCGCCGCCCTCGTGGAGGAAGAACACGGCGCTTCCCGCGACGACGAGGCCGATGAGCGACGCGACGATGACGGGTTTCGGCCCCACCTTGTCGTCGAGCAGGCCGATCGTGATCGTCGCGATCCCGGCGACGACGTTGGCGGCGATCGCGAAGATGATCACCTCGCCGGGTGAGAAGCCGAAGGTCCCTGCGGCCAGGACGCCACCGAAGGTGAAGACGCCGGCGAGCCCGTCGCGGAACACGGCGCTCGCGAGCAGGAAGTAGAGCGTCTGTCGGCTGTCGCGCCAGAGTTCCGCGATGCTCTTGGCGAGGACGCCGTAGGAGGCGAAGAACCCGACGTGCGGCCGGGCGACGGCCTGGGGCGCGTGGTACTCGGGCACGGCGAGCAGCACGGGCAGGGCGAAGACCCCGAACCACGCCGCGGACACGAGCATCGCGACGCGGACGTCCATGCCGTCCTCGCCGGTGACGCCGAAGAGTCCGACCTCGGGGGAGATGAAGCCGAAGTACACGATGAGCAGCAGCACGATGCCGCCGATGTACCCCATGCCCCAGCCGAGACCGGAGACCTTGCCGATGGAGGTGGGCGTCGACACCTGGGCGAGCATCGCGTTGTAGTTGACGCCGGCGAACTCGAACACGATGTTGCCGACCGCGAGGAGGACGAGGCCCAGCCAGAGGAAGTCCGGATCGGGGGCGACGAAGAAGAGGAGCGCGGTGACCGCGACGACGACGTAGGTGTTGAAGCCGAGCCAGAACTTCCGTCGACCGGCGGAGTCCGACCGCTGGCCGACGACCGGCGCGAGGATCGCGATCAGCAGCCCGGCGGCCGCGAGCGCCCACCCGAGCGACGCCGACACCGCGGCCTCCTCGCCGAAGGAGTCGCTCGTCAGATAGACGGTGAACACGAAGGTGGTGACGACCGCGTTGAACGACGCCGAGCCCCAGTCCCACAGGCTCCACGCGAAGATGCGACCCTTCCGGCCCGCCTGCGCCTTCACTGCGGCGACCTGCGAGGTGTCGAGGTCGACGGTGGCCGCTGCGGCGTCGGGGGTGACGAGCGGTGGTGGCGGGAAGTTGCGGGGCCGGGATCCGAGACGCGGGGCCTCGTCGCCGTGCCCGCCTGTCCGGCCGGTGTCGTCGGTGCCACCTGGGGGAGTCGTGCTCATGCACTGAGGCTAGTGCCGCGTGGTGAACGGGCGGTAGCGCGGAGAGAGGCCCTTGCGGTCGACCATCTTAAACTCTACATTTGAAATATCAAACAAGGGAGGGCGCTTCGTGGACCAGAGGTATTTCCAGTTCAGTCATCCGGAGCTGCCCTTCTACTCGTCTGCGAAGGCGCAGCAGCGCGGCGACGGGTTCCAGCCACAAGGTATCCCCAACGACTGGCGGCGCTTCCGGCAAAACGGCTGGGAGATGTGCGCTCCACCAGACGTGGACCTACCCGTTCAGGGTTGGAAGATTCACGTCTCCGCGACTCCTGACGCGGCCGCTGAGACGCTGCAGGCCACAGTTGACGTATGTGTGGCGATGAGCGCGTCGTTCAAGTTCGTTCCGACCCGCGACGGTCTCGTGGCACGAAACTCGAAGAGCGCCGACAGGGCTGCGAGCGGAAAGTTCGTGACTGTCTATCCGTGCGATGCTCATCAACTGGATCGCCTGATTGACACCCTCTCCGCATGTCTCAGTGGTCGGCCAGGACCATTCATCCTGAGCGATGTGAGAGTCGGCGACGGTCCGCTGTATCTCCGCTACGGCGGATTCATGCCCCTGATGGTCCCAGATGCAACCGATGAGCCCGTGCTTTCTCTCGTCGGCGATGGGTTCCGACTGATCGCCGACCTTCGCGTGCCGTACTTCGACATGCCTGCCGAGGTTCAAATGACGGACAAAGTACGACACGCCATCAAGATCTTCCGTGAGGTGCCTGCCGAGCAGTCACCTCTCGATGACTATGACTTGCTCACCCCGCTGAAGTTCTCGAACAGCGGAGGAGTCTACGAGGCATCGTCAGGTGGAGGGGCCGTCCGCTCGATCGTGAAAGAAGCAAGGCCTCTTGCTGGCCTAGACGCGCGCGGACGCGATGCAGTCGAACGGCTCAATGTCGAGGGTGAAACGCTGTCGCACGTGGCACATCTTGAGATTGCTCCGCGGCCCATCCGGATGTTCACCGCTTGGGAACACCGCTTTCTCGAGATGGAGCACGTCCCAGGGGAGCCGCTGAGTGCATGGGGGGCGAAAAACTATCCATTCAGTCGGGAACGCCTGGCCAGTGATGAGCAGTCCCGCTTCGTCGATTGTGTGGATCGCATCATGAGTTCGATCGAACGGTGCGTTGCGATGCTTCATCAGCAGGGAGCGGTTGCTGGTGATCTGCACCCCGGCAACGTCCTTGTGCTTGCCGACCTGTCGGTTCGCCTCATCGACCTCGAGGACGGACGGCAACCGAATAGTCGAACGCGGTCGAGCTTCAACGCGCTGGGTTACGCTCCGCCGGACGGGTACACCGCTGCAGAAGCTGACTGGTTCGCAGTGTCACGTATCGCCGCGTCCCTCTTCCAGGTCAACAGGTCGATCGAGATACTCGCCCCAGGTCACTGGTACAGGACTATAGACATGGTCTCGGCGACGTTTGGCTCGAGGGCAGCGGAAATCATCCGTCGCGCTTGTGTCAAACTGCCGCGTGAATTGACGACTCAGGTCGAACTGACACCGGCCGAGTCGCCATCCGTGTGGGACGTTGAACGGCTGGGAGACCCAGTGACGCGTGATCGACTTGCTCAGGGTATTCTGGCGTCCCTCCGTGCAACGTCCGGCGCACTCTTTCCTGGCGATGTGGCCCAAGCCGACCCGTTCGGAACGGTGAACGTTGCGAACGGGGCTGCCGGAGTGTTGCTCTCCCTGGCGCGCGCGGATGTCGACATCACGTCAGACCTCACTGAATGGCTCGTCGCCGCGGCCGATACCTCACCTCCCGATACGAAACCCGGTTTGTTCAACGGCCTTGCGGGCGTCGCTGCAGCACTCAGCGAACTTGGTGCACACGATGCGGCGAAGCGCCATATCGATCGCTCATTGCAGGCGCGAGGCAGGACGCGTAGCCTCAACCTGTTCGGCGGACTCGCAGGGATCGGCCTGTCAGCCGTCGGCGCAGCGCTCGAGTATGAAGACTCGGAGTACTTCGAGATTGCGCTGGAGTGCGCCGCCCGCATTTCGGCACAGCTGTTCTCCGACGGTGAATCCAGCGCATCTGAGGCACTCGACCGTCGGGCAGGGCTGTTGTTCGGATGGTCGGGTATCTCCTTGTTCTTGTCCACGCTCGCGCGACACCACGATGACTTCGGCGCAATGCGACTCGCTATCCGAGCAGTCGAGCGCGACCTTTCTCGGACGCGTTCTTACGCTGATGACCTCGTGGGAATTGAGGACACGGAGAACGGGAGAACACTTCCGTATCTTGCCCGAGGCAGCGCGGGGGTTCTTGTGGCAATCGCGCAATTGCAGGACCGGGTCGACCTCGGTGACGACGTCTCGCTTGTGACAGCGGGACTGCGACGCGCCTGCGCGAGCCACACGTACGCGTTCTCTGGTCTCTTCAACGGCCGTGCGGGGATACTCGCAGCGCTCGCGGCTGATCGCGCTCCGATCGCTACTGACGGCGCTGAATTCCAACGAAGCGCTCTCGCTCACGACGCCTTGTGTTGGAGACGATCGGTGCAGTTTCCCGGAGAGAACTACCTCCGATTGTCCAGCGACTTGGCGACTGGAAGTGCAGGTATCCTCGCCGCGCTCACAGCACAACGTCAAAGAGACCTGTCCTGGCTGCCGCTGATGCAGCAGCCCGGGCTGTTCGAGCGAGCGCAGGGTTCGCTCGGTCTTGATCGGAGAGGAGGTGATGAACATGAACAAGGTTCTCGACCTTCAGCGCCGTGATGCGCATCGCGGCATCGGAACGCTAGGCAGCAACTGGAGCTGGTGGGCCTGCGGCGAAAACCAGCCGGAGAGTTCGGCCAGCCTGTTCGCGTGCGCGGGCGGCTGATGAGGGGGGGGGGGGGGGGGGCTGCTGCGCACACGAGGACATCGAGCGCAGCAGCCCCGATGCTCACGACCGACCTGAGCTGGTGGAGACACCGTGCCTGAACGACGAAAGACACTGCAACGATGAGCCTTGAAGCACGCGATCTCTCCTTCAGCTATTCGCTGCATCGCCGCGACCCGGTCCACGTGTTGCGGGGGGTGAGTCTTTCTGTAGCCGCCGGTGAGTCGTTGGCGGTCGTCGGGCCCTCGGGATCCGGGAAGTCGACACTCCTGCACTGCCTATCTGGTCTCCGAGCTCCGACACGTGGAAGCGTCGTGGCGTTGGGGACGGAGCTGTCATCCCTGACCGAATGGGGTCGTTCCCGATTCCGGCGGCGGTCCGTCGGCTTCGTGTTCCAGGACTACAACCTGATCCCCTCCATCAACGCGCGGGACAACCTCGCGTTGCCCGCGCTCTTCGCCGGTCGCGCAGCCGGGCGTCAGGCGGTCGCAGATGTCGCCGCAGACATCGGACTGTCGTCGCGCCTCCGGCATCGCCCGGACGAGCTGTCAGGCGGTGAACGGCAGCGCGTCGCGATCGGCCGGGTGTTGCTGTCGCAGGCTGAATTGGTCTTCGCCGACGAACCCACCGGTGCACTTGACACGTCGTCAGGACGGGTCGTGCTCGACCTCCTGTTCGGATCGCTCGGTCCCGAACGCACGATGGTGATGGTGACCCATGACCTCGACGCTGCTGCGCGTGCGGATCGTGTGCTGGTCCTCTGTGACGGTTCCGTCCACGCTGAGCTGACGTCCGCCACCCCGGAGGCGCTCTGGTCCGCCATCGAAACGGCCCGCGCGGACAGTGTCCATACGTCCGTGGGAGCATGACGATGGCCGGTCTCGTTCTCCGCACACTCCTGCATCAGTGGCGGGTGTGGATCTCCCTGCTCCTGTTCCTGGCACTCGCGAACGCGCTCCTTGTCAGCGTGGGAGTGCTCGTGGAGGCCGCCGGTCGGCTGCCCGTCCGGGAACAGCGCATCGTCCGGAATCTGAGCACGCCGATGTACGGGATGGCCTCGCTCGCGGTCTTCGTCATCACCTCGAGCGCGGTCTCCTTGGCGGTGCAACTCCAGCGTCGACCGTTCGCGACCTGGAAGCTCGCGGGGATGTCGTCAGTGCGGATCGCCGGCGTCCTTGTATCGCAGCTGATCGTGCTCGGGACCGTGGGCGGAGCGCTCGGGCTGCCACTGGCCCTATTGGTCGCACCGCGGTTCACCGGCTGGGTCCTGCAGGCCAACGCGGTCGCCGCGATCGTCGATGCCCCGGCGAGCACGCTGGTGCTCCTGTCGACCTGGGCACTGCTCATCGGCATCCTGTTGCTCGCCGGTCTGCAAGGTGCCGGCTCGATCCTCCGGGTACCGGCGGTCGACGCGGTCCTGAGCGCGGAAGTCGTCCGCCGTCGCCCGACCGCGTTCAGGCTCGCGCTCAGCCTGGTCATGTCGGCGGCGGTCCTCGCCGTGGCGGCCGGAATGGTCGGTACGGCGAGCGGCGACGTGTCCAGTCGGCTCGGTCTCCTAGTCGGCCTCGCGATGCTCCTGTCGTTGCTGATCATCCCGCTGATCGCGCTGCACGTCTCGCGGATCGCTGCGATGTTCCTCGCGGCGTGGACATGGATCGTCCCACGTCGATGGTCGACGGCTTGGTACCTCGCGCGTCGTGGCTGCGCCTTCCGCTTGGATCGTGTAGGCGTCTCCCTCGTTCCGCTCTACGTCGCGGTCGCCCTCGCGAATTCGATCTACACCGTGTTCGAGACCGCCGATTCCGCCAGGAGGGCGGCCGGGCTTGTGTCCGCCGGCGAGCACGGCATCAACCACTCCGGTGTCTGGACCATTCTCGGTCCGACGGTCGTCCTGGCGATCGCCGGCACCGCGACGGTCGTGGTGATGGCTGCTCGTGAGCGGGTGCACGAGCGGGCGCTGCTGGCTGTGGGCGGCGTCAGTCACCGCTCGATCGTCGGAGCCGGCGTCGTCGAAGCCTTCATGTATGCCGTGACCGCGACGTTCCTCGGGCTCCTGACGGCAGCGGCTGTCTCAGCGGTGGAGGCTGAGGCGTTCGGTCGCCTCGAAGAGGGGGCGCGCCCGGTGCTCGCCGTCGCGCCAGGCCTCGCGGTCGGCGCTGGAGGCTTCTGTGTGCTGGCTGCCGCCCTCGCTTTGCCCGCGGCGCTGGAGCATCGTCGAGCGGCGGTGGACAGGCTCCCTCGCTGAAGGTTCGCTGGGACGAGGATCGTTGCCGGGAATAGCTTCGGGCACCCCGCGTTGGACTTGAGCGTACGACACTCAAGTTTGAATCCAGGAGGTTCACGTGCCCGAAGACTTCACCCAGGGCGGCGCAGCAGCAGACGGCGGATCGTCGTCGTTCGACGACTTCCTCGCCCGATACCTCGAGGGCGAGCGGGCGCGTTCGGCGCGGACCATCGACCTCAGCCGCTTCCTCACCGCGCGGACGCAGGAGATCCTGCAGCGCGCCGGCCGGTTCGCGCTCGAGCGCGGCCAGAACGAGCTCGACGCGCTGCACATCCTGCGCGTCATCGTGAGCGAGGAGCCCGCGAAGGACGCCGTCGCGCGCCTCGGCGTCGACCCGAAGGTCATCGCCAAGGCCGCCGAGCAGCGCCTGCCGCAGGCGTCCTCGCCGAGCGTCAAGGACCCGGCCATCACGCCGTCGGCCCAGCGCGCGCTGTTCCACGCCTACCAGGTGGCCCGCGCCGCCGGGTCGACCTACGTCGACCCCGAGCACCTCTTCTTCGCGCTCGTCATCAACCAGGACTCGCCCGCCGGTGAGGTCCTCGCCCGCGCCGGCGTCACGGCGGAGGCGCTGACCCAGGGCATGCGCCAGACCGTCGGCGACCCCGGCGTCGCCACCGACGACCGGGACGACCGCGATGCGGACGACCTCGACTCGGACACCCCGATGATCGACCGCTTCGGCACCGACCTCACGGCGCTCGCCGCCGGCGGGTCGCTCGACCCCGTCATCGGACGTTCCGAGGAGATCGAGCAGACCATCGAGATCCTCTCCCGCCGCACGAAGAACAACCCCGTCCTCGTCGGCGAGGCCGGCGTCGGCAAGACGGCGGTCGTCGAGGGGCTCGCCCAGGCGATCGTCGACGGCGGCGTCCCGGAGCAGTTGCGCGGCAAGCGCGTCGTCTCACTCGACCTGCCGGCCATGGTCGCCGGAACCCGCTACCGCGGTGACTTCGAGGAGCGCCTCACCGGTCTGCTCGACGAGATCGCAGCCAACCGCTCCGAGCTGATCGTCTTCATCGACGAGGTCCACACCGTCGTCGGCGCCGGAGGTTCCGGCGAGGGCGGCATGGACGCCGGGAACATGCTCAAGCCGCGTCTCGCTCGCGGTGAGCTGCACCTCATCGGTGCGACCACGCTCCGTGAGTACCGCGGGATCGAGAAGGACCCGGCGCTCGAACGCCGCTTCCAGCCCGTGCGCGTCGGCGAGCCGTCGATCGAGGACGCCGTCCTCATCCTCGACGGTCTCCGTCCGGCGTACGAGGAGCACCACGACGTCCGCTTCACCGACGACGCCCTCCGCGCAGCCGTCGAGCTCTCGGCCCGCTACCTGCCCGACCGCGTCCTGCCAGACAAGGCCATCGACCTCGTCGACCAGGCCGGAGCCCGGCTGCGGTTGCGGCTCGGGAAGGCGGTCGACGTGAGCGCCCTCGTCGAGGAGCTCGCGACACTCGAGGCGTCGAAGAACGCCGCCGTGTCGGCCGAGCACTACGAGGAGGCCTCGCGCATCCGCGACGAGATCACCGCCGTCCAGGCGAAGCTCGACGCCGCTTCCAGCGGCCCCGGCGCGCGCACCGACCGCGACGCGGTCGTCGACGAGGCGCAGATCGCCGGCGTCGTGTCCCGTGCCACCGGCATCCCGGTCAGTCGGCTCACGGAGGGTGAGCGGGAACGTCTCGCCGGCCTCGAGGACGAACTGCACGCTCGCGTCATCGGCCAGCACGACGCCGTGACCGCGGTCTCGAAGGCCGTCCGTCGCAACCGCACGGGCATGGGGGACGCGAACCGCCCTGTCGGCAGCTTCCTGTTCCTCGGCCCCACCGGCGTCGGCAAGACGGAACTCGCGAAGGCGCTCGCCGGATCCCTCTTCGCGGACGAGCACTCCGTGATCCGCTTCGACATGAGTGAGTTCGGCGAACGTCACACGGTGTCGCGACTCGTCGGTGCCCCTCCCGGGTACGTCGGGTTCGACGAGGCGGGCCAGCTCACCGAGCGCGTGCGTCGGAACCCCTACTCGATCGTGCTGTTCGACGAGATCGAGAAGGCGCACCCGGAGGTCTTCAACCTGCTCCTGCAGGTGCTCGACGACGGTCGCCTGACGGACGGTCAGGGGCGGACGATCGACTTCCGCAACACGGTCGTCGTCATGACGTCGAACCTCGGCTCCGAGTTCCTGACCTCGCGGTCCGGAGCGATGGGCTTCGTGGCCGGTGGCGCCGACGACCCGACGGGCTTCGGCTCCGAGGAGGCGCTGCGTGCCCGGGTCATGGGCAAACTGCGCGAAGCGATGCGTCCGGAGTTCCTCAACCGCATCGATGAGGTCGTCCTCTTCCGCAAGCTCGACCAGCAGCAGCTGCAGGAGATCGTCGGACTGATGCTCGGCCGTACGACCGAGCGGTTGGCCGCACGCGGTGCGTCTCTCGAGACGACTCCGGAAGCGCTCACCCTCCTCGCGGAGCTCGGCTACGAGCCGGAGTACGGGGCACGTCCCCTGCGTCGCCTCATCCAGCGTGAGGTCGACGACCGCATCGCCGAGCTCGTCGTGGGCGGCGGGGTCGGCGACGGCTCGACCGTGCACGTCGACGCGGTCGGCGGGAAGATCGTCGTCACGGAGCGTTCCGTGGTGGTGGTGGACGCCGCCTAGGCGGGGAAATGGATCGACAGGCTCAGGGACCGGACCTCCGGACCCTGGGCCTGTCGTCACTCCCGGATTGTTCCCCGTCTCGGTCCCTGAGCTTGCCGAAGGGCACCTGGGTCGTGGTCACCCTGGCCATCCGCTGGGAGTTGAGCCAGGCGGACTCAACTTTCTTGACGTCGAAACCAGGCCTCGGTAGCATTGAGTCATCGGGGCTCAAGTCTCGACGTCATACCAGCATCACCCCACCAATCAGCTCGGTGCCGAGCTCGTCGAGTCGGCCGGACGCCATCTGCATGCCGCCCGAGTCGACGAGTTCCGAACCGGCAGCCAACACAAGGAGAACCAACACATGGCACGTGCAGTAGGCATCGACCTCGGTACCACCAACTCGGTGGTCGCCGTCCTCGAAGGTGGAGAACCCACCGTCATCGCCAACGCCGAGGGCTTCCGCACCACCCCCTCCGTCGTCGCATTCACCAAGGACGGCGAGGTGCTCGTCGGCGAGACCGCGAAGCGCCAGGCCGTCACCAACGTCGACCGCACCATCGCGAGCGTCAAGCGCCACATGGGCACCGACTGGAAGTTCGACGTCGACGGCAAGAAGTACACGCCGCAGGAGCTCTCCGCCCGCATCCTCGCGAAGCTGAAGCGCGACGCCGAGCAGTACCTGGGCGACACCGTGACCGACGCGGTCATCACCGTCCCCGCCTACTTCAACGACGCCGAGCGTCAGGCCACGAAGGAGGCCGGTGAGGTCGCAGGCCTCAACGTGCTCCGCATCATCAACGAGCCGACCGCCGCAGCCCTCGCCTACGGTCTCGACCGCGGCAAGGAGGACGAGCTCATCCTCGTCTTCGACCTCGGTGGCGGTACCTTCGACGTCTCGCTGCTCGAAGTGGGCAAGGACGACGACTTCTCCACCATCCAGGTCCGCTCCACCTCCGGTGACAACCGCCTCGGTGGAGACGACTGGGACCAGCGCGTCGTCGACTACCTGATCAAGCGTTTCAAGGACTCGACCGGTGTCGACGTCTCGGGCGACAAGATCGCGAAGCAGCGCCTCAAGGAAGCCGCCGAGCAGGCGAAGAAGGAGCTCAGCTCCTCGATGTCGACCTCGATTCAGCTCCCGTACCTCTCCCTCACGGAGAACGGCCCGGCGAACCTCGACGAGACGCTCTCCCGCGCCAAGTTCGAGGAGCTCACGCAGGACCTGCTCGAGCGCACCCGCAAGCCGTTCAACGACGTCATCGCCGAGGCCGGCGTGAAGGTCTCCGACATCGCACACGTCGTGCTCGTCGGTGGATCGACCCGCATGCCCGCCGTCGCGGAGCTCGTCAAGAAGCTCACCGGTGGTCAGGAGCCCAACAAGGGCGTCAACCCTGACGAGGTCGTCGCCGTCGGCGCAGCCCTGCAGGCCGGTGTGCTGAAGGGTGAGCGCAAGGACGTGCTGCTCATCGACGTCACCCCCCTGTCGCTCGGTATCGAGACCAAGGGTGGCATCATGACGAAGCTCATCGAGCGCAACACCGCGATCCCCACGAAGCGGAGCGAGACCTTCACCACGGCCGACGACAACCAGCCGTCCGTCGCGATCCAGGTCTTCCAGGGCGAGCGCGAGTTCACCCGCGACAACAAGAACCTCGGCACCTTCGAGTTGACCGGCATCGCGCCGGCTCCGCGCGGTGTGCCGCAGGTCGAGGTCACCTTCGACATCGACGCCAACGGCATCGTGCACGTGTCCGCGAAAGACAAGGGCACCGGCAAGGAGCAGTCGATGACTATCACCGGTGGCTCGTCCCTCGGCAAGGAGGACATCGAGCGCATGGTCCGCGAGGCCGAGGAGCACGCTGCGGACGACAAGGCCCGCCGCGAGCAGGCCGAGGTCCGCAACAGCGCCGAGCAGCTCGCCTACTCGATCGACAAGCTCATCAAGGAGAACGACGACAAGCTGCCCGAGGACGTCAAGACCGACGTCCAGGCCGATGTCGACGCCCTGAAGAGCGCGCTCGCCGGTGAGGACGAGGACGCGGTGAAGACCGCGTTCGACAAGCTCAACGAGAGCCAGGTCAAGCTCGGCGAGGCGATCTACGCCCAGGCGCAGGCCTCCGAGTCCGCCGCAGGAACCGAGGCCCCGGCTGAGGAGGCGACCTCCGATGAGGACGTCGTCGACGCCGAGGTCGTCGAGGACGAAGACGACAAGGACAAGAAGTAACCATGACTGACGAGAACCAGAACCAGAACCAGGACGATCCCATCATTCGTGACAAGCGACGGATCGACCCGGAGACCGGCGAGGTTCGTCAGCCTGGCACCGAGGGGGTTGACGCCGACGCGTCGGCCCCCTCGGGCGCACCTGCCGAATCCGCCGACGCCGACGCACCGGCCGCCGACGACGAGCTGACCGTCGAGGACATCCTCAACGCGGCTCCCGAGGAGCCTGTTCAGGGCGGCGACCTCTCCCCGGCCGAGCAGCTCGCTGCAGAACGCCTCGGCGACCTGCAGCGCGTCACGGCCGAGTACGCGAACTACCGGAAGCGCACCGAGGCCGGCCGTGAGGTGGAGCGCGAGCGCACCACCGGCGAGGTCGCCAAGGTCCTGCTCCCGGTGCTCGACGACCTCGACCGCGCTGAGAAGCACGGCGACCTCGAGGGTGACGCCCCCTTCACGCAGATCGCGGCCAAGCTCCGCGGCGCTGCCGAGAAGCTCGGGCTGAAGCCGTTCGGAGCGGTCGGCGAGACCTTCGACCCCAACGTGCACGAGGCCATCTTCCAGCAGCCCACGCCGGGCGCCGAGGGCGAGACCGTCCTCGACGTCGTGGAGACCGGGTACCACCTGGGCTCCACCCTGCTGCGCGCCGCGAAGGTGGTCGTCGCGGTCCCGGCGAGCTAGCCATGGCGAGTCAGGACTGGTTCGACAAGGACTTCTACAAGGTCCTCGGCGTCAAGAAGGACGTGACGCCCGCGGAGCTGAAGAAGGTCTACCGGAAGCTGGCCCGGCAGTATCACCCGGACTCCAACCCGGGTGATGCGAAGGCCGAGGCGAAGTTCAAGGAGATCAGCGAGGCCCACTCGGTCCTCGGCGATCCCGAGCAGCGCAAGGAGTACGACGCCGTCCGCGCCATGGGCGGTGGAGCACGCTTCACCGCTCCGGGTGCCGGCGGCGGCCAGGGCGGCTTCGAGGACGTCTTCGGGTCGATGTTCGGTGGTGGTGGCGGTGGTCGCCAGAGCTACAGCTACCAGCAGACCCCGCAGGGGTACGAGGACATCCTCGGCGGCATGTTCGGCCAGGGTGGCTTCGGCCAGACCACCGGTGGCTTCCGCGGCTACGGCGGACCCACGCCCGGCCGCGACATCACCGCGCACACGACGATCGACTTCATCACGGCCACGCAGGGCGACACCATCTCCCTGCAGACCTCCGAGGGACGCACCATCAAGGTGAAGATCCCGGCGGGCGTGTCGGATGGGCAGAAGATCCGCCTGCGCGGCAAGGGGCAGCCGAGTCCGGACGGCGGCGAACCCGGCGATATCGTGGTCACCGTGAGTGTCCGCAAGCATCCCGTGTTCGAACGCGACGGCCTGAACCTCCGCGTCACCGTGCCGGTCACCTTCGTGGAGGCCGCGCTCGGCGCCACGATCGAGGTTCCGACGCTCGGCGGCGACCCCGTCAAGCTGCGGGTCGCCCCCGGTACGCCGAGCGGTCGCGTCCTCCGCGTCAAGGGCCGCGGTGTCGCGACGACGAAGGGCACCGGCGACCTCCTGGCCGTCGTGCAGATCGTCGTCCCGGCGCACCTCGGCGGCGAGGCCAAGGAAGCACTCGAACGGTTCCACGAGCTGGAGCCGAAGGACAACCCCCGCGACGAACTCATCGCTCGGGCTCGGGGCTAGTAACCAGCAGCACACGGAAGGGCAGGGAGCATGGACGAGCATTCGCCGGTCTTCGCGATCGCGATGGCTGCCGAGCTCGCCGGCATGCACCCGCAGACCCTCCGGCAGTACGACCGGCTCGGTCTCGTGTCGCCGACGCGGACCGCCGGGAAGTCGCGCAGGTACTCGATGCGCGACATCGCCCAGCTCCGTGAGGTGTCCAGGCTCAGTGCCGAGGGCGTCAGCCTCGAGGGCATCTCCCGCATCCTGACCCTGGAGAACGAGGTCAGCTCGCTCCAGGGTCGGGTGCGGGAGCTCGAGCACGCGCTCGCCAACGCCCTGCTGCGGACTCCGGGCAACCGGGTGTTCGCCGCAGGCATGGAGGGGAGCGTCGTCCCGATGCGGAGCGGTACCCGCACCCGTCGCCGGACCGAGGTCGTCGTCTGGCGGCCGTCGCTCTCCGAGTGACCGACGAAAGCGCACTCGTGGTCGTCATCCCACATGGATGACGACCACGGGTGCGCGTAGGGTTGGGGCATGAGCGCGCAGCCCGTGGTGACGAAGCCGGACCCGGCGCAGACCGCACCCGCGACGGCCCGGAGGCGGCGCGGCGCCCGGCTGACCGGACTGACCGCCTACCCGCTCATGTACTTCGGTGTCGTCGCCGGCGTGCTTCCGCTGCTGACGCTCGTCGTGGTCGGCGCCCCGATCCTCGTCGGCGTCCTGCTCGGTGCGGGCGAGGCCGAATGGGTCGACGGCTTCTCGCGCGTGTTCGGGTTCATCCTGCTCTTCCTCACACCGCCGTTCGGTGCCTGGGTGTGGGGGTACGTCGCGCTCGGGGTCGTCGCCTTCCTCGGTGGCATCGCCCTCAGCCTGCGGATCCTGCGGCGTCACGGCGTGCGTCGCGCAGGAGCCGTCACGCACTGGGGCATGTGGGCCACCGTCCCGCTGCAGCTCATCTTCGCGGTCATCAGCCTCGTGATCGTGTTCGGTGCGATCGCGTCCGTCCGCGCCGAGGACGCCAGTGGCCTCGAGACCGTCCGCGCCTTCGGACAGGGCGTCGCCATCGCCACGGTCGTCAACCTCCTCGTCTCCGCCGGGCTCGGTGTCCTCGTCTTCCCGGCCGTCCTCCGGGCCGTGAAGGCGGAGAAGCCGGCTCGACGCGTCCGCCGACGCGGCTGACCACTGGACGGTGTCGGTCCCCGGGAGCAGAATCGCTGCATCAGCCGGTCCAGGCTGTGTCGCCGCTCCAGAAGGGAAGCAGCCATGTCCACGCCGCCGGTCGCCGTCGATCCGCCCTCCATGTACACGAGCCCCGCCTTCGCGCAGGGCATGATCCTCCCGGCCGGCCCGACGCTGTTCATCGGCGGGCAGAACGGCGTCGACGCCGAGGGCACACTCCTCGACGGCCTCGGTCCGCAGACGGAACAGGCGCTCCGCAACGTCCTCACGGTGCTCGCCGAGGCCGGCTCCGGGCCGGAGCACGTCGCGAAGCTCACCATCTACCTCGCGCCAGGGATCGATCCGTCCGACGGCTACGCGGCGACCGCGGCGGTCTGGGGTGGTCGCCGGACCGCGGTGACGGTCGTCTCGGTCGCCCCGGCACGCCCGGGAGCGCTCGTCGAGATCGACGCCGTGGCGGCGGTTCCCGCGTCCTGACCGCGCGAACCTGTGCGCACGACCCGCCGGTTACGCTGAGGGGATGCCCGAGTTCTCATTCGACGCGCTGCGCCGGTTCCCCGATCACGAGGCACCCAACCTCTTCGCCGTCGACGCGACCGATCGGCTCCTGCTCGACGAAGCGGCCGAGGCCCTGGCCGGGCGAGTGCCGACGCCCGGCGAGATCATCGTCGTCGGCGACGCCTACGGGGCCCTGACCCTCGGCGCCATCGCGCTCATAGGGGCGACGGACGTCCGGGTCCACCAGGACGCCGCCGTCGGAGAACGTGCCCTCGCAGCCAACGCCGAACGGCTCGGCATCGACGGCGGCTTCCGCAACCTGCCGCTCGGCGAAGAGCTGTTCTCCGGCGCATCGCTCGTCCTCCTCCAGTTGCCCAAGCACCTCGAGGCACTGCACGAGATCGCCGCCGCCGTGGCTCGTTGGAGCGCCGCAGACGTCCGCCTCCTGGCGGGTGGCCGGGTGAAACACCTGACGCCCGCGATGAACGAGGTCCTCGGTCGGAGCTTCTCGACCGTCACCGCGAGCCTCGCCCGGCAGAAGTCCCGGGTGCTCCGCGCCAGCGACCCGGTGACCGCCGCCGTCGAGGGAGAGCGTGACGAGGCCGACACCACGGCCTCGACCGCGCTGCGCACCGAGCACCATGCCGACATCGGCCTGACCATCGCCGCCGCCGGCGCGGCGTTCGCCGGCACGAAGCTCGACATCGGCACCCGCTTCCTGCTCGAGGCGCTGCCGGAGATCGCGCCCGACGCCCGGACGGCCATCGACCTCGGCTGCGGCACCGGCGTCCTCGCGGTGTCGCTCGCCATCGCCCGACCCGAGCTCGCGGTCATCGCGACCGACCAGTCGGCTGCAGCGGTCGCGTCGACCACCGCGACCATCGCCGCCAACGACGGCGCCGACCGCCGACTGGCCGAGCGCATCACGGTGCTCCGCGACGACGGCCTGTCGATGCAGCCGGACGCGTCAGCCGACCTCATCGTCCTGAACCCGCCCTTCCACAGCGGCACCACCGTGCACACGGGCGTCGCGCACGACCTGTTCGCCGAGGCCGCGCGTGTCCTGCAGCCGGGTGGCACCCTCGCCGTCGTGTGGAACTCGCACCTCGGCTACCGGGCGGCGCTCGAGCGGCTCGTCGGCCCGACGACGCAGCTCGCGCGCAACCAGAAGTTCACGGTGACGATCTCGCGCCCCCGGGCCGCCGGCGGGCCGCGTCCGTAACTCCTGCTGCTTGGACCGCTCGACGAGCACCGGCCGCTCAATCGCCGGCATCGTCGACAGTCCGGACGGGCGTTGCAGGAGTCATGTGCGTCAGGCGGCGTTCCAGAGGCGCTCGATGCGCGACGTCGCAGCCCGCGTCGGGGTGGTCCCGACGTCCCAGGTGCGGCGCCGAATGTGCCCGTATGCTGGCCCGATGTCCGAGCCGCCCACCCCCGCAGACGGAGCGGGTCGCGACGCACGTCGGGCGGACCAGCACGAACTGACCGCGGTCGAGCGCTGGATCGACGACCGGGCCAACCGCCTCCTGCGCGACGCCCCCGACGGTGGTGCGCGGGCGAAAGCCGTCGAGTTCCTCGTCTTCGGGGCGAAACAGGCGTGGGCGTGCATCTTCGGCGCAGCGATGCTCGCCGTGATCGTCGCCGCCCGCCTCTGGTACCCCGACGACGCCTGGCTCGCCCGGAACGACGCGCTCGTCATCGCTGCGATCGTCATCCAGGTGGTCATGATCGCCACGAGGCTGGAGACCGGTCGCGAACTCTGGGTGATCGTCCTGTTCCACGTCGTCGGGACGGGTATGGAGCTGTTCAAGACCGGGATCGGGTCGTGGGAGTACGACGGCGGCGGGGTCCTGCACCTCGGCTCCGTGCCGTTGTACACCGGGTTCATGTACGCGGCCGTCGGGTCGTACATGGTCCGCGTGTACCGGCTCTTCGACTTGCGGTTCGACCGCTATCCACGGGTGTGGCTCACGACGATCATCGCCGCCGGCATCTACGTCAACTTCTTCAGCCAGCACTACGTCGTCGATCTGCGATGGGTGCTGCTCGCTGCCGTCCTCCTCGTGTTCGCACGGACGATGATGCACTTCCGCGTGTTCCGTCGGACGCACCGCATGCCCGTGCTGCTGGCGTTCCTGCTCGTGGCCTGCTTCATCTGGATCGCGGAGAACATCGGGACGATCACGGGCGCCTGGCTGTACCCGAATCAGGAGGACGGCTGGCAGCTCGTCCCGCTCACCAAGCTGGTGTCGTGGTTCCTCCTCATGATGATCTCGGTGGTGATGGTCACCTGGGTGTACCCGCCCAAGCGGCCCGATCACGTGCCGACCTGAGCCGCCTGCTGTCAACGGTTTCGGAGCGCGGTCCGCACACCGGGTAGGGTTCGGGAGTGAGCGGCCCGAGCCCGGTGATCGCTCGTCCCCTTCCGGAGAGCAGCCATGGCCCAGCGTCAGCCCCAGGATCCACGATTCCGTGATCGTGGCGGCGCCCGGCCAGCCCCCATGCAGGCGGGTCACGTTCAAGCCGGCCCGGCCCGGCCCGCCCCGGCTCGACCTGCCGCCGGTCCACGACCCGCGTCGCCGGCCGTCGGCATCTCCGTCCCGGCGGCGGCCGCCGCGCCCCTCCCGCGGACGAACCACCTCTTCGCCGGAGCGCAGTTCGCGTTCATCGCCTCGATCCTGATGCTCGGGCTGTACATCGGCCTGACCTCGACCTGGACCCTGCTGGAGCCCGACTTCCTCATCGGGCTCTCCCTGACGGCCGCGGCCACGTCCCTGCTCTTCGCCGTGCCACCGTCCGGCGCGCTCCGTGGCCTGCTCGTGCTGGTGCCGACCATCGACATCCTCGCCGTCGGCTTCTTCCGCGACACCCTGCCGAACCTGCCGACGTCGGGTCTCCTCATCGTGATCCCGGTCCTCTGGCTCGCGGGTGGGTTCGGGGTCTCGGCCCTGCCCGTCCCGGTCTTCGGAGCGATCTTCGTCTCCCTCATCCCGGTGGCGCGCGCCGGTGCATGGCCGACGACGCCGGGCGGGTGGGGTGCGATCTGCATCCTGCCGGCCCTCGTCCTCATCATGACCGTCACCGTGCATCTGGCCGCGCGTCAGCTCCGCGCCCATGAGGGACGGGCGCGTATCGCCCTCGCCGCGGCGACGGAGGCGGCGGCCATCGCGACGACGGTCTCGGAGTCGGTCGACGCCGCCGTCGCCTTCTTCCGGCCCGACGGCACGGCGGCGCTTCGCAACGAGGCCACGTACGAGCAAGCCGAATTGGCCGGGTTCGACCGGAAGACCCGCGCCGGTGTCCACGTGTACGGACCGGACCGGAAGACTCGGGTGTCGCCCGAGAAGCAGGTCATCAACCGGGCGCTGCGCGGGGAGAGCTTCCGCGGCGAACTGTATTGGATCGGCGAGCCGGGAGACCAGCGCGCCATCATCGGCAACGCGAGACAGGTGCACACCGACGACGGCACCTTCGTCGGCACCATCACGGTCGGGCACGACGTCACCGACCTCGCCAATGCGTTGGCGCTGCGCGAAGCGTTCCTCATCGACGTCTCGCACGAGCTCCGCACCCCGTTGACGTCGATCATCGGCTACCTCGACCTCCTCACCGAGGGACATGACCTCCGGCAGCTCGGACTGGAGCGCGAGGTCTCGACGATCCAGCGCAACGCGGAGCAGCTGTACGCGATCATCGGCGACCTGCTCGCGGCGGGGGACGCCGAGATGCGGGTGCGCATCGCCCTCACCGACGTCGCCGACATCGCCCGGGCGAGCGCGGCCGCGATCCTGCCGCAGGCGTCGGAGGCCGGTGTCGCCGTTCGGGCCGAGATCCCTCCCCACGTGGAACTGGAGGGCGACGGCGGCCGGCTCCGCCAGGTCCTCGACAACCTGCTGTCGAACGCGGTGAAGTACACCCCGCGGGGTGGACGGGTCGCGGTGACCGTCGCGGTGGACGGCGAGACCTGCACCGTCAACGTCGCGGACACCGGCATCGGCATCTCGCCGGACGACCAGCGGCAGCTCTTCGATCGCTTCTTCCGGGCCAGGGAGGTCCGCGACGACGCGCGGCCAGGCGTCGGACTCGGGCTGTCGATCGTGAAGTCCATCACCGAGGCGCATCATGGTTGGATCACCGTGTCCAGCCGCCCGGGCCGCGGCTCCACCTTCACCGTGACCCTGCCGCTCCGCCAGCCGCGCGCCGGCGCACCGTCCGCTTCCTGAGTCGGACCCAGGCAGGGAGGCGCTTCGGCACGCATCGTGGGAGGCTTGGAGGATGGCGCAGATCCTCGACCAGCCGATCGTCGACGAGGCGACCCTCACCATGCAGCCGTGGGTCACCATCGTGTGGAACGACCCGGTGAACCTCATGTCCTACGTCTCGCTCGTGTTCCGCAGCTACTTCGGTTACACGCACGAGGAGGCGGAGCGACTCATGCTCGCCGTGCACCACGAGGGCCGCGCGGTCGTCGCGACCGGCAACCGCGAGGAGATGGAGCGCCACGTCGAGGCCATGCACGGGTACGGGCTCTGGGCCTCGCTCGCGAAGGCCGACGCATGAGCGCCTTCGTCCGTCCGCCCCTCGGACCCGTCGTGCTCCGCCTCGACGAGCAGGAGACCTCGATCCTCGAGCAACTGGCGAGCCAGCTCGTCGACATGCTCGAGGACGCGACGCGCGCCGGGCTGGCGACCGCCGTGGAGCTCGACCCCGCCATGGCGCGACTGGTGCCGGAGGGGTACCGCGACGATCCCGAGGCCGCCGCGGAGTTCCGACGCTTCACCGCCGACGACCTCGTCGGCGGCAAGGTGACCGCGGCGCGGACCGTCCTGGCGGCGCTCACCGCCGACGCGTCCGATGCGGGTCAGCCGACCGAGGTCCCGGCGGGGCACGAGGACGGTGCAGCCGTGACCCTCGAGGGTGAGACGGCCTGGACCTGGCTACGGTTCCTCAACGACACCCGGCTCACCATCGCGGCTCGACTCGGCATCGAGGAGGACGACGCGGAGCCGTTCGACCCGTCCCCGACGACGTCGGACGACGAGCAGGACCCGCAGCTCATGATGGCGATCTACGCCTGGCTCGGGTACCTGCAGGAGTCGATCGTCGCCGTCCTCGACGAAGCCTGAGTCGCGGCGCCGGACACCTCGGACCCTGGTGCCACGGGTAGCCTTGGTGACCATGCACATCCTCGTCTTCAGCGACCAGCACCCCGAGTCGTCCGGCGGGGCCCAGGTCTCGATCCGACTGCAGCGGCGCTTCCTGGAGGCCGCGGGGCACACCGTCACGGTGTGCTCACCGCGGATGCACCAGGCGCACGACGACGACCCGCACTACCTCGACACCCCCTCGATCCCCATCACGCTCGACCGCGAGTACTCGATGACCGTGCCCGGCCGGCTCACCGACCGCTGGCTCGACGCACGCCTGGCCGAGCTGCCCCCGGTCGACGTCGTGCACGTGCAGGCCGACTTCTGGCAGGCGCTCACGGCCTACCGCTACGTCGAACGGCACGGGATCCCGGCGCTCCACACCATGCACAACCGCATGGACGTCGGCATCGAGCAGACCATGCCGGCGCCGGGCCTCGTCGTCGGAGCCCTGTCCTGGTGGCAGCGCAGAGTCCTCCGGCCGCGGCTCTCGACCCTGCCCACGGGCGTCTGGTCCTACCTGCAGGAGTTCGCCAAGCGTGCTGCCGTCGTCATCGCGCCGTCGCACCACTTCGCACGCGTCCTCCGCGAGCAGGGCGTGACCGCCCACGCCGAGGTCCTGTCGACGGGCGTCGACGACGCGGTGCTCGACGAGATCCTCGACGAACGCGCGACCACGCTCCACGTACCGCACCGGCTGCCGTCGTTCGTGTGGATCGGCCGCTTCAGCCAGGAGAAGCGGCTCATGGAGTTCCTCGAGGCGGTCCGGCTCGCGGACGTCGACGCGGTGTTCCGCCTCTACGGGGCCGGACTCCTGCTCGCGAAGGCCCAGGCGTTCGTCGCCGAACACGACCTCGCCGACCACGTCGTCTTCGCCGGACGTGTCTCCTACCCCGACTCGCTGCGCGCCATCGCCGACGCCGATGCGCTGGTGCAGACGTCGATCGGGTTCGAGACGCAGGGCATGACCGTGTTCGAGGCGGCCGCACTCGGCACACCGTCGATCATCAGTGACCCGAACATCGCGGCGGAGCTCCCCGCCGACTCGATGTGGCAGCCGACGGACGGTGGGGTCGAGGCGCTCGCCGAAGCGATCCGCCGCGCCGTCGCCGACGTCGAGGCGGGTACCGCGCCCGTCGTCGCACCGGGCCTCGCCCGCACCCTGCGCCAGTCGACGCAGACCACCCGCCTCATCGCCCTGTACGAGGCAGCCCTGGCGCCGGAGGCCGCGCGCTAGCATCGGCTCATGCGCAGGACATCGAAGCAGCAGCCCGGGCCGGACGGCGTGGAACGCGTCCTGATCCTCTCGGCCGGGGTCGGGTCCGGACACAACAGCGCGGCCGCCGCCGTGGAACAGGCGTGCGCCGGGCGTCCCGACGTCACCGAGGTCGAGGTCCTGGACGTCCTGCAGGCGAGTACCTCCCTGTACCGCGACGTCCTCGGCAAGGGGTACTTCGTGCTCGTCGAGGAGACGCCCTGGCTCGTGGAGTGGGGCTACGACCTCAGCGACGCACCGTTCCGTCGTCGCGGTCCGCTCGACCCCTGGACGCGGGCGAACGCGATGCCGGTGGTGAGCGCGATCAAACGCTTCCGGCCCACGGCGATCATCTGCACCCACTTCCTCCCGGCCCAGTTGCTGGCCTCCCTCATCCTGCGAGGCGCCGTCGACGCCAGGACCGCGGTCGTCACCACGGACTACGACTTCCAGGGGCTGTGGCTGACGAGCGCCTTCCACGCGCTCTTCCTCGCTCGGGAGGAGGGACGGGTCCAGCTGACGGCCCTGGGGCTCCCGCCCGACCGGGTCGTGGCTTCGGGGATCCCCATCGCCGCCCAGCCGAGCGGCCCGGCCGAGCGCGACCCGGCGGCACCGCCCATGTTGCTCATCTCGGCCGGTGCGTCCGGCGGTGACTACGCGCTCGCGGTCGTCCGACAGACACTGCACCTCCGGTCGCCGTTCACCGCCACGATCGTGTGCGGGCGGAACGAGGCGCTGCGGCGGAGCGTCGAGGACCTCATCACGCCCGGCGACGACCGCTACACCGTGCTCGGCTTCACCGACGAGATGCCGCAGCTCCTGCGCCGAGCCGACCTGTTCATCGGCAAGCCCGGAGGACTGTCGGCGTCGGAGTGCATGGCCGCCGGTCTGCCGATGGTGCTCGTGAACCCCATCCCCGGGCAGGAGGTGCGCAACGGCGACTACCTCATGGAGCAGGGCGCCGCCGTCCGGTGCAACACCGCGACGACGATCGGGTGGAAGATCGACGGGATCCTCGGCGAGCCGGGGCGTCTGGCGCGAATGCAGGCCGCAGCCCGACGGGTCGGTCGCCCCGACGCGGCTCGCGACGTCGTCGACCGGCTGCTCGACGGACCGGCGCGACCGTTCGTCGTGACCCGGGCGGCGCAGAAGACGATCTTCGACGCGAGCGCGCGGCGGGTGGTCGCGAGCGAGCTCGAGGGAGAGTCGGCCCTCGTGCGTCTCGTCGACCCGGCGGCGTCCAGCACGGTGGCGCTGCTCCGGGCCGGGGAGCTGGACGACCTGCAGCAGCGCTACACCGGGCCGGACGGCACCCTCGTGCTGCGACGCGACGACGCCGTGCTCTCCGTCCGGCGTGACACGCAGCGTCTGCTCCGCGCCGTCCTCGGACGTGACGACGAGCTGGCCGTGCGGGTCGAGGGCCTCGCCGACCTCGAACCGGCCGGCCCGAGCTGATCGGATCGGGTCAACCGACGGTGTCCGGCAGTCGGGCGGGGTCGTCGTCGAGGCCGCTGTCACCGGACCGCAGCGGGACCGCCGCCGCCCAGGTCGACGGGCTGTGCTGGGCGGCCTGCAGGGCCCAGTCGCCGGCGCGGGCCGACCAGCGGCGGGTGACCGGGTCGCGTTCGAGCGTCGGTGTCGGATCGAGGACGACCCGGACGACGCGTTCCTCGCCCGCCTGCAGGGTCACCTTCCGGAACCCGAGGAGCTGGGCGACCGGTCGATCGAGTGCGCTGTCGGCGGCGTAGAGCTGGACGACGGTCGACCCCTCGCGGTGACCGGTGTTCGTCACGAGGACCTCGGCGGTCCCGCCGGTGTCGTCGAACCGGTGCCCGAGCAGGCGGTGGTCGATCGTCGTGTACCCGAGGCCGAAGCCGAACGGGAAGGCCGGCGTGTGACCCTCCTCGTCCAAGCGTCGCTGGCCCCAGCGGTCGTCGTACACGACAGCTTTCGCCTCGCGGTCGAACGGCGGCAGGTGTGCCGGATCGGTCGGGATCACGAAGGGCAGTCGCCCGCCGGGCTCGACCACGCCGGTCAGGACATCGGCGACCGCTCGACCGCCCTCCATCCCGCCGTACCAGGCGAGGACGAGGGCCGGGACGCGGTCGCGCCAGGCCTCGGTCAGGATGGCGCTCCCGCCGACGAGTACGACGACCGTGCGCGGGTTGGCTGCGGCGACGGCCAGGATGAGGCGTTCGTCCGAGGGCCGGAGGCGGAGCGAGGTGCGGTCGCCGCCGCGCACGAACCGCGACGCCAGGTGCGCGACGCCCGTGATGGCGCTGCGGAGTCGACCCGAGTCCAGGGCCGCTCCGAGGACACCGACGTCGACGCCGCCGGTGACGACCGACTCGCCCTCGTCGTGCTGGTCGAAGCCGACGACGACGACGGCCGTGTCGGCGGCCGCCGCCGCAGCGACCGCGGCCCGTACGTTCCCGGCCGGGGCGGTCGTGATCTGCGTGTCGGGGAGTGCCTCACGGAGCCCCTGCAGCGGCGAGACGGTGGTCGGCGGACGGACGCGCGACGAGCCGTGGTCGCCGAGGTTCGCCCGGTCCGCGAGACGACCGACCACCGCGATCCGACGGGTCGTCGCCGACAGGGGGAGGAGCGGTACGCCGTCGTCGACCGGGCGGTTGGCGAGGAGCACGATCGACTCCTCGGCGACGTGCCGGGCGAGCGCGCGGTGGGCCGAGCCGGCGACGACGTCCGCCGAGGGCTGCGGTTCGGTGCGGGTCGCGGCGTGCAGGAGGGTCGTCCGCAGGATGCGCCTGGCCGAGCGCAGGACGGTGGCGTGCTCGAGGGTGCCGGACCGCAGAGCGGCGGGCAGCTCGTGCGCCCGTCGCAGGCGGAGGGGCATCTCCACGTCCATCCCGGCCTCCAGGCTGCCGACGGCGTCGTGCGTCCCGAAGACCCAGTCGCTCGTCACGAAGCCCGTGAAGCCCCACTCCTCCCGCAGCACCTCGGTGAGCAGCGGACGGTTGACGTCCATGTACTCGCCCCGCACCCGGTTGTAGGCGCTCATGACCGAGTCCGCGCCGGCGTCGATCACGGCTTTGAAGTGCGGCAGGTACACCTCGTGCAGTGCGTGGTCGTCCACCGAGACGTCGACCTCGAACCGCTCGTCCTCCATGGAGTTGAGCGCGAAGTGCTTCACGCACGCCATCGTGTGGACGCGGACGCCGCGGGTCATGGCCGACCCCATCCGGCCGGTCAGCACCGGATCCTCGCCGTAGCACTCCTGGGCGCGGCCCCACGCGGGATGGCGGAGGAGGTTGACGCAGACGGACGCCGAGTAGTTCGCCCCGCGGATCCGCGTCTCCGCACCGATCGCCTCACCCACCTGCTCCTCGAGCACCGGGTCCCAGGTGGCCGCCCGCGCCATCGTCACGGGGAACGCGGTGGACTCGCCGATGACGACACCGCGGGCGCCGTCACTGAACCGGATCCCCGGGATTCCGAGCCGCGGGACGGCTCCGGCCACGAACGGACGCCGGTGGAGCAGCACGGGGATCAGCGGGAGGAGTCGGCGCGGGGAGTCGCCGTCGAGCAGCCCCAGGAGTTCCGCGTCGGTCAGCCGCTCGATCAGTCGTTCGGCGCCTGCGTCGGCGTCGAGGCGTCCGGCGCGGATCTCCCGCACGACCTCGTCGTAGGTGTCGCCCTCGGGTGGTCCGCCTGCGCGGCGCTGCTTCGGCGGACGCGCGTTCCGGCGCCCGGTGACGATTCCCATGCTCTGCATTCTGCACCCTCGACCGGCATGCTGAGCCCCGACAGCCGACCGCACGATCAGCCGCGCGGCGGAGGACACCTCGGCGGGCGCCTGCGAGGATGGGACGATGTCGGGACACGAGGGGGAGTCGGTTGCCGCGCTGCAGCCGCTGATCGAGGCGGACGGCGTCGGAGCGGTGATCGACGGGGAGACCCTGCTGGCGCCCACGGACATCCGGGTCGAGCCGGGGATGGCGCTCGCCGTCCGGGGGCGGAACGGATCGGGCAAGACGACCCTGTTGCGGATCCTCAGCGGACGGCTGCGTCCGTCGAGCGGGACGGCGACGATCGGCGGCCGGACCATCGACGACCGCGACCGCACGGTGCGTCGCTCCGTCTCAGCCCTCATCGGCACCCCGGCCTACGCGCCGGACCTGACGCTGCGTGAACACCTGCGCTACATCTCGACGACGTGGGGTGTGACCGGGCAGGCGGCGGACGACGCAGCCGACGAGCTGCTCGCGGCGTTGCACATCGACACGCTCGCGCGCCGCTTCGCCACCGAGCTGTCCTCGGGGCAGTCGCAGCTGTTCGCCCTGGCGACGGCGCTCGTCCGGCCCTTCGACGTCCTCGTGCTCGACGAACCTGAGCAGCGCCTCGACGCCGAGCGGCGTGGCCTCGTCGCCGACCGCATCCTGCTCGCGAAGGAGCGCGGGGCGGCGATCGTCTTCGCGAGCCACGACGCCGGGCTCGTCGAACGGGTCGCGGACGAGGCGATCACGGTCGAAGCCCCGTGAGCACCGGCTCCGGGCGCATCACGCGCGACGACCGTCGGATCCTCCGCGCCGGTCGGGCGGTGCTCGCCGCGCGCGACGGGCGTCCGCGGCTCACCGATGTCGCGTTCGTCGTCTACGCCGCGCTGCTCGTCGCGCTCATCGTGGGCGCTCCGCTCGTGCGGTTCGCAGTCCTCGGACTGATCGAGCCGGACGCCGCGGGCGTCGTGGCGGCCGTCCGGCCCGGGGCGGTCGCGCTGCTCTCGGCGATCGCGACGATCGTCGTCGTGCTCGGGGGTCGGACGAGGGGAGCGGTCGTGCCGAGGCCGGCGGCGGTGCAGTTCCTCGCCGATTCGCCATTGCCGCGTCGGCTCACGCTGCGTCGTCCTTTCGTCGCCTCAGCGCTCGCGCTCTCAGGGCTCTCGGTCCTCGTGGCCGGGGTGGTCGGCTTGTCGCGACTCCTGGTGCCCGGGGAGCGGGCGACCGTCTCGGCCGGAGTGGCCGCCGACACGGCCTCGGTGATCGGTATGACCGGACCGACCGTGCCCGCCGCCGTGGTGGCGTTCGTGATCGGTGCCGTGGGCTTCTCGCTGCTCCTCGCGGTGGCGTGGCTGCTCGGTCAGCACGGTTCGCGACGGACGGTCGCCGCCGTCGTCATCGTCGCCGGTGTGGGCGGAGTGCTCGGTCTCCTCGTCCCCGGCATGCTGCTCGTCTCCCCGTGGGGTTGGCTGGGGCTCCTCTGGTCGCCGGTCGCGGGCGGTGTCGAGAGCATGGTGCTCGGTGGCGCACTCGCGACGGGGGACTGGGCGGGGCTCTTCACCTGGGGTGGCGGCGGTGGCTGGTTCGCGTCGGTGGGGTGCCGGTGTACTGGTGGCCGGCGGTCGCGCTCGTCGTGCTCGGGTCGGTCTCCCTCCTGCTCGTCCCGAGGGCACTGGACGGACTGCGGAGCGGACCCCTCCTCGACCAGGCGCTGCGCTGGCAGCGGGTCGGGATGATGCTGCAGAGCGGTGACGCCTCGGGTGCCGTCGGCGGGCTGCGAGTCTCCCCGACGAGCGGTCGCCGTGTCCCGCTGCGGATGACCGGGCCGTTCTGGCTCGTCGTCCTCCGGCGGTCGATCGTCGGAGCTCGGCGGACACCCGGGCGGGTCGCCCTCGGTTCCCTCATCCTGGCGGTGTCCGGTGCGGCGGTCGGTCTGTCCTTCGGACTCCCGGACGGTGTGCGGTGGATGCTCGCCGTCCCCGCGGCGTTCCTCGCCTACCTCGCCGTGGGCGTCTGGTGCGACGCCGTGCGGCACGGGGTGGAGAGCGCCGGGACGCCGACGCTCTACGGCCGGAGCCCGCGGTCGCTCGTCTTCGCCGGAGCCGTCGCCCCGCTGCTGGCCGCGGTCGTGATCGGTGGGGTCGGTGCCCTGCTCGGGGTGCTCGCCTCCGCGGCACCGGGCGGGATGACCCTCCTCCAGCCGCTCGGGTGGTGGCTGCTGCTCGCGGTCTGGATCGTCGTGCTCCGCACGTTCGACGCCGCGAAGGGACCGCTGCCGATCCTGCTGCTCATGCCCGTCCCGACGCCGTTCGGCGACGCCTCCTCGCTGAACGTCCTGCTCTGGCAGTCGGACGCCGTCCTGCTGTCGCTCCTCGTCGGCGGTGGGCTGACGGCGCTGGCGCCGGTGGCGCCGGGCGCGGCCGTCGTCCTGCTGGTGGGAGTGCTCGTGATCGTCGCGGCGCTGGGGTTCGCGCGGCTGCGGAAGTTGTCCCGGCCGGCCTGAGCGGCGGCGCGTGCAGCGCGAGAACAGGACAACAGCGCGAGAGCCGGACGGAAGACGCGACTCCGTCCGGCTCTCGCGCGGATCTCCTGCTGTGGTGCTGGTGGGCTGGACTCTACTTCGCGACCTTGGCGGCGGCCTCGGCGAGCTTCGGGACGAGCTGCTCGAGGACGACGGGGATGCTCAGTACGGACGCCGCGCTGTAGGCCTGCGTGAGCTCGTCGGCGGGGTCGAGGACGATCGCGCGACCGTCCTGCACCACGGGGAGGCTCGCGAGGAGCGGGTCGGCGGTGGTGTCCGCTGCGCTGAACCCGATCGGGAGGAGGACGGCGACGTCGGCGTCGAACGCGGACACCTGCTCGGCGGAGACCGCCGCATAGAAGCCGGAGGCATCGAGGTCGAGGACGGCCGGGTTCTGCTGGAAGCCGAGGTCGGCGAGGATGTCGAAGCGACCGTCGCCCTCGAGGTAGGCGCCGTAGGCGTCGCCGAACTTCGTCGCGGCGACGGTGGTGAGCCCCGCGAACTCCTGGTGCAGGTCGGCGGCCTCGTTGATCGACTGCTTCGTGGCCGAGACGAGCGCGTCACCCTCCTGGGTCTTCCCGAGCGCGGCGGCGACCTGCTCGAGCTGGACGTCCCACGGGGTCGCGAACGCGGCGGTCCCCTTGGGTGCGAAGACGGTCGGGGCGATCTCCGAGAGCCGCTCGTACTGCTTCTCGTCACCGGCGGAACGGGTGTTGAGGATGAGATCGGGTTCGAGCGCCTGGATCTGCTCGTAGTTGACGGTGTCACCGCTGTCCTCGATGATCTCGGGGGTCACGTCGCCGAAGAGGTCGGTGGCCCACGGGCCGACGGCCTTGTTGTCGGCGCCGAAGGACTGCCAGTCGTACACGCCGACGGGCACCACGCCGAGGGAGAGCGCCATCTCCGCGTCGGACCAGCCGAGGGCGACGACGGTGAGGTCGCCCGCGGGCTCCGGGACGGTCACCTCGCCGAACATGGTGTCGACGGTGCCGAGCGTGCCGGTGGAGGCGTCGTCGGTGGAGGACCCGGCGGTGCAGCCGGCGAGGGCGAGGCCGGCGACCGCGAGGGCGGCGACGGCGGTGAGGGTGCGGGGCATGCGGCGCATGTTCTGCTTTCCGTTGAGGACGTGGGGTATGAGGTAAGCCTAAGCTTCCCAAGTCACGTCCCGGTAACGCTTGTGCTGGGGCCAGCGCGGTGCGCTGACGTGAGCGCGGGTCACTGACGCGAGCGCGCCCCTCCGGAGACCCGCGGTCACGTCCCCAGGGGTGCGCTCACATCAGCGCACCGCGCTGGCACGCGGACCAGTCCGCGCGACATATGTCCGTGTAGGCATATCTGCTCTGTGGATAACCCTGGACTGGAGTCTGGGCGCGCGTAGCGTCGAGGGATGCCACGGACCTCTCGCTCTCGCTCCGCCTCCACGATCGTTCTCACGGCGGGAGTGCTCGCCCTCACCGCGTGCACCGGACCTGATCCTGCGCCGCCCCCGAAGAGCTCGCCGCCGGTCTTCGAAAACGAGGAACAGGCACTGGCGGCCGGCACCGAGGCTTACGAGAGCTACTTGAGTGTGTGGAACCGGGTCGTCGCAGATGGCGGAGTCGATGCTGCTCGCATCGATGAGGTGACGACCGGAGAGCTCCGAACATTCGAGAACGAGAGCCTGTCCAAGCTCAAGGAGCTCGGATGGACGTTCTCCGGCGCGGCTTCGCTGGAGGTGTTCACGATCAGCGACTGGTACTCGAAACCTGACGCAGCGGGCGTCCTCATCATTGGATCCGCCTGCGTGGACATGACTGGCCTGCACGCAATGGATGGGGCAGGAGAGTCGGTCATCAAGCCTGAACGCCCAGCGAAGCGCACCTGGGCAGTTCATATTGCTCCGGGTGCTGCTGATCAACCGCCCTACGTGCTGGCGAAGCACGAAGTCATCAAGGAGGGGTCCTCATGCGGAGAGTAGGTACTGCGCTGGCCGTCGGGCTCATGCTTGTGGGCGGCGTCGGGTTAGCATCCGCCGCCGTCGCCGCCAGCTGCGATGCTGGCGGGGCCATTTCGGGCGCTTGCATCGGCAACGGTTCGGTCGACATCGGTGGCAGCGTCGAACGCCCTGGCACCGGCGGTGGTTCCGGTGGCGGGACGGGCGGAGACAGCGGTGGTGGCGGTTCGGCCGAGTTGCCACCCGGGGTGACCGACGGTCCTAACGGTGAGCGGACGGTCTGCAGCCTCATGCGGCCGGACGAGTGTTACACCTTCACGCCCGGGGACCTCGGCACCGACCTCGGAGCAGCACCCGCCGCACAGCCCGTCACGATCCGCGACGTCGCCAGCTTCGCCCCCGCCCCACCGACCGTCACCACCGAACCCAACGCCTGGGGTGTCCGCGGGCTCCACACCAACGTCATCGCCGGCGCCTCCGGACACACCCGCACCGGCACCCTCCTCGGCCAGGTCGCGGAGGTGCACTTCATCCCCGTCGGATTCACCTTCGACTACGGCGACGGCGACACGACCACCACCCGGACCGGTGGATCCAGCTGGGCCGCCCTCGGGCTCGCGGAGTTCTCCAAGACCCCCACCAGTCACCGCTACACGACGGTCGGGACCAAGACCATCACCGTCGACGTCGAGTACGCCGCCGAGTACCGCATCGGCGACAGCGGCTGGCTCCCCGTCATCGGGACCCTGCCGATCCCGACCGAAGAACCCCACACGGTCCAGATCGTCCGCAACTCCACCATCGGCGTCGACAAACCCTGCCGACCCGGCACACCCGCCATCGGCTGCTGACGCACGCCAGCACCACGGGTCAGTGCGCGCCCATCAGCGGGATGACGAGCGGCGTGTGCGATTCGGGGTCGTCGATGATCCGGCAGCGGAGCCCGAAGACCTCCTCGACGAGCTCGGCCGTCACGATGTCCGCCGGCGCACCCTGCGCGACCACGTGTCCGTCGCGCATCGCGATCAGGTGCGTCGCGTACCGGGCGGCCTGGTTGAGATCGTGCAGGACCGCGACGAGGGTGCGGCCACCCTCCTGGTTGAGCCGGGTGAAGAGGTCGAGCAGCTCCACCTGATGCGTGATGTCGAGGAAGGTCGTCGGCTCGTCGAGCAGCAGCAACGGCGTCTCCTGCGCCAAAGCCATCGCAACCCACACCCGCTGGCGCTGGCCGCCGGACAGTTCGTCGACGAGGCGACCGGACAGCTCGGTGACGTTCGTCGCCTCCATCGCCGCGAGCACCGCCGCCTCATCGGCCGCCGACCAGCGTCGGAGGATCGACTGGTGCGGGTACCGTCCGCGCGACACGAGGTCGATCACCGAGATGCCGTCGGGCGCGATCGACGTCTGCGGCAGCAGCCCGATGCGTTTCGCGACCTCCTTCGACGGGTAGCGCGTGATCTCCTGACCGTCGAGCACGACGTGCCCCTGGGTCGGCTTCAGCAGCCGGGCGAGGGCACGCAGGAGCGTCGATTTGCCACAGGCGTTCGGCCCGACGATGACCGTGAACGAGTCGTCGGGGATCGCGATGTCCAGTTCGTGGATGATGGTCCGCTGGTCGTAGCCGACCCGGAGGCCTGTCCCGGCGAGTCTGGTGCTGGGGCTGTCGGTCTTCATGTCAGCGCTTTCCCGCCTGCGTGATGAGCAGGGCGATGAGGTAGATGCCGCCGAGGGTCACGGTCACCGCACCGACCGGCAGGGCGGCCGGGGCGATGATCCGCTGAGCCACGACGTCACTCACGAGGAGCAACGCCGCGCCCATGGCGGCCGAGGGGACGAGGGTGATGCCGGCGGACTTCGTCAGTCGCCGGGCGAGTTGGGGTGCGGCGAGGGCGACGAAGATGATCGGGCCGGCGACCGCGGTGACGGTCGCGGTGAGCGCGACGCCGAGCACGAGCAGCAGCAGCCGCGCGCGCTCGACCGGGATGCCCAGGGCGCTCGCGATGTCGTCGCCGAACTCCAGCATGCCGAGTCGGCGGGACATGAGCGCGAGGAGGGGGACGAGGACCGCGACCGCGATCGTCATGGGCACGACGTCCTGCCACCCGAGGTCGGCGAGCGAACCCATGCCCCAGCTCGCGGCCGCGATGGCGGCGTTGAGGTCCGCCCGCAGTTGCAGGTAGTCGTTGAACGCGTTGAGGACGGCACTGATCGCAATGCCGATCACGATGAGCCGGAAGCCCTGGACGCCCCGAGACCACGCGAGGAGATAGACGACGAGCGCCGTCGCGAGCCCGCCGATCAACGCACCGGACACCGTCGCCGCATAGTTCCCGCCGACGACGAGGGTGACGATGAGCGCGCCGGTGAACGCGCCGGAGTTGAACCCGATGATGTCGGGACTGCCCAGCGGGTTCCGGGTGATCGACTGGAAGATCGCACCGGAGAGCCCGAGCGCGATCCCGCCGATGACGGCGATCACGACTCGCGGCAGGCGCCACTCCAACACGATGCGAAGGACGCTCTCCGAGCCCGTGCCGGTGAACGCGGCGAGCAGCTTGTCGAGCGGGATGCGGTACTCGCCCTGGGTGAGCGCGAAGGCGCCGACCCCGACGACGACGGCGACCAGGGCGCCGACGACGACCAGCTCGCGCCGGTGGACCACCCAGCTGACCCGACCGACCCGCACGGTGCGCCGACCCGGCTCGGCGACCGCGGTCACAGCCCCTGCGCCTTCGAACGCCGGATGAGCACGATGAGGAGCGGGGCACCCACGAACGCCGTGACGATCCCGACCGGCATCTCGCCGGGGACGGCGACCCGCCCGACGAGGTCGGACAGCAGGAAGATGATCGGCGCGAACACCATCGTGAACGGGAGCACCCAGCGCTGGTCCGGTCCGACGATGGCGCGGGCGAGGTAGGGCGACATGAGTCCGAGGAAGGCGATCGGTCCGGCCGCCGCGGTGGCCGAACCGCACAACAGGGTGATCGCGACGACCGAGAGCACCCGCGTCCGGAGCACCTTCGTGCCGAGGGAGGTCGCGAGGTCGTCTCCGAGGGCGACGGCGTTGAGCGACCGGGAGACGACGAGCGCGAGGACGACCCCGACGATGAGGAACGGCAACACCCCGAGGAACACGTCCATCTGGCGGTTCTGCAGCGATCCGGCCTGCCAGAAGCGGATCTTGTCGAAGATGTCCGGGTTGCGGATCGTGATGGCGAAGGTCACTCCCTGGAGCGCGGCAGAGAGCGCGACGCCGGCGAGGACGAGGCGGACCGGGGTCGCGCCGGCGCGGCCCCGGGAGCCGATGACGTACACGATGACGGAGGCGAGGCCCGCACCTGCGAAGGACCACCACACGTACGAGCTCAGGTCGGCGGTGCCGGCGATGGCGACGGCGAGCACGACCGCGATGTACGCCCCGGCGTTGACGCCGAGGATGCCGGGGTCGGCGAGCGGGTTCCGCGTGACGGCCTGCATCATCGCTCCGGCGAGGCCGAGCGCCGCACCGACGCCGATGGCCAGGAGCATGCGCGGCAGCCGGAACCCGGTGACGAGGATCGCGTTGGTGTCGTCGCCGCCCTGCGAGAGCGCCCGCCAGACCTCTGCGGCACTGATGGTCCCCGAGCCGATGAAGAGGCTGCCGACGGCGATGGTGGCGAGCACGACGAGCGCTGCGACGAGGAGGAGCCAGCGTGAGGCGGTCGATCGGGCGATGCCGGTCGACGCCTCTCGTGCGCGGGCGGCCGCGGTCGGGAGCCGCAGGCTGTCGAGGTCGGCGCTCACCGGCTCATCGGTTGTCTTCGGCCTTGCCGTGTCGCCAGTAGCCCATGAACGCGACCGACTTGCGGTCGACGCCGCATCCGGAGACGAGGTGTCGGCGGAGCGTCTTGATGGCCGACGCCTCTCCGGCGAGCCACGCATAGAGCGGTGCGCTCTCGAGGACGGGGCCTCCGGTCGCGTTGACCGGTGCTTCCCAGAGCAGCTCGGTGTCGACGTCGACGTCCTCGAGTGCCGGCTGCGTGGCGATCGTGGCGGTGTCGACGCTCGGCGCGAGGCGGCTCGCGATGCGCTCGACCTCGGGGATGAGCAGGGTGCCCACGGGCTGGTCGCCGCGGGGGAGGACGACGACCTCGATCCCGTCGGGCTTCGTGGACAGGGCGGCGATGTCGTCCTCGTGCGGCAGCTCGACGACGGCGATCCCGCGCGCGGTGCTCGGCAGGCGCTCGAGGATCCCGGCGATCCCGGGCAGGGCCGTCTCGTCGCCAGCGAGGAGCACCTGGTCGACGGTGGCCGGCGCGTGCCAGTCGATGCCGCCGGCCGGGACGGCCGACCGGGCGTTCGGGACGTTGACGACGAGCTCGTCGCCGACCTTCGCGTCCATCGCCCAGGTGGACGCGGGGCCGACGCGGCCGTGCAGGGCGATGTCGACGTCGAACTCGGCGAGCTCGGGCCGGACCTCGCGGATCGTGTACGTGCGCATCGGGTGACGCTTGTCGTTGGGCAGCAGTCGCCAGGCCTGGTACCAGTCGTCGTGCATCGGCAGCTCGTCGAAACCGGTGTCGGGCAGCGGGAAGAGCAGCTTGATGCGCTGGTCGTGACGGTTGTCCGCGATGTGCTGGACCTCGGGGCCCGTGAACGTGAAACGCCGATAGCTCGGGCTCACCTGCTCGATGCGCCGGACGACGGCTGCGAGGAGGATGAAGATCGAGTCGGGGGTCTGTTCACTGAGGCGAGGCATCGATAGGTAAGCCTACCCTTCGAAGCGCTGAAGGTCACCCGCCGATCGCACCTTGTCGGCGGGGAGTGGCGGTGGTAAACTTGAGTCAGATTCACTCAAGTTTGAACAGGAGACCGTACCCATGCCAGCAGGCCAGACGCCTCAGCAAGAGGATCAGCGCAGCGCGCTCGAGCAGTACGGCGTCAACCTGACCGAGATCGCCGCCTCCGGCAAGCTCGATCCGGTCATCGGCCGCGACGCCGAGATCCGTCGCGTGAGCCAGGTGCTCACGCGACGCACCAAGAACAACCCCGTCCTCATCGGCGAGCCCGGCGTCGGCAAGACCGCCGTCGTCGAGGGCCTCGCCCAGCGCATCGTCGCGGGCGACGTCGCCGAGAGCCTCAAGGGCAAGCAGCTCATCTCCCTCGACCTCTCCGCGCTCGTCGCCGGCGCCATGTACCGCGGGCAGTTCGAAGAGCGCCTCAAGGCCGTGCTCAAGGAGATCGACGAGTCCGACGGACAGATCATCACCTTCATCGACGAGCTCCACGTGCTCATGGGTGCCGGCGGCGGCGAGGGGTCCGTCGCGGCGGCCAACATGCTGAAGCCCATGCTCGCCCGCGGCGAGCTGCGGCTGATCGGCGCGACCACGCTCGACGAGTACCGCGAGTTCATCGAGAAGGACGCCGCCATGGAGCGTCGCTTCCAGCAGGTGTTCGTGGGGGAGCCGAGCGTCGAGGACACGGTCGCCATCCTCCGCGGTCTCAAGGAGCGGTACGAGGCGCACCACAAGGTCGCCATCGCCGACAACGCGCTCGTCGCGGCGGCCGCCCTGTCCAACCGCTACATCACGTCGCGGCAGCTGCCCGACAAGGCGATCGATCTCATCGACGAGGCGGCCAGCCGACTGCGCATGGAGATCGACTCGGCTCCCGTCGAGATCGACGAGCTCCGACGCAGTGTCGACCGCCTGAAGCTCGAGGAGCTCGCCCTCAAGAAGGAGAAGGACGACGCCTCGAAGGAGCGCCTCGCCCGCCTTCGGGAGGACCTCGCGACCCGCCAGGCCGCGCTCGGCGAACTGCAGGCGCGCTGGGAGCGCGAGCGCGCGAGCCTCAACCGGGTCGGCGACCTCAAGAAGCAGCTCGACGCCGCCCGGAGCAAGGCCGAACGCGCCCAGCGCGAGGGCAAGCTCGAACAGGCGTCCAAGCTGCTCTACGCCGACATCCCGCAGCTCGAACGCGAACTCGCGCTCGCGGAGTCGGCCGAGCAGGACACCGACGGCGAACCCCGGATGGTCAACGACCAGGTGACCGCCGAGGACATCGCCGCCGTCATCGCCGCGTGGACCGGCATCCCCGTCGGTCGCCTGTTGCAGGGCGAGACGGAGAAACTGCTGCACCTCGAGCAGGAGCTGTCCCGCCGACTCATCGGGCAGCACCGTGCGGTCGCCGCCGTGTCCGACGCCGTCCGGCGCACCCGGGCCGGCATCTCCGATCCCGACCGTCCGACCGGCTCCTTCATGTTCCTCGGCCCCACCGGCGTCGGCAAGACCGAGCTGGCGAAGGCGCTCGCCGAGTTCCTCTTCGACGACGAGAAGGCCATGGTCCGCATCGACATGTCCGAGTACGGCGAGAAGCACTCGGTCTCCCGGCTCGTCGGTGCACCTCCGGGGTACGTCGGCTACGAGCAGGGCGGGCAGCTCACCGAGGCCGTCCGTCGACGCCCGTACTCCGTCGTGCTGCTCGACGAGGTCGAGAAGGCGCACCCCGAGGTGTTCGACATCCTCCTGCAGGTGCTCGACGACGGTCGCCTGACCGACGGCCAGGGGCGCACGGTCGACTTCCGGAACGTCATCCTCGTGCTGACGTCCAACCTCGGCTCGCAGTACCTGATGGACGCCTCGCTCTCCCTCGAGCAGAAGGAGGAGGCGGTCCAGCAGCTCGTGCGCCAGGCCTTCAAACCGGAGTTCATCAACCGTCTCGACGACATCGTCGTGTTCCAGCCGCTCAGCGAAGCGGAGCTCGGCCAGATCGTCGAGCTCTACATCGATCGCCTGCAGCGTCGACTGGGCGAGCGTCGGCTGCACCTCGCGGTCACGCCCGATGCGCGTGCGTGGCTCGCGGAGCGCGGCTACGACCCCATGTACGGCGCGCGTCCGCTGCGTCGACTCATGCAGCGGGAGATCGACGACCGCCTCGCGCGGGCGATCCTCGACGGCTCGATCCGCGACGGCGACACCGTCCACGTCGAGCTCGCGAGCGACGGCGACGGCCTCACGGTCGAGCGCGCGGTGGTCCCGGCCTAGCCTGGCTGCTTGCGGCCAGCGCGGTGCGCTGACCCGAGCGCAGCCTATCGACGTGAGCGCACCCCTCCGAAGGGGTGCGCTCACGCGTCTGCCCCGCGCTCGCGCGACAGCACCGCGCTGACAGTGACCCCCGAGTGGGGGAGGAAACCCCTGGTGCCCGACGGATGCCGCGCACTAGCGTGATCCTCGCGGTGGGCCCGGTCGGCGCGCCCTGAGAGGACACGATGTCGCACGCAGCCCCGATCACGACGCCCGAGACCAGCGGCACCGCCGCGCCCCTCTGGCGTCACGCACACGCCCCCGCCTGGTTCTTCTTCGGCGGCCTGGCGCTCTGGCTGTTCCTGCTGCTGGTGCCGCACGTGCTCCTCGGTAACCCGGCGGTGGTCCCCGCGTGGATCCTGCTCGGCTCAGGGCTGGCCGCGTCCACCCTGCTGCTCATCATGGCCCGACGTCTCCAGTCGGGCGACGGCGTCACGACGGCGACGCTCCTCTGGGCGGTGCTGGTCGGAGGCTTCATCGCCATCACGCTCGGCAGCACCTTCGACTCCCTCATCGGCGTCGCCGCGACCGATGCCGGCGAGAACCCGCACGACATCGGGCTCTTCTTCGCCGGGGTCGCCGAGGAACTGGCGAAGATCATCGCCGTCGTGATCGTGGCATGGCGGTTGCCGGTGAAGACCGCCCGGGGTGGTCTCTTCGTCGGCGGTGCCGTCGGCATCGGCTTCGCCGTCCTCGAGAACCTCTGGTACATCGGACAGGGATGGGCGGCCGGCGTCGAAGCATCGCAGAAGCTCGCCGCCGGCTCACCACCCCTCGAGACCATCCTCACGCACCCGGCGTTCCAGGCGGCCGGAGCCGCGTTCGCCCGGACGATCTTCGACCCGGTCGGCCACCCACTGTGGACGGCGCTGCTCGCCGCCGCGGTGTTCGCCGCTGCACGCAACGGACGGTTCCGGATCACCGTGGGGGTGCTCCTGACCTACGTGCTCGTCGCGGTCATGCACGGCCTGTGGGACGGTAACACCGTGCTCTGGGGGCTGCTGTTCCCGGCCATGCCGGTGCTCAAGGTGCTCGTCGTCCCGGCCATGATCGTGCTCGTCGTCGCCTTCGCGCTCATCTGGCGGGCACAGGCCCGTCGGATCAACCGTGACGCCGGCGTCGTGTCGCTCCACGTCCCGCGTCGCGAGCGCAAGCAGGCCTGACCACCGGAGGCGCGAGACCTGCTGGGATCCGGGCATGCCGGGGAGTAGCGTGAAGCGCACCTGATCCGCGACGCCGAGGAGACACCCATGTTGGGACGCAAGACCTTCGAACAGCGAGAGGTCGACCAGGCGAAGACGATGATCGCCGCGCTGGTCGCCGGACGCGAGACGCTGGCCGAGGCCGGCGCGGACCCGGCAGCGCTGGCCGTGGTCGACCCCGAGTTCTTCACCGGCCTCACCCTCGTGCTCGACCGGCCGTTCGTCCACCGGGTGCGCTCGGTGCTCGGGAAAGGTCCCGGGGCCCTCAACGAGCTCGAACTCATCGTCGCGTCGATCCTCGACCACGACCGTGTGTTCACGGTGGGGACCGTGTTGCAGTACGCCGATGGGGCGTCGTTCACCGGCCTCGTCCCGGGCGAGACGATCCGGCTGAGCGCCGAGCAGTTCGAGCGCCTCGCCGTCGGCGTCTTCGCCGAGTTGGAGGAGTTGTTCGTCGAAGCGGTGTGAGGTGCGGCGTCGGCCGCGAGTCTGCGTCACGCACTCCGCGGACGGTGCCACGATCAGCTCGTGAGCTCATCGACGTCCGGACCGATCGCCCTGCGGCACGGCGCGAAACTCCGCCTGATCCTGTCCGCCGTCATCGGCTTGGGCGTCGGGGTGGCCACTGGCCTGACCTGGTTCTGGGCGGGGGCGATCCTGGCCGGCTGGGGAGCCACGTGCGTCGTCTTCATCGTCTCGCTCTGGGCGCGTATCTGGCGGATGGGCCCGGCACGCACGCGCGAGCATGCGACCTCGGAGGAACCCGGACGGACGACGAGCGAGGTCCTCATCGTGCTGGCGAGCGTCGGGAGCCTGGTCGCCCTCAGCGTCGTGATCCTGCAGGCGCGGGCGTCGACCGGCGTCGAACAGGGCCTGCTGGCGGGGTTCTCGGTGCTGAGTGTCGCCATGTCGTGGGCGCTCATCCACACGATCTACACCCTCCGGTACGCACGCATGTACTTCGCTGCTCCGGAGGGCGGCATCGACTTCAACCAGGAGGAGGCGCCCCAGTACAGCGACTTCGCCTACCTCTCGTTCGACCTCGGCATGACGTACCAGGTCTCCGATACGACGCTGCGGTCCAGTGAGCTGCGCCGAACCGTGCTCAAGCACACGCTGCTGTCGTACCTCTTCGGCTCCGTGATCCTGGCGACCGTCATCAACCTCGTCGCGGGGCTGTAGCGGCGCCCTAGGTCCCCGCGAACGACGACTGCGCAGTCAGGCGGACCGGACTGCGCAGCGTGGTGGTGCAGGAACCGAGCGGACTACTCCTGGACGATCACGAGGTCGGCGAGCGGACGACGCTCGCGCGGAGCGGTCTCGCGGTCGCGGAGCATGCCCTCCGGCAGGAGTTCCGGGTCGCCGAGCTCGCCGAGCGCGGTGACGGTGAACGGCAGGAGGCCGTCCGGCAGCGAGAACGCCTCGCGGATGCCGTCGGCGGAGAAGCCGGCCATCTGGTGTGCGAACAGGCCGTCGCTGTGGGCCTGGACGCTCAAGTGCGCCATCGCCTGGCCGAGGTCGTAGATGGCCCAGGGACGCTCGTTCCCCTCGTCGTCGACCGTCTCGGCGACGGCGACGATGAGCGCGCCCGCCTGAGCGGCCCACCCTCGGTTGAACGCCACCAGCTGCTCAGCGATCGCGTCGAACGCGGCGGTCCCCTTAGTGCCGACGATGAACCGCCAGGGCTGCACGTTGTTGGCGCTCGGCGACCAACGCGCGGCTTCCAGGGCCGAGGCCATCTTCGCGGCGGCGACGGGCTCGCTCACGAAGGAGCGGGGGCTCCACCGGTCGGCGAGGACGTCGAGGATGGGGGCGTCGGTCTGGGCGGTACGGGTGACGATGGACATGCGGTCTCCAAGCGGAACAAGGGAAGTGGACAGAGGCTGCGTCGCCATTGACGATGGATGCAACTGCATCGATCGAGGCGCTATTCCCGGGTTCGAGGGGTCCGTGCAGCAGTGACGATCTCGGCGATCCGGTGCGGGGCCGCTTCGTCCTGCAGCGAGGTCGTGTCGCCGAGGGGCCGCTGGTCGACGATGTCGCCGAGCAGACGCCGCATGATCTTCCCCGAGCGGGTCTTCGGCAGGTCTGGGACCACGAAGACGTCGCGAGGCTTCGCGATCGGGCCGATCTCGTTCGCCACGTGGGAGCGCAGTGCCTCGCGGAGTGCCGCAGAGCGATCCAACCAGTACGCCTCGCCGTCGGCCTCGGGCCCGTGGGACCGCGAGGAGGGGATGACGAACGCGGCGATCGCGCTCCCCGTGATCGGGTCGTGCACGCCGACGACGCCGGCCTCGCCCACGTGGGGATGCGACACGAGGGCCGATTCGATCTCGATGGTCGACAGGCGGTGGCCCGAGACGTTGATGACGTCGTCGACGCGCCCGAGGACCCAGATGTCGCCGTCCTCGTCCCACTTCGCGCCGTCGCCGGAGAAGAAGTAGCCCTGCCTCCAGTACTTCGCCCAGTACGAGTCGCGGTAGCGCTCCGGGTTGCCCCAGACCGTGCGTGCGAGCGACGGCCCGAAACGGCTGACGACCAGGTATCCGCCGGATCCGTACGGCACCGTCTCGCCGTCCTCGTCGACGACCAACGCCTCCAGGCCGGGGAGTGCGCGACTGCCGGAACCCGGCTTGATCGTGGTCGCGCCGGGGAGCGGCGCGATGACGGCCGACCCCGTCTCCGACTGCCACCAGGTGTCGACGACCGGGGTCTCGCCGCGCCCGATGCGCTCGCGGAACCACATCCAGGCCTCGGGGTTGATCGCCTCACCGACGGTGCCGAGAAGCCGGAGGGTCGAGAGGTCGTACTCGGCGGGTGGTCCCTCGGGGAACCACGTCATGAGGGTCCGGATGAGCGTGGGTGCCGTGTAGTACGTCGTCACGCCGTAGCGCTCGATGATCTCGAAGTGCCGTGCCTGGTGCGGAGTGTTCGGCGTGCCCTCGTAGATCACCTGGGTGAGCCCGTTCGAGAGTGGACCGTAGATCTCATAGGTGTGTGCGGTGACCCAGGCGAGATCGGCGGTGCACCAGTGGACGTCGTCGTCCTTGGCGTCGAAGATCGCCCAGTGGGTCCAGGACGCCTGCGTGAGATAGCCGCCAGAGGTGTGGACGAGTCCCTTGGGCTTCCCGGTGGTGCCGCTCGTGTAGATGATGAAGAGCGGGTTCTCCGCATCGAACGCCTCGGCCTCGTGGGTGTCGGCGGCGACACCCACGGTGTCGTGCCACCAGACGTCGCGACCGGGGGTCCAAGGCACGTTCGGCGTCTCGTCGCCCGTGCGTGCGACGACGAGCACGTGCTCGATGGACGGCACACCGTCGACGGCGGCGTCGGCGTTCTGCTTGACGGGCACAGCGGTACCCCGGCGGTACTGGCCGTCGGTGGTGATGAGCAGCTTCGCCTCGGTGTCCTCCACCCGGAAGCGCAGCGCCTCGGCGGAGAACCCACCGAACACGAGGGAGTGGATGGCGCCGATGCGCGCGACGGCGAGGGTGGCGATGACCGTCTCGGGGATGACCGGCAGGTAGATGACGACGCGGTCGCCCTGCCCGATGCCGAGTGCCGTCAGGGCGTTGGCGGCCTTCGCGACCTCGCGCTGCAACTCGGCGTAGGTGATGGAGCGGCGGTCGCCCGGCTCGCCCTCGAAGTGGAGGGCGACCTTGTCGCCTCGTCCGGCATCGACGTGGCGGTCGACGCAGTTGACCGCCACGTTGAGCGTTCCCCCGGCGAACCAGGTGGCGGCGGGGACGGTGAGCTCGGGCTCGGGGTCCGTCGGGTCGGACCCGTCGACCGGTCGGGCCGGGTCCCACGTGTGCGCCGTGTGCCACGGGGTGACCCAGTCGAGGCGTCGGGCCTGCTCCTCCCAGAACGCCACGGGGTCGGCGGCCGCGCGGACCCACTCCTCCGGGCCGACGTTCGCCGTCCGGGCGAGGTCGGCCGGCGGGGCGTAGCTGCGGGTCTCGGCGAGGAGGTTCGCGATGGTGGCGGCGGGCGCCGCGGACGTCGATCCATCAGTGGGAGGCATGCTGCAACGCTACGCGGGAGTCCGGTGCCGGTGCCATCCGCGGGTCATGCGGCGTCACGGTCCGGAGGTTCCGAGGGGCTGTGGAGGAGCGTCGGGAGTAGCCTCGGAGGGCCGCCACGATGCGTGGCGGACGTCGATCAGGGGTGCGCAGGCGCATCTCGGGAAGGGAACGACATGGCGACCGTCATCCAGTACCAGGAGCTCGGCTCGGCCGACGTCCTCGACCTCATCGAGGTCCCGACGCCTGAGGCGGGTCCCGGCGAACTCGTCGTCGAGGTGCGAGCCGCGGGCGTGAACCCGATCGACTGGAAGCTCCGCAGCGGCCTCCGCGGCGGCGAGCTGCAGGGCACCCGACGCGTCGGGAGCGACGGCGCCGGCGTCGTCGTCGAGGTCGGCGACGGGGTCGACGGCTGGTCGATCGGCGACGAGGTCGTCGTCGTCAACGCCTCCGGGACGTATGCGACCCACGTCGTCGTCACACCCGACCAGATCATCCGCAAACCGGCTGCCATCTCCTTCGAGGGGGCGGCGGCGATCGGCATCCCCGTGAGCACGGCCTATCAAGCACTGCGCTCGCTCGGCGTGACCGAGGGGACGACCCTCCTGATCCACGGTGGGTCGGGCTCGGTGGGGCACGCCGCCGTGCAGTTCGCCGTGGCTTGGGGAGCGACCGTCGTCGCCACCGCGAGCGAAGGGAACCACGCACGTCTGCGGGAGCTGGGGGCGATCCCCGTCACCTACGGTCCCGGGCTCGTGGAGCGCGTGCGCGAGGCCGCTCCGCAGGGTGTCGACCGTGTGCTCGACGCCGTCGGCACCGACGAGGCGCTCGAGGCCTCGTTCGAGCTGGTCGAGGACCGTCAGCACATCGGCACGATCGTCGTCGGCGCGGAGGCGGCCGACCTCGGGATCCAGGCGTGGTCCGGCGGAAACCCGCTCCCGCTCACGGAGCAGGAGCAGGCCTGGCGGGCGGAGGCGATCCCGGCGGTCGCGTCCCTCGTCGAGCAGGGACGGTTCAGCTTCGAACTCGGCACCGTCCGGCCCCTCGCCGAGGCCGCCGAGGCACACCGCGAGAGCGAGTCGGGTCACCCGAGCGGGAAACTCATCCTGGTCCCCTGAGCGCCCTTCGACAGGCTCAGGGACCGGGGGGATTCGGGCGGGGGTGCCCTTCGACAGGCTCAGGGACCGGGGGCGTCGACCGGATTCCTTCGACAGGCTCAGGGACCGGAGCGGCGCCCCCAGGGCGTGACTCCTCGCTACTCCGGGCCCTCGCCGAAGCTGTCGCCGACGGGCGCGCGGTCGGCGAGGTCGTCCTGGTCGTCGAGGTCTTCGATGGCATCCTCGGTGTCCGCGTCGTCGAGTCCGGCGTCGCCGACGACGTCGTCACCACCGACGCCGTCACCGGCGTTGCTCAGACCGCCGTCGCCGGGGGCCGCGTCGTCGGCCGAGCGGTCGACCGCACCGCCGTCGGGAACGACACCGCCGACCGAGCTGTCGGTCTGGTCCTCACCGGGCACGTGTGCCTGGGCGCCCGGACCGCCGTGGGCGAGGGCGTCGCGCTGGGCGTCTGCTGCTGCTGGATCCATGGGATTGCTCATGAGGGCAGCGTAGAGCGGACGCCGGGTCGTCGCTGGGGCTTGGCTCCGGGACGCCGGACGCCTATCCTCCGTGTTCCCCGCCGGACCGGACGCGGTGTCGACGGCGCGGTCGGATGCCCTTCGACAGGTTCAGGGACCCGCGCGAACTCACGGACCGAGTCGGCTCAGGATCGGGGCCGGGACGGGCTCAGGGACCGGGGTGGGTCAGCGGCCGGTGTGCTGCGCGATGATCGCCTTGATGCGGTCGACGTCAGCCGGGACGATCTCGAAGCGCTGCTCCAGACCCTCGATGCCCTCGAACGCCTCGGGACGCTCCGGCTCCTCGCCGAGCGCCTCGCGGACGATCTCGGCGAACTTCGCCGGCAGCGCGGTCTCGAGCACGAGCATCGGGACGCCCTCGCGCAGGTGGCGACGGGCGACCGTGACGCCGTCGGCGGTGTGCGGGTCGATCGTGACGCCGTAACGCTCGTGCACGTCGCGGATGGTGGCGACGCGGTCGGCGTGCGTGCTGCGGCCAGAGACGAAGCCGAACTCGCTGATCCGCTCGAACTCGGGCGTCCCGGAGAGGTCGAACCCGCCCTCCTCGTCGAGGGACCGGAACAGCTCACCGAGGCGGGTCGCGTCCTGACCGACGAGGTCGTAGAGGAAACGCTCGAAGTTGGACGCCTTCGAGATGTCCATGCTCGGGCTCGACGTGTGGTGCGTCTCGGCCGCCGAGCGCGGGCGGTACACGCCCGTGCGGAAGAACTCGTCGAGGACGTCGTTCTCGTTCGTCGCGACGACGAGCTGGTCGATCGGGAGCCCCATGGAGCGGGCGATGTGCCCGGCGCAGACGTTGCCGAAGTTGCCGGACGGCACCGAGAACGACACCTTCTGGCCCGGACCGTCGGTCGCGAGCAGCCAGCCGTGCACGTAGTACACGACCTGCGCGACGACGCGGGCCCAGTTGATCGAGTTGACCGTACCGACGGCGTGGAGCGCCTTGAACGGAGCGTCCTTCGAGACGGCCTTCACGATGTCCTGGCAGTCGTCGAAGTTGCCCTCGACGGCGAGGTTCACGATGTTGTCGTCCTGGAGGCTGAACATCTGCGCGCGCTGGAAGCCGCTCATGCGGCCATGCGGGCTCAGCATGATGACGCGGATCCCCGTCTTGCCGCGCATGGCGTGCTCGGCCGCGCTCCCGGTGTCGCCGGAGGTCGCGCCGAGGATGTTGAGCTCGTCGCCGCTCTTCGCGAGTGTGTACTCGAAGAGGTTGCCGAGCAGCTGCATCGCCATGTCCTTGAAGGCGAGCGTCGGGCCGTTCGAGAGGCCGAGGAGTTGCAGCTCGGTGCCGCCCTCCTCACCGAGGGTGCGCAGCGGGGTGATGAGCGAGGCGTCGTCGCCGGCGCGGCCGTTCGAGTACACCTCGGCGGTGTAGGTGCGACGGGCGATGTCCTGGAGGTCGGCGGCGGGGATGTCGTTGGCGAACTTCGACAGCACGGCGAACGCGAGGTCGGCATAGGACAGCTCGCGCCACGACTCGAGCTCCTCAGCGGTCAGCTGCGGGTACTCGGCCGGGAGGTACAGGCCGCCGTCCGGGGCGAGCCCGCCGAGGAGGATGTCCGAGAAGTGCTGGGGCAGATCGTGGCCCCGCGTCGACTGATAGTGCATGACCGTCTCTCTCATCCGGTTGGAAGCCCGATCTCCAACCTTGCCATATCGGGGGTCGACGCGCAGAGGCCCGCCGGCATCGTGACCGGCCGCTACGCGCGGGCGAGTTCCTCGCGGATCGCGGCGACGAACGCGTCGATGTCGTCCTCGGTGGTGTCGAACGAGCACATCCAGCGGACCTCGCCCTTCGCGGCGTCCCAGTCGTAGAAGCGGAAGCGTTCCCGCAAGCGGTCGGGGACGCCCGCGGGAAGGGTCGCGAACACGGCGTTGGCCTGGGTCGGCTGGCTGAAGCCGAGTCCCGGTGCCTCGCCGGCCGCGATGAGCGCTTCTAGGGAGCCACGGAGGCGCGCGGCCATCGCGTTGGCGTGGGTCGCGGAACGGAGCCAGAGCCCGTCGCCACCGTCGGCCGCCGGCTCGAGCAGGGCGATGAGCTGCGCCGCACCGAAGCGCATCTTCGACGCCAGCTGCATGTTGAGCTTCCGCAGGTAGACGAGGCCCTCCGACGCCGACGGTTCGAGGACGACGATGGCCTCGCCGAACATGAGCCCGTTCTTCGTCCCGCCGAAGGACAGCACGTCGACGCCGGCATCGGAGGTGAACGCGCGCAGCGGGACGCCGAGGGCTGCTGCGGCGTTGGAGATGCGGGCGCCGTCGAGGTGCAGCTTCATGCCGTGACCGTGCGCGTGGTCGGCGATCGCGTGGATCTCCTCGGGGGTGTACAGGGTGCCGAGCTCGGTGGTCTGCGTGATCGAGACGACGAGCGGCTGTGCGCGGTGTTCGTCGCCCCAGCCCCAGGCCTCGCGGTCGATGAGCTCGGGGGTGAGTTTGCCGTCGGGGGCGTCGACCGTCAGGAGCTTGATGCCACCGACCCGCTCCGGCGCGCCGCCCTCGTCGGAGTTGATGTGCGCGGTCGACGCCGAGATGACGGCACCCCAGCGCGGGAGCATGGACTGCAGGCCGACGACGTTCGCGCCGGTGCCGTTGAAGACGGGGAACACGGCGACGTCACGGCCGAAGTGATCCGCGAAGACCTCGTGCAGCCGACGGGTGTAGTCGTCCTCGCCGTAGGCGATCTGGTGGCCGCCGTTGGCCGCCGCGAGGGCGTCGAGGATCTCGGGGTGGACGCCGGAGTAGTTGTCGGAGGCGAAGCCGCGGATGCTGGTGTCATGCAGAGAATCGGTCACTGATCCATCCTCGCGCATGCCACACGCAGCTTCCGTGCATCGCGGGCCGACTTCCTGCGCGTCCGACCCGGTGTCGTCGGTCTCCCCACCTCAGGAGTGTCTCGGCGTGGCGGCCGGTGCGCGCGGCCGACACGCCGGGACACTCCTGAGTTAGGGGACTGGGAAACGAGGTCAGTCGGCGGCGTGACGCGGGCCGTCGGAGGAGGGGACGCTCTCCTCGGGCACGGCGTCGATCGCGGCGTCGATGTCGGCGTGCGCACCGGGCTCCGGCTCCGCGTCCGGGGTCTCCTGCGCCAGCGCGTGCTCGTAGGCGAGCGCGTGCACGGCGATCGAGGAGGCGACGGCGGCCTGCTGCTCGTCCTCGGCGGAGGGCTGAGCCGGCTGCTCGGCCGCGAGCGCGGCGGCCTGTTCTGGCGTCAGCCGGGCGTCCTGGTCCTCCTCGTCCTCATCGACGAGGTCGAGCACGATGGGGTCGTCGCCGTAGATGTCGCCCGCCGGGTCGCCCGCGAGCGGGGCCGGCGCGGGGAGGCGCTGCTCGGCGTCGAGGAACTGCTTGGCCTCGAAGGCACCCGGGTTGAAGACCTCGTCGATCCCGCCGAGCCCGCTCATGCCTTGAGCGCTTCCGACAGTTTGACCCGGCCGCCCATCTTGAGCAGCGAGTTCTCGTAGATCCGCGAGCCGACGAGGATGACGAGCGCCGCCGTGATCGCGAGGATCAGCAGGGACAGGATCGGCTCCCACCACTGCGCCGAGCCGACGAAGAGACGGACGGGCATGCCCACGGCTGCCGAGAACGGCACGTAGGACATGATCGTCATCACCACCGGGTTGTCGTTGAAGAAGATGACGGCGAAGTACGGGATCATGATCAGCATCGTAATCGGGGTCGTCGTCGAACCGATGTCCTCTTGACGTGAGACCAGGGAGCCGGCGGCGGCGAAGAGTGCGGCCAGCAGGATGAAGCCGAGCACGAAGAACACCACGAACCAGACGACCGGGGTCCCGAGGCCTCCGAGCAGCTCCGTCTGGCCCGTCACCGTCAGCCCGATCACCGACAGCGCAGCGATCGCCAGGATCTGCCCGAACGCCAGGATGCTGTTGCCGAGCACCTTGCCGGCGAGGAGCGCCTTCACGGGGATGGCGGACATGAGGATCTCGACGACGCGGGTCTGCTTCTCCTCGACGACGCTCTGCGCGATCGACGCCCCGAAGGTGGTGGCGGAGACGAAGAACACGAGACCGAACCCGAGCGACACGATGTACAGCAGGAAGCCGGCGGAGCCGTCGGCGTCGGGATCGAGGATGGTGACCTGCGGCTGCGCGCTCAGCTGCATGATGAGCGTGTTGGAGGCCTCGGAGTCGAAGATGACCTGGACGCCGGTGGGGTTGTCGTCGGTGGCCGGTGCGATCGCCGCCTCGACGTCGCCCGACTTCACGAGGGCTTCAGCGGCGGCGACGTCGGCCGCCTCGGTCACGTCGAAGGTCTTGCCGTCGACCAGTCCCGCACCCGCGTTCCCGACGACCGCGACCTTCGTGGTCTCCGAGGCGGTGTTCTTCGCGAGGAACCCGCCGACGACGATGCCGGCGAGGATCACGAGGAGGAGGATGCCCGTCGAGATGAGGAACGTCTTGCTGCGCAGGCGCATCCTGACCTCGCGCTCGGCGACGAGACCGATGCTCTGCACGAGGCTGGGGGAGGCCGGGCCGGAGCGACGACGACCGGCGGGCTGGATCGGGGACTCGGTTGCCGTGGTCACTGGATGACCTCCTTGAAGATCTGGGCGAGGGTGGGTCGGAGGGGGGCGAAGCTCGTGACGTCGCCCTGGGTCAGCGCCTCACGGAGCACGGCCTGCGCCGCCTGGGCGTCGTCGGCGTCGAAGAGGGCGTAGCCGCCGTCGAAGTCGACGACGGAGATCCCCGGGCGCTCGCGCAGCCACCCGGTGTCTGCCGCGGTGAGCAGCTCGTAGCGGTTGCCGGCGTGGGCTTCGCGGAGTGACTCGCGCGAGCCTGAGGCGCGGATCCTGCCACCGGCGATGATCACGAGGTCGTCGCAGAGGCGCTCCACGATGTCGAGCTGGTGACTGGAGAACAGGACGGGGGAGCCGTCTGCGGCGAACTCGCTGAGCACACCGACGACCACGTCGACCGCCATCGGGTCGAGGCCGGAGAACGGCTCGTCGAGGACGAGGACGTCGGGGTGGTGGACGAGCGCCGCGGCGATCTGCGCCCGCTGCTGGTTGCCGAGCGACAGGCTCTCGAGGGCGTCGTTCCGGCGCTCGCCGAGGCCGAGGCGCTCGAGCAGTTCGCCGGCGTTGCGCTTGGCGGCGTGGGTCGTGAACCCGTGGAGACGGGCCAGGTAGACGAGCTGTTCCTCGACCCGCATCTTCGGGTACAGGCCGCGCTCCTCCGGCATGTAGCCGAACCGGCGGCGGTCCTCCGGGGTGAGCGGGGTGCCGTCGAGCGTGACGGTTCCTGCGTTCGCGGCGAGGACACCGAGCAGGATGCGCATCGTCGTCGTCTTGCCGGCGCCGTTCCCGCCGACGAACCCCGTCATGCGGCCGGGGGCGACCTGGAAGCTGACGTCGTCGAGCACCTTCCGCTCGCCGTACGACTTGTCGATGTGGCTGAGTTCGAGCATCGGCCGCCTCCTGTGATCTGCGTGCTGGACCGAGTGTCCTGCGTCGGGTTCTCCCGGTATGGCGATCACGCTACGCGGCGCAGTGTGCCACCGGCATCCGCCGCAGGACGGGTTGACGCGACAACGCCCGGTCCCCTTCTCCGTCGAGTGGGGGATACCGGGCGTCGTGGACCAGCCGAGCGCTGGATCAGGCGGGGCGGGACTCCGGGGAGACCGTCTTCGAGGGGTCGGTCTCGGCGACGGAGCCGATGGCCTCGTCGATGCGGGCGATGACCGCGTCGTCGAGCTTCACACCGGCCGCGGCGGCGTTCGCGGTGACCTGCTCGGGACGCGAGGCCCCGACGATCGCACCGGCGATGTTGTCGTTGTGCAGCACCCAGGCGAGCGCCAGCTGCGCCATGGTGAGGTCGAGCTCGTCGGCGATGGGCTTCAGCTGCTGGACGGCCGTGAGCACCTCGTCGTCGAGGAAGCGCTTGATGGTGTCGGCGCCGCCCTTCTCGTCGGTGGCCCGGCTGCCCTGCGGGAGCTCTGCACCCGGCAGGTACTTGCCGCTGAGGACGCCCTGCGCCACCGGCGACCAGACGATCTGGGAGATGCCGAGTTCGCGCGAGGTGGGGACGACCTCCTCCTCGATGACCCGCCACAGCATCGAGTACTGCGGCTGGTTCGAGATGAGCTGGAAGCCCAGCTCCTTGGACAGGGCGTGGCCGGCGCGCAGCTGCTCGGCGTTCCACTCGCTCACACCGATGTAGAGCGCCTTGCCCGCCCGGACGACGTCGGCGAAGGCCTGCATCGTCTCCTCGAGCGGCGTCTCGCTGTCGTAGCGGTGGGCCTGGTAGAGGTCGACGTAGTCGGTGCCGAGACGCGTGAGCGAACCGTCGATCGACTCCATGATGTGCTTGCGCGACAGCCCGACGTCGTTGTGCCCCTTCGGGCCGGTGGGCCAGTAGACCTTCGTGAAGATCTCCAGGCTCGCGCGTCGTTCGTCCTTGAGGGCGTCGCCGAGCACCTGCTCCGCCGCCGTGTTGGCGTAGGCGTCGGCCGTGTCGAAGGTGGTGATGCCGGCGTCGAGGGCGGCGCGAACGCTCGCCGTGGCGACGTCGTTCTCCACCTGCGAGGCGTGGGTCAGCCAGTTGCCGAAGATGATCTCTGAGATCTTGAGTCCGCTGTTGCCGAGGTATCGAAATTCCATGCTCGTCACGCTACTCCTCGCATCCGACCGACCGCCGGGGTTGCGCGGAGACGGAGCGAACCCTCAGCTGCGCGGTGACGCCAGCCCGTGCTCGTAGGTGTAGATGACCGCCTGGATGCGATCGCGGAGGGCGAGCTTCTGCAGCACCTTCGAGACGTGCGACTTCACGGTCGCCTCGCCGACGAAGAGCGTGGTCGCGATCTCCTGGTTGGACAGGCCCTGGGCGACCAACTGCAGGACCTCGCGCTCGCGCTCCGTCAGCTGGTCGTAGTCGGCGCCGGTCGTCGGCCCGGCCGGGGCGGTGTGATCCTCCACGGCGTCCTCGACGGCGGGGGCCTGCCGGGTGAACCCCTCGATGACCCGGCGGGTGACCGCCGGCGAGAGGAGCGCTTCCCCGCCCGCGATCACCGAAACCGCTGCGACGAGTTCCTCCGGCGAGGAGTTCTTCAGAAGGAACCCGCTCGCACCGGCCCGGAGCGCCTCGGCCAGGTAGTCGTCGCGGTCGAAGGTGGTGAGGATGAGGACCGCGGCGTGCACCTCGGGATCCGCGACGATCCGACGGGTGGCCTCGAGGCCATCCATGCCCGGCATCTGGACGTCCATGCAGATCACGTCCGGCGCGAGCGTCGTCGCGAGCGCGACGGCCTCGGCGCCGTCCGACGCCTCGCCGACGATCTCGATCCCGGGCTGTGAGCCCAGGATGATGCGGAAGCCCGCACGCAGCAGCTCCTGGTCGTCGACGAGGAGGATACGGGTGGGCTGCTCGGTCATGCCTGGTCCTTCGTGGTGGCGGTCTGGGGTCGTCCTGCGGCGGCGGAGGCGAAGCGGGCGTCGGCGATGGACGAGGCGACGGGCTCCATCGCCTGGTCGCCCGGCCGGCCGAGCGGGATGGCGGCCCGGACGAGGAAGCCGCCGCGGGCGCGGGCTCCGACCTCGAGGACGCCGCCCGACGACGCCACGCGCTCCCGCATCCCGATGAGTCCGAGCCCACCGCGGCGGGCCACCGTCGGGACGGTCCCCGTGTTCGTGACCTCGAGCTCGACCGCGTCGTCCAGATAGCGGAGCCTGAGTTCGGCCGTCGCCGTGGTGCCACCGTACTTCCGGGCGTTCGTGAGCGCCTCCTGCGCGATCCGGTACAGGTTGAACGAGACGACGGCCGGGATCGCGACCGGTGTGCCCACGAGTTCGAACCTCGTCGGCAGCCCGTTCGCCGTCGACTCGTCGGCGAGCCGGCCCAGCTGGCCGACGCCGACGGTCGACGGGCTGCTCTCCTCGTCGGTCGGTTCGCCGTGCGCGCGGAGGGTGCCGAGCATCTTGCGCAGCTCGTCGATCGCGCTCCGTGCGCCGAGCTCGACGTTCGTGAGTGCATCCCGCGCGGCCGCCGGGTCGGCATCGAGCACGGTGCGCGCGGCGCCGGCCTGGACCCCCATCACCGAGACGTGGTGGGCGACGACGTCGTGCAGCTCGCGCGCGATCCGCACCCGCTCGAGGGCGACCGCCTGCCGGGCGGAACGGGCGCGCTCCGCCTCGAGCTCGGCCGTGCGCTGCTCGAGCGCCGCCCGCTCCCGGGAGGACTGGTATACGCGCTCGCCGAAGAAGTACGCGGCCCCGAAGTAGAGGATGTTCGTCAGGATCTGGATGAGGATGAACGCCACGAGGGGTGAGAAGAGCCCCACCCGGGAGAGGCTGGGCAGCGCGTCGGGGTCGGTCGCCTGGATGAACATGGAGACGAGCAGCCAGACGAACATGGCGACGATGATGAGCACGCGGACGAGTGCGGCGCGACGTCGGTTCGGGACCCATGCACCGACCGTGTAGATCGCGAGGAACAGGGCGATGTTCGTGAAGAGGACCTCGGGTACGAGCACCGTGCCGCCCACGATGAACATGACGGCGACGACGATCGAGACGGAGCACGGGAAGCGGCGACGGAACGCGAGCGGCGCGGTGATGCCGATCGCCCAGAGGACGGACGCCCACATCGGTGCGGGCTCGGGGTAGAACCCGGCGATCGTGTACAGCGTCAGGCTGAGGAGGGTGCCGACGCCGAGGGCGATGGCGAGGATGACGTCCGATCGCTGTTCCGACGGCGTCGCGGCAGGACGTCGCCACTCGGCGTCGTAGGGGTCGACCGGGCGGTCCTCCTGCTGGTCGACGGCGGGCTCGCTCATGCCGTCCACGCTAGCGCGACGCCCCGCCGAGGACATCCGTCGAGCGACGGAGGGCGCCGCTCCGGGCTCGAACAAGAGCCCGGAGCGGCACTCGGGAGAGTGCTGCTCCGGGCTCCTCCGCGGCACGGTCGGGTCAGGCCGCGGATCGCCCCGTGATCCCGGCGGTCGACGTGATGACGTCCGCCATCTTCTTGCCGAGCGCCTCGTAGAACATCGACAGGGGGAACTCGTCGTCGAGGACCGCGTCGGTGAGTCCGCGCGGCGGTCCGCTGAGGATCTCGTCGGACAGCCCACGCGCCCACTGCGACGCGGGGTGCGGCGTCAGCGTCGTCCGGACGAGCTCGTACGCGGCGAGCCAGTGCGCGGTCTTCGGACGGTCGATCGATCGCCAGTACAGCTCGTCGATGCTCTCGCCGAGCCGCACGACCACGTCGGGGACCTCATCCCAGTCGATCGTGAGCCTCGTGTCGGTCCAGTGCAGCACGCCGTGCTGGTGCATCCACGCGAACAGCAGCTGGCCGCCGACGCCGTCGTAGTTCCGGACGCGCGAGCCGGTGATGGCGAACCGGAAGATGCGGTCGAAGATGATCGCGTACTGGACGAGCTTCGCGTGCTCGAGGATCGCCACGTCCGCCGCGTCGAGGGTCTCGGTCTCCGCGCGGGTCGTCAGTGTGCGCTCCAGCCGCACCGACTCGCGGAACGCCGTGAGGTCGCAGCGCAGCTCCTCGAGGGAGTACAGGAAGAACGGCATCCGCTGCTTGATCATGAACGGGTCGAACGGGAGGTCACCGCGCATGTGCGTGCGGTCGTGGATGAGGTCCCACATGACGAAGGTCTCCTCGGCCAGCTGCTGGTCATCAAGGAGGGACGCGGCGTCAGCCGGGAGCTCGAGCTTGGTGATCTCGGCCGCGGCTCGGACGACCCGACGGTACCGGGCCGCCTCGCGGTCCTGGAAGATCGCGCCCCAGGTGAACGCCGGGATCGCGCGCATCGCGACCGTCTCGGGGAAGAGGACCGCGGAGTTCGTGTCGTACCCCGGCGTGAAGTCGAGGAAGCGGATCGGCACGAAGAGCGCGTTCGTGTAGTCGCCGGCCTCGAGCGCGGCGATGAACTCGGGCCAGATGACCTCGACGAGCACGGCCTCGATGTGGCGGTCGGTCGAGCCGTTCTGCGTGACCATCGGGAACACGACGAGGTGTGCCAGGCCGTCCACTCGGTGCCGCTCGGGGTGGAAGGCGACGAGCGAGTCGAGGAAGTCCGGGACGCCGAAGCCGTCGCGCTCCCAGCGGTCGAAGTCGGCGACGAGGGCGTCGAGGTACTCGGCGTCGTGCGGGAAGTTCGGAGCGAGGGTGCGGACACTCGCGACGATCGTGGCGACGTGCCCTGCCGCCGACTCGTGGTCGCCCGCCTCGGGGATCGAGCCGTCCTTCACCTGGACGGCCTGCAGCGCGGTCGCGGCGGCCTTGAGGTCCGTCCAGGCCGGGTGCCCGACGAGTGTGGCGGCGTCTTCGACGACCTCCGGCTCTCCGACGATGCTCTTCGTGTGGGTGGTGGCGACGTTCGACATGGTGAACCTCCTTCCGCGTGCGCAGGCGTCGCCCGGGGTGGGTGACGATTCCTTCGAGCGTAGGGGCGGAGGGGGTGCGGATTTCTTGCGTCAGGAGCGACTTCGCTGCAACATTCGGCCGTTCACGCCGGGGAACTGCACGGCCGACCGCGGCATACCGCTATCCCCAGCGGCGCTTGATCCAGCGGTCGAGGACACCGACGAGCGCATCGGTGATCGCGCCGAGCAGCGCGAGCACGATGATGACGAAGAAGATGCGGTCGACCCGGCCGTTGTTCTGCGAGTCCACCAGGCGGAATCCGAGTCCCATGGACGAGGCGATGAGCTCCGCCGCCACGAGGAACAGCCACGACTGCGCGAGCGCGAGTCGGAGGCCGGAGACGACCGAGGGCGTCACGGCGGGCAGCTGCACCGTCCGGAACAACGCGACACCGTTCAGGCCGAAGGCGCGGCCGGCCTCGACGAGGTGCTTGTCCACGTGGCGGAGCGCGGCGGAGACCGTCGTGTACACCGGGAAGAACGCGCCGATCGCGATGAGCGTGATCTTCGACTCCTCACCGATCTTCAACCAGAGGATGAGCAGCGGGACCCACGCGAGCGACGGGACGGCGCGGATCGCCGCGAAGGTCGTCGACAGCAGGATGTCGCCGAGGCGCGAGAGCCCCACGACCGCGCCGAGGACGAGGCCGAGGACCGCACCGATGAGGAAGCCGATGAGGACCCGCTGCACCGAGATGGCGACGTCCTGCTGCAGCCAGCCGCGCTGCGCGAGGTCCACGCCGGCCGCCCAGACCTCGGCGGGTGCCGGGAGTTGCGAGGCCGGCACGAGGCCGAGCGCGGTGACGAGCTGCCAGGCTCCGAGGATGACGACGGGGACGATGAAGCCGCCGAGGACGACGACGATCCTGCGGGACCCGAGGACCGCGCGTGCTTCGCGGCCGGACTGGGTCGCCTGGGCACCCGCGGCTGCGGTGGTGCCGAGACCGGCGAACTCGGTCATGCTTTCCTCTCGGGACGGTTCAGGGGCCGGACTACTTCGCGCCGATGGCGGACGGGTCCGCGTCGTCCACGAAGCTCGGGTTGAAGAGGTCGGCCAGGGCGTCGTCGACCTTGTCCTGCGACGACACGTCGCCGGACTCCACGAAGATCGGGCCGATGATCGACAGGACCTGCTCCTGCGCCTCGCCCGGGGCCGGGTCGACGTCGAGGTTCGAGCGCTCCGTGATCACCTTCGTCGCCACGGCGAGGTCGAGGCCCGCGGCGTCCGCGAGGATCTGCGCCGTCTCGTCGGGGTTCGACGCGGCCCATTCACGAGCGTGCTCGTAGGCGTTCACGACGGTCTGCGCGACGTCCGGACGCTCGTCGATGAAGGACTCGGTCGCGGCCAGGATGCCGTAGCTGTTGAAGTCGACGTTGCGGTAGATGAGCTTCGCGCCTGCCTCCTCGGCGCCGGCCATGATCGGGTCGAGACCGGCCCAGGCGTCGACGGAGCCGTTCTGCAGGGCCGCCCAGCCGTCGGCGTGCTGGAGGTTCTCGATCGTGACGTCTGAGGCGGACAGGCCGGCCTCCTCCAGCGCCTGCAGGAGGAAGAAGTAGGGATCGGTGCCCTTCGTCGCGGCGACCTTCTTGCCCTTGAGCTCGGCGACGTCGGTGATCGTCGAGCCCTGGCCGACGACGATCGCCGACCACTCGGGCTGCGAGAAGACGTCGATCGCCTGGATGGCCGACCCGTTCGCCCGGTTCAGGAGCGCGGCGGAACCGGCGGTGGACCCGACGTCGATCGCGTCGGCCCGCAGTGCCTCGTTGGCCTTGTTGGAGCCGGCCGACTGGACCCAGTTGACGGTGATGTCCTGGTCGTCGAGGGCGTCCTCGAGCCAGCCCTGGTCCTTGACGATGAGGGAGAGCGGGTTGTAGGTCGCGAAGTCGATATTGAGCGTGCCGCCCTCGGTGGTGCCGGCGGTGCTGTCGCCGCCGGCTGCAGGAGCGTTCTCGCCCGCCACGCAGCCACTGAGGAGGAGTGCTGCGGCGGCGGTCGCGGCGACGAGGGCCGCGCGCCCGGCGCGGGAGATGGTGAAGCGGCGTCGTGAGGTCATGCGTTGGTCCTTGCTGTGGATCGGTGCGGGATGACGGCGGAGGTGGTGGGTGGCTCAGTACGGGAAGTGCGGGATGGACGGCAGTCGTTGGTCGCCGCGGGCGAGACCGTGGCGGTCGATGCCGAGTCCGTCGAGGAGACGGCCGCGAAGTTCGGCGAGCTCTGCCGACCCGCGGTCGCGCGGGCGGTCGCCGGGGACGGTCACGGTCTGCGCGATGGTCGAACCGGGCTGTCCCTCCTCGCGACCCAGGAGGATGACCCGGTCGGCGAGCTGGAGGGCCTCGTCGACGTCGTGCGTCACGAGCAGGATGGTCGTGGGCGCGGCGAGGTGGATGGCGAGCAGCAGGTCCTGCATCTTCAGCCGGGTGAGGGCGTCGAGGGCGCCGAACGGCTCGTCCAGGAGCAGGACGCCCGGCCGGCGAGCGAGGGCCCTGGCGAGTGAGGCGCGTTGCGCCATGCCGCCGGAGACCTCCCGCGGGCGGTGCTCGGCGAAGTCCGCGAGCCCGACGAGTTCGAGCAGCTCGGCGACGCGGGCACGTCCTTCGGCTGCGGGTGTCCGCTTGGGAAGACCGAGCGCGACGTTCGCCGCGATGGTGCGCCAGGGGAGGAGTCGAGGCTCTTGGAAACCGAAGGCCGTGCGCGGGTCGATGCCGTCGACGGGCGTGCCGTCGATGAGCACGGAGCCGGCGGACGGGTGGTCGAGACCGGCCGCGATCCGCAGCAGGGTGGACTTGCCGCAGCCGCTTGTGCCGAGGATCGCCACGACCTCACCGGCCTCGGCGGTGATCGTGACATCGCGCAGCACGGGCCGTGGGGTGTCGGCACGTTTGCCGACGCCGCTCGCGAAGGTGCGGCCGACCCCGGCGAACGCGACCGTGGAGGCACGATCCGCCGAGCCGACGGGGACGGCGTCGCGGGTGACCGGCGAGCTCGCGGCGAGCGGGCTTGGGGCGGCGTTCGTCATGGGTCTCGGGCTCCAGGGGTGGGGTGCCCGCCATGCTACGCGAGGGTGACGGGTCACTCCCGGTCGCCGAAACAGAGCGTCATATTGGCGTCCGCCGGTGACAGCCGGAGGGTTCCGGTGTTATGCGTCCGCTACCAGCTGCCGACCTGCGCGATGGCGACGTCGAGGATGGCGACGGCCTCCTCCCGGTTGACCCGGGCGAGCAGCAGCGCGCTGACCGACAACGAGGTGAGCTGCCGGGCGGCCGCGGCGAGTTCGTCCGCGTCCGCCTCGGGGCGGGCGAGGGCGAGGGCGTCCGAGACCGCGGTGGTGAGCTCGGCCCGGTAGCCGTCGACGACCTCGCGCAGTGCATCGTCATGGGCCGCGAGGCCGGCCGCGCTGTTGAGGAGGAGGCAGCCGCGGCGGGGGGAGTCGTCGGGCAGGGTCGCGATGACCGTCTGCACGCCGGAGAAGTAGGTGGTGAGCCCGGCTCTGCCGTCCGTCGCCCGCGCGAGGACCGAGAGGCGCGGTCGGATGACGGTGTCGAGGTAGTCCTGCACGGCGGCGTCGAACAGCCCGCGCTTGCTGTCGAAGGCGTGGTAGAGGCTCGACCGTCGCAGACCGGTGGCCGCTTCGAGGTCGGCGAGCGAGGTCGCCTCGTACCCGCGGTCCCAGAAGACGTCGCGCGCCGCCTGGACGACGGCGACGGTGTCGAACTCCTGCGTGCGCCCCATGAGTGCCTCCTCCTGGCTCGGCCGGCCCTCCGGACGGGTGGGTTGTGTACCGAGCGTTCTACTATTATAGTAGACCCATCGGTACAGAATGTCGCTCCGCCCGGACGACTCGACACCGATCTCCCGGAAGGCCCGTCCCATGCTCGTCGTCAGTCTCGTCCTCGTCGGCATCGCCGCCCTCCTGCACGTCTACATCTTCGTGCTCGAGTCGCTGCGCTGGACCGAGCCGGCCACCCGCAAGACCTTCGGCACCTCGGAGCTCGAGGCCGAGACCACCCGAGGGATGGCGTACAACCAGGGCTTCTACAACCTGTTCCTCGCGATCGGCACGATCGTCGGCATCGTCTTCCTGATCACCGGCTCGACCGGTATCGGCGCGGCCCTCGTCTTCGCCTCGGCCGGCTCCATGCTCCTGGCCTCGCTCGTCCTCATCACCTCGGACCGCACGAAGGCACGCGCCGCGATCGTCCAGGGGACCACCCCGCTGCTCGGACTCATCGCGCTCGTCATCGCGCTGGCCGTCTGACACCTCCCATCCCGACGCCCCGGCGTCACCCCGTCCGCAACCCGACGACGTGCTGCGCCCACCCACCGATGCATCGAATCACCGCACCAAGGAAAGGCACCACATGAACACCCCCGCGCTCAGCACCCAGATCCAACTCGTCTCGCGACCGGTCGGGTGGCCGACCGAGTCCGACTTCCGGACCGTCTCCGTCGAGCTCCCGGAGCTCGCGCCCGGCCAGCTCCGGGTCCAGAACCTCTTCCTCTCGGTCGACCCCTACATGCGCGGTCGTATGAACGACGCCCGCTCCTACGTCGCGCCGTACCAGCTCGGAGAGACGATGACCGGCGGAGCCATCGGCCGGGTCGTCGAGTCGGCCGCCGAGGGCTTCTCCGTCGGCGACGTCGTCCTGCACCAGTTCGGCTGGCGCGACCTCGTCCAGGAGGACGCCGGCGGGTTCCGCGTCGTCCCCGAGCTCCCCGGCGTCCCGCTGTCCGCCTACCTCGGCGTCCTCGGCATGACGGCCCTCACCGCGTACGTCGGTCTGCTCGAGGTCGCCAAGTTCCGAGAGGGCGACACGGTGTTCGTCTCCGGTGCGGCAGGTGCCGTCGGCACGATGGTCGGCCAGATCGCCCGTCTCAAGGGCGCGAAGCGCGTCATCGGTTCGGCCGGATCGGCCGAGAAGGTCGCCCTGCTGACGGAGAAGTACGGCTACGACGCCGCGTTCAACTACAAGGACGGCCCCGTCACCGAGCAGCTCGCAGCCGCGGCACCCGACGGCATCGACGTGTACTTCGACAACGTCGGGGGCGAGCACCTCGAAGCGGCGATCGACGCCTTCAACGACGGCGGACGCGCAGCGCTCTGCGGCGTCATCTCGCAGATCAACGACACCGAGCGTGCCGAGGGCCCGCGCAACCTGTCGAACATCGTGACCCGGGGGCTCACCCTCACGGGTTTCACCGTCGGCAACTACACGCAGCACTTCCCGGCGTTCTCCGGTGAGATGGGTGCGTGGTTGCAGAACGGCGACGTCGTCTTCGACGAGACCGTCTACGAGGGCCTCGACCACACGCTCGACGCGTTCCTCGCCCTCATGCGCGGTGCCAACACCGGGAAGATGGTCGTCAAGCTCTGACGCGATCCCTCGACGTCGCCTGACACTGGCGACCGACGGCCCGTCCACCCGCTCCGGGTGGACGGGCCGTTCGCCGTCGTCAGACCGCTGTGAGGACCCCGCCCGCCGCATCGATGCGGGCCATCGCGAGGCGTTCGGCGGCGACGAGCGTCGTGACGCCCTCCGCAGCGGCGTCCCGGTAGATCGACTGCACGGTCCGCCCGATCGCCGACACCCGCTGCTCGATGGCCGCGGCATCGGCGCCCGGTTCGGACGCCATGGCGAGGTAGATCACGCCGCCGGCGTTCGCGACGAAGTCCGGCGCCCACAGGATGCCGCGCTCCTCAAGGGTCACTGCGTCGGCGCGGGTGGCGAGCTGGTTGTTCGCGGCTCCGACCACGGCGCGACACCGCAACTGGCCGATCACCCGGGCGTTCAGGGCGCCGCCGACACCGCACGGCACGAAGAGGTCCGTCTCGACGAGGTGCTCGTCGCCCGGTTCGATCCAGCTGGCGCCGATCTCCTCGGCGAGGGCGCGCTTGCGTGGGTCGACGTCGGTGACGATGAGGCGTGCCCCCTCGGCCGCGAGGCGCCGGGCGAGTCGGCCGCCGACCTGGCCGAGTCCGGAGACCGTCGCCCGGTGGCCCGCGACGAGCGGGGTGCCGAAGACCGTCTCGAGCGTTGCGGTGATGGCCGCGTACACGCCGGCCGCCGTCGCCTCGCTCGGTTCGCCGACACCTCCGCGGTCGGCCGGCAGCCCGCTGACGTGGTCGGTCCGCTCGGCGACGACGGCCATGTCGTCGGCGGTCGTGCCGACGTCCTCCGCGGTGCGGTACGCGCCGCCGAGTGCTTCGACCGCGTCGCCGAGGTCGAGCATCGCGTCGTGGCGCTCCGCGGGGTCGAGGGTCGTGCCGACGGGCAGGTGGATGACGGACTTGCCGCCCCCGTGTGCGAGACCGGCGGCCGCGTTCTTCATCGTCATCCCCGCGGCGAGGCGGAGGGAGTCGTCGACGGCGTCGAGCCAGGACCCGTAGCGCCAGAGTCGCGCGCCGCCGAGGGCCGGCCCCAGGGCGGTGGAGTGCAGGGCGACGCTGATGGTCAGCCCGGAGCGCGGTCCGCGGGTGATGGAGAGGCGTTCGTGGGGGAGGGTGGTGCTGTGCATCGCGTCGCTGGACGCGACCGGGTCGAATGACGTCATCGTCGGATCTCCTCGTGGGTGATTGGTGCGGGCTCCTGGTGGGAGCGGATCGCGGGGCGATGGTGGTGCCCGGCTCTCCTCCCCAGATTCTCCACGCCGGCCGCCCGCTCCACAACCGTCGGCTCGACCGGGCCGGTGGACGGGCTGCACCTAGGCTGGACGGCATGGGTGGAGTGCTGACGGGGTTCGCGATCATCGGCACCGTCATCCTCGTCGGCTACCTCGCCGGGCGTCTCGAGGTCGGGGGCCCGACGACCGGGCATGTGCTCAACCGGGTGGCGTTCTTCGTCACCAACCCGGCGCTGCTGTTCACCGTGCTCGCCACGGCCGACCTGCACGAGGTGTTCAGCAGTTTCATCTGGGTCGCCCTCGCGAGTGCCCTGTCGGCCGCTGCACTCTTCGTGCTGCTGAACGCCGTGTGGCTGCGCAAGGACCTCTCCGTCGCGACGATCGGCGCACTCGGCTCGGGTTACGTCAACGCCAACAACATCGGCATCCCGGTCGCGGTCTACGTCCTCGGTGAGGCCGGCTACGTCGCCCCGGTCATCCTGCTGCAGCTCCTCGTCTTCGCCCCGATCGCACTCACCATCCTCGACGTCAGACAGCGCGGCTCCGTCTCCTTCCTCGGTGTCGTGACGCAGCCCTTCCGCAATCCGATGATCGTCGCGTCGATCGTCGGCGTCGTGCTCAACCTCTTCGGCGTCCGGCTGCCCGAGCCCGTCATGGCCCCGTTCGAGCTCCTCGGCGGCGCGGCCGTGCCGCTCATTCTCATGGCGTTCGGCATGTCACTGCACGGCATGCGGCCGTTGCAGGCCGGCAGCGGACGTCGGGAGATCTTCGTGGCGACGGCGATCAAATCGGTCGTCATGCCCGGGTTCGCCTACCTCATCGCCCACTTCGGTTTCGGGCTGAGCGGCACGCCGTTGTTCGCCTCCGTCGTCCTCGCCGCCCTCCCGGCGGCCCAGAACGTCTACAACTTCGCCAGCCGGTACGAGCAGGGTGTCACGCTCGCCCGCGACACCGTCCTGCTGACGACGATCCTCTCCGTGCCGGTCCTCGTCGTCGTCGCCGCCCTGCTCGCCTGATCCCCCGAACCGGTCCGTCCGGAGCTCCGCTGTCCTCCGAAGCATGGACAGCGATGGCCGGAAAAGCCGAACGATCGCGACTACTCTTGGGCGGGCGCGACTGAGATATACCACCGTCCAGTCCGGCGGAGCCCCGTCGGACCCGACCCGATGGGACGACATGACCGAAGGCACGAACCCAAGACACGAACGTTCCGGAGACTGGGCCGCATCCCGCGAGACCGTCGGCGACGAGATGCTCGCCGTGCAGGACTTCTCCGGCGAGGAGGAGGGGTACCACAAGACCCTCAAGCCGCGGCAGATCCAGATGATCGCGATCGGCGGCGCGATCGGCACCGGACTCTTCCTCGGCGCGGGTGGTCGCCTGAACAGTTCCGGCCCGGCGCTCATCCTCGTGTACGCGCTCTGCGGGTTCTTCGCCTTCCTCATCCTTCGCGCCCTCGGCGAACTCGTCCTCCACCGTCCGTCTTCGGGCTCGTTCATCTCTTACGCGCGTGAGTTCTACGGCGAGAAGATGGCGTTCGGCGCGGGGTGGTTGTACTTCCTCAACTGGGCGATGACCTCGATCGTCGACGTCACCGCGGCCGCGCTCTACATCAAGACCTTCGGCAAGCTGTTCGGTTGGAAGGAACTGGAGGACTTCCCGCAGTGGGTCTTCGCACTCGGTGCCCTCGTCATCGTGCTCGCGCTCAACCTCGTGTCGGTGAAGCTGTTCGGCGAGATGGAGTTCTGGTTCGCGCTCATCAAGGTGTCGGCGCTCGTGATCTTCCTCATCGTCGGCGTCTGCTTCATCGTCTTCGGTGGCCGGACCGACATCGGTGCGGTCGGGTTCTCGGTCATCGGCGACAACGGTGGCCTGTTCCCCGTCGGGGCGTTCGCACCGATGATCGCGATCTCCGGCGTGGTCTTCGCCTACGCGGCGATCGAACTCGTCGGAACCGCTGCCGGTGAGACGGCGGAGCCGAAGAAGATCATGCCGAAGGCCGTCAACACGGTCATCTTCCGCATCGCGATCTTCTACGTCGGCTCGGTGCTGCTCCTCTCGCTCCTGCTGCCGTACACGGCCTACGAGGCCGGCGAGAGCCCGTTCGTCACCTTCTTCTCGCACATCGGGTCGGAGCAGGCCGGTGCGATCTCGGCGTCGGTCATGAACTTCGTGGTCCTGACGGCAGCGCTGTCGAGCCTCAACGCCGGCCTGTACTCGACGGGCCGCATCCTCCGCTCGATGGCCGTCAACGGCTCGGCTCCCGCCTTCACCGGCAAGATGAGCAAGAACGGCGTCCCCTTCGGCGGCATCCTGCTCACGGCGGCACTCACCCTGCTGGGTGTCGGCCTCAACGCGCTCGTCCCGTCGAAGGCGTTCGAGATCGTGCTCGAGATCTCGGCGATCGGCATCATCGGCGGGTGGGCGACGATCATCCTCTGCCAGATCCAGCTGCAGCGCTGGGCGAAGCAGGGCAAGGTCGAGCGGCCGTCGTTCCGCCTGTTCGGGGCACCCTTCACGTCGTATCTGACGCTCGCGTTCCTCCTGTTCGTCCTCGTGACCATGGGCTTCTCCGAGACGGGCCGCTGGGTCCTCGCCTCGCTCATCGTCCTCATCCCGCTGCTCATCGTCGGATGGTTCGCGGCGAAGCCTCGAATCCTGGCTGCCGCGGCCGCACGAGAGGGGCACACGGGCACCTGGCCGGTGGTCGCGGAGCGTCCCGCCATCGATGCGAACAAGCGGAAGCGCGGGGGCGCACCGAAGTCCTAGGCGGGAGCGGGGGCGGCGACCTGATCGGCGTTCCGAGGTGAATCGCTAAGCGATAGTGATCACTTCGACCCGGTTTCGAGCATTCCCTTGCACCTCGGGTGTCGGTTCAGCAGGATGTGGGCAACCTCTTCCGTGCACCACCGGACCCCGTTGGAGTTCCCGTGAACCGTCGTCTCCGTCTCGTCGCCGTGCTCGCCGCGTGCGGCATCGTCGTCGCCACCCCGCTGAGCGCCGCGGCGCAGGCACCTGCCCCGACACCGGCCGACACGGTCGCCTACGAGCCGAGCGATGCGATCATCGCGAATCCCGAGCGCGGCTTCGACCACACGAACAACACGCACTATCACCCCGAGGGGACCGAAGGCGGGCCGGGGTACACGCCGCTCGACGTGGCCACCCTGGCGGCCTACCGCGAGGAGGGCATCACCGAGCTCGTCCGCGTCTTCTACATGGAACGGTTCGTGGCCGAGCCGACCCTCGACCCCGCCTGGCTCGCGCTCGTCCAGGCGGACTTCGACGCGGCTCGCGCCGCCGGCATCTCGATCATCCCGCGCTTCGCGTACCTCGCGGGCGGTGACTGGCCCTACACGCCGCCCTACGGCGACGCGCCGCTCGACATCGTGCTCACCCACATCGAGCAGCTCACGCCGATCTTCCAGGACAACGCGGACGTCATCTCGGTCGTGCAGGCCGGCTTCGTCGGCCTCTGGGGTGAGGGCTACTACACGGACCACTTCGCCGCCGATCCGGCGAACCCCGGTGTGCTCACGGACGAGGACTGGGCGAAGCGTCGCGCGGTCGTCGAGGCGCTCCTCGAGGCGGTTCCCGACGACCGCTCCATCCAGGTGCGGACCATGAACATGAAGCAGAACATCCTCGGTGTGCCGTCCGGGACCGCCGGCGCCATCACCGAGGCACAGGCGTTCGACGGCAGCGCCATCTCGCGCATCGGCCACCACAACGACTGCTTCCTCGCGGCGCCCGACGACTGGGGCACGTACCTGTCCGACCCGATCTCGCTCGATCAGGACTACCTCGCACAGGAGGGCGACTGGGTGCCGGTGGGCGGTGAGACCTGCAACGTGAACCCGCCGCGGTCGGAGTGGGCGACGGCCTCGGCCGAGATGGAACGCTACAACTTCAGCTACCTCAACTGGGACTACCTGCAGGACGTCCTGCAGTCCTGGGGCCAGGAGAACCTCGACACCACCGCGAAGCGACTCGGCTACCGCTTCGTGATGACCGAGAGCTCGGTCGTGGACGGCACGCTCTCGCTGACGGTCCGGAACGACGGGTGGGCGGCTCCGTACAACAGCCGGCCCGCCTACCTGGTCCTGTCGAACGCCGAGCGCACGGTGCTCGTCCCGTTCGGTTCGGACGCCCGCACCTGGGGCGCGGGGGAGACCGTCACGCTCCAGGCGTCACTCGCCGACGTCCCGGCCGGTCGTTACGACACCGCGCTGTCGCTGCCCGCCACGCACGAGTCGGTCGCGACGAATCCGCTCTACGCCGTCCAGACGGCGAACGTCGGCGCCTGGGACGCGGAGACCGGTGTGAACAGCCTGCAGCGTCAGGTGACCGTCGGTGCCGACGGTGTCGTCATGGCCGAACCGGTGGCCGGTGCTGCGGCCAGGCTGCCCGACACGGGCGTCTCGTCTATCGCTCCCGCGGTCCTCGGCGGTGGCGTGGTGGCGCTTGGAGCCCTCGCGCTCCTGCTCGCCCGCCGGCGTCGGAACGCCTGACCGGACTCGGGTGCAGGGGGCGACGGGTCAGCCGAAGATCATCGGTGAGTCGTCGTCCTCTTCGTCCGACAGGGTGAAGTCGAGGTCGACGACCACGGGAACGTGGTCGCTCGGACTGTCGCCTTTGCGCTCGTTGCGGTGGATCGACGCCTCGACGACGTGGTCCGCGAACGCCTGCGAGCCGTAGATGAAGTCGATGCGGAGGCCCTCGTTGCGGGGGAACCGGAGCTGCTTGTAGTCCCAGAAGGTGTAGCCCTCGGGGACGAACGGGCGGACGGTGTCCTGCAGTCCCGCGTCGACGAAGGCGGCGAGGGCGGCGCGCTCCGGCGCGGAGATGTGGGTCGAGCCAGGGCCGAAGCTCGGGTCGCCGACGTCGGAGTCGAGCGGGGCGACGTTCCAGTCGCCCATGAGCGCGAGCGGCAGTTCGGGGTTCTCGGCGAGCCAGGAGCGGGTGTCGGCCTCGAGCGCGGCGAGCCAGCGGAGCTTGTAGTCGTAGTGCGGGTCGCCGACGGCGCGGCCGTTCGGGACGTACAGGCTCCAGAGGCGGACGCCGTCGACCGTCGCGCCGATGGCTCGTGCTTCGAGCGGCAGGCCGTCGGCGTCGAATCCGGGACCGTCCAGCGCGAGGCTCGCCGGCGGCTTGCCGAAGCCCGGCATGTCGGGGAAGCCGATCTGCACGTCCTCCATCGGGAGGCGGCTGGCGATGCCGACGCCGTTCCACTGGCTGAGACCGTGGAGCTCCACCTGGTAGCCGGCCTTCGTGAAGGCCTCCATGGGGAACTGCTCGGGCTTGCACTTGAGCTCCTGCATGGCGAGGACGTCGACGTCCTCACGGACGAGCCAGTCGACCACGCGGCCGACGCGGGTACGGATCGAGTTGACGTTCCAGGTGGCGATGCGCATGCCCCAACGCTATCGGTTTCCGTTCTCAGGAGACCTCCGGCGTGTCGCGCCGGGTGAGGCTCGCCACGCCGGAGCGGTCCTGAGAACGGGCCGGTTCGGTGGAACCGACGGGTGGGGGATTGAGCGGAGGTTCCCAGGGATGGCGAGCGGGTGTCGCGTAGCGTCGAGGGTATGACGACGTCCACCGCCGCCACGTCCAGCCTGTCCGCCGCCTCGACCGGAGGGGACAGCGCCCTCGGAGGGGTCGCCGACTGGGCGGTCGACCTCATGGAGACGTTGGGCGGTCCGGGAGCCGGGCTCGCCATCGCCCTCGAGAACCTCTTCCCGCCGTTGCCGAGCGAGATCATCCTGCCGCTCGCCGGATTCGCCGCCAGTCAGGGCAAGCTCGGTCTTGTCGAGGTCCTCATCTGGACGACGGCCGGTTCCGTGATCGGTGCGCTGGCCCTCTACGCGATCGGGGCGGTGCTCGGACGCGACCGGATGCGCCGACTCGCCGAGCGCGTGCCGCTCGTGCACGTCGAGGACGTCGACCGCGTGGAGGCGTGGTTCCAGAAGCACGGCTCGAAGGCGGTGTTCTTCGGTCGGATGCTCCCGATCTTCCGGAGTCTCATCTCCGTCCCCGCCGGCGTGGAACGGATGCCGGTCCTGCGGTTCACCCTGCTCACCTTCGCGGGCAGCGCCATCTGGAACACCATCTTCGTCCTCGCCGGCTTCTTCCTGGGCGAGCAGTGGCACATCGTCGAGGAGTACGCGGGCATCCTTCAGAAGGTGGTCATCGCGGGCGTCGTGATCGCCGTCGGCGTCGCGGTCTGGCGCGGCGTGCAGCGGTACCGCCGGGAGCGCAGCGGCGTCGGTCGGGCCGAGGGCTGACCGTCCCGCCGGGACCGTTCTCAGGACTCGAGCGGGGTATCCGCGGTCGCCGCCACCGGCGCACCGACGGACTCCTGAGAACGGTCCAGCTCACACCCAGCGGGGCGTGGTGAGTTCCTCGGGCTCCGGCGCGGTATGCGAGGCGGCGACCGACTGTGCCTCCACACGGATCGCGTCGAGGACGGTCCGCACCGCCAGGCGTTCGGCGCGGTCGGGACGCGACAGTGCGACGATCCGACGGGTCGCGTCGAGCCCCGCGAGCGGACGGAGGACGATGCCGCGCTCCGGGCCGCTCGCCGTGTACCGCGGGAGGAGCCCGATGCCGAGGCCCGCCGCGACCATCGCCTCCGCGATGCGGTTGTCGCTCACCCGCTGCACCACTCGGAGCTCGCCGCCCGATTCGGCCTCGATGCTGCGGAGCAGGCGGTCGAGCGGATAGCCGACCGGCACGCCGATCCAGGACTCGTCCGCGAGGTCCGCCGGGGTCAGGACGGTCTGGCCGCTGAGGCGATGCCCGACCGGCAGCACGACGTCGAGCGGCTCGGAGAGCAGCTGCGTGATGCGGAGACCGCGACGGACCCAGTTGCGCTCGCCGCTGATCGCCTGCGCGATGACGATGTCGAAGTCGGCCGCCAGATCGGGGAAGTCCTCGAGGTCGGGGTCGCGGTCGCTCACGACGACCCGCAGGCCGGGTACCGCCTCGAGGCTGCGGAGCACGGCGGGGACGACCATCTGCCCGAAGGTGGGGAAGGTCGCGACCGTGACGGTGCCGATCGGACGGTTGCGGTACTCGTCCCACACGCTCGTCGCCCGCTCGATCGCGACGGCGACGTCTGTGGCGCTGGCCGCGAGTGCCCGGCCGGCGTCGGTGAGGACGAGGCCGCGACCACGCCGTTCGGTGAGCGGCAGGCCCGCCTCGCGCTCGAGGACCTTGAGCTGTTGGGAGACCGCGGACGGGGTGCGGTGTGTGGCCTCGGCGACGGCGTGCACGGAACCGCGCTCGGCCAGTTCCCGCAGCAGGTCGAGTCGGCGGACGTCCATGTAGCGATGCTACCGAATAGCGTCAGTATTGTGCGCTTGTCCTTCATCCCGATCGGACGTTTCATAGAAGCATGACCATCTATCTCGGCATCATCGCCCTCCTCGCTGCGAGTGCGGCCGTCGGATCGGTCGTCGTCGTCAAGCGCGACGGCTACCGTGCCATCCCGGCCCGCACCTACCCGAAGTCCTTCTAGGACCTCGTACCCGCCGGCACGACCGGCGCATCCGACCTCCTCGCGACTCGTCGCCGGGAGGTCGTTCCATGTCCGCGCTGCGACAGGCGCTCAGGCGAGGAAGCCTCGCAGGAGCGCCTCGGAGCCGGCGACGTGCTCGGCCATCGCCTGTGCCGCCTCCTCGGGGTGACCGCGCAGGATCGCCTTGACGATGCGCTCGTGCTGCTCGTCAGAGTGGGCGATGTTCACCGCCAGCAGTGGGATGCCGTTGAGGAGTTCGTTGACCCGCATGCGCGACTCGGCGACGAGCGGCAGCAGGCTGGGCGCTCCCACGAGCTCCGCGATGAGCAGGTGGAGACGGGAGTCGTGGCGGCGGTAGTCGGCGGGCGCCGCATCCCGGCAGTCTCCGAGCGCCTGCCACAGGCGTTCGCGGTCGGCGCCGGACAGCTTGCACTGCGCCGCCTCGCGCGCAGCACCGACCTCGAGGATGCTGCGGAGCGTGAGCGTGTCCTCGATCTCCGCCGCCGAGATCGAGACCCGGCCGGCCTCGGGGGAGTGGGCCCCGGTGATCGCCTCGTCGTCGGGCAGCTCGTCCATGACGAACGTCCCGCCGTAGCGTCCTCGCCGCGAGGTCAGGTAACCGGCCTCGGTGAGCGCGGCGATCGCATCCCGCACGGTGTCTCGGCTGACCCCCTGCATCGTCGCGAGTTCGCGCTCGGCCGGCAGACGACCGCCCGGCTCGATGAGCCCGAGACGGATGGACTGCAGGAGCCGCTGGACGGTCTCCTCGAACGCGTTCCCGGCGCGGCCCGGACGCAGGAGGAGCTCGGCGCTGAGCACCTCGGTCGCCTCGTCGCCCTTCCGCGTCTCGCTCATCGGATCAGTCTATTTCCCCGGGGTCGCGTCCCCCGCCCGGGCATGTCGTCAGCTCATTCCGGCGTCACGTAGGCGGAGGAGATGCCGCCGTCGACGAGGAACGTCGACCCGGTGATGAAGGAGGAGTCGTCGCTCGCGAGGAAGGCGACGGACGCGGCCAACTCCTCGGGCTCGGCGAATCGTCCGAGCGGGATGTGCACGAGTCGCCGCTGCGCGCGCACCGGGTCCTTCGCGAAGAGCTCCTGCAGCAGCGCGGTGTTGACGGGACCGGGACACAGGGCGTTGACGCGGATGCCCTGCCGGGCGAACTGCACGCCGAGCTCGCGGCTCATCGCCAGCACTCCGCCCTTGGACGCCGTGTACGAGATCTGCGAGGTGGCCGAACCCAGGACGGCGACGAACGACGCCGTGTTGATGATCGAGCCCTTCCCCTGCCGCACCATGTGACGGATGGCGGCGCGCGAGCACAGGTAGACCGACTTGAGGTTCACGTCCTGCACGCGCTCCCAGGCCGGGAGTTCGGTCGTCTCGATCGAGTCGTCGTCGGGCGGGGAGATGCCGGCGTTGTTGAAGGCGATGTCGACCGAGCCGTAGGTCTCGGCCGCCGTGTCGAACAGGTGGTCGACCTGCGCCTGGTCGGTCACGTCCACCTGGACGAAGAGCCCACCGACGAGCTCGGCCGCCGCCTGGCCGGTCGTCGGGTCGAGGTCGCCGATGACGACGGTGGCGCCCTCCGCGGCGAAGCGCTTCGCCGTGGCGAGGCCGATGCCGCTCGCGCCGCCGGTGATCACGGCGACCTTTCCGGCGAGCCGCTGGGTGAGGTCGATGGGGGTGATGGTCATGTGGTGCTCTTTCTCTCTGCCCCGCCCTTCGACAGGCTCAGGGACCGGGGATGGTGCTCAGGGGCCGGGTGGTGCGGGTCGTTCAGTCGACGGCGAGGAAGACGTTCTTCGTCTCCGTGAAGGCGAGCGGGGCGTCGGGACCGAGCTCGCGCCCGAGACCCGACTGCTTGAACCCGCCGAAGGGGGTGGAGTAGCGGACGGAGGAGTGGGAGTTGACGGACAGGTTGCCCGACTCCACCGCTCGAGCGGCCCGTATCGCGCGACCGACGTCGCGGGTCCAGATCGAGCCGGAGAGGCCGTACTCCGTGTCGTTCGCGAGGGTGAGAGCGTCGGCCTCGTCCTCGAAGGGCAGGACGGCGACGACGGGACCGAAGATCTCCTCCCGGACGGTGCGGTCGTCGCGGCCGGGCGTCAGGACGGTCGGCGCGAACCAGTACCCCGGGCCGTCCGGGGCGCTCCCGGTGAAGGCGATCGGCGCACCCTCGGGCACGTACGAGCGCACGGCGGCCAGATGCGGAGCGGAGACGAGCGGTCCCATCTCGGTGGCCTCGTCGTTCGGATCGCCGACGACCACACCCTGCACGGCCGGCTCCAGCAGCTCCATGAACCGCTCGTAGACGCTCCGTTGGACGAGGATCCGGCTCCGGGCGCAGCAGTCCTGGCCCGCGTTCTCGAAGACGCCGTAGGGGGCGGCCGCGGCCGCGCGTTCGAGGTCGGCGTCCGCGAACACGATGTTGGCGCTCTTGCCGCCGAGTTCGAGGGTGACGCGCTTCACCTGCTCCGCCGCGCCGGCCATGATGCGCTTGCCGACGGCGGTCGACCCGGTGAAGACGACCTTCCGGACGGTCTCGTTCGTGACGAAGCGCTCGCCGACGACCGACCCGCGGCCCGGCAACACCTGGAACAGGCCCTCGGGCAGACCGGACTCGAGGGCGAGTTCACCGAGGCGGATGCTCGTCAGTGGCGTCCATTCCGCGGGCTTCAGGACCACCGCGTTCCCCGCCGCGAGCGCCGGTGCGAACCCCCAGGCGGCGATCGTCATCGGGAAGTTCCACGGGGTGATGATGCCGACGACGCCGAGCGGTTCGTGGAAGGTGAGGTCGATGCCGCCGGCGACGGGGATCTGCTGACCGAAGAGCCGTTCGGGTGACGCCGAGTAGTACTCGAGCACGTCGCGGACGTGACCGGCCTCCCACCGCGCCTGGGTGATGGGGTGGCCGGAGTTGACGACCTCGAGGCTCGCGAGGTGCTCGCGGTCGGCGTCGACCGATGCGGCGAACCGGCGGAGCGCCTGGGCGCGGTCGGCGGGGCTGACGGCCGCCCAGGACCGCTGGGCGACGGCGGCGCGGGCGATGGCGGCGTCCGTCTCGGCGAGGTCGAGGTGCTCGACCGTCGTGACGACGTGCTCGTTCGCCGGATTGAGGATCGTGTAGCTCACGGTGTGGTGCTCCTGCTCTCGGTGCCGGGTGTGGTGCTGGTGCTGAGTCCTGCGGTGGTCCCGGCGTCGCGGTGTCGTCGCGCGGCGTCCACGAGCCCGGCGAAGAGACGCCGGTCGGCCGTCTCCTCCTCGGGGTGCCACTGCACGGCGAGTCCGAAAGGGACCGTCGGCAGCTCGACCGCTTCGATGACGCCCTCCTCGGTGCGGGCGGTGACGACGAGTCCGTCGGCGACGCGGTCGATCGACTGGTGGTGGTAGACGTGCACGTCGAGCTCGTCGTCGTCCTGCCGGAGCAGCGCGGCCAGCCGCGAGTCGGCTTCGATCGCGACGGTCTTCGGCCCGAAGACGCCCTCGCCGGGCTGGAAGGAGTCGTCGCCGACGAGGTCGGGGAGGTGTTGGATCAGCGTCCCGCCGAGCGCGACGTTCAACAGTTGTGCGCCACGACAGATGCCGAGGAACGGCAGCTCGGCGTCGATCGCCGCCGTGAGCAGCGCCTCCTCCCAGGCGTCCCGGTCGGTCCGTGGTCGACCCGTGCGCGGGTGGGCGGCCTGCCCGTACAGGCCGGGGTCGACGTCGGCGCCACCCGAGACGATGAGGCCGTCGAGCCGCGCCAGCACGGACGCGGCCACGGCACGGGTGACCGGCTGGGGTGGGAGGAGGACCGCGATCCCTCCCGCATCCGTCACGGCGTCGAGGTACACCTTCGGCAGGAAGGACGCCGGGACGTCCCACACACCGGTCTGGGCCTGTTCGAGGTAGGTCGTGACACCGATGAGCGGAGCGCTCGAGACGGGCGGGTCGGTCGCTGGGACGTCCGGGTCAGAGGCGTTCAAAGCCGCGCACCCGCTCCCAGTCCGTCACCGCGGCGTCGAAGGCGGCGAGTTCCACCTTCGCGAAGTTCAGGTAGTGGTCGACGACCTCGTCGCCGAAGGCCTCGCGGGCGATCGTCGACTGCGAGAAGAGCTCGGCCGCCTCCCGGAGCGAGGTCGGGACGCGGGGTGCACCGCCCGTGTAGGCGTTGCCGCTGGTCGGGTCCTCCAGTTCCAGTTCGTTCTCGATGCCGTGCAGTCCGGCGGCGATGAGGGCGGCGACGGCGAGGTACTGGTTCACGTCGCCACCCGGCACCCGGTTCTCGACGCGCATGCCGAGCCCCCGGCCGACGACCCGGAGCGAGCAGGTGCGGTTGTCGTGTCCCCAGGCGACGGCCGTCGGGGCGAAGCTGCCGTCGACGTAGCGCTTGTAGGAGTTGATGTTCGGCGCGAAGAACATCGTCAGCTCGCGCATCGCGGCGAGCTGCCCGGCCAGGAAGTGCCGGAAGAGCTTCGACATGCCGTCGGGCGCGTCGGGGTCCGCGAACACGGCCGAACCGTCTTCGCCGCGGAGGCTGATGTGGATGTGGCAGCTGTTGCCTTCGCGCTCGTCGAACTTCGCCATGAACGTGAGGCTCTTGCCGTGGGCGTCGGCGATCTCCTTCGCCCCGTTCTTGTAGATCGAGTGGTTGTCGCAGGTGACGAGGGCGTGGTCGTAGCGGAACGCGATCTCCTGCTGCCCGAGGTTGCATTCGCCCTTCACGCCCTCGCAGTACATGCCGGCGCCGTCCATGGCGTTGCGGATGTCGCGCAGCAACGGCTCCATGCGGGTCGAGGCGAGGATCGCGTAGTCGATGTTGTAGTCGGTGGCGGGCGTCAGCTTCGTGTAGTCCTTCGCCCAGGCCTCCCGGAAGGTGTCGTCGAAGACGAGGAACTCGAGCTCCGTGCCGACGAACGGGACGAGGCCGCGTTCCGCGAGCCGTTCGAGCTGGGCGATGAGGATCTGACGGGGTGAAGCGACCACCGGGGCGTCGTCGAGCCACTGGAGGTCGGCGGTGACGAGGGCCGTGCCCGGCAGCCAGGGCGCGCGGCGGAGGGTCGAGAAGTCGGGGATCATCGCCATGTCGCCGTAGCCGCGTTCCCAACTCGACATCGCGTAGCCGTCGACCGTGTTCATCTCGACGTCGACCGCGAGCAGGTAGTTGCAACACTCCGCCCCGTGCTCGGCGACGTCCTCGACGAAGAGTCGGGCCGAGACGCGCTTGCCGACGAGTCGGCCCTGCATGTCGGTGAACGCGAGGATCACGGTGTCGATCTCGCGCGCGGCGACGGCCGTCGTGAGCTCCTCGAGCGTCAGGTTTCCTGAGCGTGGGTGCATGGCAGCTCCTCGTTGATCGGGGGGGGGGGGGGGGGGACCCGTCGTCGGCGTTCTACCTCGATGAAGAACTGAAAGGTCGCTAACCCGACCATTACATCACAACGCCTTCAGTGGATCGATGCATTTGCGAGAGGGATTTCCTCACAAAGGTATGTACACGCGACCATTGCGGGCCCTAGAGTCGGGCCAACCGAATCTGAGGACGTTGTGCGAGCCCGATGAGCGCGCAACCCGAGCGACAGGACGCATCGATGGCTGACGACACGCGCAAGATCTCCGGGGTGACCTACACCGCCGCCGGCGAGGGGTACTTCGAGAAACGCAGCCTGAAGCGGTCGGCCGGGGTGTGGGGACTCTGGGGCCTCGCCGTCGCGGCGGTCATCTCCGGCGACTTCTCCGGCTGGAACTTCGGCATCGACTTCGCCGGGTTCGGCGGCATGCTCATCGCCTTCGTCATCCTCGTCGCGATGTACTACGGCATGATCTTCTCGATCGGGGAGATGGCCGCGGCGATGCCGCACACCGGCGGGGCCTACTCCTTCGCGAGAGCGGCGATGGGACCGCTCGGCGGGTTCGTGACCGGCCTCGCGGAGACCATCGAGTACGTCGCGACCACGGCCGTGATCGTGTACTTCTCGGCCTCCTACGCCGACGCCATCACGAGCGAGCTGCTCGGCTTCTCCATGCCGTCGCCCGTGTGGTGGGCGATCCTGTACGTCGCGTTCATCGCACTGAACTCCGCCGGTGCGAGCATCTCCTTCCGCTTCGCCATCGTCGTCTCGATCATCTCCATCGGCATCCTGCTCGTCTTCTCCGCGATGGCGGTCTTCTCCGGCCAGTTCGCCTGGGCCAACCTGTTCGACATCGCCCCCGACGCGGGCCAGACCGAGTTCCTGCCGCACGGCGTCCTCCCGATCCTGTTCGCCCTGCCCTTCGCGATGTGGTTCTTCCTCGGCATCGAGGAGCTGCCGCTCGCGGCGGAGGAGTCCCACAACCCGGTGCGCGACATCCCGAAGGCCGGGTTCTGGGCTCGTGGCACGCTCATCGTGACCGGCCTCCTCGTCCTCTTCCTCAACACCGGCGTCATCGGTGCCGAGGCGACCGGGACGGCAGGGGAGCCCTTGCTCGACGGCTTCCGAGCCATCGTCGGTGACGGTGCGGCGGCGGTCCTCGCGCTCTTCGCCCTCATCGGGCTCCTCGCCTCGCTGCAGGGCATCATGTTCGCCTACGGTCGCAACATGTACTCGCTGTCCCGCGCCGGGTACTACCCGCGGTTCCTCTCCCTCACCGGCAAGCGGCAGACGCCGTGGGTGGCCCTTGTGGCCGGGGCGATCATCGGGTTCGTCGCGTTGCTCATCGTCGACGCGGCCGGCGGATCGGGCGGTGTCGCCGGTGCGATCGTGCTCAACATCGCGGTCTGGGGCGCGGTGCTCGCGTACCTCATGCAGATGATCGCGTTCCTGCTGCTGCGGAGGAAGTTCCCGAACGCCAAGCGGCCCTACCTGAGCCCGTGGGGTGTCCCGGGGGCGGTCATCGCGGCCGTCATCGCCGCGCTCATCTTCGTGGGCTTCCTGCTCAACCCGACGTTCCTCCCGGCGATCATCGCGATCGTCGTCGTCTATGTCGTCATGCTGGTCGCCTTCGCGGTCTGGGGTCGCCACCGGCTCGTCATGTCACCGGAGGAGGAGTACGCGGTCTCGGGCGGCCTGCACGGCGACCCGGAGACCGAGGGCTACGGCGGAGCGACCGAGGCGGAACTGCTCGCAGTCGACCGCCCCGAGGACCCGGGTTCCGGCACGGCGCGTTGACCCCCGGACGCAGCCGCCCCGACGCAGGACGGTGGCGGCGTGGCGTCCTCGAGCCCCGGCGAGTCGTACCGACACGCCGGGGCTCTCGCGCGTCGGGGATGCGGACCGCCCCCATCCGGGCGACTGCGGCGATGGGGGTCACAGCTTGTAGACTCTCCGACGTGACGGACGCACGAGCTCAGCTCATTGACCACATCTCGGCGGAAGCCGTGTTCCACGGTGACTTCACCCTGACGAGCGGCAAGAAAGCGACGTATTACGTCGACCTCCGCAAGGTGAGCCTCGACCACCGCGTCGCGCCCCTCATCGGGCAGGTCATGATCGACCTCATCGCCGACGTCCCCGACGTCTTCGCGGTCGGTGGCCTCACCATGGGCGCCGACCCCGTCGCCGCCGCGATCCTGCACCAGGGTGCCGCGCGCGGACTCACCTACGACGCCTTCGTCGTCCGCAAGGAGCCGAAGGACCACGGCCGCGGCAAGCAGGTCGAGGGCCCAGACCTCCAGGGCAAGCGCGTGATCGTGCTCGAGGACACCTCGACCACCGGTGGATCACCGCTCAAGGCGGCCGAAGCACTCGAGAAGGTCGGAGCCGAGGTGGTCGCCGTCGCCGTCGTCGTCGACCGCGCGACCGGCGCCCGCGAGATCATCGAGGCCGCGGGCTACCAGTACTTGGCCGCGATCGGCCTGGAAGACCTGGGACTCGTCTGATGTCCGGCGACGGAACCGGACGCGGCGAGGCCGGGCTGCCGGAGGAACCCGCGGACGGAACCGACTGGCTGCTCTCGCAGCTCGACGCCGACGACACGGAGGCGATCGAGACGCAGCCCGACACCGACGCGGTCGACGAGCACCCCTCGGCAGCCGTCGCTCCGGCGCCCGCTGACGATGACCGGACCCGAGTCCTGCCGGTCGTCGGCGACACCGATGCCCAGGCCGCTGCTTCGTCGGTGGCTGCGCCGGTCCCGGCCGAGCCCCAGTGGTCCGCGCCCTCCGTGCCCTCCGTGCCGGATGCGCCGGCGGCTCAGACGCACGCTGAACCGACGCCTGCTCCGGTCGAACCGCTGCCCGCTCCCCTCGAGCAGACGACCGCTGCCGCCGAGCCGACCCCCGCCGCGCCGGCCACTGCTCCCGGTGAATTCGCGAGCGAGGCCGAACTCCTCGCCTGGTGGCAGAACCAGGTGCCGAACCCGGCCGACGACACGACAGCGGTCCCCGCACCCCCGGCGCCGGATGCACCCAGCGCGGAGCCCGCCGCACCCGCCACGCCTGCAGCCCCGGCCGACCCGATGCCCGAGGAAGCTCCCGTCCGGTCGGAGGGTCTGCGTCACCCGAACGCCCTCGAGCTCCCGGTCGTCCCGCCGACCCCTGCCCCGGCATCGCCGGTGCCGCCCGCTCGCAACGAGCTGACGGTCGACACCGACTCCGTCCTCCAGCACGCGCCCGCCGGCACCTTCCGGCCCGCGCCGACGAACCCGGTCGTCCTGCCACCCGTCGCCGACGAGCCCTGGAGCCTCGGCGGCAGCGACGACATCGACGCCGACCCAGCAGCCCCCGAGGACGTCTCGACGGCCGTCCTGCCCACGGCCCGAGCACTCGCGGCCGACGACCCGGCGGCCTGGGCCGCGGTCGAGGCGGAGGAGATCGGCGCGACCACCGCCACCTCGTCGCCCGACGGTGGCACTCCCGCCGCACCGCTGCCGCCCGCCGCCCCGCCGGTGACGCCGTCGCCCACCGCCGCGGACCGCGATGTGCCGTCCGGCTCCGCGTCGACACCCGACGCCGAGGTGCAGGACGACGATCTGCCGGAGGGCTCCTGGAGCCTCTCCGAGACGTTCGGCGACGACGTCCTCGGCGGAGAGACCGTCGAGGTCCGTGACACGACGATCGACGCTTCGACGCCCCTCGCCGCACGCCCCGACGAGGCCACGGCCGATGAACCGGCTGCCGACGAGCCAGCTACCGACGACGTCTGGACAGCCGAGCCGGCGCCTGCCGAGGCCTCCACACCGCGGACGGACCCTTTGGCCTGGTTGACGGAACCGTTCGGTGAGACGTTCGGCGCCGCGCCCGCGGCACCGGACGAGCAGCCGTCCGAGGAACCGCAGGCGGAGCCGGTCGACGAGGCGCCCCAGCAGTTCGACTCCGCAGACGAGTCCGGCATCGCCACCGTCACCGAGGAGGCGACGTCCCCGTCCGCGAGCGAGCCGGTCCAGCCGACCGCCGACTCGGACCCCGAGCCCGCATCCGACGGCATCGTCGCTTCCGAGCCGATCACCCCCGCGGCACCGTTCCGCTGGGACACGGTCGCAGCGGCGTCGCCCGCGAGTGCAGCGGAGCCGACCTCGCCAGCCGACGTCCCGTGGCCCGAGACGGTCCCCGACGTCGACGCCGAGCCGCTCGATGAGACGCGGCCGTTCGACAGCCTCGGCGGTCCGGGCTTCTCGGCCCTTGCGGGTGCCGCAGCCGCAGCAGCAGCCGTTCCTCCGGCGCCGACACCCGCCACCGATGCCGAGCCCGGCCGTGATGACGCGCCGGTCGACGACGACGCGACGGACACCGCCGACGTCCCCCCGGCCTTCGGCCCGCCGACCCCGAAGGCCGAGCGTTCCATCACGGAGCTCATCTCCCTCGACGGCGTGCAACCCGAACCCACGGTCAGCCCCTTCGGCACCGCGCCGTTCGTGTGGGACCTCGCGCCGAACGACGCCCTCGACCCGCTCGTACACGCGGCTCCCACGACCCAACCCATCCCGGTCCCGCCGGTGGAGTGGGAGGGCGCCGAGTCGTCAGCCGTGAGCGCGGAGTCCCCCTCGGAGCTCGCGCTCGAGGGCGAGGTGCCCGATGCCGCGTTCATCGCCGGCGACGTCCAGCCCTTCGCTCCGGGCCTCGCCGCCGTCACGCTCGGTCGTCCGCTCGTCGACGGACCCGGTGACGAGTTCGCCAGCTGGACCGACGACGCGACCGAGACCGAGAGCTCCGCGCCGGACGCCGCACCGATCGTCCCCGCCGCGAACGACACGGTCGACCTCTTCCCGACGCTGTCCCTCGGTGGGTTCGATGCAGCCGTCGCGGCCGGTGGCCTCGCCGCCGCAGGGGCCGCAACCGCTGCCGGCGCAGCTTCCGGCATCGACTCGGGCGACGACACCGACGACGCTGAGACCACGGCCGAGCGCGTCGCTGACTCCGCGCCCGCGACGGCACCGACCCCGGTGGCTGAGACTCCTGCTCTCGAGACCCCGACGTTCGCCGTCGACCCGGAAGAGCTCGACGACGAGTTCGACGAGGAGATCGTCGAGTTCGACGCCGCCCCACTCGCTGCGGCGGGCGTGACACCGCTTCCGTCGTTCGTGCCGGACGGGGCCGTCGCCGACGGTGCGACCGATTCCACCACGGATGCCGCCGCGTCGGATGCCCCGCTCGCTGACGAGGTCTCGATCGACCCTGAGCCGATCGGCGAGCCCGAGCCGGTCAGCGAGGAGCTGCGGCTCGAGTCGCTGTTCGACCTCGGACCCGAGACGGATGCGGTCGAGGTCGCCTCGGCCGATGACGCCGCGGCCGACGGTGAGCCGGCTGCCACGCCGCCCGCCGACACCGAGCAGGCCGACGACACGGCCACGGCCGCGCCGTCCGATCAACCAGACGCCACCGCCACGGCGGAGGCGGCCTCGGCACGGTCGCTCGCCGACGCCTTCGCCGCCGAGGGTGGCTGGTCGCTCCAGGCCGACGCGATCGCCGACCCCGATCTCCCGCTCGCCCCCGTCCCGGGCCTCGTCGCCGCCGACGGCACCGATGTCGACGGCACGGATCCCGACGACGACACCGGCGGGTCCCGGCGGAACGGGGCCCACGCCGCCGGAGACGACGACAGCGCTTCACACAGCTCCCCGACGGCTGAGCCGGATGTCGCCTCGGACACCGCGCCCACACCAGTGACCCCCGCCTCGGTGTCCGTCTTCGGCGCACACGCCGCGGCAGTCCCGTCGCAGGGGCCGATCGCGAACGTGCCGCAGACGGCGCCGGCCGCGCTCCCGGGCGAGACGGTCGCGTTCCCGGAACTCGACGGCGCGAGCGCGCTCACGACCCCGGCCGCGGCTGCGGGTATCGTCGGCGCCACCTTGCCACCGCAGGCCACGCAGTCCGCGCCCGACCGCGATCTCCCCGAATACCGCGGAGAGCACGCGGATCAGGGCATCCCGAAGGCGCTGCTCTGGGCGGTCGTCGGCCTAGGCGCCGCCGTGCTGCTCCTGCTCGCGTTCTACTTCGGAACGCTCGTCGGTGCCGCGAAGGCGGCCGGTGCGGCTGCGGACGCCACGATGCCGAGCGTGTCCGCAGGATGGTCGACGGCCGGAGCCCCGGACGCCGTTTGACGATGCACCCGACGTCGTCGCGGGTCAGGCGACGTCGATGACGGTCACACCCGCAGAGCGGTCGCCGGAGGCGAGGGCGACGAGTGCTGCCGGTGCCTCGTTGAGGCCGATGCGGTGTTCGATGAGGTCCTGGGGGCGCAGCGCGCCGCTCGCGACGAGGTCGAGCAGTTCCGAGTAGTCGGAAGCCGGCATGCCGTGGCTGCCGTGCAGTGACAGCTCCTGCGAGATGATGCGCGGCAGCGGGAGTGTCGGTTCGCTCGAGAACAGGCCGATCTGCACCTGACGGCCCATCGGTGCCAGCGCGAGGAGGCTGAGGCGCATCGTGGACTCACGTCCGAGGGCTTCGACCGACACCTGCACGCCCATGGGTGCGGCTTCGGCGATGCGCGCGAGGACGGCGGCCTCGTCGAGACCGCTCGAGTCGATCGTGTGCGTGACGCCGATCGACGCCGCGCGCGCCAGGGCCGAGGCGTCGATGTCGACGGCGATGACCTCGGCACCGAGCGCGACGCCGATCATGGCCGCACTCAGCCCCACGCCGCCGCAGCCGACGACGAGCAGGCGCTCCCCGCTGCGGAGCCCGGCGCGGTGGACGAGCCCGCGGAAGGCCGTCGCGAACCGGCACCCGAGGAGGGCGGCGGCACCGGCGTCGAGGGACTCCGGCACCGGGATGAGGTTCACGTCCGCGTCGTGCAGGGCGACGAGCTCGGCGTAGGAACCCCAGTGGGTGAAGCCTGGCTGCGTCTGGTTCGGGCAGACCTGCCCGTTCCCGGCGAGGCACTGGGCGCAGCGTCCGCACGCGCACACGAAGGGCACCGTGACGCGGTCGCCCACGCGGAACCGCTCGACGGCGGGGCCGACCGCATGGATGCGCCCGACGAGTTCGTGGCCGGGCACGTGGGGGAGGGCGATGCCGTCGTCGTGCCCGAGCCAGCCGTGCGCATCGCTCCGGCAGAGACCCGTGGTCTCCACGCGCACGACGACGCCGGCGTCGGACGGCACCGGATCCGGCACGTCGCGGACCTCGGGCTCGGCGGTGAACTGGTCGTAGACGACGGCGCGCATGGAAGTCCTCGGTGCGTGGCGGGGCGGGAACGGAACGGTGGGGATGATGGTGGCCGAACGGCCTAGATCTCGACCTCGACGGGCTCCGTCACGAGGTCGATGACGCCGCTCAGGATCTCGTTCGGACGGAACGGGTAGCGGTTGATCTCGGCCTCGTCACTGATGCCCGTGAGCACGAGGATCGTGTGGAGACCGGCCTCGATGCCCGCGACGATGTCGGTGTCCATGCGGTCGCCGATCATGCCGGTGTTCTCCGAGTGCGCGCCGATCTTGTTGAGCGCCGATCGGAACATCATCGGGTTCGGCTTTCCGACGACGTAAGGCTCCATGCCGGTGGCCTTCGTGATGAGCGCCGCGATGGCACCGGTCGCCGGAAGCGGACCGTCCTTGCTCGGTCCGGTCGCGTCCGGGTTCGTCACGATGAAGCGCGCGCCTCCGGCGATGAGGCGGATCGCCTTGGTGATGGCCTCGAACGAGTAGTTGCGGGTCTCGCCGACGACCACGTAGTCGGGGTTCGTCTCCGTCATGGTGAAGCCGGCCTCGTGGATGGCCGTGGTGATCCCGGCCTCCCCGATGACGAACGCCGAGCCGCCCGGCTCCTGCTCGGCCAGGAAGGCGGCCGTCGCGAGCGCGGAGGTCCAGATGAACTCCTCGGGCACGTCGAGCCCGGACGCGCGCAGCCGGGCGCTCAGGTCGCGCGGGGTGAAGATCGAGTTGTTGGTGAGCACCAGGAAGGGCGTCCGCTGATCCTGCCACTGCTGCAGGAGCGCGGCGGCACCCGGGAGGGCGTGGTTCTCATGGACCAGCACGCCGTCCATGTCGGTGAGCCAGCATTCGACCTCGTCGCGTCGTGACATGCGTTCCTCCAGGTGCTCCGTGCGGGCTGCGCGAGCGCTGCGCCGCGGGGGTGGCGCGGCGTCGGGCCCGGACCTCCAGTGTGGCACGGCGCGGGTAGGGTTGGCTGGTGCCAGAGACCCCGCTCCACCCGGACGACCCGGTCGCCGGCCCCGATCAGGCCGAGAGCCCGACGGCCGGCGTCGGTCCATGGCAGGGGGAGTGGCCGGACGACCCCTGGTACGACCCCGAGCTGCTGCGCGAGGGCGACACCCGGAACGTCGTCGACCGCTACCGCTACTGGTCGATGGAGGCCATCGTCGCCGACATCGACGACCACCGCCATCCGTTCCACGTCGCCATCGAGAACTGGCAGCACGACATGAACATCGGGTCGATCGTGCGCACCGCCAACGCGTTCGCCGCCGACACCGTGCACATCGTCGGGCGCCGACGGTGGAACAAGCGCGGAGCCATGGTGACCGATCGCTACCAGCACGTCGAGCACCACGTCGACGTCGCGGCGCTCGTCGCCTGGGCGTCGGCGGCCGAGCTGCCGATCATCGCGATCGACAACGTGCCGGGGTCGGTCCCGATCGAGACGTTCCGCCTTCCCGAGCGGTGCCTCCTGCTCTTCGGGCAGGAGGGGCCTGGGCTCTCACCGGAGGCGCTCGCCGCTGCCGACGCGGTGCTCGAGATCACCCAGTTCGGGTCGACGAGATCGATCAACGCCTCCGCGGCGGCAGCCGTCGCGATGCACGCCTGGGTCATGCAACACGTCTCCTTCGACGCGTCTTGATCGGGTTGGCCCCCGTCCGCGGGTGGTTTCGAACGGCACCCGTGTGCGTACCTCAGGAACACCTCAAGATTCCCTCAATTGCCCCCGAGGTCCCCCAAAGTGCCGACACCCCCCGGCATACTGTCTAGCGGAGCAACACTCCACCGCTGAACCCGAATCCCTCCGGCACCCGAAGCCACCGAGGGCCACCGCACGGACCCGAATCCGTGCGGTGCGAATCGGCGGTCACCCGAAGGATGAATCGAAGATGAAGCACCGCTCTGCCCTGGGAGTCTCGCCCGAACGAGGAACCCACCCGTCCAAGGTCCGTGGCGTCGCCGCGCTCGCCGTCCCCGCCGCCCTCGCGGTCGCCCTCATCGTCGGCGTCGCCGCGCCGGCTCAGGCCGACGCCCGGGTCGACGAGGCGTCGAGCTCGATCAGTGCGACGCAGCCCGGCTCGAGCGAGCTCATCGCTCCGGCCGGCGCGTTGTTCGCATCGCTCCTCATCTGGGGGGCCGGAGCCGCCTTCGCGACGCGTCGTCGGATGCTCGCCGAACAGCGCGAGGAGGCGTCGCTGCTCTCCCGCTGAGCAGCGCGCTGCACCCGCAGCTGATCGCCGTGGCCCGAACCACGACGCTCAGCTGCTCCAGACGGAACGCGCCCGTTCCGTCGCACCGGTGGCCGCCGGGAGTCCCCCCACTCCCGGCGGCCTCCGGTGTTTCCGGGGTGTGTCGGCGGGGTCTTCGCACCGGACGAACGCCGGTCCTTCCGGTGGCTCGACGACCGTTCCGAGAATCTGCCGCGTTCCGCGTCATGATCGCGCCTCCGGTCGATCACTCAAGGGAGTGCAACGCTGTCGGGCGGACCCGAACCCGGATCGACGCGGCGCTCAGACGCCGACGTCGAACGATGCCCGACCCGAATGGGCGTCGCACGCAGCAGGCCGACCACACGCGCCGGAGCGTCGTCCGACCCGAGGACGACGCTCCGGCGCGGGCTCCTGCGCGCTCGATGGCTGCCTAGCCGATGAGGCTCGGCCGGAGGTCGCGCAGCGTCCTGGCGTGCGTCATCCGCGTCACGCCGATCGCCGAGAGGCTCAGTGCGATCGCCAGCCAGGCCAGCAGGACTCCGGCGTCCTGCAGGGCGGCGTCCATCCGTCCCCCGTACATCAACTGGCGCATGCCGTCGACGGCGTAGGACATCGGGAGCACATGGTGCAGTGCGGCCAGCGGCGCCGGGAGTGTCTGCCACGGGAACGTGCCTCCGGCCGTGACGAGCTGGGCGACCATGAGCACGAGGCCGAGGAACTGTCCGACGCTGCCGAACCACACGTTGAGCGTCAGGATGATCGCCGCGAAGGTGAGGGACGCGAGCGCCATCATCCCGTAGGTCGCGAGCGGGTTGTGGACCTCGAAGTGCAGGGCGCCGGCGAGGATCCCGAACAGCGCGACCATCTGGATCGTGCCGAGGAGGCCGGGCGTGAGCCAGCCGGCGACGGTCACCTTGATGGGGCTGTGGAGCGCCGTGATCGCGCGCCGCGAGACCGGCTTGACGATGAGGAAGAGCGCGTAGATGCCGATCCAGGCGGCGAGGCTGACGAAGAACGGCGCGAGTCCCGCTCCGTAGGTGCCCGCGCTCGTCACGGAGGAGTTGGTCAGCTTGACCGGGTCGGCGATCGTCTTGGCCTGGAGTTCGCGGGAGTCCGCGGTGGTCGCTGGGATGGCGTCCGCGCCGGACTGCAGACCGTCGCGGAGGGTGACGATGCCGTCACGGAGGGTGCCGAGGCCCGTCTGCAGGGTCGTGAGGCCGGTCTGCAGCGACGCCGCGCCGTCGGCGGCCTGCTGCGTCCCCGAGGCGAGCGCGGGCATCGCGTCACTCAGCGTCCGGGCGCCTCCGGCGACCTGCTGGGCACCGCTGTTGAGCTGGTCGACCTGTGAGACGACGGTCTGGACGCGCTCGTTCGCCGTCGTGGCGTCGGCTGCCACCGGGTCGAGGAGCGCCAGCACCTGGGCGATCTGCTCGGGGGTGAAACCGTTCTCCGCGAGCGTCTGTGAGATCTGGGCGCGGGCCGTGGGGATCGAGTCGACGAGTCGCTGGGCGGCTGCTCCGACCTCGTCACCCTTGCCGGCGAGGGTCGACGTCCCGGACGCGACCTGCTCGGCACCCGAGGCCAGCTGATCGGTCTGCGAGGGCAGGCTGGCCGTCCCCGCGGCGATCTGGGCCGTGCCGGACGCGAGGGTCGCAGCGCCGGCCTGGGCGGTCCCGGCGCCGTCGAAGGCCTGCTGTGCGCCGTCGGCCAGCTGCGTCGCGCCCGAGGTGGCGTCGACGAGCTTCGTCTTGATCGTGTCGAGCGCGATGAGGAACCGGCCGGCGGCCTGGCGGTTCACCGTCTGCACGATGGTCGCTTTGATCTGCTTGACGGCCTGCTCGCCGATGGTCGTCGCCAGGTAGCTGTTGGCGTCGTTCGTCGTGAGCTGCACCGTCGCCTGCTGCGGGGCGTCGCCCGACGCGGAGGTGAGGGAGGTCGAGAAGTCGGCGGGGATCGTGACGCTGAAGTCGAAGGTCCCGTCGTTCACCCCCCGGGCGGCGTCGGCCGCGCTGACCTCGTGCCAGGCGAACGAGCCGTCCTCGATGAGCTGGTCGGCGATGTCGTCGCCGTAGTTCTCCGTCTCGCCGGTCGCGTCGCCGGTGGTGTCGTCGGTCGCCGGCGCACCGGTGTCCTCGACGACGAGCGCCACGGGCACCTGGTCGAGCTTGGCGTACGGGTCCTGGTTCGCCCAGAGGTACAGGCCGCCGTAGAGCAGCGGGACGCACATGAGGGCGACGAGGGCGAGCCGCGACATGGGCGTGGCCCACAGGCGGGACAGTTCGGCGCGGATCATCGCGAAGATCTTCACAGGAGGTCCTTCTGGGGACGGGTGGTGCGGGATGAGGTGGTGGCTGGACGGTGGTGGTGCACGGTGTGCGTCACGACCAGTCCTGCTGGAAGAGGGGGACGAGTTCGTCCGTGGCGTTCTCGGACACCGGGGCGTCCGCGGTGGCGTTGATGGCTGTCGCCGAAGCGTCGCCGGCGATCACGAGGACGCCGTAGCCGCGGGCGGCGAGCTTGCGGGCGAGGTTCCACCACTCGAGCGGGTCGCCGCCGTGGCGGTCGGGGGAGACGAGGACGAGTGCGGTGACGTCCTCCCGGAGGACCGCGAGCTCGGTGAGGAGCCGCACGCGGTCGGTCGGCGCGACGGTCGAGATCGGCTGCTTCGCGAGGTGTGCGAGGTCGAGCGACTCGAGGAACCGCGCGACGGCGAAGGGGTGGCTCGCCCGGCCGGCGAACATGAGCTCCTCGGCGACGACGCCGGAGACCGCGACGCCGCTGGCCGGTTCGGAGACGTCGGGCGCGTCGATGAGGGCGATCACGCGGCGCATCGTCTTGCGGTCGGTCGCTCCGTCGACGAGGACGGTCCCGGTGTCGGGCTTCATCCGGCCGGAGGCGATGAGGCCGAGGACGGTCGGCCGCTGCTCGGTCTCGGCGCGGGCGAAGGTCGCCTCGCCCGTCCGGAAGGAGAGGGAGGTCGGCTCGAGGACGATGCCGCCCTTGCCCTTGGAGACGCCGTCGAGTTCAACGCGCATGGGAGGGCTCCTCGTTCGTGCCGGTGCCGGCGGTGTGCCGGTGGGTGCCTGCGTGTCCGGTGTCGGCGCGGTCGGCGACCGCCGTGGCGTCCTGCCACGACAGACCGACAGCCCCGAGCGTGGCGAGCATGACGAGGCGGCGGCCGGCGCTCGTCGAGAGGCCGGACCGGGTCGCCTCTTCGAGCACCCCGACGGCCGTGCTCTCGACGAGTCGGGCGAGGACGCCGGCGTCGATGTCGGGGCGGATGGAACCGTCCGCGACACCGGCCTCGACGGTGCGGAGGAGGAGGGTCCGAACGGGTTCGAGGGCTGCCGCCGTGACGGCGCGGAGCGGCCCGCGGACGGCGAGCGGCGCCATGATCCGGACGTGGTCCACCTGGGCCCAGAGGACGTCGCCGATGAGCGCGATGGTGGTGAGCGGGTCCTCGCCTCGGACGGCCGTGATCGACGCGGCGACGCGCTCGGCCCCAGCCACGACGACGGCGTTCACGAGCTCGTCGCGCGTGGCGAAGTGTCCGTACACCGAACGGCGGGTGAGGCCGGCGGCGGCCGCGATGGTCTCGAGGCTGGCGTCGGGGTCGCTGCGGAGCGCCAGGCGGGCGGCTTCGAGCAGCGCGAGGCGGTTCTCCGCGGCGTCGCGACGAGGGGCGCGCGACCCGCTAGCAGGCGCTTGGGTGGTGGTCATGACAGCGATCGTACTATCTTGCACAGCGGTGTGCAATATCGATGTCGGAGGATGCGGCGAGCTCTCAGCGAGGGCTGCCAGCTTCCTCCCACGCCGGGCTCCGGGAACGGAGCTATGGTTGAACGATGACCGGTGAGAATCTGATGGCAACCCCTCCGACACTGCTGCCGGACGACAGCGCCACCGATGCCGAGTTCCACGCGGCCGTCGGTTCGATCGAGGCGCTGGCGGACCTCCTCGCGGCCCACCCCCGCTCCTCGCTCGGCTGGGCGCTCCTCGCCGACGCCGTCCACGACCCGCAGTCGCCGATCCCCGGCTACGCGGCCGCGCGGGTCGGGTACCACCGCGGCCTGGACTCGCTCCGTGCCGCCGGCTGGCGCGGTCAGGGCCCGATCCCGTGGTCGCACGCGCCGAACCGCGGGGTGTTGCGCTCGCTCTACGCGCTCCGCCGCTCCGCGAAGGCGATCGGCGAGACCGAAGAGGTCGAGCGTCTCGACGCCTTCCTGCGCGAGGCCGACCCCACCGCGTCGGAGGAGATCGAGTACCTCGTCGCGGCGGCGGCACCGCCGACCTCCGCGATCGTCATCCTCGGCTCCGACTAGCCCTTCGACAGGCTCAGGGACCGGGGCGCGGCTCAGGGACCGGCGCCCTACAGGCCGAGCGACTCCAGGTACGCCGCCGTGTCCTGCCAGCCGTGCACGGCCACCGACGGCACCCCGAGCGCGAGGACCGGGTAGTCGTTGCCGCCCTCGTCGAGACGGTCGCCGACGAAGACCATCTCCTCCAGCGGGATGCCCGTGTGCTCGGCGAGCCGCGTCATGCCGAACGCCTTGTCGACGCCCGCCATGGTGATGTCGACGGAGGTCGAGCCGCCGGAGCGGACCTCGAGGTCGGGGAGCAACGCCTGCACGGCGGCGCGCAGCGACTCCTTCTTCGCGCCGTCGGGGTCCCAGGCGGTCTTCTCGGCGACCGGCGCTGCCTGCCCGAGGGCGGAGAAGGTGATCTGCGAGCCGCGGTCCTCGAGGATCGGTCCCCAGGTCTCGTCGGCCCAGAGGCCGAGTCGCTTGGCCTCGGTCTCGAGCGCGCCCATGGCGCGGGCCTTCTGGTCGTCGGTGAGGTCGTGCTTGTAGACGGTGACCCACGCGGTGCCGTCGAAGCGGTCGTACCGGGTGCCGCAGGTGGGCATGAGGTGCAGTCGGCCGAGGGCCTCGGGCGACGCGGCTCCGAGCCGGTCGAGCACCTGGTTCTGGAACTGCACGATCTGGCCGCCCGAGATGATGCACACCGAGGTGCGTTCGAGGAGCGCGACGAACAGTTCGGCCATGCGAGGGTCGAGCGCGGACTTCGACGGGGCGAGGGTGTCGTCGAGGTCGAAGGCGACGAGGCGCGGCAGGGAGGTCATGGGTTCCGTTCGGTCGGTCGAGAGGACGGTCGTCGAGGGCGATCGGCAGGCAGGACGGCCGCCCGAGGCCTGAACATCCCCTCATGGTATCGAGCGCAGCCCGGGACTCGGTGCCCGTGACCCTCCTCCGGTACGATGGAGGGGTGCGTGCACGAGACGCCCGCCCGCAGAGGGTGGGCGTCCGGCCTGTCAGGGCGTGGTTCCCCAGCGGATCCGCCGGGCACACGAGAATCCGGAAGGGGCGGCATCCAGATGCCAGCAATCGTGATCGTCGGCGCCCAGTGGGGCGACGAAGGCAAGGGGAAGGCCACCGACCTGCTCGGTGACCGCATCGACTACGTCGTGAAGTTCAACGGCGGCAACAACGCGGGGCACACGGTCGTCATCGGTGACGAGAAGTACGCGCTCCACCTCCTGCCGTCCGGCATCCTGACGAGCGGCGTCGTCCCCGTCATCTCCAACGGTGTCGTCATCGACATCGAGGTGCTGTTCCACGAGCTCGAGGCGCTCCAGGCCCGCGGCATCGACGTCTCGCGCCTCCTCGTGAGCGCCAACGCGCACGTCATCACCCAGTACCACCGCACCATCGACAAGGTGACGGAGCGCTTCCTCGGCAAGCGTCAGATCGGCACCACCGGCCGTGGCATCGGCCCGGCCTACGCCGACAAGATCAACCGCGTCGGCATCCGCATCCAGGACCTCTTCGACGAGAACATCCTGCGCCAGAAGGTCGAGGGCGCCCTCGACCAGAAGAACCACCTGCTGGTCAAGGTCTTCAACCGCCGCGCCATCACGGTCGACGAGATCGTGGCCGACCTCCTCGCCTACGCCGAGCGACTCCGCCCGATGGTGGCCGACACCGCGCTCGTCCTGAACGAGGCGCTCGACGACGGCAAGATCGTCCTCTTCGAGGGTGGGCAGGCCACGATGCTCGACGTCGACCACGGCACCTACCCCTTCGTCACCTCCTCCAACGCGACCTCGGGTGGTGCGGCCACCGGCTCCGGTGTCGCCCCGAACCGCCTCGACCGCGTCATCGGCATCGTCAAGGCCTACACGACCCGCGTCGGCGCCGGCCCGTTCCCGACCGAGCTGTTCGACGAGTCCGGCGACTACCTCCGCTCGAAGGGCTTCGAGTTCGGCACGACGACCGGCCGCCCGCGTCGCGTCGGCTGGTACGACGCCCCGATCGCCCGGTACGCGGCGCGCATCAACGGCGTCACCGACTTCGTCCTGACGAAGCTCGACATCCTCGACGACCTCGCCACCATCCCGGTGTGCGTCGCCTACGAGGTCGACGGCGTCCGGGTCGACGAGGTGCCGGTCTCGCAGACCGACTTCCACCACGCCGTCCCGATCTACGAGGAGTTCCCCGGCTGGCAGGAGGACATCACCGGTGTCCGCCGCTTCGAGGACCTCCCGAAGAACGCCCAGGACTACGTGCTGGCGCTCGAGGCGATGAGCGGTTCGCGCATCTCCGCGATCGGTGTGGGTCCCGGCCGCGACGCGATCGTCGTGCGTCACGACCTCGTCGACTGACCCGAGCAGCGAACGACGAGCGTCGAACGCGCCATGGTGGACGAATCCAGTCAGCCGTCCCTGCCCGGGCTGCCACCGGTCGAGGAGCTCACGAGCGGTGAGGTCAAGCCTCGCCCGGCGGTGCGTGCCCAGCGCGACACCGGATCGCTCGACCCACGGGTCCGGCGCGCCCTGGCGACGCTCGACGACGATCCCGACCTCTCGCTCGTCACCCTCGCGAACGCGCTCGGGATCACCCGTGCGACGCTCATCCGGATCGTGCGTGAGGCGATCGGCATGACCCCGAAGGAGTACGCGGCAGGCGTCCGTGCCCGCCGCGCCTCCTGAGCGGGCGCCGATGTCAGACGGCGCAGGTGGGAGACTGTGGGGGTGAGCGACGACAACCCCTACCTCCTGCTCGGTTCCTACACCTCGGAGGCCGACGGCACCGGTGCCGGCATCAGCCTGCTGCGCCAGGACGAGGCGGGCACCCTCCGCCTCGTGCAGTCGTCGGAGGCGCAGTCGCCGTCCTTCCTCACCCTGCACCCGACGCTGCCGATCGTCTACGCCGCGAGCGAGTCGACCGGGGCCGTCGAAGCGTTCAAGCGCTCCGGCGAGTTCGGGCTCGCGCCGTTCGGCAAGCCCATCGAAGCCGGCGACTCCGTGTGCCACGTCGCGACGGTCCCAGGTGCCGACGTCCTCATCGCGAGTTGCTACGGCGACGGTCGGGTCGTGACCGTCCCGCTCGCGGAGAACGCGGCGTTCGCCGGCGACCCGCGTCTCGGCGAGGCGTCCGTCGACCCCTGGGCGTCGCCCACCGCGCTCGCTGCGGAGTCCGCGGACGCTGGCGAGGACGCGCTCACGCTCCTCGCGCTGGAGGCCGCTGTCGGCGAGGCCATGCCGTCCCGACCGTCGCGCGCGCACGCCTCGGCGCTCCTCCCGGACGGCCGCATCGCGACCACCGACCTCGGCCACGACACGGTCCGCATCTGGCAGCTCCGTGGGTCGCGGTTGGTGCTCGACCACACCGTCGTGTTCCCGCGCGGCACGGGTCCGCGACACCTCGTCGTCCACCCGAGCGGGCACCTCCACGTCATCACCGAGTACTCGGTCGAGGTCTTCACGCTCGGTGTCGACGGCACCGACGGGCACTGGCACATCCTCGCGGCGACCGTCGCGACCTCGGAGGGCGTGTCCGAGGGCGACACGGGTGCCGAGATCAGCCTCGCCGCCTCGCGGGAGCAGCTGCACGTCGGCGTCCGCGGGAGCGACCGCATCGCCACCCTGCGGGTCACCGGCGACGGTTCGCGGGTCGAGGCCGTGGCCGACGTCGAGTGCGGTGGGACGATGCCGCGCCACCACCGGGAGTCGGGTCGCTTCCTGCACGTCGCGAACCAGCTGTCGAACTCCATCGCGAGCTTCCGGCTCGACGAGCGCACGGGGGTCCCGACGACACTCCTCGGGACGCTCGACGCCGGTTCGCCCACCTGCCTCATCCTCGCCTGACCGCGAGACCGGTCCTCGCCCGACGCCCGTCACCGGATACGGTGGAGCGGTGACCGCACGACGCCCTGAGCCCCGCCCCATCGACGGCCGGACCATCCGCCTCGAACCGCTTGAACGCGCGCACTATCCGGAGCTGTTCACGGCGATCGCACACCCGGAGGTCTTCGCCGGTGGCTACGGCGGCGGGCCTGCGGGGTTGCCGACGACGCAGGCCGAGTTCGACGCCTTCGCCGACGGCTACTTCACGACCGGCGTGCGCAACACCTACGTCATCCGTCTCGTCGGCGGCGAGCACGACGGGCTCCTCGTCGGCACGTCCACGCTCGGCGACTTCGACGAGCCGGGGGAGGCCGCCCACCTCGGTTGGACGGCGTACGACCCGCGCGTCTGGGGCACCGCCGTCAACGCCGAGACGAAGCTGCTGCTCCTCGGGCTCGCGTTCGACGCGGGCTTCGGCCGGGTCAAGATCCAGGCCGACGAGCGCAACGAGCGCTCGCGCACGGCGATCCTGCGCCTCGGGGCCACGTTCGAGGGCCTCATCCGCCGGGACAAGCAGCGGGCCGACGGCACGTGGCGGACCACCGCGCTGTTCTCCGTGATCGCCGAGGAGTGGCCGGAGGTCCGGTCCGGTCTCGAGGAGCGCCTCGCCAGGAGCCCCGGCCCAGTGGCCCTCCGCGGCTGACGCGGCCCCGGAGCCCCCCCGCCCGGTCCCTGAGCTTGTCGAAGGGCACTGTTCACCTGCGCGACACCGGCAGGCCCCGATCGCGCTACGTCGCGACCCTAGCTTGTCCTCCAGACGACGGACGCGGTATCCGACGGCCCGACAGCACGGGCGGCCGCCGACGTCACTGGAGGAACCGTGAACACCAGGCGTATGACCGCCCTCGCCATCGTCGCGCTCGCAGCGACCGCGCTCACCGCATGCTCCGCCGGGGCGGACACCGGAGCCGGCTCCGACGTCGACGCCAAGACGGCGACCTCCGCCGAGGACTTCGGCGGGATGGACGCGCTCGTCGAGGCGGCGAAGGCCGAGGGCCAGCTGAACGTCATCGCCCTCCCCGACACCTGGGCGAACTACGGGAAGATCATCTCCGCGTTCGAGGACAAGTACGACATCACGGTCAACTCGGCCGACCCCGACGTCTCGAGCGCCGAGGAGATCACGGCCGCGAAGAACCAGCAGGGCCAGGACACCGCTCCCGACGTCTTCGACCTCGGCTCCGCCGTCGCCCTCGACAACCTCAAGCAGTTCGCGCCCTACCAGGTCGCCAACTGGGACGACATCCCGGAGGGTTCGAAGGAGAAGACCGGCCTGTGGGTGTACGACTACACCGGCCTCGTCTCCATCGGCTACGACGCGGACGCCGTCCCCGCACCGAAGTCGCTCGACGACCTCCTCGGCTCCGAGTTCGCGGGCAAGGTCGCGCTGAACGGCGACCCGACCCAGGCCGGTGCCGCCGCAGCCGGCGTCTACCTCGCCGCCCTGCAGTCCGGTGGTTCGGCCGACGACATCCAGCCCGGTGTCGACTTCTTCCAGAAGCTCAACCAGGCGGGCAACTTCCTGCCCCTCGACCCGACCCCGGCGACGATCGCCTCGGGTGAGACCCCAGTCGTGATCGACTGGAGCTACAACAACCTCGCCGCCGCGACCGAGAACGAGGGCCAGCGCAACTGGAAGACCACCGTCCTCCCGGGTTCGGCCGTCGGCAGCTACTACAACCAGGCCATCAACGTGGACGCGCCGCACCCCGCGGCCGCGCGACTCTGGCAGGAGTTCATCTTCAGCCCCGAGGCGCAGAACCTGTACCTCGCCGCCGGCGCGTACCCGTCGACCCTCGCCGCGATGGTCGAGGCCGACACCGTCGACCAGAAGGCGCTCGACGCCGTGGGCGAGATGCCCGCGGACCTCGTGCAGTTCACGCCCGAGCAGACCGAGCAGGCCACCTCGCTGCTCGCCGAGAAGTGGGCGGCAGCGATCTCCTGATGACCACCTCCGCCACCCGGCGGAGTGAGGCGGGGTCGGCACACGCCGGCCCCGCCGTCTCGCTCCCGCCGACCGACGCATCGGACGCTTCGGCCGAACCCGCTGCGGCGCGCCCCCGCCGCCGTCCGCGCTGGGCGCTCCTCGGCCTGACGCCGTTCGCGCTGTACGCCCTGCTCTTCCTCGCGGTCCCGACGTTCCTCGCCCTCGCCACCGGCTTCTTCGACGGCGACGGCGCGTTCACGCTCGACAACCTTACGGCGCTCGCCGAACCGGCGGTCCTCGGGGCCTTCGCCAGCTCCTTCTGGGTCTCCGCCGTCACTGCGGTCGCCGGAGCCGTCGTCGGAGCCCTCGTCTGCTACGCGCTCCTCGCGGTCCGGCCCGACGGACTCATCCGCACCTTCGTCGATGCGGCTTCGAGCGTCCTCGCCCAGTTCGGTGGCGTCATGCTCGCCTTCGCCTTCATCGCGACCATCGGCATCCAAGGCCTCGTCACCGTGTTCCTCAAGGACCGCCTCGGGGTCGACCTCTTCGCCGACGGCGTGTGGCTCTACCAGGTCCCGGGCCTCCTCCTGCCGTACCTGTACTTCCAGGTGCCGCTCATGGTCATCACCTTCATGCCGGCGATGGAGGGGTTGAAGCGGACCTGGTCCGAGGCGAACGCGACCCTCGGCGGCACCCGCTTCACCTACTGGACCCGGATCGCGATGCCGATCCTCGCCCCCTCCTTCCTCGGGTCGCTCCTGCTGTTGTTCGCGAACGCGTTCTCGAGCTATGCGACCGCCGCCGCGCTCATCAGCCAGGGGGCGCAGATCGTGCCACTCCAGATCCGCGGTGCCCTCATCAGCGAGACCGTCCTCGGCCGGGAGAACCTCGCCGGTTCGCTCGCGATCGGGATGATCGTCGTGATGGTCGTCATGATGACGGCCTACTCCGCCCTCCAGGCGCGGACGGAACGGTGGCAGCGATGAGCGCCGTCCGCGACTCGGCCACGCCGTCGAAGCTCGCGAGCCGGATCATCCTCGTCGTCGTCGCGGTGGTGTTCGCCGTCCCGATCCTGTCGATGGTCGAGTTCACCCTGCGCGCCGGGATCGACGGCGGCCACGACCTCGGCCACTGGGCTGCGATCCTCGACCCGGAGAACTCGCGGAAGTACCGGGTGCTCTTCCAGGGCATCGGCAACTCCGTCGTGCTCGCCGCGGTGACCGTGCTGATCGTCGTGGTGCTCCTGCTGCCGACGATGATCCTCGTCAAGCTCCGCTTCCCGAAGCTGCAGCGGGTCCTCGAGTTCGTCTGCATCATCCCGATCACCGTGCCGGCCATCGTGCTCGTCGTCGGACTCGCGCCGGTCTACTCGGTCGTGGCCAGGCTGCTCGGCAGTGCGCCGTGGACGCTCGCGTTCGCGTACGGGATCACGGTGCTGCCGTACGCCTACCGGGCGATCGCCGCGAACCTGCAGTCGGTCGACGTCGGCACCCTCGCCGAGGCCGCGCGCACGCTCGGCGCCGGCTGGGGGACCGTCCTCGTCCGCGTCCTGCTGCCCAACCTGCGTAGCGGCGTGCTGACGGCGTCGGTCATCTCGGTCGCCGTCGTCCTCGGTGAGTACACGATCGCCTCGCTCCTCGGACGCAACACGCTGCAGACCTCGCTCGTGCAGCTGTCGAAGAGCGATCCCTTCGTCGCGGTGGCCTTCGCCCTGCTGGCGCTCGCCTTCGCTTTCGTCCTGCTGTTCATCATCGGCCGCGTCGGATCGATCCGCCGCATCAGGGAGACACCATGACCACCATCGACCAGTCGGCACCGGCAGCGACGCCCGGAGACGGACGCCCGGCCGGCGCGGCGGTGCGGTTCGATCGCGTCGTGAAGGACTACGGCTCGGGTGCCCGTGCCCTCGACGGCGTGAGCCTCGACCTCGCGCCCGGTGAGTTCGTCGCGCTGCTGGGGCCGTCGGGGTGCGGGAAGACGACCGCGCTCCGCAGCCTGGCGGGGCTCGAGGACATCACCTCGGGGAGCGTGCTCATCGACGGGGTCGACGTCGTGTCCGTGCCGACGAACAAGCGCGACCTCGGCATGGTGTTCCAGTCGTACTCGCTGTTCCCGCACCTCACGGTGCTCGAGAACGTCGAGTTCGGCCTGCGCATGCGGAAGGTGCCGGCGGCCGAGCGACGGACGCGTGCCGCCGAGAGCCTCGACCTCGTCGGCCTCGGCCACCTCGCCGCCCGCTACGCCCACCAGCTGTCGGGCGGGCAGCAGCAGCGCGTCGCCCTCGCCCGGGCGTTGGTCACGCGTCCTCGGGTCCTCCTCCTCGACGAGCCGCTCAGCGCACTCGACGCTAAGGTGCGCGTCCAGTTGCGTGACGAGATCCGTCGGATCCAGTCGGAGCTGCGGATCACGACCCTCTTCGTCACGCACGACCAGGAGGAGGCGCTCGCCGTCGCCGACCGGGTCGCCGTCATGCGTGCCGGCGTCATCGAGCAGATCGGGACGCCGGAGGAGCTCTACTCGCGGCCGTCGTCGCCGTTCGTCGCGGAGTTCATCGGCCTGAGCAACCGGATCCCGGGTGTGCTCGTGCCCGGTGGGGTCGAGGTGCTCGGACAGGTGCTCCCGGTGATCGGCGAGCAGCCGGGGGATCGTGCCGTCGTCGCGCTCGTCCGGCCTGAGGACGTCGTGTTCACCGACGCGACGGAGCCCGCGGTCGGGTCTGCTGCGGTCGTGCTCACGTCCAGCTTCCTCGGCCCGGTGCGTCGCACGACCGTCGAGCTGCCGGACGGCACGCTGGTCGCGGTGCAGCACGGCGCGACGGAACGACTGGAGGCGGGGGAGTCCGTCCGCATCCGCTTCGCCGGTCGTCCCGTCCCGGTGCAGACGGCCTGAGGCCCCTCACCGGCGGGGGCGGCTATGCCTTCGCGTTCTGCCGTGGCACGACGACCTGCTTGATGATCAGCAGGATCGACGCCGTCACGGGGATGGAGACGAGGGCGCCGAGCAGCCCGATGAGCGAACCGCCGACCATCGCGCCGATGACGACGAGGGCGCCGGGCACCGAGACCGCCTTGTTCATGACCCGCGGCGTCAGCACGTACGACTCGATCTGCATGTAGACCAGGTAGTAGACGATGACGACGAGTGCCGTCGTCGGTGAGTCGAACAGCCCGACGGTCGCGACGATGACGGTCGCGATGATCGAGCCGACGAGCGGGATGAGCGTCACGAAGAAGATGACGACGGCGAGGATCCCGGCGTACGGCACCCCGACGATGAGCATCATGATGAGCCCGAGGACGGCGTTGATCCCGGCCAGCACCACCATGCCGCTCACGTACCCGCCGATCGAGGCGGTGATCTGGTCGGTGATCGACACGACGCGCGGCCGGGAGCGACGGGGCACGAGCGAATAGAACGCGTTCTTCATCGCCTGCATGGACGCGAGGAAGTAGAGCGCGAGGACGAGGGCGATGAAGCCGCCGAAGAAGCCGTTCGCGATGCCGACGCCGAGGTTGAGCGCGCCGCCCGCCAGGACCACCCACGTCTTCGGGTCGGCGGCCACCCCGTAGAGCCAATCGAGCGCGCCCTGGAGATCGACGCCCGGACCGAGGTAGTCGCTCAGGGACCGGAACCACTCCTGGTCCTGGATGCCGGTGAGGAAGGCGGGGGCGTTGCTCACCAGCTCGACGGCCTGCCGGGTGACGACGGGGATGACGAGGGCCAGGAGGAGCGCGAGCAGGACGGCGAAGGCGGCGAAGACGATCGCGATGGCGAACGGGCGCTTGATGCCTCGTGCCTCGAGTCGGACGACGACCGGGTCGAGGCCGAGGGCGATGAAGAGTCCGACCGCGATGGAGACGAGGATGGTCGACAGCGAGCCGAGGGTGAGGACGAGCAGGATGGCCGCGAGGGCACCGAGTGCTCCGACGAAGCCGATCGCGAAGGGGCGCTGGAGGGTCGTCCTGACGGTGGTCGTCACCTCGGCCGGGCGGTGGGCGCGGAACCGGACACGCTGCTGACGTGCCGCCGGACGCAGCTGCTGGTGGCGATGGGGCGTACTCGTCATGCCGCAAGCGTATTGCCCACCGCCCGTTTGCCCGACAGCTGTCGTGGTACCGGAGGATGAGACCGGGTCCCGCAGGATCACCCGGCTGCGGGATGTGTCGGGTGTTCGCCTTCAGGACGATGGGAACATGTCATCGATCACCCGCTCGCACGCCGTCCACACCCGGGTCACCGCACCGCTGCGGGCGGTCCCGCTGACGGAGCCGATGCCGGGCCGGCGGGACGAGGCCGCGGAGCAGGGAGTGGTCGCCGAGCGCGTCAGCGCCACTGCACACGTCGCCGCGGGCGCTGCCGGGGTCGACCTCACCACCTCGGTCGAGCCGACCCAGACGCCCGCGGCCGCAGCCGGCGGGACCGACGCCGGAACAGGTCTCCGCTTCCTCGGCGCAGGCTGGGCAGCCGACGCGGCGGTCTTCGCCCAGTACCGCCGCCGCGGCAACTGACCGCGAGGTCCACGCCGGGTCCACCTCGCGGATGACCCGGGCGGCGGAGCTTGCATCGCCCGGCCGACGCGCTGCGGGACACCCGCCGCCGACGATGGGAGCATGAACACTTCGATCCTCTCCGCTCGCGGACTCACGAAACAGTACGGGCCGACCGTCGCCCTCGCCGGCGTCGACCTCGACATCCTCCCCGGTGAGTCGGTCGCCATCATGGGTGCCTCCGGCTCCGGCAAGACCACGCTCATGCATGCGCTCGCCGGGATCGTCACCCCGACACCGGCTCGATCGCCTTCAGCACCCCGACGGGCGTCGTCCGCGTCGACCAGCTCGACGAACGCCACCGCTCGCAGCTGCGGCGCGAGTCCTTCGGCTTCGTCTTCCAGCAGGGCCTGCTCATCCCCGAGCTGACCGCCGTCGAGAACGTCGCGATCGCCCTGATGCTCGGCGGTACACCGCGGATCGCCGCCGAGTCGAGTGCGGCAGCGTGGCTCGCCGCCCTCGGACTGGCCGGCATGGAGACCCGTCGGATCGGCGAACTGAGCGGTGGTCAGGCGCAGCGCGTCGCGATCGCCCGCGCTCAGGTGACCGGTGCGCCGATCGTCTTCGCCGACGAGCCGACCGGCGCGCTCGACTCCCGGACCTCCGCCGACGTCATGGGGGCGCTGCTCCACGCGACCACCGGGCAGGGACGCACGCTCGTCCTCGTGACGCACGACGAGACGGTCGCCGCGCGGTGCTCTCGGATCATCCGCCTCGCCGACGGTCGGATCATCGGGCAGCCGGGCGGGGTCGGCGCACCGACCCCGGCGCAGCGGTTCGCGAGCGGGCAGGCACCCGTGCCGCAGCAGGCGCAGCAGCCGTACCCGCCGCAGCAGCCCCCGTACCAGCAGCAGCCCGCCGGGCAGCCGTTCCCGCAGCAGCCGTACCCCCAGCCTGCTGCGCAGCCGTACCCCCAGCCCGCTGCGCAGCCGTACCCGCCGCAGACCTACCCGGGTCAGGCGACCGGTGTCGTCCCGAACGGAGCCCGACCGTGACCGCCGCACTCGGGGTCGCACCGACCCGGATCCCGGTCCCCGCCGGCAGCGGTCGGAGTCCCGTCGTCCGTCTCACCTGGATGCTCGCTCGCCCCGGCGCGCAGAGCCCTGCGACGATCGTGCTCCCGGCGGTCGCGTTCGCCGTGACCACCGCACTCGTCCTCACGGTGCTCGGCGGCGCGATGATGTTCTGGCGGTGGACCGGTGAGACGGCCTTCGTCTACCAGGTACTCAGCGTGCTTGCGCTGGCCCTGCTGCTCGTCCCGCTCGGCTCGCTCGGCGGGGCCGCCGCGCGGCTCTCCGCACGGCGCCGCGACGACCGACTCGCCACCCTCCGACTCCTCGGCGCGACACCCGGCACGGTCACGGCGATGACCGTCCTCGAGTCGGCCGGGGTCGCCCTGCTCGGTGCGTTCGCCGGGATCCTGCTGTACCTCGGCATGCTGCCGCTCGTCGGGCTCATCCCGTTCGGTGGTTCCCCGATCGGGGTCGAGGGCGTCTGGGTCGGTGTCCCGATCATCGCCGCGGTGGTCCTCGGGGTCGTGCTGCTCGCAGCAGCGAGCGCCGCCATCGGGCTCCGCGCCGTGAACGTGAGTCCGCTCGGCGTCCGCACGAAGCAGCAGGCGCCGACCGTGCACTGGCTGCGCATCGTCGTCGGGGTCGTCGTCGTGATCGTCGCCTACGGCATGCTCTCCGTCGTGACGGGGTTGCAGGAGGTAGCCGCCATCATCGCCGTGCTGGGCGTCGGGTTCGCAGCCGGTGTGGGCGTGCTCGGATTGATCGGCCCCTGGGTGGTCGGGATGATCGGCCGTGGGTCGGCCAAGCGTGCCAAGACACCTGAGCGGCTCCTCGCTGCACGCACGATCCTGGAGTCGCCGAAGGCGGCGTGGCGTCAGGTCAGCGGCGTGGCGATGACGAGTTTCGTCGCCGTCGTCGCGGGGACCGGTGTGGCGCTCATGGATGCCGCCGGCGGTTCCGACCTCGACCGCGAGAGCGCCATCCTCATCGACGACATCCGCACCGGCGTGATCATCACGCTCGTCGCGTCGTTCCTCATGGTCGCGTGCTCCGTCGGGGTGAACCAGGCCTCGGCGGTCCTCGACCGCCGCGACCTCTACGTCAGCCTCGACCGCCTGGGGGTGCCGCGGGACGTGATGGAACGGGCTCGCGGTCGCGCGGTCATGCTGCCCCTGCGGGTGGTCGCGCTGGGCTCGGCCGGACTGGGCGTCCTGCTCGTCCTGCCGATGGCCAGCATCAGTGTCATCCTCGCCCCGCTGTCGGTCCTCGTCATCGTCGGGTGCTTCGCCGGTGGCATCGGGCTCGTGTGGGCTGCCCTTCGCGCGACCCGTCCGGTCGTCTCCGGGGTGCTCCGAGCGCCCGAGCGCGTCTGACCGCCCGGCCCGCACGACGAGAGCGCCCGTTCCGTCCCCTGCATGACGCGGGGAGGACGGAACGGGCGCTCTCGGTGAGGTCGGGTCAGCCCGTGACGACCGCGATCTCGTTCGGGACGCCGGGCAGCTCACCCGTCGTGATGTCGCCGGACGCGAGATCCACGGCGTGGATCGACTTCGTCGCCGGGTCGGTCACGTAGGCGACACCGTCCTGAACGACGAGCGCCGGGTGGGCGTCCTGCCACTCGGCCGGCGGCTCCCAGGCGTCGATGACCTCGATGGTGTCGGTGACGGCACCCGTCTGCTCGTCGAGGATGTGCAGCGAACCGTCGTTGCCGAGCACGACGACCTCGTCGTTCGGCCCTCGGGCGACGTCGCGCCAGGTGTAGCCGACGCCCTCCGGCAGGTCGACGATCTTCGTCGTCTTCGCGACCGTGTCGGTGAACGCGAGCTGGCGGAGGTCGTAGCCCTCGGCGTCCGGGTCGCTGTTGTAGTCGCCGACCGCGATGGAGGACGTCTCGCTGACGTACTGGTTGCCCGTGCGCCCGTAGGCGTCCGGCGCCTGGATCTTCGTGAAGACGCCGCTGTCGTAGACGAGCACGCCGTCGCTGCAGCCGAACACGACGACCTCGTCCTTGACGGTGCCTTCACCGTGCACCGACGGGCACTGCTCGTTGCGGGCGATCTCGGTGCGCGAGTCGTCGAGCACGCGGACACCGGTCCGGGCGTCCGAGGTGCCGATCGTGGACAGCACGGTGCCGTCCTCGAGCTCGATGGCGACACCGTGGTGCGCGGCCTCCGACGGGATGGTCTCGGTCTCGGGCAGCTCGTCGGTGGCCTCGAGGAGGTCGGCGCTGTCGAAGATCGTCGTGTCGCCGGAGCCGTCGGCGAACAGGATGGTCTTGTCGGCGTGACGGACGACGTGGCCTGCGGTGTCGGCGGGGAAGACGAGGTCGGTCAGGACCGGGTCGGCCTGCTTCGAGGTGCCGTCCTCGTCCGTCCACGTCCCGGTGTCGAGGACCTGGAAGCCCTTCGTCGTGGTGACGAGCACGTGCCGCCCGTCGCCGGCGGCGTTCACCCGGTTGAAGCCGTCGAGGGGGAGGTCGCCGACCACCTCGAGGGAGGCGGCGTCGAGGACGAGGAGGCCGCCGTCGTAGGTGAGGGTGATCCGACGCTGCGGGTCGGCGGAGGTCGACGCGGTCGCGTCGGGCGCGGAGCCGCTCGCGGTCGAGCAACCGGTGAGGAGGAGGGCCGCGGCGGTGCCGAGGGCGAGGAACGGGACCCGGCCGCGCTTCAGGCGCGATGCCCGGGGACTGCGGTGCTGCTGCTGCATGGTTTCCTATCGGTTCGTGAACGCCCGCTCAGGGCGAGAGTCCGGTGGCGATGCGCTCGGTGTTCGCGCGCATCATGGTGAGGTAGGTGGGGGCGTCGCCCGACTCGGCGGTCAACGACTCGGTGAACAACGGGACGACGGCGACGTCGACGTCCGCCTCGTCGGCGAGCACCTGCACGAGCCGGTCGGGTTGCGAGGAGTCGGCGAAGATCGTCCGGACGCCGGCCTCCTCGATCGCGGTCGACAGCTCGTCGAGGTCCGAGGCGCTGGGGGCCGCGAGCGTGGTGCCGCTCGGGATCACGGCGCCGATGACCTGGAGGTCGTAGCGGGCGGCGAGATACCCGAACACGTGATGGTTGGTGACGAGCTTCCGCTGCTCGGCCGGGATGGCGGCGAACGCCTCGGCCATCTCGGCGTCGAGCGCCTCGAGCCCGGCCGTGTACGTGGCGGCGTTCGCCTGCAGCTCGGCCGCGTCGAGCGTGGGGATCTCCTCGAGCAACGCCTCGGTGACCCCGTCCACGACCGACGTCATCTGCGTCGGGTCGGTCCAGAAGTGCGGATCGGTCGCGCCCGACTCGGTCTCGAGGACGTCGACGAGCGAGCCGGCCTCGACGATCGGCACCCCCTCGTCGGCCGCGGTCTCCAGGTGTCGGGTGAGTCCCTCCTCGAGTCCCAGGCCGTTCGACACGAGCAGCTGCGCACCGGTGATGCGTGCCGCCTGCCGTGCGGAGATCTCGAAGGAGTGCGGATCGGCGTCGGGCGGCATGAGGGTCATGACCTCGGCCTGGTCACCGACGAGTTCACCGACGACGTCGCCGAGGATGTTCGTGGTCACGACGACGAGTGGGCGGTCATCGGCGCTCGCCGCACAGCTCGTCAGGCCGGTTCCGAGCACGAGGCCGGCCGCGAGGACGGCGGTCGTGCGCAGGAGGGCTGTCGTCCGGGGGATGGTCGCTCGCATGGTCAGCGTCCCGTCTCGGCGAGGAACGCCGGTACCGTGTCGAAGGTGAAGGTGCGGGCGATCCGCGCGGCGTCGCCGTAGTCGATCTCGGAGACGGTGCGCGTGCCCGGGGTGTTCAGGTAGGCGCGGTTCTGGTCGACCTCCAGCTGGACGCCCATGGCGAGGTCGGCTGCACCGACGAGTGCGGCCGCGGTCCCCGTCACGGCGCCGGTGGCACCGTCGAGGACGAGGAGGTCGCCGGTCGTCGTGAGGCCCACGACGTGCTGGTCGCGGTCGTCGACGGCGGTGACCAGCTGCAGGGGTGCGGGGGTCGGCAGCAGCGCCCAACTACGTTCGCGGGTGTCGAGCAGCCAGGCGCCGGAGGTGCCGGCGACGGCGGCGACCGTCGGACGGCCGGGACGCGCGTGGAAGGACGTCGCGCGGTCGTCGGCGGCGACAGCCTGTGGATAGGGGATCGCCTCGAACGTGGGGACCGGGTCGGCCTCGCTCGAGCTGCGGTCGACGAGGGCGAGGACCGCGCCCTCCGCGCAGCCGATGACGACGCCGACGTTCGTCGTGATGCTGCCGGCCGGATCGGTGCACCCGGCGAGCACCGCGTCGGCAGCGGTCACGGACGCCGACGAAGGGTCGAGGAGGTCGCCGTCGACGCCATGGAGATGCAGCTTCCCGCTCCCGTCGGTCGCGACGACGGTCTCGCCGATCGGCACGGTGAGCCCGGGAGCACCGGGCGAGGTCCGGATCCGACCGGACTGCGTGATGTCGCCCGTGCCGAGTGCGGCGGTGTCGAGCAGGAGTGTCTCGCCCGAACCGGCGAACCGCACGGCGGTGGTCGTCGAACCGGCGGTGATCGTCGCTGGTCCGTCGCCCTCGATCTCGCCGACGACCCGCGCCTCGGCGCGGTAGTAGTGCTGGTGGTCCTCATGATCGACCGTCCACACACCGGTGTCGATGATCGTCACGGTGCCGGTGGGCTCGGACTGCGCGGCGACGAACCGGCCGTCGCCCGTGAGCGCCGAGATCGGGCCGAGCTCGGCGAGCGTCGTGCGCTCCTCGCTGAGCAGGTCGGTCAGCTCGACGGTGCCGTCGACGTCGGCGGTCGCGAGGTGTAGTTGCGGCTCGGGGAGCTCACTCGCGCCCTCGACGTAGCCGTGTCCGCGCGGTTCGTCCGAGGCCGACGCGGTGGGTGATGCCGACCCCTGCGGCGCGCAGGCGCTGAGGGTCAGTGCGAGGGCGCCGAGAGTGAGCGCGGTGCGTGTGACGCGGGGGAGCCGGTCGTCGGTCGGGCGGGAGCCGCCTGGTCGGATGGTCGGTCGGAGGAGTCGGTGCACGGTGCGCTTTCCAGGTGGGTCGGTTCGGAGAGGTGGTCGTCGGGGTGGTCGAGGTGTCGGTCGGTGGGCCGCCGGAGCCGTCCGACGAGCGCCCGCGCGCCCCAGGACACCGTGGCGAGCAGGATCGAGCAGGCGGCGATGGACGCTCCGGCCGCGGTGTCGCCGTACCAGGAGAGGAGCAGGCCGAGCAGCACGGCGAGGCCGCCGAAGCCCGAGGCGAGCAGCATGATGAGCGGTATGCGACGCGCCCAATGGGCCGCGGCGACGGCCGGCCCGAGGAGGAGGGCCACGACGAGCAGCGTGCCGACGGCACTGTAGGAGGCGACGACCGCGAGGGTCACGAGGCCGACGAGCATCGCGTGGGCGAGTCTCGGCCGGAGGCCCATGGTCTGCGCGACCCGGCGGTCGAAGGCGAGCGCGACGAACGGGCGGTGGAAGGCGACCGCGACGCCCACGGTGACGAGAAGGGCGATGGCGAGGCCCGCCAGGTCCGCGGGCCGGATGGCGAGGATGTCGCCGAAGAGGATCGCCGTGAGGTCCGTGGCGAACGATCTGCTCGACGACACGATGATGACCCCGAGGGCCAGCATGCCGACGAAGAGGAGACCGATCGAGGTGTCGTGGGACAGCCTCCCGCGCCGCGAGACGAGGCTGACGCCGGCGGTCATGACGACTGCGCTGAAGGCTGCGCCGGCGACCGGCGGCAGGCCGAGGAGCGCGGCGGTGGCGACGCCGGGCAGCATGCCGTGGGCCATCGCCTCCCCGAGGAACGCGAGGCCGCGGAGGACGACCCAGGTGCCCACGACACCGCAGACGGCCGCCACCAGCAGACCGCCGACGAGGGCGCGCAGGAGGAAGGCCGCGGTGAACGGCTCGGTGATCCAGGTCATGGTCGAGCACTCTACATGAAAACGATTCTCAATATTGATAGGGTCGTGGCATGCGATCCACGACGAGCACCCCTCGCCCTCCGACGGCAGGTCGACCCGTCGTGTCCGGCATCCGACTCCGCGACGTGACGGCCGAGTACGACGGCGCGCGCGTCCTGCACGGGATCTCGGTCGAGGTCGGCGTGGCCGCCATCACCGTCGTCACCGGGGCGAACGGGGCGGGGAAGTCGACGCTGCTCGCGGTGATCGCGGGCCTGCACCGACCGAGCTCGGGCGGCGTCGACGGCCTCGACGGTCGGTCCGCCGCCTACGTCCCGCAACGCAGTGCCGTGCCCGAGCGCTTCCCGGTCACGGTGCGCGATGTCGCATCGATGGGACGCTGGCCGACGCTGCGTCGCTGGTGGGGTCGACTCGGGGCGAGGGACCGCCGCATCGTCGACGAGAGCCTCGCCCGCCTCGACGTCCTGCACCTCGCCGGACGCTCCTTCGGTGAGCTGTCGGGTGGACAGCGCCAGCGGGTCCTCGTCGCGCAGGCGCTCGCGCGTGAGGCCGACCTCCTGCTGCTCGACGAACCGACCGTCGGTCTCGATCGTGCGGCTGGGCTGGCGATCCGCGAGGTGCTCCGGGCGGAGGCCGACCGTGGCGCGACGGTGGTGGAGGTGAGCCACGATCCGGTCGCGGTCGCCGAGGCCGACGCGCGGCTGCATCTCGAGGCCGGCTGTCTCGTCGAGGCTCCGCGGTGAACCGGCTGGGGATCGCCCGGCGACCCGTCTACCGCCCCGGGCGCGTTGCTAGAGTTTTCGCATGAGCCAGGCCGAGCAGCAACCCGAACCCACGACCGGCGCCGCTGCGGCGGACGACCAGGCGGCCACCGAGCGATTGGGTCGCCTGCGGAGCAGCATCGACAACATCGACGCGGCGCTCGTCCACCTGCTGGCCGAGCGGTTCAAGTGCACCCAGGAGGTCGGTCGTCTGAAGGCCGAGCACGACATGCCCGCGAGCGATCCGGCGCGCGAACAGCGGCAGATCACCCGTCTCCGGGCGCTCGCCGAAGAGTCGCACCTCGACCCGGCCTTCGCCGAGAAGTGGTTCAACTTCGTCGTCGCCGAGGTCATCCACCACCACGAGCGTCTCGCCAACCAGCACTGATCCCGCGTGTTCCCTTCGGCCAGCGCGGTGCGCTGACGCGAGCGCGGGTCTGTGGCGTGAGTGCGGGTCTCCGGAGGGTCGCGCCCACGCGCGTGGCCCGCGGTGAAGCCCGTTCGCGTGCGATCAGGCCCGTCCGCCCACACTCGGCCCGATTCGCTCGCGGTCGCGTCGGCGCACCGCGCTGGCACCTCGGGTGAGCCAGGGCAAGGGGTGACGCTTCTTCGGGCGGTGTCCAGCGTCCTACGCCATCATGAGTCCATGACCTGGAACGCCGACTCCCTGCCCGATCAGACCGGACGCGTCGTCCTCGTCACCGGAGCGAACGCCGGCCTCGGCTTCTGGACGAGTCTCGGGCTCGCACGAGCGGGCGCGGAGGTCGTGCTCGCGTCGCGGAGTGCGACCAAGACCCAGGCGGCGATGCGCGCGATCCGGGTGAAGGTGCCCGACGCCCGGCTCAGCCACCTCCCCTTCGACACCTCCTCGCTCGATTCGGCGCGCGCGGCGGGTGAGCGACTCGCGGACCTCGACCGTCTCGACGCCCTCGTCGCGAACGCCGGGATGGTGCACATGCCGAAGGAGCGGCAGGAGACGGCCGACGGCATCGAGCTGGTCTTCGCGACGAACGTCGTGGGCCACGCCGCCCTGCTCGCCGAAGCCCTGCCGGTGTTGCAGCGCACAGCGGACGCCCACGATTCCGCGCCGCGCGTCGTGCTCCTCGGAAGCCTCTCCACCCTGCTCGTCCGGTTCCACGGCGATGACCTGCAACTCCGCGACGGGTACAGCGGCTGGCAGGCGTACGCCCAGTCCAAGATCGCCCTCTCGTCGCTCGGCTTCGAGCTCGACCGTCGGCTCGCGGCGTCGCACAGCACCGTCCGGGCCCTCGTCGCACACCCCGGCTACTCGGTCAACGGACTCGACCGTCGCGTCCCCGGCGTCAACGAGCCGACCCGTGGGCGACGCTTCTCCGACACCCTGCAGTCCGTCTACGCGCAGAGCAAGCAGCGGGGTGCCGAGCCGACCCTCCGAGCGGTCACCGACGAGGCGGCCGACGGAGGTTGGTTCTACGGTCCCCGGTGGTTGACGAAGGGCGACGCCGTCCGACAGACGCCGGCAGCGATCACGACCGATCGAGACGTCGCGTCGGCGCTCTGGACCGACCTCGAGCGGCTCATCGGGACGCCCATCCTCCCGACCTCGTAACCGCAGCCGTCAGCGCACCGCGCCGGCACGAGCGCGGGGGAATCGGCCCCAGCGCGGTGCGCTCGCGTGACGGCGCCTCAACCGGCGTGACTGCGGGCCATGGCGCCGAGCGCACCCCTCCGGAGACCCGCGCTCGCGCCACAGACCCGCGCTCGCGCCACAGACCCGCGCTGACGTCAGCGCACCGCGCTGGCGCAACCAGAGCTCAGTCGGCGGGGGTGGCCGGCGGTTGGAGGACGCGCAACCACTCCTCGGTCTGGGCGACATGCGCTGATGCCGCCCCGGCGGCCCCGACGGGGTCGCGCGAGATGATCGCCTCGGTCATCGCCCGGTGACCGCGGTTGCTGACCCGACGCAGCTCATCGCCGGCGGGCAGGCTGAAGACGTCGTAGGCACGTGATCGCGACCGGAAGACCTGGAGCAGAGCTGTCAGCGTGGCGTTCCCGGCCGTCCGTGCGATGAGTTCGTGGAACCGGTGGTCAAGCTCGCTCGACTCAGCGGGGTCGGTCGTGCGTTCCATCGCCTCCACGAGCTCGGCGAGTTCGGCGCGCACCTCGTCGCTCGCGCGGGCAGCGGCCTGCGAGGTGGCATGGGTCTCGAGTACCCGCCGCAGCTCGTACATCTGCAGGAGACCGTCGAGGGGGAGGAGATCGACCGTGAGCGACAGGCTGCCGATGATCTCCTCGGGCCGGAGCATCGACACGTAGGTGCCCGAGCCGTGCCGCGACTCGATGATCCCGAGGGCGGCCAGCATGCGGACGGCCTCACGGAGGGACCCGCGTGACACGCCGAGTTCGTCGCAGAGCTCGTTCTCGGCCGGGAACCGCTGCCCCGCCACGAGTCGTCCCGACGCGATCATGTGTCGCAGGCCGTGGAACGCGGTGTCGACTGCGGACATGCGGCTCCTCCTCAGGGGTCGTCCCGCCATCGTAGCGGCCCGTCACCGGTGATCCGCGAGCCGCCGCGGACCATGAGACATCCGATGACTCCACCTTCGAAGACCAAGTCATCCGATGAGTCGATCCGGAAACGACCTGAGCGATCACTTGTAACACGACAGAAACCCAAGTCATCAAACGTTGCCCCTATGGTTATCGGACAATCCACTGCATAATCGACTCGGAGGAACGTCACTGTGGACACTCGCACCATCGCACGGCCAGCGCCGCTCACGCTCGGCGACGGCCGACCGGCAACGGCCGGGTGGACGCTGGATCCGACCAAGCGCCACATCAACCACGGATCCTTCGGGGCGGTCCCGATCGTCGCGCAGGAGCACCAGCAGGCCCTCCGCCGCGAGATGGAGGCCGCACCCCTCACCTGGTTCCCGGCCCTCCCCGCCAAGGTCGGCGCCGCCCGTGTCGGGGTCGCCGACTTCCTCGGGGCGTCGGTCGACCAGCTCGCCATGGTTCCGAACGCGAGCGCCGGGGCGAGCGTCGTCTTCTCCAGCCTCCCCGTGCAGCGCGGCCTCGAGATCATCGTCACCGACCACGGCTACGGCGCCGTCACGATGGGAGCGGAGCGCCTCGCGCGACGCTGGGGCGGCACCGTCCGGACCGCCCGTATCCCGCTCGACGCCGACGCGCAGACCGCCCACGACGCCGTCGTCGCCGAGTTCAGCAACCGCACGGCCCTCATCGTGATGGACCAGATCACCTCGCCGACCGCCCGACTCCTGCCGGTCCAGCAGATCGCCGCCACCGCCCGCGCCGCCGGCATCCCCACGCTCGTCGACGCCGCCCACGTGCCCGGCCTCTACGCCGATCCCATGCGCGACCTCGACTGCGACTTCTGGGTCGGCAACCTGCACAAGTTCGGGTGCGCCCCGCGCGGTGCCGCCGTCCTCGTCGCCCGCAGCCCGCTCGCGCAGGAGCTCTACCCGCTCATCGACTCCTGGGGCTCCCCGTACCCGTTCCCGCAGCGCTTCGACACCCAGGGCACGGTCGACGTCACGAGCTACCTCGCCGCGGCGACCTCGCTCGGGTTCATCGAGGACGTCTGGGGCTGGTCGGCCGCCAGGGACTACATGACCGAGCTCGCCGACTACGCGGTCGAGGTGGTCGCCGACGCCGTGACCGCCATCACCGGCGAGGACAGCCACGTCGACGTGGGCATGCCCGTCAACGCCCTCCGGCTCGTCAAGCTCCCGACCGGCCTCGCGACGACCCACGCGACCGCGGACGGGCTCCGCGACCGCGTCTCCGCCGAGCTCGGTGTCGAGGGCGCGTTCACGAGCCTCGACGGGATCGGCTACGTCCGACTCTCCACCCACGTCTACAACACCCCCGAGGACTTCGAACACTTCGCCGAGCACGCCGTCCCGGTGCTCGCGCGATGGGCCGAGGAGGAGCGCGCTGCCGCGAGCTGAGCGCGGACCCGCCCGACCCGACATCACCACACCTGCACCACCGCACCGGCACCACAGCATCCCCCCCCGCAGCACCCCCACCAGCACCACTCAAAGGAGAAGCGAGCATGAGGAAGTCACGCGCAACGGCCGCCATCGGCCTGTCCGTCGTCACCGGCCTCGCCCTGTCGGCCTGTGCCGGCGGCGCGAGCGACGGCACCGTCACCCTGCAGATGGTCGAGAGCCTGACCAACCCCGCCCGGACCGAGGTCCTGAAGTCGCTCATCGCGGACTTCGAGGCCGACAACCCGAAGATCAAGGTCGAGCTCATCTCGCCGCCGACCGACCAGGCCGACCAGAAGATCACCCAGATGCTGCAGTCCGGCTCCGGCGTCGACGTGCTCGAGGTCCGCGACATCACCGTCGGCCCGTTCTCCACCAACGGCTGGCTCGACGACATGAGCGGCGAGCTCGAGGACTGGAAGGGCTGGGACGACCTCACCGACAACGCGACGAAGTACGCGAAGGGCGAGGACGGCAAGGTCTACTACGTGCCCTACGGTTTCTATGGTCTGAGCCTGTTCTACCGCACCGACCTCATCAAGGAGGCCGGCTTCGACGGGCCCCCGACGAGCTGGGACGACCTCCTCGAGCAGGCCTCGGCGATCCAGGACCCCTCGAAGAACCAGTTCGGCTACGCCTTCCGTGGCGGCACCAATGCGAACAGCAACGTCGTCGCGGCCATCGAGGCCTACGTCGCCGACGACCTCGACACCGAGAACGCGTTCAAGCTGACCAACGGCGACACGATCTTCTCCGCACCGGAGGCGCTCGACGCCGTCAACACCTACTTCGACCTCTTCAAGGAGGCCTCGCCGCCGTCGTCCGTCGCGTGGGGCTACCCCGAGATGGTCGAAGGCTTCTCGAACGGCTCGACCGCGTTCCTCCTGCAGGACCCCGAGGTCATCGCGACCGTCGAGCAGTCCGAGGCGATCACGGCCGATCAGTGGAGCACCGCTCCGCTGTTGACCGGTCCGACCGGCAAGGCCGCGCAGCCCATGGCGACCGCGGGCTGGGGCACGGCGGCGTCGAGCGAGCACAAGGCCGAGGCCGCGAAGCTCATCGAGTTCCTCTCCGAGGACAAGCAGGCCACCACCTTCGCCCAGGAGAACAGCCTCGTCCCGATCGTCAAGAGCGCGGCGGACAGCGACTTCTACAAGACCGGCCCGTGGGCCAGCTACGTCACGATGAACGAGAACCCGGACACCTACCTGAGCGTCACGCAGCCGCGCGGCTCCTCCTGGTGGACCGAGTGGATCCAGAAGTCCGACTCGGAGATCCAGCAGGTCCTCATCGGCCAGCTGACGCCGGAGAAGCTCCTCGCGGGCTGGGACGAGTACTGGACCGAGAAGTGGAAGAGCGAGTAACCGTCCATGACGACCACCACTGACGAAGCGGGTCGCACGCAGCAGCGTGCGACCCCGACACCCCCGGCCGGTCCCTCGCGGACCGCCGGTGGGCGTCGGCGGCGCACCTTCACGGTGCGCCGCGGCTTCGGCCTCCTCGCCTTCCTCGCCCCCGCGTTCATCTTCGTGGCGATCTTCATCTACTACCCGATGATCGCCGGCTCGCAGATGGCGTTCCGTAACTGGAACCTCGCCAACCTCACCGACACCTCGTGGGTGGGCTTCGCCAACTTCCTGGCCGTCTTCGCCGACCCGGCCTTCGGCAGGGTCGTCGCGAACACCGTGCTCTGGGTGGTGGCCTCGATCGTCCCGCAGTTCGTCATCGGCTTCGGCATCGCCCTGTGGCTGCGACGGAGGTTCCGTTTCCGCGGTCTCTACCAGGCGATGATCTTCTTCCCGTGGGCCATCTCGGGCTTCCTCATCGGCATCCTGTTCCGCTGGATGTTCAACAGCGAGTTCGGCGTGATCAACGACCTGCTCCAGAAGGTCGGGTTGATCGACACCCCGATCCCGTGGTTGGCCGACCCGAACACCGCGATGTTCGCCGTCATCGTCGCGAACGTCTGGTACGGCGTCACGTTCTTCGCGATCATGATCCTCGCCGCGCTGCAGTCGGTGCCGGAGGACCTCTTCGAGGCCGCAGCGCTCGACGGCGCGGGCAAGGCGCGCATGCTCTTCCAGATCACGATCCCGTACATCCGTACGACGCTCGCCCTCACGGTGCTGCTCCGGGTCATCTGGATCTTCAACTTCCCCGACATCATCTACGGCATGACGGGCGGTGGTCCGGCGAATCAGACCCACATCCTCACCACCTGGATGATCGCGACCACCCAGCGCGGCGACTACGGCCGGGCCTCCGCGATCGGACTCATCGTCGTCGCGATCCTGCTGGTGTTCACCGCGTTCTACCTGCTGTCCATGCGTGAGAAGAAGGTGAAGGCATGATCGACCAGGAGACCCGGACGGCGAAGGTCGTCAAATTCCTCTTCCTCGGGCTCTGGCTCGTCATCACGGTGTTCCCGCTGTACTGGATCGTCGTCACCTCGTTCAAGAAGCCGGGCGCGATCTTCTCCTACCCGCTGACGTACTGGCCGGAGGTGTTCTCGATCGAGAACTATCTCGGTCTGTTCAGCAAGGCGCAGTTCGGCACCTACGTCGTCAACAGCCTCATCGTGGCGACGATCGCAGCCCTCGTGGCGACCTTCATCTCGATGTTGTCGGCCTACGTGTTGGCGCGGTTCGAGTTCCGGAGCAAGGGAGCGATCCTGCTGGCGTTCCTCGCCACGCAGATGATCCCGTCGTTCATCGCACTCGGCCCGCTCTACCTGCTGATGACGCAGCTCAAGCTCGTCGACAACCGGTTCGGGCTCATCCTCATCTACATCGCGGTGTGCATCCCGTTCTGCACCGTCATGCTCCGAGGGTTCTTCGAGAACATCCCCGACGCCCTCGAGGAGGCGGCCATGATCGACGGCTGCTCGCGGTTCGGCGCGCTCTTCCGGGTGCTCGTCCCGGTGCTGAAGCCCGGGATCGTCGCGGCGTTCATCTTCAACTTCGTGAACTGTTGGAACGAGCTGTTCCTCTCGGTGACGCTCATCAACAGCGATGCGAACAAGACGATCCCGACGGCGCTCAACGGCTTCATCACGAGCTACAACATCGACTGGGGCTCCATGTCGGCGGCCGCCGTGCTGACGATCATCCCGACGATGGTGCTGTTCGCGTTCGCGAGCCGGTACATCGTGCAGGGCCTGACCGCGGGAGCGGTGAAGGGCTGAACCCGCTCATTCGCCCGAACATGGGCGAACCGACGCCCGTTCGCCCATTCCTGGGCGAGCGGGCGTCGTCACGGGCGGCCCTCGGTGAATCTGGAAGCCCGCTGATAGTTTGACGCTCTAGCGAACTGCAGGTGGAAGATGAACCATGTTCGGTTCGAAGCAGACGACGAGGTCACTCCGCTACGCCCGCTACGGCGGGCCCGACGTACTCGAGTTCATCGAGTCCGAGATGCCGCATCCCAGATGGGGCGAGGTCGTGGTCGACGTCCTCGCAAGCGGCATCAACCACATCGAGGCGTTCGTCCGCGAGGGGCACCTCGCCGAGACGGTGCCGATCGAGCTGCCGACGGGACAGGGGAGCGACTTCGCCGGGTTGGTCCGCGAGGTCGGAACCGGGGTCGAGGGCTGGAAACGCGGCGACGAGGTGATCGGGCACGCCGTCCGCGGCGCGCACGCCACTCAGGTCGTCGTCCCGGCGTCGTCCCTCGTCCGCAAGCCGAAGCGCGTGAGCTGGGAGGAGGCCGGCGGGCTCTACCTCGCTGGACTGACGGCGCTGGACACGCTCGACGGGCTGCACCTCAAGCAGGGCGACACCCTCGTCATCTCGGCGGCGGCCGGCGGCGTCGGGAACATCGAGGCGCAACTGGCGAAGTTCGCGGGCGTGCGGGTCATCGGCACCTGCGGTGAGCGCAATCACGACTTCCTCCGTGAACAGGGCGTCAAACCGGTCGTCTACGGCGAGGGCATGGCTGATCGGATCCGCACGCTCGCGCCAGAGGGCGTGACGGCGTTCATCGACAACTTCGGTCAGGACGGTCAAGAGCTCGCGTTCGAACTCGGTGTCCCGCCGGAGAAGTACCGGTCGAGCGAGGATCGGAAGGCCATCGAGCTCGCCGCACTCGAGCCGGACGAGGAGTTCTCGGCGCACGCCACGAAGCAGCTGCAACGCCTCGCGGACTACGCCGCCGACCACGCGTTGAAGGTCGTCGTCTCGGCGTTCTACCCGTTCGACCTGATCATCGACGCGTTCGAGGATCTCGAGCGGTTGCACGCGCGGGGCAAGATCATCGTCGGCATGCGTCCGGCGAACCCGGAGCGCATCGTCAAACAGCGAGACCTGCACGACGCCAGGCCCTGACGACGGTCAGCGCGGTGCGCTGGCCCGAGACGTCGGGTTCCGGCGCCAGCGCGGTGCGCTGAACCGAGATGCACGGTTCCGGCCTAGGCGCGGGTCTCGCGCATGAGCGCGACCCTCCGGAGACCCGCGCTCGCGCGTGTGGGGCGCGCTCGCGTCAGCGCACCGCGCTGGCGACCGGAAAGGAAGGGCGGTCGGCTAGTTGAAGATGAAGCCGAGGACGGTCGCGCCGCCTCCACCGAGGACGAGCGCGACGACGAGGACCCAGGCGATGAGCCGCTGACGACGCTTGCGCTGCTCGCCCCATTCGGCCAGTTCCCGGTCTTCGCTGCTGCTCATCACCCCAGCCTACCGGCGGGGTGCTCGCCCGGCATCAGGTGACGGCCGGGACGAGGGCCTTCACCGACGTGGTCCTCGCCCGGGCGATCGCGAACGTCGTGGCGGCGAGCGATCCGAGGAGCCAGAGGACGAGGCCGACGACGCCGGCCGCTGCTCCCGCGTCACCGATCGCGATCGCCTGCAGACCGCCGAGAGCCGGTGCGATCGGCAGGAACGCGAGGATCTGGTCCAGCACCTGCGGAGCGGTCGCGATGATCCCGGTCGCCAGACCGACGAGCGCGACGATCATCGAGATGAACCGACCTGCACCACCGAACAGGGCGTTCAGTGCCTGGTTGGCGGCGGCGAAGACGAGCCCTGCGAGGACGGCGACCCCGGCGAAGCCGAGCCAGCCGCCCGCGTCGAGGTCCAGCAGCGGTGCGGTGATGACGGCGACGAGTAGGCCCTGCAGCATCCCGATCGCTCCGGCCGGGACGAAGGCCCCGAGCGCGAGCCGCAGCGATGAGCGGGTGGATCCGAACGCCCGCACGGGCACCGGCCGCAGCACGAGGAAGCTCGCGAGCGCACCCAGCCAGAGGGCGAGGACGGCGTAGAAGGGAGCGCTGTTCGTGCCAAAGGACACCGTCGCCGAATCGCCGGCCGAGACCGGGTCGGCGACGACGTCCGCGAGCGTCTGTCGGTCGGAGCTCGTGTAGGTCGGCAGGCTGTCGACCGCGCTCTGCAGACCGGACGCGAGCGAGGTGATTCCGCCGGACAGGGTGCCGGCGCCCGAAGCGAGCTGGTTCGACGCGTCGGCGAGCTGGGTCGTACCGGTCGCCGACTGCGCCGCGCCGTCGGCGAGTGCGGACGCCCCCGTCTGCAGTTGCGTCGTCCCGGAGGCGGCTTTGGACGCACCATCGGCGAGGCCTGCCGCTCCGGCCGCGATCTGCGCCGCCGCGGTGTTGATCTTGGCGATGCCGTCGACGAGTGCGGGCATGCCGGAGGAGAACTGCTTGGTCGTCGTCGCCAGCGATGTGGTGCCGGGATACCCGGTCGAGACGTCGCCGTCGGTGAGGGCGGTGGCGGTGCCGACGGTCGTGAGGATGTCCTTGCACAGCGTCGGGTCGATCGCCGTCAGCGCTGCCGCCTTCACCGGGTCCAGGCAGCGAGCCGCCACGGACGTCGCCGCAGCCTTCGTCGCGTCGGCGACGCGGGAGGTTCCGGTCGCCGCCTCGGCGAGCCCATTGGCCCCACCGACCAGCCCCGGGTTGTCCGCGCTCCCGTCACCCTGCGTCCCGGCGTACAGCGTCGCCGCTCCGCTGGCGAGCTGGCTCGCGCCGCCGCTCAGTTGCGACGCACCGGACGAGAGCTGCGTGGCGCCGTCGGCCAGCGCATCCACCCCGTCGCTCAGCTGCGTCGCACCCGACGACAACTGCGTCGCGCCCGTGGCCAGCTGCGTGGTGCCGTTCGCGAGTTGCTGCGCACCCTGCGCGAGCGAGAGTCCGCCCGTCGAGAGTTGCTTCGCACCGTCGGCGGCCTCACCGAGCTGGTCGTGGAGGGTGTTGAACCCGACGTAGACGTTCTCGAGGTAGGTGGTGGTGAGCTGCCGACCGAGGAGCGAAGCCGCGGTCTGCGTGATCGTCTGGGAGATGGCGTCGTCGACGAGCTTGCTGCGGTCGCTCGTCGTGACGTCGAGGCGGGCGCGCTCGGCGTCGGCGGCGTCGCCGGAGAACGAGGTCGCGGCCTTCGAGAAGTTCTCCGGGATCGTCACGACCGCCGTGTACGAACCGTCGGCGAGGCCGGCCTTCGCGTCGGACGCGTCGGTGATGACCCAGGTGTAGTTGGTCTTCTGGTCGCCGTCGACGAGGCCCGCGGAGAGCTGGCGTCCGAGCGGCACGGTCTGGCCGTCGACGGTGACCGGCTTGTCGTCGTTCACGATGGCGGCGGTCACCTGACCGAGTCGTTCCGTCGGGTTCCACAGGGCCCAGACGAGTCCACCCGCGATGACGAGCGGCACGAGGATGAGGCCGATGATCGAGACGACCGTGATGCCCTTGCCGGAGCGGGCCCGTTCGAGGCGGTTCAGGATGGTGCTCATGCGTCGACCTTCGATTCAGCGATGGCGGTGGGAGTGGACGTGGTGGTGGAGGCGGTGCGGTCGAGGTCGAGCACCTCGGCCGTCGTGGTCGGCAGGACGTCGGCGAGCGAGGACGCGTCAGCGGTGCCGACGACGATCGTGAGCGGCCGGCGCGTGCGCTCCGCGGCCCTGGTCGCCGTCAGGAGGCGCTCGTACAGTCCGCGTCTCGTGTCGTCGTCCGGCACGGTGTCGACCCCGTCGAGGACGATGACGGCGGGGCGTTCGGCCAGCGCCGTGGCGAGTGTCCCGACGGGTTCGCCGTGGTCGAGACGGACGTACGCGACGCGGGACCGCACCGCCCCGGCGCGGACCGGCAGGACCAGACCGGCGACCTTGAGGCGGCCGTGGTCGGGTTCGAGGCGACCGGCCAGTGTCAGCAGGAGGGCGGTGACCGAGACCGGGCGCGTGCCCTGCACCGCGAGCACGCCGCCGACGGCGACGGTCGTGTCGACGTCCTCGTACAGCGGTCCGTCCGCACCGGCCAGGGTGACTCCCGCGGCGGCGATGGCGACCTCGTCACCGTTGCGCCACTCGCGCAGCTCGAGTTCGCGCTGCAGCCCCTCGCCCTCGACGTCGAAGGACGGCAGGATGCGGTCGAGCCACTTCGGCAGGTACCAGGCGTGGTCGCCGAGGAGCGCGAGCACCGCCGGCACGAGGGTCATGCGCACGATGAACGCGTCGACGAAGACGCCGACCGCGAGCCCGAGGGCGATGGGCTTGATGTTCGTGTCGCCCTCGGGCACGAAGGCGGCGAAGACCGCGAACATGATGACGGCCGCGGCGGTGACGACCTTCGCCGAGCCGAGGAAGCCGGTCTCGACGGATCGCTTCGCGAGTCCTGAATGGACGAAGTCCTCGCGCATCCGGGAGACGAGGAAGACCTCGTAGTCCATCGCGAGCCCGAACAGGACACCCATGAGGATGATCGGCATGAAGCTGATCACCGGACCGGTCCTCGCGACGTGGAGGGCCTCGGCGAACACGCCGTGCTCGAAGACGAGGGCCACGACGCCGAACGACGCGGCGACCGACAGCAGGTAGCCGAGGGTCGCCTTGATCGGGACCCAGATGGAGCGGAAGACCATCGTCAGGAGCACGAGCGAGAGGCCGACGACGATGAGGCCGAAGGGGAGGAGGGCGCCGCCGAGGCGGTCGGAGATGTCGATGCCGATGGCCGTGAACCCGGTGACCTGGAGGTCGACGCCGTACTCGTCCTGGAAGTACTGGTGCAGTCCCCGGATCTCGGCGACGAGGTCCTTCGTCGCCTGGGAGTCGGGACTGCCGCTCGGGATGACCTGGATGATGCCGGTGTCGGCCGTCGCGTTCGGGGTGGCGAGCGGGACGGCGGCGACGCCGTCGAGTCCCTCGATCTCCTGCTTGAGGTCGGCCATGAGTCCGAGCGGGTCGGTACTGCCGACGATGCCGCCGGTGACGATGAGCGGCCCGTTGAAGCCCTCACCGAAGTGCTCGGAGACGAGGTCGTACGTCGTGCGGGCTCCGTCGCCCTCCGGCAGCGAACCGGCGTCGGGGAGCGCGAGTCGGAGCGACAGGGCGGGGATGGCGAGGGCGCCCAGGACGGCGACGACGGCGACGATCGTGACGATGGGGAGTCGCGTGACGCCTCGCACCCAGCCGAGGAAGAAGCGGTTGGGGTGCCCTTCGACAGGCTCAGGGGCCGCGGTGTGGTGCTCAGGGACCGCGGTGTGGTGCTCAGGGACCGAGGCCTGTGGGACGTCGACCGGCTCGGCGGCGCCCCGGGCCGCCGCGCGCTTCCTGGCCCGCCTGGCCTTCGGCCGGAGGCGCTCGCCGGCGAAGCCGAGCATGGCCGGGATGAGGCTGAGCGAGATGACGACCGCGATCGCGACGCCGACCGCCGCGGCGACACCCATCGTCGTGAGGAACGGGATGTTCGCGACCGCGAGCCCGAGGAGGGCGATGATGACCGTGAGGCCCGCGAAGATGACGGCGGAACCGGCCGTCGCGGTCGCGCGGGCGGCCGACTCGGCAGGGTCGAGCCCGCTGCGCAGACCGTCCTGGTGTCTCGAGATGATGAACAGCGCGTAGTCGATGCCGACGGCCAGGCCGAGCATGAGCGCGAGCATCGGCGTCGTGGAGGAGATCGGCCCGAAGACCGTCGCCACGAAGATGAGCGCCATCGAGATGCCGACCCCGAGCAGGGCGGTGATGAGCGGCATGCCCGCGGCGAGGAAGGAGCCGAAGGTGAGGATGAGGACGACGAGCGCGACGACCACGCCGACGAGCTCGATGACACTCAACGTCGGGAGGCTGTTGCTGAACAGCTGCCCGCCGAGGGAGGACTCCGCGCCGGCGGGGAGCGCTTTCGCGAGGCTCGCCTCCGCGTCCTCGACGTCACGGATGGTGGCGGCGGTGATGTCGGTCTGCGCCCCGTCGAACTGGATCGAGATGAGCGCCGCCCGCTGATCCTCCGAGACCGCCCCCGTCACGTTCTCGTCGAACGGGGAGACCGCCTGCTCCACCTGCCCGATGTCGCCCAGGGCGGTGACGGCGTCGTCGATCGCCGATCGGACCCCGGCGTCCTCGACGGTGTCGCCCTCCGGTGCGACGACGATGATCTGCGCCGAGGCGCCGGCCACCTGCGGGAAGGTGTGGTCGAGCGAGTCGAGCGCCTCCTGCGACTCCGTGCCGGGGATGGAGAAGGCGTTGTCGGTGCCCTGGTTGAAGAGCAGCGCGCCGCCACCCGCGAGGGCGAGCACGGCGATCCAGAGGATCAGCACGAGCCTGCGGGCGCCGAACGCCCAGCGGCCGAGGGTGTAGAGCAGTGAGGACACGCGTCGCTCCTAGGGAGGTCGGCGCTGCTTGCAGGCGAGCCGACGGAGAGGTTCGGACAGGATCGATACAGCGGTGTATCCGATACACGACTGTATTGGATACAGTGGTGTATCGGCAAGAAGTCGGTCGAGCTGTCAGTAAGGTGTCAGGATGCGCGTGCACGAAGCGGTCGAATCCCCGGGCGACGAAGCGCCGGTCGAGTCCGCGCGTCGGCAGCGGACGCGCGAGCGGCTCGTCGACGCCGCCTACGAGGTCTTCGCCGAGTTCGGCGTGCACGCCGCCTCCGTCGAGCAGATCAGCGAGCGCGCAGGCTTCACCCGCGGCGCCTTCTACTCCAACTTCGACTCGAAGGAGGAGCTGTTCTTCGCCCTCGAGTCACGCGAGAACCAGCTCCGACTCGACCGCCTGGAGGCTGGACTGCAGGCGGTCAGCCCGTCGCTCCTCGACGCAGCGGGCCGCTACACCGAGGGCTCGCTCGAGGCCCTGATCCGTGCCTTCCTCGAGCTCCAGCCCGATGACCGCCGCTGGTGCCTCGTCCAGTCGGAGTTCCGGATGCTGGCGATGCGCGACGCCGACGTCGCCGCCCGCTACCTCCAGCACCAGGAGAGCGCGGGCCGGCAGCTCGCCGCGTGGCTCGACCAGGCGGCCGGACTCGCGCACGTCCGGTTCACGATCCCGACGCCCGACATCGCGAACATCGTCGTCGCCCTCTACGAGTCGGCCATCCAGACGGCCGTGCTCATGGACCCGGACGGCGACGAGGGCTCACCGCGCGAGCTCGCGATGCGCACGCTCCCGGCCATCGTCCGCGCCCTCACCGAGTCGACCGCCGACTGACCTCAGGCCGACTCGCCGGGCCGATCCGGCTGCAGCGCCTGGGCCAGCATGACGATGATGCCGCTCGGCCCGCGCACATAGCTGAGCTTGTAGACGCCCTGATAGTCCGCCACGCCGCGGAGCGGGTGGCAGCCGTGTTTCGCGGCGATGGCGAGCGCCTCGTCGATGTCGTCGACGGCGAATGCGACGCGGTGCATGCCGATATCGTTCGGCAGGGTCGGCTCGGTCTCGATCGCGTCCGGGTGGAGGTACTCGAAGAGTTCGAGACGACCGTGACCGTCCGGGGTCTGGAGCATGGCGATCCTGGCGTGGTTGCCGTCGAGGCCCACGGCCGTGTCGGCCCACTCGCCGCTCACCGTGTCCCGGCCGACCACGGTGAGGCCGAGGTCCGTAAAGAATGCGATCGTCGCCTCGAGGTCGCGGACCGCGATCCCGACGTTCTCGAGTCTGATGTCCATGGGCTGCACGCTACCCGGCCGCGCGGGCCCGATCCAGGGTCTCCTGGAACGGGCCCGCGTCGGAGCGGTTCGTCCTCCGGCCCGACTCAGCCGCTGAGGGCCGAGGTCGGTGGCGTCCTGGCCGCGCGGATCGCCGGGTAGAGGCCGGCGATCGCACCGATCGCCAGGGTCGCGCCGACGCCCGCGAGCAGCACCTCCGGCGGCACCGCCGTCGGCCAGTCGTTCACCGCGGCGACGACACTCGTGACGCCGGTGCCGAGCGCGGCGCCGGCGACCCCGCCGAGGGCGGAGAGCAGGAGGGCCTCGGTGAGGAACTGGGACCGGATGTGGCCCCGCGTGGCCCCGAGGGCGCGACGGAGGCCGATCTCGCGCCGGCGCTCCAGGACCGAGATGACCATCGTGTTCGCGACGCCGATGCCCCCGACGAGCAGGGCGACGGAACCGAGTCCGAGGAGGAGCCCGGTGAAGGCTTGATCTGCGGCCTGCTTCGCGGCAAGGGCGTCGGACGGCCTGGACACCTCCACCTCCTCGGGTGCCGCGGGGTTCACGGTGCGGGGGAGGAGCTCGCGGACCGCCTCGACGCGATCATCGGCGGACCGCTCGTACACCGTGGTCGGTTTGCCGTCGTACCCGAACAGCTCGGCGGCAGCCGTCTCGCCGATCATCGCGGTGGTGTCGAGTTCCGGGGCGAGTTCCAGGGGATCCAGGATGCCCACCACGGTGAAGTACTGCTCGCCGAGCTGGATCTTCGTGCCGACCGTCGTGATGCCGAGACGTTCGGCGGCTTTCGACCCCAGGACGACGGCTGGATAGCTTCCCGTCGCCCGGTTCAGCCACTCGCCGGAGGCGAGCCTCCCACCGACGACGTCGAGCAGGCTCTCCGTGACCGCCACCGCCCCGAGCCCGCCGCTCGACGCGCGGTCGATCAGGCTGTTGCGGTAGACGAGTACGTCCTGCAACGACGCTGCCGAGCCGGCCTGTTCGACGCCGTCGATCAGCCCGACCTTGCCGACGGTGTTCTCGGGGAGAGTGGCCGCCTCGCCGAACAGGTTCTGGCCCGGCTGGACGGTGAGGAGGTTCGTCCCGAGGGCCGAGAGCTGCGCCTGCAGTTTCGCCTGACTGGACGAGGAGATACCGACGACGGCGATCATCGCCGCGATGCCGATCGCGATCCCCAGCGCGGAGAGGACCGCACGCGTCGGCCGAGCCCGGAGACCGGTCGTCCCGAGCCGGAGGATGTCGCGGCCGAGGAGCCGTGACCGGCGGTCGTGGTCGGGGTGCATACCCTGCTCCTTCATGCCGCCCGCCCCGAATCGCTCACGATCCTGCCGTCGCGGATCGCCACCTGGCGGGGGAGTCGCGCAGCGAGTTCGGCGTCGTGCGTGATCACGACGATGGTCGTGCCGGCCTCGTGGAGTTCGTGCAGCAGTTCGACGATGCTCGCGCCGGACACGGAGTCCAGGTTGCCGGTGGGTTCGTCGGCGAGGAGCAACGGCGGGTCGCCGACCACGGCGCGTGCGATCGCGACCCGCTGGCGCTCACCGCCGGAGAGCTGCGTCGGGCGGTGGCCGAGACGATGGCCGAGGCCGACGCGTTCCAGGGCGACGACCGCGCGACGACGGCGCTCGGCCCGGGGGACCCCGGCGTAGATGAGGCCGTCGGCGACGTTGTCGACCGTGGTCGAGCCGTCGGCGAGGTGGAACTGCTGGAAGACGAAGCCGATGCGGTAGGCGCGCAGGGCCGACAGCTTCGCGTCGGCGAGGCGTCCGACGTCCGAACCCGCGATGCGGGCGGTCCCACTGGTCGGTCGGTCGAGCGTCCCGATGAGGTTGAGCATCGTCGACTTCCCGGAGCCGCTCGGTCCGACGATGGCGACGAACTCGCCCTCCTCGATCGTCAGGTCGACACCCGCGAGCGCGAGCGTGGGCGGCTCACCGTACTCGCGGGTGACGCCCTCGAGGTGGATGATCGGTGGGCCGGCCGGCCGCTCGGCTGCGGCGGACGAGGCCGTCATGGTGTCGGTCATGACACCGGCACCACGACGTCGAGACCCTCACGGATCCCGTCACCCGAGACCTCGACCCGACCATCGGCGAACAGACCGGTCGTGACCGGGACCTGACGGTGCTCCCCCTTCCCCTCGACGACCTCGACGCCGAACGTCTTGTCGTCGATCGCGATGAGCGCCTCCACCGGGACGGAGAGGACGTTCTCGCGTCGTTCCGTCGGGAAGCCGACCGTCACGGTCGCGCGTTGCAGATCGGCCGCGGCCGCCGGATCGTCGAGCGTGATGCCGACCGGGATCGTGACCTTCTTCTGTCCGTCGCCATCCGACTCGGTGGGGACGCCGACATCGGTCACCGTGCCGGTGGTGGTCTGCCCGCCGGGAAGGTTGACGTCGACCTTGGTCCCGACGACACCGAGACGCTGATCCGCGAGCTTCAGCGGGACGTCGATGCGCTTGTTCAGGGACGATACGGTGACGATCTTGTCGGACGCGGCGGTGCCGACCGCGGCGTCGATCGAGGCGATCCGGACGTCGCCGGGCATGAAGACCACCGATCCGAGTTCCAGGCGTCCGGTCTCCTCGAGCCCGAGCGCCTCCTGCCACCGTTCGATGGCGCGCGCGGTCGAGGACGCGAACTCGTCGTCCGGCTCGCGGTCGAAGTACCCGAGGGCGGCGAGGCTGGTCTCGAGTTGCCGCACGTCCGGTCCGTCGCTCATCCCGGACTCGAACGACCGCCAGGCGGGCAACGGTCCGTGCAGAAGCGAGACCGGGACGTTGTCGACGGCGTACAGGGTTCCGCCGAGCGACACCGTGCTGCCGGGGGCCGGCACCGCCGTGACGATGCCGGCCCCGCCGCCGATGGTCCGCTGGTCGGCGTAGTCGAGCGTGCCCGTCGCCTGGGTCGTGCCGGCGAGGTCGCCGGCGGTGATCGGCGCGGTGCCCGTTCGGACGGTGTTCGAGGGCTCTTCCTGACTGGTCGCCTCGGCCGAGGAGAGCACGGCGATGCTCGCGACGGCGCCGCCCGAGATCAGGACGGCGCCGACGCAGAGGGCTGCGATGATCCGGCGGCGGTCGGTCATCGGTCCGTCGAGCCGAGTGAGCTGCCGTTGCTCATGTCGAGGCCGCAGGCGTCGAGCACGTCTTCAGGCACGTCGCTCGGAATGTTCATCGCCTCACCCTTCACCGGGTCGGGGACGTCGATGCCGTTCTCGCGGAAGCACTCGGCCATCTGGAGCTGTTCTTCGAACCGGTCCGAGACGGGCACGTCGCCGCCCGCCGGTGCGGGCGGGGCTCCGAGCTTGTCGGTGCACGTCTTGGAAGCAGCGGTGAAGGCTTCCGGGTCCGCATCGCCGAGACTGATCGCGGCGCCGGAGCCGTCCTTGCCGGGGTCGGGCATGTCCACGCCCTCGTCGCGCATGCAGGAGGCGAAGGCGAGCTGCCAGTCCTCGAAGCTCTGAACCGTGGACGGCGTCTTCGAGCCCGGCTCGGATCCGGGTGAGCCCGATGCGCACGCGGCCAACGATCCGATGAGGAAGGGGATCGCGATGAGGGCGGCGAGTCTGCCGGCCGGACGGCGGACGGAACGGGTGATGGTGATGTCGGACATCTGCACTCCTCAGTGGGTGGGGCTGACTGGTGACGACCAGTCCACTCGGCGGCGCGTTGTCCGGGCGTCAAGGAAAACGTTGACGTTCTCTGAACGTCCCGAACGGCACGATAGATAACCGACACTCGGGGGTTGCTCGATCGGCGTCCGTACGATCCCGGAGTCACCACACCCCATCGAGAGGAACATCATGCGCGTCCTGGTTGCCGAGGACGAGGTCTACCTGGCCGAGGCGGTCCGAGCCGGCCTCCGGCAGGAGGCGATCGCCGCGGACGTCGTCCACGATGGCGACGCAGCGCTCGAGGCACTCACGATCAACGACTACGACGTCCTGCTCCTCGATCGGGACCTGCCGGGCACCCACGGCGATGACGTGTGCCGAACGGTGGTCGCCGAGCATCCCGGTGTGCGCGTCATGATGCTGACGGCGGCACGTCGACTCGACGACACCGTGTCCGGCCTCGGCCTCGGCGCCGACGACTACCTGGTGAAACCGTTCGAGTTCCCGGAGCTCGTGGCCAGGCTCCGCGCGCTCGCCCGGCGCACGGCGGAGTCGCGCCCTCCGGTCCTCGAGCGCGCGGGAGTGCGACTCGACCCGTTCCGGCGGGAGGTCTTCCGCGACGGCGTGTACGTGAAGCTGTCGCGGAAGGAGTTCGCGGTCCTCGAGCAGCTGCTGCTCGCCGACGGCGGGGTCGTGAGCGCCGAGACCCTCCTCGAGAAGGCCTGGGACGAGAACGTCGACCCGTTCACGAACACCATCCGCGTGACCATCTCGAACCTCCGCCGACGCCTCGGCTCGCCGTGGGTGATCACGACCGTCCCGGGCGCGGGCTACCGGATCGAGGGCGACTGATGCCCCGTTCCGACGCCGCGGGGTTGCTCAGCCGCCCGAACCGCTTGACGGTGCGCACGCGTTTGACGCTGACGTACGCGTTGCTGTTCACGGTCGCGGGCTCGATCATGCTCGCGCTCATCTACGCCTTCATGCGGTACGTCCCGACGTACGCGATCACCGCGGTGCGGGCCGATGCGGCCATGGACGGCGCGACCTGGCTGCAGGCGACCGTGCCGACCGAGGCCGCCGGGGCGGCCACCTATCAGCCGGTGGAGGGGCTGACCTCGGCGAACGGTGCAGCGGCACTCGTCGTCTCGGACCAGAGCGACATCCTGAACACGCTCCTCGTCTGGTCGCTCATCGTGCTCGTCGTCCTCGCGGCGGCGAGCGCGTGGGGCGGATGGATCCTGTCGGGCCGGCTGCTGCGTCCGCTGCACGAGATCAACGTGGCCGCGCAGCGGGCGGCGACCGGATCCTTCGACCATCGGGTCGCCCTCGCCGGCCCACGGGACGAGATCACCGACCTCTCCGACACCTTCGACCACATGCTCGAGCGGCTCGACCGCTCGTTCCGAGCCCACCAACGGTTCGCCGCGAACGCCTCGCACGAGCTGCGGACCCCGCTCGCGACGACCCAGGCGATGCTCGATGTCGCGGCGACCAGCGACGACCTCGACGAACAGACCGTCAGGGGACTCATCGCCCGACTTCGTGAGACGAACACGCGCAGCATCCAGACCGTCGAGGCCGTCCTCGACCTCGCCGACCTCGAGCACTCGGAGCTGCGGGGTGAGACCGTGGCACTCGGAGAGCTGGCCTCCGAGGCCTGCGTCGCCGCGGCCTCAGCAGCTCGAGCGCGCGGGATCGACTGCACGGCCGAGGTGCAGGACCTCGCGGTCTGGGGTGACGAGGCCATGCTGCATCAGCTGTGCGGGAACCTCCTGCAGAACGCCGTCCGGCACAACGTCGACGGCGGCTTCGTGCACGTCTCGGTGCGCCGGTCGGGCGGGCCGTCGGGCGGTGCGGTCGTCCTCCGGGTCGAGAACTCCGGCGAGTCGATCCCGGCGGACGTGGTCGCGAGGCTCACCGAACCGTTCTACCGCGCCGGCGGCCGGGTCGCGCGCGGTCCGGAGCGGTCACGCGGGCTCGGACTCGCCATCGTGGAGAGCATCGCCGAGGTGCACGGGGCTGCGCTCGAGCTCACCGCGCGGTCGGAGGGTGGGCTGGTGGTGACGGTCACGTTCCCGCCGCACCGCCCGGACATGGATGCGGCGGCGTCAGCTCAGCGCGCCGTGACGACGCGCTCGCCGCGGGCCCACACGAAGAAGCCGGCGAGGGTGAACGCCCCGTAGAACAGGTACATCGACGCCGAGACCCAGTACCCGGCGCCGAACAGGAGCGGCACGCCGACCAGGTCGACCGCGACCCAGATGAGCCAGAACTCCACCCAGCGTTTCGCCATCCCCCAGGTCGCGAGGAGGGATCCCATGAAGATCCAGGCGTCGGCCCAGACCGGCTCGTAGGAACCGAGTGCCCGGAACACGGGGACCAGGAGCAGCGTGCCACCGAACAGGAGGCCGACGAGGACGAGCCGCACCCGCCAGCCGGCCCAGCGGGGTCGGATCACGGCGACCGGACCGGTCGTCGCCTCGACCCGTTCGACCCGTCGCCACTGCACCCAGCCGTAGATCGACACGACGATGAACATGAGCTGGCGGCCCGCCTGTCCCAGCAGGTTGGTCGGGTTCGGCGTGTGGAAGACCGCGCCGAGGAAGACGGTCAGGAGGAGCGCGTTGCCGATGATGCCGACGGGCCAGGCCCAGGCGCGGCGACGCATACCGCCGAGGGCGCTCGCCAGGCCGAACAGGTTGCCGACGACCTCCCGCCAGAGGACCACCTGGTCGCCGACTCGGAACGTCGCATCGAAGAGCCAGAGGAGGGTCCCCACTGCAGTCCTCCGATCGGTCCGTGGCCAGATGATGCGCGGTCACGCGACCGACGGTCCACCGTACAACGTGCAGAGCCGCCTCCCGATCGGGAGGCGGCTCTGTGACGGTCCGCCGTTCGACAGCGTTCGCCGGCTAGCTCTCGGCGGGCAATGCTCCACCGGCGGCGATGACCTGCTCGAGGAAGGCGTCGGTGGCCTCGGCCTGCTTGCGCATGACGCGCTCGGCGTCCTCGGCGCTGCGCGCTTCGGCGGCCGCGACCAGTCCGGTGACGTACGCGGCGAAGATGTCCCACTGGAAGAAGTCGATCGTCGGCAGCGAGGTGTAGGTCACCCGGGTGTTCATCTGACGGGCGACCTGCTGCAGCAGCGAGTTGCCCGAGCGCTCGACCATGAAGTCGGCGAAGGCGGAGGACGACCGGAGGACGTGCTTGTCACGCGCTTCGATGTCCGCGAGCACCGCGTCGCCGAGCTCGCGGAACGCCGCGACGTCCTCGTCGGTGAACTGCGGGATGCTCCACCGCGCGCTGAGCTCGTGGAAGCCGTTCAGGAGGCGCAGTGCTTCCGCGTACTGCTCGGCGGTGGGCTTCGCGACGCGGGTGTACCGCTGCGGGGCGGTCTCGACCAGTCCGATGTCGGCGAGCTTGCTGATCGCTTCGCGGATCGGGGTCCTCGAGACACCGAGCCACTTCTCGAGCTCCTCGTCATTGAGGCGTTCCCCGGGCTCGAGGGTGCCGTCCTCGATGGCGGTCAGGAGCTGCTCGAAGACGATGTCGCGCAGGAGCTTCCGAGGGCTCGTCTCGACGGTTTTGGGAACAGGCATGGGACTCCGATCGTCGAGCTGGGATATGACCAGTTCAGAATACCGATATCCAAGGTGTGTTGGATAGTTTTGTGCCTCATGTGTTGTAGAACATGCCGGATGCACAGGTGTCGTCGGGCGCGCTGAGCCTTGCTATCCTGACGCGCACGGGTTGACCTGGAACGGCAGGAAGGTGGGACGCATGTCGGCGGATTCGGCGGCCAGCAGACCCCGCCATCGGCGGATCCATCTCTTCCAGACGCTCGGGGCGCTGTTGGGCGGTGTGACGCGCGTGACCGTGCCCGTCCTCGAGGACGCCGACCGAGCGGTGCTCGTCGCCGAGTTGGACGAGGTGTCGCGAGTGATCGGCCTGCAGGACCCGGTCGCCTACGCCGACCTCTCGTGGCCGCTCATGGACCATCTCGTCGCCCTCTGCCCGAATCGCATCCTGGTCACGACCGCTCGCGACGCACTCGCGCTGCTGTCGCCGCAGCTGGAGGTCACCGCCGACACCGACTGGCTCGATTGGCCGTCGCTCGCGGTCGACTTCCCGATCCTTCGGGACGCGGTCGCGGAGGGCGACGCGATCGCCGCGGAACTGGCCGTGGAACGACTGTGGGGGATGGCCGCGACGCTTCCGTGAAGCATTCCAAATGCTGATATGCTGAAGTCGTCGCTTGCGACACCACTGCCGGAGACGCCGGTCAGGACATTCGGGTTCCCGGCCTGAGCGCCCGGTGGTGAGTCGGGTGGGTGGGTTTCGGGTATCCGCCCACCCGGCGTATCGAGCCCCATCCAACAACGACACAGCCCCGACAGCGACACAGCCCCCACGCCGTCGGGCGCAGGGGCTGTGTGGAGTCGGGTCGCTCAGCCGATGACCGGGCCGAACCGCTCGGGGAGCACGCTCTTCGACACCCGACGCAGTTCGGAGACCGGGATGGTCAGGACGTCCTGGATCTCGAGGGCGGGCTCGGTCGCGTCGCCGACGGCCGAGGCGTCGGTCACGCCGATGCGGAGCACCGGGTAGCCGCGGCCCTCGCACAGGCCCTGGAACTTGACGTCGTCCTCGCGCGGCACCGAGACGATGACGCGTCCGGTGGACTCGGAGAAGAGCGCCGTCGTGAGGTCGACGCCGTCGCGCGCGAGCAGCTCACCGAGGAAGACCCGGGCACCGACACCGAAGCGCATGACGCTCTCCGCGAGCGCCTGTGCGAGACCGCCGTCGGAGAGGTCGTGGGCGGAGGACACGAGGCCCTCCTTGGCCGCGGCGTGCAGCAGCTCGGCCAGCGTCTTCTCGCCGGCGAGGTCGACCTTCGGTGGCAGACCACCCAGGTGGTCGTGGATCGTCCCGGCCCAGGCAGAGCCGTCGAGCTCGAGTGACGTGGTGCCGAGGAGGTAGAGGTTGTCGCCCTCGTCCTGCCAGCCGCTCGGGATGCGGCGCGCGACGTCGTCGATCACGCCGAGGACGCCGACGACGGGCGTCGGGAAGATCGGGACGTCGCCCGTCTGGTTGTAGAACGACACGTTGCCGCCGGTGACGGGCACGCCGAGCTCGAGGCAGGCGTCCGACAGGCCGGCGACGGCCTCGGAGAACTGCCACATGACCTCGGGGTTCTCCGGCGAGCCGAAGTTCAGGCAGTCGGTGACGGCGGCCGGGACGGCACCGGTGACGGCGACGTTGCGGTAGGCCTCCGCGAGCGCGAGCTGTGCACCCTGGCGCGGGTCGAGCTGGCAGTAGCGGCCGTTCGCGTCGGTCGCGATGGCGAAGCCGAGGCCGGACTCCTCGTCGACGCGGATCATGCCGCCGTCGTCGGGGAAGGACAGCGCGGTGTTGCCCATCACGTAGTAGTCGTACTGGTTGGTGATCCAGCTCTTGTCCGCGAGGTTCGCCGATCCGAGGAGGGAGCGGAACTGCTGCTCCAGCTCGGCAGGGGCGTCGGTGCGGGGGAGGGCCGAGGCGGAGTCGGCCTGCAGTGCGTCGATCCAGGTGGGGTAGGCGACCGGGCGCTCGTAGACCGGGCCGTCGACCGCGACGGTCGAGGGGTCGACGTTGACGATCTCCTCGCCGTGCCAGTTGATGACGAGGCGGCCGGTGTCGGTGACCTCACCGAGCACCGAGGTCTCGACGTCCCACTTGTCGGTGACGGCGAGGAACGCGTCGAGCTTGCCCGGCTCGACGACGGCCATCATGCGCTCCTGCGACTCCGACATGAGGATCTCCTCGGGCGTCAGCGAGGGGTCGCGCAACAGCACGTGCGACAGCTCGACGAACATGCCGCCGTCGCCGTTGGCCGCGAGCTCGCTCGTCGCGCAGGAGATGCCGGCGGCACCGAGGTCCTGGATGCCCTCGACGAGGCTGTCGCGGTAGAGCTCGAGGCAGCACTCGATGAGCACCTTCTCGGCGAACGGGTCGCCGACCTGGACGGCCGGACGCTTCGTCGGGCCGTTCGCGTCGAAGGAGTCGGACGCGAGGATGGAGGCGCCGCCGATGCCGTCGCCACCGGTGCGGGCACCGAAGAGGACGATCTTGTTGCCGACACCCGAGGCGTTGGCGAGGCGGAGGTCCTCGTGACGCAGGACGCCGACCGACAGGGCGTTGACCAGCGGGTTGCCCTGGTACACCTTGTCGAAGTAGGTCTCGCCACCGATGTTCGGCAGGCCCAGGCAGTTGCCGTAGGAGGAGATGCCGGCGGTGACGCCGTGCACGACGCGTGCGGTGTCGGGGTGGTCGATGTCGCCGAAACGGAGCTGGTCCATGACGGCGACCGGTCGGGCACCCATCGAGATGATGTCGCGGACGATGCCGCCGACGCCCGTGGCCGCACCCTGGAAGGGCTCGATGTAGGAGGGGTGGTTGTGGCTCTCGACCTTGAAGGTCACGGCCCAGCCCTCGCCGACGTCGATGACGCCGGCGTTCTCGCCCATGCCGACCATGAGGTTCTTCTTCATGTCGTCGGTGACCTTCTGGCCGAACTGGCGCAGGTAGATCTTGCTGGACTTGTAGGAGCAGTGCTCGCTCCACATGACCGAGTACATGGCGAGCTCGCCGCTCGTGGGACGACGGCCGAGGATCTCGCGGATCTTCGCGTACTCGTCGGCCTTCAGCCCGAGGGCGCCGTAGGGCTGCTCGCGGTCCGGTGTCGCGACGGCGTTCTCGACGGTGTCGGCGACGGCGGAGCTGGTGGGGGTGGTGGTCGTCACGAGGGCAGGACTCCAAAGGAAGTGGTGGGATGCCGGACCCACCAATCTTAGCGGCGTGCAGCGACGAACAGATCCTCGGATGGGCGTCGGAGGTCGACGCCGATTCGTCACGGTGCGGTGCAGGATTCGAGGTCTCTTCATGAGCTTCGAGATCGACCGTGACGATCGGTGCGATGGTTGCGTCCTATCACCAACGAAGCGATCAACCGCTCGCTCGAGACGAACCAGGAAGGGCAACACCATGTCGAACACCACCAACTCCCCGAAGCCCACCGTCACGAAGGGTGTCGTCGGCGAGAACAACGCCGCCACGCAGACGAACACCCACGGCAAGACGGTCATCGACAACGGCGTGGTCGCGAAGATCGCCGGCATCGCAGCCCGCGAGGTCCGCGGCGTGCACGCCCTCGGTGGTGGCGCAGCCCGTGCCTTCGGTGCCATCCGCGACGCCATCGGCTCCTCCGACCTGTCGCAGGGCATCCGCGTCGAGGTCGGCGAGACCCAGGTCGCCGTCGACGTCGTGATCGTCGCCGACTACCCGGTGGACCTGCAGGCCGTCGCGAGCGAGGTCCGCGCCTCGATCATCCGCGCGATCGAGCAGTTCGTCGGCATGGAGGTCACCGAGGTCAACGTGACCGTCAGCGACGTCTTCATCCCGTCCGACGACGAGGACCAGAACGCCGAGGCGCGAGTCCAGTGACCGCCACCAACACCGGCATCCTGATCGGAGCCGTCCTCGCACTCAGCTGGGTCGCCTTCGGGTTCTGGGCGTTCGTGTTCGTCGCGGTCGCGATGGGGATCGGCGCCCTCGTGGCCCGGATCGTCACCGGCCAGACCGACCTAAACGCGATCGTCGACGCCGTCCGCGGGAAGCGCGTCTCGTCATGACCACCGCCGTCCTCGACCGGGGAGTCCCCTCGGTCGCCGAAGCGCCCGTCGTGCACCCGCACGGCGGGCCGGGCCGGACGCGGATCACCGCGAAGGCCCTCGAGCACGTCGCCGTGAACATCGCGGCCGAGTCGCTCGGGGTCCCGGCGGGACGTGTGAAGGTCGAGCTCGCCGACGACCAGGGCGCGCTCGCGCTCATCGTCACCTCGCCGATGCGTGCGATCCCACTGTCGCGCGTCTCGGCCGCCCCCGATGCGCTCCAGCGCTCAGGGGGCTCCATCGTCGAGCGCGTCTCGGCCGCCACCGGTGCCATCGCCGCTCGCGTCGAGCAGCTGTCCGGTTCGAGCGTCTCGCGCGTCTCCATCCGCGTGAGCGGACTCGAGATCGACCAGGAAGGACGCGTCTCATGACCGCCACCGCCACCGCAGCCACGACCCCGGCCGCCGGCCCGACGAGGGTGCTCCGGCGCCTGGCTCGCCGCGAACTGCACTCGCCGCGCTCGACCGCCGCGATCCTCCTCGCGGTCCTGCTCGTGCTCGTCGCGCTCTGGATCGCCGTGGAGACGGTGCTCGCCCTCATCGGCGTCCGCCCGCTCCTCGTCGCCCCGGGTGAGATCCCGGGAGCCGCGGCGAGCCTGCCGTCGACGCAACCGGTCATCCTCGGTGTCGCGGGGGCACTCGTGCTCCTGCTCGGAGTGGTCCTCATCGGGATCGCGCTCGGCCCGGGACGTCGTCACCGCCACCTGTTGTCGACCGGGCGCGTACTCGCGGTCGTCGACGACGAGGTCATCGCGTCGGCCCTCGCGCAGCGCGCTTCGACGACGGCTGCCACGCATCCTGATGGCACCTCCGTGGCCGTCGGGCGGCGGACCGCAGCGATCCGGATCACCCCGGCCAGCGGCATGAGCGTCGACCGGTCCGAAGTCGACCGCGCCGTCGCCGCAGACCTCGACGCGTTCGGCCTGCAGCCGTCGCTCCGGGCGACCACCTCCATCTCGTCGAACGGGAAGGTCGGACAGTGAACTCCACCAACCGCGGACTGAACCGTCTGCTCATCCTCCTCATCGGACTCGTGTTCGTCGTGATCGGGGCGGCGGCGCTCGCCGTCGTCACCGTGCCCGTCGTCGCCGACTGGTGGCGCGACAATCGGGCCGCCGTGCTCGACACGATCGACGGCTGGTTCGCCTGGAACCCGTTCGCAGCGGTGTCCAGCGCGGACGCCGGTCAGACGGCCCCGGTCCTCGTCCCGATCGCCGGGATCGTGCTGCTCGTGGTCGTCGCCGCCCTGCTCATCTCGTTCGTCCTGCGTCAGGGTCGTGGCCGTTCCGGCGTCGTGCATCGCGCGACCGTCGAGCACGGCGACATCGTGCTCGAGACGGACGCCGCGGCCAACGCGCTCGGCGATGCCCTCGACGACACCGAAGCGTTCTCGTCCGTCCGCGTCTCCGCCTGGGACGTGAACCGGGCGCAGGCGCTCAAGGTCGCCGTCACCTGCCGGCGCGGCGTCTCGCCCCGCACGGCGGTGGAGACCGTCAGCACGGCGGTGGAGTCGCTCGACCGCCTGCTCGGCGTCGAGCTCCCCGTCCTCGTCGAGGTCGGTGGCGGCTTCCGCGCCGCCAAGCCGAAGGGCGTCGTCCAGTGACCGTCACTGATCCGGACATGCCGGTGCAATTGCAAGCCCCCGTCCGAATCGGCTGATCCGCAGCCGCGCGTCGCAGAATGCCAGTGTCGCGGGATGAACCATCGGGACACATCAACGCCCCACGGCGATCCGTGGGAGAGGGAACAACATCATGGGTAAGAAGATCCTCCTCATCATCGTCGGCCTCATCGCCTTCGGTGCCTACACGCTCGGCGCGAAGGCCGGACGCACCCGGTACCGCGAGATCAAGCACGCCGCAGAAGAGTTCTGGAACGACCCTCGGGTCGAGAAGGCGCGCAAGAAGGCCGTGAAGAACGCGAAGAAGGCCACGGCGAAGGCTCAGAAGGAAGTCCAGAAGAAGCTCCACTGAGCCCCTTCGCCCGTCCGTCCTCGGGCAGAACGCCGCCCGCTCGCCCCAGTCTGGGAGAGCGGGCGGCGTTCGTGCTCACAACACTTTCGACAGGAACGCGCGTGTCCTGGCGTGCTGCGGATTGGCGAGCACCTCGCGGGGCGCTCCCGTCTCCACGACCACGCCGCCGTCCATGAACACGAGCGAGTCGGCCACCTCTCGGGCGAACCCCATCTCGTGCGTCACGACGATCATCGTCATGCCGTCCTTCGCGAGCCCCTTCATGACGTCGAGGACCTCGCCGACCAGCTCCGGATCGAGTGCCGAGGTCGGCTCGTCGAACAGCATGAGCTTCGGATCCATCGCGAGGGCCCGCGCGATCGCGACCCGCTGCTGCTGACCGCCCGACAGGTGACCGGGGTATGCAGCCGCCTTGTCGCTCAGACCGACCCGGTCCAGGAGTTCCCGGCCGCGCTGCTCGGCGACCGCTCGCCGTTGACGCTTCACCTGCATGGGCGCCTCGATGATGTTCTCGAGCGCCGTCATATGCGGGAACAGGTTGAACCGCTGGAACACCATACCGATGTCGCGCCGCTGCTTCGCCGCCTCCTTGGGCTTCAACTCGTAGAGCTTGTCGCCTCGCTCGCGGTAGCCGATGAGGTCCCCCTCGACGAGCAACCGTCCGCCGTCGACACGCTCCAGGTGGTTGATGCAGCGCAGGAAGGTCGACTTGCCGGAGCCCGACGGCCCGACCAGGCACATGACCTCGCCGCGTCGTACCGTCAGGGAGATGTCCTTGAGGACCGTGTTCGAGCCGAAGGACTTCACCACGCCCTCCGCGCGGACCATGTCGATCGTGTCCGTGATCGTCATCGTCGTTCTCCGCTCTCGCCGTCGGTTGGGCTCTGCTTGGCGCGCGCCTCCGCCTCCTGGACCTGGATGGCCTCGGTCGTGACGGGTGCCCCCGCGTCGATCCGGGTGAGGCCGCGCGCGAACCGCTTCTCCAGGAAGTACTGCCCCACCATCAGGATCGAGGTGAACAGCAGGTACCAGAGCGACGCGACGATGAGCAACGGGATCGGGTTGAACGTCTCGGACGAGATGTCCCGCGATCTCGTGTAGAGCTCCTGCGTGAACGGGACGGCCGTCACGAGCGACGTGGTCTTGAGCATCGAGATCACCTCGTTGCCGGTCGGCGGGATGATGATCCGCATCGACTGCGGCAGGATGACCCGCCGCATCGTCTGCGCCCAGCTCATCCCGAGCGCCGTCGACGCCTCCTCCTGTCCGCGGTCCACCGACAGCAGACCGGCGCGCACGATCTCCGACATGTAGGCGGCCTCGTTGAGTGCCAGCCCGATGACGGCGATCCAGAACGTGTTCAGCGCGGCATCGGTCGGCAGCTGCGCGATCGGCGGGAGGAAGGGCAGTCCGATGTTGAGCGTCGGATAGATCGTCGCGAGCAGGCCCCAGAAGACCAGCTGCACGTAGACCGGCGTCCCGCGGAACAGCCAGACGAAGCCCCACGCGATGGCCTTGAGCACCGGGTTCGGCGACAGCCGCATGATCGCGAGCACGACGCCGAGGACGATGGCGCCGATCATCGAGTACACCGTCAGCTGCAGCGTGATGAGCGCTGCCATGGTGATCCGCCGGTCGAAGACGTACTTGCCGACGGCCGGCCAGTCGTACGCCGGCCGCGTCGCCGCGTCGACCACGAACGCGACGAGCAACAGCACGATGATGACGGCGAACACGTTCCGCCAGGGATGGCGGAGCTTGACGACCTTCAACGGCACCGGGGGCGCGGACGCCGTCCCGGTGATTCTGGAGTCGCTCACGGTCAGCTCGTCGCGCCGTTGATGTCGATCTTGTCGAGGGCGCCGGACTCGACGCCCCACTTGCTCAGGATCGAGCCGTAGGTGCCGTCGTCCATGAGGGACTGCAGGGCGGCCTGGAGGGCCTTGCCGAGGTCGCCACGGTCCTTCGCGATCGGCATGCCGTAGAGGAACGTCGAGTAGACGTCACCGGAGAGTTCGAGCTTGCCGTCGCTCTGCTGGACGGCGTACTGCACGACCGGGGAGTCGGCGGTCATCGCGTCGGCGCGGCCGAGTGTGACTGCAGCCGTGGCCTCGTCCTGCGTGTCGTAGCCGAGGGCCTCGATCGCCGGCTTACCGGCGTCGGTGCAGGCCTGCGACTTGGCGGGGACGTCGTCGAGGGCCTCCGTCGTGCCGTTCTGGACGGCGACCTTCAGCCCGCAGGCGTTGTCGGGGTCGACGGACTTGCCCGCCAGGGTCGCCCACTGGATCCCGGCCGTGTAGTAGTCGATCATGTCGACCTGCTGCTGACGCTCCTTGGTGTCGAAGAACGACGACAGCCCGACGTCGTACTTGCCACCGGTGATGCTCGGGATGATGTTGTCGAACTTCGCCACCTGGTAGTCGGTGGTGAGGCCGAGCTTGCCGGCCATCGCGTCGGCGAGCTCGATCTCCCAACCGATCGGGTCGCCGTTCGCGTCCTTGAACTCATTGGGCGCGTAGGTCGCGTCGGTGCCGAGGATGAGCTTGCCGGCCTGACGGATGTCGTCGGGGAGGAGCGCCTCGGCGGCCTTGTCGACGGTCACCGCGGCGGTGGAGCCGGTGGCGTCGGGCGTGGCGACCTCGTTGTTGACGCAGCCGGTGAGCAGCAGCGCGGCGGCGGCCGTGAGTGCGGCCGGGAGCAGGTATCGGTTCTTCATGTCAGGTTCCTTGCTCGGTTGATGTGGTGGTGGAGGTGAAGACGCGGCGTCCGGCGATCCAGGTCCCGACGGTCCTGGTGTGCGCGATCTCGGTGGTGGGGCCGGCGAACGGGTCACGGTCGACGAGGACGAGGTCTGCGACGGCGCCGACCTCGATCACGCCGGTGTCGTCGCGGTGGTCGATCCGGTTGGACCCGTGCGTGTACGCGGCGATCGCCGCTCGGAGCGTCAGCGACTGTCCTGGGTTGAGCGGTTCGGGGTGGTGGTCGGGATCGTCGGCCGGCAGCGTGCGGTTGACCGCCACATGCAGGGCCTGCCACGGGTCGGGGGTCGTGACGGGCCAGTCCGATCCGGCACAGAGCAGGGTGCCGAGTCGTGCCGCATCGCCGAACGGATACTGCCAGGAGGCGCGTTCGTCGCCGAGCAGCGGCAGGTTCAGCTCGACCATCTGGGGCTCCCACGTGGCCCAGAGCGCCTGCATGTTCATCGTGACGCCGAGTCGGGCGAACCGCGGCAGGTCGTCGGGATGGACGATCTGCACGTGCGCGATGTGGTGCCGGTTGTCGCTCTCGCCGTTGCGCTCCCGCGCGGCCTCGAGGGCGTCGAGGCACTCGCGGACCGCCCGGTCGCCGATCGCGTGGAAGTGGACCTGGAACCCCGCGGCGTCCAGCCTCGTGACCGCCTCGACGAGGATCGCGGGCTCCAGGAAGGAGATGCCGCGTTCGGGCGCGGTGTCTCCGCAGTGACAGGTGCGCAGGTAGGGGTCGATCATCGCGGCGGTCCGGTTCTCGGGGATGCCGTCCTGCATGATCTTGACGGTGCCCGCGGTGAAGCGCCCGGTCGTCGTCCCGAGGGCCGCGGCGCGGCGCGCGATCGCGTCGCGGCGAGCGATGAGTTCGTCGATCTGCTCGAGTCCACGATCCCGGTCCCACCAGAGCGCCCCCACGACGTCGCTCATGAGCAACCCGTCCGCCATCGCCTGCAGGTAGGCGTCGCTCGTATCGGTGTGGCTGCCGTAGTCGCCGACGATCGCGTCCTGCCAGCCGGTGACGCCGAAGCCGTGGAGGGTCTGCTGGGCTGCGACGAGGGCGGCCGCGACGTCCTCGTCGGTGTCGACGGGGACGAACCGGGACACGAGCGAGCGGGCACCCTCGTGGAGCATGCCGTTCGGGGTGCCGTCCGCGTCCCGTTCGATCCGGCCGTCGGCGGGGTCCGGTGTGGTGTGGTCGACGCCGGCGAGGCGGAGCGCCTCGGTGTTCACCCAGGCTCCGTGGTGATCGCGATTCTGGAGGAAGACGGGCCGGTCCGGCACCACTCGGTCGAGCTCCGCGGCGAGCGGGGTGCCGCCGGGGAAGGCGGCCTGTTGCCAGCCGCCGCCGACGATCCACGGGCGCTCGGGGTGGGCCTCGGCGTAAGCGGCGATCGTGGCGAGGTATCCCTCGGGGGTGCGCTCGCCCGACAGATCGCACGCGAGCTGTTCGAGTCCGGCCTCGATCGGGTGGACGTGCGCGTCCACGAAGCCGGGGAGCAGGAGACCGTCTCGGAGGTCTACGATCTCGGTGTCGGGACCGATCGCCGCGTGTGCGTCAGCGTCGAGGGCGACGATCCGGCCGTCGGAGATGGCGACGGCACCGTTCTGCGGCGTGAGCAGGGCGTTCCGGAAGACGGTGCCTCCGGTGAAGACCGTGTCCGCGTTGCTCGTCATATCACCTGCTCGAAGCGTCGGTGGTGCCGTCTGGCCGGCGCGTCATCCTCGGCGCGCTAGCGGTATCGAGAGCATAACCCGGATCGAGGTGACGGATTCGTGCGTCGGATCGCGTTTCTGCAACGGAATCCTTCAGCCGGAGTGTCAGCGCACGCGAACGGGCCCGGAGCGTGCGCTCCGGGCCCGGCTGATTGCAGGAGATGTCGACGCGGCTCAGGCGACGAGCGTGCGCAAGCCCTCGACCAGCGGCGTCGTGGGGTGGCCGATCAACCGACCGAGGTCGCCGCTCGTCTCGGCGAGGAGGCCGTCGCGGGTGTTGCCGTCGAGCGCGACGACGAAGCCCGCGGTGCCCTCGTCGAGACCGGCCGCCAGCAAGGCCTTCATGTGGTCCTCGGGCGAGAGGTCCTGGTAGACGACCTCTCGGCCGACGACCTCGCCGATCGCCTGCGCCAGCTCGGGGTGCGACCACGCGACGTCGCCGGCGAGCTCGTAGGCCTTGCCCTCGTGGCCGTCGGTGGTGAGGACGACGGCGGCCGCCTCCGCGTAGTCGGTGCGAGACGCGCTCGACACGAGACCGTCGCCGACGCTCCCGACGAACGATCCGGTCGCCTTGGCCTGGTCGACGGACTGGCCGTAGTTCTCGGTGTACCAGCCGTTGCGGAGGATGGTGAAGGGGAGACCGGACGCGTGGATGAGCTCCTCGGTCGCCTTGTGCTCGGGGGCGAGGATCAGCGGGGAGGTGTCGGCCCGGAGCGCGCTCGTGTAGACGAGGCGGGCGACGCCGGCGCGCTTGGCGGCGTCGATGACGGCTGCGTGCTGGGCGACGCGCTGGCCGACCTCGCTCCCGGAGACGAGCAGCAGGGTGTCGCCGGCCTCGAGGACGGCGTCGAGGGTGGCCGGGTCGGTGAAGTCGACCTTCGCGGTGCGGACGCCCTGTGCGGCGAGATCGGCCAGTGCCTCGGTCCGGCGGCCGGTGGCGACGATGGTGGCGGGGTCGGTGCCGCGGGCGAGCAGGTGCTCGACGACGAGGTGGCCGAGGTGGCCGGTGGCTCCGGTGACGACGAGAGACATGTGAGGGTCCTTTCGATGGGGTTCGCTGAGGAGGAACCCGCTTCCGATCACATTACTTCCCGATCTGCAGTACCCACTTTGAGGTAAGCTACTGTCCGACGAGTAAGGAATGAGTCATGACGAGCGTGGACACGCAGCTGGGAAGACGCCCTGGATTCACCGACGGCATCCTGCCTGCCGCATGCCCCTCGCGCACGGTGCTCGACCACGTGACCAGCAAGTGGGGCGTCCTCGTCCTCCTGGCGCTGTCCGACGGCACCCATCGCTGGGGTGAGCTGCGACGGGTGGTCCAGGGCATCAGCGAGAAGATGCTGGCCCAGACACTCCGGACGCTCGAGGAGGACGGCCTCGTCGTCCGCGTCGCGCACCCCGAGATCCCGCCCCGTGTCGAGTACAGCCTGAGTGACCGCGGTCGCGACCTCAACGAGCACCTGATGCCCTTGATGGCGTGGATCGACCACAACGCGTCAGAGATCCTCGGGCGCTAGGCGGTCCGGCCGAGCGCGGTGAGGACGTCGACGAGTGTCGACGGGTCGCCGACGTTGCCCGGGACGACCACGTAGAGCTTCTCCTCGTGCTCGGGTGTCACCACACTCCACACCGAGACCCCGGGCAGCACCTGTCCGAGGACGCGAGCGCGTCGTGCACCGAGTCCGACCCGGGCGACCTCGGCGGAGGTGATGCCGCCCTTCGACACGACGACCTCAACCGATCGTCGGAGCGCAGCGGTCGCCGACGTCAGTGCGATCATCACCCGCTCACCGTGGTCGAGCGTGTTGTGCGAGGCGTCCCGTTCCCGCTCGGACGAGATCGCGGCGAACCCCGTCGCGGTGAGTCTCGCTCGAGCGGCCTCCGCCACGGCCCGCCCGGTGGCGACGGCATCCTGGAGGGCGTCGCTCGTGGGGACGATCTCGGCGGGACCGAACGCCGCCTCGACGGGCGCGAGCTGTCGCGTCGCACCGATGATGTGGGAGCCGCAGACGAGGAGCGCGGCGACCGGCTCCGCGACGAGCGGCGAGGGCAGGAGGCCGTCGCTCTCGACGCCCGCGATGGCTGCAGCGAGGGGTGACGCGGACCGGACGACCACGTCGGCTCCGTCGGCCCACGCCGCCGTGATGGCCTGCGCGATGATCCGCACGTCGTCTCCGGTCTCCGCGTCCGGAAGGAGCACCGTTCCGGGAACGGCATCACGGAGAGCTGCACGGAACTCGGCGGCGCCGTCGCGGAGACCCGCCAGGCCGAAGTGGGCGGCCTCCCGACCGGACTGCTCGCGCACGTAGTCCGGCAGGTGTCCCGAGCGGAACGGGAACACGGGGTCCTGGGCGTACTCCGTCTCGTGGGCCGGCAGCGTCTCGTCGCCGATGCGGACGTAGTGGGTGCCGTCGATCGTCGTGCGCCCGCCCTCCGGGAAGGCCGGGACGAAGACGATGACGCTGCGGTCCGCGGTGAAGACGGCGGTCTCGGGGAACACGTGCCCGCGCAGGGTCGAGTCGCCTCGGAGGACGACGTGCACCCGTTCGCCGAGACGGCGTCCCGCCTCCTCCGCCTCGGCTCGAGTGCGTTCGAGGAGCGCCACTGCCTCCCCCTCGGGGACGGCGCGGGTGTTCGTGAGCAGGTAGACCGCGTCGGCTCCGTCGAGAGCCTGCTCGATGAGATCGGCGTCCCATTCGAGGAGGACGTCGACGCCGGACGCCGACTGCGTGCCGGTGGGATCGTCGTCGAGGATGATCGTCTTCATGCGGGGGTCTCCTGGCGGGGTTCGCGGTCAGCTCGGACGATCCCGGGCGCCCTGCGCGGCGTTCCTGGGCCATGCGACGTGTCGTCGTCGAGGATGAGGGTCTTCATGCGTGGGTCTCCTGGTAGGTCTCGATCACGCGGGAGTCGTCGCGTGCGCCGAGGCCCGACGCTGCAGCGGCGAGGAAGCGTTCGCGCGCTGCGTCCAGGACTGGGGTCGCGGCTCCGGCGGCGCTCGCCGCATCGGCGACGAGGCCCGTGTCCTTCACGAAGATGTCGACACGGCTCATCACCGGGGCGTCGGTGTCCTGCAGCATGCGGGGTCCGCGGTCCGACAGCATCCAGGACGCGGCTGCACCGGACTCGACGAGGGGGAGGACCGCCGCCGGGTCGAGTCCGAGTGAGGACGCGAGGGCGAGGGCCTCGGCGGCTGCGGCGATGTGCACGGCGCAGAGGTGCTGGTTGACGACCTTGATCGCCTGGCCGTCCCCGATGGCTTCGCCGACGATCCTGGCGGTGCCGAGGGCGGCGAGTGGTTCGGATGCGGCGGCGGTCGCGCTCGGGGATCCGGAAACGAACATGGTGAGCTCGCCGGTGCTTGCGCGTGCCACGCCGCCGGTGACCGGGGCGTCGACGACCGCTGCGCCCGCGGCTTCGAGACGGTCGGCCTGCTCGACCACGGAGGCGGGGCCGACGGTGCTCATGATGATCCAGGTCTGGCCGGCGGGGTGGGTGTCGGCGATGGCGAGGGTGACGAGTTCGGCGAGCTGGTCGGGCGTCGCGACCATGACCACGACGGTGTCGGCCTGCGGTGCCTCGGTGATGGATTCGACCGCGCTGATCCCGGCGGCGGCCGCGCGTTCCCGTGCGGCGGGGAAGGGATCGACGCCCGTGACCCGGTGGCCGGCCGCGGCGAGCTGGGCGGCCATCGGCAGGCCGATCGCGCCGATACCGACGAAGGTGATGGTGTGTGCGGGCTGTGGCGTCGATGCCATGGCGTCCTCCGGTGGATTGGTTGGACCAATCGTAACCGTGGACGTCGGCCCGGGCAAGCGCCCGGTGGTGGGTGCCCGGCTGCCCGTCGAAACGCCGACGAGGACCGAATCGTTACGGCCATACCTCTCCCGGTCACTGAGCCTGTCGACGTGCCCACGAAGGGGTCTTCGTCGGCGGGGTCAGAACGGCGCCGGGTCGGGCTTTGTCCGGTGGTGCTTCCCGTCGGGTGTCGTCCACTCGAGCACCCCACCGGGCCTGTGGTCGAGGTTCCACCCGGGGAGATGCTTCATCCGGTGATGATGTCGACAGAGACAGGCGAGATTGCCGACATCCGTCGTCCCGCCGTCCTCCCACGCGACCGAATGATCGAGATCGCACGCTCTGGCCCGTCTGCCGCAGCCCGGTGCCCGACAAGTGCCGTCCCGGAGGCGCACCGCCCGTTGGAGATCGGCGGGAACGCGGTACTGGCCCCGCCCGACGGAAAGGACTGCGCCGGTTTCCGGTTGGACGAGGATCCGGGTGAAGCTGGGGGCGTTCACGGCGATACGTGCTGCGGTCTCAGGGTCGATGGGCCCGTAGCCGTCGAGCGTCGCCGGGGCATCGCTCACGCCGGCCATCGTGAGCGCCGGGACCGTGATCTGCACGGTCGGCTTGATGTGCTCCTGCACCTCGATCGGGTGCGGGAGCACCGGGCTGGACGCAACGTCGTCCGGTGTGACGCCGGTGAGGGCGAGCGCCGCCAGGGCGTCGGCCTGCAGTTGTGCGCACGTGCGGGTGTCGCCGGCTGCGCGTGACTCCGCTGCGGCGGCCTCGACGCGCTCGATGATGCCCTGGGCGATGGGCGCCGTGGTGAACAGATGCACCCAGGCCATGCCGTCCGCTGCGGGCTCGAACTCCACCCGACGGTCCGCCTCGGACCGCCGGGCGCGGGCGGTGATCGACTCGGGGTGCAGTCGCTCGCGCAGGATGCGGGCGCGTCTGCGGAGGTTCGCGTTGGTCGACTCTTCCGCAACCGGCAGGACCTCAGCGAGGAACACCGTTCGCCCTGCGGTCGGCACGTCGCCGAGCTGGTCCGTGATGGTCTGCGCATGACGGGCGGAGATACGACCGGCCTCAAGTGAGGCAAGCACAGCCGGCGCTTCGTTGACGAGCAGTTCGGCATCGTTGGTCGCACGCTGAACGGTCCGTTCCGGCGTCCGTGTCGCCATCGCGAGCGCCGCACAGGTCGACCGGCGCGACAGGGCCTGCCGTTCCGCCGGCGGGAAGATCGCCGGAACCGTGGCGTCGGCGAAGGCGTCCGCGTAGGCGGCGGAACGGGCCAGTAGTCGGGCCTCCTCGGCGTCCAGCTTGGCGCGACGCCGCTGGATGTCCGCGTACTGGTCCGAGAACTCCGCGAGGCGCGCGGCGTCTTCGTCGCTCGCGCGGATCGCCGTGGTGCTGGTCTCGGTCATGGAACCAGTCCATCATGGACCACTGACATTCCAGATGGTGAGTCGGCCCGGTTGTGGAAGTGTCCTCGTGGGCCCTTCGACAGGCTCGGGGACCGGTCGAGGTTGGCCGGACGGGGTCGGGGTCGCGACGCGTCAGCTCGCGGCGTCGTCGGCTTCGAGCTGCAACCAGTCCTCGAAGTGCTGGCGCATCGCGCGCCTTGCGGCCTCGGCGTCTCGAGCGCCCAGCGCGTCGACGACGGCGTAGTGGACACTGTCGGTCCGCCGCACCCCGCGCTCGTCCGGCTGCTCCACCTCGAGCGCGCGGAGTCGACGCTGCCGGATCGTCTCGCGGAGCACGTGACTGAAGCCCTCGTGCATGAGTCGGAAGATCGGGTCGTCGACGATGGCGTTCAGTCGGCTGTGGAAGTCGACGTCGGCCTCGAGCGCGGCATCGTGATCCCCGGCGAGCGTCGCGGCGATCATGCGGTCGACGTCGCCGCGCAGCACCGCGACCGCTTCGTCGGTGACGAGCCCGGCCGCCGCCTCGGCGACGGTCTCCTCGAGCATCATGCGCGAGCGGGCGAACTGATCGTCGGACAGGTAGCCCAGCTGACGGGAGATGGTGAACCAGCTGCGGACGAAGTCGTCGCCCGGGGCGTCGATGGAGGTGCCCCGCCCCTGGGTGCGGTGGAGGAAGCCGAGCCGTTCGAGGACGGCGAGCTGCTCGCGGAGGGCGCCGCGGCTCATCTGCAGTGCCTCGCCGAGTTCGCGTTCGGGCGGCAGACGCCGCGCGGAGGTGCCGGGCTCCGGCGTGGCCAGCTCCACGAGCCTCGCCACGAGCGCTTCGAGCGGCTCCGCCATCCTGCCCCCTCGATTGGTCCGACCAGTGTCGATGGTAGCTGGTGGTACTGGCCACCCTTCGACAAGCTCAGGGACCACGGTGTGGGGCTCAGGGACCGGGCGGGGCTCAGGGATGCGCCCATCGACGCAACACGCCCGCCCCGACGGATCGGGACGGGCGTGGAGAGGACGTGTGTTGGCTAGACCGCCTGGAGGGCCTGGACCGCGCTCGTAAAGAAGGCGAGACCGTCGACACCGGAGCGCATGGCGACCGGGGTGTCGGGACCGAAACCGGGCTCGATCGCGTGCTCGGGGTGCGGCATGAGGCCCACGACGTTGCCGGCTGGGTTCGTGAGGCCGGCGATGTCGTCGAGCGAACCGTTCGGGTTCACGCCCGCGTAGCGGAAGGCGACCAGGCCCTCGCCCTCGACGCGTGCCAGGGTCTCGGCGTCGGCGATGTAGCCGCCGTCGGCGTTCTTGAGCGGGATGGTGATCTCCTGCCCCTTCGAGAACTGGTGGGTCCAGGCGGTGTCGGCGTTCTCGACCTTGAGCAGCTGGTCGCGACGGATGAACTGCTGGTGGGCGTTCCGGATGAGGCCACCGGGCAGCAGGTGCGCCTCGACGAGCATCTGGAAGCCGTTGCAGATCCCGAGGATCGGCATGCCCTTGCCGGCGGCGTCCTTCAGCTCGGTCATGATCGGGGACACAGCCGCGATCGCCCCGGCACGGAGGTAGTCGCCGTAGCTGAATCCACCCGGAAGGATGACGGCGTCGACGCCCTGGAGGTCGTGGTCGCCGTGCCAGAGCGCGACGGGCTCGGCACCCGCCATGCGGACCGCACGCTGGGCGTCGCGGTCGTCGAGCGAACCGGGGAAGGTGATGACGCCGATACGGGTCGTCATGCCTCGGAGCCCTCGGGGTAGTGGATGGCCACGACGTCCTCGATCACGGCGTTCGAGAGGATGTCGTCGGCGATCTGCTGCACCGTGGCGCGCGTGGCGTCGGTGATGGGGCCGTCGACCGTGAGTTCGAACCGCTTGCCGATGCGGACATCGGTGAACTCGCTCTTGCCGAGACGCGCGAGGGCGCCGGCGACGGCCTTGCCCTGGGGGTCCAGCAGTTCGGCTTTCGGCATGACTTCTACGACGATGGTCGGCACGGAGGTCTCTTTCGTTGCGACGCGGCGGGGATGCGAACAGTCTAGCGCCGAGCACACGACGACCGTCCGACGGCGGGGCCTCGGACGGTCGTCGTGGTCAGCGGATCATTCCGGGAGGGCGGCGTCCGCTTCGTTCGCGTCGCCGGCGATGCCGCGGGCGAGCGTCTTGTTGCGGAAGAAGTCCGGTCGGAGCTTCGCCTGGATGAGCATGATGACGATGCCCGCCACGATGATGATCATGCCGAGGATGAACACGAGCCCGACACCGCCGATGTTCGACCCGCTGCCGTAGTCGGGGTCCGCGCTCTCGATGATCGTGGTGAAGAAGAGCACGCCCAGGATGAGACCGCCGACGAGCGGGGAGAAGAACTGGAAGAAGAAGTTCCGTGCGCTCGAGAACCACTGCTTCCGGAAGTACCAGACGCACGCGAACGCCGTCAGGCCGTAGTAGAAGCAGATCATCATGCCGAGGGTCGTGATCGTGTCCCAGAGCACGTCCTCGGAGATGAAGCGCATGACCGCATAGAACACCGACGCGACGACACTCGAGACGATCGTCGCGTAACCGGGCGTGAAGAACTTCGGGTGCACCTTCGAGAACTTCGGCGACAGCGCGCCGTAGTGTCCCATCGCGAGCAGGGTCCGCGCAGGCGAGACGAACGTCGACTGCAGCGAGGCGGCCGAGGACGACAGCACCGCGATCGACACGAGGATCGCGAGCGGGCCGAGGATGGGCCCCGCGAGCGAGAAGAACACGTTGCCCTGGATGTCCTCGTTGCCGAGACCGAACTCGCCGTCGCCGACGCCCGCGTAGTTGATGAGCGCGACCGACAGGAACAGGTAGAGGACGACGATGATGATGACGGTCGCGGTGGCGGCCTTGCCCGGCGTCGAGCTCGACCCCTTCGTCTCCTCGCTCATCGTCAGCGTGACGTCCCAACCCCAGAAGATGAAGATGGAGAGCGAGAGGCCTGCGGCGAAGGCGCTGAACGACCCGACGGCGAACGGGTTGAACCAGTCGAGCGAGATCGGGAGGGCGTCGAACGCGTCACCGCCCGCCACGTGCGCGAAGGCGACGATGCCGAACAGCACCATCACGAGCAACTGGAAGCCCACGAGCACGTACTGCAGCTTCTGCGTCGTCTGCATGTCGCGGTAGGAGATGAGCGTCGCCCCGAGCATGAACGCCAGACAGGTGATGACGTTGATGAACGGGTTCGACGTGAGGCCGGCGATGTCGGGGTTCTGGAAGATCTGCGACAGCATCAGGTAGAAGAAGTCGACCGCGATGCCCGCGAGGTTCGAGAGCACGACGATGGTCGCGGCGATGAGGCCCCAACCGGCCATCCAACCGACCCACGGGCCGAACGCTCGCGTCGCCCAGGTGAACGAGGTGCCGGAGTCCGGCATGCGGCTGTTGAGTTCCCGGTAGCCGAAGGCGACGAGCAGCATCGGGATGAAGCCGACGAGGAAGATGGCAGGCACGTGGGTGCCGACCTCCGCGACCGTCGGACCGAGGGCGCCGGTCAGGGTGTACGCCGGGGCGATGCACGAGATGCCGATGACGATCGCACCGATGAGGCCGACGGTGCCGGCGCCGAGGCCTTTCTTGGAGAGGGCGCCCGTCGCGGTCGTCTCGGGGTGGGCGACGTCGCGAGGCGGGGTGGTTTCGGGAGGAGTCATGTCGGGTCTCCGAGGGTCAGCACGGAGTCGCGGGGCACGACCACCATGGGTACGGGGAGCTCACGCAGCATCTTCGCTGCCGTGGAGCCGAGGAAGAGGTGCTTCGGGGTCGCGAGTCGGCTGGAACCGACGAGCACGATCTCCGCGGGCTTCCACTCGAGGTTCGAGACGGCGTCCTCGATACGGGTGCCAGAGGCGATCTCGGTGGTCACGTCGATGTCCTTCGGCAGGTGCTCGGTCGCGTAGGCGAGGACCTCCGCCGCGTGCGACTCGGCCCTTGCGGTCGCCTCGGGGTGCTCGGCGCCTTCCGGCTGGTCGAGCGCGACGAGCGAGACCAGCCGGAGCGGGATGACCGCGTTCTTGGCGACGACGATGGCCGCGTCGAGCAGCTGGTGCGCGCCGGCACGGGTGCCGATCGCGCAGGTGATGCGGCTGACGGTGCCGCCGGTAGGCTGGGCCTCGAGGAGGTCCCGGCTGCCGACCGGAGCGAGGGCGACCGGGACGACCGCCGAGTGCAGGAGCGTGTTCGCGACGCTGCCGAGCGTGAACCGCCCGAGGAGTCCACCGCGAGCCGCACCGATGATGATGAGCCCGCCCTCGAGGATGCGGGAGGCCTCCAAGAGGCCCTCGGCGAACGACTCGTCGTACACGAGGTGCGTCTTGGCGGTGATGTCGGCTGGGACCGCGTCGAGCGCCTCGGCGAGCCAGCGTTCGGCCGTCTCACGGAGGAACCGTTCGTACCCGGGATCGGCCGGGGTGATCGTCGGGCGTTCCTCGTTCGCGAGCACGAGGACGATGTCGAGCCGGGCTCCGGTGGTCCGAGCGATCCGGATGCCGAGCGCGAGCGCGTCGCGTCCCGCCGGCGTATCGGTGTAGCCAACGATGTATCTCATCTGGTGTTCGCTTTCGATCGGGTGCGAGCGTGTGATGGCGGTTCCTGAGCCTGTCGAAGGGCGGGACCGGGACCAGGATGCACGGCGGTGTGCGGGTGTTTCGTTGGTGCAGGGTATCGACGGGGGTGGCCCTTCGACAAGCTCAGGGACCGGAGGTGGTGGGCGGGGAGCGGAGCGGGCCCCGCTCCCCGGATCGCTACGCCTGGTGGCGGGCGATGATCGCCTCAGCGGTGTCGGCGCCCTTGCGGATCGCGCCGTCCACGTGCTGGTAGCCCTCGGCGGCGAGGTCGCTCGTCGACCAGAAGATCGGACCGACCGGCGTCGACTGCATGGCGCCGTAACGCGAGAGGCCGCCGAGGTCGAAGCTCGCCGCGTACGCGCCTCGCGTCCACTCCTCGCTGCCCCAGTCGCTCTCGTAGTAGACGACGGGGGAGAGGGCCTGCTCGCCGTAGTAGTGGGAGAGCGAGGTGAGGATCCGTTCGCGACGCTCCTCGGCGCTCAGCTTGAAGACCTCGTCGGCGCGCTCGTCCGAGACGAACCCGACGAGCGTGCCGCGCGGGTCCTCGTGGTTCGTGTTGTCGTAGGCCTCGTGGACGAGCTCGTACGGGCTGAACGCGGTGGCCGACAGGCCGTCCTCGCGCCAGAACGGCGTCTCGTACACGGCGTGGACCTTGATGACGAGCCCGAGCGACATGTGCTGGTGCATCTGGTGGCTGAGGCGCGGCAGCGGCGGCTGGAAGTCGATGCGGGAGTAGAGGTTCGGCGGAACGGCGACGATCGCGTACCGCGCGTTGACCGTCACACTGTCCGCCTCGGCCGAGACGCCGGTGTCGGACCACTCGAGGCGGCGCACGGGCGAAGACAGGTGGACGTCGTCGCCGAGGGCCTCGGCGAGCTTGATCGGGACCTGCTGCAGGCCGCCGACGACGCGCTTGTCGAGGATGAAGTCGGCCTCGACGAGGTGGGTGAAGCTGCCGGCGGACGCCGCCATGAGGAGCGCCTGCAGGAGCGAGAAGGAGTGGGAGGGCTTCGTGAGCATCGCGGCGGCGATGAAGAGGGCGATGTTGTCGCGCGCCTCGACGTCGTCCGTCTGCTCGGCGAGCCAGGCGCTCCACGAGATGCGGTCGTACTCCTTCGCCCGGGCGTGCGCCCACGGCTCGGTGACGCCGACCTCCTCCACGAGCTCGTCGAGGAGGGTGATGAGTCGCTCCATCTCCGCTGCGGTCGACTCGGCGACGGGGAAGATGTCGCCCGTGAAGCGGGTGCGCACGCCCTCGGCATCGACGTAGACGCTGTCGCCCTCGCGGTAGCGGGAGTAGGTGTCGAGCCCGAGCTCCTCGAGTGTGGCGAGCAGCGCGGTCTGGTCGGGGGAGACCCACTGGCCGCCCAGCTCGAGCATGGCTCCGTCGATATGGTTCGTCCAGAGGCGACCACCGACGCGGTCACGCGCCTCGAGGACGGCGACGGACAGGCCCGCCGCGCGGAGCTTGGTGGCGGCCGTGAGCCCGGAGGCCCCGGCGCCGATGATGACGACGTCGCGTTCGATTGCGCTCATGAGGTGTCTTCCTGTTCGTGGCCCTTCGACGAGCTCAGGGACCGGGGTGGTGCTCGGGGCCGGGTGGTGCTCGGGACCGGGGTGGTGCTCGGGGCCGGGATGGTGCTCGGGTGGTGCTCGGACCCGGCGCCGATAGTCGAGTATGGCGGATCCGGCGGTCGGATGGAACCGAGGATGGCGAGGTCGCCGGTCGGATCGGTGATCGACGACGGTTTCCGTTGTGCCGACCGAGGTGGATCAGCCGATGGGCGTCATGGTGTACTTCGTGTACAGGTACTCGTGGATGCCCTCGAGCCCGCCCTCGCGTCCGATGCCCGACTGCTTGACACCACCGAACGGTGCTGCGGCGTTCGAGATGACGCCCACGTTGAGACCCATCATGCCGGTCTGCAGGCGGCCGATCATGCGCTGTCCGCGGGCGAGGTCGGTGGTGAACACGTAGGAGACGAGCCCGTACTCGGTGTCGTTCGCGAGCCGCACGGCCTCATCCTCGTCGTCGAACGGCACGATCGCGAGGACCGGGCCGAAGATCTCCTCACGGAGGATGTCGGACCCCGGTACGACCCCGGTGACGACCGTCGGCTGGAAGAAGGTGCCCGGTCCGTCGACGGCCTCGCCGCCGGTGAGGACCTCGGCGCCGCGCTCGACGGCGTCGCCCACGAGGGTCTTCGCCTTCGTGACCGCGCGGTCGTCGATGAGTGGGCCGATCGTCACGCCGTCCTCGGTGCCACGACCGATGCGGAACGCGTTCACCTTGTCGGTGACGCGCTTCGCGAACTCATCCGCGACGTCGCGGTGGACGATGAAGCGGTTCGCCGCGGTGCACGCCTGTCCGATGTTGCGGAACTTGGCGGCCATCGCGCCCTCCACGGCCTTATCGAGGTCGGCGTCCTCGAACACGACGAACGGGGCGTTGCCGCCGAGCTCCATGGAGGTGCGGAGGACGTTCTTCGCGGACTGCTCGATGAGCTTCTGACCGACGGCCGTCGAGCCCGTGAAGCTCAGCTTGCGGAGCCGCGGGTCGGCGATGATCGGGCCGGAGACCGCGGAGGAGCTGGAGGTGGTGATGACGTTCACGACGCCGGCGGGGAGCCCGGCGTCCTCGAGCAGCTTCACGAAGTACAGGGTCGTGAGCGGGGTGAGCTCGGCGGGCTTGACGACGACCGTGCAGCCGGCTGCGAGCGCCGGGGCGATCTTGCGGGTCGCCATCGCGAGGGGGAAGTTCCACGGGGTGATGAGGAAGCACGGGCCGACGGGGTGCTGCGAGACGGTCATCATGCCGGTGCCCTCGGGGTTCGACCCGTAGCGTCCGGAGATGCGGACGGCCTCCTCGGAGAACCAGCGGAGGAACTCACCACCGTAGGTGACCTCGCCGTTCGCCTCGGCGAGCGGCTTGCCCATCTCGAGCGTCATGAGGAGGGCGAACTCCTCGCGACGCTCCTGCAGGAGGTCGAAGGCCTTCCGGAGGATGTTGGAGCGGGTGCGGGGAGCGGTCGCCGCCCACTCGTCCTGGGCTGCGACCGCGGCGTCGAGGGCCGCCGTGCCGTCGGCGACCGAGGCGTCCGCGATCGTCTTGATGACGTCGCCGGTGGACGGGTCGCTCACGTCGAGCGTCGCGCCCTCCGTCGCGTCGCGCCAGACGCCTCCGATGAACAGGCCGTTCGGGACCTTGGCGAGCAGATCGGTTTCACGTGCGTCGGTCATGGGGGGAGCTCCTTGGTGGTGTCGGTGCCGTCGGTCACAGTGTTTCAGCGTGCATGCCCCTCGACAAGCTCAGGGTCCGGGGTTGTGCTGCGGGGGCCGCCTCGGTCCCTGCCCTTCGACAGGCTCAGGGACCGGCGGGTGTGGCGTCAGTTCGCGGCGAGCGCCTCGAGGACGACGTCGAGTCCTTCGTCGAGCAGTTCGAGGGGGATGGTCAGCGGTGGGAGGAAGCGGACCACGTTGCCGTAGGTGCCGCAGGTCAGGACGATGACGCCGGCCTGGTGGGCGGCCTTCGCGACGCGTGCCGTGAGGGCGGCGTCGGGCTCGCCGGTGGCCGGGTCCACGAACTCGACCGCCATCATGGCGCCGCGCCCGCGGATGTCGCCGATGCGGGGGTCGGAGGTCTGCGCCGCGGTGAAGCGGTCGACGATGCGGGTTTCGATCGCCCGGGCCGAGGCTGCGAGGTCCTCCTCCTCGTACGCTTCGATCGCCGCAAGGGCGGCGACACAGGCGAGTGGGTTGCCACCGTAGGTGCCACCGAGCCCGCCGGCGTGCGGGGCGTCCATGATCTCCGCGCGTCCGGTGACGGCGGAGAGTGGCAGGCCCCCCGCGATGCCCTTGGCGGTGATGATGAGGTCGGGCACGATGTCGAAGTGCTCGGACGCGAACATCGCACCCGTGCGGGCGAAGCCGGTCTGCACCTCGTCGGCGATGAAGACGACGTCGTTCGCGCGGGCCCAGTCGAGCAGGGCCGGCAGGAAACCGTCCGCCGGGACGATGAAGCCGCCCTCGCCCTGGATGGGTTCGATGATGATCGCCGCGAGATTGTCTGCGCCGATCTGCTTCTCGATCTGGGTGATCGCGCGCTGCGCCGCTTCGGGGCCGGTGAGCCCGCCGTCGCGGAAGGGGTAGGACAGCGGTGCGCGGTACACCTCGGAGGCGAAGGGACCGAAACCGCTCTTGTAGGGCATGGACTTCGCCGTCAGGGCCATCGTCAGGTTCGTGCGGCCGTGGTACGCGTGGTCGAAGGCGACGACCGCCTGCTTCTTCGTGTGGCTGCGGGCGATCTTCACCGCGTTCTCGACCGCTTCGGCGCCCGAGTTGAACAGTGCCGTCCGCTTGGCGTGGTCGCCGGGGGTGAGGCGGTTGAGCGCCTCGGCGACCTCGACGTAGGAGTCGTAGGGGGTGATGGTGAAGCAGGTGTGGGTGAACTCCTGCAGCTGTCGGGTGACGGCCTCGACGACGCGCGGGTTGCTGTTGCCCACACCGGTCACGGCGATGCCGGACCCGAGGTCGATCAGGGAGTTGCCGTCGACGTCGACGAGGACGCCACCGCCCGCGCCGGCCGCGAACACCGGCATCGTCGTGCCGACGCCGGACGCGACCGCAGCGTGTTTCCGGGCCATGAGTTCCTCGGAGATCGGTCCGGGGATGGCGGTGACGAGGCGACGTTCCTGGGGGAGCGAGGGTCCGCCGAGGATGGAGGGCGCGGGGGCTGCGGTGCTGCTCGTCATCGGTACTCCTTCGGCTGCCGCGTCCGGCGGGGGCGCCGAGGTCGTCCGCGAGCAGTGCCACCAGGCTAGGCAGCGGTCCGCATCGGTACAGTCGACAGTCTGTCCATACCAGCGGCTTCAGTTGGACGATCCGGCATTCCTGCGTAGACTCGCGCCATGGCACCGACGCTGCAGGACCTCCTCGACCACCGTGCGCTCGGCCTGAAGCTCGTGGTGGCAGGAACCGAGGGCGCCCTCGACCGGCAGGTCGCCTGGGTCTCCGGGTCGGACCTGCCGGACCCCACGCCCTTCCTCCTCGCCGACCAGGTGCTGCTCACGACGGGCACGCAGTTCGGGACCGCTGTGTCGACGACGCAGGTCGAGGCGTACGTCGCCCGCCTCGCCGACGCCGGTGTCGCCGGACTGGGGTTCGGTACCGAGGTGATCACGGCCGGGACACCGCCGGAACTCGCCGAGGCCTGCGCGGCGCACGGGATGCCGCTCGTCGAGGTCCCGTACCGCACGCCGTTCATCGCCGTCATCCGGTACGCGGCCGACCTCCTCACCGAGGCGGCTCGGGCGAGGGACGCCTGGGCACTGGGCGCCCAGCGCGCGATCGCGTTCGCCGCGCTCCGCCCCAACGCGACGGTCGCCGTCGTCACCGAACTCGCGCGGTCCCTCGGCGCCTGGGTCGTGCTCTTCGACGCGCACGCGACCCCGGTGGCGATCGCGGGCGACGGGCCCACCGCCGCTCCCGAGGCCGAGCGCCTCCTGGAGCGGGTGGCCGGCGAGGCCACCATGCTCCTGAGCCGCGGACAGCGTTCGGGGGCGACGCTCGCGAGCCGCACGCGGACGGTGTCGCTGCAGACCCTCGGCCGACGCGGCGACCTCCGGGGCGTGCTCGCCATCGCCGGGACCGACGGCCCGTTGGACGCCGCGGCCCAGAGCGTCGTGACCTCGGTCGTCGCCATCGCCGGGCTCACCCTCGAGCAGGGCGGCGCACTCGGACGGGCGGGGCGCTCGCTGCGCACCGGTGTCTGGCAGCTGCTCCGCGCCGGACAGGCCGCCGCGGCGCGCGAGGTCGCCGAACAGCTCGGCACGCCGTTGCCGAGCGGAGCTGTTCGTGTCGGCGTCTGCTCCGGGCCGACCGACGGGCGCGAGGCGCTCCTCACCGAGCTGGAACGGGCCGAGACGCTCGGTCCGGGTTCGCTCTTCGTCGCCGAGCAGGACGGACGGCCCGTCCTGCTTCTCGCAGCGGCTGAGGGGGACACCGAGACGGACGTCGATCGGGCGGTCGAGGCGGTGATCGCGGCGGCCCCCGCACGGCGGCTCGGACTCTCCCGATCCCTCGCGCTCGCCGATCTGCCGACGGGGATCGAGCAGGCGGTCTCCGCGCACGAGCACGCCGTCTCCGCAGGCGAGGCCGTCGTGCGGTTCGGGGCGCTCGCCGCGGCAGGGATGGCAGGGTTGCTCGACCCCGTCCGCGCCGCCGCCGTGGCCGAGGAACTGCTCGAGCCCGTGCTCCGCGTCGACCGCGAGGAGGGCTCCGACCTCGTGCCGAGCCTCCGCGGCTGGCTCGAGGCGAACGGCCAGTGGGAGCCCGCCGCGCGGCGACTCGGGATCCATCGACACACGCTCCGCAACCGCATCACCCGGGTGGAACAGGTGCTCGGGCGACCGCTCGACACCTTCGCCGCTCGGGCCGAACTCTGGCTCGCGCTGGCCAGCCTGCCGGACGGGGATGCGTTGCGGTCCCGCGAGGCCGTTCTGTAGCCTCGACCGCACGGCGCGCGTGTGCTCCGTGGAACCACGAAGGGGGCGGCGCGCATGAGGATCCGAACGGTGGTCGCCCGGGTGCCGGTCACGATCGCCCTGGTGCTGGTCGTCCTCGTCGTGGGTGTCGTCGGGCGTGGCCTCTGGGAGTCGACGACGGCGCAACCGTGGTGGGACGCGGTCGCCTACGGCCTGCCCGCCTTCGAGGCCGGGCGCTGGTGGACTCCCGTCACCGGGACGTTCCTCGTCGTGGAGCCGTGGGCCTACGTGTTCGCGGTGATCGGGTTCGCCTGGGTCGGCCTGCTGGAGTGGTGGCGGGGATCGAAGGTCGCGCTCATCACCTTCGCCGCCGGTCAGCTCGTCGCCGTCCTCGCCACCGCCGGGTTCCTCTGGGCCGCGAGTCAACTGCCCTGGCCGTGGGCGGCGAGCCTCGCCGGGATGCTCGACGTCGGTCCCTCCGGCGGGACGATGGCGTGCTTCGCCGCGTGCGTGTCGCTCTTCGCCTCTCCGTGGCGGCAGCGGGGCTGGATCATCGTCGCGTCCTACGCCGCGATCGGGGTCCTCTTCATCGGGTCGCTCGCGGACCTCGAGCACGCCTTCGCGGTGCTCTTCGTCCTCGCGGTGAACCGTTCCTTCCGCATCCAGCGGGCCAGTGTGCGCGAGCGCCGACTGCTCGCGTTCACGACTAGTGTGGCCCTCGGCGTCGTCCAGATCGTCGCCCTACTCGTGCCGACCAACGGCCCGTTCGGTCCGACCGCTCCGGCGGAGGGCCCGTGGCTCGACGTCGCGATCGACACGGTGGTGATCATCGTGGTCGCCAACGGCCTGCGGCTCGGTCGTCGCTGGGCGTGGGTGCTGAGCGTCGTCTGGGCGATCCTCAACGTCCTGGTCGCGGTCCTGTACCTGGCGCTGTCGCCGCTCGATCCCGCCGACCTCCCGATCGACTGGGGCGACACCGACGTGTTCCTGGCGACGTCGGTGCTCTGGCTCGCCTTCCTGGTCTACCTCGTCGCGACCCGCAGCGCGTTCTCATCCCACCGACGCCGACAGCTCGGCGTCGGGCGCAAGCAGCAGCAGGACCTGCCGTCGGCGGACGACGCCCGCGCGCTCATCCGGACCAAGGGCGGCGGCTCGCTCTCCTGGATGGCCACGTGGGACGGCATGGAGTACTTCCGCACCTCGGTGGGCCTCGTGCCCTACCAGAAGCACGCCGGTGTCGCGATCGTGCTGGCCGACCCGCTCGGCCCACCGGATCACCTGCAGGCGAGCGTCGCGGAGTTCGTCCAGGCGGCCGAGCGCGACTCCCTCATCCCGTGCTTCTTCAGTTCCAGCCAGGGGACGAAGGACGCGATGCCCGAGGGATGGCGCGACCTCATCATCGCGGACGACACGATCGTCGACCTTCCCGGTCTCGCGTTCACCGGCAAGGCCTGGTCGAACATCCGCACGGCGCTCAACAAGGCCGAGCGCGAGGGGATGGTCTTCCGGATGAGCACCTACGCCGCCGAGACGTGGGGCGTCCGACAGCAGATCCGCGCCATCTCCGAGGGCTGGGTCGGCGACAAGGGTCTGCCGGAGATGCGGTTCACCCTCGGGACCCTGCAGGAGGCCGACGACCCCGAGGTCCGTCTGGCACTCGCGATCTCGCCGGACGGCGACGTCGACGGCTTCCTCAGCTGGCTCCCGGTCTTCGGCCCCGACGGCGAGCACCGCGGATGGACGCTCGACCTCATGCGGCGCCGCGAGGAGGGCTTCGGTTCGGTCATGGAGTTCCTCATCGCCTCCTCGGCCAAGGTCTTCGCCGAGGAGGGCGCGCAGATCCTCTCGCTCTCGGGTGCGCCGCTCGCACACCGGGTGGAGGACGACGAGGGCCGCATCGCGCACCTGCTGGGTCAGCTCAGCGGCATCCTGGAGCCCGTGTACGGCTTCTCGTCCCTCCACCGGTTCAAGCAGAAGTTCAACCCGCGATCGGAGCCGATCTACCTCCTGTACCGCGACGAGGGCGACCTCACGCGGATCGCGGCGGCGCTCACCCGTGCGTTCCTGCCGGACGCGACCCTCCGGCAGTTCGCCGGCGCCGGCATCGACATGCTCAAGCGCGACTGAGCGAGGCCGGCCCTCAGGCGGTGTCGCCGCCCGGGAGTCCCGCTGCGCCGAGGTGCGTCGCCCCGCGGGACCGCGCTCGCTGCTCGGCGAGGGCGGCGGCGAACTCCGCCTCCCAATCGGGAGCGACCTCGATGCCGAGGCGCCCGGCCTCCTCGAGGGTCAGCTCCTTCGGGAAGCCGTTCGTGTCGGACAGCCGGAACACGTCGTGTCCCGTCATGACCCGCCCGGCGTACCCCTGGACCATCTGGAGCCCTGCGCCCAGCGTGCGTCGGAACGACTGCTCCTCCTTGACGAGGACGGCGACGACCTCATTGCGGGCGGCGGCCACCTCCGGGTAGTCGTCGGCGTACAGTCCGGCGATGACGGGCACGATCTCGCCGAAGAAGTTCTCGTGGAGGTCGAGCGAGAGCGCGAGCCGAATCGCCCGTCGGAGCAGTCGTCGCATGACGTAGCCCTGCTCCTTGTTCGACGGACGCACGCCGTCCACCGCCAGGAAGGTCGCACCCCGCAGGTGGTCGGCGATGATGCGCATCGCGGCGGTCTCGTCCTCGTAGCGTTTCCCGGTGAGCTCCTGGAGTCGCTCGACGATGGGCCACAGGAGCGAGATGCGGAAGACGTCGTCGGAGTCGATCGACGCGGCGGCGATGCGTTCGAGGCCGCCGCCGAAGTCGACGTTGCGTCTGGCGAGTTCCTCGAACGAGCCGTCCTCGCGCCGTCGGTACTGCATGAACACCTGGTTGCCGATCTCCATGAACCGTCCGCCGTCGCTCGCGGGATGCGCGAGGCCGTACGACGGGTCCTGGAACTCGGGGCCGAAGTCGTAGAACACCTCGCTGTCGGGGCCGCACGGGTCGCCGATCGGTGTGCCCTCGAGTGACCCGCCGCGGGACCACCAGTTCTCGCCGCCGTCGTAGAAGAAGATCCGCTCACCGGGCCGCACCCCGCGGGCGTCGCCGTCGGCCTGGGAGCCGATCTCCGCGATCCCGTTGGAGACCCCGCGCTCGGCGAACACCGACGCCCAGATCGAGGCGGCCTCGTCGTCGCGCGGGATGCCGTTCGCGGGATCGCCGATGAAGCAGGTGACGGAGATCCGCTCCGGATCCAGTCCGACGATGTCGACCAGGAAGGTGAAGAACTGCCGGATCTGCGTCTCCTTGAAGTAGTCGCCGAGCGACCAGTTGCCGAGCATCTCGAAGAAGGTGGTGTGCCGGTTGTCGCCGACGTCCTCGATGTCCTGGGCCCGGACGCACGGCTGGCTGTCGGTCAACCGCCGTCCGTCGGGGTGATCCTCACCGAGGAGGAACGGCAGGAGCGCCTGCATCCCGCTGCCGTTGAAGAGGGTGCTCGTGTCGCCGCGCGGTACGAGCGGAGCCCGCTTGATCAACGCGTGGCCGTTCCGTTCGAGGAAGTCGAGGTAGGCGTTCCGGATGTCGTGGGCGTCCATGCCGACACGATTCCAGCTTTCCGGCCCGAGGGGAAGCCGGTGGGCGCGGTGACCCGACTCAGTCCGCGTCGTGGAGTGACCGCAGGGCGGTCACGACGTCGTCGTGCCAGCGGCGGGCCGCCGGGAGCACGCCGCCGAAGATCGGGGTGTCGTGCGTCGCGCCCAGGTACATCGTCCCGCTCGCGTCGACGCCGTCGGCCCGGAGCGCGGCGAGGTAGGCCGCGCCGTCGCCGCGGAGGGGGTCGTACTCGGCCGTGAGGATCACGGCGCGGGGGAGGTCCGCGTGCGACCGGGCGAGGAGGGGCGACGCGTGCGGTTCCTTCGCCTGACGTCGATCGAAGAGGTAGGTCTTCGCGACGGAACGCAGCTCCTTGATCGCGAAGATCCTCGGGATGCCCATCTCCCGCACGGGACGGAGGTCGATGTGGCCGCCGGTGAGGTCCGTGACCGGCACTTCGAGCAGCTGGAGTCGGATGGGCAGCCGGCCGCGTTCGCGGTTCACGAGCGTGAGCGCCGCCGCGATGCTGCCGCCGGCGGACACCCCGGCGACGGCGATCCGCCGCGAGTCGATCCCGAGCGTCGCGGCCTCGGCGAACAGCCACTCGAGCGCCGCGTGGGCCTGTTCCAGCTGGGTCGGGTACCGGTGCTCGGGAGCGAGCGCGTAGTCGACGGCGGCGATGACCACGCCGGCGTCGGCCGCCCGACGACGGAACCCCGCGTCGGTCGTCGGGTAGTCGATCCCGCCGATGCGGAACGCCCCACCGAAGAAGGACAGGACCGCGGGCACCGCCTGGTCTCCGTCGGCCGTGGGCGGGTGATAGAGCCGGATCCGGACGTCGGGGAAGCCGGCGACCGGGATCGTGTGCTCCTCGATGCGCAGCTCCGGGCCCGGGACGCCGACGGTCGCGAGCTCCTTCTTGTCCCAGTTCCGCGCGGCCTTGCGGTGCTGTGCGCGTGTCTTCTTGCGGCGGGGTGCGGCGGTGGTGGCCTTCGCCGTCGGGCTCGAGGGCTTCGCCTTCGGTCCGGTGGCCTTCGGGGAGGTCGCCTTCGGGTCCGCAGCGGGAGCGGGCTTCGGGCGCGCGACGGTGGTCGTCTTCGGCCGCAGGAAGAAGGCCTTCGCCTGCTCGAGTGCGGTCGAGATGAGGTAGGCACGGTGCGTCCGCGCTCGTTCGACGAAGATCGGGTCGAGAGGCAAACGACTCACCTGCCTTGCTGCTCGGATGGGCGGATCCCAGCAGTCTAGGCGGGCTCGGCAGACGACGACCGTGGCTTGCCCGATCGATCCTTCCGCGCGGCTTCACCTCCTGTTCACCGGGAGGCCCGGCCCTGTTCGGGTGCCGCTCGTAACGTGATCACACGTACGGCACACAGCAGTGCCCGCGTCGGTCACTCGCGGTTCCGCTCCACCGGAGCCACGCGCGGAGCGGGCGGGTGCATCGGTCCTTCTGAAAGGTACGTCCCAGCACATGAAGCTCTCCCTCACCCGCGTCGCTGCGCTCGGCGCCGCCGCCCTCCTCTCGATCGGCCTGGCCGCCTGCTCGAGCGCCACCGCCAGCGACACCGGTTCCGCCGCGGCCGGGACCTTTGCGGTCGACGACCAGACCCTCGTCTTCGGCGTCGTCCCCGACTCGGTCGACACGCAGACCAACTACCAGCCGCTCATGGACTACATCGCCCAGGAGACCGGCAAGAAGGTCGAATACCACGAGTCGACCGACTACGCGGCCCTCATCGAGGCGGCCGTCGCCGGCAAGATCGACGTCGCGTCCTTCTCCGGCTTCACCTACGTCACCGCGCTCAACAACGGGGCCAAGATCACGCCGATCTCGTCGATCATCACCGTCGAGGGGCAGGAGCCGGGCTACTACTCCGAGGCGATCGTCCCGAAGGACTCGTCGATCACCAAGATCGAGGAGTTCAAGGGCAAGAAGGTCTGCTTCGTCGACCCGTCCTCGACGTCCGGGTACCTCTTCCCGAGCTACAACCTGCTCGAGGCCGGCATCGACCCCGAGCAGGACATCACCCCGGTCTTCGCCGGCAAGCACGACGTCTCGGTGACGAAGACCGCCGAGGGCGTCGAGTGCGAGGCGGGCTTCGCCGAGGACTCCGAGGTCGAGAAGAACGACGGCGTGAAGGTCATCGACCGCACGATGGTCCCCGGTGCGCCGATCGTCGAGTCCGACTCCCTGCCCGCCGACGTGAAGGAGAAGCTCGAGAAGGCCCTCTCCGAGGTCACGATCGACCAGATCATCGACTCCGGCGTGAAGAGCGCCGACAGCGACGCCTTCCGCGCGACCTTCTACGGCACCTCGCCGGTCGACGACGCGTACTACGACACCATCCGCGACATCTGCAAGAAGACCAACGCCAAGCAGTGCCAGGCCTGATCTGAGCACCGGCACCGCCCTTCGACAAGCGGTTCCTGAGCTTGTCGAAGGGCAGTGACCGGTGCTCCGGTTCCCGGTCACCGAGCCCGTCGCGGTGCGACGTCCGCATCACCACCAACCTCACGAGAGGCAGCAGTCATGAGCGTCACCGAGCAGCAGGCGCGTCACACCGCACCCGACGGAGCGGAACCGCTCGTGCGTCTCCGCGGGGTCACGAAGCGCTTCGACCGGACGGTCGCCCTGCAGCGCGTCGACCTCGACATCCGTCGCGGTGAGATCGTCGTCCTCCTCGGCCTGTCGGGATCCGGCAAGTCGACGCTCCTCCGTCACCTGGACGGTCTCGAGCGGCCCACCGCCGGGTCCGTCTCGGTCCTCGGCGACGAGGTGCCGGCCCTCGGGCAGCGCGCCCTGCGCCGGCTCCGCGCCCGCGTCGGGTTCGTCTTCCAGCAGTTCGAGCTGGTCCCGTCGCTCACCGTCCTCGAGAACGTCCTGACCGGTTCGCTGGCGGGCGTCCGCGGACCACGTCTCGGCATCCTCGGCTACGGCCGCAACCTGAAGATGAAGGCGCTCGGCCACCTCGATCGCGTCGGCCTCCTGGAGCGCGCCTACCAGCGCGCCGACACCCTCTCCGGTGGTCAGCAGCAGCGCGTGGCCATCGCCAGAGCGCTCATGCAGGACCCCGAGATCCTCCTCGCCGACGAGCCCGTCGCCTCCCTCGACCCGGAGTCGAGCGAGCAGGTGATGGCCCTCATTCGTGAGATCGCGATCGACCGTGGACTCACCGTCGTGTGCAGCCTGCACCAGGTCGACCTCGCGCTCTCCTGGGGCGACCGCATCGTCGGTCTCCGGCACGGCGAGGTGGTCCTCGACACCACGACCGACGGCCTGTCGAAGACCGAGGTGATGGAGATCTACGGCCGGGTCGCGACGAGCACCCGTGAGCTGCAGGCGATCGCCGTGGAGTTGGAGACCGACGAGCTGCTCGGCGACCCCGACGACGACCTCCGCGGCCTGCTCGGCGTCGAGGAGCGCGTGGGCGAGGACGAACTCCCCGACGAACCGGAGTGGGAGTTCGACGCCGATGTCGACGGCCGCGAGCCCGACGAGCTCCGTCGACCTGGCAGGACCCGCTGATGGTCGTCACCGCGCCCGCGAAGACGGCACCGCCCGCCGACCGCCCGCCCGGACTCTCCGGACCCGTCCCGGTCGGTCGGCTCCGCCCGCAGACGATCGCCGCCGTGCTCACGCTCGTCGCGCTGCTCGCGTTCTCGGTCTACTCGCTCCTCGAGGTCGGGATCTCGATCCCGAACATGGTGGCGAGCTGGGGCAACGCGGTCAACTTCTTCAACCGGGTGGGGACGATCACGTTCCCGCCGCCCGGGGAACTGCTGTCGCTCACCGCCCTGACCCTGGGGATCGTGATCTCCGGCACCGTCCTCGCTGCGGTGCTCTCCATCCCGGTCGCGTACCTCGCAGCCGCCAACACGACCCCGGGACCGGCCTGGCGCGCAGTCGGTCGGTTCATCGGCGTGCTCAGCCGTGCCGTGCCGGACGTCGTCATCGCGATGATCCTCGTGCTCATGTTCTCGCTCGGATCGCTGCCCGGCATCATCGCGATCGGGCTGCACTCCGTCGGGATGATCTCGAAGCTCTTCGCGGACGCGATCGAGCAGGTCGACGAAGGGCCGCGACTCGCGATCCGGGCAGCCGGCGGCTCGAAGCTGCAGGAGTTCACCTCGGGCGTCCTGCCGCAGGTCCTTCCGTCCTGGGTGGCCACGGTCCTCCACCGCGGCGACATCAACCTGCGCGGTTCGGTCCTGCTCGGCTACGTCGGCGTCCTCGGCCTCGGCCGTGAGCTGTCGCTCGCGTTCAAATCACTCGACTACTCGCTCGGCATCGGACTCGCGATCGTCATCTTCGCGCTGTGCGTCGTCATGGAGATCGTGTCGAGCACCGTGCGCACCGTGATGCTCGGGGTGCAGCCGACCGGACGCGGACTCGGTGACCGCGTCGTGCGTCGGGTGGCCGCGGGTCGGGACGCGCGTCGCGCGGTGAATGGGAGCAGTCGGACGACCGCTGCTCCGAGCGCCGAGTCCCGGATCGCCGCTGCGGCGAAGCGACCCTGGACGCCGGCCCGCGTTCGCGACACCGTCGGTGCCTGGCTCGCCGTGGCGGTGGTGGTCTGGGGCGTCGTCGTGTCCGACATCCAGTGGGGCGACCTCGTGACGTTCTGGGCGAAGGCGCCCGACGTCCTCGCCCGTCTCTGGCCGCCGTCGTTCGGCATGCGCACGACGGAGCAGATGGTCGAGGCGATGTTCGAGACCGTCGCGATCGCCTTCGCGGCGACCCTCATCGCCCTCGTCTGCTCGATCGTCATCGGGTCCCTCGCCGCACGGAACGTCGCCCCGAACCGTGGTGTCCGCACCGGCGCCCGGTTCGCGCTCGTCGGCATCCGCGGCATCCCGGAGCTCATCCTCGCGATCCTGCTCATCGTCGTCACCGGGCTCGGTGCCCAGGCGGGGACGCTCGCGCTCGGCGTCTGCGGGATCGGCCTCCTCGGCAAGCTCATCGCCGACTCCTTCGAGGAGGTCGCGCCCGGACCGGAACGGGCGCTGATCGCCGTCGGGGCGACCCGACCGCAGGTCTACGCCGCCGCGACCCTCCCGCAGGGGGCCCGCGCGCTGGTCGGGCACACCTTCTACACGCTCGACACGAACATCCGCGCCGCGACCATGCTCGGCATCGTCGGCGGAGGCGGCATCGGCTACTACCTGATCCAGGCGGACCAGGGCGGGAACTACGACCAGGTCACGGCCATCGTGCTGATGATCCTCGCGGTGGTCCTCGTCGTCGAGGGCATCGCCATGTGGATGCGGAGGGTGTTCTCGTGAACGGACGACGGATGAGCGGCGGGGTGTCGGCGGCGCGGGTCGGCCTCGGCGTCGGCTCGCTGGGTGCTTCGGCCGATCGCGCCGATGTCGTGATCGTCGGAGGCGGCATCGTCGGACTGTCGGCGGCGCTCGCCGCCGTTGACGCCGGTGCCGAGGTCGTGGTCGTCGAACGCTCGGCCGAAGCCCAGGGCTCGTCGGTCCGCAACTTCGGCCACCTGGCGGCGACGCCGCAGGCCGGGCTCGCCTCGCGCCTCGCCGCGCGTTCGGCCGAGATCTGGCAACGACTCGAGCAGGACGCGGGGCTGTGGGTCCGGCGTTCGGGCACGCACGTGGTCGCCCGGCACCTCGACGAGCTGCGCGTCCTCGAGGACTTCGCGGCGTCCCGTGCCCAGGCGGGTGCCGCGGCCGACGTCCGCCTGTACGACGCGGCCGAGTTCCTGCAGCAGGTGCCGATCAGCGCCGACGACGTGGTGGGCGGCGCCTGGCTGCCGCGCGACCTCCAAGTGAACCCGCGCCAGGCGCTGGGCGCCGTCACGGCGTACCTGGAACGCCGCGGTGTCGAGTTCCGACGCCGGACGACCGTGACCGGACTGCGCTCCGGCTTCGTCGACACCAGCCGCGGCGTGATCGCCGCAGGCCTCACCGTGGTCGCGGTGAACCACGACATCGACACGCTCCTCCCCGAGCTGGCCGAGCGGGCGGTCGTCCGTCGATGCGCGCTCGACATGATTCGGGTGCGCGCCGAGCTCCCGATGCCGATGCCGGCGCCGCTCCTGACCGGATGGTCGCTCCTGCGCTACGCGGGATTCGCCGACTCGCCCGCCATCCCGGCACTCCGGGAGCGACTGCAGCAGGACCACCCCGGGCTCGCTTCGCTCGACGTCAACCTCATGGCGACCCAGCTGCCGGACGGGTCGATCATCCTCGGCGACACCCACAGCCGCGGCGAGGCGGTCTCCCCGTTCCAGTCCGAGCACGCCTTCGACGAACTCCTCCGTGCAGGAAGCGCGCTGTTCGGGACGAGGCTCGACGTCCTCGAACGCTGGCAGGGCGTCTACGCCACCGCCCCGGAGGAGCTGCTCATCGACGAACCGACCCCGGGCGTCCGCGTGGTCGCCGCGACGACGGGCATCGGGATGACGACCGGACCCGCGCTCGGCGAGCTGGCCGTCGCCGAGCACCTCGGCCCGACCTTCTCGCCGGCGCAGCCGACCAGCATCCGTGCCGCATCAGCCCACCTTCAGAAAGGCCTCTCGTGACCAGCATCGATCGACCCCAGCAGGACAGCACCGCGGCGCCCGACCTCGACGACGTGGAGACCGACCTCGACGACCTCGACGAGCTGGAGGACGGGTTCGACGACGCGCACGAGGACGACCTCCTGCTCGAACTGGTGGTCCTGGACCTCGCCGGGACGACGGTCTCGGACGACGGCGTCGTCGAGGACGCCTTCCGCGTCGCCGCCGAGACGATCGGCATCGACACCGAGGACGCGCTCGACGCGGCCATCGAGCTCGTCCGCGACACGATGGGCCAGTCGAAGCTCGACGTGTTCCTCATGCTGACCGACGGCGACGAGGCTCGAGCCGCTTCCGGCAACGCCACCTTCGAAGCGGCCTACGAGCGCCTCGTCGGCGAGGGGCGCGTCGAGGCGATCCCCGGAGCCGAGGACACGGTGCGGCGGCTCCGCGAGCTCGGCGTGGGGGTCGTGTTCACCACCGGGTTCGCCCCGGCGACGCGCGACGCACTCCTCGCGAGCCTCGGGTGGTCCGAGCTCGCCGACGACGCCCTGTCACCCGCCGACGCCGGTCGAGGGCGTCCAGCGCCCGACCTGCCGCTGACGGCGCTCCTCCGGTTCGGTGCGAGCGCCGTCGACACCATGGTCGTCGTCGGCGACACGGCCAGCGACATGCTGTCCGGGGTGAACGCCGGCGCCGGGCTCGTCGTCGGGGTGCTCACCGGAGCGCACGACGAGGAGACGCTGCTCGCGGCGGGCGCCGACGAGATCATCACGAGCATCGCCGAGTTGCCCGCGCTGCTCGGTCTCGACTGAACGACCGACCGGGGGAACCATGCACACGACGCTCACCGCGCACGCGGGCAACGACGTCTTCATCAGACCGTCGCCGATCGCGATGGTCTGGCAGGGGCCTGGGCACCCGCACCAGGCGATGGCGGTGCCCGGGGTGACGCTCGGGCCGGGGGACGTCCTCGTCGAGGTGGAACTGGCGACCGTGTGCGGCTCCGACGTGCACACCGTCCTCGGGCACCGTGACGCCGCCACACCGCTCGTCCTCGGGCACGAACAGGTGGGACGCGTCGTGGCGGTCGGGGGACCGGTCACGGCGGTGGACGGGACCGTCCTCGTCGCGGGGATGCGGGTCGTGTGGTCGGTCGTCGTGAGCTGCGGCGTCTGCGACCGCTGCTCCGCCGGCCTGGAGCAGAAGTGCCGCCGGCTCGCGAAGTACGGGCACGACCGGGTGCACCGCGGGTGGGAGTTGAGCGGTGGGTTCGCGACCCACGTCGAACTCCTCGAGGGCACGGCCATCGTCGTCGTGGGGGAGACGCCGCCCGCCGCCGTCTTCGCGCCCGCGTCCTGCGCGACGGCCACCGCGATCGCCGCACTGGATGCGGCCGGGCACGACCTGCCCGGCACGGCGGTGCTCGTGACCGGCGCCGGGATGCTCGGGCTGACCGTCGCGGCCATGGCGGCCGATGCCGGGGCACGCGTCGTCGTGAGCGATCCGGACCCCGCCCGCCGGCTGCTCGCCGGCCGCTTCGGCGCCATCGCGACGGTCGACCCCACGATCGGCGCCGCCGAGCACCTCGACGCCGCACACCTCGCGGCGGGTGTGGAGGGCTTCCCCGTCGCCATCGAGATGTCCGGCGACGCCCGTGCCGTGGACGCCGCCATCGCGTCGCTGTCGATCGGTGGAACAGCTGTCCTCGTCGGCAGTGTGTCGCCCGGTGCGCCGCTCGGCATCGACGCCGAACGCATCGTCCGACGCCTCCTCACGGTGCGTGGAGCACACAACTACCGACCGCGGGATCTGGCCCGCGCGGTCGACTTCCTCACCGGTGCGTGGCGTCGGTATCCGTTCGCCGAACTCGTCGGCCCGGAGTTCCCCTTGCAGGACGTCGACGACGCGCTCGCCGCAGCTGCGTCGGGCGCCTTCCCGCGCGTCGGGGTGCGACCCTGAACGGACCACGGGGTGCGCTTCGACCTGGCGCGGATCGTCCGATGAGCCTGACGGGGTCCCGACGACGGCTCGGCGACGTCCCGCTAAGGCGGCGTGACCCCTTCGGGCGCCCCCATTCCGGGGGCCGCCGCGGTCGATCCGCCGCGGATTTCCGCCGATCTCGGCTCGTGAATCCCGCCGCATGACCCACCTTGTGGGGTATCCTCGGGCCATGACGGTCACGACTCGCCACCCCGGGGTGGTCCGTGTCGGTGGTCGCCTCATGGTCGTGGATCCCTTCGCGGAACGAGGCGAGCTCACCGAGGGTCAGCAGCGCAGTCACCAGCTGCGGCGGAGGATCACCCTCCTGCTCGGTGCCTTCCTCCTCCTCACGGGCTTCGTCCTCGGTGCGACGGCGGGCGTGCTGGTCGAGTGGTGGCTCGTGCACGACGAACGCTCGTCCGTGTCACTCCCCGGCTTCGACCCGGATTGGGCGCCCGGACTCGACGTCGTCGGCGCCTTGCTCGGTGCGATCCTCGTCGCCGTCCTCCTGCTCGCGTCGGCCGAGCGACGCAACCGCCGCCGCCGACTGGACGGCGGACACCAGCCGTCGCGGTGGATCGATCCGCTCAACGATCACCTCATCGGGCTGAGTGACGACCTTCCGTGGACCTCGCTCTGGACGCTGACGCGCATGTACGCCACTGCGGAGCGGCTGCAGCGGGAGCTCGTGGAGCGCAGCGGCACACGCAGCGAGGTGGGCAGTGACGATTCATGCGATCTCGTCGAGGCACGGCTCGCGGCCGACGACGCACGCGACGCGCTCGAGAAGACGGCCACGCTCATGGGTGTCATCGTGCCGGAGGGGCCGCTGCCCGATGCGCAGGCCATCCTGGCCGACAGCGCTCGGCTCCGTGCCCGTCGGAAGACGAGCTGACCGGTACCTCGATCAGCGACCGGTGCCGGTGAGGCGCTCGAGGAGTTCGCGGTAGCGGGCGGCCGTCTGCGTGACGATCTCGGCAGGCAGGGTCGGTGGTGTGGGCGTCGAGGCGTCGTCCTGGTCCCAGTTGTGGGCCAACCAGTTGCGGACGATCTGCTTGTCGAAACTCGCCATCCGTGCGGTGGGGTCGTCGCTCGTCAGGTAGACGTCGCGGTCCCAGTATCGGCTGGAGTCGGAGGTGAGCACTTCGTCGCCGAGCGTGATGACGCCGGTCGCCGGGTTGCGGCCGAACTCGAACTTCGTGTCGGCCAGGATGACGCCGTGACGCTCCGCCGTGAGCGATGCCGTCTCGTAGATGCCGAGTGACAGCTCCTTCAGCGCGACCGCGTCGTCCTCGCCGATGAGTTCGACCATGCGGCTGAACGAGATGTTCTCGTCGTGCTCGCCGAGCGGCGCCTTGTACGCGGGGGTGAACAGCGGCTCGGGCAGGCGATCGCCGTCGCGCAGACCCTCGGGCAGCGGGATGCCGCAGACGGTGCGGTTCGCGACGTACTCCTTCCAGCCGGAGCCGGTGAGGTAGCCGCGGACGACGCACTCGACGGGGAACATGTCGAGCTTCCTGACGAGCATCGCGCGCCCGGCGAACTCCACCGGGATGCTGGACACTGCGACGCCCGCGGCGTCGAGCTCATGATCGGGCACGAGGTGGTTCGGCACCTCGCGGAGCTGGTCGAACCACCAGAGGCTCAGGCTGGTGAGCAGATCGCCCTTGCCGGGGATGCCCGGCTCGAGGACATGGTCGAAGGCGCTCACCCGGTCGCTCGCGACGACGAGCAGGAGGTCGTCGGGGCCGGCGGCCGGCTCGTACAGGTCGCGGACCTTGCCCGAGTAGACGTGTTTCCAGGCGTTGATCTCCGAGGGTGCGCTCACTCCTTCATTATCGCGCATGGCCTCCTCTCTGGCCGATCGTCGGCCTTGCGTCAGCGTCGACGGAAGCGTATATTCCATGTGGAATAGTTCGAGCGGAACGATGCTGGGGGTCATGGGCAAGGTCAAGCCGCTCGGTCCGCTCGCCGTCGCCGCGCTCGGGTATCTGGCCGAGCGACCCATGCACCCCTACGAGATGTACCAACTCGCGCTCCATCGCCAGGAGGACCGCGTCGTCAAGGTGAGTCCCGGCTCGCTCTACCGCGCCGTCTACGGACTCGAGGCCGACGGCCTCGTGCTCGCTTCCGGGACCGACCGCGAGGGAGCCCGACCCGAGCGCACCACGTTCGAGATCACCGACCTCGGTCGGCATTTGCTGGGGGAGCGGCTGCGCGAGCTGCTCAGCACCCCCACGAACGAGTACCCGGAGCTCGGGCTCGCGCTGTCCGAGGCCCACGAACTGGGCGCCGAGGAGGTGCGGATGCTGCTCGAGACCCGTATCCTCCGGCAGGAGGCCGAGCTCGCCGACCTCGATCGCCGCATGACGTGGGCGCTCGAACGCGGGATCCCGCGCGTGTACTGGATCAACGTCCCCTACTCGGCCGCCATGGTGCGCGCCGAGATCGCCCACCTCGAATCGCTCCTCGCCGAGATCGCCGACGGTGCACTCGCCTGGCACGTGCCAGGGACCCGTGCGCCACTCCACGAGCAGGCGGCGACCCCGCCCGTGTCCGCTCAGCCGACACCCTCCACCTGAACCTCCGGGACGACCGACCAGTCCGGCCGGCGGTCCCGCTCATCCTCGCGTCCCGAACGCGAACCCGTCCTCCATGCAGAAAGGGACATCATGTCCGCATCCCCCACGCCGCCGCCCGCCGGCGTCCCGTCTCCTGCGAAGGGGGCCGTGCGCCCTTGGCCGGCGCTCTGGTCCCTGGTCATCGGCTTCTTCATGATCCTCATCGACACGACCATCGTGTCCGTGGCGAACCCCGCGATCATGCGCGGCCTCGACACCGACATCAACAACGTCATCTGGGTCACGAGCGCCTACCTGCTCGCCTACGCCGTGCCGCTGCTCATCACCGGTCGTCTCGGCGACCGCTTCGGCCCGAAGAACCTCTACCTCACCGGTCTCGTCGTCTTCACCCTCGCCTCGCTCTGGTGCGGCCTGTCGGGCTCCATCGAGATGCTCATCGTCGCCCGCGTCGTGCAGGGTCTCGGTGCGGCGCTCATGACGCCGCAGACGATGGCCGTCATCACGCGCATCTTCCCGCCGGATCGCCGTGGCGCGGCCATGGGTCTCTGGGGAGCGACCGCCGGTGTCGCGACGCTCGTCGGCCCGATCCTCGGCGGCGTGCTCGTCGACGGCTTCGGGTGGGAGTGGATCTTCTTCATCAACGTGCCCGTCGGTGTCATCGGCTTCATCATGGTCTGGCGCAACGTCCCCGCGCTCGCCACGCACCCGCACAGGTTCGACGTGCTCGGGGTCGTCCTCAGCGGACTCGGGATGTTCCTCCTCGTGTTCGGGATCCAGGAGGGCCAGAGCTACGACTGGGGCACGATCACCGGTCCGATCACCGTGTGGAGTCTCATCATCGCCGGCGTCGTCGTCCTCGGCCTGTTCGTCGTGTGGCAGGCCGTCATGAAGGGTGAGCCGCTGCTCCCGCTGGCGTTGTTCCGCGATCGCAACTTCTCGGTCGGCAACCTCGCGATCTCGACGATCGGGTTCACGATCACGAGCATGTCGCTGCCGCTCGTCTTCTTCTACCAGACCGTCCGCGGCCTGACCCCGACGCAGTCCGCGCTCATGCTCGTCCCGATGGCCGTGCTCTCCGCCGGCCTCGCGCCCGTGGTCGGACGGGCGATCGACCGCGTGAACCCGAAGTGGTTCGCGCTCGCGGGGCTCCTCCTGCTGGCCCTCGCGCTCGGCTGGTACTCGATCCTGCTCACGCCGGAGCAGCCGATCCTCATGCTGCTCCTCCCGAGCGCCGTCCTCGGTCTCGCCAACGGCTTCATGTGGGGCCCGGTCTCCAATCTCACCACCCGGGGGCTCCCGCAGCACCAGGCCGGCGCCGGCTCAGGTGTGTTCAACACGACCCGTCAGATCGGAGCCGTGCTCGGCAGCGCCGCAATCGCCGCGCTCATCCAGGGACGTCTCGCGGCCGAGCTGCCCGCCGCTCCCGGTGGGGCGACCGGAGGCGTGAGCGAGGTGACGGGCGGCGAGCTGCCCGAGTTCCTGCACGCCGGCTTCACCACCGCGATGGCCCAGTCGCTGCTCCTGCCCGCAGCGTTGGCGCTCGTGGGCGCCGTCGTGGTGCTGTTCTTCCAGAAGCCGAAGGCGGCGTCCTGGTCGACCCCGGAGACCCAGCACGGTCAAGCGACCGCAGCGGCCGAGGCGGCGAGTCGCGCAGCCGCTGAGTGACGCGTTCGGAGCGACGACACCGGGTCGGCTCAGGGATCGACGAGGTCGCTGACCGTCCTGGTGCCGCCGTTCCAGAATCGGAGGCCGAGGACCCGTCCGTCCGGGTACGGGCCGATCGCAGCCAAGGTGTCGAGCGCTGTGGCCGTCTGCTCCCGGGTCAGCCGACGGGAGAGCGTGACGTGCGGCGTCCAGAACCCCGGCCGAGTGTGGTCGAAGGCGCCCTGGACCAGCGCGGCGATCCGGTCGTGCAGCTCGAGCAGAGCCACCCCTGGGACGACACCGAGCGCGAGGACCGCGCCCGACCGACGAGGGAAGAACAGCGGGGCGCCGAGGCGGACGGGGAACGGTCGGAAGTCGGGTCGTCCCTGCAGCTCCAGCGTCGCCCCGGCGGCCAGGGTGACGTGCGGACGGTTGCTGGCACCCTGATGGGTGGACAAGCTCGGCAGGCCGGCCTCGGCCAGGGCACGCCATCGAGCCCGGACGGCCGCGTCGAGCTCGTCGTCGAAGGTCACGTCGACACTGTCCGTCATCAGTCGGTCGGCACCGGCCAGACGTCGTCGAGCGTCGCCGGGTCGTCGGGGAAGATGCCGCTGTAGAGCTCCGGCGCTTTGGCGAGGAGCTTGGACCGGTGGGAGCGATGGACGTCGGCCCGCCCGAGCCACGGCGGCAGCTCGAAGTCGTCCGCCTCGTAGGCTTCGAGGTCGTCCGGGGCGTCGGCGAGTGCCAGCAGGGTCTTCTCGAGGCAGGTGTCGGCGCGACCTCGGCCGACCCAGACCGCACAGGTGGCGACCTGGTAGTCCATGAGCGCGGGCCGATACCCTCGCCACATCGCCGTCACCGGATGATGCTGCCAGCCGTACCCCGGGACGATGAGCGCCTTCATCACCTGCAGCGTCTCCACCCGCTGCTTGCCCAACCGCTTGTCGTCGAGGACCTCGGCACTCGCCAGGAAGTCGGGGTAGGGGAGGAACGTCTGCACCCTCCCAGTCAACACGGCGGCAGCGCCCGTCGACAGGGCTTGCGGTCCTGGACCGCCTCAGTCGACGGGGAAGAACGGGGAGACGGCTGCGGCGAAGGATCGCGGCTGCTCCACCCAGGGGTAGTGTCCGCACCCGTCGAGCACGATCGCCTGGCCGAGGGGGAACCGCTGCGCGAGGGCGACGACGGGCGCGAGTCCCGTCAGGCCGTCCTCGGAACCCGCGACCACGAGCACGGGTGCCGTGACGGTTCGGAGGGCGTCGCGGATGTCCTCGACCTCGTCGATCGTGGGGGTGTGCACGAACGCGTCCTGCGCGGCCGGGTGCCAGGCGCCCAGACGCTCGTGTTCGCGGGCGGTGTCGTCCCACTCGCCCCAGGCGATGGGCGCCACCGCCGGGAACAAGCGGTTCCCCGACGCGGAGTCCGGCGCCGCGAGCAGCGCGGGCAGCGCCTCGAGGAAGCCGGGGTACCAGTCCTCCGCCGCGTGCCGGGCGATGATCTCCGCGCTGTCGTCGTCCGTGTCGACGAGCCAGGTGGCGGGTGGCGTGATGAGGCACAGGCGGTCGAGCCGGTGCGGGTAGCGCGCGGCGTAGCTCACGGCGACGCGGGTACCGGCGGAATGCCCGAGGAGTTCGACGCGGTCGACGTCCAGCCAGCGACGCACGGCCTCGACGTCCTCGGCGAGTTCCGGCCAGCTGGCCGCAGCGGTCGACGATCCGCTCTCGGACCGTCCGACCCCGCGCTGGTGCAGCAGGATGAGGCGACGCCTGGTGCTCAGGCCCGCGAGATCACCGAGGTAGACCGGGTGACGCGCCGGACCGCCGGCGAGGACGACGAGGGGCGGCAAGGCGTCGTCGCCGATCACGTCCACGTGCAGCCTGGTGCCGTCGTGACTCTCGACGACGGCCGACGACCCGGTTCCCGCTGCTGCGCTCATCCGGGCCGCGATCAGGAGACGCGTGCGGCGATGTCGGTGCGGTACTGACCGCCCTCGAGCTCGATGCGCGACAGCGCCTCGTACGCACGTCCGCGTGCCTCCGGGAAGGAGGATCCGAGCGCCACGACGTTGAGGACGCGGCCGCCGGTGGCGACCAGGCCACCGTCGACGTCGGCCGTGGCCGCGTGGACGAGGTGGACCCCCTCGACGGCGACGGCGGCGTCGAGGCCGGTGATGCTCCGGCCGGTGACAGGCGTTTCGGGGTAGTTCTGGCTCGCGAGCACCACGGTCACCGCGCTCGCCTCGGCGAACGCGGGCCGTGGCTGCTGGTCGAGCGTGCCGGTGGCCGAGCCGAGCAGGAGCGCCGACAGCGGGGTGACGAGCCGGGGGAGGACGACCTGCGTCTCCGGGTCGCCGAAACGTGCGTTGAACTCGATCACGCGGATTCCGCGTTCCGTGAGGATGAGCCCGGCGTAGAGGAGCCCCTGGAACGGGTTGCCCTCCGACGCCAGCTGCCGTACGACGGGGACGGCGACGGTCTCCAGGACCTCGTCGACGAAGGCCGTCTCGCTCCCGAAGCGGTTGTCGAGCCAGGGCAGCGGGGAGTAGGCGCCCATCCCGCCGGTGTTCGGGCCGGCGTCGCCGTCGAGCAGCCGCTTGTAGTCCTGCGCGGGGGAGAGCGGGAGCACCGTCTCGCCGTCGGTGATGAAGAAGAGGGAGACCTCCTGGCCGTCGAGGAACTCCTCGACGAGGACGCCGCCGTAGCCCAGCCAGTTGGTGGCGTGCTGGATGGCCGCGTCGCGGTCGTGGGTGACGAGGACGCCCTTGCCCGCCGCGAGGCCGTCGGCCTTGACGACGTACGGAGCACCGAAGTCGTCGAGCGCGGCGATCGCTGCGTCGAGGTCCTCGGCGCGGACCGCGCGACCGGTGGGCACGCCGGCTTCGTCCATGATCCGCTTCGCGAAGGACTTCGAGCCCTCGAGCGCGGCCGCCGAGCGGTTGGGGCCGAAGACCGGGATGCCGGCGGCGCGCAGCTTGTCGGCCACGCCGGCGACGAGCGGGGCCTCGGGCCCGATGACGACGAGGTCGACCGCTTCGTCGCGGGCGAAGTCGCGCACGATCGAGGGGTTCTCCTGGTCGATGCCGACCACGGTCACGTCGCCCGCGATGCCCGCGTTGCCGGGGGCGGCGATGATGTGGTGCCCGGCCTCTTCGGAGAGGAGAGCCTTGATGATGGCGTGCTCGCGAGCACCGGAACCGAGGACGAGGATCTTCACCCGTCTAGCTTAAGGCGCAATGGCCTAGCCTCGAATGCATGGCCAGACCCAGGATCACGGACGCCGTCGGTCGCGCTGCCCTGGAGCAGGCGCTCGGGGACGCACCGGCGTCGCGCACGGACACGGCGACCGCGGTCCGCTACCTGTTGGAGCTCCTCGTCGAGCGGGCACCCGGCAACACCGTCGAGGTGCGGGTGCCGCCGTTCGGCGCAGTGCAGTGCATCGAGGGCCCCCGCCACACCCGAGGCACGCCGCCGAACGTCATCGAGATGGATGCGCCGACCTGGCTCGCCCTCGCCTCAGGCCGCATCGACTGGACCACGGCGATGGCGGGCGGCACGGTGCACGCGTCCGGCCAACGCGCGGACCTCACGGGCCTCGTGCCACTGCTGCTGCCGCGCTGACGTTCCGGGTACATTGGTGCGGTGACCTCCGACATCGAAGCCCCTGCCGAGACGACGCTCGACGCGACGATCGTCATCCCCACGTACAACGGCGAGATGTACCTCGAACAGATCCTCTCCGCCATCGAGGCCCAGGAGTACGACGGCACCTTCGAGACGCTCGTCATCGACTCGGGTTCCACGGACCGCACGCTCGACATCGTCGCCGCCCACCCGGACGTCCGGCTGCATGTCATCCCGAACAGTGAGTTCGGCCACGGCCGGACCCGCCAGCTCGCCGCTCGCCTCGCCCGCGGGAAGTATGTCGCGTACCTCACGCACGACGCCATCCCCGGCGACTCGCGATGGCTCCATGAGCTCACCGCGCCGCTCGACCCCGACGGCATGGACGTCGTCGCCGTCATGGGCAAGCAGATCGCCCGCCCGACCTGCTTCCCGCTGTTGAAGTACGAGATCCACGACGTCTTCCACAACTTCGGGCCCGACTTCGGTACGACCGTCTTCGCGAACGACGGCTTCGCCGACGGCAACGGCGGACTGCTCGACGCCCTCGCGTTCTACTCCGACGTCAATTCGGCGACCCGCCGCGAACTCCTGCTCGGCGACATCCCGTACCGCGACCTCCCGTACTCCGAGGACATGGCGTTCGGCGCCGACATCATCGCGGCCGGCCTGCGGAAGGCGTACGCGCCGCGGGGCTGGGTCATCCACTCGAACGACCTCACCCTCGACGAGTACCGCAAGCGCATCTTCGACGAGACGACGGCGCTGCGTCGGATCGGCAAGCCCGTGGCGCGGCTCCGGCGGTCCCGGCAGATCGGCTACACCGTCGTCGGCGCCATCCGTGATGCGAAGCGGATCGTCCGCGACAAGGAGTACGGCTGGAAGCGCCGGGCGTATTGGTTCGTGATGAACCCCGCCTACCACGCGGCCAAGTGGAGCAGCTACTACACGGCCTCACGCGTCGACCTGAACGACGAGGCCGCCATGCGGGCCGGGTCGCTGGAGCACAGTCGCAAGTAGCCCGCACGCGACGCTCGACTCGGGCCCGCTGCTCCCGGCGAACCGGGGTGGTGCATCACCGCCTCGTGCGCTGTGATGGAGGCATGAGCACGAAACGACTGTTGGTCCTGGGCGGTACCGAGTTCGTCGGGCGAGCGGTCGTCGACGAGGCCGTCGCCGCCGGCTGGGAGGTCACCGTCTTCCATCGCGGCACGAACCGGTCCTCCCCGTCGGACGCGATCACGGTGCTGCACGGCGACCGGACGCTGCCCGGCGGACTCGACGCGCTCCGGGTCGGGTCGTGGGACCTCGCCGTCGACACCTGGTCATGGGCTCCGGTCGCCGTCCGCGACGCGGCCGCGCTGCTGGCCGACCGGGTCGGGAGCTACGTCTACGTCTCGAGCCGTTCCGTCTACGCCGACCCGCTTCCCGCCGGAGCTTCGGAGGACGCGCCGGTCGTCGACGGATCGGCGCACGACGAGGGCTTCGCGGACTACGCCCGTGCCAAGCGCGGCGGTGAGATGGCCGCCGTGCAGGCGTTCGGTGACCGAGCGGTTTTGGTGCGAGCGGGCCTCATCCTCGGCCCGCACGAGAACATCGGGCGGCTTCCCTGGTGGCTGGCGCGGATCGCCGAGGGCGGTGCGGTGCTCGCCCCCGGCGCCGCCTCCGACCCCATCCAGTACATCGATGCGCGGGATCTCGCGGCCTTCCTCCTCACGGCCGGTTCGACGGGCGCGAGTGGTGCGTTCAACGTCGTGAGCGAGCCGCGGGCGGCCACGCTGGGCGATCTGCTCGACGCCTGTATCGCCGCGACCGGGTCAGGCGCGACCCTCCGCTGGGTGGATCAGGAGCGGGTGCTCGCGGCCGGGATCCAACCCTGGACCCAGCTCCCCGTCTGGCTTCCGACCGGACCCCACGCGGACGCGATGCATCACGGAGACGTCTCGCGTGCGCTCGCGGCGGGTCTCCGTCGTCGTCCGCTCGCCGAGACCGTCGCCGACACCTGGGGTTGGCTGCAGGCCCTCGGCGGTGTGGCGCCGCAGCGTCCGGACCGCCCCGTCGTCGGACTGGACCGTGCCCTCGAGCGGGCCGTGCTCGCCGGAAGCTGAGCGCCTGTCAGCGGACCTCGCGGAGGAGGGCGAGCCGACTGCGCGTCCTGACCGCGTCGCGGGCGAAGCCGCCCGGCCCGAGGGCGGGGTCGGTCACGAAGGTCTCCCGGTCGGTGGCGGCCACGACGTGGAGTTCGACGCCGAGATCGCACAGGGCGTCGATGAGCAGGACGAACCGGGCGCGCGCCTCCCTGGTGAGGGCATGGGATTCGGGCAGGGCGTCGAGCACCCACCGGTCGTAGTCCGCCGCCCAGGCGAGGTAGTCGCCCACGGAGGTCGGACGTTCGATGAGTTCGGCGCTGGCGAACCACACCCTGCCGTCGCGCGCGGCGGCCGCGTGGAACGTGTGGCCACTGATCGTCAACGTCGTCGCCTCGCCCGGCCCCGGTCGATGGAGGCCGAGGGTCGCGAGGCGGGCGTCCGCGGCCTCGCCGGCGATGGACCAGCTGCCACGGGCGAAGCCGTCGCGGTGACTGACCGGCGAACTGCGACGGTGGTCGGTCGAGCCGGCGAGTTCGAGCACCTGCATGTTCGCCTCGATCAGGGCGATGCCGGGCTCGAAGACGTGATGGTACGCCGGGTCCGGCAGGAGGTCCTGCGGCCGGAAGTTCGAGCTCGTCAACAGGGTCACCCGTCGGGCGAAGAGGGCTTCGAGCAGCCGGATCATGAGGGTGCCGTCGCCGGGATCGTGCACATGGAACTCGTCGAAGAGCACGACGTCCACGTCGGCGAGCAGCTCGTCGACGGCTTGCTCGACCGCGTTCGTCACCGCTCCCGCCGCCGCCCGGGACGCGGCGCCCGGCTCGCCCGTCGCGCGGGCCGCGTCGGCGGCCTCCGCGCGGACCCGGTGGATCGCGGCGTGCAGCCCGCGGAAGAAGGAGTGGAAGTGGACGCGACGCCGCCGCTGCGTCAGGAGCGCTGCGAAGAACGCGTCGAGGAGCCAGGTCTTGCCCCGCCCGGCCGCACCCCACAGGTACAGGTGTGCGGGTCGATCGTCGGCGATCCGGAGCGATGCCAGGCGCCTCGCCACCTCCAGCTGCTCCGGCTCGAGCGTGAACCCGGCGTCGGCGGCGGCGGACTCGACCGCCGAGAGCAGGGCGTCGCCGGGAGGGATCGGAGCGGGATCGGTCGTCTCGGTCCCCGTCGTGTCCACCGCTCGATCGTACCCGTCGGCTCGTCGACCGCGGCCGTTCACCATCGGTTCACGATGCCCAGGATCGTGGGGGAGAATGGAGGCATGACAGACGCCACCGGGCAGCCAGCACCGGAAGCTCAGCACCCATCCGAACCGACCGGTCCGACGCCCTCGACCGAGCCCGACACCGAGGTCGCGACCGTGTACTCCTCCGGTTCGGTCTCGGTGCGCCGGTCACCCCGCTACTGGCGGTTCCTCGTCATCGGTGCCTTCGTCGGTGTCATCGCCGCACTCATCCTCACCTTCGCATTCCCGGGGAGCGCCGACTACTCGCTCACCCAGGTGTTCGGCTTCCTCCTGCTCGTGTGCGTCGTGGTCTTCGGCGCGATCGCCCTCGTCGTCGGTCTCCTCATCGACCGCTCCATGGCGCGACGGACGCGGATCGTCGCAGCGGATAGAGTTGACGTGCATCCAGCCGGGACCCCCGCGGCCGACGCGGAACCTGCCGGTTCCGTCAGTGCCGAGCCAGGTGAGTCCGGCCCCCGAATCCACCCATCGCAGAAGGTTCAGGACGGTCATGACCTCATCCACCAGCTACCGGGAGGCCGGTGTCGACACGGCGGCCGGTGACCGCGCCGTCGAGCTCATGAAGGCCGCCGTCGCGAAGACGCACGGCCCGGAGGTCTTCGGCGGCTTCGGCGGGTTCGCCGGCCTGTTCGACGCCTCGGCCCTCACGGCCTTCCGTCGGCCCCTGCTCGCGACGTCGACCGACGGCGTCGGCACGAAGGTCGCGATCGCCCAGGCCATCGACAAGCACGACACCATCGGCCAGGACCTCGTCGGCATGGTCGTCGACGACATCGTCGTGGTCGGTGCGAAGCCGCTCTTCATGACCGACTACATCGCCTGCGGCAAGGTCCACCCGGAGCGCATCGCCTCCATCGTCGCGGGCATCGCCCGGGCCTGCTCCGACACCGGGACGGCGCTCATCGGCGGCGAGACCGCGGAGCACCCCGGACTCCTCGGGGTCGACGACTACGACGTCGCCGGCGCCTGCACCGGTGCGGTCGAGGCCGACGCCATCCTCGGTGAGCACCGCGTCGAGGACGGCGACGTCGTCCTGGCGCTCGCCTCCTCGGGCCTGCACTCGAACGGCTTCTCCCTCGTGCGGCACATCCTCGCCCAGGCGGGCGTCGGGTACGCCGACCACAGCGACGAGCTCGGCACGACGTTCGGCGAGGCCCTCCTCGAGCCGACGCGGCTCTACACCCTGCCCCTCCTGCGGCTGCTCGACTCCCCGGCCTTCGCGGGTGGCGTCCACTCGCTCAGCCACGTCACCGGCGGCGGGATCGCCGCCAACCTCGCGCGCGTCCTGCCCAAGGGGTCCTGGGCCGAGGTCGACCGCTCCACCTGGAGCCCGTCACCGGTGTTCCGCACCCTGAGCGAGCTGGCCGGATCCTCGCTCGAGTCGAGCGAGGGCACCTGGAACCTGGGCGTCGGGTTCTTCGCCGTCGTCTCGCCGGCGGTCGCCGACGGCGTCACGGCCGCCCTCGAGGCCGACGGGATCGCGACCTGGCAGGTCGGCACCGTGCACCTCGGCGACGACGCCGCAGACCTCAGCGCGTTCGAACAGGGTGCCAAGGGGGTCGACGGCGGCGCCGTCCGCCTCGTCGGCGCCTACCGCGACTAGTCCCACCGCTCTCCGGCCCACCTTCCTCCGTTCCGCCACTCGCCCAGCACGAACCCCAAGGAGTCCCCACGCATGTGCGGCATCGTCGGCATCGTCTCAACCGAGCCTGCCAACCAGCAGGTCTACGACAGCCTCCTGCTCCTCCAGCACCGCGGTCAGGACTCCACCGGCATCGCCACCGCCGACGGCAGCACCTTCCACATGGTCAAGGCCAAGGGCCAGGTGCGTGAAGCCTTCCGCACCCGCGACATGCGCTCGCTCCTCGGCAACATGGGCCTCGGCCACGTGCGCTACGCGACGAAGGGCGACGCCGCCAACGAGAGCGAGGCGCAGCCGTTCTACGTGAACGCGCCCTACGGCATCACGCTCATCCACAACGGCAACCTCACGAACACGCGCGAGCTCAGCAAGGACCTGTTCCACGTCGACCGTCGTCACGTGAACTCCACGAGCGACACCGAGCTGCTGCTCAACGTCCTCGCGACGGAGCTGCAGGGTCAGATCAGCGGCCTCGACCTCGATCCCGACCAGGTGTTCAACGCCGTCGAGAACGTGCACGAGCGGGTCGAGGGCTCCTACGCGACGATCGCCCTCATCGCCGGTCACGGCCTGCTCGCCTTCCGCGACCCGTTCGGTATCCGCCCGCTCATCCTCGGCAAGCGCCAGACGGGCATGGTCGGCAACGACTGGGTGGTCGCCTCGGAGTCGCTCGTCCTCGAAGCCGGCGGCTACGAGATCGTCCGTGAGATCGCCCCGGGAGAGGCCGTCTTCATCACCGCGTCGGGTGAGCTGTACTCGCGGCAGTGCGCGAAGAACCCGCGGCTCGTGCCGTGCTCCTTCGAGTACGTCTACCTCGCGCGCCCCGACTCCGTCATGAACGGCATCTCGGTCTACGAGGCCCGGCTGCGTCTCGGCAACCGGCTCGCCGACACCATCGCCGAGTACACGCCGATGGGCGACATCGACGTCGTCATGCCGATTCCGGACTCCTCCCGTCCAGCGGCCATGCAGGTCGCGCAGAAGCTCGGCATCGAATACCGCGAGGGCTTCTACAAGAACCGGTACGTGGGGCGCACCTTCATCATGCCGGGCCAGGCGCAGCGCAAGAAGAGCGTCCGTCAGAAGCTCAACGCGATGGGCTCCGAGTTCAAGGGCAAGAACATCCTCATCGTCGACGATTCGATCGTCCGCGGGACGACGTCGAAGGAGATCGTCGACATGGCGCGTCTCGCCGGTGCCAACAAGGTGACCTTCACCTCCGCCGCACCGCCGGTCCGCTACCCCCACGTGTACGGCATCAACATGCCGTCCCGCCAGGAACTCGTCGCACACGGTAAGAAGATCCCCGACATCGCGCGTGAGTTGGGCGCTGACAACCTCATCTACCAGGAGGTCGCCGACATGAAGGCCGCCATCCTCGAGGGCTCCGGCATCAGCGACCTCGAGATGAGCTGCTTCACCGGCGAGTACGTCACCGGTACGGTCTCCGAGGAGTATCTCGAGTGGGTGGAGCGCTCGCAGCTCTCCTGAGCCCTGCCTGAACGACGAAGCGCGCGAGCCCCGAGGGGATCGCGCGCTTCGTCGTTCAGAAACCGACTGCTACTCCGGCGTACCGGGCTGCTCGAGCGGCGCCGGCGTGGCCGCGGGGCCGCCTTCGGCTTCGTCGTGCGCGGCTTCGCCGGTGCCTTCGCGGTGGCCGTCTTCGCTGCGGCGCCCGTCGTCTTCGTCGTCGGTGCCTTCGCGGCTGCGGTCTTCGGCGTCGTGGTCTTGGCCGCTGCCGCCTTGGGCGTCGTCGAACCGGTGGTGGCGCGCGTCGAACTCGTCTTGCGGACGGTGCTCCCCGCGGCCGTCGCCGTGGTCGTCTTCGCGGCGGGCTTCCGAGCCGTCGTCGAACGCGTCGTCGTCGACCGGCTGGTCGAGGTGCGTGGCGCGCTCACGGCCGCGGCCGGTGCGGTGGCCGACACGGTCTCGTCGCGTCCGGTCGTGTCTGCGGCTCCGGTCTCGTCGCTCGCGAGGCGCGCCTCGGTCTCGTCGGCGGCGGCTGCGACGGTCTCTGCGTCGCCGGTGGACGTCGACTCCAGGACGATCGACTCGGCCGGTTCGGCGGAGGTGTTCGCTGCGGCGGCGGCCTCGGGCGCGCGGTCGGTGCCGGAGAAGACCGCGGCGAACTGCTCGGTCGGGGTGGGCTCGGCGGCGCGCACCCAGTCCGAGGTGGGCTCCGCGGCCGGAGCCTCAGCGGTCGGAGCCTCGGTCGACGGTGCCTGGTAGGCGCCGTACTGCTGCGTCGCCTGGGAGCCCTGCTGGGTCTGCGTCGTGCCGTATCCGCCCGTCTGGCCACCGGCATACTGCGAGGTGTCGTAAGCGGTGGTCTGTCCGTACTGTGCGGGGTCGTACACCGGCGCCTGGCCGGTCTGGCCCGCCTGGTAGGGGTGCTGCTCGTACCCGCTCTGACCGGCGTACGGTGCCTGCGTGGGGTTCGGCTGCGAGGCGGCCTCGCGAGCGGCAGCGCGCTGCTGCTGCTGGTTCACGAGGCGCGCGACCTCGGCGTCGATGGCGTCCTCGGTGATGTGCTTGGACGGACCGTAGGCGTCGAGCCCGACGAAGACCAGGGCGATGCCCATCACGAAGATCGGCCAGATCGGCCAGAAGTACCCCCAGGCGCCGGTGAGGAGCCAGATGACGATCAGGAGGACGGAGACCGCACCCCAGACGGCGAGAAACTGCTTGAAATCGTGCTGCGCCTTCAGGCGCTTCTTGGCGGCAACGCGGAGTTCGTCGGTGTTCATCCGTCCAGGCTAGTCTCCGCCCAGTGAGAACTCCATTTGCCGACATTCGTCTGGGAGATCACCCGGCCGAGACGTGCCGGAGCGATGGCGAACCGCTGATGCAGACGCGCCGGAACGGTGGGAAGGACGCGCCTACGCGCCCTTCGCCTCACCGTCGGCGTACTTCTCGGCGTACTCAGCCCACTTGGCGATCTCGTCGTCGTAGCTCTCGTCGACGCCCGTGCCCGGGTGGTCGACGGAGTGCCCCGTGAGCTCGCGCTCGAGCGCGTTGTAGTTCACGTCCGGGCTGAACGACTTGAGCTCACGAGCGATCTTCGTGTGCTTTGCCTTTTGACGGCCACGACCCATGCGAGACCCCCTCATGATTTTCTGACCGGCCGCGCTTGCGGGGCGTCCGGGGCTTTCGCCTACCAGGGAACGATAAAGACTAGCGTTGAGCTTACCATGCCGCCCGTGGACGGGGCGCTCGTACGGGGACGGTCCGGCGCGCACCGCTGCCGACACCGCGACGGAACGGGGCTGGGCCAGCACGCCGAGTGGTGGGACGATGGACCCATGACCGGAACCCTGCACATCACCGGAGATGCGGACGCCGACCGCTTGTTGTCGACCGACCCGCTCGCCCTGCTCGTCGGCATGCTGCTCGATCAGCAGGTGCCGATGGAGACCGCGTTCGCCGGCCCGCTGAAGATCAGCGACCGCCTCGGTTCCTTCGACGCGGCCACCATCGCGCGGGAAGAACCCGAGGCGTTCGCCTCCCTCTTCAAGACGAGTCCGGCCGTGCACCGGTTCCCGGGTTCCATGGCCGGCCGGGTGCAGGGGCTCTGCGCCGCGATCGTCGACGACTGGGACGGCGACGCGGAGGCGATCTGGACGCGCGACGCGCCAGACGGCCCGGAGATCCTGAAGCGCCTGCTCGCCCTGCCGGGGTTCGGTGAGCAGAAGGCGAAGATCTTCCTCGCGCTGCTCGGCAAGCAGTACGGGCTCGACGCGGCCGACTGGCGGAAGGCCTCGGCGCCCTACGGCGAGGACGGCAGTCTGCGGTCCGTCGCCGACATCGTCGACCCGGAGTCGCTCGCTCAGGTGCGGGCGGCGAAGCAGGCGGCCAAGGCCGCCGCGAAGCGCGCGAAGGAGGAGTGACGACATGAGCGGAGAGCAGCGGGCCACCGCCATCGTGGTCGGTGTCACGCCGGGGCAACCCGACACCGTGCTCGTCGAGGCGGCGTCGTTCGCGCAGGCCTTCGCCTGCCGGCTCGTCCTCGCCCACGTCGACGCGAGCCGCTTCGTCGTGGTCGAGAACGTCGACGGCACGGTCACCTCGCTCCCGTTCGACGCCGATCTGCACGACTTCGACCCGGAGCCCGCCGATCCCGGCCTGGAGGCGACGGCGCACCGTCTCCTCGACGACACCGGCGTCGTGTGGGAGATGACCCAGCTCGCCGGTGACCCGGCGTGTGCCCTCGGTCGACTCGCCGATTCGGTGTCCGCCCGGGCGATCATCGTCGGGACCCGGGAGCGGGGCCTCCGGAAGGGCATCCTCGAGTTCTTCAACGGTTCCGTCGCCGCGACGCTGGCCCATCGGCAGGCGCGTCCGGTGATCGTGGTCCCACTCGCGCCGAGCGCCACCGACGAACCACTCTGGGACGCCCCCGCCGGCGACCTGCGGTGACGGCCGCTCCGACGGGGACACGGGCTCCGCACCTCCAACCCGCCACGATCGCGATGGTCGCGCTCGGTGGCGCGATCGGGACGGGCGCCCGCGAGGCGATCTCCCTCGCGGTCCCGCCGATCGGTGGTGTCCCGGTGGCCATCCTCGGCATCAACGTCGTCGGCGCCTTCCTGCTCGGTCTCCTCCTCGAGTCGCTGCTCCGACGCGGGCCCGACGTAGGCCGACGACGCGATCTCCGCCTGTTCTTCGGCACCGGCGTCCTCGGCGGCTTCACGACGTACAGCGCGCTCGCGGCCGACAGCAGTGTCCTCCTCATCGAGGGCAGCGCGCTCGTGGGGGTGCTGTACGCGGTGGGGAGCGTCGTGCTGGGCGTCGTCGCGAGCTGGGGCGGCATCGTCCTCGCTCGACGGATCGGCGGTGGCCGCTCATGACCCCCTGGCTGTTCCTCGCGATCGCGGCGGCCGGCGGTGTCGGCGCCGCTGCCCGCTTCGTCGTCGACGGCCTCATTCGCTCCCGCGTGGGTGGCGCGTACCCCTGGGGGACGACCGTCATCAACGTCAGCGGGTCGCTCCTGCTCGGCCTCGTCACGGCGCTGGCCCTCGGCGGGGTCGTCGACGAGGCGTGGCGGCTCGTCCTCGGGGGTGGGCTGCTCGGTGGGTACACGACGTTCAGCACCGCGAGCATCGAGACCGTCCGGCTGCTCCACGACGGACGTTCCCGGGCCGGACTGACGAACGCGTTGGGCATGCTCGTCGCGTCGGTCGTCGCAGCCCTGGTCGGCTACGGGCTCGGTTCGTTGCTCGCCTAGCCGCCCGTTCGTCCAAATATGGGCGAATGAGCGTTCGTTCGCCCGAAGATGGGCGAAGGAACACGGCGGCTATGCCTCGAAGCGGCGGTTGTGCCGGAGGTTCAGCACGATCGGGATCCCGAGGGCGACGACAAGCAGCAGGATGCTCCAGAAGCCGATCTCCGACCACAGCAGGAAGACCCCGAAGACGCCGAGTCCGCCCGACAGCCCGCGCAGGATGATCGTGAACTGCGGGAGTCGCTGCGGGCGGCCCTGCCACATCGGCAGCGGCGAGTCGGGGTTCGCGGCGATGAGGCGGACCATCGACAGCGTCCCGAAGACGGCCGCGAGGAACAGCAGCGAGAGACCCCAGGTGAACATGTCCCCAGTCTGTCAGTCTGCGACAACTCCCTCACGCCGTCGCGGGAGCGCGTGGCCGATCAGGAGCGGGGCTGCCCCGTGTTGCGGTCGATGTGCGGCTTCCGCTCGATCGGCTTCTTGACGCGGACGATCTCGCCACGTCGTTCCTGGCCGGGCAGCGGCCGTGACCGACGTCCGTAGATGAGTTCCGAGGAGTCGAGCAGCCACGGCACGAGGGCGACGGTCACGCCGTGGACGAGCATGATCTGGTTGCGGATCCGCGACGCCCGCCGGTTGTGGAGGAGGCTCTCCCACCAGTGCCCGACGATGTACTGCGGCATGTAGACGGTCACGACCTCGGCGCCGTGCTCAGCACGGTGCGCCTTGATGTACTTCGCGAGCGGCATCGCGAACTCGCGGTACGGCGACTCGAGGATGACGAGCGGAACGTGGATGTTCTGTTCGATCCACTGCTGTTCGAGGAGCTTCGTGGCCTCGGGGTCGATCGACATGTGGACCGCTTCGAGGCTGTCGTGCTTCGCGGCGATCGCGTAGTCCAGCGCCTTGAGGATCGGCTTCTGCATCTTGCCGACGAGGACGATCGCGTGGTCGCCGGTCGCGCCGAAGGTCGTGGTCGGGTCGACCTCGACCTCCTTCTCCACGTCGCGGTAGTAGCGGTTCACGCCGAGCATGAGGATGAAGAGGATCGGCATGAGCACGAAGACGAGCCAGGCGCCGTGGGTGAACTTCGTGATCGTGACGACGATGAGGACGCTCGCGGTGAGCAGGGCGCCGAACGCGTTGATCGCGAGTCCGCGGTAGACGGAGCCGCGGTTGTCGCAGCCCTCCCGCAGCATCCGCAGCCAGTGCTTCACCATGCCCGTCTGGCCGAGCGTGAACGACACGAACACCCCGATGATGTACAGCTGGATGAGCTGGGTGAGGTTCGCCTGGTAGACCACGAGGATCGCGCATGCGGCGAGACCCAGGATGATCATGCCGTTCGAGAACACGAGGCGGTCGCCGCGGGTGTTGAGCGACTTGGGGGCGTAGGAGTCGCGCGCGAGGACCGCACCGAGCAGCGGGAAGCCGTTGAAGGCCGTGTTGGCTGCGAGGAGGAGGACGCACGCGGTCGCCGCCTGGATGAGGAAGAACGGGATGCTGTTCGCGCCGAAGACCGCGGTCGCGACCTGTGCCATGAGGCTCGGCTGCGGCGTCGTCGCGCAGTCCGCGAACCCCTCGAGGTGACAGGCGTTCTCGGCGTAGTGCACGCGGGAGATGAGGGCGAGTGCGGTGAGGCCGACGAACAGCACGATCGCGGTGCCGCCCATGAGGACCAGCGTCTTCTGGGCGTTCTTGATCTGCGGGCGGCGGAACGCGGGCACACCGTTCGAGACCGCTTCGACACCGGTGAGTGCCGAGCAACCGGAGGAGAAGGCGCGCAGGAGGAGCAGGATGAACGCCGCCTGGGTGAGGCTCTCACCCTGCACGGTGAACTCGGCGCTCGAAGCGACCGGGGCGTCGCCCATGAAGGTGCGGGCGAGTCCTGCGACGATCATGACGAGCACGCTCGCGATGAAGAAGTAGGTGGGGATCGCGAAGGCCTTGCTCGACTCCCGGACACCACGGAGGTTCACGGCCATGAGGACGAGGACGAATCCGACGGCCAGCTCGACGCGCCACGGGTTCAGCCCGGGGATCGCGGAGATGATGTTGTCGACGCCCGAGGCCACCGAGACGGCGACCGTGAGGACGTAGTCCACCAGGAGAGCGGAGGCGACCACGAGGCCGGCCTTCTCGCCGAGGTTCCGGTGGGCGACCTCGTAGTCGCCACCACCCGACGGGTACGCCTTGATGAGCTGGCGGTAGCTCGCGACGACCACGACGAGGAGGATCACGACGCACGCCGCGACCCACGGCGCGAAGCTCAGGAAGGCGAGCCCGCCGAGCGTCAGGATCATGAGGAGTTCCTGCGGCGCGTACGCCACACTCGACAGAGCGTCGCTCGCGAAGATCGGCAGTGCGAGCCGTTTGGGGAGGAGCTGGCCCTCCAGGTTCTCGGTCGGCAGCGGGTCCCCGATCAACCAGCGTTTTGCCGATCGTGGTTCTGTCCCGGGCTCTCGACCCTCAGTTGTCACGAGCGGCGATATTACTCCTTCGGGAACCGGAGTCAAGCGGGGATGAGCTGGATGGACAGGCATCGTCACCCGACCGTGACGCAGTGTTCATCGACCGGGGGAGTGGCGGACCCGGATGGTCGACCAATATCCTGATCGACGGCTGTTGCCTGGCTGTGAGCCCGGACAGTCGCTCGTGATCGACCACCCACCTCAAGGACCCTCATCGTGACCGCTCGCCGTCCTCTCCTCCCGCTCGCCCTGGCCGCCCTCGCCGCGACCCTGACGCTCTCCGGGTGCAGTGTCGTGGAGGGCATCCTCCCGAAGCCCGCCGAGACCCGGGACGCGCAGTCCGGCGAGATCGTCGGTGGAGGTACGACGGACGTCTTCACCCTTTCGGTCGGCGACTGCCTGAACGACGAGTCGTCGTCCGACGAGGTCACGGAGGTGCCGACCGTGCCCTGTTCCGAGCCCCACCAGTACGAGGTGTACGGCGAGGTCACGCTGACCGGCGACGAGTGGCCCGGCGAGGAGGCCGTCACACAGCAGGCCGACGACGGTTGTTACGCGCAGTTCCAGGCGTTCGTCGGGATCGTCTACGAGGACTCCAACCTCGAGTTCAACTACTACACGCCGACCGAGGCCAGCTGGAACGGGGTGGACGACCGGCTCGTCACCTGCGTGATCTACGACTCCGCGGCGACCACGGGGTCGCTGGCCGGGGCCGCACGGTAGCTCGACCGCACGCGCCGCGCCGACGGAACCGCCCGACTCCAGCAAGGGGTCGGGCGGTTCCGTGTCTCGGCTCGCGTGGCGGGGCGGTCAGCCCTGCAAGCGCTCCCGCAGGCGGTCGCGGACGGCGACGAGGTCGGCACGCAGGGCCGACACGGTGTCATCGTCCAGCGCGCCCCCACGGGCGACGTGCTCGCGGAGTTCGGCTCGGACCGCCTGTCGGAACTCGTTGATCGACACGTCGGTCTCGTGGAGCGCCAGGCGACCCTGCACCTTCTGATCGGCGCTCTCCTCGGCGGTCGACGTCCAGCTCGGACCGGGCTTCGCGGACTGCTTCGCCTCGCGCGCTGCGGAGGCGAGATCGGCCCGGAGGCTCTTCATGGCCGCCGTGACCCCGCTGCGGACCTCGTCGGCGATACGGCGGACGGAATCGGTGAGCTGGTCCTCGATGCCGTCGAGCTCACCCGCCCGTGCCGCGAGCTCGGCCCGGCCCGCCTCGGTGATCTCGTAGACGGTCTTCCGGCCGTCACTCGTCTTCGTGACGAGTCCCTCCTCCTCGAGCTTCGCGAGGCGCGGGTAGATGGTGCCGGCGCTCGGGCTGTAGGTGCCGCCGCTCCGGTCGGTGAGCGCCTGGATGAGTTCGTAGCCGTGCTTCGGCGACTCGTCGAGCAGGCTCAGGAGGTACAGCCGCAGGCTGCCGTGGGCGAAGACGGGGCTCATGCGCCTGCCTCGCTCCCTGCGGTGGTGGCCGCGCCCGCCGGCTCAGCAGCCGGGCGGCGGAGGACGGTCACCGCGCCGCCGACGGTGTTCATGCGCACCTCGGCGAACTGTCCGGACAGGGCGCCCGTGTGCGAGTTGTACCCGCCACCGCGCAGTCCCTTGAGGACGACGCCGTCGATCGCCAGGCGGCCGCCGACCGAGTTCGCCGTGTAGCGTGCGGCGAGTTCCTCGTCGAGGCGGACCGTGATCGCGCCGCTCACGGTGTTCAGGTCGAGCTGCTCGCACGCACCGTGGATGTCGAGGAGCAGGTCGGAGGAGACGCCGTCGATCGAGGCGCGCGTGATGTCGCCGGAGACGGTGACGTCGCCCGAGACCGTGTGCGCCTGGATGCGACCCGTGTGGTTCTGGACCGTGAGCTCGCCGCTCACGGAGTTGAGGTCGAGTCGTCCGGTCATCCGGTCGGTCACGAGGTCGCCGGACACCGTGTTGAGCTTGGCGTCCGCGGTGAGGCCTGCGACCAGTCCGCTGGCGCTCACGACGCCGAACGTCAGGGCGATGTCGCGGGGGACGAGGACGCTGACCTGGGCCGTGGCGCGGTTGGCGCCGAAGTTCGAGAACACTTCGAGGAAGTTGTCCCACCGCAGCTGCGGGTGGTCGATCTCGGCGACGTCGCCGTCGATGGTGATCTTGAGGTCCTTGCCGGTGACGGCCCCCACCTCGATGCGGGCGCCGGGCTCGTCGTGTCCGATGATGTCGACCTGGCCGCCGATGAGGCCGACCTTGAGCCGTCTCACGAGTTCGAGGTCGATGATGCGGCTCTCGCCGGGAGCGATGATCCACTTCTCCTGTGCCATGGTGCGGTTCCTTCCGAGTGATCGCGATATATCGCGTTGAACTGGACTTCACGATATATCGCGTTTCGGCGCGTGGCAACCCCTGGAACCTCCGGGATCACCCGGAGTCGACCCTGGGATCGGCTGCCGCCCGATCGCGGCCCCGCACGTCCGGCCGGACCGGCCGCCGCTCAGTACCAGGGAGCGATGGCCAGGTCGTCGGGGACGGACCCCTCGTCGACCGGCGGCCCACTGCCGTCGAGGCAACTCGATCCGGCGGGGACCTCCGAGTGCGCCGACCACGGGTCGTCGGCCTCGGCATGGAAGGGCACGTAGCCGACGAGCTTCGAGGACGGGGGCCTCACCACGGCCTCGAGCGCAGCGGTGAAGTCGCCGAACTCCTTCGTGGCGAACACCGTCGCTCCCTCCAAGCCCGACGACCGATCCAGCTCGCAGGAGACGGCCACCGGCCGCCAACCGGCTTCGCGCAGCTGGACCAACATGGCGGTGGCGGCAGGCCAAGCGGGCCCACTCGGTCCTGGTTCCGCGGTCACGTCCGACGGCCAGAGGCCATCGACCGTGATCGCCCCGCGTTGCACGCTGACATTGGCGGAGGTGTCTGGAACCTGCGGCCCGCTGACGCTGCCGTCCGTGAAGAGCGGATCATCGGCAAGGGCTGCGAGCCGGGCGTCGTCGGTCCCGTCAGCCACGACAGGTTCCGCCGACAGGCCGCATCCCGTGCAACAGAGCGCGGCGACGAGGATGCTCAGCGACACGGTCGCGAGGCGGCGATGGATCTGCTGCATGACGGCCCCTTCCGCGGCGCCCGGGCGGACGCGTCACCCTCACCGTAACCGACGCCCCGGCGTGCGCCACGTCCGACGCCCGACGGGTGATGGGTAGTGCTGCCCATCGTCTTCCGGTGCTGGCGGGGACAGGGTGGAACCATCGGATCAGGCGCATCACCGGGATCGACCGGCAAGCGCGAACAGCATCGGAGAGCGGGGACCCATGAGTGGCACGATGCAGGTGGACGACGCGGGCCTGACGGCGGTCGTCCAGACGGTGGGTCGGGCGGCCACGAGCGCGACGGGGATGTTCTCCACGTGCCTCGACACGTCGTTCCTCGACGAGCAGGTGGCCGCGAACGCCGCCGCCTTCGAACTGACGTGGCGGACCGAGATGACGGAGGCGGGCAAGACGCTCGACGACTTCGCACGGTGGATGCAGCACGTCGCGGACACCATGGCCAGCACGGACGCGGCCCTCGCCGAGGACGCCTCATGACCGCGCCGTCGCCACAGGCTCCGCCACCCACGGTGGTCCCGTCCGATCGCCGTGACGCGTCCGAGCGGGCCGCGACCGGCGCTCGGGTCGCGTCGCTCGCCGCGGAACTCCGCGGGGCCGGTGTCCCCGCCGGCGTCACCGAACAGGTCGCGAGCGTGGTCCGCACGGCCGGTCTCGACGCCGTGATCGACCTCGGTGCCGGCATGCTGACGGACGAGCAGGCGGGGGTCGTCCTGCTCGACGCCCTCCTCGACGCGCGTCGTCGAGGTGCCGGCAGCGCTGAGACCGCCGCCGAGCTGCGCGCGGTCGCCGGATTGCAGACCGTCGTCCGGCAGCTCCTCTCCGGACTCGCCACGACCACCCGTACCGCCGGGATCGGAGACCGCTCGTGAACCTCTCCGAACTGCGCACCAAGAGTTCAGCCGAGATCGACGTGCTCGCCACCTTCATCGGTTCGCTGAGCGGCGACCCGATGAGCTTCATCACCTCGATCGGATCGTTCGTCGATCGCGCGGTCGGGCTCATCCCCAGATCCTCCACGTTCGCGGACACCCCACCGCCGGGTGATCCGGCCACCATCGACGGGCTCGCGGAGCAGTACGAGCACGCGGCGCTCGCCGCCGAGACCATCCAGACCACGCTCTCCACCGTCACGGTATCGAGCCTGCCGGACGCCTTGGTCGGGGTGACCGGCGCGAGCGCGGCACACGTCCTGGCGTCCGTCGACACCCTCGTCGGCTGCGAGATCGAGGGGCTCCGGACCGGGGCCACCGGTTTGCGCGACTACGCGGACGCCATCACCGCGGCCCGCAGCGCTCACCATCCGGGTGCGGACACCATCCGCGACGGTCAGCGGACCATCGGGAACATCTCCGTCAACCCATGGGCGATGACCAACCCGATCACCGGAGCCGGAGAGGTCGCCGGGGTGATCTCGGACCTCATCCGCGGGGCCGGCCAGATCCTCGACGGCGTGTCCGTCTGCCACGACGCCTACGACGACGCATGGGCGGCCGGTGAGGCGCTGCAGCGGGCACTGTCGGACTCCGAGGGCCACGCCGTGCTCGCGGGCGTCGAGGTGCCCGTGGGTCAGACACGGCTGGACGGCCTCGTCTCGCGGACGCAGTTCCCGAACGGCGACCCGGACGGTTCGGTCCTCTCCGAGACGGAATGGGCGAACTACGTCCAGAACTGGAACGCGATGAGCGACGACGAACGCGAACGCATCCTCGCGGCGATGGAGGAGTCCGGCGATCCCGCCGTCAGCGCCCTCCTCATGAGCGCGATCGCCACCGGCGCCGGCATTTCCTCCGTGCTCGCCCTCGCCGACGCGATCAAGAACGCTCCGCCCGGCGAACGTCAGCGCATGATCGACGAACTCACGAACCTCGGCGTCGGCGACAACGGGGACGCCACGGTGAACGGCGAGACCTTCGACCAGTACAACAACAAGACGTGCGGATCGACGACGCTCATCACCCTGGCCGCCCAGTCCGATCCGTTCCTCGCGTACTGGCTGCGGACCGGCGAGCTCCTCGACGGACATGTGCCCGACTACCTCCGGGGACTCGACCTGGCCGACGCGGCCGGTCTGGAGACCGAGGATCGGATGACGTTCCTGCAGCAGGCCGTCCAGGACCGCGCGAACGACCTGTTCCCCGGCCCGGTCGATTACCCGAACGTCGCGGGTACGGCACCCGGCGGCGCGGTCGACGAAGCCGACCGCACCGGCACCGACTACCACATCGACTGGACCAACCTCCTGGGTGGCGACTCCGGCAGAGGGGCGGCGCTCACCGAGGCGGCGGTCGCCGCGAACGACGGGACCCCCGTCCCGCTGCTCGTCGGCCCCGGTGACAACACCATCCCGCAGCACTATGTGCTCATCATCGGCTTCCACGACGGCGACTACGAGATCTACGATCCGTCGACCGGCGAGACGAACTCCGTGGATGAGGACATCATGCTGAACGGCTCGGATGAGCCGGTCACGGGCTTCGCGAACTGGAACCAGATCTACGCCGTCGTGAACCCGAGCTGACCCGTCGACAAGCTCAGGGACCGGGTGGGGTGGCTCGGGGACCGGGTGCGGCTCAGGGGGCCGGGGTGCGCGACCGGGTGGGGACCGACGTCCGCTCACCGCCAGCGGTACTCGAGCTCCGGGCGCCCAGGCGTGCCGTAGCGCGGCGAGCGCTCGACGGCGCCCGTCTCGGCGAGGTACTCGAGGTAGCGCCTGGCCGTCACCCGCGACAGGGACCCGGCGGCCGCCGCCTCGCTCGCCGAGAGCGGTCCGGCCGCCTGCCGGAGGAGGTCCGAGACCAGACGCAGGGTGTCCTCCGAGAGCCCCTTCGCCAACTGCGGACGGGAGGACGGCGCTCGCAGCGTGGCGAGGGTGAGGTCCACCTCGTGTTGGCTCGCGACCGAGCCCTCCGCCGACATCGTGTGCCGGAAGGAGCGGTACGCCTCTAGCTTGTCGGCGAACGCGGGGAACGCGAACGGCTTGATGAGGTATTGGACGATGCCCGCCGAGACCGCCGCCCGGACGATCCGGAGATCACGGGCCGCGGTGATGGCGATGACGTCGACGTCGACACCCGCCGTCCGGATGCGTCGGCACAGCTCGAGACCGTGCGCGTCCGGCAGGTTGAGGTCGAGCAGGACGAGGTCGATCCGGTCGTCGGGGGAGCGACCGGCCGCAGTGGCCCGAAGCGCCTGCATCGCGGTGGCCGCATCGCCCGCCACACCGGCGAGCTCGAAGCCCTCCACGCGGCGCAGATAGGACGCGTGGGCCTGCTGGGCGATCGGTTCGTCCTCGACGACCAGGACCCGGATGTGCCCGCTCATGTGCCTGCCTCGTCCCGGACCCCGACCGCGGCCGGCAGCGTCACGACGAACGCCGAGGACGGCTCGCGGACGACCTCGATCGTGCCGCCCAGCCGCGTCACGGCCTGCTGGACCAGCGCGAGACCGAACCCCCGACCGTAGCGGCCGGGCTCCTTCGTCGACCAGCCGCGCGCGAACGCGAGGTCGAGGGTCTCCGGGGGCAGGCCCGGTCCGCTGTCGGTCACCTGGATCACGAGCTCCGTCGTCTCGGCGTCGGCGGACCGCTCGGTACCGAGCTCGTCCGGTAGTCCCTGTCCGAGGTAGACCTCCACCCACGGGCGCTGGCCGGACGCCGCGTCGATCGCGTTGTCGATGAGGTTGCCGAGGATGGTGACGATCACCGCCGGGTCGACGCGCACGCGTCCGAGCGCGGGGTCGCTCTCGAGGTGCAGCTCGACCCCCTGCTCGGCCGCCTGCGCCGTCTTGCCGAGCAGCAATGCCGAGATCACCGGCTCGTGCTCCGCCGCGAGCACGCGGTCGGTCAACCGCTGACTGGCCCCGAGTCCCTGCGCCGCGAGGTCGAGCGCCTCCTCCCGCCGGTCGAGCTCGATGAGCGAGACGATCGTGTGCAGCCGGTTCGCGAACTCGTGGGTCTGCGAGCGCAGGGCGTCGCTCATCGTCCGCATGGACGCCAGTTCGCCGCTCAGGTGTTCGATCTCGGTGTGGTCGCGCAGCGTCATCACCCAGCCACGCGGGTGCGGGCCCACCGTCTCGCCCGGACCGACCGCCGACTCCTGGTTCACGACGAGCACGTGCTCGCGCGTGAGGTGGATCTCGTCGACGGCCTGACGCCCGCTCGCGAGGAGCTCACGCAGGCCGGCGTCGATCGGCAGCTCGTCGACCGGCACCGCGCCCGGGGAACGCTCACCGAGCGGCAGCCCGAGCAGTTCGGCCGCCTGGTCGTTGACGAGCACGAGACGGCGGTGTCGGTCCACGAGGACGAGCCCCTCGCGCACCGAGTGGAGCACCGATTCGTAGTAGTCGAACATCCTGGCGAGGTCCTCAGGTCCGCGCGACCCGGTGACCCGCGCGAGGTAGCGGCGGAGCGTCCAGGAGCCGATCGCGCCGATGACGAGCACGAGCAGGGCCGTCCCGAGCAACCACGGCACCCGGGTCTCGAAGGTCTCCGACACGTTGCTGACCGTGACGCCCGCGGCGACGAGGGCGACGACCTCGCCGGCGCCGTCACGGATGGGTGCCACGGCGCGGACCGAGGGGCCGAGCGTGCCCGTGTACGTCTCGGTGAAGGTCCGTCCCTCGAGCGCCGGTCCGATCGTGCCGATGAACGGCTTGCCGATCTGGTCGCGCTCACGGTGCGTGTACCGGGTGCGGTCCGGAGCCATGATCGTCACGAAGTCGACGCCGGTGTCGCGCATGAGCGCCTCGGCGTACGGCTGGAGCGCGTCCGACGGGCGCTCCGAGCCGAGCTGCGCGACGACGTAGGGGTTGTCCGCGACGCCGTTCGCGACGTCGAGGCACTTCGCGACCGCGCGGTCCTCGGTCTCGGTACGGGCCTGGAACCAGAGCAGGACACCGGCGACGAGTGTCATCGCGACGACCGCGACGAGCTGAACGAGGAAGAGCCGCGAGGCGATGCTCCTGGACCGACCGGCCATCGCGTCACCTCCGTCTGCTCCGTCGCGTCGACCCCTCAAGTATCGGGGGTGACGAGGGCCTCAGGCGTCGCCGACCGCGACCAGTACGACCACAAGCGGTCACTACGACCACAACCCGGCCGATCCGCCGACGTGGTCGCAGCATGGGTCGATCGACCACCCGCTGCCGCACTGACGCGGCCGACGAAACGGATCCGGAATGGCAATGACGCTCTCCTCCCTGAAACGGCTGGACAAGACCCACTACCTCTACCTCGCGGTGATCGTCGCGGTGCTCGCCGGCATCGTCGTCGGCCTCGCCGCCCCGGAGTTCGCGAAGGGACTCAAACCCATCGGCGACGCCTTCGTGGCGCTGATCAAGATGATGATCGCCCCGGTCATCTTCTGCACCATCGTGATCGGCGTCGGGTCCATCGCGAAGGCCGCGACCGTCGGCAAGGTCGGCGGGCTCGCGCTGCTGTACTTCATCGTGATGTCGACCTTCGCGCTCGCGATCGGCCTCGTCGTCGGCAACCTCATCCAGCCGGGCGCCGGCTTGAACCTCGCCGAGACGAGCTATCCGGTGGAGGGGGAGGCCAAGAGCACGACCGAGTTCATCCTCGGCATCATCCCCACGACGCTCGTGTCGTCGCTGACCGGCGGCAACATCCTGCAGGTCCTCTTCGTCGCCCTGCTCGTCGGCTTCGGCCTGCAGAAGATGGGCGCGACGGGTGAACCGATCCTGCGCGGTGTCAAGCTCATCCAGGCGCTGGTGTTCCGGGTGCTCGCGATGATCATGTGGATCGCGCCCGTCGGCGCCTTTGGCGCGATCGCCGCCGTGACCGGGTCCGCCGGTGCGAGCGCGCTCGTGGGGCTCGCCACGCTCATGATCGCGTTCTACATCACCTGCGCGTTGTTCATCGTCATCGTGCTCGGTGGCGTCCTGCGCCTCGCGACGGGCTTCAACATCTTCAAGCTCATGAAGTACCTCGGCCGTGAGTACCTCCTCATCGTCGGCACCTCCTCCTCCGAGGCTGCGCTGCCGCGACTCATCGCGAAGATGGAGCACCTCGGTGTCTCCAAGCCGGTCGTCGGCATCACCGTCCCGACGGGCTACTCCTTCAACCTCGACGGCACCGCGATCTACCTCACCATGGCGTCGATCTTCATCGCCGACGTCATGGGTGTCCCGATGAACCTCGGGGAGCAGATCTCGCTCCTCGTGTTCATGATCATCGCGTCGAAGGGCGCCGCGGGCGTCACCGGCGCCGGTCTCGCGACCCTCGCCGGCGGCCTGCAGGCCAACCGACCCGACCTCGTCGACGGGGTCGGCCTCATCGTCGGCATCGACCGCTTCATGTCGGAGGCGCGTGCGCTCACGAACTTCACCGGCAACGCGGTCGCCACGATCATCATCGGCACGTGGGTGAAGGAGGTCGACCGGGTGCAGGTCGGCGAGGTCCTCTCCGGTCGCTCGCGGTTCGACGAGGCGACGATGAGCGTCGACGACCACACGGGCGCAGTGGCGGTGGCGAAGCCCTGAGGCATCGGCACGTCGACAGGCTGAGGGACCGGACAACCCGGTCCCTCAGCCTGTCGAAGGGTGCTCAGTTGGCCGGGGAGTCGACGATCGGCTTCGACGGCGGGGTGTCGCCCTCCAGCACCGCCTCGTCCACGGCGGTGGTTGATCGCTCCGTCCGCGGAGCGATCCGGAACAACGGGATCGTGTAGCCGCAGATGGGGCCGATGAGCACGGCGAAGAACACCGTTCCGATGCCGACGTTCCCGCCGAGCAGCCACCCGATGCCGAGGACGACGAGCTCCACACCCGTGCGCCCGACCCAGATCGGCCACCCGGTGACACGGTGGATGCCGGTCATGAGGCCGTCCCGCGGGCCGGGGCCGAAGTTGCCGCCGATGTAGAGGCCGGAGGCGACGCCGAGGAGGAGCAGTCCGCCGGCGAACAGCAGGATGCGCGCCCACAGGTCGAGGTCCGCGGGGATGAACGCCAGCCCGATGTCGGCCGAGGGCCCCACGAGGAGGACGTTCAGGACGGTGCCGACACCCGGCCGCTGCTTGAGGGGGATCCAGGCGAGGAGCACGAGCCCGCCGACGATGATCGTGATGAGTCCGAAGCTCAGGCCCGTCCGCAGGTTCAGTCCCTGAGTGAGGACGTCCCACGGGGCGACCCCGACGGCACCGCGCACGATCATCGCGATGGCGATGCCGTACAGGAAGAGGCCGATGAGGAGTTGGAGCACACGACGGGTCATGGTGGACAATCCAATTGCACGATTGGCTTTGGCGCTAGAGGCCAATCCGGGTATCGTGGTTCAATGGCTTCCATCACCCTGAGTGCCCGATCGCTCGCCGCCCTGCTCGGGCAGTGGAAGACCGCTGCGCCCGCATACCGCGGTCTCGCCGACCGCATCCGACTCCTCGTCCTCGACGGACGCATCCCGGTCGGCACCCGTCTGCCGGCCGAGCGGGAACTGGCCGATCGGCTCGCGCTGAGCCGCACCACGGTCACTGCGGCGTACCGCGAACTGCGCGAGGCGGGCTACCTCCGCAGCATCCGCGGTTCTGGCAGCGTCACCCTCCTGCCGTCGGCACCCACTGCGCTGGCACCAGTGCCACAGGGCGGGTTCCTCGACTTCAGCAAAGCGGCCGTCCCGCCGTGCCCGGAGATCATCGACGCCGTGTCCACCGCCGCCGCAGAACTGCCGCGGTACATGCACGACTTCGACTACGACCTGGTCGGCATGCCCGAGCTGCGGCAGGCCATCGCCGACCGCTACACCGCGCGCGGGCTGCCCACCGACCCCGACGAGATCATGGTGACCGTGGGGGCTCAGCACGCGATCGCCCTCATCGCGCGCACCCTGCTCAGCCGAGGTGACCGCGTCCTCGTCGAGATGCCGAGCTATCCCCACGCCTACGAGGCACTCCGGGCGGCCGGGGCCAGGCTCGGCGCGGCGACCGTCTCCTCGGAGACCGGCTGGGACGTCCGCGAACTCGAGCAGTGGTTCGAGCGCACGAGCCCCGCGATGGCGTACCTCATGCCGGACTTCCACAACCCGACCGGGGCGTCGATGCCGCTCGAGACCCGCCGACGGGTCGCCGCAGCCGCCGAGCGGCACGGGACGGTGCTCGTGATCGACGAGACCACGGCGGAACTCGATATCGACCGGCCGACGGACCAGGGGCTCGACGGCACGCCGTTCGCCGCTCTCGAGGGTGCGCCGGCGTCGATCATCACGATCGGTTCGGTGGGCAAGACGATCTGGGGCGGGCTCCGCATCGGGTGGATCCGGGCCGAGCGCGGCACGATCAGGAAGCTCGTCTCGGCACGCTCGCTGGGCGACCTCGGCACGCCGATCCTCGACCAGCTGACCGTCCAGCAGTTGATGCCGGCGATGGACGGCATCGTCGCCCGGCGCGGGGTCGCGCTCGGCGAGACCCGCGACCGGCTCGTCGACCTCCTGGCCGACCGCCTCCCCGAGTGGACCGTGCCGCGGGTCGACGGTGGGATCGCCACCTGGGTGAACCTCGGCGAAGCAGCGTCATCGCAGCTCTCGCTCGCGGCGCGGAGTCACGGGCTCGTGATCGTCGCGGGGCCGCGGTTCGGCATCGACGGTGCGTTCGAGCGCTACCTGCGCATCCCGATCAGCTATCCGTGGGCCCAGACGGAGCAGGCGGTCGAGCTGCTGACGCAGACGTGGCACTCCGCGATGTTCGGGCACGTGCCGGCCCTGGACTACCTCGAAGACGTCGTCTGACCTGGAGTGCTGAGGGCCGGACGCTGCTCCACAGGCAGTTGATGCCCGGGTGGTGTCCACCCCTCGCCCGAGACCGCCGTCGGGCGGGTGCGCGGTGACATACTTGCAGAGTCGGCACCTCTCGCATCAACCGAAAGCGGCTCCGTGCACCTGCTCTCCGTCCTCAGCATGAAGAACCGCGCGTTGATCGCGCTCGTCACCATCGTGGCCGCCGTGTTCGGCGTCCTGGCGGTGGGCGGCCTCAAGCAGGAGCTCATCCCGTCGGTCCAGTTCCCGCAGCTCGCGATCATCACGAGCTACCCGGGTGCGGCACCCGAGGTCGTCAACGACGACGTCTCGACCCCGATCGAGACCGCGATCCAGGGCGTGCCCGGTATCGAGTCCACCTCGGCGACGTCGAGCACGAACTCGAGCCTCATCAGCGCGACCTTCACCTACGGCACGGACCTCGCCACCGCCGAGCAGAAGATCACCCAGGCGATCAACCGCATCAAGTCGACCCTGCCCGACACCGTCGACCCGCAGGTGGTCAGCGGCAGCATCGACGACCTCCCGGTCATCCAGATCGCCGTGTCCGGCGCGGCCGACCAGGACTCCCTGGCCGAGGTGCTCTCGAGCTCCGTGGTCCCCGACATCAAGGACGTCGACGGCGTCCGCGACGCGGCGATCGTCGGCGAGGTGGGCAAGCGGGTCACGATCACCCCCGACGACGCCAAACTGGCCCTCGCGGGGCAGACCAGCCGGGTCATCGGTACGACACTGCAGCAGAACGGCTCCCTGCAGCCCGCGGGCGACATCACCGAAGGCGACAAGACGTTCTCCGTGCAGACGGGCACGAAGCTCACCTCGGTCGCCGACATCGCCGCCCTGCCGATCACGGGCGCCTTCGCCGCCGACGGCTCCGTCCTGACCATCGGCGACGTCGCGACGGTCGCCCTGAGCGACGACCCGATCACGTCGATCTCGCGCGTCGACGGCGAGCCGGCGCTCACCATCGCCGTCACGAAGCTGCCCGCGGCGAACACCGTCGAGGTCTCGCAGGGCGTGCGCGACATCCTCCCCGAGCTCGAGCGCACCATCGGGTCCGATGCCAAGCTCACCGTCGTCTTCGATCAGGCGCCCTACATCGAGCAGTCGATCGAGTCACTGACGACGGAGGGGCTCCTCGGTCTGGTCTTCGCGGTCCTCATCATCCTCGTCTTCCTGCTCGACGTCCGCGCGACGATCGTGACCGCCATCTCCATCCCGACCTCGGTGCTCATCACCTTCATCGGTCTCCAGGTGGCCGAGTACTCGCTCAACATCCTCACGCTGGGTGCGTTGACGATCGCCATCGGGCGCGTGGTCGACGACTCCATCGTCGTCATCGAGAACATCAAGCGGCACCTCTCGTTCGGCGACAACCGCACGGGCGCGCAGCGCGCCGGATCGATCCTGAGCGCCGTCCAGGAGGTCGCCGGAGCCATCACCGCGTCGACCGTCACCACCGTGGCCGTGTTCCTGCCCATTGCCTTCGTCGGCGACGTCACCGGCGAACTCTTCCGACCCTTCGCCCTCACCGTCACGATCGCGCTGCTCGCGTCGCTCCTCGTCGCGCTCACCATCGTGCCGGTGCTCGCCTACTGGTTCCTGCGGGCTCCGAAGGCGCAGCGGCTCGCGGCCGCTGCCGCAGCAGAGGAGGCGTCGGCCGACGCGAACGCCGAGCCAGTGCGGAGCCGACGGGAACGCCGAGTCAGCGTGCAGGACGAGGACGACCTCGCGAAGCCGTCGAGGCTCCAGCGGGCGTACCTCCCGATCATCCACTGGACGCTGAAGCACTCGGCCGTCACCCTGCTCTTGTCGCTGCTCGTGCTCGGCGGCACGATCGCGCTAATCCCCTCGATGAAGACGAACTTCCTCGGCGACTCGGGCCAGAACACGCTGACGGTCACGCAGACCCTGCCGGTCGGCACGAGCCTCGACGCCCAGGACGCGGCGGCGAAGCAGGTCGAGACGAAGCTGCGCGACATCGACGGCATCGACACCGTCCAGCTCTCGATCGGGTCGAGCGGAAGCTCCCTGCGCGACGCGTTCTCGGGTGGCGGCGGTGGAGCCATCACCTACTCGATCACGACCAGCGAAGACGCCGACCAGACGGCACTCCAGAAGACGGTCCGCAAGGACCTGTCCGGCCTCGACGACGTCGGCGAGATCGAGGTCGCCGCGTCCGCGGGCTTCGGTGGGTCGAGCGACATCGAGATCGACATCACCTCCGCACGGCAGAGCGACCTCGCGGAGGCCGCCGACGCGATCCAGCAGGCCGTCACCGGCCTCGACGGCATCGACCAGGTCACGAGCAACCTCAGCGAATCGCGACCCTACGTCCAGGTGGCCGTCGACCGCGACGCCGCTGCCGCTGCAGGGTTCAGCGAGGTCGCGCTCGGGGCGTACGTCTCGCAGCTCATGCAGCCGACGACGGTGGGCTCCATCGTCATCGACGACACCACGCTCACCATCTACGTCGACGCCCAGGACCCACCGACCACCGTCGACGCCCTCGCGGCGACGGAGATCCCCACCGCCACCGGCCCGAAACGCCTCGACGCTCTCGCGACGGTCTCGCAGGTCGACGGACCCGCGACGATCTCGACCGTCAAGGGGCTTCGCTCGGCCACGATCAGCGCGACTCCGGGCAGCGACAACCTCGGCACCGCCAGCGCCGAGGTGCAGACGGCGATCGACGACGTCAAGCTGCCCGCCGGCACCACGGCGACACTCGGGGGTGTCACGGCATCGCAGAGCGACGCCTTCGGCCAGTTGGGCCTCGCGCTCCTCGCCGCGATCCTCATCGTGTACGTCATCATGGTCGCGACGTTCCGTTCGCTGCGGCAGCCGCTCGAACTCCTGGTGTCGGTGCCGTTCGCCGCCACCGGTGCGATCGGCCTCCAGGTGATCACCGGCGTGCCGCTCGGTGTCCCGTCCATCATCGGCGCGTTGATGCTGATCGGTATCGTCGTGACGAACGCGATCGTCCTGGTCGACCTCGTGAACCAATACCGGCGACGCGGCATGACGGTGGTCGAGGCGGTCGAGCACGGCGCGGCACGCAGACTCCGCCCGATCCTCATGACGGCACTCGCGACGATCTTCGCGCTCACCCCGATGGCGCTCGGTGTCACCGGGCACGGCGGGTTCATCTCGCAGCCGCTCGCGATCATCGTGATCGGCGGGCTTGTTTCGTCCACCGTGCTGACGCTCGTCGTCCTGCCGTCCCTCTACAACCTCGTCGAGGGGTTCCGCGAGCGTCGCGAGCAGCGGCGGGTTGCAGCCGTGCCGAAGCCGACAGCGCGCACGGTCGCCGCGATCGAGGGTCCGCGGGTCGCGACGGTCCCCGCTGAGGAACCGGCCCTCGTCGGCGCCGGTGGTGGAAGTGCTGCAACCGTGGCCACCGCGCCTGACGCGTCCGTTCCGTCGGCCACGGCGGACGCGGCTTCGGCGGACGCGGTTCCAGATGCCGCCGCTCCCGCTGGTGCGGAACCGACGGAGGAGGCCCCGATCGATTCGGTTCCCGCGGACGCTGGACCGGCCGATGCGGTTCCCACGGACTCGGGTGCGGCACCCGAGACGCAGGTCGCTGCGCCGAGTGAGCCGGCGGTGGATCGACCGATGACGCGCCCGGCTGCGCACGAAGCCCACGAAGCCCACGAAGCCCACGAAGCCCACGAGGTGCACGGGGCGCATGTGGCGACGGGTGACGAGCTGCCGCGCACCGAGGCGATCACCCTCCCCGGCATGGTCTCCGACGCCCCTGCGGACGAGGTCGCGCATTCCGGCGAGCACGCCGCCCCAGCGGCGGAGCCTGAGCCGGACGCGCAGGCTGATGCGGACGCGCAGGCTGATGCTGATGCGGTCGCTGAGCCTGAGTCGGTCCTGGAGCCGGGGCCAGCGGCGGAGTCCGAGCTCCCTGCTGAGTCTGAGCGAGCTACCGAGTCCATGCCGACGCCCGACACCGAGTCGACGCCAGCCGCTGAGTCGGCGTCCGATGCCGATACGGCACCCGCTACCGAAGCGTCATCGGGCACCGAACGGCCGAAGCGCCGCCGCGCGCAGTGGCCGTGATCGACCACCTGCCGCTGGGTCGCTGAGCTGCGGCTCGCGCGGATCGACACGAAGCCCTCGGGAACGCCGTCACCGGCGCCCGAGGGCTTCGTCGTGTGACGCCCGACTCAGCGGAGATCGCCGACCGCGCCGGTGACCGCCCGCACGACCCCACCCGACTGCACCAGTGCGGTGACCGCCTCGATCTCGGGGGAGAGGAACCGGTCGGGACCGGGACCCGTGACCTGCTCACGCACCCGGCGGAGCACCGCCCCGGTGCCGACGGCCGGCTCGAGCGGGCCGCGCAGGTCGAGGCCCCGGGCTGCCGTCATGACCTCGATCGCCAGCACCCGGCTGAGACCGTCGATCGCCCTCCGGAGCTTCCGCGCCGCCGCCCAACCCATCGAGACGTGGTCCTCCTGCATCGCGGAGGACGGGATCGAGTCGACGGACACCGGGTGCGCCAGGCGTTTCAGCTCACTCACGATGCCGGCCGCCGTGTACTGGGCGATCATGAGGCCCGAGTCGACACCGACCTCGTGTGCGAGGAACGGCGGGAGGCCGTTGCTCCGGCTCCGGTCCAGGAAACGGTCGGTGCGGCGCTCCGACATGGACGCGACATCGGCGACGGCGATCGCGAGGAAGTCGAGCACGTAGGCGACCGGGGCACCGTGGAAGTTCCCATTCGACTCGACGCGTCCGTCCGGTGTGAGCACCGGATTGTCGACGGCACTCGCGAGCTCACGCTCGGCGACCATCGCGGCGTGGTCGACGGTGTCCCTGGCGGCACCGTGCACCTGCGGGGCACAGCGCAGTGAGTAGGCGTCCTGCACCCGGGTGCACTCGGGACCCCGGTGGCTCGCGACGATCGGGGAGCCGTCGAGCAGCAACCGCAGGTTCGCGGCGCTCTCGGCCTGACCCGACTGCGGGCGCAGGGCCTGCAGGTCGGCGGCGAACACCGCGTCCGTGCCGAGCAGGCCCTCGACGCTCATCGCCGCGGCGACGTCGGCGGTGCGCAGGAGCATCCGCAGGTCGTCCACGGCGAGCGCGAGCATCCCCAGCATGCCGTCGGTGCCGTTGATGAGCGCGAGCCCCTCCTTCTCGGCGAGCTGTACCGGGACGAGGCCGGCGTCGGCCAGGGCGTCGGCTGCAGGACGACGGCGTCCGTACGAGTCGGTCACCTCGCCCTCGCCCATCACCGCCAGCGCGCAGTGCGCGAGGGGCGCGAGGTCGCCGGAGCAGCCGAGCGACCCGTACTCGCGCACGACCGGGGTGATGTCGGCGTTCAGCATCGCTGCGTAGGCGCGGACCGTCTCCACCCGCACCCCGGTGCGGCCCGTCATGAGCGTCGAGAGCCGCAGCGTCATCAGGGAACGCACGACCTCCCGCTCGACGACGTCACCGCTGCCGGCGGCGTGCGAGCGGACGAGACTCGCCTGCAACTGCGAGCGGCGTGCCGGCTCGATGAACGTGGTCGCGAGCGCACCGAACCCGGTCGAGATCCCGTAGTGGGGCTCGGGGTCGGAGGCGAGCGCTTCGATGATCCGACGGGATGCGGCGACGTCGTCGAGGGCCTCGCCGTCGAGGTCGATCCGAGCGCCGTGCCGAGCGACGGCGACGACCTCGTCGATCGACAGCGGTCCGGTGCCGAGGGAGACCGAGGTCAGACCGACGGGCTCGGGATGCGGGCGACCGGAGGTCGTCGGATCGCTGGTGGTCGGGGTCGCGCCGGGCTGGATGTCCATGTTCCGATCGAACACCCGGACGCCGACCGCGGCGGTGCGCGTAGAGTCGTCCGTGTCTGGGATGACAGACATGGGCGACCAGGCGGCCGCGTTCGAGCCGCAGAGACGAGGTCAACGGTGAGTCAGGTCCCGGCAGCCGACGCCACTCTGCGCGTGCTGAGCCATCTCGCCGGAGCCCGCGGCCCGCTTCCGGCCGCGGCCATCGCCTCGGCACTCGACCTCCCGCGATCGACGGTCTACCACCTCCTCAGCGTGCTGCAGGAGCACGGCTTCGTGGTCCACCTGCCCGAAGCCCGTCGCTACGGGCTCGGGGTCGCCGCCTTCGAACTCTCCGGCGGGTACGCCCGGCAGGAGCCGCTCAGCATGCTCGGGCGCCCACTGCTCGCCGAGCTGGTCGACCGGGTGGGTGAGAGCGCGCACCTCGCCGTGCTGCACGGCCGGGATGTGCTCTACATCGTGGACGAGCGTGCCCCGCGTCGGCCGCACCTCGTCACCGATGTCGGGGTGCGCCTCCCGGCTCACCTGACCGCCAGCGGCTGCGCGATCCTCGCCGCGCTCCCGGCCGGCCAGCTGCGCGCCCTGTTCCCCGACCAGGCGGCGTTCGTCGACCGCACCGGCCACGGGCCGAAGCGGTACCGGGAGCTCCGACAGGTCCTGGCACAGACGACCCAGGACGGCTATGCGCGCGAGGCGGGCGGGGTGACGCTCGGTCTCGGGAGTGTCGGGGTGGTCGTCCGCGACCACACGGGGTGGCCGGCGGCGGCGATCGCGGTCACCTACGACGCCGATGCGGGACTCGATCCGGCGTGGCTGGCCCGCGAGATCCAGCCGGCGGCCGCCGAGCTGTCGCGGCGGATCCGAGGTCGCTGAGCGCTCAGCGGTGCGGGCGGAGCGTGCGGGCGGTGCGGCGGCTCAGGAACCGTGGTCAGGCGACCGAGCGCAGGATGAGCTCGAGCAGTGCGGTCGCATACGCGTCGGGCGCCGTCGCGGCGCTGAACCGTCGCAGTTCGCCGCCGAGCTCGACCACGACGGAGTACGCCTCGGCGTCGCCCAACGACAGGAGGACGTCGAGTTCGTCGTCGAGCGTCGGCTCGCCGTCGGTCGGCGCAGCCGGGGACACCGCGCGTTCGAGCGACCGGAACGAGCCGCGCAGTAGGGCACGCAGCTGGTGTTCCGACGGCAGCCAGAGCGTCTCCTCCTGATCGACGGAGTCCAACGCCCACTCGGTCGTGCCGTTGAAGCCGAAACTGCGGCCACCCGGGTGCTCGTGCACCTCGACGGTCATCTCGCTCACCGTGAACACGTCGCCGGCGAGCTCGCCGCCGTCGATGGTGAAGCGGTCGCCGGGTTCGGGGGTCCAGCGCAGGCCGGCGGTGCGGAGCGCTCGGGCGAGGTCAGCGGAGATCATCAGTCCAGTATCGCCGACCACCGTGCGATGCGGCTGGCAACCCCTCGATTCGGACGGAACCCTGTGCGAGGGTGGATGGACTCTTCGAAGGGTCCGATGATGCCCGCACCTGATGATGGCCTATCCGGTCGGTTTCCTGCGCGCGGCCGCGTGACCACACGACGGTTCGAGGGGACGACCGGGATGCAGGAGGCGTCGGGCGCGCTGCGATTCGTGGACGTGGACCCCGATCGGTTCTCGATGACGGTCGACTCGGTCGTGCTCGGCGAGTACGTCCTCCATCGCAACACAGTCGGGCCCGGGACGTTCGACGTCCTCGCCGACGCCTACGGGCTCGATGAGCCGGTCGCGACGATCGTGATGCTCATCGAGGGTGCGGCCAGCCTGGTCCACGGCCGACAGCAACTCGACCTGCTCCCCGGGACCGGAACGCTCACGGAGGGCGCCGAGACGTATCGGACGACGATCCACGACCACGCGACCTATCTGTACGTGTTCGTGCCGATGCGTGCGCTCCGCCGCCTCGGCATCGCCCCGACGAGCGCCCTCGGCCCGCTGGCGCCGTCGCCGCTGCTGCGGGGGAGCGCCGCGTTCCTCGTGGAGGTCATCTCCGCGTTCGAGCCGATCGGCGGCGCCGCGCAGCTCAGACTCTGCCGGGTGATCGACACGATGCTCGCGACGCTCTACGCGGAGAACGACCTCTTCCGGGCCGAGGGTGAGGCCGGACGGGTTCCGCTCCGGCTCCGGATCATCGAGCACATCGCCGCGTCCTTCGCCGAGCGGGAGCTGCGACCGGAGACGCTGGCGCGTCGCTTCAACATGTCGACCAGGTCCCTGCAACGGGTGTTCGAGGGCTCGGGAACGAGCGCCGCGGGCGAGATCGCCGAGCGGCGGGTGCAGCTCGCGCTCGCCCTCCTCTCGGACCCCGATCACCGAGGCCTGTCGATCGCCGAGGTCGCGGCCCGCTGCGGCTACCACTCGCAGGCGCACCTCCGTCGAGCGGTCGTCGCGCACACCGGTCTCAGCCCGAGCCAGTTCCGGGAGCAGACGAAGGCGGAGGACGCCTGACGTCGCAGCGTCGTCAGGCCGCCGGATCAGCCTGCGGTACGCCTGCTTCGACGCGGGGCCGTCAACCAGGGACGCAGCAGCCTCGTGACGAGCGGCAGGAGCCAGTAGGTCATGATCGGCGTCAGGATGAGCGTCGAGATCAGCACGTGGAGGAACACGCCGAGCGGTTCCCAACCGGGCACGAGCGCCGTGACGAGGAGGGTGAAGACGAGGTTGAGCGGGAAGAAGCCCAACCAGATGCTCACCGCCTGCTTCCAGCGCGGCGGTGCGGGCGGGATCGGATCCGGGTCGCCGGAGAGCTCGGCCTCCTCGACGCGGAGGATGCCGTCCGGTGCGTCGAACCACCCCTCGATCCCGCTGCGCCGTTCGACGCGGGACTGCTCCATGAACTCGCGGCCGCTCGAGAGCCACCAGGCGCGTTCCTTCGACTCCTCCCAGTCGGTGAGCGTCTGTTCGTCCGCGAAGCGGTAGAGCATGTACCAGACGTCGCTCTCGGCTCCCGCGCGCACCCAGCCGGAGCCGAGGAAGCCGGGGTACCGGTTCGCCAGGTTGATGCCCGCCTGGACCCAGATGGTGGCCTCGGAGATCGACGCCGGGTTGACGCGTCGCTCGATCGAGACGGTGATGGGATCGTGTTCCATACGCCCAGTAGACCGCACTCGTGTTTCGATCTCGTGTCCCACCGCAGCCCCCGTAGAGTCGAGGCATGGCGACTCCTGACTTCGTACTGGCCCTCCGCGAGCGGATCGGGCACGCGCCCCTCTGGTTGACGGGGGTGACCGCGGTCGTCCTGCGCGGTCTCGGGACGCCCGAGGCCGAGGTCCTGCTCGTCCGGCGACAGGACAACGGTGCGTGGACACCGGTCACGGGGATCATCGACCCGGGTGAGGAACCCGCGGTGGCGGCGGAGCGCGAGGTCCTCGAGGAGGCTGCCGTCGTCGCCGTCGCCGAGCGTCTCGCCCAGGTGCAGGTGCTCCCGCAGAACGTCTACGACAACGGCGACATCACGCAGTACATCGACCTCGTGTTCCGATGCCGCTATGAGTCGGGCGAGCCGTATCCGGCCGACGGCGAGAACTCCGAGGCGCGGTGGTTCCCGCTCGACGCCCTGCCCGAGCAGGTCTCGCAGAACTTCCGCACCCGGATCGCGCTCGCCGCCTCCGACGAGCGCGAGGCCCGCTTCACCCGCTGACGTCCCTCCACCTGCCCGCGAACTGTCACTTGAGGTCAGTTCTGTGGCCCCGGACTAGCCGTTGGTGACAGTTCGCGGGCTGGCGGGGGTGGCGGTGGCTGCGGCGATGGCGTCGGCGGCTCGGACGAGGGTGAGGTGCGAGAGCGCCTGCGGGGTGTTACCGACCTGCCGCGCCTGCTGCACGTCGTACTCCTCGGACAGCAGGCCCAGGTCGTTGCGGAAGGACAGCAGCCGGTCCATCAGCTCGCGGGCGTCGTCGAGTCGGCCCGAGGCCGCGTACTGCTGCACGAGCCAGAACGAGCACGCGAGGAACGGGTGTTCATCGCCCGGCAGACCGTCGACCCCGCTCGTGGTGCGGTAGCGCAGGAGGAGACCGTCCTGGAGGAGGTCCTCCTCGATGGCGGCCACCGTCGCGAGCATGCGCGGGTCGTCGGGCGCCACGTAGCCGATCTGCGCGAGGACGAGCAGGGACGCGTCGACCTCGGTCGTCCCGGCGTGCTGGACGTAGCACCCGCGTGCGTGGTCGACGTTCTCGCGCTCGATCGTCTCGCGGAGCGTCTCGCGCAGGGCCTCCCAGCGTTCGACGGGCCCGTCCAGGCCGTGCTCGCGGACCGCGCGGACGCCGCGGTCGAGCGCCGCCCAGATCATGGCGCGCGAGTGGGTGAAGTGCTGCTCGTCGCCCCGTACCTCCCAGATGCCACGGTCGGGGCGGTTCCAGTGCTCCTCGAGGACGCCGAGCAGGGCGCGCTGGAGGCTCCACGAGAAGTCGTCGTCCGCGAGACCGACCGCGCGTGCCTCGTCGAGGGCGATCATCACGGACCCGAAGACGTCGCCCTGGTACTGCGTGTAGGCGCCGTTGCCGACGCGCACCGGGGCGGCACCGAGGTAGCCGGGGAGGCTGTCGAGCTCCTCCTCCACGAGGTGGCGTTCGCCCGCGAGGCCGTACATGATCTGCAGATCGTTCGGATCACCGGCGATAGCCCGGAGGAGCCACCTGCGCCAATCGTGCGCCTCCTCGGTGAAGCCGTGCTGCATGAGGGCTTCGAGGGTCAGCGAGGCGTCGCGCAACCAGACGTAGCGGTAGTCCCAGTTGCGGACGCCCCCGAACGACTCCGGCAGGCTCGTGGTCGCGGCTGCGACGATGCCGCCGGTGTCCTCGTGCGTGAGGGCGCGGAGGACGAGCAGCGACCGCACGACCGCCTCCTCGTACTCGGCCGCGGGATCGCAGCGGGACGCCCAGTCGCGCCACCAGGCGATCGTGTGGTCGATCCGCTGACCGACGTCGACCGGGTCCGGCACTTCGCGGTGCGAGGGGTACCAGGTGAGGGTGAGGTCGACGGTGTCGCCCGCGGACACCTCGACGGTCGCCGAGTGGGCGTGATCGGAGGCCGTCAGGTGCACGCCGCGGACCACGACGGCATCGGGGCCGGCGACCGCGACGATCCCGGATCCATCCGGGAGCTGCCGCACCCAGGGGATCGCGTCGGCGTACCCGAAGCGGAGGCGCACCTCGACGTCGACCGCGACGGTGCCGCTGAGTCCTTCGACCCGGCGGACCACATCCGCCCGGCGGTCGCCGTGGGGCATGAGGTCGGTCACGCGCACCTGGCCGTCGGGGGTCGTCCAGACGGTTTCGAGGACGAAGGTGTCGTCGAGGTAGGCGCGGCTCGCCGTCGCCCGAGCGTCGGCGGGCCGGACCGTCCAGCATCCGTGGTCCTCGGTGCCGAGCAGCGCGCCGAACATCGACGGCGAGTCGAAGCGGGGGAGGCACAGCCAGTCGATGCTGCCTTCCGACGAGACGAGCGCGGCGGTGTGGCAATCACCGATGAGGGCGTAATCCTCGATGGGGCTGGGCATGCACCCATGCTGCCACGCCGCCGTGCGCGTGCCTGGGAGTGATGCTCCGTGACTTCTCAGGAGGGATCGGGTAACGTAGGTGAGTCGGCTCGAGACACCGCGTTTGTACCGCGGAGGGTTATGTCAGTCTGGTGGGCCGGTTTCGTCGGAGAGAACTCCGCGAACACACACATGATGTGGACGGCCCCGGCCAGTGATCGCCCGGGTATGAGCATGCCGCAGCGCAGCCGAGGTTTCGGATGGCGCTGTGTGAGTCATGCAGGTTGTTCATGCGAACGAGTTATAACCCGGAAAGCATTTCTCCATGCCCAAGAACAACACCCCCGCCGGCAAACGCCCGGCCAAGAACTTCGACCCCAAGTCCAAGTACGGCGAGAACAAGCGGCCCTTCGGCTCACGCCCCGGCGCGAAGTCCGGCAGCAAGAGCGAAGGCCACCGCGGCTACCGTCCCGACGCCGGTGGAGCGCCGCAGAAGTCTCGCTGGAACGCAGACGAGCGTGCCGAGCGCGCCGCCCGCTTCGAGTCTGAGGAGCGCGGCGACCGCGCACCCCGCGGCGACCGCAACGAGCGCCCCGCGTACAACCGTGGTGGCGACCGCAATGAGCGTCCTGCGTACAACCGTGGTGGCGACCGCAATGAGCGTCCTGCGTACAACCGTGGTGGCGACCGCAATGAGCGTCCTGCGTACAACCGTGGTGGCGACCGGAACGAGCGTCCTGCGTACAACCGTGGTGAGCGGACTGAACGTCCGTCCTACGGCGACCGGAACGAGCGTCCTGCGTACAACCGTGGTGGTGACCGGAACGAGCGTCCTGCGTACAACCGTGGCGAGCGGTCCGAGCGTCCGTCCTACGGCGATCGGAACGAGCGCCCGTCGTACAACCGCGGCGAGCGGACCGAGCGTCCATCCTACGGTGACCGGAACGAGCGCCCGTCGTACAACCGCGGCGAGCGGACCGAGCGTCCCTCGTACGGCGACCGGAACGAGCGTCCTGCGTACAACCGTGGTGAGCGGTCCGAGCGTCCCTCGTACGGTGACCGGAACGACCGTCCCGCGTACAACCGTGGTGGCGACCGCAACGAGCGCCCGGCCTACAACCCGGGTGAGCGCACGGAGCGTCCCTCCTACGGCGACCGCACCGAGCGTCCGTCCTACGGGGACCGCCCGGCTCGCCAGGGTGACCCGCGTCAGGCGAACCGCACCGACCGCCCCGCGCGTTCGTACGATGACCGCCCCAAGCGGTCCTTCCACGACCGCCCGAAGCGCTCGTTCGACGACCGCGGCGCGTCCGACGCCGGCCGTGGCAGCGACTACTACCCGAAGCGCGACGCCGGCTCCTACACGCCCCAGGACGACGTGGTACTCGAGCGCCTCGAGGCCGACGCGATCCAGGCCGGCGACGTCGAGGGTGTGACCTTCGAGAGCCTCGGCCTCGGCGGCAACATCGTCCGTGCGCTCGCCGAGCTCGGCGCCGACAGCCCGTTCCCGATCCAGGCGGCGACCATCCCGGATGTCATCGCGGGCCGCGACGTGCTCGGACGTGGCCGCACCGGCTCCGGCAAGACCATCGCCTTCGGTGCCCCGCTCGTCGAGAAGCTCATGGAGAACGGCGGCGGCAAGAACCGCAAGCCGGGTCGCAAGCCCCGCGCCCTCATCCTCGCCCCGACGCGTGAGCTCGCCCTGCAGATCGACCGCACCGTGCAGCCCATCGCGCGCGCCGTCGGCCTCTTCACCACGCAGATCTACGGCGGTGTCCCGCAGGGTCGCCAGGTCGGCGCACTGCAGCGCGGCGTCGACATCATCGTCGGTACGCCCGGTCGCATCGAGGACCTCATCGAGCAGGGTCGCCTCGACCTCTCGCAGGTCACCGTGACCGTCCTCGACGAGGCCGACCACATGTGCGACCTCGGCTTCCTCGAGCCCGTGCAGCGCATCCTGCGTCGCACCGCGCCCGACGGCCAGAAGCTCCTCTTCTCCGCCACCCTCGACAAGGGTGTCGCAGCCCTCGTCAACGAGTTCCTCCCGAACCCGTCGGTGCACGAGGTCGCCGGTGAGGACCAGGCGTCCTCCACGATCGACCACCGCGTGCTGGTGGTCGAGCACAAGGGCAAGGACCGCCTCATCGAGGAGCTCGTCAACCGCACCGAGAAGACCCTCGTGTTCGCCCGCACCCGGGCGTACGCCGAGCGTCTCGCGGAGCAGCTCGGCATGGCGGGCATCCCCGCCGTCTCGCTCCACGGCGACCTCAACCAGGCGCGCCGCACGCGCAACCTGGAGAAGCTCACCTCGGGTCGGGTCAACGTGCTCGTCGCCACCGACGTCGCCGCCCGCGGTATCCACGTCGACGACATCACGCTCGTCGTGCAGGCCGACGCCCCGGACGAGTACAAGACGTACCTGCACCGTGCCGGCCGCACCGGTCGTGCCGGCAAGATCGGTCGCGTCGTCACGATCATCCCCAAGGCCCGTCGCCGCAGGATGACCGAACTGCTCGACCGCGCTGAGATCGAGGCCGCGTTCGACGACGCCGCCCCCGGCGACCAGCTCGTCGAGGACATCGCCACCGCGTAGTCCGCACCGCAGCAGGAACGCCCGCCGAGCTCACGCTCGGCGGGCGTTCTCGCGTGTCAGGGGGTGAGGGCCGCCCGCTCGTCGTCGCGCGGGGCGAGGACGACGGCGTCGTCGACCCCGTCGAAGGTCCGGACCGGGCGGGTGGCGTCCCAGCGCTGCCAGCCCGGGTCGCCTGCCTTCGCGAACGCGACCCAGGCGTCGTGCATCGCGGTCGCGAGCGACTGCGGGGCCGAGCGGCCAGCCATCCGGACGGCCTCCGGGGAGTCGAGGTGGTCGAAGACGAAGCCGATCTCCATCGCGTGGGCCGCACCGAGCTCACCTTCGCCGTCCCCGCCGACCGGGCTCCGCCAGGCGAACTCGTACACCCAGGTGTCCGAGCCGTTGTCGGCGCGTGCGTCCGCGAGTTGATTGAGCGGGACGCGGAGCAGGATGTCGGTCGCGATCGCCCCGAGGATCTCCCCGGACTTCGCTTTCGGACGGTTGCGGCGGAAGGTCCGCACGGCCGAAGCACTGACCCCGAAGCGCAGCCGCGCCGCGAACAGCTGGAGACGCGTGATCCGCCGGGCGATACCGGTCGGGACGAGGAACAGGCGGTGTTCCTCGGTCGTCGTCCCGATGAGCACGGGGATGTCGGCGGAGCCGCCCGACACCAGGGCGTCCAGCGGACTCAGCGGCGCGAGTGGTGACGACGTCGTGATCGAGAACCCCGGACCGCCGGTCAGTGGGTTGCCGCCACCCATGACCCGTTCCTGGGCCCCGACGAGTCCCTCCGGCGGCACTCGGCGGAAGCCGGCTCGGGTGGTCGGGACGCCGAGGTCCTTGCCCATGAGCTTCGAGATCCGGCCGGAGCGCTCTCGGGGTTCCGAGCGCAGCGGGCCGCTCTGGATGATCGCCCGTCGCATCACGGACGAGGCGTCCGGGTGCGCGAGGAGTGCCGCTACCGAGGCTCCGCCCGCGGACTCTCCGAAGACGGTGACGTTGTCGGGGTCACCGCCGAAGCGGGCGATCTCGTCCTGCACCCACGTCAACGCGGCGAGTTGGTCGGCGAGACCGAGGTTCAGCGGGACGTCGTCGAGTACCGAGAACCCCTCGGACCCGAGGCGGTAGTTGACGGAGACGAGGACGACGCCGTCGCGCGCGAACGCGGTGCCGTCGTACGAGTCGAGTGCGTTGGAGCCGTGTACGAGCGAGCCGCCGTGGATCCACACCATGACCGGGAGCGGGGTGTCGGACCGCTCGGCCGGGGTCCAGATGTTGAGGTTCAGGATCTCATTGCCCGGCACCGTCACGGTGGCGAGCAGCTCGCCGACCGCGCCGGCGTAGGGCGGCTGCGGGGCGGTCGCACCGGGACGGGTCGCATCGCGGGGGTCCTCCCAGGGGACGACCGGCTGGGGGAGTCGGAAGCGGTCGTCACCGAACGGAGCTGCCGCGTACGGGATACCGAGGAATCGGGAGACACCGGCTTCGGTGAGCCCGGTGATCGGGCCGCTGCCGGTGGCGATGGTGACCGGTGTCGATCCGTCAGGCGCCGGGATCGGTTCGCCGGTCGGTTCCAGGCCAGGGTCGATGCTCATACGGGTCCGTTCGTCGATGCTCGGGTGACCAACTGTATCGACGCCGCGTGTGCGGAAGACTGGGCTGATGCAGATCCGTCCCTTCACGCCGTCCGACACCGAGGCCGTCATCGCCCTCTGGCACACCGTCGGGCTCACCCGACCGTGGAACGACCCGGCGAAGGACATCGAGCGCAAGTCGACGACGCAGCCCGAGCTGTTCCTCGTCGCGGCGGATGCCGACGGCGCCCTCGTCGGCACCGCGATGGTGGGGTACGACGGCCACCGCGGTTGGGTGCACTACCTGGCGGTGTCGCCGGCCCAGCAGGGCGGCGGGCTCGGACGGCAGCTCATGACCGAGGCCGAACGCCTGCTCACCGAACTCGGGTGCCCGAAGATCAACCTCATGGTCAGGACGGGCAACGACCGGGTGATCGGCTTCTACGAGGCGCTCGGGTACGGCACCGACGAGGTCGCGCTGCTCAGCAAGCGGCTCATCCCCGACGCCTGACGTCGGTTCGTTCGCCCATTCTTGGGCGAGGGAGTCCTCGTTCGCCCGAGAATGGGCGAACGAACGGGTCAGAAGAGGGTCGGCTGGACCTGCAGGCCGGTCGTGACGAATTCCGGGGCGCGCTTGCGCAGCTCGGCCCGCTCGCCGTACCCGTCGCGCAACATGCCGAGCGCCGACGAGCGGACACCTCCGGTAGCGGGGTCTTCGGTGCCGCGCTCGAGCCCGTGCTCGCGGATCATCGGGCGGATGCGCGCGGCGAGCCACTTCCGGTACTCCTTCGGGGCGTAGGTGCCGTCGGCGTACATCGAGGTGTAGCGGTCGACGAGCTCGGGGTGCTCCCGCGACAGCCACTGCATGAACCAGGGTTTGACGCCGGCTTTCAGGTACAGGGTCGAGAAGAGGACAGTGCTCGCGCCCGCCTCGCGGATGCGCGACAGGGCGAGGTCGAGGTGGTCGACGGTGTCGGTCAGGTAGGGGAGGATCGGCATCATGAAGACCCCGACGTCGAAGCCGAGGTCGGCAGCAGCGCGGACGGTCGCGAGTCTGGCCGCCGCGGTCGGGGTTCCGGGTTCGATCGATTGCTGGAGCTCGTCGTCGTAGATGGCGATCGACATGGCGAGGTCGACCGGTACGCGTTGAGCGACCTCGGCCAGAAGGGGCAGGTCTCGCCGGAGCAGGGTGCCCTTCGTCAGGATCGAGAACGGGGTCCCCGAGTCGGCGAGGGCGTTGATGATCCCCGGCATGAGCCGGTACTTGCCCTCGGCGCGCTGATACGGGTCGGTGTTCGTGCCGAGCGCCACCGGGTGCCTGCCCCAGCTCACCTTCCCGAGCTCCTTCTCGAGGACCTCGGCGACGTTCACCTTGACGATGAGCTGCGAGTCGAAATCCTTCCCGGCGTCGAGGTCCAGATACGAATGCGTCGGTCGGGCGAAGCAGTACACGCAGGCATGGGAGCAGCCCCGATAGGGGTTGATGGTCCACCCGAAGGGCATCACGGACTGACCGGGCACGCGGTTGAGCGCGGACTTCGCGAGCACCTCGTGGAAGGTGATCCCGGCGAACTCCGGCGTCTGGACGCTGCGCACCAGATTGTTCAGCTTCGCGAGGCCAGGCAGCGCCGACGTCGTCTCAACCCCGAGTTCCTGTCCGCTCCACCGCATGCCTCCATTAGAACATATGTTCGACTCATCAGGATGACTCCGGACGGTCAGTTCCGGGCGACGGGACCGGGCCCGGCGGCGAGGCTCCACCAGAGGAGGGCGGCGCTCACGAGCCAGAAGGCGACCATGAAGCACCAGTCGCGGGTGCGGAAGGGGATGCGGGTCCGCTCCGTGCGCTGCGGATGGGCACCGAAGGCGCGGGAGTCCATGGCGAGCGCGACCCGCTCCGCATGACGGATGGCACCGGCCAGCAGCGGCACGACGGTGCCGGCGGCGCGGCGGACGGCGGCGATCGGTCCGCGACCCTCGGCCATCCCGCGGACGCGGTGGGCGGAACGGATGACCTCCAGCTCGTGCCCGAACCGCGGCACGAACCGGTAGGCGGCGAGCGCCGTGTACCCGATCCGGTAGGGCACGTGCAGCTGCTGGATCATCGCGCGGACGAACTCCGGGCCGGTCGAGGTGAGGCCGCCGATGCAGGCGAGGACGAGGAGGGCCGCGAGCCGCAGGGCCGTCGCGAGGCCGACGAGCAGCGCCCCGAGGAAGAACCGGTAGTCGCCGACCTGGAACAGCAGGACGGATCGGTCGACGCGGCTCGGGTCGGTCCACAGGCCGAAGCTGAACGACATGATCGCGACGATGAGCGGCAGCGCCACGAAGAGCAGGAGGGCGACCGTCCGCGTCAGGCTGGCTCCGACGAGGATGACGACGACCGCGAGGGCGATGAACAGCGCCGGCGTGACCGGGTCCCTCGTGAACGCCAACAGGATCATCGCCGGCAGCGGAGCACCGAGCTTCGCCAGCGGGTTCAACCGGTACAGGAATCGACCGGCCGGTGCCGTGCTCGAGGCGTACGGGTCGATCGTCGTGGCGCTCATCGGGCGGCCGCCCCGGGCAGGTCGTCGAGTCTCGACACGTGCCGCCAGTCGGGGTGGTTCGCCAGCGAGCGCATCGCCTGGGCGAGCGGCGGTGGCCGGAGCCCCGCGCGGCGCAGGAGCTCGTCGTCGCCGAGGACCGCGGCGGTCGTGTCGTGGGCGAGCAGGCGACCGTCGGCCATGACCGCGACGTGACTCGCGTGATCGGCGACGAGCTGGAGGTCGTGGGTCACGACGAGGACCGTGGTGCCCTGCGCGTTGAGGCCGGCGAGGAGGTCCAGGAGCTCGTTCGCCCGCGCCCGGTCCTGACCGAAGGTCGGTTCGTCGAGCGCGAGCACCGGAGCTCCGGCGATGAGGGCGCTCCCGACGGACAGTCGACGCTTCTGACCACCGGAGAGGAGGAACGGGTGCACGTCGCGTGCGGACTCCAGGCCGAACCGCCGCAGCAGGTCGTCGACGCGCCGCTCGATCCCGGTGTCGTCGACGCCCCGGATCCGCAGGCCGTGCGCGAGTTCGTCGTGGACGGTGTGGGCGATGAACTGGTGCTCGGGGTTCTGGAAGACGAAGCCGATGTGTGCCGCGATCGTCCGCACCTCGCTGCGCCCCGGGTCGATCCCGCCGACGTCGATGCGCCCGCGGGGAGGTCGGACCACCCCGGCGATCGCCTGGAGCAGCGTCGTCTTGCCGGCGCCGTTCGTCCCGATCACGGCCAGGAAGTCGCCCGCAGCGACCTCGAGGCTCACCTCGTGGAGGATCGGGGTGCGCCGGCGGCCCCGACCGCGTTGGACGCCGAGCCGGTCGACGCGGACCGCCATCGAGCACTCGGCGGTGACCGGGGCGACGGGTGCGGTCGGCGGCGTCGGCAGTGTGGTCGCGTCGAGTGCGGCGGTCAGCTCGGCGGGTGTCAGGGGGAGGTCCGGCAACGTGACACCGGCCGACCGCAGGCGCAGCGCGGCGAGCGTCGCGACGGGGAGCCAGACGCCCATCGCGAGCAGGTCGTCGAGGTGCCCGAGCAGGACCTCGCGGGTCGGGCCGTCGAAGGCGAGCCGCCCGTCACGATCGAGGACGACGACCCGGTCGACGAGGTCGATGGCGGCGTCGAGGTTGTGCTCGACGAGCAGGATCGCGTGCCGCTTCCCGGCGTCGCCCGGTCCGGAGACGAGTGAACGGAGGGCGGCGTAGACCTCCTCGATCCCGGCCGGATCGAGGTTCGCCGTCGGCTCGTCGAGGACGAGGAGGTCGCTGCCCATGGCCAGGGCGCAGGCGATCGCGAGTCGCTGTCGGCCGCCGCCCGAGAGCCGGTCGGGGTTCTCGGTCCGGCGCTCCCAGAGCCCGACCTGCCGGAGCGCCCGTTCGGCGCGGGACAGCACCTCCTCGACGGGGAGCAGGAGGTTCTCCGGGCCGAAGCACACCTCGTCGAGGACCGTTCCGGTGACGATCTGCGCGTCGGGGTCCTGGAACACCATCGCCACGTGCTCGCTCAGCTGCGCGACCGTCGAGGTGGCCGTGTCGAGCCCGCCGGTGATCACAGCACCCTCGAACTCGGCCGGGACGGCGTGGGGGACGAGGCCGTTGAGCGCTAGGGCGAGCGTCGACTTCCCCGAGCCGCTCGGCCCGAGCAGCAGGACCACCTCACCGGGTGCGACCTGGAACGACACGTCGTCCGGGGTCCACTCCTCGCGCTCGTCGTGACGGATGCGCACCCGCCGGACAACGGTGGCGGGGTGCGTCGGCGGTGCGGGGTCCACTCAGGCCCGCGTGCCGGCCGAGCCGCGGTCGCGCTGCAGAGGTTTCGCGATGGACCGCCCCACACCGGCTCTCGCGAGGGCCGCTGCGACCGCCCGCCCGAGCGCGGTGAAGGCGATCGGGCTCAGGACGAAGAGCGCGATGTAGACCGTCTGGGCGAGGGGCGCGAAGTGCTCGATCCCGAGGACGACGAGCACGGAGCCGCCGAAGACGAGTCCAGCGATGCCCGCGGCCAGGTAGAAGACCCAGGCCTTCCAGACGCGGTAGCGCGACACGGCGAAGGGGATCTCCTGCAGGAGCCCGATCGCGAGGCCGGTGCCGAAATAGCGGAAGAACCACTGCGGGCTGAACGCCGCGGAGACGAGGCCTGCGGTGAGCCCGGTCATGAGGGCCACGCCACCTCGTCGGAGGAGCGCCTGCGAGACGACGCCCGGCAGGAAGTACACGCCGATGATGAGGCCGTAGAGCACGGGGGCGGTCGCGGAGATCGTGCCGCCGACGTACCCGGAGACGACGAAGACGAGGCCGCCTCCGACGCCGATGGCGGCGCAGGTCAGCAGCAGTCGCGTACTCAGACGTTGCATGAGCCCACCTTCACGAGCAGCCGATCTCCTGAGGACAGCCTATCCTTTATCGGCCCGTCGAGACGCCGACGGACACTGCTCGGAACGGGGTCCCGAGCACCCGATCCGGGCGATCAGATCGAGCGTCGGCGCGGGGTCAGCCGGACGTTCGGCAAGGGCGGCGCCGGGATGCGGTCCGTGCCGTGGCCGGCGACCGAGCCGAAGCGCGGCGACCCCGCCTCCCAGTCCTCCCGGGCGGACGCGATGTCCTCGTGAGTGCGACCGACGAAGTTCCACCACATGACCAGCTCCTCCGGGAACGGCGTCCCTCCGAGGAGCACGAAGCGGGCACCGGTCGCGCTCCGGAACTCGAGGCGATCGCACCCGGGCGCCAGGTAGAGCAACGGGCCCGAGTCGAGTTCGACGCCGCCGACCTCGAGCACCCCGTCGAGCACCAGGACGCCGTGCTCGAAGGCCGGATCCACCGGCACCTCGACGACGGTGTCGGCCTCGAGCGTCACGTCGGCACCGAGCAGGGGCGAGTGGACGGTCGCGGTCGACGTCGCCCCGCCGAGCGTGCCGACGAGGACGGTCGCCTCCAAACCCGGAGCGCGGTGGACGGGCAGGTCCGTGTGCTGCTCGAACGCCGCCGGCACCGAGGCGGCGGCCTCCGGGAGCGCCACCCACAGCTGGAGGCCGTGCATGGCGGCCGCTTCCTCGCCCACCGAGAACTCGGAGTGCGACACGCCCCGGCCGCTCGTCATGAGGTTGAGCTCGCCCGGGCGGACGACCACGTCGCTGCCCACGCTGTCGCGGTGGCGGATGTCGCCGACCAGCGGCCACGTCACGGTCTGCAGGCCGGTGTGCGGATGCGGCAGGACGCGCATCAGCGAACGGTCCTCGTCGAAGCGGTCGAGGAAACACCAGGCGCCGATCATCGGCAGCTCGCGCTGCGGGAGGGTGCGGTGGACGCTCAGGCCGCGGACGCCGCCCAGGGGGACCTCGCGGGCCTCGAGGAGTCTCGTCCCGGATCCGTCAGGTGCGTGGCAGACGCTGGGGACCGGGTCGGCGTCGAGTCTCGTCATGAGCGCCTCCTTATCACGGACAACGCTACTCCCGCTCGGCCTGACCTCGGCCCGCACCGACGTGGTTGACTGGGCGCGGGGCCCGTCCGGCTCCGCCGCTGCCGAGATTGGGGATCCCATGGGCCTGTTCGACAAGCATGAGGACGCACCGGAGCCGCTCGCCCGCGGCCTCTGGCACGACCGCATCGGCACGCTCGCGACCCGGAGTGTCCAGACGCTCGCCATCGTCGCGGTCGCCGCGCTGATCGTCTTCGCGCTGACCCAGCTCTCGCTCGTGATGATCCCCGTCGTCATCGCACTCATCCTCGCCTCGGCGATCTACCCGCTCATGCGGTGGATGCGATCGAAGGGGCTCCCGTCGATCCTCGCCACCTGGATCGCCCTCGTCTCGATCCTCGTCGTCCTCGGCGGCATCGGGTGGCTCATCGTCTGGGCCGTGCGCAGCCAATGGGACGACCTCGTCGACTCCGCCTCGAAGGGCTTCGGTCAGCTGCAGGACTGGCTCGGCACCCTGCCGTTCGACATCGACGAGAAGCAGATCGAGGACGCCAAGCAGACCGCGGTCGACTTCCTCACCTCGAGTCAGTTCGGCAGCGGGGCGCTCGCCGGCGTCTCCGCGACGGCGAGCTTCCTCACCGGTCTGGTGCTCATGGTCGTCGTCCTGTTCTTCTTCCTCAAGGACGGGCCGCGGCTGTGGGAGTTCCTGCTCCGCCCCTTCACCGGAACCGCATACGACCGTGCCAAGCGCATCGGCGGCAAGACGGTGGACACCCTCGGCGGGTACGTGCGCGGCACGGCGACCATCGCGGCCGTCGACGCGATCGGTATCGGTATCGGCCTCGCGATCATCGGGGTCCCCCTCGCCCTCCCGCTCAGCGTCATCGTGTTCCTGACCGCCTTCATCCCGATCGTCGGTGCGACCGCCGCGGGCATCCTCGCGGCCCTCGTCGCGCTCGTCGCCAACGGTCCGGTCGCCGCCCTCATCGTCGTCGGCGTCGTCGTGCTCGTGAACCAGCTCGAGGGCAACTTCCTCCAGCCCGTCGTCATGGCCCGCTCGCTCAAACTGCACGCCCTCGTCGTCCTCCTCGCCCTGACGGCCGGCACCATCCTCGGCGGCATCGTCGGCGCGGTCCTCGCCGTCCCGATCGCCGCGGTCGCGTGGGGCATCATCGGCGTCTGGAACGGTCCGGACCAGCCGGCCGAGCCCATGCGACAGAAGCGACCCGAGTCCGTCTGAGGGAGGCCGTCCGGGTCGTGGGTCCGCCCGCCGGATAGCATGTGATCGTGGACCCCCACGATCTCCTCGGCCTCGTCCTCGAGGTCTTCACCTGGATCGGCTTCGGCAGCGCCGTCGTCGTGCTGCTCGTCATGCTCATCGCGCGGGCCGCGGACGGCAGCTGGGTGGAGACGCACGGGGTCATCGTGGACCTGCCGGACGACGCGGACGGCGGGCAGGGGCGCGAGGTCCGCTGGATGACCGAGTCGGCCGAGCTGTACTCACGACCCGTCACGGACGCGGAGTTCGACGCTCTCCGCGACCCCGAGGAGCCGAACGTCTTCTACGCCCGCCGGGAACCGTCGCGCGCACGCTTCCGCCGGACGGCCGATCACACGAGAGCGCTCCGACTGCTCTTCGGCGTGACCTTCGGCATCGGCGTCGTCTGCTCCATCGCTTCGATCGTGCTGCTGTTCGTCGCCGACACCGGGGCCTGAGCACTCTCTCCGGTCCCTGAGTACCTGCTCCCCGGTCCCTGAGCCTGTCGAAGGGCGGCGCTCGGGTAGGCTGTGAGCACGAGCGTCGACACCTGGTCCGCTCGTTCTCCCGGAGGCAGCGCATGACGGAACGGTGGGCCCGTGTCGCCCGCGGCACCGCCGCAGCCGCGTTCGCCACCTTCGCCGCCGCCCTCTCGCACACGATCGGTGGGGCCGCCGCGCCGTCCGCGTTCGTGCTCCTGGTCGGTGGAACCTTCGCCGTCCTGGTCTGTGTCCTCCTCGCCGGCCGCCGTATCACCGCACTCGGGGTCGTCGCCTCCGTGCTCGTGAGTCAGCTCGGCTACCACGCGCTCTTCACCCTCGTCCCGAGCACCGTCAGTGCCACGGTCGCCTCCGGCGGCGCGGCGGGCCCCGCCGACTGGCACCGGCACGGGGTCGTCGAACTCGCGACCGGCGGCGTCACCACGGCACACTCGCACGGCGACACCACGATGTGGGCGGCGCACCTCGTCGCGGCCGTCGCGACCATCGCCGCCATCCTGTTCGCCGAACGCGCGACGCTCGCCGCGCTCGCCGCGCTGACCGTCCGGATCCTCGCCCGCCGTGCAGCACCGACCCACCTCGTCCCCGCGCCCCGTCGGGTGCGCTGGGTCCGGGTCAACCGTCGCCCCCGCAACCTCGGGGTGGTCCTGCTCCACCTGCGACACCGCGGTCCGCCGGCGCTCGCCGCCGCCTGACCGACGCATCACCGTCCGACCGGGACGGGTGCCGTGCGTGGCCGGGTCGGCCCAGCGCAGCAGCACCCTTCGGCGCGCCATCCGGCGTGACCATCCCCATTCCGCACGCTCGACGCCGTGCGGATCAGTCGACAGGACGATCATGAACGCAACCACCCCCCGCCCCACCTTCCGCAAGCCCGCCGTACTCGGTGCCGTCGCCATCGGCGCCGGAGCGCTCCTCGCGGTCGGCGCACCGCTGGCAGCCAGCGCCCACGTCAGCGTCACGCCGACCTCCACGGCCGCCGGCTCCTACACGGTGCTGAGCTTCGCCGTCGGTCACGGCTGCGACGGCTCGCCCACGACGAGCCTCTCTTTCGAGATCCCCGAGGAGATCAACGCCGTGACGCCGACGGTCAACCCGAACTGGACCATCGACAAGCAGCTGGCCCCGCTCGCGAAGCCCATCACCGACAGCCACGGTGAGCAGCTCGCCGAGCGTGTCGGCACGGTCGTCTACACGGCCAAGACGCCGCTCGCCGACGGGTACCGCGACACCGTCTCCTTCCAGGTCCAGCTGCCGGCCGACGCCGAGGGCAAGACGCTCGTCTTCCCGGTGACGCAGACCTGCGAGGTCGGCCAGACCGACTGGACCGACGTCGCGAAGGACGGTCAGACCGAGGACGACCTCGAGTCGCCGGCGCCGGTCGTCGTCGTGACCGCTGCCGAGGCCGGCGACCACCACGGTGGCGCCGCCACGGACGACGACGGTGACGGCGACCACACCGAGGCCGCCGCCGCGACCGACGCCGGCAGCACCGACGTGCTGGGCCGCGTGCTCGGCATCGCCGGTCTCGTCGTCGGTGCCGCCGGCATCGTCATCGCTGCCTCCGCACGCCGCGCAGCGTCCGACGCGAAGCGCCAGGCCTGATGACGGTCTCCCGCCGTCGCCGTCTCGTCGGCACCGCTGCGACCGCGTTCCTCGCGGTCGCAGCGGTGCTCGCCGTGGCCCAGCCGGCCTCAGCGCACAACAGCATCATCTCGACGACGCCGGCCGAGGGGTCGACGATCACGGAGCAGCCGGAGCAGCTCGTCATCACGACGAACGACAACCTGCTCGACCTCGGGGACGCCGGCCAGTCCAACCAGATCCAGGTGACCGGTCCCGGTGACGAGCGGCTGTATTACGGCACCGCCTGCGCAGCCGTGAACGGCCCGGCGCTCGTCATGCCGCTGCAGCTCGGGCAAGCCGGCGAGTACACCGTCGTCTGGCAGCTCGTCTCGACCGACGGCCACCCGCTGTCGGGCAGCTACACCTTCGAGTGGGCGCCGGCCGAGGGCCAGGAACTCGCGACGGGGAGCGCGAAGCCCGCGTGCGCGACGGGCGGTGCCTCCACGGTCGAGCCCTCGTCGGAGGCGGGCGGTGTCGAGCCGCAGTCGTCATCCGACGGCGGCTTGAGCGGTGATGTGTGGTGGATCGTCGGCGCGATCGGCGTCGTCCTGATCGCCGGCATCGGCGTGCTCCTCGTGACCCGGCGGAAGCCGGAGCACGTCTCGGACGACCAGGGCACGGACACCTCCGCACCCTGAGCCGTACCCCGCCCGGACTCTGAGCTTGTCGAAGGGTCCCCACACAACGGAACAGCCCCGCCATCCTCGAGAGGATGACGGGGCTGTCGCTGTTACCGGTGTAGCGTGCGGGTGAACCCGCGGTCGGCTACTTTGCCGGCGGCATCAGCACCGAGTCGATGAGGTACACGGTCGCGTTGGCGGTCTTGACGCCACCGCAGATGACCTTGGCACCGTTGACGGTGATGTTGTCACCCGAGCCCTCGACCTTGACGGTTCCACCCTCGACGGTGGTCTGCTCACCGTCGATGTCGGACGGAGCGATCTGGCCGGGGATCACGTGGTACGTGAGGATCGAGGTCAGCGTCGCGGCACCCTCAGGCGTCTTGAGGCTGTCGATCGTCGCGGCGTCGATCTTCTTGAACGCGTCGTCGACCGGGGCGAAGACGGTGAACTCGGAGCCGTTCAGCGTGTCGACGAGGTTGACGTCGGGGTTCAGCTGGCCGGAGACCGCAGCGGTCAGCGTGGTGAGGAGCGGGTTGTTCGACGCGGCGACGGCGACGGGGTCGGCCGACATGCCGGCGACGGAGCCTGCACCGTCCGGGACAGCCTCGGCGTAGGCGGCGCAGCCCGAGCCGACGAGGTCCGCTGCGGGGTCGGAGGTCATGCTCGACTCGGAGGGAGCGGAGCTCGGCTCCATCGACGAACCGCTGTCGGAGCTGGAGCCGCTGGAACAGGCGGCGAGGCCGAAGGTCGCGACGGCGGCGAGTGCGAGCACTGCCATGTGGTTTCGCTTGATGGTACGCATGTGATTCTCCTTTGATGAGGTTTGGACCGGTTGTCGAGTGCCTCTCAGAACCGGCCCTCGATGACACTTCGGAGCCCCCTCGGGGGTGGTTTGGAAAAAGATCCGATCGCGACTCGGACGGGGTCGCGCATTAAGAGGAGCGAAATTCTTCGGATCCGTTCCTGTGGAGGGGCACCGGGGTGTCAGCCGCTGCGGCTACGATCGACGGATGAGCTGGAGCACCGAACCCGACTGGATCCCGGACGACGCGGACGCTCCCGACGACTTCGACGCCCCGCCGCCCGACGACGCGTATCTCGGCGGTGGCGTCGCCTGGGGGAGCGGTGCTGTCAACTCGGCTCCCGCCGCTCCGCCTGTGGTGGCGGTGCGTGCGGCAGGCCAGAAGTTCGCCACGGCGCAGGAGGCACTCCACACGGTCTTCGGGTACGACGCGTTCCGCGGTGAGCAGCAGCAGATCATCGAGCAGGTCGCCGGCGGCGGCGACGCGGTCGTCCTCATGCCGACGGGTGGGGGCAAGAGCCTCTGCTACCAGATCCCCGCCCTGCTCCGGCCGGGCACCGGCATCGTCGTCTCCCCACTGATCGCCCTCATGCAGGACCAGGTCGACGCCCTCCTCGCCGTCGGTGTCCGCGCCGCGTTCCTCAACTCGACCCAGGATCCGGCTGAGCGCTCCCGGGTCGAACAGGCCTACCTCGCGGGCGAGCTCGACCTCCTCTACGTCGCGCCCGAGCGTTTGAGCTCCGAGGCGACCCGGCGCTTCCTCGGCCAGGGCACCATCGCCCTGCTCGCGATCGACGAGGCGCACTGTGTGTCGCAGTGGGGGCACGACTTCCGTCCCGACTACCTCATGCTCGGCGAGCTCGCCGAACGCTGGCCCGACGTCCCGCGCATCGCACTCACGGCGACCGCGACCGAGGCGACGCACCAGGAGATCACGCAGCGGCTCCACCTCGGCGAGGCGAAGCACTTCGTCTCGAGCTTCGACCGCCCGAACATCCAGTACCGGATCGTCGGCAAGAACGAGGTCCGCAAGCAGCTCGTCGCGTTCGTGAAGGAGCAGCCGGCCGGCACCGCGGGGATCGTCTACTGCCTGAGTCGGAAGACGGTGGAGCAGACGGCACAGCTGCTGCGCGACAACGGGGTGGACGCCGTGGCGTACCACGCCGGACTCGACGCCTCCGTGCGTGCCGCGGCGCAGTCGCGCTTCCTCCGCGAGGACGGCGTCGTGGTGGTCGCGACCATCGCCTTCGGCATGGGGATCGACAAGCCGGACGTCCGCTTCGTCGCCCACGTCGACCTCCCGAAGAGCGTCGAAGGCTACTACCAGGAGACGGGCCGCGCGGGGCGAGACGGCGAGCCGTCCATCGCTTGGCTCGCGTACGGTCTGCAGGACGTCGTCCAGCAGCGGCGCATGATCGCCGAGTCGCCGGGCGACCTCGCGCACCAGCGCAATCTCAGCGCCCACCTCGACGCGATGCTGGCCCTCTGCGAGACCGTCGACTGCCGCCGGGTCAACCTGCTGCGCTACTTCGGTCAGCCCTCCACGCCGTGCGGCAACTGCGACACCTGTCTCGAACCCCCGGTCACCTGGGACGGCACCGTGCCGGCGCAGAAGCTCCTCTCGACGATCGTGCGCCTGAAGCGCGAGCGCAACCAGTCCTTCGGTGCGGGGCAGATCATCGACATCCTCCGCGGCAAGCGCACCGACCGCGTCGCCCAGCAGCGGCACGACGAACTCGCGACCTTCGGCATCGGCGAGGACCTCAGCGACCAGGAATGGCGCGGCGTCGTCCGTCAGCTGCTCGCACGCGACCTCCTGGCCACCGTCGGCGAGTACGGCACGCTCGGCCTCACCGAGGGGAGCGCCGAGGTGCTCGCGGGGAACCGGCCGGTCGCCATGCGTCGCGAGCCGGAACGCGCCGCCCGCTCCTCGTCGAGGTCGTCCTCCCGCTCGTCGAGCGCGAACGCCGAGCTCGAGCCCGCCGCGGCCGAGCTGTTCCAGGCCTTGCGTGCCTGGCGAGCCGGGGTGGCGAAGGAGCAGGGCGTCCCCGCCTACATCGTCTTCGGCGACGCGACTCTGCGGGAGGTCGCGACGGCGAAGCCCGACTCGCTCGGCGCGCTCGACGGCATCAGCGGCATCGGCGCGAAGAAGCTCGACGCCTACGGGCGAGCGCTCATCGAGGTCGTCGCCGCCAACGCCTGACGCCGCTCCTGAGAGCCAGCTGCGACAGCTGTGGGGGAGGACCAAGTCGATCGACGACGATCGGGCGGGCCCTTGTCCACATCCCACAGGCGCTTTCACCCATCGTTATGACAGTCCTACCATTGTGGGAGGTTTTCATGGGTGAAAGGCAGGACAGAGCGATGGTCGACACAGCGATCCGGACGAGCGTCAGCGGGAGCACGGCAGCGACGGTCGAGGTGGCGCCGTCCGACGCGCGGATCGACGTCCCGGCGCTGGCGCACCAGCTGCTCGGCACCTGGCCTGAGGCCCGTCTCGCGTCCCGGGCGCTCGCCGCCAAGCCGGAGATGCAGCGCATCGAGGGCCAGTCGATGGACGACCATCGCGACCGCGTCTTCCACCAGCTCAAGCTCCTCGTCGAGAACGGTCAGGTGCACAAGGCGTTCCCGAAGCGCCTCGGCGGCGCCGACGACCACGGCGGCAACATCGCCGGGTTCGAGGAGCTCGTCCTCGCCGACCCGTCCCTCCAGATCAAGTCCGGTGTGCAGTGGGGGCTCTTCGGTGCGGCGATCCTGCACCTGGGCACCGAGCCGCACCACGACGCGTTCCTGCCCGGCGCGATGAACCTCGACGTCCCCGGCGCCTTCGCGATGACGGAGTCCGGTCACGGCTCCGACGTCGCCTCGATCGCGACCACCGCGACGTACGACCCGGAGACCCAGGAGTTCGTCATCGACACCCCGTTCCGCGCGGCGTGGAAGGACTACCTCGGCAACGCAGCGGTCCACGGGAAGGCGGCGACGCTGTTCGCGCAGCTCATCACGAAGGGCGTGAACCACGGTGTGCACTGCTTCTACGTGCCGATCCGCGACGACGAGGGTGCGTTCCTCCCCGGGATCGGCGGCGAGGACGACGGTCTGAAGGGCGGGCTCAACGGCATCGACAACGGCCGGCTCCACTTCACCGGCGTGCGCGTGCCGCGCACCAACCTCCTCAACCGCTACGGCGACGTCGCCGAGGACGGCACCTACTCCTCGCCGATCAAGAGCCCCGGGCGTCGCTTCTTCACCATGCTCGGGACGCTCGTCCAGGGCCGGGTGTCCCTCGACGGGGCCGCCACGTCGGCCTCCGCGCTCGCCCTCCAGATCGCGATCACCTACGGCAGTGAGCGTCGGCAGTTCAACGCGGGCAGCGACACCCAGGAAGAGGTCATCCTCGACTACCAGCGCCACCAGCGTCGGCTCCTGCCGCGCCTTGCGACGACGTACGCGCAGATCTTCGCCCACGACCGACTGCTCGTGAAGTTCGACGAGGTGTTCAGCGGCAAGGCCGACTCGGACGACGACCGTCAAGACCTCGAGACGCTCGCGGCGGCCCTCAAGCCGCTGTCGACCTGGCACGCGCTCGACACGCTCCAGGAGGCGCGCGAGGCATGCGGTGGCAACGGCTTCCTCGCGGAGAACCGCCTCACCGGCCTGCGCGCCGACCTCGACGTCTACGCGACGTTCGAGGGCGACAACAACGTGCTGCTGCAGCTCGTCGCCAAGCGACTCCTCACCGACTACAGCCGGAAGTTCGCGAAGGTCGACGCCGGTGCGCTCGCCCGCTACGTCGTCGAGCAGGCGACCGACCGCGCCGTCCACAGCAGCGGACTCCGGAGCCTTGCGCAGACCGTGAAGGACTTCGGGTCCACCGCACGCTCGGTGAGCCAGCTGCGCGACACGAACGTCCAACGCGAGCTGCTGACCGAGCGCGTCGAGTCGATGATCGCCGAGGTCGCGACCAAGCTGCGCGGCGCGAACAAGCTCTCGAAGCAGGCCGCGTCCGACCTGTTCAATGCACACCAGAACGAGCTCATCGAGGCGGCGCGCGCCCATGGCGAGCTCCTGCAGTGGGAGGCGTTCACCGAGGGTGTCGAGCAGATCCAGGATCCCGGGACGAAGCAGGTACTGACCTGGGTGCACGACCTCTTCGGGCTCTCGCTCATCGAGAAGCACCTCGCCTGGTACCTCATCCACGGGCGCCTCTCGCCGCAGCGCGGCCAGGCCGTCAGCGCCTACGTCGACCGCCTCATCTCCCGGCTGCGTCCGCACGCCCTCGATCTCGTCGAGGCGTTCGGCTTCGCGCCCGAGCACGTGCGGGCACCCATTGCGACGGGCCAGGAGGCGCAGCGTCAGCAGGAGGCCGCCGACTACTTCGCCGCCCTCCGCGCCTCGGGCGACGCGCCCGTCGACGAGAAGACGCTCACGAAGAAGCAGCGCTGACCGCAGCCGGCTGACGGGAGGCAGATCGTCGTCGGCGCAAGGGTCCGGCGACGATATGCCTCACCTCGCGCTGCGCGGTAGGGTGCCGACATGACGTTCAACGACAACGCCGACATCAGCGGGAACAAGGTCAAGCGACGGGGCCGCACGACCGGCATCGCCGTCGGTGGCGGCGCGGTCGGCGTCATCGTGATCGCCCTCATCTCGCAGTTCCTCGGGGTCGACGTGTCGGGCATCCTCGGTGGCGCGGGTGTCGGCGGGGGCCAGCAGGAGGAGACCCAGCTCTCCGACGAGTGCCAGACGGGCGCCGACGCGAACGCGAGCGTCGACTGCCGCATGGGTGGTGCTTACTCGTCGCTCGACGCCTACTGGGCCGAGGAGCTGCCCGCGCTCGGTGCCGACTACACCTCGCCGGCCGATTTCATCATCTTCGATCAGCAGACGAACACGGGTTGCGGGGCCGCCACGAGCGCCACCGGCCCGTTCTACTGCCCTCCGGATCAGACCATCTACATCGACACCAGCTTCTACGCTGAACTGCGCGACCGCTTCGGGGCGTCGGGCGGACCGCTCGCCGAGATGTACGTCGTCGCCCACGAGTGGGGGCACCACATCCAGGCGCTCGCCGGCATCATGGACCGCGCCGATCGCAGCGGTACCGGGCCCGCCTCCGACTCCGTACGGATCGAGGTCCAGGCCGACTGCTTCGCCGGTGCCTGGGTCGCCGCGGCGTCGGACACGGAGGACGCGAAGGGGGTCGCCTTCCTGAAGCCCGTGACCCAGCAGGAGATCGACGACGCGCTGAGCGCCGCGGCGGCCGTCGGTGACGACCGCATCCAGGAGGCCGCGACCGGCCAGGTGAACCCCGAGGCCTGGACCCACGGCTCCGCCGAGCAGCGTCAGCGCTGGTTCATGACCGGGTACCAGTCCGGTCCGTCCGCCTGCGACACCTTCTCGGTGTCCGCCGACCAGCTCTAGCCCGCGAGGGGTCCCGAATGGTCGGTTCAGCGCGTGCCGAGGGGACCATTCGGGACCCCTCGCGAGCTGTGGGGCGATGGGTGCGGCATGCTAGGTGAGACACATGTCGTGAACGCAGGAGGAAGTGGACCGCATGGCTGAGCTGTATCCCGAGATCGAGCCGTACGAGACCGGCATGCTCGACGTCGGCGACGGGCAGTCGCTGTACTGGGAGACCTCCGGCAACCCCGACGGCAAGCCCGTCGTGTTCCTCCACGGTGGCCCTGGCGGCGCGACGAGTCCCGTCCACCGTCGGCTCTTCGACCCGAAGCGCTACCGCATCGTCCTCGTCGACCAGCGCGGCTGCGGCAGGAGCACGCCGCACGCGAGCGACCCGGCGGCCGACCTGTCGACGAACACGACCTGGCACCTCGTCGCCGACCTCGAGGTCCTCCGCAAGGCGCTGAAGATCAAGCGCTGGATGGTGTTCGGCGGGTCCTGGGGGTCGACGCTCGCGCTCGCCTACGCCCAGAAGCACACGAAGCGCGTCACCGAGCTCGTGCTCCGCGGCATCTTCACCCTGCGCGACGCCGAGCTCGACTGGTTCTACGAGGGTGGTGCCTCCGCGGTCTTCCCCGACCTGTGGGAGGGCTACCTCGAGCCGATCCCGGTCGGCGAGCGCCGCCACCTCATCGAGGCCTACCACCGGCGGCTGTTCGACGAGGACCCGGCCGTCCACGGGCCGGCGGCCGTCGCTTGGTCGCGGTGGGAGTCGTCGACGATCACGCTGCTCCCGCAGGCGGAGACCGTCGCGCGCTTCACCGACCCGCACTTCGCGGTGGCGTTCGCGCGCATCGAGAACCACTTCTTCACGAACAAAGGCTGGTTCGAACCTGAGCAGCTCATCCGGGACGCAGGCAAGCTCGCCGGAGTCCCCGGTGTGATCGTCCAGGGCCGCTACGACATGTGCACGCCGGTCTTCACCGCGTGGGACCTGCACCGGGCGTGGCCGGAGGCGGACTTCTCGATCATCCCCGACGCGGGGCACGCCTTCGACGAGCCGGGCATCCTGTCGGCGCTCATCGACGCGACGGACCGGTTCGCGAAGGACTGAGGGGCTGTTCCGGTCGCTGATGACGCCCTTCGACAGGCTCAGGGACCGGCGGCGGCTCAGGGGCTGGGGAGCCGGAGCCGCTGGCGGCTATTCCGTGAAGCGGGCCCGGCGGACGGCCTTGCCCTCGCGCAGCGCTTCGCCGAGCGAGCGGCCGACGAGACCCTCGCGGGCGAACCCGCTCAGCAGCTCGGCTGCGAGCGCACCGCGGTCGACCTCGGGTTCCGGGCCGTCGTCGACGCCGTCGGCCGGGCCGGCGAATCCGTCGTGGGCGAGCAGGATCGAGCCCTGGTGGCAGTGCCGGACGGCGTGGGCGACGCGCTCGTGCTCGCCGACGTCCTTGACGTCCCAGGCGGTCGCGGTCCACAGCACGGTCTGCAGGCCGGCTCGTTTGACGGCCTGCCACGTCTCGATGCTCTGCGCGCCGTAGGGCGGCCGGAACCACTCGATCGGCTGGCCGCTCAGCTGCTCGAGCTCCTGTTTGGCGGCGAGGGTGCGCCGGTAGGCGACCTCTTCGGAGAAGTCGGTGAGGCGAACGTGGTCGTCGCCGTGCAGCGCGAGTTCATGCCCACCGGCGACGATGCGTTCGAGGAGCTCCGGGTACTTCCGCGCGCGGCCGACGAGGACGAAGAACGTCGCGGTCGCTCCGGCCTCGGCGAGGGCGTCGAGGACCCCCGGCGTCCCGTCGGGACTCGGGCCGTCGCCGTACGTGATGACGACCGTGCGCTCGTCGGTCGCGACGCCGACGATCGAACCGTGGACGGGCAGCGAGCCGGTGAGCCGGGCGAGCAACGCCTGCCGAGCCTTCGTCATGTGTCCACCGCCCTGTGAGTCGATCCGTCCAACAGTACCTCGCTGTCGTGGCGAACGGGAGCGTGGCCGCGGCGGCGGAACGGGCGCGGGGAGGGCGGGTGTCAGGCCTGGACGAGCGTCGTGTCGAGCTCGCGCTGCTCCTCGAGCTGGGCGAGGGCACGGCGGAGCGCCGTACTCGAGGTGCTCATCGTGTACGGGAAGTAGACGACCTCGACGCCGACCTTGGCGAACTCCGCTTCGAGCCGGAGGCCCTCGGCGGTCCCGCGCCAGTCGTCGCCCTTGAAGAAGATGTCGAACCGGAGCGCGTCCCAGGCCTGGAGCTTGTCGTCCCAGGTCTCCTCGACGGCCTCGTCGACGAAGCCGATGTGGCGGACGATCTCGAGACGCTCCGTCAGCGGGACGACGGGCTCGATGCGCTTGCGGGTGCGGAGCAGCTCATCCGAGACGACTCCGGCGATGAGGTAGTCGCACGCGCTCTTGGCGTGGCGAAGGATGTTCAGGTGACCGACGTGGAAGAGGTCGAAGGCCCCTGCGGCGTAGCCGACGCGTCCGACGGTGCTTCGATCGGTCATGCTGTCGCCCCCTGGCGTGCTCGTGTGGTGTGCGCACGGAGCCGGCTGGATCGACTCCGGTGCTCGGCGCGTCCATCGGGCCACTTGCGAGCCTATGAGGGGCATCACGGCTTGCCGAGTCCACTTTCGAGTGGCACCCGGACAGGGCTCAGGACGAGAAGACGGCGCTCTTGACCGGTCGACCGTGCTCGAGCGCATCGGCGAGCGACCGACCGACCCAGCCTCGCGCCCGGAACTCGGCGAGCAGGGTCGCGGTGAGCGCCCCGCGGTCGACCTCGGGCTCGGCTCCGTCGTCGACACCGTCGGCCGGTCCGGCGAAGGCGTCGTGCGCCAGCAGGATCGTCCCCGGGCGGCAGTCGGCCAGGGCGTGGGCGACGCGCTCCTCGGCGGCGACGGCGCGCGCATCCCAGGTGGTCGCCGACCAGAGCACGGATTCGAGGTCGGCCCGGCGGATGGCACGCCAGGTCGCGAGATGCTGAGCCCCGTACGGTGGCCGGAACCATCGGACGGGCGTACCGGCGAGGTCCTCGAGCTCGTGCTTCGCGTCGACGGTGCGCCGGGTGACCTGCTCAGCTGTGAACGCCGTGAGACGCCGGTGGTCGACACCGTGCAGGGCGATCTCGTGCCCCTCCGCGGTGATCCGCGGGATGAGCTCCGGGTGACGGCGAGCGCTGCTCAGCAGGACGAAGAACGTGGCGGTCGCCCCGGCGTCGGCGAGGGATCGGAGGACGCCGTCCGTACCGACCGGGTGCGGCCCGTCGTCGTAGGTCAACACGACGGTGGGGGTCGAGGTCTCGACCTCGACGATCGAGCCCAGGGCCGGTAGCGACCGCTTCACGCGATCCTTGAGCCGTGATCCGAGACCGCTCATGATCGCTCGTCCCGCGCGTACTCGCGGAAGACCACGCCGAAGGCGCCGACGAACATGCCGCCACCCTTCCGGATGGCTCGCGCGCCGCGCGCCCGGTGATGGAGCGAGCCGGTGAGCGTCCCGAACACGGAACGTGCGACACCGACCGCGGCCCGAGCGGCACCACCCACCGCCGCGACCACACGGATCCGCGCTCGGTCACGGCGCCCCGACGCGAAGTACCGCTCCACCGTGATCCTGGTGTTGCCATGGCTCCACGCGCGCTGCAACGCCCAGCGCTTCGTCGCTCGGTCCCGTTCGACGAAGTCGTGGGTGACGGACTCGTTGCACCAGACGATCCGCCCGCCCCGCCGGACGAGGTGCTTGCTGAAGAGCGTGTCCTCGCCACCGCCGAGCTCGAGTTTCGACTCGAACCGCACGCCGAGTGCGCGGACCTGGTCGAGGTCCAGGAGCAGGTTCCCGGCGGCGGCCTCGCCGATGACGGTGCCCGTCGGGCGCTGCACGCGGTCGAAGAACCCGCCCGCGACGACCCACGGGTCGGTGCCCTCCGGCAGGTGCGACTGCACGCGACCCATGACCGCCGCAGCGCCCGTCGCCCGCCACGTCTCGACGATGGGCAGCAGCCAGTGCTCGCCCGGTTCCTCGTCGTCGTCGATGAAGACGAGGAGCTCGGCCGGGTCCGCCTCGGAGAGCGCCCGGTTCCTCGCCGCCGCGATGCCCGGTGTCGATTCCACCACGTAGCGGACGCCCGCCGTCGACCCGGCGACCTCCCTGGCGCTCGCCGCGGGGTCGTTGTCGATCACGAGCACCTCGGTGCTCACGACCGCCGCGTCGGCATCGCGGAGCCACCGGGTCTGCTCCAGCACCTTCGGCAGGCTCCCGGCAAGGGCTGTCGGGCGTCGGAAGGTGAGGATGCCGACGACGAGGCGGACCTCGGCAGTACGGGCGTCGGGCCTGCCTGCGGACGACCCGGTCATCGCGCGGCCCCGGCCGTGGGCGCCGGAGCTCCGCGTCGGGCGGCGATGGCCCGTCGGTAGGCCTCGACGTGTCGTGCGGCTCCGAGATCCCAATCACGGTCGACGAACGTCACCGGACCGCGCGCTGTGGCGCGGACGTGTTCCATCGCCGAGAGCAGTGCCTCGGCATCGAGCTCGCCGGAGAACCGATGGACCCAACCGGGCCCGACCTCGGCTTCGAGGAGTCGGTTCACGGCGTTGTCCGGCACGAGCACCGGGCGGTCCAGCGACAGGGCGGCCAGCGTGCTGCCGGAGTTGTGCATGAACCGGTACGGGAGGACCACGAGCTCCGACGAGGTCGCGATGTCCACGAGTTCGTCGTCACCGAGGAAGTGGAGGTCGAGCAGGACGTCGTCCTCCCGGCCGGCCAGCGAGGTGAGGGTGTCGGCGAGTTCCGCCGTCGACGGCTTGCCGCCGACGCGGAGCGAGAGTCCGCGGGTCGTCGACACCGCGGAACGGAACGCCTCGATGAGGGTTTCGACACCCTTGTAGCGGCGGATCAGCCCGAAGTACCCGAACCGGCCGTCCTGCTGTGCAGCGCGCGGGTGACGGGCGAACCACTCACGGTAGTGGCCGTGCGGGATCAGGATGGACGGTTGGTCCTCGGGCAGGGTCGTCGTCTCGTTGAGCGTGATCCGGAAGTCCGTGCGTCGGTCGATGAGGCGGAGCAGCGTGATCTCGACCCGCGAGATGTCCTGCGGGAGTTCGACGTTGTGCACCGTCCTGACGATCGGGGTCCGGGTGACCGCGAGCCGGACGATGAGCAGCACGGTGAGGCACTGGCGGAGGAACTGCTTCAGCGGGGTGTGCCCCGACACGAGGATCTCGGGCCAGTGGATGTGGAACGCGTCGTACCGCCCGAGGAGCGCGCCCTTCCAGGTGAAGTTCTGCACCGAGACCCCGGGGACCGCGCGGAGATGGTCGGCGAGCATCACCAGATACGGGTTCGTCGTCGGGCGTGGCACGGGGAACTGCTGCAGGACGGTCAGGTGTCCGCTCATGAACCCTCCAGGGGTCGGTGCTCGGGTGCATCGGTCGCGCTCGGCGTTCGTCGGTGCCTTTCGGTAGCCGAGGGTTCGCTGCGAGATCGGGGAGGCGTCGGGTGGTGTGAGCCATTGTGACATGAGCGGCGGCCGGGGTCGCGAGCCGGACGAGGCCGCGCACGGAGCCGAGGCAGTACACTCGGGGCATCGAGCGCCGGGTGGCCGTCGTCGAGGAGAGGTACGGGCGTGAGCGAGCCGGCAGCAGAGCAGCAGACCCCCACGTCGAGCACGCCCGACCCGCGGCGCCGACGCCGGATGGTCGTCATCTCGGTGCTCGCGGCGGTCGTCGTCGCGGTGGTGGCCGTGGTCGTGGTGTTCGCGGTGAACGCCAACCGCGTCGGCACCGGCGACGTCGTGAACCCGCCCGCCATCACGGGCACGCCCACGCCGAGCCCCATCATCACCGACCCGGCCGAAGCCCTCCCCGAACGTGACCCGGTCGCCGGTGACGCACCTGTGGAGATCGTGCCCGGCGTGACCGTCTCCTTGGGCGACTTCGAGGCGGTCGACGGCGAAGCGAAGGCCCCGGGCGAGACAGCCGGACCCGCGGTCCGGTTCACGGCGACGATCGAGAACGCCACCGACGCCAGCATCGATCTCAGCTCGGTGGTCGTCACAGCGTTCTCCGGAGCCGACCGGGTGCCGGCGGAGCCACTCACCGAACCCGGCGCCGCGCCCTTCGACCCGGAGGTGGCGGCGGGGGACACCGCGACGGCCACGTTCGTCTTCACGGTGCCCGTCGAGCAGCGGGACGACGTCACGATCCTGGTCGATTACCAGGCAGGCGTCCCCGCGGCCGTGTTCCAGGTCACCGCTCCCCGCTGACCCGATCCGGATCCGCGCTGACCCCCGCAGGATCCCCGTGAAATCGGACCTGTTTTGGGGGTGACGCCCCTGATGCCCCCCGCGTTATGGTTCACGAGCGAGGCACCCCTGCACCTGGCCGGCGATCGTGGATCCGAAACACGATCGCACCCCTCGGCCCGTCCGCGGAGTTCTGTCGCGCCCCGAGCCCGCCTCCAGCGAAACCCGAGAACCCGTGTCCAGATTTCTGCGATCCCAGGATCGACCGAGCGCGCACGCGCCGAGCCGTAACGACGCCCGCGGCGTCCCGTCCAAGTTGAAGAAGCCCGTGGCGCTCGGCGTGATCGGCGCGGTGTTCGCCGCGCTGCTCACGTTCACCGCGACGGCGGCTCCGGCGGTGGCCGACACGGTCCCCCAGGGCGCCGGCGAGGCATCGACGGTCTCGGCGGACGCGCTGCCCACGGTGCAGATCAACAAGACCGTGTGGTCGCAGGTCGTCGTCGGGAACACCGTCTACGCGGGCGGCACCTTCACGAAGGCTCGTCCGGCCGGCAACGCAGCCGGCGTCGGCGAGGTCGACCGCACCTACCTGCTCGCGTACGACCTCACCACCGGCGTGCTCATCAACTCGTTCGCTCCGGTCCTCAACGCCGAGGTCAAGGCGGTCACAGCCTCGCCTGACGGCAAGACCCTCTACGTCGCCGGTAGCTTCACGAAGGTCAACGGGCAGGATCGGACGCGGATCGCCGCGTTCGACACGGCGACCGGCGCCCTCAAGTCCTTCGCCCCGGCACTCAACTACATCGCCTACAGCGTCGCAGCGACGAACAGCACGGTGTACGTCGGTGGCGGATTCACCAACGCCGGCGGCCAGACCAGGAAGGGAGCGGCGGCGTTCACGAACGCCGGTGCCCTCCTGCCCTGGGCGCCCGTCACCGAGGGCGGCGTCGTCCGCGCCCTCGCGATCGCGCCCGATCAGTCCAAGGTGATCCTCGGCGGAGCGTTCACGACGCTCAACGGCAGCAGCAACCCCGGCTACGGCCTCGGCGCCGTGGACGCGACCGCCGGTGCGCTCCTCCCGTGGAACGTCAACGGCCTCATCCGCAACGGCGGCGCCAACGCCGCGATCTACTCGCTCACGAGCGACGCGAACAACGTCTACGGCACCGGCTACGTCTTCGGCTCCGGGGGCAACCTCGAGGGGGCCTTCAACGCCGGCTGGGCGAACGGCGACATGAACTGGGTCGAGGACTGCCACGGCGACTCCTACTCGGTCGCCTCGCACGGCGACGCCGTCTACATCGCCGGCCACCCGCACTACTGCGGGAACATCGGCGGCTTCCCGCAGACCCAGCCGTGGACCTTCCAGAACGCACTGGCGTTCTCGAAGACCACCACCGGCACGGCCACGGCAGACCCGTACGGCTACTACAACTACGCCGGTCAACCGACGCCGAGCATCCTGAGCTGGTTCCCGGACTTCACTCCCGGTACCGCGACCAACCAGAACCAGGGTCCGTGGAGCGTCGCGGCGAGCACGAACTACGTCGTCTACGGCGGGGAGTTCCTCGCCGTCAACAACAAGTCGCAGCAGGGACTGGTCCGGTTCGCGACGAAGGCGGTCGCACCGAACCTCGAGGGTCCGAAGCTCAAGGGGAGTGCGTTCCCGGTCACCGCTGTCTCGCTCGCCAGCGGCACCGTGCGCGTCTCCTGGAAGACGAACAACGACCGCGACAACGAACTCCTCAAGTACGAGCTGATCCGCAACAACCAGACGGCGACGCCGATCATGACGAAGTCCGTGCGCTCGACCTTCTGGAAGGTCAGCAACCTCATGTACACCGACAGCGGCCTGACGCCGGGGACGACCGTCAACTACCGCGTCAAGGTGACCGATCCGCTCGGCAACTCGACGATGAGTGACAACGTCCCGGTGACCGTGTCCGCCGACGGCTCCACCTCGGCGTACGCGCAGGCCGTCCTCGCGTCCGGTCCCACGTCGTTCTGGCCGCTCGGCGAGGCCAGCGGCACCACCGGCTACGACTGGGCCACCGGCGACGACCTGACGCTCACGAGCAACACGACGCGCGGGACGGCGGGTTCGATCATCGGCTCGAACACGACCGCGACCACGTTCGCCGGCACGAGCGACAGCGCAGCCTCGACCACGACGGCGCAGCACGCACCGAACACCTTCACCGCTGAGACCTGGATCAAGACGACCACCGACCGTGGCGGCAAGATCCTCGGCTTCGGCGGGAACTCCACCGGGACCTCCGGGAACTACGACCGCATGATCTTCATGAACAACGACGGGCGCCTGATGTTCGGTGTCTACCCGGGCACCGTCCGGACCGTCCAGTCCTCGAAGGCGTACAACGACGGCGAGTGGCACCACGTGGTCGCGACGCTCGGCGCCAACGGCATGCAGCTCTTCGTGGACGGCAAGAAGCTCGACAGCCGCACCGACACGACGAGCGGCCAGGACTTCACCGGCTACTGGCGGGTCGGCGGCGACAACCTCGGCGGTTGGCCGGGCTCGCGCTCGAGCGACTACTTCGCCGGCGCGATCGACGACACCGCGATCTACCCGACGGTCCTCGACCGCGACACGATCGTGAACCACTACGTGGCCTCCGGCCGGACCTCGCCGGTCCCGGCTGCTCCCACCGACGCCTACGGTGCAGCGGTGTTCAACCTCGACCCGACGTCCTACTGGCGCTTCGATGAGACGACCGGCACCACGGCGAAGGACTCCGGCCGGAACGACAGCCCCGCCACCTACTACGGTGCCGTCGGGAAGGACCAGAACGGTGCGCTCGCCGGCGTCGCCGGGAACCGCTCCGCACAGTTCGGTCCCGATGGGGCAGGTGTCGCCAGCGACACCGCTTACTCCAACCCGACGAGCTACGCGCTCGAGGCCTGGTTCAACACCACGACCACCAACGGTGGCAAGATCGTCGGCTTCGGTTCCAACCAGCAGGGCGGTTCCGGCGGCTACGACCGGCACATCTACATGGAGAACGGCGGCCAACTCACCTTCGGCACCTGGACCGGTCAGACCAACACGATCACGACCCAGTCCGCCTACAACGACGGGGCCTGGCACCACGTCGTGGCACAGCAGTCGTCGGCGGGCATGAAGCTCTACGTCGACGGTGTCCTCCAGGGGACCAACCCGCAGACGAGTGCCCAGGACTACACCGGGTACTGGCGCGTGGGCTCCGACACGACGTGGGGTGGAACGGCCGGCACCTTCACCGGACGCATCGACGAGGTGGCCGTCTACGCGCAGCCGCTCACCGCGGCGCAGGTCACCCAGCACCACGACCTCGGGCTCGGCATCCTGCCGAACGTCGCTCCGACCGCCGGCTTCGCCGTCACGAACACCGACCTCACCGCGCACCTCGATGCGTCGAGCTCGGTCGACTCCGACGGGACCATCGCGTCCTACGCCTGGGACTTCGGCGACGGCACTACCGGCACCGGCGTGACGACCGATCACACCTACGCCGCGGCCGGCACCTACACGGTGACGCTCACGGTGACCGACAACCGCGGCGGAACCGGGACCCTGCAGCACCCGGCGACCGTCGTCGCACCGAACGTCGCCCCCACGGCGTCGTTCACCGCGACCGTCGCGAACCTGGGGGTCCAGTTCGACGCCTCGGCATCGAGCGACTCCGACGGAACGATCGCCTCGTACGCCTGGAACTTCGGCGACGGCACGACCGGGACCGGCGTCAACCCGAGTCACACGTACGCCTCGGCGGGCTCCTTCACCGTCCACCTGACGGTGACCGACGACAAGGGGCTCCTCGGAGAGACGAGCCAGGCGGTCGTGACGACCGTCCCGGTGAACCAGCCCCCGGTCGCCGCCTTCACCCCGACCGCATCGGGCCTCACGGTCACGGTCGACGGTTCGGCGTCGAGCGACCCGGACGGGACGATCGCCTCCTACGCGTGGAACTTCGGTGACGGCGCGACCAGCACGGGTGCGACGGCGGCACACGCCTACGCCGCCGGTGGGACGTACACGCTCGCGCTGACGGTCACCGACAACGGCGGGGCCAGTACGACGACCTCGCAGGCCGTCACGGTGGTGGCTCCGCCCGCGGCGACCGTCTTGGCGAAGGACACCTTCGCCCGCTCGGTCACCGGCGGATGGGGTTCCGCCGACGTGGGAGGCGCCTGGACCCTCGACGCGGCGTCCAACTACTCCGTGGCGGGTGGCAGCGGTCTCATCTCGACCGCAGTCGGCCTCACGCGGACAGCCAAGCTGACCACGGCCGGCGCCACGGACACCGAGACGCAGGTCCGCCTGTCCTTCGACAAGAGCTCGACCGGCGGCGGGAACTACGCCTCGGTCATGGGTCGCGTCGTCGGCGCCGACAGCTACGCCGCGCGGATCTGGATCCGGAACAACCAGGGCGTGCAGCTCCAACTGATGAACGGGAACACGATCCTCAAGGCGGTGAACATCGACGGTCTGACCTACTTGCCCGGTACCCAGCTGCAGGTCCGGTTCCAGGCCGTCGGGACCTCGCCGACCGAGCTCAAGGCCAAGGTCTGGGCGATCGGATCGACCGAGCCCACCGCCTGGCAGCTGACGGCCACGGACAGCACCGCTGCCCTGCAGGCGGCCGGCTCGGTGAGCCTCCGCTCGTACATCTCGGGCACCGCCACCGGCGGCACCGTGGTGACGCGCTTCGGCAACCTGATCGCGCAGCCCTCCGGCTCGGTCACGGCGCCGCCGGCGAACGTGCCGCCCACCGCGGCGTTCACGCAGGCGGCGACGTTCCTGACCGCCTCCTTCGACGCTTCGACGTCGACCGACTCGGACGGCTCCATCGCGTCCTACGTCTGGGACTTCGGGGACGGCACCTCGGGGACGGGCGTCACCGCGAGTCACACCTACGCGGCTGCAGGGGCGTACCCGGTGAAGCTCACCGTGACCGACAACGCGGGAGCCTCCGCCACCAAGACCAGCACGGTCACGGTGCAAGCGCCGCCGCCGAACGTCGCACCGACCGCCGCCTTCACGACGAGCGTGACCGGCCTCGCCCTGACGACCGACGGATCGGGATCAACCGACACCGACGGCACCGTCACCGGGTACACCTGGGACTTCGGAGACGGAGCCACCGCCACCGGAGCGACCGCGAGCCACACCTACGCGGCCGACGGCACCTTCACGGTGACGCTGACCGTGACCGACAACGCCGGCGCCACCGCGGCGACCCAGAAGCAGGTCACCGTGGCAGGAACGGTCGTCGTGCCCCCGGTCACCCCGGCCACCGCGCAGGACGCCTTCGAGCGTCCGGCCGGTGCCGGGTGGGGGACGGCCGAGGCGGGTGGCGCCTGGACGCCGGCGAACAACCCGTCCGCGTTCAGCCTCGCCGACGGCAAGGCCTTGATCACGACCCCGGCCGGCCAGACCCGGGCCACCACGCTCAACGGCGTGAGCCAGACGAGCTCCGACAGCAGCGTGAAGGTCTCGTTCGATCAAGGACCGACCGGCGGCGGCAACTACGTCTCGGTGATCGGCCGTCAGGTCGGCTCGGCGAACTACGCGGCGCGGGTGTGGATCCGCTCGAACAGCGGGGTGCAGCTGCAGCTCCTGCAGGGCGGCACCACCCTGTCCGCCGTGAACATCGCCGACCTGGTGTACGTTCCCGGCCAGCAGCTGCAGGTCCGTCTGCAGGTGTTCGGCACCTCGCCCACCACGGTGCGTGCGAAGGTCTGGGCGGCCGGGACGACCGAACCGACGAACTGGCAGCTGACGAGCGTCGACTCGACGGCGGCGCTGCAGGCTCCCGGCACCGTCGGACTGAGCCAGTACATCTCGGGCACCGCGACCAACGGGCCGATCATCGCCCGGTTCGACGAGTACCTCGTCAAGCCGACGGTCTAGTCCACCGCGGGTGAACGGCCGGTCGTCCTTCGGGACGGCCGGCCGTTCGACGTGCGGGGAGGCGTCCACGCGCAGCGGCGACGCCGAGGCGATGGCCTGGCTGCGTGACCGCGTGCGTCAGCGTCCGCGCGCGGCGGCCTTCGAGAGCCGGAGCCCGTCGACGACCCCGCGGACGCCCGCACGGAGGGGGCTGCGGGTGCTGAGGAACTGCCGACGACCGCCCTGCAGGAGCACGGACCAGGCCACGGGGATGGTCGAGCGTCTCCAGGCCCGCACCTCGGCCGGCGAGAGATGTTCGGCCGCGTAGACGAGACGGTTCCGGATGTTGAAATAGTAGTAGGTCGTCGACTTGGCACGCGCCGAGGCGGCGTCCGAGCGGTCGTGGGTGCCGCCCTCGTCGTGGACGGCGGTGGCCTCCTCGACGACGGCCAGCGAGCCGCCGACGGCGACGACGCGGTGCGACAGGTCGACATCCTCCCAGTAGAGGAAGTAGGCGTCGTGGAAGCCGCCGGTGCGCGCCCAGAGTTCCGTGCTGAGCATGAGGCAGGCACCGCTCAACCACGGCGCCACGGCTGCCCCGGGGTGGTCCTCGCGTCGTCTCCGCGATCGGATCGTCCCGTCGTGCAGATACAGGTCCACCCCGTCGAACCACAGGCTGCCGTCCGGTCGCTCGATCCGCGGAGCGAGCATCGTCATCGGCTGCTCGGCGCAACGATGCGAGAGCACGTCGAGCGCCTCGGGCGTGAGCGACGCGTCCGGGTTGAGGAGCAGCACCTGCTCGACGCCGAGTTCGATCGCCCGGGCGACACCGAGGTTCATGCCGGCGCCGAATCCGAGGTTGTCGTCGGGCAGGATGACGTCCCAGCGTTCCGCGTCGGCGAGCCGAGTGACGGCGTCGCGGGCTGCAGGGGAGGAGTAGTTGTCGACGACGACGGTCCGGAGGCCGGGTACGGCGCGGGTCAGGGTCGCGAGGTGCTGCTCGAGGAGTGCGGGGTCGCCGTAGTTCACGACGACGATGCCGATCCGCTCGGGTGAACGCACGGGTCCGGTCATGCTGCGTCCCCCCGACGGTGCTCGGACGCGAGGGTCGCCTGGTGTCGTCCCGCACCAGGGCCGTCGGTGCCGACCTTCAGGATGAGGGCGAGCCCCAGGAACAGGGTGAGCGTCGGGACGGAACTGTAGAGCGGACTGAAGAAGAGGTCCCAACAGGTCCGCACCCCCAGGAAGATGACGACCGCGCTCGCGTTGCGCCGTGCGATGCCGTGCCCGAGGCCGTAGATGGTGAGCCAGGCGATCAGCACGGCCAGGGCGAGCCCGATGAGGCCGAAGCGGACCCAGAGGTCGCCGATGGTGGAGTGGACCTCGAACCCGGTGCCGAACATGAAGCGTTCGACGTAGCCGTTGTTCGGGTCGTACCCGATGGAGGCCATACCGGTCTTGGCGACCAGCACGTCGCTCAGAGAGGCGTAGGTGCCGCTCCCGTACCCCGCCGGCTGATGGAGGAAGAGGGCGGCGGTCGCGGCGAGCTCCGGCCGTCCGCCGAGCAGGATGGATCCCGACTGATCGAGTTGCGCGACGGTGCGACTCTGGGTCTCCGCGCCGAACACCCCGTCGAGGAGCAGGGCCTGGCCGACGTTGAACACGAACGCCGCGGCGATGCCGATCCCGATGATGACCCGTGCGGTCGACGCCTTGCGGCTCCTGCCGGCGGAGCGCATCTGCCAGGCGACGAGGCAGAGGGTCAGGAGCAGGATCGCGAACAGCGACCGCGAGTCGTTGAGGATCGACACGGCTGCGAGGGCGGCGACGACGGCGACCTCGATCCAGCGGCGGCGGGTCGCCAGGGCCAGTCCGAGCAGGATCACGGTCAGCGGGACCGAGTACTGGAACTTCCACACGTTCGTCATGTACGCGGTACCGCCCGGGCCGGCGATGACGGCTCGGACGAGCAGTCCGAGGCCGTAGAACACGATGATGTGCGACGGCGTCAAGACCGTCCGGGTCCAGACGATGCACGCGACCGACACGAGTGGGCCGAGGAGCACGATGGTCGCACCGATGGCGACGCCCTGGCCGGTCTGGTGGTCGTCGGCCATCGCAGCCGTGAGCCAGAGCCCCGACACCGCTGCAGCGACCCCGCCGAGGAGCAGGGGCACTCCGCCACGGTACCTCCGGAGCTCGCCCATCCAGAGGGGGAGCAGGATCAGGGCCACGCCGAAGCCCACGGTGAAGCCCTGGAAGACCTGGAGGCGAGCGCCGAGGAGCACGAGGAACACGATCGCGATGATGCGGTGGACCGTCGCCATGGTCGGATCGGCCGGCGGTCGCAGGACCGGGAGCGGTTCGAGCCGCTCGTCCGCGGGTGCTCCGACGGTGCCCCGCGATACGCGCCGCGGGCGGGCCGCACGCCACCGCGGGCTTGCGGTCCCCGTCGGGCCCGCCGTCGTCTTCGGGTCAGCGAGCGACATCGACGGGCTCCGCTTCCGTCGCGAGCCGGCGTCGCTTCGCGAGGTCGCGCTGGACGTACCAGAGGTTCGGGACGACCTGGCAGATCGCGACCGCGACCGCGGATCCGACGATGGGACCTGCGGCCCCGAGGACGGGGATGAGCACCCAGGAGAGGCCGAGGTTGAGCGGCACCATGAACAGGATGGGGAGGACCTGGAACTGGAGCCCCTTCGCGTCCGTCATGTACATCCCGACCGGGTACTTCGCGGCCTGGAGGGCGACGAACACGACGTAGGAGACGAGGATCGGCCAACCGAGGGTGATCTCGCCGTCGGAGACGAACCCGGCGATCCACGGGGAGATCGCCGCGAGGACGACCGCGAGGGCGAGCCCGCCGCCGAGGAACCACAGCGTCGGGACGAGCGGCGACTCGACGCGCTTCGCGGACCGCGCCTTGGCATAGATCGGCCACAGGGCCAGCCCGGCCGCACCGATCGTCTGGATGACGAGCCCGAACAGCTGGGTCGCGAGGTTGTACTGGGCGAGTTCCGGTCCGGTCGTCAGGTGGCTGAGCAGCAAGCGGTCGGTCTGCATGGCGATGGGCAAGGCGATCATCTGGACGACCATCGGCCAGGCGAGGGCGAACGCGGGGACGCCCGGAGCGCTGCGGAGCTTGGGCACCTCCTTCATCGCCTGCCAGACCTGCGGCCTGATCGAGCGCGCGGCGAGCACCAGGCAGACGGCGGCGACGACGCCGCTCGCCGCGTAGGAGAGGACGGCGACGAAGGAGCCGCCGTCGAACCCGGTGACGACGAAGAGCCACACGCCGAGGAAGATCGCCGGAGCGGCGATCGCCTGCGTCGCGACCTGGGTGCTCGTCTTGCCGACTCCGATGAGGATGCGTTGACCGACGGTCATCGGCAGGACGAGTCCGAACGTCGCGAGGCAGAGGAACGCCGCGACGCTGCCGCCGTCGGGTGCGAGGCCGTTGCCGAGGATCGCCGGCCACAGGTCGAGGACGGTGATGAGGATGGCGACGAGCATGATGACCGCGCCCGACACGGTGAGGATCCGGAACGCCGTCACGATCGAACGCCGCACCTGCAGGTCGCGCTTCGGGTCGTCGGATCCGGCGATGGCGTTGATGACGACGGCGGCGATGCCGAGGTCGGCGAACGGCAGCAGGGCCGGCAGGCTCGTCAGCAGCCCGTACTGGGCGTAGGCGCCGGAGCCGAAGTGTTCGATGATCATCCGGCTCGTGAAGATGCCGAGGACGCCGGAGAGCCCCATCACGAAGATCTTCGCGACGGCCGTCTGGCTGACGGAGGCCCAGATGCCGCCCCTGCCGCGCGCCATCAGCGATCACCGCCGGCGTCACGGAACAGCCAGGTGTCGGCGGCGAGACGGCCGTCACGGGCGGGAAGGTCCGCGAGCACGTTCTCCGGGGTCCGGGTGCTGGCGAGCGTCGCGAGCAGGGCTTCGGCGAGCGCCACCGCGTCGTCCCCCGGCTCGATGACCCGGTGGCCGTGCTCGTCCAGCCAGCCCGCGACGCCGGTCTCGGTCGTGGTCACCACGAGGCAGCCGGCGGCGAGGCCCTCGACGATCGGCAGGCCGACCTGCTCGCGCCAGTCCGGACGTGGCTGAGAGGGCAGGACGAGTGTGCGGCTCGCGGCGAGGGTGTCGAAGATCACGGAGCGTGCCGGGTCGCGGTGGAAGGTGACGGACGGGTGGCGGTCGCTGAGCGCGGTCGCTGCGGGCTCGAGCTCGCCGGAGCCGAGGATGACGAGGGAGGCGCGCGGTTCGCGCTGCAGGACGGTCGACCAGGCTTCGACGAGCAGGGGGAAGCCCTTCCGCTCGACGAGGGCTCCGAGGAAGACGACCTGCAGGGGGTTCCGGACGATGTCGCTCCGCTCGGGCATGGGCGCGGGCAGGGCTTCGATGACCGTGGACTCGAGGTCGCGTCGCGCCGGCAGGACCCGGGCGTGCAGATCGCGGGCACCGGTCGTCCCGTAGACGATCCGGTCGAGACGACGCCACACCCGACCGGCGGCCCAACGCTGCGCCCGGAGTTTGACGCGCGATCGGAGGCGGGCGGGGCGGGCGGACATCGGGTCGAGGTTCTCGATGGCGTACGTCACCACGAGCGGCCGTGTTCCACGGAGGCGTGCGCGCAGGTCGAGGGCGATCAGGGTGCTCAGGGTGGCGATGGCGGTGGACAGTTGGAGCGGCTCGTTGACCTCGAGCGCGGTCACGCCGGAGCGTATGAGCAGCCGTGCTGCGGCCATCGGCTCGGCCTGGACGAGCTCGACGCCCGGGGCGACGCTCGGGTCGAAGTCGTAGCGGCGGCGACGGTAGACGATGCTCGCAGGCGCCAGTTCACGGGCCCGTTCGAGGTGCGCGGTGCGGACGACCTCGTACAGCCTGGCGCGGCGGTGGCTCAGGCGAGCGGGTGTTGGCATCGTTCCTCGGTCCCTTCGGGCGCGTCGTCGGGCAGCGGCTCAGCGGCCGGCCATGGACGGCGTGCGCGCCGCGTCGTTCGCGGCGGGGGTGGCCCCTCCCGCAGCGGGTGGGCCGAGTGGGACGGTGTCCGGAGCCGAGCGGTACGAGTTGTAGCGGTAGTAGGAACTCGTCTCGTCCTGCTTGAGGCCGTTGAGGACCAGCCCGATCGTGCGGGCGTTCGCGCCGTCGAGGGTCTCGAGCGCGCGGTGGAGCTGCTGGCGGCGGGTCGACTTGTAGCGGGAGACGACGATCGCACCGTCGGTCATGTGCGTGAGCCAGAGCGGGTCGGTGACCGGGATGATCGGCGCGGTGTCGATGATGACGAAGTCGTACGACTCCTTGGCGCGGTCCACCAGCTGGCGCATCGCGTCGGAGGCGAGGAGCTGGCTCGGGTTCGGCGGCACCCCGCCGGAGGCGAGGACGTCGAGGTTGCCGCGACCCCAGGACTGCACGGCCTCGTCGAGGGTGATGTCGCCCACGAGGACACTGGTCAAGCCGACCTCGCCTTCGATCTGGGTGTAGCCGGCGATCGAGGGGCGGCGGAGGTCCGCGTCGATGAGGAGGACGCGCGGCGCGCGTTCGGTCATCGCGAGGGCGAGACCGAGCGCGACGGTGCTCTTGCCCTCACCGGGGAGTGCTGAGGTGACGATGACGGAGGTGATCCGTTCGTCGACGTCGGCGAAACTGAGGTTCGTCGCGAGGCTCCGGAAGCCCTCGGCGATCATGCCGTTCGGGTTCCGCATCATGGCCTGCGTCGGCAGCTCGCCCTTCCGTGTGCGGGAGACCGTGGTGAGGACGGGGGTGTCGGAGACCTGCTGCAGCTCGCGCAGCGACCGGATCCTCGTGTCGAGGAGCTCCCGGCCGAACGCGTACAGGACGCCGATGAGCAGGCCGCCGAGTCCGCCTCCGGCGACGAGGAGTTTGGTGTTGGGCGCGAAGGCGAAGATGGGGAGCTTGGCCGGCGCGATGATCGTGAGCTGGACGGCCGGGCGGTCCTGATCGTCCCTCGGGGAGATGCCGTCCACCGCGGAGGACAGGGAGTTCGCCACGGCGGCGGCGATGCTCTGCGCCTGGTCGGCGCTCGTCGACACTGCGGAGATCTCGACGATCACCGTGTTGAGGGGCGCGTCGGCGGTGACCGCTTCCGCGAGGTCCTGGACGCTCATGTCGAGACCGAGCTCGTTGATGACCGGCTCGAGCACGATCGGGGAGGACGCGAGGACGGCGTAGGACTGCACGAGGTTCTGCACGTAGGTGGATCCCTGGACCAGTTCGGTCGTGGAGTTGCCGGCCTCGGTGGTCACGAACACGCTCGTCGTGGAACGGTACTGCGGTGCCATCGTCTGTGCGAAGACGTAGGCTCCGGTCGCGCCGACGAGTGCGAGCACCACGATGACGATCCACTGCTTGCGCAGCGTTGCGATGTAGTCGCCGAGATCCATCTGACTCCCCCTGGTTTGTTGACACCCAACACCTCAGCGTACCGACGATTTCCCGGTTTATCAGGGGAAAGACGCCCCCACTCAGGGGGGTACGGGCCGTTTGATGACCCCCAGTCCGAGGGTGTCAACCCCCGCGGATGACCCCCGTTCGACGGGGTTCAGGGCGGTCTCCTTCGGTGTCGGTCAAGGGGGTGTGGCGCTCACGCTACGATTGTCGGAATTCTTCCCCCGAGCGAAAACCGAAGGACGTCATGGCGCGGATCCTCGTAGTGTGCAGTGCCAACGTCTGTCGCTCCCCGCTCGCGGAACAGCTCCTCCAAGCCCGGTTCTCGACCATTCCCGGCTTCGACCGCCTCGTCTGCTCGAGCGCCGGCATCGAGGTCAGTCGCGGGCACGAGATGTGCGCTGACGCGGCCGCGATCCTCGGCCTGCCGGCGGAGGGGCCGAAGGCGTCAGCTCATCGTGCACGCCGCGTCACCAAGTCGATGATCGGTGGTGCGGGGCTCGTGCTGACCGCGAGCCGCGCCGAGCGCTCCGCCCTCGCCAAACTCTCTCCCGAGGCCCGTTCAAAGGTCTTCACCCTCCGCGAGGCGGCAGCGCTCGCCGAAGCGCCCGACCAGGCGATCGCCACCTGGCGACCCGGTGCCGGCACGACGGCCGATCAGCGTCTGTCCGACCTGGCGGCCCTGCTCAACGCCCGTCGAGGTCTCGCTCCTGCTCCGAAGCCGGAGCGCACCGGGCTGTTCGCGCGACTCGGGAGCGACGTCGACCCGCTCGACATCGCCGACGGACACAACCTCGGCAAGCGGGCGCACCGGGCGACCCTGCGGTCCGTCCAGCGCTCGGTCGAGCGGTTCGGCGCCGCTGTGGAAGCCCTCGCGCGGTAGCGGTTCGAGGGTCATCACTACCCCTGTCTTTGGGGGTACGCAGGGCGCGATTTTCCCGTTTTCCGACGAATGTTGGGCGGTAGGCTCTTCAGCATTCCAGCCGAGACACGCTCCGTGTCCGCGTCGCCCGAACGGCGCCTGGAGCGATGAGGAGAAGCTCGATGGGGGACAACGCTGCACGGCGTCAGGGGCAGCCGACGGTTCGGATCCTCGGCACGCACGGGATCCCGGCGGCCTACGGAGGGTTCGAGACGGCAGCCGAGAACATCGCCGTCTTCCTCCGGGATCAGGGCTGGCGCGTCATCGTGTACTGCCAGTCCGACGGCGACGGGCCGATCGTCGAGGACGACTGGCGCGGCATCGAACGCGTGACGATCCCCGTCGGTCCGGACGGGTGGAAGGGCACCTCGCTGTTCGACCTGAAGTCGATCGGACACGCCTCGCGGTTCGACGACGTCTGCCTCACGTTCGGCTACAACACCGCCGTCTTCAACGTCCTGCAGCGTCTCAAAGGCATCCCGAACGTCATCAACATGGACGGCATCGAATGGTCACGGGCGCGCTGGGGGTTCATGAAGCAGGCGATCCTCTACGTGAACGAACGCATCGCGTGCTGGGTCGGGAACACGCTCATCGCCGACCACCCCGAGATCGAGACCTACCTCGCGAAGAAGGCGAAGCGGTCGAAGCTCACGACGATCACCTACGGCGCACACCGTGTCGACTCGGCACCCGTCGCACCGCTGACGGCCCACGGGCTGACGCCGGGGGAGTACCTGACGCTGATCTGCCGCCCGATCCCGGAGAACACGATCCTGGAGCTCGTGCAGGCGTTCTCGGCCGAACGGCGTGGCGTCACCCTCGCCGTCTTCGGCACCTACACCCCGGAGACGGACCCGTACCACCGCGCCGTCGTCGACGCCGCGAGCGACGAGGTCGCGTTCGTCGGGTCGGTCTACGACCCCGACGAGCTCGCCGCCCTCCGATTCCACGCGCTCGGCTACCTCCACGGGCACACCGTGGGCGGCACGAACCCCTCGCTCGTCGAGGCGATGGCCGCCGGGAACGCCGTGATCGCCCACGACAACCCGTACAACCGATGGGTCGCCGGCGACGGCGCCCTCTACTTCACCACCGCCCGTGACGCCGCCGCACGGATCGGCGAGCTGCTCCAGAACCCCGCCCGCCGTGCCGCCCTGTCCTCCGCCGCGTCCGCGCGGCACGCCGAGGAGTTCACCTGGGAGCACGTCGCCGGCCAATACGAAACCGTCCTGCAGACCTATCTTGGAGGTGCACGTGTCGCACGTGTCTGAAACGAACGCCCCGGCCGCGGAAGTGCCCATCGAGACGGCCCGCGTGCGGGTCGGTGTGATCGGGCTCGGCAAGATGGGCCTCTCCCACCTCGCCATGATCAAGGCCCACCCGTGGGTGAGCGTCGATGCGGTCGTCGACTCGACCGGCTACATCCTCGACGTCCTCGGCAAGTACACCGGCCTCAAGACCTTCACCTCGGTGGATGAGATGCTGGCCGCGGTCGAGCTCGACGCGGTCATCATCGCGACCCCGACGAAGTTCCACGCACCCATGGTGAAGTCGGTGCTCGAGCGTGGTCTCCACATCTTCTGCGAGAAGCCGCTCAGCCTGAGCGCGGCCGACTCCGACGAGCTCGCGGCACTCGCCGAGCGTCGCGGCGTCGTGACCCAGGTCGGGTACCACAACCGCTTCGTGGGTGCGTTCCGCGAGGTCAAGCGTCTGCTCGACCTCGGTGCCATCGGTCGCGTCACGCACATCCAGGCGGAGGCCTACGGTCCCGTCGTGTTGAAGTCGCGCGGCTCGACCTGGCGGAGCAACCGCAACGAGGGCGGTGGCTGCCTCTACGACTACGCCGCCCACCCCGTCGACCTCCTCACCTGGTACGCCGGCGAGCCGATCGGCGTCGGGGGCACGGTCCTCGGCAGCGTGTTCTCCGAGCACACCGAGGACGAGGTCTTCTCGACCCTCTTCTTCGACGCCGGCGTCAGCGCGCAGCTCTCCGTCAACTGGTCTGACGAGTCCTACCGCAAGATGACCACGCAGATCACCATCACCGGGACCGCCGGTCGGATCCACGCCGACCGCCAGGAATGCCAGGTCTACCTGCGCGACACCGCGCCCGAGATCGAGGGCTACGAGACCGGCTGGAACGTCAAGTACACCACCGAGCTCACCGACGAGGTCTGGTACTACCTGCGGGGCGAGGAGTACAGCGCACAGCTGGACCACTTCGTCACCCGGGTCGTCGAGGGCGCCGTGCTGGGGACGAACTCCTTCACCAGCGCGGCCGCCACCGACCACGTCCTCGAACTCCTCACCATCGACGCGGCGGCAGGCCCGTCCACCCGAGCCGCGACGGCCGCACCCGCTCCCGTCGCGAAGAAGAAAGGCCTCCTCCCATGGCGACGAGCGTAGAGACCCAGACCGGCGCGGCCGCGACAGCTGCCCCGAAGCTTCCCCGGCTCCTGTTCGGAGACAACCAGTTCTTCGGCGTCAACCACATGTCGGAGGAGAAGGCGCGCGCCCAGGCCATGCGCTTCCAGGACACCGGCGCGATCATGGACGTGCTCGACGTCGCGTACGACGAGGGCATCACCTCGTTCATGTGCACCACACACGACCGGATCGCCGAGGTCGCGGAGCGGGTACGGCTCGACCCGACGCGGTACGCCGACTTCACGTTCCAACCGTGCATGCCGTACGCGCACAAGTACGCGGACGCCGTCACGGAGAACGGCATGCTCGGTGCGCTCAAGCGCTTCCTGCCTGAGGAGGGCCTGATGAACGCCGCCCTGCGTGGCGGCAAGGCGTTCGCCACGAAGGACGTCGAGGGCATCATCACGCTGCTCATCGACGCCGAGATGGCGATGTTCCGAGGCGTCGAGACGCCGGTGATCTGGCTGCAGAACGTCGTCGTCGACCTCCTGCTCGGTCTCGGGTTCAAGGACGCGTTCGCCATCTTCGACCACCACGTGCGCACGAAGTACCGCGCGCAGCCCGGGTTCATCACGATGAACCTGCCCCTGCTGCTCGACGCCTTGGACGAGGCCGGCCTCGACAACCCGATCGTGTGCTCGAACATCAACAAGATCGGCTTCCGCATGTCGGGAGGGATCGAGGGCTACCAGCGGGTGCTCGAGGGCCGCCGGTTCCGTGCCGTCGCGATGTCCGTCTACGCGTCCGGTGCGATCCCGCCGCGCGAGGCGATCGAATGGCTCTCCGAGCAGCCGAACATCGAGTCGATGGTGTTCGGCGCCTCCAGCCGGCAGAACATCCAGAGCACGCGACGCCTGGTCGACGAGTTCTTCGGGGTGTGATCCGGCACGAGTCCGGCTGACGCGAGGAACGGCCCCTGGCATGCCAGGGGCCGTTCCTCGTGTCAGCCGGTGCGTTGCCCGTCGGGGACCTCGCCGTCAGACGCGGACGCGACGGACGGACTCGATCACCTGGATGATCTCTGATCGATAGCGCTCCGGGGAGAAGTGCTCCTGCGCCGAGCGGCGGGCCCGGTCGGCGATCCGTGCGCTCCGGTCCGGATCGTCGAGGAGCTCGGCGACCGCTGCGGCCATGGCCTCGGCGTCACCCGCCGGCACGAGCAGGCCGGTCGCGCCGTCCTCGATGCTCTCCAGGTGACCGAGCGCTGCTGATGCGACGACGGGTCGCAGCGCCAGCTGGGCCTCGACCACGGCATTGCCGAAGGGTTCCCGGAGCGAGGGGGCGACGACGAGGTGCGCGCGCTCCAGCGCCGGCCAGATCGGCGAGACGTAGCCCGAGAAGGTGACCGCGCCCCGGAGGTCCGGTCGGTCGGCACGGTCCCGGAGCTGCTGCTCGAACCACTCGTACCCCTCGAACGGCGTACCCGCGATCTCGATCCGCACGTCGCGTCCGGCGCGGCGTAGGATCCCGACCGCGTCGAGCGCGATGTCGGGCCCCTTCCGCGGGGAGAGCCTGGCCACGATCGCGAGTCGATGCGGTTCGGAACCGATCGGCGCCGGCAGGGGATCGACATCCGGGCCGGCGACGCCGTTGAAGACGAGCCGGACCTTCCCGGCGAGTCCTGGAGCGGCCGTGGTGGTCGCCTCGACTGCTGCACGGCTGATGACGATGAGCGCGTCGGCGAGGATCAGGGGCGAGTTCAGGGCGAAGCGGACCAGTCTGCCGTCCGCGGTCTCCGCCTCGTGCACGTGGCAGACGACCGGTGTGCGCGTCAGGCGTGCGGCGAGGATCCACCACGGAAGCGTCACGGTGTTGACGTAGACCGCGGTCGGGGCGATCTCCTCGATGACCTTGCGCAGGAAGCGGACGGATCGCAGACCGTCCATCGCGAGCGAGGCGACGCCGCCCAGCGAGGCGTTGGCCCGACGCAGGACGGGGAAGGGGACGAACCGGACCTCCGCGCCGCGGCCGAGCAGCCTCGGGACCAGCTTGCCGTCGGCGGGGAGGGCGACGATCACCCGGTACCCGCGCTCGACGAAGGCGGTGATGCTTTCGAGCATCTGCAGGTCGGACCCGTAAACGTCACCCGATGGATTCGCGATGAGGACCGTTCGCCCGGCGTCGGTGGCCGAGGTGCCGGCGAGCTCGTGAGCGTCCAGGGTGGTCTCCGATGCGTCGATGGCGGTCACCGGCCGAGTGCGACGGGCTGCCCGCCGGATGCGGTCACGACGGAGCCGAGCCGTTCCATGTCACGGAACCACTTGACCGAGGCGAGCAGCAGGTGACCGCCGTTGGCGAGGAACATGAGGGTGTAGGCGGCGAAGAACACCTGCGGGGCACCGAGGAGGACGAAGACCAGGCAGAGGAAGCCGTAGTCGGTCGGGATGACGAGCAGCGAGCGCAGGACGGTGCTGTGACCGTTCTCCGGAGCCGGATCGGCACCGTAGACCCGCTTGAGCTGCTCGTTGAGGATGATCGCGAAGAACGCGACGGCCGCCACGACGCAGTAGCCGATGGGGACGAGCAGCAGCGCTGGCGTCGGCAGCTCGAAGAACCGGAACGCGCTGATGAGGACGGCGAGGTGCAGGGAGGAGATCTTGGTCGCGTCGATGACGTGGTCGAGCCACTCACCGGACGGTGACCCACCGCCGCGGAGTCGCGCGACCTGGCCGTCGGCCGAGTCGAAGGCGTACCCGATCGCGAGACAGAGCCACACGCCGACACCGAGACCGATGCTCGGGGGCAGGGTCGCGAGCATGACGATGCCGCTGAACGTGAAGACCGCGCTGATCACGGTGACCATGTTCGGCGTGAGACCGAGCTGGTACGCCGCCGCGGCGAGGTAGCGACCCGCCTTGCGGTTGACGTAGATCGAGTACGCCGGAGCGCCTCGCGTCCGCTTCTTCTGTGCACCGGCGAGACGGGCGACGATGTCGGAGTACCGCTCGGCGACGTCGGGGTCTTCCGTGGGCTGAGTCATGGGGGCAGTTCGGGTCATGCCGGTCCTTGTGTTCTCATGTGGGCGCTGCAGGCGATCGCTGATTCGGGTGAGCGGTCGTGAGCGGTCGGGCGACGAAGGCGCGCCCGGATTCGGGTGTTCCGCGACCGGTCGGGTACCGGGACGCGGGGATCGTGGCGAGGCGCGCACGGTGCCGGACGTGATGCGTCGACGACTCGGGTAAGTCGTCGCTGCAGTGCGTCGCGGGCGGGTTCGGGTGTGCGGGTCTTGCCAGTGAGCAGCTGTGCGATCGAGCCGTTTTCGGGTGACTCGCCGTGCGACTGCGGGCGGTGATGGTGACGACTGTATCGAAGTGTTGCCCCCTCTGGAAGGGGATTTGTCCTCTTTTCGCAGGACACCCCTCGCTTTGGGGGCATCACCGACAGAAGTCCTGACATCAGTACGCGCCGACCGGTTTGAGCACGACCTTGACGGTCTGCCACATGATCATCAGGTCGCCCGTGATGGACCAGTTCTCGACGTAGTAGAGGTCCAGGCGGACGCTCTCCTCCCACGTCAGGTCGGAACGTCCGGAGACCTGCCACATGCCCGTGAGGCCCGGCTTGATGTGCAGACGCCGGTGGACGTCCTTCTCGTACTCGGCGACCTCGCTCGCGAGCGGCGGCCGGGGCCCGACGAGACTCATGTCGCCGGTGAGGATGTTCCACAGCTGTGGCAACTCGTCGAGGGAGTACTTGCGCAGGATGCGACCGACGCGGGTGACGCGCGGGTCGTTCCTCATCTTGAAGAGCACGCCGTTGCCCTCGCTCTGCGCCAGGAGGGCTGGGAGGGCGGCTTCGGCGTCGGTGATCATCGACCGGAACTTGAACATCGTGAACCGCTCACCGTTGCGCCCGACGCGCTCCTGGCGGAAGAGCACGGGACCCGGGCTGTCGAGCTTGACGGCGAGGGCGATGAGCGCCAGCAGCGGCGAGATGAGCAGCATCCCGAGGCTCGTGAGGCCGATGTCGAGCGCCCGCTTCATGATGTGGTGACCACCCTCGAACTGTGGGATCTCCACGTGGATGAGCGGTAGCTCCTCCACCGGGCGGAAGTGGATGCGCGGCCCGGCCACGTCGGTGAGACGAGCCGCGAGCACCAGTTCGGTCGCCGTGCCCTCGAGGTCCCACCCGAGGCGACGGACGTAGTCGCTGCCGCCGTCGACGGGGCCGGCGATGATGACCGCGTCGGCGGTGAGGTTCGCGGCGGCCTGGGCGACGCCGTCGATGTGCGCGATGACCGGGACGGAGGTTCCCCGGCTCGAGAACGGCTCTGCCGTCTCCTGGTCGACCACGGCCGCACCGACGACGGTGTAGCTCATGCTGTGCTGCTTGGCGACCTGTTCGAGGACGTACGCGACGTCGTCACGCCGGCCGACGACGACCGTCCGTGCGGTGTACTCGCCGACGCGACGACGGCTGAGCAGCCATCTGCGCCACATCCAGCGGGAAGCGAGGAGCGCGAGTGTCCCCGCGGGGAGCGCGAGGATGAAGTAGCCCCGGGCGATGTCGATCTTCAGGATCAGGAAGACGATGGCGAGGATGCCGAAGGCGAACGCGCTGGCGTTGACGACGCGCTTGTACTCGGCGACACCGGAACCGATGATGCGGCTGTCCCGGGTCCTGGTGAAGCCGAGGAAGGCGAGCCAGACGAGCACGATGACCCCCGACAGCAGGATGTAGAGCTGCTGGGCCTCGGGGCCGACCGGGTCGTCGCCGAACCGCACGACGAAGGCGGCCGAGACGGCGAAGAGTGCGATGACGCTGTCAGTGAGGATGAGCCAGCGACGGTAGCGCTTCGACCACTCGCGCTGCGTCAACGAGGTGACCGCGGCGGGAGACGACTGGGCGCCGAGCGCTGCGGTCCGACGGCGGCGCAGGCCGATGGGGGTCGCGATCGGCGCGCTCATCGGGAACGGGCTCTCGTTGAGTTCCGCGCTCACGCGTGCACCCGTCCTTCGGGACGGTGCGCGGGAGTGGCCTCGGTCCGCGCGTGCGGAGCGGCCTGTCGGAAGGACCGACGGCGGTTCGGGTACGTCGTCATGGGGTGTTGTCCGATGGTGGGGTTCGGGTGCGATTCTGGTGTGCGGTGCACATGGGCGGTTCGGGCCGCCCGCGGAGAACGCGACGTCACTCGTGTACCCACGATCGACCGGTGAACCCGGTCGAGATGAGCGTCCCCCTTGGATATCCCTCAACTGTAGAAAGCGGGGGTCATCGGCGGATCCCCCACTCCAGGGGGGTCACCGCCCCCAATGCTGGGGGTGTCAGGGGTCTCCGACGCGCGATTCCGTCGTCATCGGCCGAGACGACGACGGACCTCGTCGGTCGCTCTCGCCGCTGCCCGGTGGGGGACAGCACGGTCCGCCCACGTCACGCCGGTGATGGGTGGCGGCTCGGCCGCACGCTCAGCGACTACATTGGTGCCATGGATGGAGCGCGCGCGACCGATGGCGCGATCGCCGACGCCGCCCGCGATCCCATGGCCGATTGGCCGACCGGGCGCCTCCTCTCCACGGCGTCGCGACTGATCGAGCACACCTGGCAGCAGGCCCTCGACGGCATCGGGGTGACCCACGCCGGGCTCATCGTGCTGCACTTGCTCGACAGCGGGCCCGCCAGTCAGAAGGAGCTCGCCCGTCGGGCCCGCGTGCAGAACCAGACGATGTCGCGCACGCTCGACCGACTGGAGCGGGCCGGCCACATCGAGCGCATCGCCGCGGTCGACGACCGTCGCCGTCACGTGGTGAGCCGGACGACTGCGGGTGATGAGGCCTGGCTCGCCGCACACCGGCTGGAGGCCGACGTCTTCCCGGAACTCCCCGACGAGTCGGCGTTGCGGTCCCAGCTGCTCGCGATCATCCGTTCGGGCGAGTCCGCCCGTTGGTCGCCCGAGGACGTCGAACCCGCCTGACCTGTGGCCCGACGCGCCCACCCCGGTCGCTGAGCTTGTCGAAGTGCCCTCGGGGAACCTGCGTGATGCGGGTGTCCGGTCTGGGCTGCCCTTCGGGTGTCCGCTCAGAGGCACACCCAGGCACGGCCGTACCCCGTCCGGGGGGATTCGAGCTGGTGCTCCGGGACGAGAGTGGCTAGTGTGATCAAAGTTTCTATTGTGACTGTTGTGACAGGATGACGGCCGCGACCCGCCGAGGTCGCCGTGATCGTGTCGTCGGACTGGAGAATGATGACCCCCGCACGAACGCCCGGTGCGCAGTACGGCCGCCGCCGTCCCTGGCTGGCGATGGCCCTCTCCGTCGGCGTCGTCACCGCGTCACTCACCGTCGGTGCACTACCGGCCCATGCGGACGACTACCCGAGCTGGGCCGACGTCGAAGCGGCCAAGTCGAGTGAGTCAGCGAAGGCCGCCGAGATCACGAACATCACCGCACTCATCACCTCGCTACAGGAGCAGTCCGACGCCGCGTTCCGCACGGCGCAGATCGCCGCCGAGGCCTATCGTCAGGCGCAGGACGCCGTGACCGAGGCGACCGCCCGCGAGTCGGCCCTGCGCGAGCAGGCCGAAGCCGCTGCGGCCGCTGCCAAGGTCTCGAAGCAGCGCGCCGGTGCGCTCATCGCGCAGCTGTCGCGCGGCGGCGGCGGCGACGTCTCGCTCGACCTCGTCCTCGGCGCGGGGAAGTCCGACGACCTGTTGTCCCGACTGTCCGTCATGGACAAGCTGGGCGAGCGGAACGCCGCGAGCTACGCCGAGGCGGTGACCGACCGCAACGCGGCGAGCGGGCTGACCGACCAGGCGGAGGTCGCGAAGACCGAACGCGAACGCCTCGAGGGCGAAGCGCAGACGAAGTACGACGAGGCGGAGAGCGCCTCGGCGGCGGCATCCGCCGCCGTGGCGGCCCAGGAGCAGCAGGCCGACCAGCTCTACGCGCAGCTCGCCTCGTTGAAGAACACCACCGCCGAGACCGAGCGCGGGTACGCGGCCGGCGAGTCCGCTCGTCAGGCGGCGGAGGCGGCGGCAGTCGCTGCGGCTGCCGCCGCGGCCAACACCCCTCCCGCCTCGGGCGGCGGTTCATCCGGCGGCGGCGGATCGAGCGGCGGCGGCGGCGGTGCGTCCAGCGGCGGTGGCGGTGGCGGCGGCTCGGTCGCACCTCCGGACTCCGCCGGCGTCGAGTCGGCGATCGCCTTCGCGCTCGCCCAGGTCGGCAAGGGCTACCAGCTCGGCGGTTCCGGCCCGAACGTCTGGGACTGCTCGGGGCTCACCCGCGCGGCCTACGGCAGCGGCATCGGGACGCATTCGGCGACGAACCAGTACTACACGATGCAGTCGCAGGGACGCCTCGTGCCCTACAGCCAGAAGCAGCGTGGCGACCTCATCTTCTGGTCGAGCGGCTACGACTACTACCACGTCGCCATCTACCTGGGGAACGGCCAGATCGTCGAGGCGGCCAACGAGCGGGCCGGCACCCGTGTCGGCGGCATCTGGGGCTCCGGCGACGTCGCACCCTACGTCGGTCGCCCGACGGGTTGATCCCATGAGCTCCGCCGAGGTCGACGCCTACCTCGCGTCCCTCACGCACCAGCTGAAACCGGCGGTCGTCCGTCTGCGCGAGGCGATCATGGCCTCGGACACGGGGTTCTCGGAGCACCTGAAGTGGAAGGCGCCGAGCTTCGTCTACGACGGTGAGGACCGCGTCACCTTCGCGCTGCACCCGGCGAACCGTATCCGGATCATCCTGCACCGGGGCGTGCATCAGCGCGACGACGCCGACGCCTTCCGGTTCGACGACCCCTCCGGTCTCGTGGTGTGGGCTGCGCCGGACCGCGGTGTCGTCACCTTCTCGACCATCGATGCGGCGGCCGCCGCCGAACCCGCCCTGCTCGAACTGATCGGGCGCTGGGTGCGGGCCTGACACCCGTCGACGAGCGCAGGGGCACGCGGTCGGCGAGCCGTCGTATGATCGACTGCCGAGCGGGCGACAGCGCACCGACGGACCGGTGGTGAAGGAGGCCTCGTGCGCAGTGCCGTGCTCGGCGTCGTGCTGCTCGTCATCGGGACGATCGCGGTCCTCACCGGCGTCCTCCCCGCCCCGGAGGCCCTCGGCATCGCCGACCGCGTGTGGCCGATCCTCCTGTTCGTCGTCGCGATCACCGTCGTCGCCGAACTCGCTGCCGACGCCGGCCTGTTCACCCTCGTCGCCTCGCGGCTCGTGCGCTGGGGTCGGGGGAGCACCTGGTTGCTCTGGTTGCTCGTCGTCGCGCTGGCCACGCTCAGCACCGTCTTCCTCTCGCTCGACACCACGGCCGTCCTCCTGACGCCGGTCGTCATCACGCTCGCGCGGCACGCGGGGCTGTCGCCGGTGCCGTTCGCCCTGACCACCGTCTGGTTGGCGTGCACGGCGTCGTTGCTGTTGCCGGTGTCGAACCTCACCAACCTCCTCGCTGAGCACGCGATCGACGAGGCCGCCACGGCGTCGGGCGGCGGCCCGCTCGGTCCCGGTGGTTTCGCAGCGCTCATGGTCGTCCCCGCGATCATCGCGGTCGTGGTCCCGTGCATGGTCCTCGCGATCGTGTACCGCCGCCAGCTCGCCGGTGCCTACACGGTGGACGTGGAGGCGCAGGACGACGACCGGGTGCTGCTGTGGACGTCCGGGCTCGTGGTGCTGGTGCTCCTGCCACTGCTGGTGTCGGGTATCCCGGTGTGGATGTCGGCGGTCGGCGCGGCGGTGATCCTCGTCGTCGTGTTCCTCATCCGGCGTCCGGCGGCGTTGCGTCCGGCGCTCGTCCCGTGGCAGCTCGTCCTGCTCGCCTCAGGACTGTTCCTCGTGGTCGAGGCGGCTCACGCCCTCGGGCTCGCGCGGGCGCTCGCGTCCATCGCGGGGACCGGCGACTCCCTCCTGGCGCTCCTGCAGCTGGCGGGGGTCGGCATGGCGAGCGCCAACCTCGTCGACAACCTCCCGGCGTACCTCGCATTGGAGCCGGTGGCCGGCGATCCCGTGCGGTTCGCCGCCCTGCTCGTCGGCGTGAACGCGGGCGCGCTCATCACCCCGTGGGCCGCCCTCGCGACCCTGCTCTGGCATGCGCGGCTCACCGCGGCGGACGTCGAGTTCGGTTGGGGTCGGTTCATCGCGCTCGGATTCGTGGTCGCCCCGCTGACGGTGGCCCTCGCCACCGTCGGGCTCTGGCTGGCCCAGGGTGCCGGCGCCGTACTGCCGTGACTTCCCAGCGCCGCCCTCGTGCTCGTGGCGTGCGTCGGCCGCCCGGCGCCGCTCCAACAGCTCCATGACGATCCGGTCGATGAGGTCGAAGGGGATCGGCCGGCTGAACGGGAACTGCAGGGTGTCCGTCGCCGCCCGGTAGTCGGCGACGGCGTTCTGGAGGGGGCCGTCGAACGGGGGGATCGAGTAGAGGGCGATGTGGTGTTTCCAGGCGCCGAGGTACAGCAGGTAGCGGTCGTCGAGCATGAACGTCGGCATGCCGTACCGGATGGCCTCGGTGACTCCAGGCACGATGCGGTGGACGCGGAGTCGGATCTCCTCGATGGCGTCCGCGGCGTCGGCGGGTTGCGCGGCGAGGTAGTCGTCGATCGTGGTGGGTGCACCCGGCATGTCTCTCCTCGTCGGAACGGACACGGCACGGGAGCCGTCGGGCCCCCGTGCCGTCATCGTCCCACGTCCGAGTCTCGCGCGACAGGGGTGGTTCTACCGCTTCGCGAGGGCGCGCCGCACGTCCTCCTGGACGAGGTCGGCGTTCATGATCGCGCCGGCCATCGATCCGGCCGCCGCCGCCTGGAGGACCTGCGTACGCAGGTTCGTGACGTCGCCGGCCGCCCAGACGCCCGGCACCGAGGTGGCACCCAGCTCGTCGACGCCGATCGCGTCGCCGAACTCGGCTCCGCGGGGGTGCGGTCGCGTGTGGAGCCCGAGACCGGTGAACGCTTCGGCGCGCACCCGGTTGAACGGGGCGACGGCCAGCGCCTCGACGGGGACGGTGCGGCCGTCGTCCAGGCGCACGCCGACGAGCCGGTCGTCGGCGATCTCGAGCCGCTCCACGACACCGTCGACCACCTCGATGCCGCGCGCCGCGAACGCCGCCTCCTGCTCCGCCGTGAAGGCGCCCGCGGTGTTGCGGAGCACGACGACCCGGTCGCTCAGCTGCCGGAACAGCTGCGCCTGGTGGGCTGCGGCCTCCGCGTTCGTGCCGAGGACACCGATCACGCGGTCCTGGACCTCCCAGCCGTGGCAGTAGGGGCAGTGGAGGGCGTCGCGGCCGAACCGCTCCCAGAGGCCGGGGATGGGCGGGAGCTCGTCGGCGGTGCCGGTGGCGATGAGGAGGCGGCGGCCTCGGACGATCGCGCCGTCCGCCGTCGTCACGGTGAACCCGTCATCGTCGCGCCCGGCATCGACGACCTGACCGTCGACGACGCGGACGCCGTACGACGCCACCTCCGCGCGGCCGAGGCGGAGGAGCTCGCGAGGCGGGGTGCCCTCTCGGGTCAGGAAACCGTGGACGCCGTCGGCGGGTGCGTTCCGGGGCTCGCCGCCGTCGACGACGATCACGGACCGTCGTGATCGTCCGAGCATGATGGCTGCGCTGAGCCCGGCGGCGCCCCCGCCGACGATGACGGCGTCGACGAGGTCGGTGGTGGTTGCTGGAGTGACGGGAGTGTTCATGGATCGTTCCGTTCGTTCGACGTGCTGGGAGGTGTCCAGGGTGCGCCGACTGGTGCCGAACTGGCAAGAACCCTTGCTGAAGCGGCAATGTGCGAGCGAGAATCGACCCATGGCGCATGCACACGACGAGCAACGGTCCATCGACGGTGTCCTGGATGCCGTCGGGCCGAGGCTGCGAGCCATCCGGCAGCATCGCGGCACCACCCTCGCCGCATTGTCGGCGGAGACGGGCATCTCGGTCTCCACCCTCTCCCGGCTCGAGTCCGGCCAGCGCCGACCGAACCTCGAGCTGCTCCTCCCGCTCGCCAAGGCGCACCAGGTGCCCCTGGACGACCTCGTCGGTGCTCCGCAGACGGGGGACCCCCGCGTCCATCTGAAGCCCGTCCAGCGGCACGGCCAGACGATCGTGCCGCTGACGCGTCGATCGGGCGGCCTCCACGCGTTCAAGAGCATCATCCACGGCGGCGACGGCCCGCAGACGCCTGAGACGCAGAAGGTCCACGAGGGCTACGAGTGGCTCTATGTCCTCAACGGCCGGTTGCGGCTCCTCCTCGGCGACCAGGACATCGTGCTCACCGCGGGTGAGGTCGCCGAGTTCGACACCCGCGTCCCGCACTGGTTCGGCCGGGCCGAGGCCGCAGGGGTGGAGTTCCTCAGCCTGTTCGGCAAGCAGGGTGAACGGATGCACGTCCGCGCGACGTCGACGAGGAGGAGCGCGTGATCGGACGTGATGACGAGGAGGGTGCCCGCCCACCCGAGGACGACCGGCCGTTCGCGGAGCAGCTCCTCGAACGCCGCGGTTTCGCGATCACGGCGGCCCTGTTCGTGATGCTCGGCGGGCTCGTCGTGCCGTTCGTCGGCTGGGTGGCCGGCATGGTCATGCTGTGGCGGTCGCGCGCCTGGACGACCAGGCAGAAGGTCTGGGCCACCGGCGGACCAGTCCTCGCGAGCGCCGCGGTACTGCTCGTCCTGGCCCTCCTGAGCGCGAACGGGAAGTCGACGGATGCCGGCGTCGGTGGCTCCCCGGTGATCCCCGTCGTCTACGACCTCGGGTCGACGGCTGTCGTGCTGCTGTTGGTCGGCTACGCCGCTGCCGGCACCTGGTTGCTCTGGCTGGCGCTCCGGCCCGTGGGCCGGCGCGCCTGATTCGCGGTCGTCGTTCAGGTGGACCGGGCAGCATGGGGAGATGCCCGACTCCTCGCGATTCCGCCGCCCCCTGCCCGTCCAGCCCGGACCCGGTGAGGAGTCCGTCTGGGAGTACCCTCGTCCGCCGCGGGTCGAGCCGCGCGACGAGCGCGTCGTGATCCGGTTCGGTGGCACGGTCATCGCGGAGTCGACGGCCGCCGTCCGGGTCCTGGAGACGAGCCACCCGCCGGTGTACTACGTGCCGGCGGCGGACTTCTCGCCCGGGGTCCTGGTGCCGGTCGACGGGACGACCATGTGCGAGTTCAAGGGCGAGGCCCACTACCTCGACGTGCGGGTGGGCGACGAGGTCGCCGATGCCGCGGCGTGGACCTACCCCGATCCACGCCCGGGATACGCGCCGCTGTTCGGCATGATCGCGGTCTATCCGGGACGCATGGACGCCTGCGAGGTCGACGGGGTGCCGGTGCAGGCGCAGGAAGGCGACTTCTACGGCGGATGGATCACGCCGGGGATCGTCGGGCCGTTCAAGGGCGCCCCGGGCACGCGCGGCTGGTAGAAGACGCCGCCGCCCTACACCCGCTCCTCCGTCGCGCGCAACGCCCTGGAGCACCCTGCACCCGCATGCCACGCTGAGCGCCAAGCGCTGTCGACGACGAGGCGCGCAGGAGGCGGTCGAAGCCATGGACGTGTTCGATGAAGCAGCGGACCCGGGTTGGTCCCTCCTCCGTGTCGTCCCGCTGTTCGGCCTCGCCGTCAGCGTCGGTGCGGTCGCCGGTGCGGCCCTCGCGGCCGGTGCGGAGCTCTTCGGGGCGGTCGGGACCGTCTCGATGCATCCGGCCGATCTCGGTGGGATCGCCGTCCTCGTCGGCGGACTCGTCGGTGGGATGCTCGCCGCCGTCGGGGCGGTCGGCGCACTGCTGGCGCTTGGCATCCTCGACCACTGGGGCGAGCGGGGCCCGGTCCACCGGGCCTGGATCGCCGGTGGTGGTGCGGCCTTCCTCGTCCTGATCGTCGGCGGCCTCATCGCCGCACCCATCGGACTCGCCTCGACGATCGGGGTCGTCGTGTTCGCGGTGCTCGCCGCCGGAGTGGCGGCCGGCGGTGGGCTCTACGCCTTCGAACGGGCGCTGGCGCGTCGTCGAGCCGGGTGGGTCGGCCTCAGCCGGTAGCGCGGACGGTCAGCCGGCGAGCTGCTGGAGGCGCGCCCGGTGCCAGTCGGTCTGCGTGAGGGCCGAGACGCGCAGGAGACCGGTCAGTGCGTCCCATCCGGCCGACCAGCCGATGCGGGAGGCGATGGTCCACACGCTCGCGTCGGGGTCGTCAGCCAGGACGGCGCGCACCTCGTCGGCTCGCCGCAGATGGTGCGCGGCCAGCTCGTCGCAGCGGTCCGCGAGTCCCGTGAACCGGAAGCCGTGTCCGGGGACCACCTGATCGCCGTCGTAGCCGCGGACGCGGTCGAGCGACGACAGGTAGGCCGTCACCGGGTTCTCCGAGGTGCGCGCCCCGAGGCCGAGGCCGGAGAAGATCGTCGGCAGCACGTGGTCGCCCGTGAAGAGGTAGCCGCGGTCCTCATCGCGGAGGGTGAGGTGACCCGTCGTGTGGCCGGGTGTGTGCAGGACCCTGATCGAGCGACCGGGGAGCGTCAGCAGCTCGCCGTCCTCGAGCGTCCGGTCCGCGCGGGTGTCGCCGAGGTGCCCGGCGGGTGCCGTCGCACCGGTGGCCCAGGGGCGCACGGTCGTGTCGTCCGCCGGGACACCCCACTCGTCCAGTGCTGCAGCGAGATCGGCGGGGCCCGGCGGCGTGGAGCCGGCCGCCTCGTCCTCGAGGCGGTGCATGAGGACCGGTGCGGCGAGCTCGTCGCGGAGGGTGCCGGCGAGGCCCAGGTGATCGGGGTGCAGGTGGGTCACGACGACGCCCGTGAGCGTCGTCACCCCGATGCCGCGGAGCTCCTGCAGCAGATGTTCGCGGCCCTCGGGGGTGTCGGTTCCGGGGTCGACGACGATCGCGCGACCGTCGGTGCCGAAGAGGACCGAGCAGAGGGTGAACGGATTGCCGGGGTCGCCGGTCGGGACGGCGATGACGACCGTGTCGGCGTCGAGGTGCTCCGTCGCAGGGATCCGGCCGTCGCGGAAGGCGGCAGCCTGGGATTCGCTCGATGAGGTGATCATGGTGCTGCTCCGGGTGGTGTCGGGGGACGGACCAACCCTAGTCGTGGGGCCTGTCGGGTTCAGTACGATGGGTGCATGACCGTCAACGACATCCTCATCGGCGTGATCGCCTTCATCACCGTCTTCGGCGGCATCGGCATGGTCGGAGCGCTCGTCGCCATGGCCAAGTCCGGTTACCACGGCTGATCCTCCCCGGAGGAGGCTCGGCCGGTTCCGCCGCGGCTCAGCGGGCGACGGCCTCGTCCGTGGCACGCTGTACCGCCGCGAGCGCTGCCGCGACGGCCGAACGCTGCAGTGAGCCCTTCCTCGCCGTCGCGACGATCTTCCGTTCGCTCATCCCGGCGATGGGTTTCCGCACGACGTCCGTCCGCGAGCCGATCGCGATGTCCGGAAGGACGGCGATCGACAGCCCGGCCGCCACGTGGTCGATGACGACCTCGTAGCTCGTGAACCGTCCCGCCACCTTCGGCTCGAACCCCGCGCGACGACAGATCAGCGGGACGAGTTCGCCGAGGTAGGTGCCCGGGGCGTCGAGGGCCCACGACTCCCTCTGCAGCTCGCTGAACGTGACCTGCTCCTGTGCTGCCAGTCGGTGGTCGAGCGGCGCGATGAGCAGGAGGGGGTCGGTGGTGAGCGGCACGCTGTGCACCGAGGGGTCGAGGAGGAACCCGTCCTCCTGATCGACGGTGATCACGACGTCGCAGGTTCCCCGCTGGACCGCCGTGGTGCTCTCGTGCGGTTCGACCTCGATGAGTTCGACCTCGAGGCGCGGGTACTGCCGCGCGAGGGAGCGGGCTGCGGGGATGAGGATGGGGGCGATGACGCTCGCGAACCCGGCGATGCGGAACCGACCGGACGGCTCGGACTCGACCTCGGCCAGCTCGACCTCGATGGCGTCCATCTGCGCGAGCAGGGCCCGAGCGCGCTCGACGAGCAGCGCACCGGTCGGCGTCAGGGTGAGCGTCCGGCCACGTCGTTCCAGGAGCGCGGCGCCGGTCTCGGCCTCGAGGACGGAGAGCTGCTGCGAGACGGTCGAGGGGCTGAGGTCGAGCTCACGGCCGACGGCGCGGATCGTACCGAGGCGGTCGAACGCCTCGAGCAGTCGCAGTCGCACGGGGTTCAGGGCCATGTTGCAACAGTATCGAGCGCGCCAGGGCGCCCTCCACACGGGTCGCAGTCCGATCCGGGTCCCGTGGCTCCCGGAGGGTGCTGACCGTCACCGTCCGGTTCACTCCCAGACGAGCGCCTCCGGCAGATGGCCGGGCTCGGCGAGTCGGGCGTTCCGGAGCATCGCGCCGTCGGGGCCGAGCGAGAGCGTGGTCACCGAGAGCGAGGCGAGGCGCAGACCGTCGTGGTCGTCGATGCGGACGATCGCCTCGTCGGCGTCGGCGGGGACGCTCGTCGTGGAGCGCAACGTGCGCAACCACGGCTCCCAGGACGCGGCCGTCGCACCGTCCAGCGGCCCGATGGGCGACGGGGCCTCGAGGAAGGCCGGCCGCCACCGGTGGACCCGGGGGACGTCGAGGTGGTCCGGGCCTTCGTGCGTCACGAGGTGGAGACCGGGTGCGACGTCGATCGACCGGAGCGAGGCGCCGTCCCAGCTCGTCACGGTGACGCGGTCAGGACGCAGCTCCACGAGGTTCCAGGACCGGGCACTGCGGGCGTCGTCCGCGTCGACGCCGGTCGTGACGGCTTGCAGGGGGAGGACGCCCCGCGAGGTCCACCCGGCGGCGGGCATGTCGAGGTCCTCGCGTCGGTTGAGGACCACCGCCGCCCGGGGGCCGCCTGAGGCGCCGTCGTTCGTCGCCAGCCACGCGCCGCCCGCTTCGCGGTCGTGGATGCCGCGGACGCCGTCACCGAGTCCGGGCCACCACGCGCCGGGTGGATCCCAGGCACGCCCCGGCTGCTCGTCTCGCAGCCCGAGGACGGCGATCGGCCACGCGCGCCCCGGCTCGAAGTCGATGATGACGGTGCACACGCTGGTTCCTCCTCGGGCCGGCCGGACTAGGACAGACTAGACGAGGACCCGGCGCGGGAGCGCCGGAAGCGAGGAGGCGGCATGGGCGTGCAGGATGCATCGCGGGAGGCGGCGGGGCGCACGGTCGTCGTCGGGATCACAGGCGGGATCGCCGCGTACAAGGCGGTCGGCGTCGTCCGCGGGTTCGTGCTCGCGGGCTTCGACGTCCACGTGGTGCCCACCGAGAGCGCCCTCCGTTTCGTCGGCCTGCCGACGCTCGAGGCGATCAGCCGGAACCCCGTCACGACCTCGCTGTACGACGGCGTCGCCGAAGTCCGGCACGTCGCCCTCGGGCAGCGCGCGGAGCTCATCGTCGTCGCACCGACGACGGCCAACACCCTCGCGAAACTCGCGGCGGGACTCTCCGACGACCTCCTCGGCACCACCATCCTGGCCAGCCGGGCGCCGGTCCTGCTGGCGCCGGCGATGCACACCGAGATGTGGCAGCACCCGGCGACGACCGCGAACGTCGCCCTCCTGCGATCGCGCGGGGTGGCCGTCATCGGGCCGGCGCACGGCGCGCTGACCGGCGGCGACACGGGGCCGGGACGCATGAGCGAGCCCGACGACATCGTGGCCGCCGGCTTGGCGCTGCTCGCCGGACGCACCGGTGGAGCGGACGCGCACCCGGACGACCTGCGCGCCGAGCGTGTCGTCGTCTCGGCCGGTGGCACCCGTGAGCCGCTCGACCCGGTGCGGTTCCTCGGCAACCGGTCGAGCGGTCGGCAGGGACTCGCCATCGCGCAGGCCGCCGCCGAGCGCGGGGCGGACGTGGTGCTCGTCGCGGCGCACCTGGACGCCGACGTCGCGGCCGAAGCGGCTGCGGTCGACGGTCTGCGGGTCGTTCCGGTCGGCACCGCAGCGGAACTCGCGGTCGCCGTGGAGGACGCGGCGGCCGACGCGACGCTCGTGGTCATGGCGGCCGCCGTGGCCGACTACCGCGCCGCCGAGATCGCCGAACGGAAGATCAAGAAGGACGACACCGGCGACGAGCTCACCCTGCGACTCGTCCGCAACCCCGACGTGCTCGCCGGACTCGCCGCGGCCCGGGTGCCGGGACGGATGGTCGTCGGGTTCGCCGCGGAGACCGCCGCCGACCGCGAGGAGCTCCTGGCCCTCGGCCGGACCAAGGTCGCGCGCAAGGGCGCCGACCTCCTCGTGCTCAACCGCGTGGGGTGGACCGACGGCTTCGGCACGCCGGACAACGAGGTCGTCGTGATCGACGGCGCCGGCGAGGTGGTCGGCGAGGCGACCGGCTCGAAACGCGGCATCGCCGAGCGGCTGCTCGACCTCGTGCTCGCCCACCGGTCGGAGCCGGTTCGTTCCCAGGCGGGCGAGCCTCCCCCCGAACGGGGCTGAGCACTGCCACGATGGCACCATGCCACGCCTCCGTCCCGCGCGCCGTCGCGCCTCCATCGCCGCGGCCCTCGCCGGAGTCATCGTCCTCTCGATGGGTCTCGCGCAGCCGGCCGCCGCTGCGGAGTACCCCAGCTGGGAGGATGTCGAGGCGGCCCGTTCGAGCGAGTCCTCGAAGCAGTCGGCCATCGGTCAGATCGAGGGGCTCGTCCAGCAGCTGAAGACCGCTGCGGCGCTCGCCGAAGCCGAGGCCGTCCTCCGTGCCGACGAGTACGAGGCCGCTCAGCTGGCCGTCGACGAGGCGAGCTACCGTGCCCTCTCGCTCCGTGAGCAGGCCGTCGCAGCGACGACCGCGGCGCAGGCCTCCAAACGCCAGGCCGGCGCGCTCGTCGCCGCGTGGTTGCGGTCGGGGAACGTCGACCTCAGTACCGCCGCGTTCCTCGACGGCCAGGAGCCGGAGTCGCTCCTCGGACGCTTGAGCACGATCACGAAGCTCAGCGAGTCCACGGACGGCACCTACGACCGGGCGAGGACCGATGCGAACACGGCGTCGCTCCTCACCGAGCAGGCGACCATCGCCGAGGCCGCCCTCGGCGAGCTCGCCGCGGCAGCCGAGACCGCGCTCGGCGACGCGGTCGCGGCCCGCGCCGACGCCGAGACCGCCGTGTCCGAGCAGCAGGAGTACCTCGCGACGCTCGAGGCCCAGCTCGTGGTCCTCAAGGAGAACCGCGCAGCCACCGAGGCCGACTACCGCAAGGGCGAGGAAGTCAAGGCGGCCGCGGCCGCCGCTGCTGCAGCCGCGGCGGCTGCGGCTGAGGCTGCACGGGCGGCTGCCGAGGGCGCTGCGAACGCCGGCGGTGGCGGAGGCGGCGGCGGCGGTGGCGGCGGTGCCTCGGGCGCCGTCGGGAGCCAGGGATGGGCCTTGCCGATCTCCGGCCGGATCACCGACAACTACGGACCGCGACCCGGTCGCCCCGTGCCCGGCGTCAACCCGTTCCACTCGGGCACCGACATCGGAGCGGGTTGCGGGCGAGCGGTCTACGCCGCGAACGCCGGCACGGTCGTCTACGCCGGCTGGCTCGGCACCTATGGCAACTGGGTCCTCGTCGACCACGGCGGCGGCGTCATGACCGGATACGCGCACAACAGCAGCATCCTCGTCGGCGAGGGGCAGTGGGTGTCCGCCGGTCAGAACATCTCGCTCGTCGGGACGACGGGTGCCTCGACCGGATGCCACGTGCACTTCGAGGTCAGGATCGGCGGTTCGCGCGTCGACGCCGTCCCGTTCATGGCGGACCGGGGCATCCGGCTCGGCTGAGCCGCGACCCGGATCGAGGCGTCAGAGTCCGAGGCGCTCGAGGTCGGCGTCCATGCGGCGAGCCATCTCCGCGTACCCCTCGTCGTTCGGGTGGAGGCCGTCTGCGGCCATCCACTCCGGGTGTCCCTCGATCCAGTGCGACGCCCCGGGGATGGTGTCGGCGTCGATCTGCTGCGCGGCGTCGGCCACCCAACCGATGATCGTCTCGATCGACTGCGGTCGCTCGTCGGTGTACCAGAACGGTTCGACGACGATGAAGCGGGCCTCCGGAAGGGCGTCGCGAAGGCGATGCAGGTCGGTCGTGATCTGTTCGTGGATCCGGTCGGCGGCATCGTCGAAACTGAACGCGTCGTTGAGGCCCATCGTGACGAACACGATGTCGGGCTGCTCGGCGATGATGAGGGAGGGCAGGTCGCCGCTGCCGTCGCCGAAGCGGTCGCGATGGTTCACGAACCCGAGGCCGTTGACGCTGGGGTTGAACTCCCGCCAGCCGCGTTCCTCGCTGACGACGGTGGACCAACGGTTGGCCGGGTCGCTCGCTCCGGTGCCGAGGGTGTACGAGTCGCCGTAGAACGCGACGAGCGGTCCGTCGCCCGTGGCGCCGCCGGTCCCGGAGCCGGGGGAAGCGCAGGCGACGAGGCCGGTGGCGAGGGCGAGCAGGGTGACGGCGGCGAGCAGTCGTGATCTCATACGGATGCTTCGGAGCGGTGGGCGTCGCGGAGGGTCGAAGCGCCGGTCGACTGCCGACGGCCCGGAACGCGGATGCGGTTACGGCTAGGTCGTATCAACGCGAATGCGTGCACTAGCCTGTCTCCATGCCGCAGATCCGTATCCGAGACGCCGCCCTGTTCCTCGGGGTCAGTGACGACACCGTCCGTCGCTGGATCGACCAGGGCGCACTCGTCAGCGCGAAGGACGAGGCGGGCCGAGCGGTCGTCGACGGCCTGTCGCTCGCTCGGCTGGCCCGGGAGAACGCCGTCCTCCCCGTCGACCCCTCGGAGATCGGACGCTCGGCACGCAACCGCTTCGTCGGCATCGTCACCGACATCACGATGGACACGGTCATGGCGCAGGTCGAACTGCAGTGCGGCCCGCATCGGGTGGTGTCGCTCATGAGCAGTGAGGCCGTACGTGAACTCGGCCTCGAACTCGGCTCCACGGCCATCGCCGTCGTGAAGGCCACGACGGTCCTCATCGAGACCCCGAAGGCGAGCTCATGAACCGCACCGCACCGCGCCGATCCTTCCGACTGCTCAGCGCACTGGCCCTCGGCACCGGGGTCCTGCTCGCCGCGTCCGCGTGCGCCGCACCCGCGGCGACGCCGACACCCACCGCCTCGGCCACGACGGACCAGCTCAGCGGCTCCATCACGGTGTACGCGGCCGCCTCGCTCAAGACGACCTTCACCGAGCTCGCGGAGGACTTCGAGGAGGCGCACCCCGGTACGACCGTCGAGCTGACTTTCGCCGGGTCCTCCGACCTCGTCACGCAGCTCACGAACGGTGCTCCCGGCGACGTGTTCGCCTCGGCGGACGAGAAGAACATGGCGAAGCTGACCGATGCCGACCTCGTCGAGGGTGACCCGGTCGACTTCGCGACCAACGTCCTGCAGATCGCCGTGCCCCCGTCGAACCCTGCCGGTGTGAAGACGTTCGCCGACCTCGCCCGCCCGGACGTCAAGACGGTCGTGTGTGCGCCGCAGGTCCCCTGTGGAGCGGCCACGGTCACCGTCGAGGACGCCACGGGTGTCGCGCTGAGCCCGGTCAGTGAGGAGTCGTCGGTCACCGACGTCCTCGGCAAGGTGACCTCGGGCGAGGCCGATGCCGGGCTCGTCTATGTGACCGACGTCATCGCGGCCGGCGACGCCGTGCGGGGCATCACCTTTCCCGAGTCGTCGAAGGCCGTCAACACCTACCCGATCGCGCCCCTGTCAGGGAGCGCGAACCCCACGGTCGCGGCGGCCTTCGCGGCCTACGTCGTGAGCGCCGAGGGACAGCGGGTGCTCGCCGACGCCGGCTTCGGCGCACCGTGACCCCGTGAGGGAACTCGGCTCGGGGGTGCCCCGCTGGATCGTCGTCGTCGCCATGGTCGGCGCGGCGTTCGTCCTGCTGCCGCTCGTCGCGATCGTCCTGCGCGTGGACTGGGCGGACTTCGGTGCACTCGTCACCTCCGAGTCGTCGGTCGCGGCGCTCGGGCTGAGTCTGCGGACGTCGTCACTCGCGACGGCCCTCTGCATCGTGTTCGGCGTGCCCCTCGCCCTCGTCCTCGCTCGCACCCGGTTCCCGGGGCAGCGTCTGCTGCGGTCGCTCGTCCTCCTCCCGCTCGTGCTCCCACCCGTCGTCGGCGGGATCGCCCTGCTCTACACCTTCGGTCGGCTCGGCCTGCTCGGACCGGCGCTCGCGGACGCCGGGATCGACATCGCGTTCTCCACGACCGCCGTCGTCCTCGCCCAGACCTTCGTCGCCCTGCCGTTCCTCGTGTTGAGCCTGGAGGGGGCGATCCGCACGACCGGCTCGCGGTACGAGGCCGTCGCCGCGACGCTCGGTGCACGTCCCACCACGGTCTTCCGCACCGTCACGCTGCCGCTCCTCGCACCCGCCGTCGTGTCGGGCGCGATCCTGTCGTTCGCGCGGGCCCTCGGCGAGTTCGGTGCGACCCTCACCTTCGCGGGCAGCCTGCAAGGGGTCACGCGGACGCTGCCGCTCGAGATCTACCTGCAGCGCGAGACCGATCCCGACGCCGCGGTCGCGCTGTCGCTCGTCCTCGTCGTCGTGGCCGTGCTCGTCGTCGGCGTGGCGGGGGCACAGGGGTCGATCCGCCGTGGACGGATCGTCGCCGGAGTAGTGCGATGACCGGGGCGGCCCTGGAGTTCCGAGCGACGCTGCGTGAACGCGACTGGGAGCTCGCCGTCGACCTCGCCGCGGGGGAGACCGTCGCCGTGCTCGGACCGAACGGCGCCGGCAAGTCGACGCTGCTCGCCGTCCTCGCCGGGCTCCTGCGTCCGGACACGGGTCACGCGACCCTCGCCGGTCGCGAGCTGTTCGCGGTCGGTGGATCGGGTCGGGACCGGTGGTCGCCGCCGCATCGGCGGGGGATCTCGCTCCTGGCGCAGGAGGCGCTGCTCTTCCCGCACCGCTCCGTGCTCGACAACGTCGCCTACGGCCCGCTGGTCGCCGGAGCGTCGCGCGGCGAGGCTCGGGACATCGCCCGACGACGACTCGCGGACGTCGAGGCGTCCGAGCTCGAAGGGCGCCGTCCTGCCGAGTTGTCCGGCGGTCAGGCGCAGCGGGTGGCGCTCGCCCGCGCGCTGGCCCCGGACCCGGCACTCCTGCTCCTCGACGAACCGATGGCCGCGCTCGATGCGACGGTCGCACCCCACCTGCGCCGCATGCTCCGTGAGCAGTTGCACGGACGGACGACCGTGCTCGTGACGCACGAGGTGCTCGACGCGTACACGCTCGCGGACCGGGTGATCGTCCTGGACGCCGGGCGCATCGTCGAGCAGGGGCCGACGGCGGAGGTGCTCGAGCGGCCGCGGACGGCGTTCACCGCGGACCTCGCGGGACTCGAACTGTTGTCGGGCGTTCGCACGGCACGCGGGATCCGTCTGCGGGACGGGGCGGAGGTCGAGGTCGACACCTCCGCGGAGGCAGACCCGATCCCGGTCGGGGTCGCCGTCGCCTGCGCGTTCCGACCGTCCCGCGTCGAGGTCCGAGAGGCTGACGGGTCTGGCAGCCCGAGTGCGTCAGGCGCCCTCCGCGCGATGATCACCGACCTCGAACCCCGCGGTGACGTCGTCCGGGTCCGCTCGGCGGTCATCACCGCCGACGTCGCCGTGCAGCAGCTCGCGGCCGCGGGGTGGTCGACGGGGGACGTCGTCGACTTCGTGGTCGACCCGCGGGCCGCGGTCCTCTACCCGCGCTGAGGCGTCCTGCTCCGGGACACGTCCGAGACGTGACAGAGTGAGTCGATGAACCGATTCTGGAGGCGCTGGTGGCCGATCGTCGTCGGGGCGGCCGGCACGCTCGCCATCGGCGGGATCTGCGCGGCACTCGTCGCCATGGGGCTCGTGCGGCCGAACGCGATCGTGGCCGCCTCGTATGCGGTGCGCGGTGTCGACGTCTCCTCGTACCAGGGCGAGGTCGACTGGGACGTCCTCGCGGCTCAGCCCATCGACTTCGCGATCATGAAGGCGACCGAGGGATCAGGTGATCAGGACGAACGGTTCGCCGCGAACTGGGCGGGCGCGCAGCGGGCGGCCGACGAGAGCGGCTTGCTCATCGGGGCGTACCACTTCCTGAGTTTCGACAGCCCGGCCGAGACGCAGGCGCAGAACATCTTCGACACCGTGCCGGTCACCGCGGGGGCTCTCCCGATCACCATCGATCTCGAGTGCTACGCCGACTACTGCCGGACGCCACCGAGTGCTGAGCGGGTCGCCGCCGTGCTCGATCCGCTCCTCGCCGCACTCGAGGAGCACTACGGTCGGCCGCCGATCATCTACGCCACCATGCGGTATTACGACGCGTTCCTCGCGGGTGCGTACGAGCGGAACCCGATGTGGATCCGCTCGGTCGTCACGCCGCCGGTCCTGTCGGACGGGCGGTCGTGGGACCTCTGGCAGTACACCAGCCGGGAACGGATGCCCGGGTACGTCGGCAAGGAGGAGTTCATCGACGTGAACGTCTTCGACGGTTCACGGGATGACCTCCAAGCACTCGTCGGACCCTGAGCCGCGGCGTCCAGAGGCGCCTCGGGTTACGGCGCGGGAGCGGGACCGGTGGTCGGCTCGGCGACGGGGAGGAACGTGTCCTCGCCGTCGACCTCCTGCTCGATGGAGTCCTCGGTGGTCTCGTGGTCCTCGGGGAGGTTGTCGTCGTTCGCTGCGTGCTTGCTCATACGACCACGATACGACGGGTGTCGCGCCGTGCGATGGGGTTGCGCGTCGCAGGCGTCCTCAGGAGGCGAAGGCGAGTGAGCGGGCCGTGAGTTCTGCGGTCAGGAGGTCGACGGCCTTCGGGCCGACGCCGTGGATGCGGAGCAGGGCGGCGGGGGAGACCCTCGTGAGCTGCTCGAACCGGGTGAAGCCGTGCGCGCTGAGTGCTTCGTGGGCGACCGAGCCGATGGTGGCCGGGAACTCGGATGCCTCGGCGGGCACGAGTTCGACGAACAGTGCTGCGATCCGCTCCTCGATGTCGTCGCGGATGCGGCGGACGGCCTCGATGCCTTGCCCGGCCGGATCCTCGAGTTCCCAGTCCTCGTAGCGCTTGCCGGGGAAGATCGGGCAGGCGTCGCCGCAGCCCATCGTGATGACCGCGTCGGACGCCCGGACGGCGTCGGTCGTGAGGATGCGGGGCACGGCCGCGGTGATGTCGATGCCGTGCTCGGCCATCGCCTCCACCGCCACGGTGTTGATCCGGTCCTTCGGCTCGCTCCCGGCCGACAGCACCTCGACCCGGTCACCGGCGAGGGCACCGAGGTAGCCGGCTGCGATCTGGGAGCGACCGGCGTTGTGCACGCAGACGAAGAGGACGGTGGGGGTGGTGGTCGTGATGGTCATGGCGTCTCCTGGGGGTGGCGTGAGCCGAGTGCGGACGAATGGTCGAGCAGCTCCACGAGGGCAGCGTAGCTGGTGGCGGGGTCGGCGCCGCGGGTGAAGCCGCCGACGAGCTCGAGTGACACGAAGCCGTGGAGGGCCGCCCGGACGATGCGTCCGGCGTCCGTCATCGCCACGCTGTCGAGACCGCGCCCCGCGAGTACGCGTTCGACGAGCATCACGAGCTCGCGGTCGGCCGGCTCGCCGGTGTCGGCACGGACGTCCTCGATCGAGAACGCGAGGGTGTACCGACCGGGATAGGCGAGGGCGAAGCGCCTGTACCCGTCCGCCAGCGCGGTGAGGGCGGGGGTCCCGCTCAGGCTGGTCGTCGCGATGTCGAGCCCGCTGGCCAGTTGGGCGAGGGCGAGCTGGGCGACGGCGGCGCGGAGGTCCTCGGTGCTGCGGACGTGTTTGAGGAGGGCCGGTGCCGAGGTGTCGAGCTCGCGGGCCAGGGCGGCGAGTGTGAGGGCGTCGGCTCCGTGCGTGTCGGCGAACTCGGCGGCTCCGACGATCACCCGTTGGCGGGAGAACTTGGTCCGGGAAACGGGTGCATCGGTCATCGGATCGAGCCTAACGGCACGCGGCCCTGCTGCCGCGCGGCCTCAGACCGTCGGCGGTGTGGCTTCGTGGTGGGGCGCGCCGTGCGTGCGGCGGTCCTCCTTCATCGCGGCTTCCGCGAGGTGGCGTCGGCCGCCGGCCAACTCGTTGCGGACCTCCGCCTCGAGCGTGCGGAACGGCTCCCAATAGTTACCGTCGTAGTCCTCGACGATCTGGAACGTCCAGCGTCCGTCGATGACGTTGCGTCCGACCAGCTCGGTGTCGATCCGGTCGGCGAGGGCGTCGTGTCCGGCTTCGCGGAGGGCGTCCGCGGCTTCGCCGAGCGCGAGGTCCGCTTTACCCGTCAGGCGATGGAAGCCGTAGAGCATGCCGCGCGCCTGCTCGACGACTTCGAGCGCCTCGGTCACTTTGCCGACCGCTTCCACGGTGGCGTCGTCGACCCCTTCGGGGACTCGGTGGGCGTCGTCGGGGCCGTCGGTGGTGCGATCGTCTGCAGAACTCATGTCACCAGTCTGTCCCGATCGGCCCCGGATGTCTGGGGCTTGCGGACGGAGGTGCACGATGTGAGCCGGCGGACGTCCTCACGTGCATCGATCTGGCTCGACCGGACTGCCCTTCGACAGGCTCAGGGACCGAGTCGTCTCCGGTGGACTTTTCCCGCTCACTGAGCGAGTCCACCCCGGTTACTGAGCCTGTCGAAGTGCCCACGAGAAACCCGTCGTCGGCAGGGTCAGAACGGCGCCGGGTCGGGCTTTGTCCGGTGATGCTTCCCATCGGGTGTCGTCCACTCGAGCACCCCACCGGGCCCATGGTCGAGATTCCAACGCGGCAGGTGCTTCATCCGATGGTGATGTCGACACAGGCAGGCGAGATTGTCGACATCTGTGGTGCCTCCGTCGTCCCAGGCGACGGAATGGTCGAGGTCGCAGGCTCTGGCGCGTCTGCCGCAGCCCGGTGCCCGACAGGTGCCGTCCCGGAGGCGCACCGCGCGTTGGAGGTCGGCGGGAACCCGGTACTGGTTCCGCCCGACGGACAGCACGGATCCCGTTTCCGGCTGGACCAGGATCCGGGTGAAGCTCGGTGCGTTCACCGCGATACGTGCGGCGGTCTCGGGGTCGATGGGCCCGTAGCCGTCGAGCGTGGCTGGGGCATCGCTCATGCCGGCCATGCTCAGCGCCGGGACCGTGATCTGCACAGTCGGTTTGATGTGTTCCTGGACCTCAAGCGGGTGCGGGAGGACCGGGCTCGACACGACGTCGTCCGGTGTGACGCCGGTGAGCGCGAGGGCGGCGAGAGCGTCGGCCTGCAGTTGTCCGCAGGTGCGGGTGTCGCCGGCGGCGCGCGACTCAGCCGCCGCGGCCTCAACCCGCTCGATGACGCCCTGGGCGATCGGGGCCGTGGTGAACAGGTGCACCCACGCCATCCCGTCCGCTGCGGGTTCGAACTCGACCCGGCGGTCGGCCTCGGAGCGGATCGCTCGGGCGGTGATCGACTCGGGGTGGAGCCGCTCGCGCAGGACGCGGGCGCGCCTGCGGAGGTTCGCGTTGGTGGACTCTTCTGCAACCGGCAGGACCTCGGCGAGGAACACCGCCCGCCCGGCGGTCGGCACATCACTGAGTTGGTCGATGATCGTCTGCGCATGCCGCGCCGAGATACGCCCTGCCTCGAGCGAGGCGAGCACGGCCGGCGCTTCGTTCACGAGGCGTTCCGCGTCGTTGCTCGCACGCTGCACGGTCCGCTCGGGCGTGCGGGTCGCCATCGCGAGCGCCGCGCAGGTCGAACGGCGCGAGAGCGCCTGGCGTTCCGCCGGCGGGAAGATCGCCGGGACCGTGGCGTCTGCGAAAGCGTCGGCGTAGGCGGCGGAGCGGGCGAGGAGCCGGGCCTCACGCGCGTCGAGGGCTGCCCGCAGCCGTTGGATCTCTGCGTATTCGTCCGAGAACTCCGCGAGTTGCGCGGCGTAGTCGTCGCCGACGCGGGTCGCGGTGAGGGTGGTCTCGGTCATGGGACAAGTCCACCATGGACCACTGACATTCCAGATGCCGAGTCGCACCGGTTGTGGCTGTCGCTCGTGTGCCCTTCGACAAGCTCAGGGACCGTGGGAACAGCGCCGGATTCGTGAGCTTCGTCGTGTGTCTTTCGACAGGCTCAGGGACCGGGGAAGGGTGCCGGACTCGGGAGGTCGCGCGTGTGCCCTTCGGCAGGCTCAGGGGTCGAACTTCGCCGAGCGTGCTTTCCGGTCACTGAGCTCGTCGAGGTGCGGAGGCTCCTCGTTGCTCAGGGACCGGGAGGGGGCGCTCAGGGAGCAGAGGAGGCTGGCCCATCCCGGGTGCGCTAGTAGTTCAGGCAGCGATCCGGATCCTCGGTCTCCGGAGGATCGCCCTGATACAGGGTGAAGAAGTTCTCGGCCGGACCGGACAAGGACCCGCGGGCGTGGACGCAGAGACGTGCGAGATCATCGTCGCTCCGGACGTCGGAGGTGATCCGGGACGTATCGCATGCACCGCCACCGGGCTCCAGGATCAGGTCGCGATTGGTTCCCTCGTTGTCCACCATCCAGGTCCCGGAGAAGTCGATCGGCTCGACCGCACGGGGGTCGTCGTCACGGCTGCACTGAACCTGCGAGGGCCAGGCAGTGGCCTCGAACGTTCCGTCGTCGGCGAGCTCGAGCCGGGTGTCCCCGCTGCGCCAGGTGCCGACGGCTGCATCGCGCGGCAATCCGTACCTCGTGTCCGAGCAGGCGACGAGTGACGTGCCGAGCATGACTGCGAGCACGGAGGCTGCTATCCAGAACGCGCTTCGGGACGTCGCCCGCGGTACCTGGTCGGTCGCTCGGTGTGCCGGTCTCGATTCCACGCTGCGAGTCTGGCCGTCCTGGCAGGGGAGTGGCAACTCGGGCGGGGCATGCGGTCCGGCGTCGGGTACCCGGGCAAAAAAAGAACCCCCACCATGTAGAAGCTAGGTGGGGGTTCCGTGGCTCCGACGGGCGTCGATCCCGTGACCTCACGATTTTCAGTCGTGCGCTCTACCAACTGAGCTACAGAGCCGAGTACATCAGCTGCACGAACGGCGACGATGTCTCAAAAGCAGAAGCCCTCCCTTGCGAGAGGGCTTCCGACCTTTTGCGACCCTGACGGGACTTGAACCCGCGACCTCCGCCGTGACAGGGCGGCACGCTAACCAACTGCGCTACAGGGCCATACATGTTGAATTGCTGGTGATACGAACTGCGGTGATGCTGGTGTTCCTCGGTGCTTCTCGCAGTCGCGCAGACTCACTATACCTGAATCTGTGCGGCTGTTTTTCCAGTAGTCGGTGGTGACCCCAACGGGATTCGAACCCGTGCTGCCGCCGTGAAAGGGCGGTGTCCTAGGCCGCTAAACGATAGGGCCGCGAAGCCCTGAAGCTTCATGACTACCGAGCGACAAGCATACGGATGAAACCGCCGAATCCAAAATCGGGTTCGCGGAGCTGCGGTCGGCACTCCATGCCGGATGTGGCGACAGGCGCCGAATGACCACTGCACGGCCCCCGGCCGGGGTTAGCCTCTGGCGTGGACCACTCCCGGATGCCGCGGCCGACGGGAGTGTCCGCGACCGGTCCCGACCCCCGTCGGGCTAGCGTGGACAGTGGTACCGATGTGACCGATGTGACTGCAGCGAACCGAGATGGGCCCCTACTTCATGAGCAAGAAGCTTGCCGGCGCTTGGCGCCGAAGCCGGACGACCAACGCCGGATCGGCGTCATCCGTGCGGTGGCGAGGACGCCTCACCGCCGCCATCGTCATGTCGCTCGCGATCGTCGGCTCGTTCGGCGTCGCCGGTCCGGCGTCGGCAGCCGACTACCCCTCGTGGGACGACGTCCAGGCGGCGAAGGGCAACGAGGCCGCCAAGGCCGCCGAAGTCACGAACATCAAGAACTTCATCGTCCAGCTGCAGGACGAACTGCAGGTCGCCCAGGACGAGGCCGAGAAACGCGGCACGGAGTTCCAGGCCGCTGAGGAGGCCTTCTTCGAGGCGGACGCCCGGGCCACCGCGATCCAGTCGCAGGCCGACGCCAAGACGACCGAGGCCGACACCGCCACGAAGCAGGCCGGTCGGGTCGCCTCGCAGCTCTACCGGTCCGGCGGCGCCGACCTCAGCCTGAGCCTCTTCCTCGACGGCGAGAGCAAGGGCGCGACCGACCTGTTGTCGAAGCTCGGCAACATGAACCAGGTCGCCGAGCACAGCAACGGCGTCTACGAGCAGGCGGTCGCCGCACGCAACACCGCGGCTGCGCTCGGTGAGCAGGCCGGTGTCGCCCGCGACGAGCGTGAATCGCTCCGACAGGCGGCTCAGACGGCCATGGAGGCGGCCCAGGCGGCTGCGTCCGCGGCGGCGGCGAAGCTCGAGAAGAACCAGGAGCTGATCGTCACGCTCAACGCGCAGCTGACCGCGTTGCAGGACACGACGGCGAAGACGGTCAAGGAGTTCGAGGCGGGCGAGGCGGCGAGGAAGGCCGCCGAGGCTGCGGCAGCGGCCGCGCGTGGCGAGAGCGCCGACGGCGGTCAGCTCAGCAGCCAGGGCTGGGCGATCCCGGCCTCCGGCAGCATCTCGGGCACCTACGGTTACCGCGATCCGATCTCCACGGGCGGCGGCAGCTCGGGCAGCTTCCACCGCGGCACCGACATCGCGGGCGGCTGCGGGATCCCGATCTACGCGGCTACCTCCGGCACCGTGACCTACGCCGGTTGGTACGGCACCTACGGCAACTTCATCCTCATCGACCACGGCTCCGGCGTCTCGACCGGCTACGCGCACATCGTGAACGGCGGCATCCAGGTCGGCGTCGGCTACCAGGTCTCCGCCGGACAGGTCATCGCCTACGTCGGCACGACCGGCGCTTCGACCGGCTGCCACCTGCACTTCGAGGTCCGCATCAACGGCAGCGCGATCGACGCGCAGCCGTTCATGGCCGACCGCGGGGCGCCGCTCGGCTGATCGAGCGCAGCGACCCGCACGACGAAGCGGCCGGCACCCGAGGGTGTCGGCCGCTTCGTCATGCGGTGTGCGGAGGTCCGCAGGGGGTCAGTGCCCCTCCGCCTTGAGCTTGTCGAAGCCCGCGAGGATGATCTTCTCGGCCGCGGCGGCGTCGCCCCAGCCGTCGATCCGCGCCCACTTGCCGGGCTCGGTGTCCTTGTAGTGGACGAAGAAGTGCTCGATCTCGTCGCGCGTCGCCTGCGGGATGTCGTTCAGGTCCTGGATGTGCGACCAGCGCGGGTCCTTGTACTGCACGGCGATGACCTTGTCGTCGCCGCCGCCGTCGTCCGTCATGTGCAGCACACCGACGGGGCGGACCTTGATGCCGACGCCCGGGAAGGTCGGGAAGTCGAGCAGGACCAGGACGTCGACCGGGTCGCCGTCCTCGCCGAGGGTGTTCTCGAAGAAGCCGTAGTCGGCGGGGTAGACGAAGCTCGTGAACAGGACGCGGTCCAGGAAGACCCGACCGGTCTCGTGGTCGATCTCGTACTTGTTGCGGCTGCCCCGCGGGATCTCGATGACGGCGTCGTACTCGGCCATAAGCCTGCTCCTTGCGCGGTTGGATGACGTGGAGTCGGCGCGGTCGCCGACGAGGACCAACCATAACCGATGCGTCCCGGAGCGAACGGCGTGGGGAGGCGCTCGGCGCGGTGCAATAGCGTGGTCCGCGTGAACGACGTCCGACCCCCGCTCCACCCGTCCGTCGCCGCCCTGCGGAAGGCGGTGCGCGATGCGCTCGCGGGCACGGCGCCAGCGGCGTCGCGTGACGTCGCCGGTGCCGACCTGCTCGTCGCGCTGAGCGGCGGTGCCGACTCGCTCGCGCTCGCCGCCGCGACCGCGTTCGAAGCCGGAAAGGTCGGTCTGCGGGCCGGCGCCGTGATCGTCGACCACGGATTGCAACCGGGCTCGGCCGACGTCGCGGCGCGTGCCGCGGACCAGGCGCGTGCCCTCGGGCTCGACCCCGTCCTCGTCCGCGTCGTCGAGGTGGGCTCCGAGGGTGGACCGGAGGCCGCGGCACGGGCGGCCCGGTACACCGCGCTCGACGCCGCCCGGGTCGAGGTCGGTGCGTCCCTGGTGCTGCTCGCGCACACCCTCGACGACCAGGCGGAGACCGTGCTCCTCGGCCTCGCTCGCGGGTCGGGCACGGGTAGCCTCCAGGGCATGGCGCCCGTCTCCGGTGCACTCCTCCGGCCGCTGCTCGGGATCCGACGCTCCCAGACCCGCGAGGCGTGCGCGGCCGAAGGACTCGAACCGTGGCACGACCCGCACAACACCGACGACGCCTACGCGCGGGTCCGGGTCCGGGAACGGGTCCTGCCGGTGCTCGAGACGGAGCTCGGGCCGGGGATCGCTGAAGCCCTCGCCCGCACCGCCGACGCCGCTCGCGAGGACGCGGAAGCGTTCGAGGAGATGATCGAGGAGACCATCGAGGAGCTCGTCGAGCACGCCGAGGCCGGGATCTCCGTCAGCGCCGGGGCACTCGCCGCCAATCCGGCGGCGCTCCGCCAGCGCATCATCCGGTACATCGTGCAGAGCGAGTTCGGCGTCTCGCTCACGAGGTCGCAGACGATCGAGGTCGCGCGGCTCGTCACCGATTGGGCGGGCCAGGGGCCGATCGACCTGCCAGGCCTGACGGCGTCCCGGCACGCGGGACGCATCGTCTTCGCGGCCCGCTGACCAACGGGCTCTCCGAGCAGGAGGCGCACGGGCGTCCCGGTCATCTCGCATACACTCGACGCATGGAGCAGAGCGACATTTCCGACGACCTCACGACCATCCTCGTCACCGAGCAGGAGATCCGCGACAAGCTCGCCGAACTCGCCCGGCAGATCGAGACCGACTACGCCGGGAAGGACGTCCTGCTCGTCGGCGTCCTGAAGGGTGCGGTCATGGTCATGGCCGACCTCGCGCGCGAACTCCGCATCCCGCTCTCGATGGACTGGATGGCCGTCAGCTCGTACGGCGCCGGCACGAAGTCGAGCGGTGTCGTCCAGATCCGCAAAGACCTCGACGCGGACCTCACCGGCCGCCACGTCCTGATCGTCGAGGACATCATCGACTCCGGCCTCACCCTCTCCTGGCTGCTCGAGAACTTCGCCTCGCGAGGAGCCGCGTCCATCGAGGTCTGCGCGCTCCTCCGCAAGCCCGAGGCCGCCAAGGTGCACGTCGAGTGCAAGTACGTCGGTTTCGACATCCCGAACGACTTCGTCGTCGGGTACGGCCTCGACTTCGACGAGAAGTACCGCAACCTCCGCGACGTCGGCGTCCTCGCCCCGCACGTCTACGCCTGAACCACTCCACCGTCCTCACACCGCACCCCTGTTAAGCCCACGGCAAACACAGGGGAGGCATCCAGCGGCGAGGGGGTAGCCTGATTCGCGACGCGGCTCCGCCCGTCGACCCCTCCTGCAGAAAGGGAACGGGCCAGCCCCGGCCTCTCAACTTATGAACGTCAAGCGTCTCTTCAAGGGTCCCATCCCGTACCTCATCATCGCCGCCCTGGTCTTCTGGATCGGCATCAGCCTGATGAGCATGAACGGCTTTCGTGAGGTCTCCACGCAAGAGGGTCTCGCCTTCCTCGAGAAGGGGCAGGTCAAGGAGGCCGTCATCACCGACGGCGACCAGCGCGTCGACCTCACGCTGACGAAGGCCGACGACGAGTTCGGCAAGCAGGTGCAGTTCTACTACGTCGGCGCCCGTGCGGCCGACGTGGTCGAGGCCGTCGACGCCGCAGACCCGTCCGGTGGCTACAACGACAAGGTGCCCCAGCCCAGCTGGCTCCTGTCGATGCTCGGACTCCTCCTCCCGCTGCTCCTCATCGGTGTCTTCTTCTGGCTGATGCTCTCCGGCATGCAGGGTGGCGGCAACAAGGTCATGCAGTTCGGCAAGTCCAAGGCGAAGCTCGTCTCGAAGGAGTCGCCGAAGGTGACCTTCGACGACGTCGCCGGTGCCGACGAGGCGATCGAGGAGCTCGAGGAGATCAAGGACTTCCTCAAGGAGCCCGCGAAGTTCCAGGCCGTCGGCGCGCGCATCCCGAAGGGCGTCCTGCTGTACGGCCCTCCTGGAACGGGCAAGACGCTCCTCGCCCGCGCCGTCGCCGGTGAAGCCGGTGTGCCGTTCTACTCGATCTCCGGTTCCGACTTCGTCGAGATGTTCGTCGGTGTCGGTGCGAGCCGCGTCCGCGACCTCTTCCAGCAGGCCAAGGAGAACTCGCCCGCGATCATCTTCGTCGACGAGATCGACGCCGTCGGTCGCCACCGCGGCGCCGGCATGGGCGGCGGTCACGACGAGCGCGAGCAGACCCTCAACCAGCTCCTCGTCGAGATGGACGGCTTCGACGTCAAGACGAACGTCATCCTGATCGCCGCGACCAACCGTCCCGACATCCTCGACCCCGCGCTGCTGCGCCCGGGCCGCTTCGACCGCCAGATCGGCGTCGACGCCCCCGACCTCGCCGGTCGCAAGAAGATCCTCGAGGTGCACGGCAAGGGCAAGCCGCTCGCCGCGAGCGTCGACCTCGAGGTCGTCGCCCGCAAGTCGCCCGGCTTCACCGGTGCCGACCTCGCCAACGTCCTCAACGAGGCCGCACTGCTCACGGCGCGCTCCAACGCGCAGCTGATCGACAACCGCGCACTCGACGAGGCCATCGACCGCGTCATCGCCGGCCCGCAGCGCCGCACGCGCGTCATGCGCGAGCAGGAGAAGCTCATCACCGCGTACCACGAGGGCGGTCACGCGCTCGCTGCAGCGGCGATGAACAACACCGACCCCGTCACGAAGGTCACGATCCTTCCGCGCGGCCGTGCCCTCGGTTACACGATGGTGCTCCCTCTCGAAGACAAGTACTCCGTCACGCGCAACGAGCTGCTCGACCAGCTCGCCTACGCGATGGGCGGCCGTGTCGCCGAGGAGCTCGTGTTCCACGACCCGACCACGGGTGCGTCGAACGACATCGAGAAAGCCACGGGCATCGCTCGCAAGATGGTCACCGAGTACGGCATGACCACCGACGTCGGCGCCGTCAAGCTCGGGCAGTCCTCGGGCGAGATGTTCCTCGGCCGCGACATGGGCCACCAGCGCGACTACTCGGAGGAGATCGCGCAGCGCGTCGACGCTCAGGTCCGCGAGCTCATCGAGGCCGCACACGACGAAGCCTGGCAGGTCATCACGACCAACCGGGCCGTGCTCGACCGCCTCGCCGCCGAGCTGATGGAGAAGGAGACCCTCGACCACGTCCAGCTGGCCGAGATCTTCAAGGACGTCAAGAAGCTCCCGCCGCGCCCCGTCTGGCTGTCCAGCAAGAAGCGTCCCGTCGGGTCGGGTTCGGCCGTCGGTTCCGCATCGTTCACCGCACCCATCGACTCCGGTGCGGCCGATGGTGGAGTGAGTTCGGAGCCCGAGCCCGAGGCTCCCGCGAAGCCCAAGCGCACCCGCGCGACGAAGCCGCGACCGGCGACCGCCTAGCCCGCATGACCCACGGCGAGCACACCGCGGACGACGCGGTCGCAGCCGCGCAGGCCGAGCCCGATCAGGCCTCGGCCTCGCGGTCGTCGGTGGACCGCGAACGGATCGCCGCAGCGGTCCTCGAGATCCTCGAGGCGATCGGCGAGGACCCCTCCCGCGACGGCCTCTCCGACACCCCCTCGCGCGTCGCCGACGCGTACGCGGAGTTCTTCGGCGGCGTCGGCCAGGACGCCGGCGTGCACCTGGCCCGCCCCATCCCGATCGAGGAGGGCGCGACCAGCGACGTCGTGCTCGTCCGGGACATCGCCTTCCGTTCCGTGTGCGAGCACCATCTGCTCCCGTTCCTCGGCACGGCGCACATCGCCTACCTGCCCGACGAACTCGTCATCGGCCTCGGTGCCCTGCCGAAGCTCGTCGACACACTCGCCTCGCGCCCGCAGGTCCAGGAGCGGCTGAGCGAGCAGATCGCCGACACCCTCGTCGAGCGGCTCGCGCCTCGCGGCGTCCTCGTCGTGCTCCAGGCCGCGCACGGCTGCGTTTCGATGCGCGGATCGCGCCAGCTGACGAGCACCACCGTCACCATCGCCAGCCGTGGAGCCCTGGCCGATCCGGCCGCGCGGGCCGAGCTGATGGTCCTGATCGGCGCGTCCGCCGACCAGGCGGGGTGATCGCATGTTCCAGATCATGGGCGTCGTCAACGTCACCCCCGACTCGTTCAGCGACGGCGGCCGGTACCTCGACGTCGACGACGCCGTCGCCCACGGGCTCGAGCTCATCGCGGCCGGCGCCACCATCATCGACGTCGGCGGCGAATCGACGCGGCCCGGTGCCGCCCGGGTCGACACCCGCGAGGAGCAGCACCGGGTCGCACCCGTCATCGCGGCGTTGGCCGCCGCTGGTGCGCGAGTGAGTATCGACACGATGAACGCGGACACCGCCAGTGCCGCGGCCGACGCCGGTGCCTCGATCATCAACGACGTCTCCGGTGGCCTCGCCGACGACCGGATGCCGGGCGTGATGGCGGCGTCCGGTCTCGACTGCGTCATCAGCCACTGGCGCGGGCACTCGGCCGACATGGCGAGCCGCGCAACGTACACCGACGCGGCGGTCGACGTCGCTCGGGAACTCGACGACCGGGTGACGACCCTCCGCGGTCAGGGTGTCGACCCCGGCCGGATCGTCGTCGATCCGGGCCTCGGGTTCTCCAAGCACGCCGAGCACAACTGGCGCATCCTCGCCCGACTCGACCTGCTGCGCGAGCTCGGGTACCCGGTGCTGGTGGGCGCGTCCCGCAAACGGTTCATCGGAGCGCTCCTCCCCGAGGACGCCCCGATGGAGGCGCGCGATCTGCCGAGCGCCGTGGTGAGCGTGCTGGCCGCGCAGGCCGGAGCCTGGGGCGTGCGCGTCCACGACGTCGCCGCCACCAGACTCGCTCTCGATACCCTCGATGCATGGCAAGGTGGAGCCGATGACTGATTCGATCACCCTCACGGGCCTGCGGGCGTTCGCGCACCACGGCGTCTTCGACTTCGAGCGCGAGGCCGGACAGGAGTTCGTCATCGACGTCACCGTGTCGCTGGACCTCCGCCCGGCCGCCGGCGGCGACGAGCTCGGCGCGACCATGCACTACGGGGAGCTCGCCGAAGCGGTCGTGGCGGCCGTCGAGCGCGACCCGGTCGATCTCATCGAGACCGTGGCCGAGCGCATCGCCGACGTGGTGCTCGCGAACGAGCGCGCGGAAGCGGTCCGGGTCACCGTGCACAAACCGAGCGCCCCCATCACGGTGCCCTTCGCGGACGTGGCGGTGACGATCGAGCGCACCCAGGCCGACCGTACTGCGACCGGGCGGGCCGTCTGATGGTCTCGCGCACACCGATCCACGACCCCGCCCGTCGGCCCGGACCGCCGAAGCCTCGCGCCGTCTGGGCCGTCGTGGCCATCGGGGCCAACCTGGGGGACCGCCGCGCGACGATCGCACAGGCGGTGGAAGACCTCGCCGCCGTCGACGGGGTGCTCGAGGTGCGCCCGTCGCCGCTCGTCTCGAGCGCGGCCGTCAAGCCTGCCGGCGTCGACGAGTCGGCTCCCGCCTACCTCAACGGTGTCGCGGCCGTCCGCACCCGCCTCCAGCCGCACGCGCTCCTCGACGAACTCCAGCGGATCGAACTCGCGCACGGCCGCGTCCGCGAGGAGCGCTGGGGCGACCGGACGCTCGACCTCGACCTCATCGCCTACGACGACGAGACGATCGACGACGATCGCCTGACGGTCCCGCACCCGCGAGCCGCCGAGCGCGGGTTCGTCGTCGTGCCCTGGCTGCTCCTCGACCCCGAAGCGACGCTGCCCGGCGTCGGCCGACTCGACACCCTCGCGGCCGCCAAGGACGGCTCCGTGGTCCCCGACGACGGCAGGCACCCGTGACCCGCACCACCGCGACACCGCTCATCGTCCTCGCCGGGGTGGGCGTCGTCGTCGGCTTCCTCGTCGAAGTCGCGATGGTCTCCGGCGGACGCGCGTCGATCATCCCACCCGTCACCCTCGCGGTCTCGCTCGTGGCGGTCGCGATCATCCTCATCGCCCTGTCCTGGCCGATCCGCCGTAGCACGACCGGTCGCGCCACCCGCCGGATCGACCCGTTCCGCGCCATGCGGGTCGCCGCGCTCGCGAAGGCCTCGAGCCATGCCGGCTCCCTGGTGGCGGGGGCGACGGTCGGCATACTGCTCTTCGTCCTGACCCGCCCGATCCTGCCCGCGATAGGCTCGTTGTGGCTGGTGATCGCGTCCATCGTGGGATCGGTCGCACTCGTCGTCGCCGCCTTGGTGGCCGAGTGGTTCTGCACCGTTCCGAAGGATGATGATGACGACGCCGCACCCGGGGGAGCCCCGTCCCACACCTGATCAGCCCGCTGAACGGCCGCTGATCGAGACGCCGCTGGAGGAGCTGTCGTCGCCGGAGACGGTCCACGCCGGTCCCGCGGAGCAGAGCGGCAAGCGGCTCGAGCTGCCCGATGCCGAGTGGCGCCGCGTGAGTCGCAAGCTCATCGCCGTCGAGTTCATCTCCGAGGGTGCCGGCCTCGTGCTCGTCACGGCGGCCGTGGTCTTCGTCGCGCTCGTCTGGGACTGGACCTGGATCTGGTGGCCGTTCGCCGCCTTCGCCGTGATCTCCCTGATCGCCGCGGCGTTCATCCCGCGCCGGATCCGATCGATCGGGTATCAGCTGCGCGCGGACGACCTGTTGTTCCGCCGAGGGATCATGTGGCAACGCTTCGTCGCCGTGCCGTACGGGCGCATGCAGCTCGTCGACATCAACCGCGGGCCCCTCTCGCGCGCGTTCGGCCTCGCCGACCTCAAGTTCGTGACCGCCTCCGCCTCGACCGGAGTGGTGATCAACGGGCTGCCGGAAGCCGAGGCCGAGGGGCTGCGCGACCATCTGGTCGCCGTGGCGGAGAGCCGGCGGACCGGACTGTGAGCGAGCACCAGGCGGCAGGACCGCCGGAGCGGTTCGAGGCTCCGGCCACGGGTCCTCGGGTGAAGCCGACGGCCGAGGCGATCGTCCCACGGGTGGCCGGACAGAGTCTCGTCGACGGGCAGTGGCACCGGTTGCACCCGGCGACGCCGTTGCTGCGCGGCGGGATCGCGTTCGTCGCCATCCTCGGCATCGTCATCGCGAACCTCCGCGAGCGCCTCATCGAGTTCTTCATCCCCGCTCCGGGGATGGAGCAGCCGACCGACCCGATCGACTACATCCTCAACCACGGCTTCGTCGGGTGGGTGCTCCTCGCGATCGCCGTCGGGCTCATCGTGGTGATCGCCGTGTTCTGGTTCTCCTGGCGCATGCACACCTTCCGGGTCACCGACGAGGCGGTGGAGGTGCGCAGCGGCATCCTGTTCCGCACGAACCGCAAAGCCAAGCTCGACCGCATCCAGGGCGTCTCTATCGAGAAGCCGCTCCTCGCCAGGCTCATCGGGGCCTCGCGCATCAACGTGAGCGTCGCGGGCCAGGACGCGAACGTCAAACTCGAGTACCTGTACGGTGTCGACGCCGACGGCCTCCGCCGGGACGTACTCACGCTCGCGAGCGGGGTGAAGCTCGCCGAACGCCGGCAGTCCGCAGCAGCCGTCGACCCGGCCGACCCGACCCTGCCGCCGCAATCGGTGCCCGACGGCGCCGGCGGGGTGTCCCGGTTCGTCACCGAGCGCGTCGACGACTTCATCTCGCCCGAACTCGACCCGGAGGAGGCGGTGCCGGACTCCGTCGTGCGCCTGACGCTCGGGCGCCTGGTCGGGTCCACGCTGCTCAGCCCGTTCACCGTGATCGCCCTGATCTCGGTCGTGGTCGGTGTCGTGCTCCTCGTCAACGGCCTGGACTGGGCCTGGTTCTGGCTCGTCCCCATGGTGCTGAGTCTCGGGGCCTTCGTCTGGTCGAGCGTGACGAAGTCGCTGCGCTACAGCATCGCCGCGACCCCCTCGGGCGTCCGCATCGGCTTCGGGCTCTTCTCGACGACCAACGACACCGTCCCGCCCGGCCGGATCCACGCGATCGAGGTGTCGCAGCCCATCATCTGGCGGCCGTTCGGCTGGTGGCGGGTGCGGATCAACAAGGCCGGCCTGTCGCTGGAGCAGGCCGCTCGCGGTGCGACGAGCAACACGGTGTTGCCGGTCGGGTCGCTCGTGGACGCCGCGCAGGTCGTGGAGTTGATGCTCGCGGGCCGCATCGACGGCAGCGCCTGGGCGCCCCTGCAATCGGCCCTCGCCACACGCGACGGCGTCGGTTTCGTGGGCTCGCCCCGTCGCTCGCGATGGATCAACTGGTTCTCCTGGCGTCGTACCGGCTACGCCCTGCGGGACGGGATGCTGCTGTTCCGGCAGGGGGTGGTCTGGCGCAAACTCCACATCCTCCCGCTTGCACGCCTGCAGAGCATCCGGATCGACCAGGGGCCGCTCCTGCGCGCGCTCGACCTCGCCTCCGCGACCGCGCACACGGTCCCCGGCCCGGTGATCGCCAAGCTTCCGGCCATGGCCCGCGACGAGGCGGTGCGGATGTTCGACGCGGCGTCGGCGGCGATCGTGGTCGCACAGTCGAACGATCGCAGCCACCGGTGGGCGAGTTTCGACCCTGAGCACCAGCCGTCCGAGGCGCAGGCGACGGCCCCCTACCTCGATGAGCCGACGGCGCAGTCCGCGTCGGCGACGCGGCCGGACGCCGAGCCGTGGCAGGAGCAGCGGCCGACTCCGTCCGTCCCGCTCCCGACGACCGACCACGACCGGAGGACCACGTGAGCGCGGAACGACGGAGCGCCAGACTCGGCATCGGGATCATCGGGAGTGGTCGCGTCGGCCCGGTCATCGGAGCGGCGCTCGGGGGAGCCGGACACGCGATCGTCGGCATCACCGCGGTGTCGGAGGAGAGCCTCGAACGGGCGAACGCCCTGTTGCCGGACGTCCCGGTGCTCGATCCGACCGAAGTGGTCGAGCGGAGTGAACTCGTCGTCATCGCCGTACCGGATGCGCAACTCGCGTCGTTGGTCGAAGGGCTCGCGGCGGTCGGTGCGTGGCAGCCGGGTCAGCTCGTCGCCCACACCTCGGCTCGGTTCGGGACCGCAGTCCTCGCTCCCGCCGCGAAGGCCGGCGCCATCCCCTTGGCATTGCACCCCGCGATGGTGTTCACCGGGACGAGCCTCGACCTCGCCCGGCTCCACGAGACGTCGTTCGCCGTGACCGCACCGGCCCCGGTCCAACCGATCGGGCAGGCGCTCGTGGTCGAGATGGGCGCGGAGCCCGTGATCATCGCCGAGGCCGATCGAGCGGCCTACGCCGAAGCGGTGGAGACGGCCGCGAGCTTCTCCCGCGCGGTCGTGCAGCAGGCGACGGGTCTGCTCCAGGACATCGGCGTGGAGAACGCCGGCGGCTTCCTGTCCTCGCTCGTGCGGTCGTCGGTCGACGAGGCCCTGCGCGGTGCGACCACGCCCGACGTCGACGAGCTGCTCTAGCCGGGTGGACGGACCACCGCCCGCCCACCCGAGTCGGGGCGGGCGGGCGGGTCCGAGTCAGCCGACCCGTGTCAGCGGCTGCGGCGGCGACGGATCAACGCGTCGACGGCGAGTCGGCCCGGGCCCGCGAGGGTGAGCGCGAGCGACGCGAGTGCGAGCAGCATGACGTACTCGAAGCCACCGTCGGCGGCGTAGAACCCCGCCGGCAGGTGCACGAGCACCATCGCCACGGCCATCGTCACCGCGAGCAGGGCTCCCACGATGCGCGTGCCGAGGCCGACGATGAGCAGCAGGCCACCGACCACCTCGAGACCGGCGACGACGACCGCCGCGACCTCGGGAGCCGGGATCCCCATGCCGCCGAACCCGGAGGCGACGCCAGGGATCGAGTCGACGAGGAACTTCTGGAGCCCGTGCGCGATGAAGACCACGCCGAGGGCCAGGCGCAGGAGGAGGAGACCGGCGTCGATCCCCGCCTGTCCGCGCGGCGCGGCGGGGGAGGCCGGGACCGGTGGGACGGTGGTGGCGTCGCGGTGGTCGGTGTGCTGGTGGTCGGAGAGCGTCGTCATGACGAGCCTTTCGAGTTCGTTTCCGGCGTCGGTGCCCCCGATCGGGACTCCTGTCCTTCGAGCCAAGCACGGCCCGGGTACCCGGCGATGTCCTCCGAATGGTTGTTCGCAGACCCTTGTCAGGCCGTCGATAGCCGGTTCATAGGAAGCCGGCCGTGCGCGCGGCCCGCACGGTCCCCGGTAAACTCCAGTGACCGCACGAGGAGAATCCCACCGCATGACTGACACGACGCCAGAGCCGATCGACGACGCAGCAGAGCAGGCAGAGCTCTCCGAGCAGAAGGCCGTCCGGCTCGCGAAGCGCCAGCGCCTCATCGACGAGGCGACGTCGGGTGCCGGTGGCGCCTACCCCGTCACCCTCCCCATCACCGACACGATCCCGGCGGTGCGCGCCCGCTTCGGTGAGCTCCAGCCCGATGAGGCCACCGGCGTCACCGTCGGCGTCGCGGGCCGCGTCGTGCACCTGCGCAACACCGGCAAGCTCTGCTTCGCCAGCCTCCAGTCGGGCGACGGCAGCCGCATCCAGGCGATGGTGAGCCTCGCCAGCGTCGGCGACGAACAGCTCGCGGCCTGGAAGGAGCTCGTCGACCTCGGCGACCACGTCTTCGTCTCCGGCGAGGTCATCTCCAGCCGCCGCGGCGAACTGTCGATCATGGTGGCCGAGTGGACCATCGCGGCGAAGGCGATCCTGCCCCTGCCGAACCTCCACAACGAGCTCAACGAGGAGACGAGGGTCCGGAGCCGGTACCTCGACCTCATCGCCCGCGACCAGGCGCGCAAGAACGTGCTCGACCGGGCCAAGACGGTCGCGAGCCTCCGCCAGACCTTCACGGAGCGCGACTTCGTCGAGGTCGAGACGCCGATGCTCCAGGTCATGCACGGTGGAGCCTCGGCCCGCCCGTTCGTCACCCACTCGAACGCGTTCGACACCGAGCTCTACCTGCGCATCGCGCCCGAACTGTACTTGAAGCGCGCCGTCGTCGGTGGCATCGACCACGTCTACGAGATCAACCGCAACTTCCGCAACGAGGGCGCCGACTCCACGCACAGCCCCGAGTTCGCCATGCTCGAGGCGTACGAGGCCTACGGCGACTACGGCACCATGGCCGACCTCACGCAGACCCTCATCCAGAACGCCGCGCTCGCGACGAGCGGGAGCCACGTCGTCACCTGGGCCGACGGCACGCAGTTCGACCTCGGTGGCGAGTGGGACCGCATCTCGATGTTCGAGAGCCTGTCGGCCGCGGCGGGTGTCGAGATCACTCCGCAGACGCCGATCGAGGAACTCAAGGCGCTCGCCGAGCGTGAAGGCGTCGAGGTCCCGCACCCCATCCACGGCAAGTACGTCGAGGAGCTGTGGGAGCACTTCGTCAAGGGTGGCCTCGAGCGCCCGACCTTCGTCATGGACTTCCCCGTCGACACGAGCCCGCTCGTGCGCGCCCACCGCTCGATCGAGGGCGCCGTCGAGAAGTGGGACCTCTACGTCCGCGGCTTCGAGCTCGCCACCGGCTACTCCGAACTTGTCGACCCGGTCGTGCAGCGCGAACGGTTCATCGAGCAGGCGAAGCTCGCCGCGCAGGGCGATGTCGAGGCCATGCGTCTCGACGAGGAGTTCCTGCGGGCGCTCGAGTTCGGGATGCCGCCGTCCGGCGGTATGGGGATGGGCATCGACCGTCTCCTCATGGCGCTGACCGGTCTCGGCATCCGCGAGACGATCCTCTTCCCCCTGGTCAAGTAGCTGCCACCCGGCAGCACGACCACCGACAGTCAGGCGCGACGATGAGCATGATGGACCCCGGCGACCACCAGGACCCGAAGAAGCAGGGGCCGACGACGGCGCGCATCACGATCTGGATCGTGGTCGGCGGGATCGGCCTGTACCTCGTCGTCAGCGGTCTGTGGGGCGCTCTCGCCGGAGGCTCCTGAGCCGGGTGCGCGCCCGTTCGGGATCGCGCCACCACGTCGTTCCGGTCTCTGAGCCGGCTCTCCGGTCCCTGAGCCTGTCGAAGGGCGGTACGATTGACGGGTGATCGAAGACTACTGGCTCAACGCGCTCTGGTCGCTGCTGCCCACCGTGGTCGTCGGCATCATCTTCTGGGTCGTCATGCGCGCCATCCTGCGGTCCGACCGCAACGAGCGCAAGGCGTACGCGCAGGTCGAGGCGGAGCAGCGCGCGAAGCTCGGTCTCCCGCCGGTCGAGCCCTCCGGCCCCCGCGAGGTCTGACCCGCACGTATCACGTGGCGAGGTCGCCCCACAGCTGTCCGGCATGGTCAGTAGGCTGGAGCCTCGGCAGCTGAGCGGATGGGCGACATGACGATCGAGTTCTCCTGGAACTGGCTGGGCATCACGGCCCTCGTCCTGGACTTCATCATCCGTGTCATCGCGGTGATCGTCGTCCCGCGCAACCGGCGCCCCACCGCGGGGATGGCCTGGCTGCTCGCGATCTTCCTCATCCCGTACGTCGGTGTCATCGCCTTCCTCCTCATCGGGAACCCGAAACTCCCGCGGGCGCGCCGGCGGAAGCAGTACGACATCAACGTCTACATCCGCCAGACGACGCGCGACCTCGTCAAGGCGAACCTGACGTCGAACGCGCCGGCCTGGTTCCGCTCGGTCGTGACGCTCAACCGCAATCTCGGATCGATGCCGCTGCAGGGCGGGAACACCGCGAGTCTCATCGGTGACTACGAGGCATCACTCCACGCCATGGCCGAGGAGGTCGACCGCGCCGAGCAGTTCGTGCACGTCGAGTTCTACATCCTCACCTGCGACCGCACGACGAAGCCGTTCTTCGACGCCCTCGAGCGTGCGGTGGCCCGCGGTGTCACGGTCCGAGTGCTGCTCGACCACTTCGCGAGCTGGCGGACCCCCGATTACAAGCACACGCTGAAGCGCCTCACCACGATGGGTGCCCAGTGGGCGCTCATGCTGCCGCTCCAGCCGTTCAAGGGCAAGTTCCAGCGTCCCGACCTCCGGAACCACCGCAAGATGGTGATCGTCGACGGCGCGGTCGCGTTCATGGGCTCGCAGAACATGATCGACCGGAGTTACAACAAGCCGGGCAACATCAAGCGTGGTCTCCAGTGGCAGGAGCTCATGACGCGGGTGGAGGGCCCCGGGGTCGCGGGGATCAACACGATCTTCCTGAGCGACTGGTACAGCGAGACGGGCGACGTCCTGTCCCACGAGGTCGGCCTGCTCGAGGCCCGACCGGTTGGGGACCTCGAACTGCAGGTCGTACCGAGCGGGCCGGGGTTCGACGGCGACAACAACCTCAAGTTGTTCCTCACCCTCATCTACGCGGCGCAGCGGCGCATCGTCATCACGAGTCCATACTTCGTACCCGACGAGTCGTTGCTCGCAGCGGTCACGACCGCCGTCCAGCGCGGTGTGCCGGTCGACCTGTTCGTCTCGGAGATCGGCGACCAGGCGATGGTGTGGCACGCGCAGCGCTCCTATTACGAGGCGCTCCTGCGGGCCGGCGTGCGGATCTTCCAGTACCCGGCGCCGTACATCCTGCATGCGAAGCACTTCACGATCGACGACGACGTCGCCGTGATCGGATCGAGCAACATGGACATGCGTTCCTTCGGCCTCAACCTGGAGGTCTCGCTGATGGTCCGCGGTCGCGAGTTCGTCCAGGAGATGCGGGGCGTCGAAGACGGATACCGGGAGATCAGCAAGGAGCTGACGCTCGCGGAATGGTTGAAACAGCCGCTGCGGTCGACGGTGCTCGACAACCTCGCGAGGCTCACCTCCGCGCTCCAGTAGGCGTCACCCGTCGCCGCACCGACGCCCCGATCATCCGACAGCTGCCCGTCTTCGTCCGGAGCTGTGGATATCCCAGATATCAGTCGACCACATTGTGTAACGTGTGACCGCCCCCTCTCGTCAAGAAGGTCGGACCCACGTGAACACCATCCTCTTCCGCAGGGCGCTCGGCGCCCTGTCCGTCGCCGCCGTGACCGGGGGCGCGCTGCTCCCGGCCGCGACGCCTGAACCCGCGGCCGCGCCGGCGCCCGACATCGTCTCGGCCGCCACCGACGTCTCGGACCGGGCGCTCGGGCTCACCACCGTGCTCCAGCGGACCGCCACCGGCAGCGTCCCGTTCGACGCCGAGCCGGGGCCCGGGCTCGACGTCTCTCCGGACGACCCCGTGCTGCGTTCCCACGACGCGGTCACCTACACGATCGAGGTGCAGCTGCGCGGTGCCGCCGAGGACGACCGGGTGGTCGTCCGTCAGCGCCTACCCGAGGGACTCCGATGGCCGCCCGTCGCCCAGCTCCCGGGGTACTGTGCCGCGGGCTCGACCGTCAGTGACGATCGCTCGGTCGTCGACTGCGTGCGGACCGACGTCCTGCCGAACTCGGTGAGCGCGATCGACCTCACGGCCGTGCTCGCATCCTCCCCGCCGAACGGCACGGTCATCACCGCGCCGCAGAGCGGGATCGAGACCATCGCGATCGACGCGGCCGACGGCTCGGAGATCCGTGCCAGCACGACCGCACCCGATCTCGTCGTCAGCAGTGCTCCCCGCGTCAACGTGGGTGTGAAGCGCGGTCCGATCGTCGCCGACGTCACGGAGCGCGACGGCACGCGAGGCTGGTACGTCGCGCACGACACCGCCCTCTCGGTCACCGGGTTCGGCACCGACGAGGGCCGTGGCGCCCGCGGGTCCGGCAACGTGGTCGAGGACGTGACCTTCCGGATCGACCTCGGCGGGTATCCGGCCGGCACCCGCCTGGCCACGGTGAACCCCGAGGGACGACCGGTCTCGAACAGCTGCCTCGTCGGCGCCTTCGACACCGCGGTCTTCCCGAAGGCCGGCGGCGGGGGCACCGACGCGGTCACGGATTCCGGGACCTGGTCCTGCGAACTCGAACCCGATGGTCGTTCCGCGCTCGTCACCATCAGCGGCGCCGATCTGAGCGGCGACCACATCCCGACCCGGTCCGCCTCGGGCGCCGCGATCACCGCGCAGGGTTTCCTCGCGATCGGCCGGTTCGGCGTGTTCGTGCCCGAGTCCGTGGTGCCGTCGAACGGCTCCCTCCCGGTGCGGCTCGACCTCACCGACCTCGACGTCCGGGGTGTCACCGCCGACGGGACACCCCTCCCGAACGCCCCCGAACCGCTCACCGACAACGCGGCCAACGCGACGATCGCCCAGCGCACCGGTGGCGGCGAGCACACGACGCGCTACGTCGACCGCCGGACGGAGAACCGTCTGGTACCGGGGCAGAGCACGGCCGGCTCCGGAGACGGGCCCGTCGCTGGCGGACAACGCTTCGAACAGACGGTCGCCTGGAACAACACCACGACGAGCCCCCTCACGGGAGCGGTGCTCTGCGCGGTCTTCGACCCGGCCACGCAGCGCGTCGGTGAGCGTCCCGGAGGCGGTGCCCCGGCCGAGTCCCGGACCACCGGTGGGCCCGTGATCGTCGAGTACGGCACGACGCCGAGCGTCGACACGACGGCCGACGCGGAGACCCGCCAGGCGCAGATGGACGCGACCACCTGTGAGGACGCCGACGACACCTGGGTCTCGGACCCGTCGCTCGTCGACACCGAGGACATCACCAGGGTCCGTCTCCGCCCGGTCGACGGTGTGCTCCCGCCCCGGACGGGCGTCACCCTGTGGGTACAGCTCCAGGCGGTGCCGGGCCTCGAGGTGGGCACCCGTCTCACCGAGACCTACAGTGTGAAGTCCTCCGGCAATGGGGAGGACCGTGAGTCGGCGAGCTCCTGGGTCGAGGACGGCTGGTGGCACGGACGGTATCGCGCCACCGACGACAACGCCCAGTACCCGCGAGGCGATCAGCTGGTCGCCGCGAACGCGGCGGTCGCTCTGAACAAGCGCGCGACCTCGCCCCAGGTCGCTCCCGGCGCACCGGCCCCCATCGCCGCCGGCTCCCCGATCACCTTCGAGGTCCGGCCGGAGATCGTCACGCCGGACGGCGTGGCCGACCGGGCTGCGGGTGTCACCGTCTCGGACTCCCTACCGGCCGGCTTCGTCTTCGACGCCGGATCGGCGACGCCGCCCGCGACGACCGCTGTGGCGCAGCCCGATGGGAGCACGCTCCTCACCTGGGACCTCGGTCGGATCAGGAAGGGCGCGGAGCCGGTGATCACCTACACCGCGATCTCGGATCGCTTCGTGGTGGGCCAGTTCCTCAATCGCGCGATCGTCGCGAGTCCCGACGACCCCGGATCGCTGTCGGACTTCCCGGCGGACGCCGGCAGACTCGACGCCCACTACTCCTGGCAGTCGATGGTGGTCAGCACCCCCTCGGGGCTGCAGATCGACAAGCACGTCGCCCGGTCCGTCGTCGAGTTCGGCGACGCGGTCGAGGTCGACGTCGTCTTCGGGAACATGAGCGCCGGCGCCGTGCAGCGCGAGGTCCGGATGATCGACGTCCTCCCGTACCCGGGCGACGAACGCGGCTCGACCGGGCAGGGCGTCCTGGCTGGTCCGGCCACGTCGGACGGAGCGGACCTCCGCTATACGGCGGCCCCCGGTGACGCGGTCGCGAGCCACGTCGACCCCGTCGTCGACGACGGCTTCGGCACCCTGCCGGACGGAGCACGGTGGTGCGCGGCGGACGAGTTCGGCACGACCGGGTGCCCGGCGTCCATCGGAGCGGCGACCGCGATCGAGGCCACCGTCGCCGAGCTCGCGCCGTTCGCGCCGGTGGTCGTCGACTACGAGCTGACGACCACCGGTGCCGCGGTCGACGCCCGGTTCGTGAACGACGCCGTCGTGCACTCCGCGACGCAATCCCTCGGCGCACAATCGCCGCAGGTCGCGGCCCGGTTGGTGAGGTCGGCGCTCGGGGAACGCATCTGGTGGGATCTCGATGCGAACGGGCTCGACGACGACGGGCTCGACGGGACGCCGGGGCCTGGTGTCGCAGACGTCGAGCTCGAACTGACCGGCACGGACAAGCACGGTGAGCCCGTCACCCGGACCGCCACGACCGACGCCGACGGCCGGTACCGGTTCGATGCGCTCCGCTCCGGCGCCTACCGGATCGACGTGCGACTCCCGGACGACCTGGTGGCCGATGCCACGTCGCCTCGGGTCGGCGACGACGATCTCCGGAACTCCGCGATCGACCCGGCGGAGTGGGTCATGTCGGACATCGTGATCGCGGACCCGTCGCCGAGTGGAGCCGACGGCGAGGATCTCCGTTGGAACGGAGGGCTCATCGCGACCGAGCCCGGGACCGGCCCGGATCCTGAGGGGCCGGGCGTGACGCCGGGTGGATCGGAGGGCTCGACCGGTCGGGACACCGCGAGTCCGCTCGCCGTCACCGGCGTCGGGCTCACGACCGGGGCACTGCTCGCGGCCGGCCTGCTCGTCGTCGCCGGTCTGCTCGTCCTGGCACTGCGGCGGACGCGACGGCTCGTCGCATCGGAGCAGCCGACGGACGGCCCGGTCACGACCGAGTGACGAGGCCGTGAGTCGGGCCGCGGGATCGATGTCCCGCGGCCCGACCCGGCTCCGAATGTCCGCAGAATCGACCCCGGACCGAGGGGTGGGCGCTCCCTATACTGGGGTCAAGTCAGGCCCACGACGGCGTCGCCTGCTCCCGGTCGACCCTTCGCCTGACGCGATCGAAGGAGGCATCAGTGCACCACACCGATATTCCGACCCGCTCCGACATCGTCGAGCTCGCCACCGCTCGCGAGCCCGGCAGCGTGTCGATCATCCTCGCGACGAGCACCAACCCCTCGGATACGAGCCATATCCGCCTGGACCTCAAGAACCAGGTGAAGGTGGCGGTCGAGCAGCTGACGGCCGCGGGAGCAGACCGGGCGGCGATCGCGGCGTTCACGCAGACGGTCGACGACCTCCAGGAGGATCCGGACTTCCTCCGCTACCTGTCCTCGAGCCTCGCGCTCTACATCAGCCCGAGTCTCACGCGCTACTTCCGCGTCCCGAACATCCTCCAGTCCTGCACGGAGGTTTCGGACCGCTTCTTCATCAAGCCGTTGATGCGTGCGCTCACCTTCCCGCAGTCGGCCTACGTCCTGGCGCTCGCGCAGAGCGGTGTGCGACTCGTGGCCGTCTCGCGCGATCTCCCGGCCACGAGCATCGAACTCGAGGGTGTCCCCGCCGACGTGGCCGCGGCCGCTGGTGTCGACTCGATCCGTGGTCGCGGTTCCGACGGACGCAGCCCCCAGGGACGCATCCAGGGCTCCGAGGGACAGAAGGTCCGGATGCAGGAGTACGCGCAGGCGATCAACAAGGCGTTGTCGCCCGTGCTCGCCGGTTCGAAGGAGCCGCTCATCCTTGCGGGCGCCGAACCGATGACGGGGATCTTCCGGTCCGTCTCGAGTTACAAGCACCTCGTGAAGCCCGAGATCGAGGGCAACCAGCAGGAGCGCTCCGACGAGCAGCTCGCCGCAGCAGCCCGCCCGATCCTCGACGAGCTGTACGCCGCCGAACTGCGCGCGCTGTGCGAGGAGTTCGGCACCCGCGCGTCGAACGGTCGTGCCGTGACCGACCTCGGCGACGTCGCACGTGCCGCGACGGCGAACGCGGTCGACACCCTGTTCGTCGACATCGACAGCAACCTGCCTGGCACGGTCGACGAGACCACCGGTGTCGTCACGCTCGCCGATGACGCCGACGCGACGAACTACGGCGTGATCGATGAGATCCTCCGCCGGGCGCTGCTCTCCGACGCCCGGATCCTCGCCGTCCGTGCCGACGACGTCCCCGGTGGGGGCGCCCTCGCGGCGACCGTCCGGTTCGCGGTCTGACCGAGCCGCGATCAGCCGACACCCGCAGCGCACGTGCCCGGTGCACGTGCGCTGCGGCGTTCCCGGTGGCCGCGCATCACGCCCACGGCGAACAGGGGCGAAGAGAGCTGCGGCGGTCGTTACGCTCCTACTAACGGCATCACCACCCTGCCCGGTGCCGGAGGAGAGTGATCATGTTCGAGAGATTCACCGACCGTGCGCGTCGTGTCGTCGTCCTGGCCCAGGAAGAGGCCAAGATGCTCAACCACAACTACATCGGGACCGAGCACATCCTGCTCGGCCTCATCCACGAGGGAGAAGGAGTCGCCGCCAAGGCGCTCGAGTCCCTCGGGATCTCCCTCGATGCCGTGCGCGAGCAGGTCACCGACATCATCGGCACCGGCCAGCAGCAGCCGACGGGACACATCCCGTTCACGCCGCGCGCCAAGAAGGTGCTGGAGCTGAGCCTGCGCGAAGCGCTGCAGCTCGGCCACAACTACATCGGCACGGAGCACATCCTGCTCGGCCTCATCCGCGAGGGCGAGGGCGTCGCAGCCCAGGTCCTCGTGAAGCTGGGCGCCGACCTCAACCGTGTGCGCCAGCAGGTCATCCAGCTGCTGTCCGGCTACCAGGGCAAGGAAGCAGCCCCGGTCGGCGGCAACCAGAGTGAGCAGCAGGCGCAGGGCGGGTCGCAGATCCTCGACCAGTTCGGCCGCAACCTCACGCAGGCCGCGCGCGACAACAAGCTCGACCCGGTCATCGGTCGCGACAAGGAGATGGAGCGGGTCATGCAGATCCTCTCCCGTCGCTCGAAGAACAACCCGGTCCTCATCGGTGAGCCCGGCGTCGGCAAGACCGCCGTCGTCGAGGGTCTCGCCCAGGCGATCGTCAAGGGCGATGTCCCGGAGACGCTGAAGGACAAGCAGCTGTACTCGCTCGACCTCGGCTCGCTCATCGCCGGTAGCCGCTACCGCGGTGACTTCGAGGAGCGCCTGAAGAAGGTCACCAAGGAGATCCGCACCCGCGGCGACATCATCGTCTTCATCGACGAGATCCACACGCTCGTGGGCGCCGGTGCCGCCGAAGGCGCGATCGACGCGGCCTCCATCCTCAAGCCGCTGCTCGCCCGCGGTGAGCTCCAGACCATCGGTGCCACCACGCTCGACGAGTACCGCAAGCACTTCGAGAAGGACGCCGCACTCGAGCGTCGCTTCCAGCCGATCCAGGTCATGGAGCCGTCGCTGCCCCACACGATCAACATCCTCAAGGGGCTGCGCGACCGGTACGAGGCACACCACAAGGTGTCCATCACCGACGGCGCGCTCGTCTCGGCGGCGAACCTCGCCGACCGCTACATCTCCGACCGCTTCCTGCCCGACAAGGCCATCGACCTGATCGACGAGGCCGGCGCGCGCCTGCGTCTGTCGATCCTCTCGAGCCCCCCGGAGCTGCGCGAGTTCGACGACAAGATCGCCGGCGTCCGCGAGGCCAAGGAGACGGCCATCGAGGAGCAGGACTTCGAGAAGGCGGCGTCCCTCCGCGACGAGGAGAAGAACCTGCTCGGCGAGCGTCTGCGCCTCGAGAAGCAGTGGCGCTCGGGCGACGTCAAGACGACCGCCGAGGTCGACGAGGGCCTGATCGCCGAGGTGCTCGCCCAGGCGACCGGCATCCCCGTCTTCAAGCTCACGGAAGAAGAGTCCTCGCGACTCGTCTTCATGGAGAAGGCGCTGCACCAGCGGGTCATCGGTCAGGAGGAGGCCATCTCGGCGCTCTCCAAGACCATCCGCCGCACGCGTGCCGGCCTCAAGGACCCGAAGCGTCCCTCGGGCTCGTTCATCTTCGCCGGCCCCACGGGTGTCGGTAAGACCGAGCTCGCGAAGGCGCTCGCCGAGTTCCTGTTCGACGACGAAGGCGCGCTGATCTCCCTCGACATGTCGGAGTACGGCGAGAAGCACACGGTCTCGCGACTGTTCGGTGCTCCTCCCGGGTTCGTCGGCTTCGAAGAGGGCGGCCAGCTCACCGAGAAGGTGCGCCGCAAGCCGTTCAGCGTCGTGCTCTTCGACGAGATCGAGAAGGCCCACCCCGACATCTTCAACTCGCTCCTCCAGATCCTGGAAGAGGGCCGGTTGACGGATGGTCAGGGTCGCGTCGTCGACTTCAAGAACACCGTCATCATCATGACCACCAACCTCGGTGCTCGCGACATCGCCGGTGGTCCGGTCGGCTTCCAGATCGAGGGCAACGCCTCGACCGGGTACGACATCATGCGCGGCAAGGTGAACGAGGAGCTGAAGAAGCACTTCAAGCCCGAGTTCCTGAACCGTGTCGACGACATCATCGTGTTCCCGCAGCTGTCGAAGCCGGAGCTCCTGCAGATCGTGGACCTGTTCACGAAGCGTCTCTCGGAGCGTCTGCTCGACCGCGACATGACGATCGAGCTCACGCTGCCGGCGAAGGAGCGCCTCATCGAGGTCGGTTTCGACCCGACCCTCGGTGCTCGTCCGCTGCGTCGTGCGATGCAGCGCGAGGTGGAAGACCAGCTCAGCGAGCAGATCCTCCACGGCGAGCTCAACGCCGGCGACCACGTGCACGTCGACTTCGTGAACGGCGCGTTCGCCTTCACGACCTCGGCTCGCGGTGAGTCGGTCGGTGCCGGCGTCAACGCGCAGGCGTCGCTCGGTACGGGTTCGGCCACGCCGGACCTCGCGATCACGGGCGAATAGCCCCGAGTCACCGAAGGCCCCCACTCCGCGGAGTGGGGGCCTTCGTCGTGCCGGGACGTGTTCGTTCGCCCATCCTCGGGCGATTCGGCGCTCACGCGCCCGAACCTGGGCGAGCGAACGATGGCGGTCAGCCGAGGCGGTCGAGGTACCGGAGGATGATGCCCTCGCGGAGCGCCCAAGGGGAGACGTCGAGCTCGCGGACGCGGAAGGCGGCCATCGCCTCGGACAGGACGATCCCGCCGGCGACGATCTGGAAGGTGCGGTCGGCGGTGATCCCGGGGAGCGCGGGGCGGGCCTCGGCCGGGATGCGGGCGAGCCGGGGGATCCAGTCGTCGAGCTGGCTGCGCCGGAGCAGCGACCGTTCGGTGCCTCCGATGCCGTCGGCCACCGATCCGGCGAGGCGTGCGAGGGAGCGGATGGTCTTGGACGACCCGACGACGTGATGGGCGTCGGGCTCCTCGGCGAACGCGGGGAGCGCTGCGGTGAGCACCTCGCGGGCGTGTAGGCGGAGTGCCTCCTGCTGTGCGGCGGTCGGCGGGTCGTCGTGGAGGAAGCCCACGGTGGAGCGGCCGGCGCCGAGCGGGAGGGAGATCGCGACATCGGGATACTCGTCACCGCCGGCTGCGATCTCGAGCGAGCCGCCGCCGATGTCGAGGAGGAGCATCTCGCCGGCCGACCAGCCGTACCAGCGGCGGACGGCGAGGAAGGTGAGCTTCGCCTCGTCGTCACCGGAGAGGACCTGCAGGGCGATGCCGGTCCGTTCCTCGACGAGGGCGAGGACCTCCGGCCCGTTCGTCGCCTCACGGATGGCCGAGGTCGCCATCGAGAGCAGTTCGTCGAGGCCGCTCTCGCGGGCGATCGCTGCCGCTGCACCGATCGACTCGAGGATGACGGCGACGCCCTCATCGCTGATCGATCCGTCCGGGGTGAGGTATCGCATGAGCCGCAGCACCGACTTGTGCGACGACTGGGGGATCGGCCGCGCTCCTGGGTGTGCATCGACGATGAGCAGGTGGACGGTGTTCGATCCCACGTCGAGGACTCCGAGTCGCATGCGCTCACAGTACTGCCTGCTCGCCTGCGTCCGTTGTGGTCGGTCGCCAGCGCGGTGCGCTGACGTGAGCGCGGGTCCAGTGCGTGAGCGCGGGCCTCCGGAGGGGCGCGCTCACGCGCTGGACCCGCGGTGAGGCCGATCCCGCGCCACTCGCGTCGGCGCACCGCGTTGACGCCCAGAACCCTGCGCTCGCGTCGGCGCACCGCGCTGGGCCGGGGTGGGGTGGACCTCGGGAGGACGCAAGGCCGCGCGACCTCGTCGGCGCACCGCGTAGGATCGCCGCATGACCGCCGCCACCTCGGAATCCTCCGCCCCTCGAACCCTCGTGATCCTCGGCGCCGGGGGCGATCTCACGGCCCGACTCCTGCTGCCCGGACTCGCGTCGCTCCTCGCCTCCCCGCGTGGCGAGGCGGTGCGCCTCATCGGAGTCGACCGCTCCGAGTCGAGTGATGAGGCCTGGCGGAAGCGCGTCGAGACCGCGTTCGCCGACGCCCCGTCGAAGCTCGCCGAGACGATCGTCGCCGAGACCACCTACGTGCAGGCCGACGTCTCCGACCCGGCGTCACTCGAACAGGTCCTCGCGGCGGCCGGACCGAACGTCGCCCTCTACTTCGCGCTGCCGCCCGCCATCACTCTGCTCGCGTGTAAGGCGCTGCGGAAGCTGGAGCTCCCCAAGGGCATCATGCTCGCCCTCGAAAAGCCGTTCGGGACCGACTACGCCTCCGCCCGCTCGCTCAACCGCCTGCTCCAGCACCTGGTGCCGGAGGAGCAGGTGTTCCGCGTCGACCACTTCCTCGGCAAGTCGACGGTCCTCAACCTGCTGGGCCTCCGCTTCGCGAACCGCATCTTCGAACCGCTCCTCTCCGCCGACAACGTCGAACGTGTCGACATCGTCTTCGACGAGCAACTGGCGCTCGAGGGTCGCGCCGGGTACTACGACCGCGCGGGCGCCCTGATCGACATGATCCAGAGTCACCTGCTCCTCGTCCTCGCGTTCGCGGCCATGGAGCCACCGGCGAGCGTCGATGCCGAGGATCTACGTGGCGGCATGGCCCAGGTGCTGCGGGCGACCCGACCGTGGAAGACGAATGGCACGGAGAGCCGACGTGCACGCTACGGCGCCGGGACGATCGGCGACCGCGAGCTGCCCGCCTACGTCGACGAGCAGGGCGTGGACCCGTCGCTCCACACGGAGACGCTCGCCGAGATGACCCTCGCGATCGACAACTGGCGTTGGGCCGGTGTCCCGTTCGTGCTGCGGTCCGGGAAGGCGCTGGCGGACACCCGTCAGGAGATCGTCTTCACCTTCAAGCCGGTGCCGCACCTCCCGTCCGGCCTGCACGGGATGAAGACCCCGGCGCGGCTCCGCATCGGCCTGAAGCCGGCGTCGCTCGACCTCGACCTGATGATCAACGGTGAGGACGACCCCTTCGAGCTGGACCCGGTCGCCCTCCACGCCGAACTCCAGGCCGGGCAGCTCAGCGCCTATGGCGAGGTCCTGTCGAGCATCCTTGAGGGTGATCCCACCCTGTCGGTGCGCGGTGACGTCGCCGAGCAGTGCTGGCGGATCGTCGCGCCGGTCCTCAAGGCGTGGCGCAAGGACGAGGTGTCGATCGACACCTACCCGGCCGGCACCGCGGGTCCGAGGTCCTGGCGCTGATCCCGACCTCGTGATCCGATGTCGTCACTCCGGTGTCCGGCGTCCGGCGCCAGCGCGGTGCGCTGACGTGAGCGCGCCCCACTGGACCGAGCGCGCCCCTCTGGAGGCCCGCGCTCGCGCGGCTGGGTAGCGCTCACGCCGCTTCGGCAGCGCTCGCGCGAGCGCACCGCGCCGGCGCCCACCAACCCGCGCGCGGTCCGGAGCACCGCGCTGGCGTCAGTAGACTGCTCGGAGGTTCTGACAGGAGGAGGCGGGATGGTCGAGCGGGCTCAGCAGGGGTATGTCGTCCGTCGAGCCCGCACGAGCGACGTCCGCCGCATCCAGGCGCTCGTCGAACCACTCGTGCAGCAGCGCATCCTCCTCGGCAAGGACGACGTCGTGTTCTACGAAGCCGTCCAGGAGTTCCGCGTCGCCGAGACGCCCGACGGCGAACTCATCGGCTGCGGCGCGCTGCACGTCATCTGGGAGGACCTCGGCGAGGTCCGCACCCTCGCCGTCTCCGCCGACCACCTCGGTACCGGGGTCGGCCACGCGCTCGTCGAGCGCCTCGAACACGACGCGATCGAGCTCGGCCTGCGTCGCCTGTTCTGCCTGACCTTCGAAACCGGCTTCTTCACGAGACACGGCTATCAGGAGATCGGCGAGGAGATCGTCCCACCCGAGGTCTACGCACAGCTCGTGCGCTCGTCGGACGAAGGTGTTGCGGAGTTCCTCGACCTCGCGCGGGTCAAGCCGAATACGCTCGGTAACACCCGGATGCTCAAGCTGCTCTGAACCACAGCTTGAAGGTTGGCGCTCGTCGGAGCGACCGGTGAGACCGTTCACATCGCCGAGCTGATCAGCACTTTCTCCGATTCCTGGCGCGAACCCGCTGCTCACATGAGCAGGCCCGGATTTACGTGCCGTTCACATTCGCGGTGGTTTTCCGTCACGCATGTCGGTTAGCTTGTGAGGCACTACCCATCGTCTGTGCCTCGAATGGGGGGTGCGTTGTCGCGCGCTCCGAACGAGGACGGCCCTCGATTCGGAGCCACATGTCGTTCAAACACCCGTGGAGGCTGTCCGCCTTCGCCGCCCTTGCCGGGCTCGTCGCCGCACCCCTCGTGGCGACACCAGCCGTCGCCTCGACCGACGGCCTCGGCGTCGTCATCAACGAGGCCTACCTCTCGGGCGGGAGCGCGAACGCGCCCTACCTGAACAAGTTCGTCGAGCTCTACAACCCGAGCGACGCGGCAGTCGACGTCAGCGGCTGGTCGATCCAGTACCGCAAGCTCGACGGCGTCGGCGCCTCCTCCACCGTGGTGCCCCTCACCGGCTCCATCGCGGCCGGCGGCTACTACCTCGTGTCGGGCTCCTCCAACGGTGCCAACGGCGTCGCGCTGCCGACCCCCGACGTCACGAGCACCCTGAGCCCCCAGGGCCAGAACGGAACGCTCGCGCTCGTCGCCTCGACCACAGCGGTCACGCTCCCGACCGGGTCGGTCACGGGTGACCCCGCCATCGTCGACCTCCTCGGCTACGGCACGTCGAACACCTTCGAGACGGCCGCTTCACCGTCGCCGTCGGGCAACAGCGTCCCGAAGTCGATCGCGCGCACCGCGTTCGCCGACACCGACAGCAACGCCGCCGACTTCACGCTCAGCGACACCGTCACCCCGCAGAACAGCGCCGGCGACACCCCGGTCGACCCCGAGCCCACCCCGGAGCCGACCCCGGAACCCACCGACCCGACCACCCCGGTCGAGCCCGGCACGGCGACGATCGCCCAGATCCAGGGCACCGGCGCCGCGAGCACGATGGTCGGCCAGACGGTCACCACCACCGGCTTCGTCACCGCGAGCTTCCCGACCGGTGGCTTCAACGGCTACTACCTGCAGACCGCGGGCACCGGTGGAGCGATCGACCCCGCGACGCACCTCGCGTCCGACGGTGTCTTCGTCTACTCGCCGACCACCGTCGGTTCCGTCACCGTCGGCCAGTACCTGCAGGTCACCGGCGTCGTGGACGAGTACTACGGCCTGACGCAGCTGAAGGTCACGGACGCGGCCGCCGTCACGGCACTGGACGCCACCGGCGTCACCGCACCGACCGCCGCGAGTGTCGCCTTCCCGGCGACCGACGAGGAGCGCGAGCGCCTCGAGGGCATGCTGCTCGCCCCCGCCGGCGACTACACGGTCACCGACAACTACAGCACGAACCGCTACGGCGAGATCGCGCTCGCGGCGTCGACGACGCCGTTCGTCACGCCGACGGTCCTCGGTAAGCCCGGTTCCGCTGAGGCGCTCGCCGCCGCGGCACGGGTCCCGGCGGAGAAGGTCGTCCTCGACGACGGCGCGACCGTCGACTTCTCGAAGGCGGAGAACACCGGCACCCCGCTGCCGTACCTCTCGACCACCGCGCCCGTCCGGGTCGGTGCCGCCGTCGACTTCACCGCTCCGGTCGTCTTCGACTTCCGCAACAGCAACTGGAAGTTCCAGCCCACGCAGCAGCTGACCGGTGCCAACACGGCGACCGTGCAGCCGGCCACGTTCGAGAACACCCGCTCCACCTCACCTCGCGGTGTCGGTGGCGACGTGTCCCTCGCGACCTTCAACGTCCTCAACTACTTCGCCACCACCGGCGACTCCCGCACCGGGTGCACCTTCTACACCGACCGTCAGGGCGGCAAGACCACGGTGAACAACTCCGACGCCTCCGGTTGTGGCGTCCGGGGGGCGGCGACGGCCGAGAGCCTCGCCCGTCAGCAGGCGAAGATCGTCTCCGCGATCAACGCCCTGGACGCCGACGTCGTCTCGCTCGAGGAGATCCAGAACTCCGCCTCGATCGGGCTCGACCGCGACGACGCCCTCAAGACGCTGACCGCGGCGCTCAACGCCGATGCCGGCGAGGGCACCTGGACGTTCGTCCCCTCGCCCGCGAAGGTCCCCACGGACGAGGACGTCATCCGCACGGCCTTCATCTACAAGTCGGCCACCGTCGAGACCGTCGGTGAATCGCGCATCCTGCTCGACTCGCCCGCGTTCGACAACGCCCGTGAGCCCGACGCGCAGGCGTTCAAGCCCAAGGGGGCGGACGACGCCGCGACGTTCCTCGTGATCGCCAACCACTTCAAGTCGAAGAGCACCTCGGCAGCGGCCACCGGAGACAACGCCAACACCGGGCAGGGCGCCTTCACCGGCGACCGCACGCGTCAGGCCAAGGCCCTCGTGACCTTCGCGGACACGGTCTCGAAGGACGTCGGCACGAAGAAGGTCTTCCTCGTCGGAGACTTCAACTCCTACGACGCCGAGGACCCGCTGGACGTGCTCCGCGACGCCGGCTACATCAGCCAGGAGGCCAAGACCGGCGAGTACACCTACGCGTACGAAGGCGCGGTCGGGTCCCTCGACCACATCTTCGCGTCGCCGGAAGCCGACCAGAGCGTCACCGGTGCCGACGTGTGGAACATCAACTCCGTCGAGTCGATCGCCCTCGAGTACTCCCGCTACAACGCGAACGTGACCGACTTCAACGTGCCGGACATGTTCCGCTCAAGCGACCACGACCCCGTGATCGTCGGCATCAGCGCCGACGCGAGCGAGTCCGCGACCGTCAACCTGCTCAACATCAACGACTTCCACGGTCGGATCGACGCCAACACGACGAAGTTCGCGGGCACGATCGAGCAGCTCAAGGCTATGTTCGCGCCCGACCAGACGGCGTTCATCTCCGCTGGTGACAACATCGGCGCCTCGCTCTTCGCCTCGTCGGCGCAGCAGGACCAGCCGACGATCGACGTGCTGAACGCGCTCGGTCTGAAGGCCTCCGCGGTGGGCAACCACGAGTTCGACCAGGGCTACGGCGACCTCGTCGACCGCGTCATGGCCGACGGGAAGAACGCGGCCTGGCCGTACCTCGGTGCCAACGTCTACGAGAAGGGCACGAAGCAGCCCGCGCTCCAGGAGTACACGATCCTCGACATCGACGGGGTGAAGGTCGCCGTCGTCGGCGCCATCACGCAGGAGACGCCGACGCTCGTGTCGCCCGCCGGCATCGCCGACCTCGACTTCGGTGACCCGGTCGAGGCCGTGAACCGCGTCGCGGCTCAGCTGACCGACGGCGACGAGTCCAACGGTGAGGCGGACGTCATCGTCGCGGAGTACCACGAGGGTGCTGGAGCCGGCACGCCGGACGGCGCGACCCTCGAGCAGGAGCTCGCCGAACAGAGCGCCTTCACCGAGATCGTCACCACGACGAGCGCGGACGTCGACGCCATCTTCACCGGCCACACGCACAAGCAGTACGCGTGGGACGCTCCGATCCCCGGCGTGACCGGCAAGACCCGCCCGGTGCTCCAGACCGGCAGCTACGGCGAGTTCATCGGTCAGATCACGCTGACCGTCGACCGCGCGTCGGGTGACGTGACCGCCTACACGGCGAAGAACGTCGCACGCACCACGGTGGCGGAGGCCGACCTGGTCAAGCAGTTCCCCGCGGTCGCGACGGTCAAGACGATCACCGACAAGGCCCTCGCGGTCGCGGCGGAGATCGGCAACCAGAAGATCGGTGAGGCGACGGCCGACATCACCCGCGCGTTCAACAACGGGGTGAAGGACGACCGCGGCGCCGAGTCGACGCTCGGTGCGCTCGTCGCCGACTCCCTCCGCGCCTCGCTCTCGAGTGCCGACCGGGGCGGAGCCGACATCGGCATCGTCAACCCGGGCGGCATGCGTGAGGAGATCCTCGCGGGCGACATCACGTACGCCGAGGCGAACGCGGTGCTGCCGTTCCTCAACAACCTGTGGACGACCTCGCTCACGGGTGCGCAGTTCAAGACCGTGCTCGAGCAGCAGTGGCAGCTCGACGCGGCCGGGAACGTGCCGTCCCGTCCGTACCTGCAGCTCGGACTGTCGTCGAACGTGCAGTACACGTTCGACCCCACGAAGGCCCAGGGACAGCGCATCACGAGCATCACGGTGAACGGCGCTCCGATCGACCCGAGCAAGAGCTACCGGATCGGCTCCTTCAGCTTCCTGCTGCAGGGTGGCGACAACTTCCGAGAGTTCGCGAACGGCACGGACACACGTGACTCCGGTCTCGTCGACCGCGACGCGTGGATCGCCTACCTGACGGCGAACAGCCCGGTGTCCCCGGACTTCGCCCGCCAGAGCGTGCAGGTCACGAACGCGCCGACCGCAGCGGTCGCCGCAGGGAAGACGGTCTCGTTCGACGTCGCGAAGCTCGACCTCACCTCGACCGGCAGCCCGGTGAACACCTCGCTGACGATCGAGCTGAACGGCTCGCCGATCGGGACGGCCCCGGTCACCGCGGGGGCCGCGACGGTGTCCTTCACCGTCCCGGCGGGTACCGCTGACGGCGCGGCGACGGTGCGCCTCACGGCACTCGAGTCGGGGACGACGCTGACGGTGCCGCTCACGGTCGCGACGCCGCCGGTGGTCACGCCGCCGACGCCCGCACCGGAGTCCGCGCTCATCCAGGCGCTCAAGGACCTCATCAAGGCGATCACCGACTTCATCATCGGCAAGCTCGCCACGATCCACGTCGGCAAGGAGTACGCCGGCACCTGGGTGAGCGTCTGGCTGCACTCCGACCCGATCCTCGTCAGCGACGGCCTCGTGCAGGTCGATGCGGACGGCAACGTGCAGGTCACGGTTCCTGAGGACGCGCCGGTCGGTGCCCACCGACTCGTCGTCCAGGACGCCGACGGCAACGTCATCGGTTGGCAGGACATCGTCGTGCAGGCCGCGGCGGTCGACCCCGGCACCGACCCGGGCACCCAGCCCGGTGCAGGTGGCGGGAGCGGTTCGGGAACGGCCGGCGGAAGCCAGGACGGCAGCCTGAGCAAGACCGGTGCCGAGCCGTGGGGGAACGCGGCGCTCGCCGCGCTGCTCCTCGTCGGTGGTCTCGCGCTCGTGATCGCCCGTCGTCGCTCGGCGCAGCAGCTCTAGGCGCTCGCACCGCCCAGCACCATCCCGATGCCCCGTCATCGGTCGGACCACGGTCCGCACCGACGGCGGGGCATCGGGCGTTTCCGCGCCACTGCACTTAATCTGTGAGCATGTCGAGCCTCACGAATCCCCGCGGACCGGAGCGGCCCGCCGTCTACTGGCGACGCAGGCTGATCGTGTTCGGTGTCCTGCTCGCCGTCATCGTCCTGGTCATCGTGCTCATCGTCCGTCTCGCGTCGGGTCCGGGCGCCGAGAACACGGCTGCGACGTCGACCCCGACGCCCACCGCGACCTCCGCGCCGACGCCGGCCCCTGGGGCGTCGACGGCCGCGCCGATCGATGAGGCCGCGACCACCGACCCCGGTTCGGCGGCCGCATGCACCGCTGACCAGATCCGCGTCGAGGCCGTCGTGAACGGGACAAGCTTCGCGGCGGACGAACTCCCGCAGCTCTCGCTCAGCGTGACGAACACCGGCTCGGCCGCGTGCACGATGAACGCCGGTACGAGCCAGCAGGTGTTCACCGTTTCGAGCGGTGAGGAACCGTACTGGACGTCGACCGACTGCCAGACGGCACCGAGTGACCAGCAGGTGCTCCTCGAGCCGGGGAAGACGGTCTCGTCGAACCCGCCGATCACCTGGGACCGCACGCGGTCGGCGCCCGACACCTGTGATCAGCAGCGCGACCCGGTGCCCGCCGGCGGCGCCTCGTACCACCTGAACACCTCGATCGGTGGCTTCGCCTCCGCCGACAGTGCGCAGTTCCTGCTCAACTGACCGAACCTGCTCGCCGAGCCGTCCCGGTCCCCGAGCCGCCCTCCCGTTCGCTGAGTCGCCCCCGGTCACTGAGCCTGTCGAAGTGCTCGACCCGTGGCCCCGCACCGGCCTGCGACAATGGACGTATGGCGAAGCAGAAGCGACCCGAGTTCCGTTCCGAGCCCCTGGCCGCGGCCCTCGCCGCCGGCGACATGGTGGCCGTGGCACTCGCGTTGCGGAACGGCCGGTTCGTCGTCCCGCTCATGAAGCCGGGCAACCCCGACAAGCCGACGGAGACCGGCGAGGTCTGGATGTTCCGTCAGCCTGAGACCGCGAGGCTCGCGCTGCTCCTCTTCTCCGATGCGAAGAACAAGCCGGCCGCCCTGCCTCCTTACGTCGGTCTGCACGACGGTGTCTGGCTCGCGAGCTTCCTCCGCACCTACGGTGACGACATCGAGACGGTGCTCTTCGACGTCGCCGGCCCGCACTCGCTGCAGGCGTCGCCGGAGGAACTGCTGCGGGTGCTCGAGCTCGAGGCGCCGGCCGCCGAATAGCCCGACCCCGACCGCAGGTCGTGCTCTCGGCGGCGTCTGCGGTTCACAACTCCTGCACGTCGTCCTCCGAACCCCGGCAGGTCCCGTTCTGGGGCCCTGCGGGACCAGTCCGCAGGAGTTGTGAGCAGCACGCCCCCGGGCCTGGTTCGTGGAGCAGGCGGGTGGGCGCGCTCAGAAGGCGGCGTCGAGTTCGCGTTCGCGTCGGGCGGGCCGTGCGGCCTCGGCTGCGGTCTTCGCGATGCCCAGCACCGACTTGAGGTCGTTGCTGACGTCGGAGTTGAGCAGCAGCTTGTAGCCGAGGCGGTTGCCCTCCGAGCCGCGTTGCTTCGCGACGCTCACCGGGCGCACTTCGCCGCTGAGGCTGATCTCGCCGTAGGCCGCGAGGTCGCGGGGGAGGGCGAGGTCGCGGATGACGGAGACGAGGGCGAGGGCGATCGCGAGGTCGGCCGCCGGTTCGCTGATCTTCACGCCGCCGACGGTCGAGATGTAGACGTCGTGGTCGGTGAGGTCGTAGGAGTAGCGGCCGTGCAGCACGGCGAGGATCATCGCGACACGTGAGGGATCGACGCCGTTGGTGACGCGACGGGGGTTCGGTGCCTGCGTCTTGTTGATGAGCGCCTGGACTTCGACGGGGAGTGCACGGCGTCCCTCCATGACGATGGTGACGCAGGTGCCTGCCACGGGTTCGTTCTGGCTGAGGAACAGGGCGCTGGGGTCGGGGACCTCGGCGATGCCGTCGCCGGCCATCTCGAAGCAGCCGACCTCGTCGGTGGCGCCGAAGCGGTTCTTCTGTGCGCGGAGGAAGCGGAGCGCGGTGTGGCGGTCGCCTTCGAACTGGCAGACGACGTCGACGAGGTGTTCGAGGAGCCGGGGGCCGGCGATGGACCCGTCTTTCGTGACGTGGCCGACGAGCAGGATCGGGAGGTCGCGTTCCTTGGCGATGCGGGTGAGGACGGCAGAGACCTCGCGGACCTGGCCGGGTTGTCCGGCGAGGCCGTCGGACTGCGAGGAGGAGACGGTCTGGACGGAGTCGACGATGAGGAGCTTGGGCTGCACCTGATCGATGTGGCCGAGGATGGTGGCGAGGTCGGTCTCGGAGGCGAGGTAGAGGTCGTCGTGAAGCGCGCCGGTGCGTTCGGCACGGAGGCGGACCTGGCTGACCGACTCCTCGGCGCTGACGTAGAGGACGCGGGCGCCGGTCTTCGCCGCGCGGGATGCGACCTCGAGCAGCAGGGTCGACTTGCCGACGCCCGGCTCGCCGGAGAGGAGGATCGCGGCGCCGGGGACGATGCCGCCGCCGAGCACCCGGTCGAACTCGGCGATGCCGCTCGACCAGCGTGGTGCTTCGTCGGCGCTGGCCTGGGTGATGGGGCGTGCGGCGCGCTCGTCGGTGGCGCGGATGGGCGTCAGCTTGCCGAGGACACCGGTGGGAGCCGAGGCTTCGACGACCGTTCCCCACTGCTGGCATTCGCCGCATCGACCGGCCCACTTGGCGGTGGTCCAGCCGCATTCGGTGCAGCGGAATGCGGGGGAGGGTGCCTTGGCCATGCGGCCAGCCTAAGCGCGGCCGCCGACACCGCCGGCCCTCCGCGCCGCCTGTGGATGACCGGCATCGCTCAATTCGCGTCGGCGCTCGTCTTCTATTACACTCGACCCCGGTACCGTGTCCGAGCGGCCGAAGGTGCAACTCTCGAAAAGTTGTGTGCTTGAAAGAGCACCGTGGGTTCAAATCCCACCGGTACCGCCACGAAGAAGCCCCCTCCATCCCTGAGCAACACCGGGACGGAGGGGGCTTTTCGTCGTCATGCTCGTCATGCCGGTCCGCCGGCGGGCACGGGCGGCATAGCATCGAAGCGTGCAGACGGGGGAAGATGCGGAGTTCGAGGTCGAGCCTCGCTGGAAGGAAGAGGTCGTCTACTGGGAGGGGGCCGAGGGCTTCGTCTTCGACGCCGGGTGGGGCGTGGATCCGCCCGTGCTCTACATCCCGTTCCCAGAAGAGTGGGACGCCGTCACCGCGCCATGGATGCATGGCCGACGCGATGAGATCGTGGAACGGCTACGTCGACACTCCCGGCACCGGATCGAGGCTGGGCCTTATCCCGGGTCAGGGCGCCGGGTTACACGCTGAACGGCCGCGATGGCGGATAGGGCGGCCCGGTCGGCAGGACGACCCCCAGGCACCGACCCCAGAACTGAAGGACACGGATTCCCAGCGAAGCCCAGAAACACCTCACCTGAGGTTCAGAACGCCGTCGCACCCTGATGTCATGACCAGATCGCGTGCCTTCGTCGTCCCCCTCGTCCGTACTGCCGCCGTCCTCGCCGGCGTCTCACTGCTCGCGGGCTGCCAGGCCACCTCGGCAGCCGTGCCCGATCCCTCGTCCTCGGTCTCGCCGGCACGGAAGGGAAGTGCCGACGGCGGCTCGACGGGCGACCGCAGCGACTCGAAGACCGAGCAGAAGAACCTCGCCGCCGTGCTCGAGCTCTACACCGACGCCTTCCCGGACCCCGCCTCCTCGAAGGCGGTGGCCACGACCGACAAGCTGGTCACGGCCGACGCCATCGCGCACGGTTCCGGGCAGAAGTCCGGTCCGAGCGGCGTCCTGGCCGAGTTCACCGCCGACCGGACGCGGGTCCCGGGCGCGCAGGCGGTCGTGAAGCACACCGCGGCCGACGGCGACCTCGTGGCCGTGCACTACCAGGTCGCCTCCGACCCGGCCGACGAACGGACGGGCGAGGCCGCCGTCGACCTGTTCCGGGTGCGGGACGGCGCCGTGGTGGAGCGCTGGGCGTTCGATCAGCCCATCTCGACCGGGACGCCGGCGAGCGGGAACACCAACACGATGTTCAGCGACCTCTACAGCCCCGCGAAGCCCGCTGTCGCGTCGTCGGAGTCGCAAGAGGAGCAGAACCGGACGTTCGCCGTCAACGCGTATAACACGCTGTTCCGCGACCAGGACGTCTCGATCCTCGACAAAGCGTTCGACCCCGCCTACCTCCAGCACAACCCGGTCGCACCGAACGGCACGGCAGCGCTCAAGTCGTTCTTCTCGGGATCTGCGACGTTCCCGCCGCAGGAGTCGGTCATCTCGCTGAGCGACGGCGACCTCGTCTGGACGTTCTCGCAGAGCGTCGGCGCGAAGGCCGACGACCCCGTTCTGGCGGCGGACATCTTCCGCGTCGACGACAAGCTCATCCGCGAACACTGGGACGTGGTGCCGACCGCCGGGTGAGTCACTGCAGTGGCGTATCCGGGGTGCGGTCCTCGGGTCGCAACGCGACGTCCCGATGCGGTCGCCCGCTCGACGTCTGCGCCGATTACCGCACGCTCGGCCTTCCGCTCCACCCCTGGCGGTCTCCGGCGGCACACCGCTAGGGTCGGGAACGGTCCCGATCCGGGACCGTCGAACGACGAACGAGAGGTCTGCAGGATGGCGAAACGACCAGGGGGAGTGACCATCGTCGCGGTGATCGTCTGGATCCAGGGCTTCTTGAGTGCCCTCGGCGGCGCGCTCCTGATGATCGGAGCGAACACGCCGAACGGCAACCTCCAGGGGATGCAGGTCGCCGGCCTCGTCTCGCTGATCCTCGGGATCATCACCATCATCGTCGGCGTCGGCCTCCTGCGGGGGAGCGGTGTGGCGAGGGTGCTCACGACGATCGTCCTCGTGCTGTCGATCGCCAGCGCCGTCTACGCGATGATCACCACCGGCAACGTCGCGACGCAGATCATCAGCCTGCTGCTCGCGGTCATCGGCCTGATCCTCCTCTACACGAAGGCCGCTTCCGACTACTTCCGCTCGGCCTGAGCAGCGGGCACAGCCCTCTCCCGTCGCGATGCCCGCTTCGCCCACAGTCGCAATCCGCCCCTACGAGGCGTCTGACGAATCCTCGTGGGTGCGATGCCGGGTGCTCGCTTTTCTGACGACCCAGTACTACGACGACGTGTGGCCTCGCCGCCCGGACATGTCTGCACCGTCGTTCGGGCTGGTCGCGGTGGATGCGGAGGGGCGCGTGATCGGCTTGCTGGACGTCAGTGTCGACGCTGACGCCGCGACGATCGATTCGATCGCGACATATCCCAGTCACCAGGGCGCGGGGATCGGCACAGCACTCCTCGAAGCAGCTGTGGAGCGGCTGGCCGATGAGGGTGTCTCGAGTCTCGACGCGTGGACCCGAGAGGACCCGGCCGCGAACGGCTGGTACCGGCGCAATGGCTTCTCCGAGGCGTTCCAGTACCTGCATGTGCACCTGGAAGACGGGGACGATGCCGACGGGTTTACGACGCCGCCCGGGCTCAGCAGCCCGGTTCGCGCGTTCGTCCATGCGAGCATCGAGCGCGAGCAGGAGCTCAGGGAACGCTTCGCTCGGGTGTACGTGTGCCGCCAATATGTCCGGAAACTCGCTGGCTAGAATCGGGACATGAGTGACGACAGCACGGCCATCACCGACGACGGCGAGTCCTTCGGCGTCGAGCCCGGCACCTACCGGCACTTCAAAGGTGCGCGGTACGAGGTCATCGGCGTCGGACGACACAGCGAGACCGAGGAGCCGTACGTCTTCTATCGGACGACCACGACGCCGCCGACGTCGTGGGTGCGACCGCTCGCGATGTTCGTCGAGCCCGTCTCACGCGACGGCTACGAGGGACCGCGCTTCGCCCGCGTCGAGGACGACGCAGACTGACCTGAGGGAGCACCGCATGACCGACACCGATCACACACGACCCGAACCGGCTGACGAACGCGACCTGCTGGTCGAGCGGATCATCCACGCGCCGCGATCGGCCGTCTGGGCAGCATGGACCGACCCCACGACGCTCGGGCAGTGGTGGGTGCCGGCGCCGGCGGTGTGTCGAGTCGTCGAGCTCGAGCTGCGACCAGGTGGGTCCTTCCGCTCCGAGTTCAGTGAGGACGGCGTCGACTTCGTGCCGCAGATCACCGGATGCGTGCTGGAGGTCGTTCCGGAGCAGCGACTCGTCTGGACGACGGCGCTGACCGCAGGCTGGCGGCCCGCCGAGCAGCCGTTCATCTCCGCCGTGATCGACCTCGCCGACCACCCCGACGGCACCCGCTACCGAGCGACCGCACTCCACAGCGGGGTCGCCCAGCGCGATGAACACCTCGAACTCGGCTTCCACGCCGGCTGGGGGATCGTCACGGACCAACTCGCCGCGCTCGTGGAGCAGCGCTGAGCCAGCCCTCCGGTCAGGCCGACTCCGGATCGGTCGATGCGTCGGGTTCGGACGTCAGGATCATGCCGCTCGGCGTATAGGAGGAGTCGAGCAAGGCGCGCACCCACGCCTGGTTGACCGGCGGCTCCGCCTGCGCGAACCGGAACTGCAGCGGGACGTCGCTCGTGATCCAGAGACTCACGCGCCCACCGCCGTCCACAGCGCCCTTCGTCCATTCGACGAAGAAGGACTCCCGACGACGCAGCTTGTTCCCGATCGCCGCCCTGAGATGGGCGAGCACGCGGTCGTCGAAGTCGTAGTGACTTCCGGCACCGTAGATGAGAACGCCCATGCAGTGATTGTGCCGCATCGGCCCCGCCGCACCGCTCGGCGACGCCCCGCCGCTCCACGTAAACTCGTGGGATGCCGAGTCCGACCCCCGCTCCCGCACCCTTCGCCCTTCGCCCGGCGCTCATCCCGGGCATCATGGGTGCGGTCGCGCTCATGTTGGGCCTCGCGCTGCTCGAGCTCGACGCCTTCACGATCGTGCTGTTCGTGGTGAGCATCCTCGCGCTCATCATGGCCGTGTTCGCTTGGCAGGCCAAGCAGCCGCTCTGGATGATCCCGACGCTGCTCGTCGCGATCGTGTGGAACCCGGTCCTCCCGCTCCCGTTCGGCGGCATCCCCTGGATCATCGCGCAGTTCCTCGGCGCGGTCGTGCTCGTCGCCGTCGGTGTCCTGCTCGAGAACAAGCACGCCGCTCCGCCCGCCTGACTGGAAATGTTTCGGGAACGCCTGCGGGTCGTCCCGGCTCTGGCAAGCTTGCGCTCATGACGCTTGAACGCAACTGGGCCGGCACGCACACCTTCGCAGCGCCGCGGATCGTGAACGCCACGTCGATCGATGAGGTCCGCGCACTCGTCGCCGAGGCCGCCAGGACGGGCACGCGTGTCCGCGCCCTCGGCACCCGACACTCGTTCACCGACCTCGCCGACTCCGACGGCACGCTTATCACGGTGCTCGACATCCCCGCCGACCCGGTGTTCGACGAGGCTGCCGGCTCGGTGACGATCGGAGCCGGGACGCGCTACGGGATCGCCGCCGCCTGGCTCGCCGAACATGGCCTCGCCTTCCACAACATGGGCTCGCTCCCGCACATCTCCATCGGCGGCGCGATCGCGACCGGCACCCACGGATCCGGCAACGACAACGGCATCCTGTCCTCAGCGGTGAGCGGCCTCGAGTACGTCGACGCCACGGGCGAACTCGTCCACGTGCGTCGCGGGGACCCCGGCTTCGACGGCCTCGTCGTCGGGCTCGGCGCGTACGGCATCGTGGTGCGCGTGACGGTCGACGTGCAGCCCGCCTACCGCGTGCGTCAGGACGTCTACCGCGACGTCCCGTGGGATGCCGTGCTCGCCGACTTCGAGGGCGTCACCGGCGGTGCCTACAGCGTCAGCATCTTCACCAACTGGCTCGGCGACACCGTCGAGCAGATCTGGTGGAAGACCCGCCTTGTCGCCGGCGACGACGAACTGCCCGTGGTCCCTGAGTCGTGGCTCGGTGTGCAGCGGGACTCCCTGACCGCCGGCAACCTCGTCGAGACGGACCCCGACAACCTCACCCTGCAGGGCGGTGTCCCCGGCGACTGGTGGGAGCGGCTGCCGCACTTCCGGCTCGAGTCGACGCCGAGCAACGGTGACGAGATCCAGACCGAGTACTTCATCGACCGCGCTGACGGACCCGCTGCGATCACGGCCCTGCGTGCGCTCGGCGACCGCATCGCCCCGCTGCTGCTCGTGACCGAACTGCGCACGGCCGCGCCGGACAAGCTCTGGCTGAGCGGCGCCTACCACCGGGAGATGCTCGCCGTGCACTTCACCTGGCGCAACCTGCCCGATGAGGTCCGAGCGGTGCTGCCCGCGATCGAGGAGGCGCTCGCACCCTTCGACGCCCGCCCGCACTGGGGCAAGCTCAACCTCCTGACCGCCGAGCGCATCGCCGAGGTCGTGCCGCGACTCGCCGACGCGCGGGACCTCTTCGAGGAGCTCGATCCCGCCGGAACCTTCTCGAACGCGCACTTGGAGCGCATCGGGGTCCGTCTGCCCCGGTAGCGGGTGTCGGTGGAGCGGGTGCCAGCGCGGTGCGCCGGCGCGAGCGCGGTGCGCTGGCGCGAGTGCGGGGGAAGCGGCGTGGGCGCGGGGTACACGCGTGAGCGCGGGTCTCCGGAGACCCGCGCCCACGCGCCAGACCCGCGGTGACGTCAGCGCACCGCGCTGGCGCAACCCGGGAGGTCAGTCCTCGACTCGGATGCCGAACTGCTCGGCGAACATCGCTGCGAGCTCTCCGACCTGGAACGGCGTCATCGTCGCGCCCCGCAGGTGCTCGATGCCGGCGATGCGGCGGAGCTCGAGCGTCCGGAGGTCGACGTCCGTGAGCCTCGCCCGCGTGACGTCGAGACTGTTGAGCGTGCAGTCGACGAACCGGACCCGGGTGGCCGTCGCATCGGCGAGGTCGAGTTCGTCGATCGTGCAGTCCTCGAACTGGACGTCCTGCAGCACGGCCCCGCGCAGGTTCACGAACCCGAGCTTGCATCCGGTGACCCGCACCGACTGCCAGTTCGCGTCGTAACAGTCGGCGGAACCGACCCGGGACCCCTCCAGCTCGATGTCGCGCAGGCGACTTCGAGGGGCGAGGAGGATGGGCGCGTCCCACCGCTCGAGCCGGGAGTCGAGGAACGACGCCGCCCGGAAGTCGGTCTGGTCGGCTCGAATGCCGGCAAGCAGGGACTCGGAGATCGTGATGCCCGAGAGGTCACGGTGCGACAGGTCGAGGTCGGCGATCCGCAGGCCTTCGACACTGTCGTGCGCGTCGAGGGCGCCCTCGTCGCCGTCGGTCAATCCGATGAGACGGACGGGGTCGAGCCGTGGTGCCGTCGTTCCGGTGCGTTTCGCCATGCCGTGTTCTCCCGATGCCCGTGCGTGAAGGGGTGATCCGGCCAGCCTAGGGGCGGCCGCCGACGGGTTTCCGAGCCACCGCTCAGCTCGCTGTGAACCGACCTGGGAGGAACGGCAGGAGCGGCGCGCGATAGACGAGCGACGTGTCGACGCCGGCGGTCAAGGTGGTCCGGGCCGCGCCGTACCGCCAGACCCGATTGAAGAGGAAGACCTCGAAGGAGACCTCCGTCCCGCCGAGTCGCCAGCTGCCCGTACCCCACTGGGCCGGCTGGCCTCGCCCGTCGAACACCACCGTCGGACGCTGGAACGCGCCGTACCAGGGACGTCGGAGCGTCACTTCGACGCGATGCTGCGTCGGCGACGGGTCCTGGGTGACTTCGCTGCTCATCGGCCCAGCCTAGGCTGAGCGGCGGCGTTCCCGTGGTGCCGGCGCAGGCGGGACGGGCTTCGCCGCGATGACGTCGGCGTCGGCGATCACGACCGGTCCGCGCTTGGTCTCGACCGTGCAGCCCGTGTCCGACCGCTCGACGAGCTCGCCGAGGGCGTCGGTCGCACCCGCCTCGGCGCCCTCGGGCAGTGCGAAGCGCACGACGACCCGCGAACCGAGCGGTGCCTCCCGGAGGAAGCGGACGGCCGCCGGACCGATCATCGCCGGGTCCTCGACCACGACCGCGAGTCGAAGCTCACCAGGAGCTCGGGCGGTAGTCCTTGAGGAAGACGCCGAACAGGTTCTCGCCGGCCTCGCCGCGGACGATCGGGTCGTACACCCGCGCCGCGCCGTCGACGAGGTCGAGCGGGGCGTGGAAGCCCTCCTCCGCCAGCCGCACCTTGGTCGGGTGCGGGCGCTCGTCGGTGATCCAGCCGGTGTCGACACTCGTCATGAGGATGCCGTCGGTCTCGAACATCTCCCGCGCGCTCGTCCGGGTGAGCATGTTCAGCGCGGCCTTCGCCATGTTCGTGTGCGGGTGGCCCGGGCCCTTGTAGCCGCGACCGAAGACGCCCTCCATCGCGGAGACGTTGACCACGTAGGTGCGTGGGAAGTCGGACGCCGCCATCGAGGCACGCAGGCGGCTGATGAGGATGAACGGGGCGGTCGCGTTCGCCAGCTGGACCTCGAGCATCTCGATGGGCTCGACCTGGTCGACGTTCTGCACCCAGCTGTTGCTGTGGTCGACGTCGGGGACGAGTCCGCCGGCGTCGATCGCGGTGCCGGCGGCGAGCCGTTCGAGCGAGGACGACCCGGCCGTCATGGCCGCTTCGGTGAGCGCATCGGCTTTGGCCGCCGCTGCGGCGAGGATCGGGTGGGCGGACACCGACGCCGCGAGCGACAGCGGGTGTGCGTCGTTCGTGTGGCCGAAGGTGACGAGCTCGGGCAGTGGGCCGTCCGGCAGCGGGGCGAGCTCCGCGTCGACGAGCGGCTGGTAGGCGCCCTTCGTGCGGCGGACCGTCTGCGCGGCGTTGTTGATGAGGATGTCGAGCGGACCCTGCTCGGCCACGGAATCCGCGAGGGCGATGACCTGGGCCGGGTCGCGGAGGTCGATGCCGACGACGCGAAGCCGGTGCAGCCAGTCGGCGCTGTCGGAGAGCGCGCTGAAGCGGCGGACGGCGTCGCGCGGGAACCGCGTCGTGATGGTGGTGTGTGCTCCGTCGCGCAGGAGTCGTAGCGCGATGTACATGCCGATCTTCGCGCGGCCACCGGTGAGGAGGGCGCGCTTGCCGGTGAGGTCGGTGCGGGCGTCGCGCTTCGCGTGGCTCATCGCCGCGCACTGCGGGCAGAGCTGGTGGTAGAAGGCGTCGACCGTCGTGTAGGGCTGCTTGCAGATGTAGCAGTTGCGCGGCACCAGCAGCTCGCCGGCGGTCGGAGCCGTCGTGGTGGTGGCGAGCGGGATGCCCCGGGTCTCGTCGTCGATGCGGTCGGGGGCGCCCGTCGCGGTGGCGGCGATCACGGCGCGGTCGGCGTCGGCGATCCGGGCCCGACGGTCGAGCCGGCGTTCCTTCTTGACCGCCTTGAACATCTTGGCGGTGGCGCGGCGCACCTGGAGGTAGTCGGGGTGCTCCTCGTCCATCGTCGCCATGGTCTGGAGGACGCGCAGCGTGACCTCGAGATCGGTGGGATCGATGCCCGCGTCGTCGCCGGGAGCGTGGTTCGCAGGCTCGTCGTGGGGGAGAGAGGTCATTACCTCATTCTACGAGCCGCCGGACGTGCCTCGGTCGGAGCTGTGGTCAGCGCGGGGCGCTGGACCGACCGCGACCCACAGACGTGAGCGCGCCCCTCCGGAGGGGCGCGCTCACGTCGCAGACCCGCGCTCGCGTCAGCGCACCGCGCTGGCTCGAGGGAGGGGTGTCCGTCGTGCGTGAGACCATGGGGCGATGACTCCCGAGCCCGCACCACTGGTCGACGTGGCCGACCTCGTCCGGCTCGTCGGGCGGGTGGCGTTCGACCGCGGCCGGGTCTACGCGAGAGATGGCCGGGTCACCGCCGCCGACTGGGACCCCGACAAGCGTCGGCTCCACGGGATCGTCGAAGGCTCCACCGATGTCCCGTACGCCTGCATCATCGACCTCGGCGACGACACCGGTGGGTTCGCTCGGATCGAAGGCAGCGCGTGCTCCTGCCCGCTCCGCGGTGACTGCAAGCACATCGTCGCCACCCTGCTGCACAGCAACGCGGCCCACCTCCGGGCCGAGGGTCGCTCCGACCGGTGGGTGGCACCACAACGGCCGCCTTCCGGGAAGGAGGCGTCCTGGCGCTCCGACCGACGTTGGACCGCGCCCATCAACGACCCCGTGCTCGACGAACCGGCCGAGCACCGGCCGATGTACGCCCTCGACGAGCTCGGCGACCTCCCTGACGCCTGGCGTCCGGAGGCGGAACGACGAGCAGCGCGATGGACCCCGAGTCCGCAGATGCCGCCGGCACCGCCCAGCTGGCGGAACCGACTCGACTCCCTCGCCGGCGATGCCGGTCGTGCCACGGTGCCGACGGCCATGGGGCTGCAGTTCGAGGTCCGCGAGAGCATCCCGCGCACCGCCGAACGCTGGCGCGGGCCGACCTCCCGAACGGCCGACGGCCCGCCCGACCCCCGGCACCCCCGCCGCATCGCCGTCCGACCCGTCGTCAAGAAGGCCGGCGGCGGCTTCGTGAAGTCGACGATCTCGTGGACCTCGTTCACGCACCAGGGCCACCGGCTGTCGCTCGATCCGGCGCACCAGCAGTGGTTCACGCAGTTCCAGGCGCTCCTGCGTGCCACCCGTCCGCCGGCCGGTGCCTACGCCGGCGCCGCCGACTCGGACTGGCTCGTCCTCGACGACTTCGGCAGCCCCGTCCTCTGGCATCTGTTCGAGGAGGCGGCCCAACTCGGGATCGAACTCGTCGGTACGCGCAAAGGCACGGTCGCCCTCGGCACCACCGCCGCCATCCGGCTGGACGCCGCGCACGACGACGAGGGCGTGGTCCTCCGATCCGTCGTGACGATCGACGGTACCGACGTCGACGCGGCCACGAGCGGAGCCCTCGGCGACCACGGGCTCTACCACTACACGCTCGAACCACAGCAGGCGATCGTGCTCGCCCCGCTCGCCGAACCGCTGACGGACGAGGCCCGCGGACTGCTCGGGCCTGGCGAGCCGGTCGTCGTCCCCGAGGCCGAAGTGCCGGAGTTCCTCGAGCACTACGTCCCACGACTCCGCCGCAGCATCTCGCTGAGTTCGACGGACGGCACCGTGGCTCTGCCCGAGATCGTGCCGCCGGTCCTCGTCCTCACGGCTTCCTTCGAACCGAAGCAGACCCTGCGCCTCGCCTGGTTCTGGCAGTACGCCCCGGCGCAGCGCGTCCCGATCGGTGGCGGCACCCCGGCGCTCGCCGCAGGACGACCACTCGTGTCGACGGTGCCGCACGGTGCGCTCTCCGACAACGCAACCGACTCCGCCGCAGCGGAGGTCCTCCGCGACGAACGCGCGGAGCGGGCCATCCTCGACCGGGTCGGCGCCGCCATCGCCGCCGCGGCGGAACCGGAACGCCGGGCGCTCGCCGCGGGCTCGTTCGACGAGCTCACGACTCCGGGCGTCTGGCCGCCCCGGCCGCAGGTCCTGACGGAGTTCGACGCGGCACTCGTCACCGAGCGCACCCTCCCCGTCTTCGAATCGCTCGACGACGTCCTCGTCGAAGTGTCCGGCGACCGCCCCGAGTACCGGGAGCTCACGGGCACGCCCCACATCTCGGTCACCACGGTGGAGACGGAGCAACGCGACTGGTTCGACCTCGGGATCGTCATCCACATCGGCGAGTACAGCGTCCCCTTCGAGCCCCTCTTCAAGGCCCTCTCGAAGGGGCGCACCAAGCTGCTCATGGTCGACCACACCTACCTGTCGCTCGAGCACCCCGCCTTCGACCGCCTGCGCGAGCTACTCACCGAGGCGGCCGCGCTCAAGGAGTGGGAGACGAAGCCGAGCATCAGCCGCTATCAGGCGAGCCTCTGGGCCGACTTCGAGGACCTCGCCGACGAGACCGAGCAGGCCGTCTCCTGGCGCGAGGCTGCAGCCGGACTCAACGCGATCGAAGCGGTCCCCGACACCGCCTTGCCGTCGGGACTCCACGCAGACCTCCGGCCTTACCAGGTCGAGGGCTTCCGCTGGCTCGCATTCCTCTGGCAGCACGGACTCGGAGGCATCCTGGCCGACGACATGGGCCTCGGCAAGACGCTGCAGACCCTCGCCCTCGTCGCCCACGCGCGCGAGACCACCGGGACCACGGCACCACCGTTCCTCGTGGTCGCCCCGACGTCGGTCGTCTCCAACTGGGTCGCCGAGGCCACGCGCTTCGTGCCCGACCTCGTCGTCCGCAGCATCACAGCCACGCAGGCGAAGGGGAGCGCGTCGATCGCGGACCTCGCGGCGGGCGCCGACATCGTGGTCACGAGCTATGCGCTGTTCCGGCTCGACGCAGCGGCGTACCAGGCGGTCGACTGGTCGGGGCTCATCCTCGACGAGGCGCAGTTCGTGAAGAACCACCGCGCCAAGCTGCACGAGTGCGCGGTCGACCTCAGAGCACCGTTCAAGCTCGCGATCACCGGCACGCCCATCGAGAACACGCTCATGGAGCTGTGGTCGCTGCTGTCGATCGTCGCGCCGGGCCTGTTCGCGTCGGCGCCGCGCTTCACCGAGCACTACGTCAAGCCGATCGGCAAGGGTCTCGACTCGAGTCGGCTGCAGACCCTGCGCCGACGCATCCGTCCGCTGCTCATGCGACGCACCAAGGAGATGGTCGCGCCCGAACTGCCGCCGAAGCAGGAGCAGGTGCTGCGGATCGAACTCGCGCCGGCCCACCGCAAGCTCTACGACCTCGTCCTCCAGCGCGAACGACAGAAGCTCCTCGGACTCGTCGACGACCTCGACCGCAACCGGTTCATCGTGTTCCGCTCGCTCACCCTCCTCCGCATGCTCAGCCTCGACGCGAGTCTCATCGACGCCGAGGAGCACGCGGGCATCCCCTCGAGCAAACTCGACGCACTCCTCGAGCAGCTCGACGACGTCGTCGCCGAGGGCCACCGGGCGCTCATCTTCAGCCAGTTCACGAGCTTCCTCGGCACCGCTGCGCGTCGGCTCGAGGAGCAGGGCATCGCGTACGAGTACCTCGACGGGTCGACCCGTCGTCGGGGTGAGGTCATCGACCGCTTCCGCACCGGCGACGCCCCCGTGTTCCTCATCAGCTTGAAGGCCGGCGGGTTCGGCCTCAACCTGACCGAAGCGGACTACGTCTTCCTGCTCGACCCGTGGTGGAACCCGGCCGCAGAGGCGCAGGCCATCGACCGCACGCACCGCATCGGCCAGACCGAGAACGTCATGGTCTACCGGCTGGTCGCCGCCGACACGATCGAGGAGAAGGTGATGGCGCTGCAGGCGAAGAAGTCCGAGCTCTTCGCCGCGGTCCTCGACGACGACGCGGTGTTCAGTCAGGCCCTCACCGCGGAGGACATCCGGGGCCTGCTCGAATAGTCTCCCGGCACCCACGACAGCCGTCGGGGTGTGGCCGGCCGAGCGACCGATAGCCTGATCGCTATGGAACTCGGGGTGTATGCGGTCGTCGGCATCGCGGTGATCGTGGCCGTCGCGGCCTTCTCCCGCAAGCTCGGTGTCGCCGCGCCGATCATCCTCGTGATCGTCGGTGTCGGGCTCTCGTACCTCCCGGGCGTCCCGGAGATCGAGGTCGAACCGGAACTCGTGCTCGACGTCGTCCTGCCGCCGATCCTCTACGCCGCGGCGATCAGCGTTCCGATCATGGACTTCCGCCGCAACCTCGCCACCATCACGAGCCTGTCCGTCGTGCTCGTCATCGTCACCGCCTTCGGTGCCGGCTTCCTCCTCTTCAGCCTCCTGCCGGACCTCAACCTGGCCGCCGCCATCGCCCTCGGCGCGATCATCAGCCCGCCCGACGCGGTCGCGGCGACGTCCATCGGACGCCGTCTCGGCCTCCCGCCCCGCCTCCTGACGGTGCTCGAGGGTGAGGGGCTCGTGAACGACGCGACCGCGCTCGTGCTCCTCCGATCGGCGAGCGCTGCGGCGGCCGGCGGCATGCTCACGCCGTGGGCGACGGTCGGCGACTTCGTCTACGCGGTCGTCCTGGCGATCGTCGTCGGCTTCATCGCCGGGTACGTCACCGTCTGGTTGCGCTCGAAGCTCAACGACTCCGTCCTCGACACCGCGATCTCCATCGCCGTCCCGTTCGTGGCGTTCATGCCGACCGAGGCGCTCGGCGGGTCCGGCGTGCTGGCCGTCGTCATCGCCGGCCTGTACACGGGGCACGCGAGTTCGGCCGCGTTCTCGGCGCAGGCGCGGATCAGCGACCGCATCAACTGGCGGACCATCCAGTTCCTGCTCGAGAACGCCGTGTTCCTCCTCATCGGCCTCGAGATCCGCACCCTCATCGGCGCTGTCGACGCCGAGATCCTGTCGGTCGAGGAGTCCATCGGGATCGGTCTCGTCGCGACGGCCGCGCTCATCGCGCTGCGGTTCCTGTGGGTGGGCCCGCTGGTGCTCGGGCTCCGTGCACGAGAACGCTGGGCGGAACGCCAGACCCTGCAACGGTGGCTGTCGATGGGGTACTCGGAACGGTTCCCGAGACAGAACCGCCGATGGCACCGGCGGCGGCGGCGGGAGCGCGCCTACGAGCGGCAGCGCGCCGACCTCGAGCAGTTGCGGTTGGAGCAGATCGACTGGCGAGGTGGCGTCATCCTCAGCTGGTCGGGCATGCGTGGCGTCGTGACGCTCGCCGCCGCACAGTCACTGCCGCAGAGCACCCCGTACCGCGAGCAACTCGTCCTCATCGCCTTCACGGTGGCCGTCGTGACGCTCGTCGTCCAGGGCGGCACGTTGCCGTGGCTCATCCGGCTGCTCAAGGTGCAGGGGATCGACGAGTCCGAGGACCGCCGCCAGCTCGCGACCCTCCTCGACGAGATCAGCTACGCGGGCATCAGCGTGCTGGAGGATCCGGCCTCGGCGGTCGGCATCGAGGAGGAGATCGACCCCGATCTGCTCGAACGCGTCAGACAGTCCACGTTCCTGCGGGCGGAAGCCGCCTGGGAACGCTCGCGCGAGTCGGTCTCGCCGAGTGAGACGCACGCAGAGACACCGCACCGGCTCTACCGCCAGCTCCGCCTCGCCGTCGTGCAGGCCGAACGCGAGCGGCTCCTCGACGCCCGGGCGCGCGGCGCGTACCCGTCGCGCATCCTCGCCGAGGCGCAGACGATGCTCGACATCGAGGAGACGCGCCTGCGTCCGCCTCGCGCCGACCACTAGAGCTGGGCGACCTTACTCAGGAGTCCTCCGGTACGCCGCCCGGGAAACGGATCGACGCGCCGGCGAACTCCTGAGAAAGGGTCGGTGGGGTCAGGAACTCGGGCCGGGGTTGGTGATGTTGGCGACGCGCTCCGCCTCGCGCTCGGCCGTTGAGGCTGCTTGACCGTTTTCAGGAGTCCTCCGGCGCGCCGCCCGGGGAACGGATCGACGCGCCGACGAACTCCTGAGAAAGGGTTGGTGGGGTCAGGAACTCGGGCCGGGGTTGGTGATGTTGGCGACGCGCTCCGCCTCGCGCTCGGCCGTTGAGGCTGCTTGACCGTTCTCAGGAGTCCTCCGGTGCGCCGCCCGGGAAACGGATCGACGCGCCGGCGAACTCCTGAGAAAGGGTCGGTGGGGTCAGGAACTCGGGCCGGGGTTGGTGATGTTGGCGACGCGCTCCGCCTCGCGCTCGGCCGCAGCGTCGCGTTCGGTCTCCGAACCGGGGTTCGTGATGTCGGCCTCGCCGCTCGCCGCCGGGTCGTCCTCGGTGACGTGCGGGCCGGGGTTCGTCGTGGACGCCACGCGCTCGGCCGCCGCGTCGTCGACGGCCTCGTCGTGCGGGCCCGGGTTGTTGATGTCGGCGTTCTGGTCACTCATGAGGTGCTCCTTCCGAGATCCGCCTGGGCGGTCTCCGTCTCGCGCATCGTCGCGCTGATCCGCTCTCACGGTAGGTCCGTGGGCGGGTGGCTGCAAGGGGTGGCGCCGGCCGATCAGTCGCGAGCGGCGAAGGCGTCGACCCCGGTGAGTTCGGCTGAGAGCGCCCAGAGTCGGGCCGCCTCCTCCGGATCGGTCGCATGGTCGGCGACGCCGGAGGCCGGGGAGACCGCGGTCTCCGCCGGGCCGGCGATGTCGCAGTCCTCGCAGAACACCCCGCCGAGGCCGTCGAGCGACGGCGAGGTCGCGGCCCACACCTCGGTTGCGGCGCCCTGCTCGGGCGACTTGAAGCCCGAGACGAGGAGGTTGCCGTCGGCGTCGACCCAGCCGAGCGCCATCATCTCCTCGCGCGGCAGGTGCCGCTGCAGCGGCGTGAGGATGCCGCCGGGGTGGACGGAGAACGCGCGGACACCTTCCTCGGCACCGAGCGTGTCGAGCTGGAAGGCGAAGAGCGCGTTGGCGGTCTTCGCCTGCCCGTACGCCTCCCACTTGTCGTAGCCGTGCTCGAACTGGACGTCGTCCCAGCGGATCCCGGAGCGCTTGTGGCCGCTGGAGGACAACGCGGCGACCCGCGATGACCCGCCCTTGACGATGGCGGGCCAGAGGCGGTTGACGAGGGCGAAGTGGCCGAGGTGGTTGGTCGCGAACTGGAGTTCCCAGCCGGGACCGACGCGCGTCTCGGGAGCCGCCATGACGCCGGCGTTCGTGATGACGAGGTCGAGGCCCCGGCCCGTGGCGAGGAAGCGGTCGGCGAACGCCTCGACGCTCGCGAGGTCCGCCAGGTCGAGTTCGTCGACCTCCACACCGTCGATGCCGGCGAGCTCCTCGCGAGCGGTCTCCGGGCGCCGCGCGGGGACGATGACCTGGGCACCCGCGCCGACCAGGGCACGGACGGCCTCGCGGCCGATACCGGAGTAGCCGCCGGTGACGATGGCGAGCTTGCCGGTGAGGTCGATGCCCTCGAGCACCTCCGCCGCGGTGCTCGAGTGGCCGAAGCCGGAACCGATGGGGTGCTGCGGGGTGCGCGTGCGATTGGTCATGCCCTCACGCTACGACTCCGGGGAGGGCGGCGGAACCGGAAGGACCTGGGAAGATGTGCAGCCGTCGTCGGCCCGTGGTCGTGGCCGCCCGCACCACCTGGTCTCAGCGGGTGGACAGCACGCGCACGGATGGGAGCGGGTGGCCGTGCAGCAGTGCGCGGACCTCCTGGAGGCGACGACGCACGCCCCACATCGTGACCTTCTTGAGCGACTCGGAGACGATGCCGCCGCTCATCTTCGACTCGCCCGACACCCGCTCGGTGAAGACGATGGGCGTCTCCACGACCCGGAGCCCGCGCTGCAGCGCACGCCAGAGGAGGTCGACCTGGAAGCAGTACCCCTGTGACGCGACGTCGGCGAGGTCGATGCGGCGCAGGGCCTCGCTGCGGAACGCGCGGAACCCGCCGGTCGCGTCGGCGACACCGATCCCGAGGGCGAGTCGCGTGTAGAGGTTGCCGCCGCGACTCAGCGCGAGCCGGTGGGCGGGCCAGTTCTCGACGACGCCACCCGGGACCCAGCGTGAGCCGAGCGCGAGGTCGTGATCGTCGAGGAGCGCGATGAGGCGGGGCAGGTCCTCGGGGTGGTGGGATCCGTCCGCGTCCATCTCGACGACGACCTCGTACCCCCGGGCGAGCGCCCAGGCGAAGCCCGCGAGGTACGCGCCGCCGAGCCCGTCCTTCACGGCCCGGTGGAACACGTGCACCTCCGGGTGCTGCGCGGCGAGCTGTTCGGCGAGGAACCCGGTGCCGTCGGGGGAGGAGTCGTCCACGACGAGGATGTCGACCCCCGGGACGGCGAGCGTGCGGTTCACGATCGGCTGCAGGTTGTCGAGTTCGTTGTAGGTGGGGATGACGACGAGTGAGCGGTTCACGTCGGTTCCTTTCGGGTCGGTGGGAATGGTTCGGAGCGGGGCCGCGCCGCGACGGGCGCGCGGAGCAGGGAGCGGCGCTACGGGGTCGTGCCGACGAGCGACGCGAAGACGACGTAGTTGTTCGCGTAGGTGTTCGCGGCGTCGTCGAAGGGGCCGTTGCAGGTGATGAGCCGGAGCTGCGCGTCGGGCGTCGGCCCGTAGACCTCCTCGGTGGGGAAGGTCTTCTTCTCGACGTCGATGGCGCGGTCCACGGCGTACGTGGCGGTCGAGCCGTCGGACATCGTGACCGTCACCTGGTCGCCCGCCACGAGCTGCTTGAGGTGGACGAACACCGCCTCGCGGAGGGTCGTGTCGAGGTGACCGGCGATGACCGCGGGCCCCACCTGGCCGGGCATGACGCCGGCGCGGTACCACCCGGCGTCCTCCCACTCGGCGGGTGGCAGGAGGACACCCGACGCATCGCGTTCGAGCGGTTCGACCGCCGCGTCGACCCCGATGGACGGGATCTGCACCCGGCTCACGCTCAGCGCGCTGACATCGGCCGCCGGCGCCTGGGCGACCGGGTCCTGCTTCGCGCCGGCGGCGCCACGGTCGGCCGCCTCCGAGGAGGTGATGGGGCCGTCGGCGGCGTTCGGCGAGGTCGGCTTCTGCCCGGCGTGCGTCGTGGCGCAGCCCGAGAGGGCGAGCGCCGTGAGGAGCGCTCCGGCGGCGGCGAGCGTGCCGATCCGACGGCGCTGTGCGCGGATCATGAGGTGGCTCCTTCGGTGAGCGGTGGACACCCGTCCAGCTCACCGGTCGTGAGCATCATCGGTGCGAGGGCTGCCCAGGCGGCGCCGAAGTAGCTCGGCACCTCCTGCGCGAGTTCGTCGGCGGCCCGGAGGTCGTCCGCCGACTCCGGCAGGTTGCCCACGGCGGCGCGCGCGGCCGCTCGGGCCTGGAGGGCGAGCGGGTGCACGTCCGAGGTCAGCGGTGATCCGCCGAGATCGGTCTCCGCACGCGGCTCCTTCGAGCGCGCGAGGGTCGAGGCGAGGCGGGCGGCCGTCGCCCGGTCGGCGGTGTCGCATGACTCGGCGTAGCGGATCGGGAGCCGGGCCGCGTCGTAGCCGTAGCGGACGCTCTGCCCGGTCCCTGCCGCACCCGGCATGGCGTCGACGGTGCCGTCGGCGTGCACCTGGGCCCAGTCGGGCGGGAGCGGGCTCTCGTCGAGCAGGGTGGTCGTGACCGCCGCGGAACCCGCCTGCAGTTCGGCCCACCGCGGGTCACCGGTCGCCGCACCCAGCACCGAGAAGGCGACGGGGGAGGCGTAGGACGGGTTGTACGCGTAGGGCTCGGTCGCAGCGGCCCAGACACCGGGCAGCAGGATCCGGCCCGCGGCGGTCTCGGCGGTCATGCGGTCCGCGATCACACCGGCGAGCGTGACCCCGGCCTCGGTGAACCGCGGCTCGTCGAACCGGGTGCCGGCGACGACGAGCGCGCGGGCGGCGTCGAGGTCCGCATCGCTGGCGGGTTCGTCGTCGACGACCTCGCCATCGCGCCACTGCCAGGCGAGCAGCCCGTCGGGCCGCTGCAGGTGCTGCTCGGTCCAATCCCAGATCTCGGTGAAGGACTGCTCGTCCCCGACCCCGGCCGCGACGAGCAGTCCGTAGGCCTGCCCCTCGCTGACCGTGTCGTCACCCTGGTCCCGGCGCACGACGCGGCCGTCGTCGACCCAGTCGGTAAGGAAGGCGTCGGCGGCCTCGGTGGTGGTCCGGTCCGTGACCGTCGAGGTCGGGCCAGGCTGTCCGTCGGCGTCGGTCGCGTCGGGTGACGCCGCGGTCGGGTCCTGGAGGAGGTTCGCCGGGAACCCGGTAGCCAGCGAGGCGATCACGGCGGTCGCGGTGACCGCGGCGACCGCGGTCGCGGCGACGCCGATCGTCTTCTTGGCGCTCATGGTCAGCTCACCGCCGTCCCGAGGTCGCGCACGAGCCGGGCGAGCTTCGCGTCGAGGTCGTCGAGGATGCCCCGCAGCGTCGACGACTCCTTGGCGAGTCCACCACCACCGGTCTCCACCGGACCCTCGGGGGCGTCACCGGCCGCTGAGCTGTCGAGGACGGGCATGAGGGTGACGCCGCCTGCGGCGTTGTCGAGCACGAAGAGCGTGCTCACGGTGCCGGGTGCGAGGTTCACGGAGGCTTCGGCCGCCTGCTTGCCGCCGGTCAGCTCGAGATCCCACGGGCCGGCGGGGACGCTCGCATAGTCGGTCGCCGTTCCGGTGGTGGCGCCCTTCGCGATCGGCATGCCGGTCGAGGTGCTGACGTCGACGCTCGTGACGTCGGTCGACGCCTGGATCAGCCGGATGCGCGCCGCACCCTCGGCCGGACCGGTGAGGTCGTCCTCGAACACCTTCGTCTGCAGGTCCTTGTTGGGACCGTAGGCGGCTACGGTGGCCGCCTCCCCGGCGGTGATGGTCACGTTGGTGCTGATGACCGGCTTCGTGCTGTCGGGCGACCCGGCGGGCACCATCGACACCACGTAGGTGCCGGCGGCCAGATCGGTGTAGGGGGAGACCTGGCCGTAGGCGACGTCGTCGAGTTCGAACACGGTCGCGCCGCCGGAGAGTGCCGACAGCTTGACGTCGACGGTCTTGGTGTCGGCCGAGAGGTGGCCGACGCGGATCCAGCCGGAGCCTGAGGCCTCGGTGGTGGCGGCGCTCGCGGCGGTGGTGCCGAAGCCGATGAGCGCTGCCGTCGCGACGGCGGCGAGGCCGCTGAGGGCGAGTCGCCTGGTGGTGGTGGTTCGCATGGTGGAACTCCTGTTCTTCGGGTGGGTCGGGGTTTCGGGTGGCCCGGGCGTCCGGCTCGAGCCGGTGCTCGGGAAGGTGGTCAGCGGACGACGTCGGGTTCGACGACCGAGTAGGTGACCCGCACGCCGGCCGCCGTCTGCTCGACGCGGTCGGCCGCGTAGTCGCCCTGGATCGAGCGGATGGAGTCGGCCAGACGGCCGTCGCCCACCTCGGTGCCGGTGCGGAGCACCATCGTCCGACGCACGTCGCCCGTCTCGCCGTCGAGCACCGGAGTGCTCTCGAGCCTGACCGGCGTCGTGGCGAGTACCTGGCCGAGCGCCAGGAGGGCGCGGGAGTCGAGCTGGCCGTCGCTGAGGGTCTGCGCGGCCTCCGCCGAGACGCTGAGCGAGGGGTTCAGCAGGAGCTGCGCACCGAGCGCCGCCCGAGCCGCCGTGCGCCCGGCAGCCTGTTCGGCCGCCGCGTCGAGACCGTCGGCGTCGATGCGGCGGACCTCGACGGCCTGCGTCCCGGAGCCGAACGTCGCGACGAGCTCGGAGTTGTCGATCGCACCCTTCACCTCGGGGAAGGTGGTCGGGAAGGTCCGCATCGAATCGGTCGTGACGATGTAGTCGGCGTCGCGCCAGCCGTTGGGCGACTGGGCCTGGACGGCGGAGTCGGTGTCCATCTTGTAGTACCAGATGACGTTGTCACGATCGAAACCGCTCTCGACGAGGTCGACCCACATCGCGTCGTCGACGATCACGCGGGACTCCTTCGGCACATTGGTCTGGACCCACTGCTGGGCCTGCCGGACCGGCTTGTCGAGGTCGGCGAGGAGGAAGCCGCGGAGCTGGGTCGCCGTGTTGGGGACGGCGACGACGGCTGCAGCGAGCACCGCGGCGACCCAGACGGCTCCGGCCGCACGTCCGCCGAGGAGACGACGGCGCTGTGCTCCGGCCTCGACGGTCGAGCGGCGACGGAACCGGCGGATGGCGGCGCCGGTCACGCCCATGATGAGGATCGCCATGAACGGCAGCAGCATGATGACGTACGGCACCGGCAGGTAGCCGCCCGGGCGCAGCATGAACAGGCCGAGGAAGACGGTCATCGCGGCGATGACACGCAGTCGCGAGATGAAGAGCCCGGCGACGGCGGCCACCGCTCCGGCGACGAGGAATGCCGCGTCCAACTGCCACCACATGCCGAGGGTCTTCGCCGACAGGCTCTCCGGGTCGAACAGCGACCCGCTCGTGACGCGGGATCCGAGCTGGAAGAAGACGCCGCCGAGGAGGCTCACCCGGTCAGGGCCGGGGATGAGTTCGCCCTTGATGGCGGCGAAGAGCACGTAGGTGAAGCCGATGACGACGACGATGGTCGCGGCGACCGGCAGCGTGTACCGGCGGGTCTCCTTCCGAGCCGCGCGCCACATGGTCCAGGCGAGGAAGGGCAGGGCGAGCAGGAAGGTCTCCTTGCTCAGCACGGCGATGCCGAACGCGGCGGCGGAACCCGCGAAGCCGAGGAGCTGGTGCTTGCGGCTCGTCGCGAGGATGAAGGCGCCGAGGAGCCAGGGCACCGCGACGTTGTCGAGGTAGACGGTGCGGTGGAACTGCACGGCGAGCGGCGAGATCGCGAACACGAGCGCGGCGAGGGCGGCCATGGCCCGGCTGAGGTGCAGGCGGCGGGCGAGGACCCACACGAGCACGACGGCGATGAGCGTCGCGACGAGCATGGCCTCACGTGCCGCGATCACGGCGATGTCGTAGCGGTCGAACGCACCCGTCAGCCCCGTGTAGGCCGCGATCTGCAGCCAGCCGAGCGGCGGGTGGTCGTACCAGTAGGTGTAATGGGCGAGTTCGCCGAGCTTCAGCACGCTCCACGCCTGGGCGGTGTAGGTGCCCTCGTCGTCGATGCGCTGCGGGGATCCGCCCATATTCATGGCCTGTACGACGGCGGCGATGGCAAGCACGGGCAGGAGGAAGGCCAGGGTGCGACCGTGGCGCGAGAGCCAGCGGCGCACGACGCCGGGGCCTCGCTTCGTCGGTGGCCCGGAGGCGAGCCAGCTGAGGCGGTCGCTCTCCAGGTGGAGCTCTGGTCGGCCTGGGGCGGCCGGGCGTTCGAGGATGCCGGTCATCGGGTTGCTCCGTTCTGGAGGACGAGCTCGGGCGCGCGGTCGGGCAGGTCGACGGAGACGGGTGCGGCCTCGGTGGCATCGGCGACCTCCTCGCTGCGATGGGCGCCGGTGTGCTCCGTCTTCTCCCAGGAGTGGTCGCCCTTCCACTCGCGGAAGACGGAGCGGACGGCGGCCAGGCCGAGGAAGATCTGGTACGGGAAGGTGCCGAGGATCAGCCGGGCGTAGTCACGGAGGCGGACCTTCTGGCCGTAGAGGCGACCGAACTCACCGAGCCCGGAGGCTTCCACCGCGAGGGTGACGATCGTCGGCGCGAGCGGGATGAAGGTGAGGAGGGCGATCGGCGCGGGCACCTTCGCGAACAACACCAGCAGGACGGAGACGGGGATGAGGAGGCCGGTCGCCGCCTGGAGGAACGGCATCGACAGCAGGTAGCGGGCGAACATGCGCTGACGGAACGTCGGCAGCTTGCGCCACTCGCCCTTCTTCAGGACCTGCAGAAACCCCTGGTTCCAGCGTGTGCGCTGCTTGTAGAGCGACTGCAGGGTGCCTGGGGTCTCCTCGCGGGTGACGACCTCGGGGCTGTAGGCCACGACGACCGTTGCACCGGCGCTCGAGAGTCGGACGCCGAGCTCGCAGTCCTCGGCGAGGCAGCCGTCGTCCCAGCCCTCCGACCAGTCGAGCCAGGTCTTCTTCACGAACACCGTGTTGCCGCCGAGCGGGATGAAGCGGGAGTTCGCGTGGAAGTGCAGGCGCGACCGGAACCAGAAGTAGTACTCGAGCACGTTCCGGAGCGACCACCAGCTGGACTGGAAGTTCATGAGCTGCACGCCGCCCTGGACGACGTCGGCGCCGCTCTCCGAGAAGCGCGAGTCCACGAGCGTGAGCAGGCGCGGATGCACCTCGTCCTCGGCGTCGAACACGCCCACGACGTCGCCCCGGGCGATCTGCAGCGCCCGGTTGAGGGCCTTGGGCTTGTTCTTCGGCACGCTGTCGTCGACGACCACTGTGATGAGGTCGGGGTGCCGTGCGGCGGCCTCGCGGACGACGCGCTCGGTCCCCGGGTCATCGTGGCCCACGATCGCGATGATCTCGAAGTCGGGGTGGTCCTGTTCGGCGAGGCGGTCGAGGGTCTGACCCATGACCTCCTCCTCATGCCGACCGGGGACGAGCAGGGTGAAGGAGTGCTCGGCGGGCAGCGGGACCGCGGCGAACCCGGTGTTCTTCAGGTGGCCGGTCGACCGCCAGGCGTGGAGCATCCAGTAGAGCGTGGTGACGGCGATGATCGTCAGCGCGGCGGCGAACAGCAGCATGGTGCCGTAGCCGAGCCATTCGCCGATGCTCCAGGAGCCGGGGTCGGCCGCCGTCATCGGGTCCACCAGGGTGCCGCGGTTCGGCAGCGGTTCCGTGGGTGCCGCGGGTTGGGGGGTCAGCAGGGGAGCGGGCTCGTCCGCGGATGCGAACGGTCGGGAGGGGATGAGCGCGAGCGCTTCGAGCAGCGGTGCGAGTGCGGGTGCCATCAGGACAGGCCTCCAGAGGTCGGCAGTGCGTGGGTCGGTGCGGATCGACGAGTGGTCGTGGTGCGCGGTGCGGCGGCGGGTGCCGGCGCGGCCGGGCTCGAAAGGGAGGTTTCCTGCGACGTCGTGCTTCGACGGCGACTGGTCGCCGAATCGGCGGGTCGGAAGACGACGAACCGATAGGCGAGGAAGCGGAACACCATGCCGAGGACGAGTCCGACGCCGTTGCCCGCGATGTTGTCGGCGAGCGGGGTGGTGTAGCCGAGGACGTAGTGCGAGACGAACAGACAGCCCGCGGCGATCCCGAGGCCGAGGACGTTCATGAGCGCGAAGAGGGCGCCCTCCTTCCACACCGCGCGGCGGTGCTCGGTCCGGAAGGTCAGCGCCCGGTTGCCGAGCCAAGCGACGACCGTGGCGACGGCGACGGAGATCACCTTCGCTCCGATCGGCTTGTCGTCGAGCACGGTGAACCGCAGGAGGTTGTACACACCGACGTCCACGACGAACGCGGTGCCGCCGACGAGGCCGAAGGTGACCAGCTGGGAGACGAGCTTGGGCAGTCGCAACGGCTGGCGTGCACGGCGTGGACGTGTTCCCGGAGCGACGGATCGTTCGGGAAAGGACGGCTGGCTCGGGTGCACGACGGAAGATTCGGGCTTCACGGTCATGCACGCCGTTCGGGGGCAGTGGGAAGCGCGGTTTGGTCGAGGCGGCCGCAGCTCAGGGCTTTGCCAGGTTCATGAAACAGGGCCGAAATCCCTTGATTTCCCGCGGAAGTTGACGTACTCGCGAGGCCGTGGGGGACAACACCGCGGACCCCTGAACTGGGCTGCCGCCCGCCCGTCAACCGGCACGACGGCGATCCCTCGGTCGCCTACGATGGGGGCAACGCCCGGTGTGCTCGGGCGTCGCGTCGCCCTGATTCCCGGGTGCGCGAGGACGACCGGCACAGAGGGAGACATCTGGTGGGAAAGCTGATCTACGGGAGTTCATCGCGTGAGCTCGAACTCGACGACCGGATGCTCGCGCATGTGAAGTCGATCGCGGTCATGAAACTGCGGCGCAACGAGTCCTTCACGATCTCCTGGCCGCGCTCGCTCGAGACCGGTGGCGGACGCGTGACGATCTGGGTGCACCCGTCGATCTCACTGCAGTTCGAGTTCGACCAGGAGCAGCGTCCCGAGCTCAACCGCAGCTGGCTCGAGTCGATGATGCAGGACGCCAACAAGACCGGCGACCTCGCGATCGGCCGTGAGGTCCCCGACATCGACGAGCGGGCGCGCCCGACCAACGTCAGCGAACCCCGCCCCCGGAAGTCCTCCGCGTGAGCGATCGGATGATCGTCCTCACCGGTGCGAGCGACGGCATCGGCGCTGCGGCTGCGAAGGCGTTGACGGACGCGGGCGAGCAGGTCGTGGTGGTCGGGCGGTCACCGGAGAAGACGGCGGCCGTCGCGCGACGGATCGGCGCCGCATCGTTCATCTGCGACTTCGCCGAGCTGGCACAGGTTCGCCTCCTCGCCGAGCATCTCCTCGAGCAGTACCCGCGGATCGACGTCCTCGCCAACAACGCCGGCGGCATCTTCGGTGCCGATCGCCGGGTCACGACGGACGGCCATGAGCAGACGTTCCAGATCAACTACCTGGCACCCGCGCTCCTCACCCATCTCCTGCTCGACCGCCTCGTCGAGTCCGAGGCGACGGTCATCAACACCTCGAGCGTCGCCAACCGCCTGTTCGGGAAGCTCGACCTCGACGACCTCGACGCCGAACGCTCCTATTCGCCCACGCGCGCCTACGGCAACGCGAAGCTGGCGCAGATCCTCTTCACGAAGGAGCTCGACCGCCGGTACGGCCCGCGCGGCCTGTCCGCGGCGGCGTTCCACCCGGGGGTCATCTCGACGAACTTCTCCAGCTCGCCCGACGGCGCGATGCGGTTCCTCTATGCGAACCCGCTCGGGCGTCGCCTGCTGAACACCCCCGAGGAGGGCGCCGACACGCTCTTCTGGCTGGCCGAGAGTCAGCCGGGACTCGACTGGACCTCGGGCGGCTACTTCGCGAAGCGGAAGCCCGCACGCACGAACAAGCTCGCCGCCGACGTCGCCCTCGCCCGCGCGCTCTGGGAACGGACCGAGGAGATGTTCGCCGAGCACCGCTGAGCGGTCCCGCCGGTTCACCGCAGCGGCTCCCGCGTCCCCGGGTCGTGGTGACGGGAGCCTAGGCTGGTGGGATGCGATGGAACGAATGGACGACGGCGCTCGTCGTCGCCGGGGTCCTCGCCCTCGCCGCGGTGCTGATGCTCCTGATCCTCGGACCCGAGGCGCCTGTCGTGTGGGGACTCGTCTCCGGGGTGCTGCTCGCCCTCGTCGTCGGTGCCATGGCGTTCGTCAAGCGCGAGCGCTGATTGGGGCGATCCTGGGAAGGCCTGGGCGAGTCGGGCGACGGTGCGCGAGGATGGACCAATGACGACGAAGCGCATCCTGTTCATCGGCGGCAGCGGCATCATCTCCTCGGCCTCGGTCGCCAGAGCGGTGTCGCTCGGCCATGACGTCACCGTCCTGAACCGCGGCCTGTCCCACGTCCGCCCCCTCCCCGAGGAGGTCGAGCTGCTCCGCGCGGACGTGCGCGACACCGACGCGGTGACCGAGACGCTCGGCTCGCGTGAGTTCGACGTCGTGGCGCAGTTCACCGCGTTCACGCCACCGCAGGTGCAGGCGGACATCGACCGCTTCGCCGGGCGGATCGGCCAGTACGTGTTCATCAGCTCCGCATCCGCATACCAGAAGCCGCCACAGCGCCTGCCCGTGGTCGAGTCGACGCCGCTCCGGAACCCGTTCTCCCAATACGCGCGCGACAAGATCTCCTGCGAGGACGTCCTCGTCCACGCCTACCGCGGGCAGGGGTTCCCGGCGACGATCGTGCGCCCGTCGCACACCTACGACCGCACGCTCATCCCGACGATGGGCCGACGCACCGACCTCGACCGCATGCGCGCGGGCAAGCCGGTGGTCGTGCACGGCGACGGGACGACCCTCTGGACCATCACCCACACCGAGGACTTCGCGGTCGGGTTCGTCGGCCTGCTGGGTCGTCGCGACGTGCTCGGCGAGGCCTTCCACATCACGGGTGACCACGCACCGAGCTGGAACGACATCACCCGGTGGATCGCGGAGGCGGCGGGCGTGGAGGCCGACATCGTGCACGTGCCGTCCGACGTCATCGCGGAGGTCCACCCACCGCTCGGGCCGACGCTCCTCGGCGACAAGGCGTTCCCGATGGTCTTCGACAACACCCGCATCCGCAGTCTCGTCCCGGAGTTCCGGCCCACCATCCCGTTCTGGGACGGCGCGGCGGAGATGGTCGCGTTCCACGACGCGAACCCGCACTGGCAGCCGGCCGAACCGGAGCTCGACGCGGCCTTCGACCGGATGGTCGCCGCCGTCGGGCGCTGAGCCCGTCGACAAGCTCAGGGGCCGGCGGGTGCGGCTCAGAGACCGGCGGGGGTGGCCTCCGCGGCCCGGAGGTCCTTCCGGAGGATCTTGCCCGACGCCGACTTCGGGATGGCGTCGACGAAGGCCACGCGCCGGATCTTCTTGTGCGGGGCGACCCGCTCCGTGACCCACGCCATGAGCGCCTCGGCCGTGACGTCCTGGCCCGCTTGCAGGACCACGAAGGCCTTCGGCACCTCCTGGCCCTCATCGTCGAGCACCCCGATGACGGCCGCGTCGGCGATCGCCGGGTGGCCGAGCAGCAGCGCCTCGAGCTCCGCCGGGGCCACCTGGTAGCCGTGGTACTTGATGAGCTCCTTCAACCGCTCGATGATGCGCACGGTGCCATCACCGCGGACCGTCGCGATGTCGCCGGTGTGGAGGAAGCCGTCGGCCTCGAGGGTTTCACGAGTGGCCTCCTCGTTGCCGAGGTACCCGAGCATGACGTTCGGCCCCGCGCAGAGCAGCTCGCCCGCCGCGCTCTCCTCGTCCGAGCCCTCGGCCGGGTAGTCCACCTCGGCGCCGGTCTCGGGATCGACGATCCGGCACTGCATGTTCGGCAGCGTCGTGCCGACGCTGTCGAGCGACGCCCCCTCGGCCTGGAACGCGATCGCGTGGCTGACCGGGCTGAGTTCCGTCATGCCGTAGCCCTGCCGCATCCGACAGCCGAGGCGCTCCTCCACCGCCCGCCCGAGCGTCGCGTCCAGCGGTGCCGCACCCGAGAAGATCGTGTGGACGCTCGAGAGGTCGAACTCGTCGACGAGCGGGTGCTTCGCGAGTGCCACCGCGATCGGCGGGGCGATGAACACGTAGCTGCACCGGAAGTCCTGGATGATCCGGAGGAACTCAGCCAGGTCGAACCGCGGCATGGTCACGAGGGAGGCCCGCCGCGACAGCGCGAGGTTGAGCAGCACCGTCATGCCGTAGATGTGGAAGAACGGCAGGACCGCGAGGATCCGGTCGTCGGCGACCATGCCGAGCTGCGGGATCGACTGCTGCACGTTCGCGACGAGGTTCCGATGCGAGAGCATCACGCCCTTCGGCCGACCCGTCGTGCCGGAGGAGTAGGGCAGCACCGCCACGTGCGTGGCCGGGTCGAACGAGACGTCCGGCGCGGGGAGGCGGCGCATGAGGAGGTCGCTCAGCGACGCGTGCCCCTCCGCGCCGTCGAGGACGACGACGCGGTCGGAGGGGATGCCGCAGGCGCTCGCCGCAGCCCAGGCCTGGGGGAGCAGCGGCGAGACGGTGAACAGCATCGTCGCGCCGGCGTCGCGCAGCTGCGCCTCGATCTCCTCGGCGTTGTAGAGGCCGTTCACCGTCGTCGCCGTCGCGCCCGCGCTCAGGATGCCGTGGAACACGGTCGCGAAGGCGGGGACGTTCGGCGCGTGGAGGGCGACGACGTCGCCGACCCCGATGCCGGCCGCCGCGAGGGCGCCGGCCAGGGCGTTGATCTGGCCGATGAGCTGTCGATAGCTCGTCTCGGCGCCGGTCGTGCCGTCGCGGAGGGCGATGCGGTCGAGGTCGCTCGGGGCGATGCCGCCGAACAGGGCGTCGTAGACACTCACGTCGGGGATCTCGACGTCGGGATGCGGGCTGGTGAACACGAGTGATCTCCTTCGAACACCGGTGATGGTGGAGTGAGTCTATCCACGCCGGGTGCTCGTTAGGCTGAACCCGTGAACGCGTCCCGCCCCATCCTCGGTCTCCTGCTCGACGTCGACGGCCCCATCGCCAGTCCGATCACTCGGACGATCAACCTCCCGAGCATCGCGCAGGACCTCGCGACGCTCGCGAACGCCGGGGTCCCGATCGCCTTCAACACCGGGCGGAGCGACGCGTTCCTCCGCGAGGTGGTCGTCCCACCGCTCCTGGCCGCCGGGCTCGCGGACGACGTCCGGCTCTACGGCATCTGCGAGAAGGGTGCCGTGTGGTTCGGCTTCTCGGCGGCCGGGGTCGACGAGCTGAGCCTCGATCAGGACGTCGCGATGCCGGAGGGCTACGGCGATGCCATCGAACGCCTCGTCGACGAACGGTACGCCGAGACGGTGTTCTTCGACCACACCAAGCGCGCAATGGTCTCGGTCGAGCAGCACGTCGAGGTGCCGGCAGCGGACTACGCCCTCGTGCGGAAGCACTTCGACGACGACGCCCGAGCCGAGCTCGCCCGACGCGGGTTCGGCGTCGATCACGCCCCCGGCCGCTACCCGGACGACGCCGGCCTCGTGCAGTACCGCATCGATCCCACGATCATCTCCACCGACATCGAGTCGGTCCGGCTCGGCAAGGACCTCGGCGCCGAGCGCGCGCTCGAACTCCTCGAAGCCGACGGTGGTGCGCTCCCACTCGCCTGGCGCACGGTCGGCGACTCCCGGAGCGACTACGCGATGGCCGACTGGTTGTTCGAGCACGGGTACGACGTCGTGCACGTGGACGTCCGTCCCGCCGACGGCGTCCCCGAGAAGCCCTACCCGGTGCTGACCCACCCGACGCTCATCCACGACGAGGCCGGCGCGGCCTTCCTGGCCCGCTGGGTCGCCATGGTGCAGGGGACCGCGACCGACGACGCCGACGTGAGCTGACCATGGTCGGCGACGAGGGACGTCCGACGGGCCGCCGTCGACCCGGTCCGACGACGGAGCGCGGGCTCGACCGCGTCGTCAACTTCAGCGACGCCGTCGTCGCGATCGCGATCACGCTGATCATCCTCCCGCTCGTCGACCTCGCCCAGGAACACGACGACGGCTCCGTGGTCGCGTTCTTCGGCCACAATTGGACCGGCCTCGCCGCGGCCGCGCTGAGCTTCGTCGTCATCGCCAACTTCTGGCGCGACCACCACCGCCTGTTCGAGCGCACCGCCGGATACTCGACGCGGCTCGTGACCCTGAACTTCGTCTGGCTCGCCGGGATCGTGTTCCTGCCGCTGCCGACGGTGCTCCTCTTCGACGGGACGGGCGACGACCGCGGAGCCCCCACGCTCTACATCGCGACGATGCTCGTCTCGATGGTCGCGGTACGACTCCAGCAGGTGGTCGTCGAGCGGGACGGGCTGCTCAGCGAGGAAGCGGCAGCTGCGCCCCGCCAACCATGGGTGCTCGTGTGGTTCCCGACCGGCCTGATGCTGCTCGCCGGCGTCCTGGCCGCGACAGTGCCGGGGCTCGGCGCCCAGGCGCTGTACCTCCTGCTGCTGTCGATCCCGATCGGGTGGATCGGCAGTCGGCGGCACCACCGGGGCGACCCCGGTTCCTGAGCCCGTTCCGGTCCCTGAGCCTGTCGAAGGGCGGGGTGGGGCCGTCGGGGCTGCACTTCGACAGGCTCAGTGACCGGGGATTGTCGCTCGGTGACCGGCGGGGCGGCTCGGTGGCCGGCGCTGCGCCGTCGGGTCAGGTCTGGCAGTGGGGACACCAGTAGGTGTCGCGGAGGGCGGTCGGGTCGGCGCCGAGCTTGCCCCGCTGGATCCGGGTGCCGCACCGCAGGCAGCGCTGGCCGTCGCGCCCGTACACCCAGGTCTTCCGGCCGGGCCTCGTGTCGCCCGTCGTGACCCGGTTGCGGCGGTCGCGGTTGGCGTTGATGAGCCGGTAACCGAGTCGGACGGCACCCGGCAGGTCGACCTCGGCGGTGGGTCGCGTCGGCAGGACGCCGCGGATGAAGCACAGCTCGTTGACGTACTCGTTGCCGAGTCCGGCGAGGTTGCGCTGGTCGAGCAGCGCGACGTGGATCTCGCGGCCGTCGGCCTCGAGGTTGTGGATGGCACGCTCCTCGTCCCAGTCCGGACCGAGGAGGTCGGGACCGAGCCAGCCGAAGCGCTCCTCGTCCTCGCGGGAGGGGAACACCTCGACGAGGCCGAGTTCGAACCCGACCGTCACCCAGTGCTGCGTCGACACGATCGCGCGCGCCTTCCAGGCCGGCCGCCGCCAGTGCTCGCCCGGCTGGTAGACGTGCCACAGCCCCTCCATCTTGAGGTGCGTGTGGAGGGTGTGGTCGCCGATGTGGTGCAGGAGGTGCTTGCCGCGGGGGATGACGTCGTGGACGACGTCGCCCCGGAGGTCGACGGTCGCGAAGGCGGGCACCCGCAGATCGAAGCCGGTGACGACCTCGCCGGCGAGCGCCTGCCGCAACCGGTGCGCGGCTTGGAAGACCGTGTCACCCTCTGGCATGAACCGCTCCGTCCGTTCCGGCTACGGTGCCACCGGCAGGGTGTCCGGCGCAACCCGTGGCGGAACGGTAGCGCGCAAGTTCACCCACGCCGGAGCCGCAATCCACGTGGTGTCTCGACGAACCCGGCGTCGCGGAGGGCGTGGCCCGTCGGGGTGCCGATCACGAAGGCGCCGTTGACCTGCTCGATGCCGAGCTTCTCGATGCGACCCGCTCGCACCGTCGCCGCCAGGGAACGCGCCCCGGCACGGAGCTGGTCGTCGTCCTCCGAGAACACGAGCGCCGTCTTGCCGCCGCGTTCAAGGTAGTAGACCGGTGCTCCGTCGACGAGGACGACGAGCGCACCCGCCTTCCGACCCGGGCGGTGTTTCACCCCGGTGACCTCCTGCCCCGGCCACCCGAGGGCGGCGCCGTACGGGTTCGCCGGGTCGGTCGCGGCGAGGGTGACGGCGTCGAGCGGCGGTTCGTCATCGGTCCGGATGAATCCGCGCAGGCGGTCGACGGTGCCCGAGGAGGCGAACTGGGCCCCGCCGAGGCGCTCCACGAAGTACCCGCGACGGCAGCGGCCGTTCTCCTCGAACTGCTTGAGCACGCGGTAGGCGAGGGCGAAACCGCCCGTCACCCCCTCCGCGACGACGGAGCCGCGCGTCACGACGCCGTAGCGCTCGAGCAGGGTCTCGCCCGTGGCGACGGCACGGATGGTGGCGTCCTGCTCGGCCAACGGCAGGATCGACCACCGTCCGCCGAGCGTCTGACTCGCCCGCGTCGACATCGAGGGACGTTGCAGGTTGCGCCCGCGGTACAACTTCGATCGCGGGGTCTGCCGTTGCACCCGGTGCGCCGAGTTCCCCGAACCGGAGCCGACGAGCGTGCGGAGTGGGGAGAAGGTGTCATTGGTGACGAGCCCGGCCCACACGAGCTCCCAGAGGGCGTCGACGAGAAGTTTGTCGTCCGTCGAGCCGACCGACTCCGCGAGCTGCCGGAAGAAGTACGCACCGCCCCCACCGAGCGTCGCGAGCAACTCGGTCTGCAGGGCGTCGGGGGTGTGCGGCGTCGGAGCGAGCGGCAGCGTGAGTGGTGCCGTGTCGGCGAGGTGGAGCGCGACCCAACCGTCGTTGCCGGGGATCGACCCGCTGCCCGACCACACGACCTCGCCCGTCGCGGTGAGCTCGTCGAGCATCGCGGGACTGTAGTCGGCGACGCGCGAGGGCAGGATCAGCGACTCCCAGGCCGACGCCGGGATGGGCGCACCGGCGAGCTGGTCGATGACCGTCGCGACGCCGTCGACACCGCGCAGCGTCCCGCCGAGGTGCTGCCACACCGGCAGGAATCGGGCGAACGCCTGCTGCTCGACCGGCTCGACCTCATGCCGCAGAGCGGCCAGCGATCGGATGCGGAGCTTGCGCAGCACGCCGGCGTCGCACCACTCCGTCGCGTCGGTGGGGCCGCGGTCGGTGTCGTCGCCCTCGCCCACCTGCTGCCGGCCGGCGGGGAGGAACTCGCCCTTGACCACGCGTCCGGCGTCGGCCAATCGGGCGAGCGTGTGCTGGACCACCGCCGTCCCGAGACCGAAGCGCCTGGCCGTCTGTCCGGTCGTGAACGGCCCGTGCGTGCGCGCGTGGCGCGCGAGGAGGTCGCCCAGCGGGTCGGCGACCGGCTCGGTGAACGCGACGGGTACGCCGATGGGCAGCGGGGTGCCGAGGGCGTCGCGGAGTCGTCCGGCGTCCTCGATCGCGGCGAAGCGCTCTTCGCCGGCGATCGGGACGCGGATGACGCGCTTCGAGCGTTCGAGTTCGGCGACGGCGGCCGCCGAGCGAGCCGGATCCGGGGACCAGGCTTGCGGGTCGTCGCCGCGACTCGCCTCGCCGTCGGTGGAGACGGTGACGCCGTCGAAGGTCGTCCGGGCTGCGATCTCGTCGATGGTGAGCGGGCCGAGCATCCGCAGCGCGTCGGCGACGCCCTCGACCCCCTTGAGTCGTCGCTCGGGGTCGAGACGCTGCAGCTCGAGCGCGGTCTGTTCGATGACACCCGGGTCGAGCAGCTCGCGGAGTTCCACGCGGCCGAGGAGTTCGCCCAGCATGGTGCTGTCGACCGCGAGCGCGGCGGCCCGGCGCTCGGCCAACGGGCTGTCGCCCTCGTACATGAACGCGCCGACGTAGCCGAACAGGAGTGAACGGGCATAGGGCGAGGGCTGATCCGTCGTGGTCTCGACGATGCGGATCGCGCGCGACTGCAGCTCGCGCGCGAGGTGGTCGAGGGCCGGGAGGTCGTAGACGTCCTGCAGACACTCGCGGAGCGTCTCGAGGATGATCGGGAACGTCGGGTACTGCTTCGCGACCTCGAGGAGCTGGGCCGAGCGCTGGCGCTGCTGCCAGAGCGGCGAGCGTTTCTGCGGCGAGTAGTTCGGGAGCAGCAGCGCACGGGCGGCGCACTCGCGGAACCGTGAGGCGAACAGCGCCGAGCCACCGACCTCCTGCGTGACGAGGGCGTCGAGCTCCTCTGGTTCGAAGACGAAGAGCTCGGCTCCCGGCGGCTCGCTCTCGGTGTCGGGCAGGCGGACGATGATGCCGTCGTCGCTCGCCACCGCCGAGCCGTCGACCCCCAGACGCTCCTGCACCCGGGCTCCGACCGCGAGCGCCCAGGGCGCGTGCACACGGAGGCCGTAGGGGGAGTGGAGGATGACCCGCCAGTCGCCGAGTTCGTCGCGCGAGCGTTCGACGACGAGCGTCGTGTCGTTGGGGACGACGCCCGTGGCTTCGCGCTGCTCACGGACGTAGGCGACGAGGTTGCTGATGGCCCGCTCGTCGAGGCCGGCTGCCTCGAGACGTGGGGTGGACCCCGTGCCGGTGGTGTCGAGCTCGCGCACGAAGGCGCCGATGGCGCGACCGAGCTCGGCCGGGCGACCGATGCCGTCGCCCTTCCAGAACGGCAGTCGCCCCGGCTGGCCGAACGCCGGGGTCACGAGCACGCGGTCGTGGGTGATCTCCTGGATGCGCCAGCTCGTGGCGCCGAGGGCGAAGACGTCGCCGACGCGGGACTCGTAGACCATCTCCTCGTCGAGCTCGCCGACGCGCGCGCCGGCGCCGGACTCGCCGACCATGAACACGCCGAAGAGCCCGCGGTCGGGGATGGTGCCGCCGCTCGTGACGGCGAGGCGCTGGGCTCCCGGCCGACCGGTCAGGACCCCGGCGTCGCGATCCCAGACGATCCGCGGGCGCAGTTCCGCGAAGGCGTCGGAGGGGTAGCGTCCGGCCAGGAGGTCGAGTGTGGCCTCGAAGGCCGAGCGGGGCAGGGAGGCGAACGGGGCACTGCGCTTGACCGTCTCGAACCAGTCCTCCACGCCGAGTTCATCGAGCGCGACCGCAGCGACCGTCTGCTGCGCGAGGATGTCGAGTGGATTCGAGGGGACCTCGATCGCCTCGATGAGCCCGGCCTCCATCCGCTCGGTCGCGACCGTGGTGCTGATGAGGTCGGCGCGGTGCTTCGGGAACAGGACGCCTCGGGAGACCTCGCCCACCTGGTGGCCGGCGCGGCCGACCCGCTGCAGGCCGCTCGCGACGCTCGGCGGTGACTCCACCTGGATGACGAGGTCGACCTCGCCCATGTCGATGCCGAGCTCGAGGCTCGAGGTCGCGACCACGCAGCGCAGGCGTCCGGACTTGAGGTCCTCCTCGATGCCCGCGCGCTGCTCCTTGGAGACGGAACCGTGGTGGGCGCGTGCGAGGAGGGGGATGTCGTCGTCGCTCTCCTCGGTGGCAGGCCGGGCCGCTGCGGCCGCGACGCTCGTCGATCCGCGGGTCTGTCCGCTCTGGGCCATGAGCTGCGCCGGTGGACGCCCTGCACCGGGGGTCGTGAGCGTGGCGTCGCTGAGTCGGGCCTCGTTGATCTCGTTGAGCCGGGCCGTGAGCCGCTCCGCCAGACGACGGGAGTTGGCGAACACGATGGTGGATCGGTGCGCGAGCACGCGGTCGACGATCGCCTCCTCGACGTGCGGCCAGATGCTGCCGACGCGGTCTTCGCCGCCGCCGTCACTGTTCGGGGTGTAGCCGGTGAACCCGCCACCGCTGCCGTCGTCGTCGGCCTCGCCGGGCGTCCGCATGCCGGCGTCGGGGTCGGTCATGTCGTCGACCGGGACGACCACGTGCAGGTCGAAGGTCTTCGCGGCCGGCGGGGCCACGATCTCGACCGGTGCGCGGCCCCCGAGGAACCGTGCGACCTCCTCGGCGGGGCGCACCGTGGCGGAGAGCCCGATGCGCTGCACCGGCTTCTCGAGCATGGCGTCGAGCCGCTCGAGCGACACCGCGAGGTGCGCGCCGCGCTTCGTCGAGGCGACGGCGTGGATCTCGTCGATGATGACGGTGTCGACCGTGCGGAGGGTCTCTCGCGCCGCACTCGTGAGCATGAGGAAGAGTGACTCGGGGGTGGTGATGAGGATGTCCGGTGGCTCCTTGGCCATCGCCCGGCGGTCGGCGGAGGGGGTGTCGCCGGAGCGGACGCCGACACTGATGGTGGGTGGTTCGGTGCCGAGGCGGCGCGCCGCCTGGGCGATGCCGACGAGCGGCGTGCGGAGGTTGCGTTCGACGTCGACGCCGAGGGCCTTCAGTGGCGAGATGTAGAGGACGCGGGTGCCCCGGGAGCGCTCGCGCTGGGCGGCGGCGGCCTCCGCCTCGTCGGCCTCGAGCCCGGTGAGCGGGACGCCGGACCGTGGCCGCACGGCGTGTTCGGCGATGGCCTCGGAGAGCAGACGGTCGATCGACCAGAGGAACGCGGACAGGGTCTTACCCGAACCGGTCGGAGCGACGACGAGGGCGTTGGCGCCGCGGGAGATCGCGTCCCAAGCACCCGCCTGCGCCGGCGTGGGCGCGACGAACGCCCCCTCGAACCAGTCGCGCGTCGCGGGGGAGAAGCGCTCGAGCACCTCGGTCATGGGTTCCATCATCCTGCACCCCACCGACACCGCGACCGGCGTCGCGCGCAGTCGCGTGGCCCCGTATGATCCCGCCAGGCGTCGGGCGCGGTGTCCGGTCGAACCGCCGCCCGCCTGGATCGCCGCTCGGCTCCATACGGTATGAAGGAGCTATGAGCGTTCGCACCCCTGATCCCAACCCGGAACCCGATCTCCCCGGCAATTCCAATCCGGGCTGGCTGTCGGACGTCGAACTCGAGGAGATCCGCCGCCGGCTCCCGCTGCTGTACGTGGAGGCCGTGCCGGTCCGCGTCGACGGCTTCGGCGTCGTCACCGAGGTGGGCGTCCTGCTCCGGGCCACGGCGCTCGGCGAGATGACCCGCACGCTCGTCTCCGGTCGCGTCATGTACGGCGAGACGATCCGCGACGCACTCTTCCGTCACCTGGAGAAGGACCTCGGTCCGATGGCGTTCCCGTTGCTCCCCGCCTCGCCCGTGCCGTTCCAGGTGGCCGAGTACTTCCCGTTGCCCGGATTGTCGCCGTACTCCGACGACCGGCAGCACGCCGTCGCGTTGGCGTACGTCGTCCCGGTGACCGGTACCTGCGAACCCCGCCAGGACGCGCTCGAACTCACGTGGATGACGCCCGAGGCGGCGTCCTCCGACGCGATCGCCGCCGAGATGGAGGGCGGCCGCGGCACGCTCCTCCGCGCGGCCCTCGCCTCCGTCGGCCGGCTCCGCTAGCCCTTCGACAGGCTCAGGGGTCGGGGACCGGGGTGCGTCAGCGGGTGTAGCGGACCTCGTCGATCATCTCGCCGAGGAACGGCTCGGTCTTGGCTCCACCGTCGAGCACGAACCCGTTGCGCTGGTAGAAGCGGTGCGCACGCGGGTTGTCCGCGGCGACCCACAGGAACGACGGCTGACCGTCGGGGATCGCGGCGTCGAACAGCTGCTGACCGATCCCAGTGCCGTGCCACGCGTCCAGCAGGTAGATGAAGTACAGCTCGCGCTCGCGGGGTGCGTCCTCATCGCGGGCCGGACCCGAACCGGAGAACCCGACGATCTCGCCGTCGACGAGGGCGGCGAAGTGCGTGTACTCGGGGCCCTGTGCGGCCCAGTGGGTCCAGAGCTCGGCCATGCGACGCGGCGACAGCTTCGCGAGCGTCGCAGCGCTGATGAGGTGGTCGTAGGTCTCGTGCCAGGTGGTGGCGTGGACGCGTCCCAGCGACTCGGCATCGACGTCGCGGACGGGGCGGACGACTGCGTTGACGTTCATGGTGGAACCGTATCCCGAGCGCCCCCGTCTCGCGAAATCGAGCGGGTCCGCGAACCGCGAAGCGCCGCCCACCCTGCGGTGGACGGCGCTTCGTTCGAGCGGTTCGCTGCTAGTTGCCGCTGGACGCGCGACGGTTGGTCCGGGGACGCGAGGACTCGGCGGGAGCGCCTGAGTTCGCGGCGTAGCCGGTGCTGTAGTGCGTGCGGCTGCCACCGGTGGCGGCACCCGCACGGGCACCGCCCGAGCGACCGGCGCCGGAGCGCTGTCCGCCCTGACCACCGTTGCCGCCGGCGGGACGACCGCCACGACGACCGCCGCCGCCCTGGCCTCCCTCGCGGGGAGCGCTGTCGCGGCTCGCGCCGGCACGGGCGCCGTCGCGGTCGCGGTGACCGTTGCCGAGGCCGTTGCCGTCGCGGGCTGCGCGCTTGCGCTGCGCGTTGGCGCCCTGTGAGCGACCGCCGCCACCCTGCTGCTGCACGGCCGCGCGCGGCGCCGGCTTCACGTAGGGGGCGACGTCGCCGATGAGCTCGAGGACCGCCGGGGAGGTCGCGGTGACCGCCTGCGGGGTGACGGTGATCTCGGCCTTGCGGAGGAGCTTCTTGAGGTCGTCCATCTGGCCGGGGATCGCGAGGGTCACGACGTCACCGGCGCTGCCCGCGCGAGCCGTTCGGCCCGAGCGGTGCAGGTACGCCTTGTGCTCGGTCGGCGGGTCGACGTGGATGACGAGCTCGACATCGTCGACGTGCACACCGCGTGCGGCGACGTCGGTGGCGACGAGGACCTTGGCGGTGCCGGCGCTGAAGGCCGCGAGGTTGCGGTCGCGGGCCACCTGCGAGAGGTTGCCGTGCAGGTCGACCGCGGGGATGCCGGAGTCGGTGAGCTGCTTCGCGAGCTTCTTGGCGTGGTGCTTCGTGCGCATGAAGAGGATGCGACGGCCGCTACCCGAGGCGAGGGCCTGGATGAGGTCCTTCTTCGACTCGACCGAGGGGGTCGTGAAGACGTGGTGGGTCATCGCGGCGACGGGCGAGTTCGCCTCGTCGACGGAGTGGAGCACCTCGTTCTGCAGGAACTTGCGGACGAGCTTGTCCACGCCGTTGTCGAGCGTCGCGGAGAACAGCAGACGCTGCCCGCCGCGAGGCGTCTTGTCGAGGATGCGCGTGACGACCGGCAGGAAGCCGAGGTCGGCCATGTGGTCGGCCTCGTCGAGGACCGTGATCTCGACGGCGTCGAGGTTCACGAAGCCCTGCTTCATGAGGTCCTCGAGACGGCCGGGGCAGGCGATGACGATGTCGACGCCGGCGCGGAGCGCCTCTTCCTGACGCTTCTGCGAGACGCCGCCGAAGATCGTGGTGGTCTTCAGCGAGTAGGCGTCGGCCAGCGGCTGCATGACCGCGGCGATCTGGGTGGCGAGCTCGCGGGTCGGGGCGAGGACGAGTCCGAGCGGGCGACCCGGACGGCGCTTGCCGCCGGCGAGGGCGCCGCCGAGACGGGCGACCATCGGGATGCTGAAGGCGAGGGTCTTGCCGGAGCCGGTCTTGCCGCGGCCGAGGACGTCGCGTCCGCCGAGGGTGTCGGGGAGCGTGTCGATCTGGATGGGGAACGCACTCGTCTTGCCGTCCTTCGCGAGGGAGGCGACGAGTGGTGCCGGGACGCCGAGGGCGTCGAAGGTGATGGTTGCTTCGGTCATGGGTGTGTGTCTCTTTCAGGCACGGCCACGAGCTTCGATGACGGCTGCCGGCGCACTCGTGTGCGGTAGCGGGCACTGCCGGGATGACCACGCACGTGATGACTCACGTGGATGGTACGGCGTGCTTCCGTCGGCGTCGTCGCTGGTGGGAGGTGGCGAAGGCGCAGGTCGCGCATCCGTTCGCCGTATGAAGTGTCATCGACCCTGGCATGCACCGCTGGGTGCCGTGCAGGGGAGAGAGGGAGCGTTCTACGACGCAAGCGAGTACCGCACCGGATGGCGCGATCGCACGCAAGTTCCTCAAGCGTAGCGCATCAGGCGAGGAGTCTGCTGGGAGTGGCGCGTTACGGCTGTGTTTCCATCTCCTGGAATCGGTCGTCGGCGCTTGACAGTCCGCTGGAGCGGGTGAGTAATGTGTCACCCACCACAAACCCGGATCCGTGTACTGTGTCACACGGTACAGAAAGGCCTGTCGCCCATGAGCTTCGACGAAGACGCCCGAGCAGCGAGCACCGCGGTGCGCGCGGGAGGCCACTACGCCGCCGTCGCACCGATCGCCGGAGTCCGCATCCCGCTGGGCGCCGGACAGGTCACGCTGGGCGACGGCGAACTCGGTGCGTGGCAGCGTCGGAACCGGGGTGCCACCGTCCCGCACTCGATCGAGCAGCTCCGCCTCGCGGGCAACCTCGACAACCTCGCCCGGATCGCCGACCCCGGCGACGGCACTTCACGCTTCCGCGGGCGCTACCCGTTCCTCGACACGGACGTCTTCAAGACCCTGGAAGGCCTCGCCTACCTGCTCGCCGAGGACGAGGCCGTCGGCGCGGCACCCGGCGATGTCCGCGACTTCTACGAGGAGGCCGTCGGCGTCATCGAAGCCGCGCAGCGGGAGGACGGGTACCTCAACTCCTACTTCCAGGCTCCGGAGATCGAGAAGGAACCCTGGGAGGACCTCGCCTGGGGCCACGAGTTGTACAACCTCGGGCACCTCATCCAGGCGGCGATCGCCGCGAAGCGTCGTCTCGGCGACGACCGTCTGCTGAACGTCGCCCGGGCCTTCGCCGACCTCGCCGTCGAACGGTTCGGACCGGACGGCGACCCGCAGGTGTGCGGGCACCCCGAGGTCGAGATGGCCCTGGTCGAGCTGTTCCGTGAGACCGGCGTGCGGTCCTACCTCGAGCTCGCGACCGCGTTCGTCGACCGCCGCGGCCACGGCACGGTCGAGCTCCGGGTCTTCCCCGCCGAGTACTTCCAGGACTCGGCCCCACTGCGCGACCTCGACTCCGTGACCGGACACGCCGTCCGCATGGCGTACCTGGCCGCCGGAGCGACCGACGTCGCCCTCGAACACGGCGACCAGGAACTGCTCGCGTCGCTGCAGCGGCTCTGGGACGACATGGTGGAGACGAAGCTCTACCTCACGGGCGGCCTCGGGAGCCGACACTCCGACGAGGCGATCGGCGACCGCTACGAGCTGCCGTCCGAACGCTCCTACAGCGAGACGTGCGCCGCGATCGCCGTGATGCAGTGGGGCTGGCGCCTGTACCTCGCGAACGGGTCGGCGGCCGTCCTCGACACCGTCGAGACCGTCCTCTACAACGCCTACGCCGCCGGCCTCTCCGCGGACGGCACGGCCTTCTTCTACGACAACCCGCTGCAGCGTCGCCCCGACCACCTGCAGCGGTCGGGGGCGGAAGCGGACGGCGAACTCCTCAGGCGGAGCTGGTTCGGGTGCCCGTGCTGCCCGCCGAACATCGTGCGCTGGATCGCGGAGCTGCAGGACCACCTCGCGACGTCGACTCCCGCCGGTGTCGAAGTCGCGCACCTCACCGCGGCGTCGATCACGACCGAGCGGCTCTCCGTCACCGTCGACACCGCGTACCCGTGGGACGGAGCGGTCACCGTGACGGTGGACACCGCCGCCGACGACGAGGTCGAGCTCGCGATCCGCATCCCCGCGTGGGTCGTCGGAGGTTCCATCCGCGTGGGTGGATCGGCCGCGCCGCTCGAACCCGTCGACGGATGGATCCGGGTCCGGCGCTGGTGGCGTGCGGGCGACACCCTGGAACTCGACCTCCCGATGCCCGTCCGGGCGCACGGCGCGCACCCCTCCGTCGACGCCCTCCGCGGCTCGATCGCCTTCGCCCGCGGACCGATCGTCTCCTGCGCCGAGCAGCAGGACACGACGGCGGACCTCGACCTCCTGCGGTTCTCCGGAGCCGACGCGGATCTCGCGGTCGTCGAGCACCGTCGGATCCTGGCCCGGGAGGGGATCGACGCCGTCGCACTCCTCGTCCCGGCGGCCGTCGACGCTCCCGCTCCGGCCGTGCTCTACCCGGTCCTCTCCGGTGCGCCCGAGGCCGAGCCCGCCGCGGCACCGCTCGTCGATGTCGCGACGACAGCCGCGGCGACGCAGACCACCGCGACCCTCATCCCCTACGCCCTCTGGGGCAACCGCGAACCGGGCGCCATGCGCGTCTGGTTCCGCGCCCGCTGACCTCCTCCCGTCCCCGACCCCGCTCCACCCTCTCCACCCGCGGGCGACCCGCCCGATCGACACGAAAGCAGAGCGTCATGAAGCAACGATTCTCCATCCCCGCCCTCGCGGCGGCGGCCGTCCTCCTCCTCGCGGGGTGTACCTCCGCGGGTTCGGGCTCGGGAGGTGACGGACCGTCCAGCACCCCGGTGAAGGGCGGCACGGTCGACGTCCTCTTGAACGCGGACTTCTCGCACCTCGACCCGGTCCAGGGCTTCGACGGCGGCGTGAACAACTTCTACCGTCTGATCTACCGCACGCTGACGACGCAGTCCACGGGCGAGGGCGCCAAGGGCACCGAGATGGTCCCCGACCTCGCGACCGACCTCGGCACGGTGAGCGACGACGGCCTCCAGTGGACGTTCACGCTCAAGGACGACCTGAAGTTCGAGGACGGCACGCCGATCACGAGCAAGGACGTGAAGTTCGGCGTCGAGCGCTCCTTCGACCCGGCCATCGCCGTCGGATCGCCCTACGCCCGCCTCACGATCGCCGGCACGGACTCGTATGAGGGCCCGTACATCACGGGTGACCTGCCGTCCATCCAGACGCCGGACGACCAGACCATCGTCTTCACGCTCAAGGAGCCGTTCGCCGACTTCGCGAGCGTCGTCGGGCAGAACAGCTTCACACCCTTCCCCGCCGACACCGAGCGGGTGACGACGGCGAGCCTCGACAAGATGCCGATCGCCTCCGGCCCCTACAAGGTCGACAGCTACGAGCGCGGTTCGCAGCTGAAGCTCGTCCGCAACGACTCGTGGGACCCGAAGACGGACGACGTCCGCAAGGCCTACCCGGACGGCTTCGACTTCACCTTCGGTCTCGACGCCTCGACCATCGACGAGCGCATGATCGCCGGCCAGGGTGACGACGCGAACGCGATCGCCGGGTCCGTCCAGGCGGCCTCCATCTCCCGGATCCAGACGCCGGCCCTCAAGGCACGCACCATCGCCGGTCTCCAGGGCTGCACCACGTACATGGGTCTGAACACGACCAAGCCGAACATGGACAACCCGCTGGTCCGCCAGGCCATCGCCTACGCCATCGACCGCGAGTCGGTGAAGGACGCCTCGGGCGGGTCGCAGCTCGCGGACATCGCGACCACCATGCTGCCGCCCACCGTCGCCGGTCACACCGAGTTCGACCTCTACCCGAGCAAGGACAACGCCGGCGACCCGGAGAAGGCCAAGGAACTCCTCGCCGAGGCGGGCCTGCCCGACGGCTTCTCCTTCACACTCGACATCCGCAGCCAGCCCAAGATGCAGGCGCAGGCCGAGGCGGTGCAGCAGGCGCTCGCGAAGGCCGGCATCACGGTGAACTTCAACCTCATCGACACCTCGACCTACTACGAGGTCATCGGCACGACGTCGCAGCAGAACGACGCCGCCATCACCGGCTGGTGCCCGGACTGGGCCTCAGGCTCGACCTTCCTGCCGCCGCTCTTCGACGGTTCGCAGATCTTCCCGAAGGGCAACTCGAACATCGCGCAGCTGAACGACCCCGCCGTCAACGAGCGCATCGCCGAGATCCGCGCGATGACCGACACCGACGAGGCCAACGCCGCCTGGGGCGCGCTCGACGAGCAGATCCAGAAGCTCGTACCGACGGTGCCGCTGCTGTTCGAGAAGACGGTCATGGTCGTCGGAGCCAACGTCGCGGGTGCGTACTCGCACGCCGGGTACTCCGGTGGCATCGACTACGTGTCCGTCGGCCTGTCCTCGGCCGGCGAGTAGTCGGAAAGCCGGTAGCCGCAGATGTCGTCGTCCGTTCCCAGTGAGCTGACCACCGTCGCCGAGGAGGTGGGTGCGCCGGTCGGTGCGCCCACCCCCGCGCGGCGGGTGATCGCCACCCTCCGTTCCAGCCCACCGGTGCTGCTCAGCGTCGCGTTCATCGTGCTCGTCGTGCTGCTCGCGATCCTCGCCCCACTGATCACCGCGATCAGCGGCTGGGGTCCGTACACCTTCGACAAGTCGGCGGTGGACTCCGACCTCGGCGGCGTGCCGATCGGCAACCTCGGCGGGATCTCCGCCGAGCACTGGTTCGGGGTCGAACCCGGGAACGGACGCGACATCTTCGCGCGCATCGCCTTCGGTGCGCAGGTGTCGCTGTCGATCGCCGTCTCGGCGACCATCGTCACCACCGTGCTCGGCGTGGTGCTCGGCATGCTCGCCGGCTTCTACGGCGGGTGGGTCGACCAGGTCGTCTCCCGCGTCATGGACTTCCTCATGGCGTTCCCGTCGCTCATCTTCATGATCGCGCTCCTGTCGGCCCTGCCCGCCGGCAACCGACCGGTCCTGCTCGTCGTGGTGCTGAGCCTCTTCGGCTGGCCGTACACCGCCCGGGTGGTGCGCGGTCAGGCGATGTCGCTGCGGACGAGCGAGTTCGTCGAATCGGCGCGTGCGTCGGGCGCCGGGGGCATCCGCATCGTCTTCCGCGAGATCCTGCCGAACCTCCGCGGCACCATCATCGTCCTGGCCACCCTCGCCGTTCCCGGTTACATCGGCACGGAGGCTGGCCTCTCCTTCCTCGGCGTCGGCGTCACCCCGCCCACGCCCAGCTGGGGCCAGATGATCGCGACCGCGGTCGGCTGGTACGCGGTCGACCCGATGTACTTCCTGATCCCCGGCACCTTCCTGTTCCTCACGGTGCTGTCCTTCACCGTGCTCGGCGACCGCCTGCGCAAGGCCCTCGACTCGGGAGACGCCGCCTCATGACCCTCTACCTCCTGCGCCGCATCGCGTCGGCGATCGGCATCCTGCTGCTCATCAGCCTCTTCACCTACGCCATCTTCTTCCTGCTGTCGCCCGACCCGGCGGTGCAGATCTGCGGCAAGACCTGCACCCCCGACCGCATCGACCAGATCCGGGCGCAGCTCGGGCTCGACCAGCCGTTCTGGCAGCAGTACCTCGAATTCATCCGGGGGATCGTCATGGGCCGGAGCTACGGGGAGGGTGCCTCGGCGGTCTCCTGCGCGGCGCCGTGCCTCGGCTTCAGCTTCCAGACGAACGAGTCCGTCATGGACATGATCACCGCGCGCTTCCCCGTGACCGCGACGGTCGCGATCGGTGCGGCGGTCCTCTGGCTGCTCGTCGGCGTCAGCGGTGGCCTGCTCAGCGCCGTCAAGCAGGGGACCGGCTGGGACCGTGGGGCGATGATGGTCGCGCTCGCCGGCATCAGCCTGCCGAACTACTTCCTCGCGCTCCTCCTGCAGTACGTCCTCGTGGTGCAACTGCAGATCCTGCCGTTCCCGCAGGCCGTACCGTTCGCCGAGGACCCGGTGCGCTGGTTCCAGAACTACCTCATGCCGTGGATCGTGCTCGCCCTCGGCTACGCGTCGATGTACGCGAGGCTCGTCCGGTCGAACGTCATCGACACCCTCGGTGAGAACTTCATGCGGACCGCCCGGGCGAAGGGCCTGCCCGCGCCGCTCATCCTGCGCCGCCACGCGCTGCGCCCGGCGCTCACCCCCGTCGTCACGCTCTTCGGCATGGACTTCGCGGGCCTCCTCGGTGGCGCCCTCATCACCGAGACGGTGTTCGGACTGAACGGCGTCGGCAAGCTCGCCGCCGACTCGATCGCGAAGAACGACCAGCCGGTCATCATGGGCGTCACCCTCCTGGCCGCGTTCTTCGTGGTCATCGGCAACGTCGTGGTCGACGTCGCGTACACGTTCCTCGACCCGAGAGTGAGAGTGAAGAGCGCATGAGCCCCACCGTCACCAGGACCATCTCCCTGCCCGTCCCCGGGGCGGCGCTGCTCGAGGTCGACGACCTCACGGTCACCTTCCCGACCACCTCCGGTGACGTCGACGTGGTGCGGAAGGCGTCGTTCACGGTCCAGCACGGCCAGACCCTCGGCATCGTGGGCGAGTCCGGCTCCGGCAAGTCCATGACCTCGCTCGCGATCATGGGGCTGCTCCCGAACGGCGGGCGCACGACCGGCAGCGTCCGACTGAGCGGACACGAGCTCGTCGGTCGCAGCGACCGCGAGATGCGTCGCGTGCGCGGCGACCGGATCGCGATGGTCTTCCAGGACCCGCTCTCCTCGCTCAACCCGTACTACACCGTCGGGCTGCAGATCGAGGAGGCGTACCGCGCCCATCGCGGCGGTTCCCGGAAGGCCGCCAGGGCCGTCACGATCGAAGCCCTCGAACGGGTCCGCATCGCGGACGCCTCCCGGCGCGTCGACCACTACCCGCACCAGTTCTCGGGCGGCATGCGGCAGCGCATCATGATCGCCATGGCGCTCTGCCTGGAACCCGACCTGCTCATCGCGGACGAACCGACGACAGCACTCGACGTCACCGTCCAGGCGCAGATCCTCGACCTCCTCTCCGAACTGCAACGGGAGACCGGCACCGGCATGATCTTCATCACCCACGACCTCGCCGTGGTCAGTCAGGTCGCCGACGACGTGCTCGTCATGCGTGGCGGCGACCCCGTCGAGATGGGCACCGCCGAGCAGATCTTCTCCCGGCCGCAGGCGCCGTACACCCGCGCACTGCTCGACGCCCTGCCGCGGATCGACGACCCGTTCACCGAGCGGCCGACGGCACCCGCCACGACCGGAGAGGGACGGGCATGAACGACGCACCAGTGCTCCTGCAGGCCACCGGGCTCACGAAGGACTTCACGACCAGGGGTGACGGGGCGTTCCGCGCACGCACCACCCGGTTCCGCGCCGTCGACGACGTCGGGTTCGCCGTCCGCGCCGGCGAGACGCTCGGCATCGTCGGGGAGTCGGGCAGCGGCAAGTCGACGACCGCGCGGATGATCGCGAAGCTCATCGAACCGACCGCCGGCACGATCACCTTCGACGGCGAGGACGTCACCACCGCGCGTGGCCCGGCGCTCGCCGCGTTCCGGACGAAGGTGCAGGTCGTCTTCCAGGACCCGTTCTCCTCCCTGAACCCCCGGCACACCGTCGAGCGCATCGTGTCGGCACCGCTCGACTACCAGGGCATCACCCCGAAGCAGGGCAAGCGCGCCCTCGTGCGCGACCTGCTCGACCGCGTCGGCCTGAACCCCGACCACCTCCAGCGCTATCCGCGGCAGTTCTCGGGCGGCCAGGCCCAGCGCATCGGGATCGCCCGGGCGCTCGCCGTCTCCCCGAAGCTCGTCATCTGCGACGAGGCGGTGTCGGCGCTCGACGTGTCGGTGCAGGCACGCATCATCGACCTGTTGCGGGACCTGCAGGCCGAGCGCGGCCTGAGCTACCTGTTCATCGCGCACGACCTCGCCGTCGTGCGGCAGATCGCCCACGACGTCGCCGTCATGCACCGGGGCAAGGTGGTCGAGCAGGGTGACCGCGAGGCGATCTTCGACCACCCGCAGGACGACTACACGAAGACCCTGCTCGCCGCCGTGCCCTCCATCGACCCGAGCTGGGAGGCCGCGCGTGCCACCATGCTCGGACAGGAGCGGACGCACGGATCGACCGCCGGAAGGACAGAGGCATGACCCACCGCACCACCACCTCCCTGCTGCCGGGGATCCACGTGACCGACCACACGGTCGACGTCCCGCTCGACTGGCGGCGCCCCGACGACGGCCGCACGATCAGCCTGTTCGCCCGCGAACTCGTCGACCCTCTGCGTCGCGACGAGCAGCTCCCGGTCCTCGTGTTCCTCCAGGGCGGACCGGGCGGCAAAGGCCCGCGTCCGGTGTCCAGGGACGGCTGGGTCGCCGAGGCCCTCCGCACCTTCCGGCTCGTGCTGCTCGACCAGCGCGGCACCGGCCGGAGCACCAGGATCGACGGCCGGTCCATCGCGGCCGTCGGTGACGCTGCCGCACAGGCCGAGTACCTGGAACGCTTCCGGGCCGACTCGATCGTCGACGACGCCGAGTACCTGCGCCGCACCGTCTTCGGTGGCCGTCGCTGGTCGACGCTCGGTCAGAGCTACGGCGGGTTCCTCACCCTCACCTACCTCTCGCGAGCCCCGGAGGGACTGGCCGCCTGTTACGTCACGGGCGGTCTGGCAGGCATCCACCCGTCGGCGGCTGAGGTCTACCGCCGCACCTATCCGCGCGCGGAGCGCAAGAACCGGGCCTTCGCCGAGCGGTACCCCCAGGACGTCGACACCGTCGCGCGGATCGCCGACCGACTCGCCGCCGATGAGGTGCTCCTGCCGGACGGCGACCGCCTCACCGTGCGGCGCTTCCAGAACCTCGGGATCGACTTCGGGATGAAGCCCGGTTACGAGCGTCTCCACTGGCTGCTCGACGAGGCGTTCGACAGCGGCGACCGCTTGAGCGACACCTTCCTGGCGCAGGTCTGGGGGAGGACGTCCTACGTCGACAACCCCCTCTTCATCGCCCTGCAGGAGAGCATCTACGGTGCCACCGGCTCGGGGGCGACCGCGTGGGCGGCGCAGGCCGAGCGCGATGCACGGCCGGCGTTCGCCGAGACGGCCAGGCCGCTGCTGTTCACGGGCGAGATGGTCTACCCCTGGATGTTCGAGGAGATCCGCTCGCTCCGACCCTTCCAGGGCGCGGTGGAGCGACTAGCGGCCAAGGCCGACTGGGACCCGCTGTACGACCCCGCTGTCCTGGAGGCGAGCACGGTGCCGCTCGCCGCGGCCGTGTACTACGACGACATGTACGTGGACGCGCAGCTGCAGTTGGAGACGGTCGACGCGGTCGGCGGGGCGACCGCCTGGGTCACGAACGAGTACGAGCACGACGGGATCCAGGACGCCGCCGTGGTGCGCCGCCTGTTCTCGATGGTGGACGAGCGCGGCGGCCGTCGCGCGGATGAGGAGCAGGCATGACCGACACACAGCAGCAGGCACCCGAGCAGACGGCGGGCCTCGCGCCGGCGACCACGGAGGCACCCGCCACGTCCATGCCGCGCCCGGCGAACCCGGACCCGAAGCTGCCCCGTCTGGCCGAGGTGCCGGCGTTCAGCGAGTTCCTCAGCACCGGCTGGGGCACCCCCGACCGCACGCCGCCGGTCGAGCCCGGGATCGCCGCAGCCGCAGCCGAGCACCGTCGTCGGTTGAGCGAGGCATTCGTCGGGCGGACGCTCGTCGTCGCCGCCGGTCGCGCGCCCGTCCGGGCCAACGACTCGAACTACGACTTCCGCCCCGACAGCGACTTCTTCTGGCTCACCGGCTGCTCCGCCGAGGACGCGGTCATCGTGCTGCGTCCGAGTGGCACCGGTCACGACGCGACGTTGTACATCCCGGCACCGGCGCACCCGGGCGAGACCGGGTTCTTCGCCGACGCCAACCACGGCGAACTCTGGGTCGGTTCGGCGCCGGGGCCGGCCGACTGGTCCGCGGTCCTCGACCTCCGGGTCGAGGTGCTCGCCGCGCTGCCCGACGCGCTCCGAGGCGTCGAACGACCACTCCTCGCGGGGACCCTGACCTCGCGGCATCGTGCGCTCGAGCCGCTGACGGTCGCGCCGGAACTCGGCCGCGTGCTCTCGGAACTGCGCATGATCAAGGACGACTGGGAGATCGCGGAGCTGCGGCGGGCGGTCGACGCGACCGTCGGCGGGTTCTCCGCCGTGATCCGGGAGCTGCCGACGGCCCTCGCCGGCGGCGGTGAGCGTTGGCTCCAGGGGACCTTCGACCGGCACGCCCGCACCACGGGGAACGGCCCCGGCTACTCGACCATCGTCGGCAGCGGTGCGCACGCACCCACGCTCCACTGGGTGCGCTGCGACGGCCCGGTCCGCCCCGAGGACGCGATCCTGCTCGACATGGGCGTGGAGACGCGTGCGTTCTACACGGCGGACGTCACCCGCACCTTCCCCGTCTCGGGCACCTTCAGTCCGGAGCAGCGTCGCGTCCACGACCTCGTCGAGGCGTCCCACCGCGCCGGGATGGCCGCCGTCCGCCCGGGCCGCGACTTCACCGACTTCCACCACGCGGCCATGGAGGTCATCGCGCAGGGACTCCACGACTGGGACCTCCTGCCGGTGTCCGTCGACGAGGCTCTGAGCCCGGTCGGGCAACAGCACCGGCGGTACCTCGTGTGCGGCATCGGTCACCACCTCGGTCTCGACGTGCACGACTGCGCGAAGTCCTCCTACGAGGCCTACCAGGGTGGCTCGATGGCCCCCGGCATGGTCCTCACGGTCGAGCCGGGGCTGTACTTCCACGCCTTCGACGAGACGGTTCCACCGGAACTGCGCGGCATCGGCGTCCGGCTCGAGGACGACCTCCTCGTGACGGCCGACGGCGCCGAGGTGTTGTCGGATGCGCTGCCCATCGACGCGTCGGGCATCGAAGCGTGGATGCGCGCCCAGTAACCTGAGCGGACCGTGGTGGGAGACGAAGGATGGGAGTCGCGATGAGCATGTCGGCGATCCGACCGGCCGAGGAACGGCTGAGCCTGCGGGCGCAGGTGGAGCGGGCGGTGTCCGCGGCGATCATCTCGGGCGAGCTCGCGCCGGGGACGATGATCTCGGTACCGACGCTGGCGGTGCAGTTCAACGTCTCGGCGACGCCCGTCCGTGAAGCGATGCTCGATCTCGAGAAGCGCGACTTCGTGGAGGCGGTCCGGAACAAGGGGTTCCGTGTCACGGTCGTCAGCGAGGCCTCGCTCCGCAACACGGCGCAGATCCGCCAGCTCCTCGAGCCGCCCGCGATGGCGGACCTGGCGGAGGTCTTCGACCACGGGTCGCTGCCCGAGCTCCGGCAGCAGGCTGACGACATCGTGGCCGGTGCCCGCGACGGCGACCTGACCCGGTACCTCGAAGCCGACCAGGCGTTCCACCTCGCGCTCACCGCGAAACTCGGCAACCCGCTGCTCGTCGAGCTCGTCGCGGACCTCCGCGGACGTACCCGCCTCGTGGGGTTGGCCGCCATGCTCGATTCGCAGCAGCTCGACCGCTCGGCCGTGGAGCACCACGAGCTCCTCGACGCCCTCGAGCGGGGTGACGGGGCCGCCGCTCGCGAGCTCATGCACCGACACATCGGGCACACCACCGGCTGGTGGGCCGGCAAGCCGGAATCCGACGCCGAGTAGCCCCTGGCGTGCGTGCGCGGACCTCGACCAGGATCCGCGATCGCGCACGCTTGCCTGTCGAGTGAATGTGTGACACATTACTGAAAGCCCTTCCTTGCACCGACCGAAAGGACCGCCCATGACCCGCATCGTCATCGTCGGCGCCGGCATCGTCGGTGCGGCCTGCGCGCGGATCCTCGCCCGCCGCGGCGCCGAGGTCGTCGTATTGGACCGTTCGGCGGCCGCCGGCGGTACGAGCGGCTCGGGGGAGGGGAACCTGCTCGTCTCCGACAAGGGGCCCGGCCCCGAACTCGACCTCGCCCGGTACGCTTCACGCCTCTGGCCCGTCGTCACCGCCGAACTCAGTGCCGAACTCGGACCGGCCTTCCCGAGCATCGAGTTCGAGCGCAAGGGCGGCATCGTGGTCGCCACCACCGAGGCCGGCGCGCAGCCGCTGCTCGACTTCGCCGCCGCCCAGCGCGCGGCCGGTGTCGACGCCCGGCCCCTCACCGAGGACGAGCTGCTCGCGGCGGAGCCGTCGATCACCCGCTCCTCCACGGCGGCCGTCCACTATCCCGAGGACGCACAGGTCCAGCCCGTCATCGCCACGGAGGCCCTGCTCGCCTCGGCCCGGCGGGCGGGCGCGATCGTGCGCACCGGCGTCACCGTGACGGGCGGCGTCCGGAGCGCGACCGGTCGCCTCACGGGTGTCCGGACCTCCGTGGGCGACGCCTCGGGCGATGCGGTCCTCGTCTGCGCCGGACCGTGGTCGGCCGAGCTCGGCGAGGTGCTCGGGGCACCCGTCCCGGTCCGTCCCCGTCGCGGCATGGTGCTCGTCACCACCCGCATGCCGCACCGCGTGCACCACAAGGTCTACGACGGCGACTACTTCGGGGCCACGCAGTCGAGCGACGCCTCGCTCCAGACCTCGAGCGTCGTCGAGTCGACGGCTGCGGGCACCGTCCTCATCGGATCGAGTCGGCAGCAGATCGGGTTCGACGCGCGCCTCGACGTCGACGTGCTCCGCGAGGTCGCGGCGAAGTCGCTGCGCCTCTTCCCGTTCCTCCGCGACGCCTCGGTCATGCGCAGCTACGGTGGCTTCCGGCCGTACATGCCCGACCATCTCCCGGTCATCGGCCCCGACCACCGCCTGGACGGCCTGTGGCACGCGACGGGCCACGAGGGCGCCGGCATCGGGCTGGCCCTCGCGACGGCCGAGCTCATCGGCGCCCGCCTGCTCGGCGGATCGGCCGACCTCGACGACGCCCCGTTCCAACTCGACCGCCCGGGGCTCGCCCCGCACCTGCGCGTCGACCGGCCGGCGGAGGTGGCCTGATGGTCTCGAGACGACTGCCCGCGACGAGCGATCGGATCCTGCCCGGCACGGAGGACGCGCTGCGCATCGACCTCGACGGGACGCCCGTCGACGGACTCCGCGGCCAGACGATCGCCGGTGTCCTGTTGGGTTCCGGCGTCCTCGCCTGGCGCCGCACCAGCAGGGCCGGGAAGCCGCGCGGCGTCTTCTGCGGCATCGGGGTCTGCTTCGACTGCATCGTCACGGTGAACGGCCAGCGGGACGTCCGTGCCTGCCAGCGTCGCGCCGCGGACGGCGACCGCATCGAGACGCAGCAGGACGCCCTCCCGGAACCCACGACGGAGAACGACCCGTTCGGGGACCGGACATGAGCGCCCGGCAGCGGGAGGTCGTCGTCGTCGGTGCAGGTCCCGCCGGCCTCCAGGCCGCGCTCGCCGCCCGGGCCCTCGGTGCGTCCGTCACCCTGCTCGACGCCTCGGACGAGCTCGGCGGTCAGTACTGGCGGCACCTGCCGGCCAGCCGGCCGTCTGCGGCCGAGGCCTCGCTGCATCACGGGTTCGAGCGCTTCGTCGCCATGCGCGCGGCGCTCGACGCCGACGACGGCTGCACGGTGATCACCGAGGCGCAGGTGTGGGCGATCGACGTCGACCGCGCCGCCGCCGACCACGGCTCCGACGACGTCTCCAGGGCGACCGGCCTGCGTCTGCACGTCCTGGTCGGACCGCCGGACGGCACCGACCGCACGGCGCTCACCCTCCGGCCGGACGCGCTCGTCCTCGCGACCGGCGCCCATGACCGCACGCTGCCCTTCCCCGGCTGGGACCTCCCCGGCGTGTTCTCGGCCGGTGCCGCCCAGGCCCTCGCGAAGGGCGAGCGGGTCACCGTCGGTCAGCGGGTGGTCGTGGCCGGTGCCGGACCGTTCCTGTTGCCGGTGGCCGCGTCCTTGACCGCGACCGGATCACGCGTCCTCGGCGTCTACGAGGCCACGACCGTCGGCGGACTCGCCAGGGGCTGGCTCCCCAAGCCCTGGCAGCTGCTCGGCGTGACCGGGAAGGCCGGTGAGCTGCTCGGCTACGTCGGCGGCCACCTCCGTCACCGGATCCCGTACCGCGTCGGCCACGCGGTGGTCGCTGCGCACGGCACGGACCGGGTCGAGCGCGTGACCATCGCCGCCGTCGACGCCGACTGGTCGCCGATCCCCGGGACCGAGCGCACGGTCGAAGCGGACGCCGTCTGCGTCAGCCACGGGTTCACCCCACGGCTCGAGCTGCCCGTCGCGGTCGGCTGCGCGCTCACCGAAGCCCGGTTCGTCCAGGTCGACGACGAGCAGCGCACGAGCGTCCCGGCCGTCTTCGCGGCGGGGGAGATCACCGGTATCGGTGGTGTCGACGCCGCGCTCGCCGAGGGCGCGATCGCGGGACACGCTGCCGCCGGCGGACTCCACGGCGCCTCCGGCATCCGTGCCGCCGTGAGCCGACGCGACACGTTCCTCGCCTTCGCCGACCGGCTCGAACGCGCCCACGGCATCCGCGCCGGCTGGAGCGACTGGCTCGACGACGACACCACCATCTGCCGCTGCGAGGAGGTCGACTACCGCTCGTTGCGCACGACGGCGACCGCCACCTGCGCGACCGGCCTGCGCTCCCTCAAACTCAGCACGCGCGCCGGGCTCGGGATCTGCCAGGGGCGCATGTGCGGTCGCACCGTCGAGGAGCTCCTCCACCGCGTCGCAGCCGAATCCGGCGGCAGCGGCCTCATCGACGGCGTCTCGAGCGACCGCCGGCCCATCGCCTCCCCGCTGCGCATCGGCGAACTCGCCGCGCAGGCACCGGGACACCCTCCCCACGAACCGCCGTCGACCCCGACGGCCGAACACCCAGGATGACCGACCGGTCTCCGCACCATTCCCTCGGAAAGGAACCACCCATGGCCAAGCAGTTCGACCTCGGCGGCGTCATCGTCGCGACCACCCTCGCGTTCAAGGAGGACGCCTCGGCGCCCGCAGGCCTCGCCGTCGACTACGACCGCTTCGCCGAGCACTGCAACTGGCTCATCGAGAACGGTTGCCGAGGCGTCGGCCCGAACGGCTCGCTCGGTGAGTACTCGTCACTCACGGACGCCGAGCGTCGCAAGGTCATCCAGGTCGCGGTCGACACCGTCGGCGACCGCGGCCTCGTCGTCGCCGGGGTGCACGGCGTCGGCTGGCACCAGGCCCAGCAGTGGGCCGAGTACGCGAAGGAGGACGGCGCGGACGGCGTCCTGCTCCTGCCGCCCACCATCTACCGGGCGAACGACGACGAGGTCATCGAGCACTACAGCCGCGTGGACGAGGTCGGCCTGCCGATCATGGCCTACAACAACCCCATCGACACCAAGGTCGACCTCACGCCCGACCTGCTCGTCGAACTCGCCAAGCTCGAGCACGTCGTCGCCGTGAAGGAGTTCTCGGCCGACATCCGTCGGGTGCTCGAGATCCAGGACAAGACCGACCTCGACGTCATCGCGGGAGCGGACGACCTCCTCTTCGAGTCCCTCGTCGCCGGTGCGGTCGGCTGGTTCGCCGGCTACCCGAACGCCTTCCCGCGCGAGGCCGTCGAGCTGTACACACTCGTCACCTCCGGTCGCGTCGACGAGGCCCGCACCCTCTACCGCGAGCTCGTGCCCGTCTTCGGGTGGGACTCGAAGACGGAGTTCGTCCAGGCCATCAAGCTGTCGATCGACATCGCCGGCGAGAGCTACGGTGGTCCGACGCGTCCGCCGCGCGGTCCGCTGAACGCGCTCCAGACGGAGCAGGTCACGACGCATACTCGTCGCGCGCTCGACTACCTCGCGGCACGCTGAGCCTGGTGGCCGACGCGACACCCCGACCACGACCACCAGTCCTGAGAGGCACACCATGAAGTCCTCCCGCATGATCAGTGCGGTCGACTCGCACACCGAGGGCATGCCGACCCGCGTCGTCACCGGCGGGGTCGGCGTGATCCCCGGCGCGACCATGAACGAGAAGCGCCTCCACTTCATGGAGCATCTCGACGACCTGCGGCTCTTCCTCATGAACGAGCCCCGCGGTCACGCGGCGATGAGCGGGGCGATCCTGCAGCCGTCCACGCGTGCGGACTGCGACTGGGGCGTCGTGTACATCGAGGTGTCCGGCTGCCTGCCGATGTGCGGGCACGGCACCATCGGGGTCGCGACGGTCCTCGTGGAGACCGGCATGGTGGAGGTGGTCGAGCCGGTCACGACGATCCGGCTCGACACCCCCGCCGGACTCGTGATCGCGCGGGTCGACGTCAGCGACGGGCACGCCGACCGTGTGACGATCGAGAACGTCCCGAGCTATGTCGACCGCCTCGACGCCACGATCGAGGTGCCGGGCCTCGGCACCGTGCCGTACAGCCTCGCGTTCGGCGGCAACTTCTACGCGATGGTCGACCTCGACGACGTGGGCCTGCCCTTCGACCGCGACCGTCAGCAGGACATCCTCGACACGGGCCTGCGGATCATGGCGGCGATCAACGAGCAGGCGCCGCCCGTGCACCCCGAGATCGCCGGCCTCGACCACTGCCACCACGTCGAGTTCATCGCGCCGGGATCCGACGCCGTGCTGTCCCGGCATGCGATGGCCATCTTCCCGGGGTGGTTCGACCGCTCGCCCTGCGGCACCGGAACCTCGGCCCGCATGGCCGAGCTCTGGGCCCGCGGTGAGCTGCCGCTCGACCAGGACTTCGTCAACGAGTCCTTCATCGGTAGCCGGTTCACCGGCCGGCTGATCGCCGAGACGTCGGTGGCCGGCCGGCCGGCCGTCATCCCGACCATCTCCGGTCGGGCCTGGGTCACCGGTATCGGCTCCTACCTCCTCGACCCCGCCGATCCGTTCCCGACCGGCTTCCAGTTCTGAACCACACCACGATCCCGGAGGATCACATGACGACCACGCCAGCCCCCGACGCCCCCATCGCGGAGACCACCCACGAGCAGCTCGAGGAGGTCCTCCGGGGAGCCGCCGCGGCTGCACCCGCGTGGGCCGCGACGCCGGCGGACGCCCGTGCGAGTGCGCTCGTCGCCGTCGCCGACGCCCTGCAGGCCCACGCGGACGAGCTCGTCCCGGTCGGCATGGTCGAGACGGGGCTCGCCGAGGCCCGGCTCCGCGGCGAGCTCCTCCGCACCGCCGTGCAGCTGCGGTTGTTCGCGGAGACGATCGTCGACGGCTCTTACCTCGACGTCCGGATCGACGAGGCCGACCCGGATTTCGCGCTCGGCGCGCGCCCGGAACTCCGCCGCGTCCTCGTGCCGCTCGGCCCGGTCGTGAACTTCGCGGCGAGCAACTTCCCCTTCGCCTTCTCGGTCGCCGGTGGTGACACCGCGTCGATCCTCGCGGCCGGATGCCCGGTGATCCTCAAGGTGCACGACGGGCACCCGCGGCTCTCGCTCGCGACGGCGGCCGTCGTCGAGGCCGCGCTCCGGGCGTCCGGGGCTCCTGACGGCGTCTTCCAGACGATCATCGGCCAGGAGGCCGGCGTCGTCGCGCTGCAGGACGAGCGCGTCCGGGCCGGCTCCTTCACGGGCTCCCTCCGGGCGGGTCGGATCCTCGCCGACCTCGCGGCGGCACGCCCCGTCCCGATCCCGTTCTTCGGCGAGCTCGGCAGCGTCAACCCCGTGTTCGTGACGCAGACCGCCCTCGACGAGTCCGCAACGGCCATCGCGACGGGATTCGTCACGAGTGTCGCGGGCTCGGCGGGTCAGCTGTGCACGAAGCCCGGCTTCGTCTACCTGCCGGACGGCGCGGGGCTCGACGAGTCGATCCGTGAGGCTGCTGCCGCGGTCCCCGAGCACCGACTCCTGAACGACCGCATCACGGCCGGGTACCAGGCGAGGCGCGACACGATCCTCGGCACCGACGGTGTGCGGATCATCGCCGAGGGGTCGCTCCGGGTCGACGAGGACGGCGACGGCTGGGCGACCCCCACGATCATCGCCGTCTCACTCGACGCGCTGCGGGCCGGTCGGGACGCCCTGCTCGACGAGGCCTTCGGTCCGTTGTCGATCCTCGTCGAGGTCCCGGCCGGAACAGCGCTCGCACCGCTCGTGCCGGAGTTCTGCGAGGGCAATCTGACGGCCACCCTGCACGCCGGTGCCGACGAGACGAGCGACGACCTCGTGGAACTCGTCCAGCAGCTCTCGGCGCACGCCGGACGGGTGCTGTTCGGCGGTTGGCCCACCGGCGTCGCGGTCACGCCCGCCATGCAGCACGGCGGACCGTGGCCGGCGACGACGAACGACTCGAGCACCTCGGTGGGGACGGCCGCGATCACCCGTTTCCTGCGGCCGGTCGCGTTCCAGAACATGCCGGACCGGTTCCTGCCCGAGGTGCTGCGATCGTCGGCCACCGGCGTCCCGCGGACGATCGCACCCGCGGGCGAGTCGACGCACTGGGGCGAGGCGGCTCAGCGCTGACGCGCGGCCGGCCGGTCTCCCGGACGGCGAGGCGTCAGATGGCGCCCTCGACCGTGGCGCCGACCTCGTCGTCCTCCTCGTCGCCGGGGAGCGGCGGGTCGTAGGCCCAGCTCGGCGCGAGCGCCTTGATCCGCGCACCGCGCCACTGCCATGTCGCCCACAGCGGGTACCAGTAGAGCGGGGCGATCGCGCCGGTGATCACGAGTCGGTCGCGGTACAGGGTCTTCGTCGGGTCCTGCTTGTCGCGGGCCACCGCCATCTGGTGGTCCCACCCGGCGAGCTTGCTGAGCGGCCCGCTGACCGGGTCGCCCTGGTCGTGGAGGATGCGGGTGCCGTCACGGCGCTCGATGAACTCGAGGTCGATGACCTGGTCGCCGACCGGGATCGCGCCGGCGGCCTTCACGCGCACGCGGTGCGCTCCCGGCTCCCAGATGGTGGGGAACCCGTCGGCGTCGAGCGCCTCGAGGCCCATGACGGGGCTGTAGAGCTCCCGCAGGACCGCCGGGGAGCGGAGTGCCCGCCAGGCGACGTCGACATCACAGTCCAGGACGAGTTTCAGCATCACGCGCATGCCTCAGTGTCGCATGTGCGGCTCGGCGGCTGCAGGGGGTGCGCCGGTAGGGAAGACTGTGCCTATGGCGATCCGGTACTGGCTGGGCGTGATCCAGCGGGATCACGTCGTCCTCGGCGTCCGGCAGGGCTTCGTGCAGATCAACCACGGGCAGCGCGGTGGTCTCGACCAGATGCGCGAGTCCGACGGCTTCGTGTACTACTCGCCGAGGGTCAGCACCCCGGACGGCGCGCCGCTCAAGGCGTTCACCGCGATCGGGCGGGTCTCCGACGACACCGTCTACCAGGCGGCCGTGCCTCGACCGGACGGAGCCGATTGGCGGCCCTGGCGGCGGAGTGTCGACTGGTACCCGGACGCGGTCGAGGCGCCCATCCGTCCGATGCTCGCGCTCCTCGACTTCACGAGCTTCACCCGGAACTGGGGTGTCCAGCTCCGTCGGGGGTTCCTCGAGCTGAGTCGTCACGACTTCGAGCTCATCCGTACCGAGATGCGTCCGCCCCACCCCGACGACCGTCGCTTCCCCACCGCCTCCCGCTGACCCCCTCCTGCCCTTGCGCCAGCGCGGTGCGCTGACGTCACCGCGGGTCTGGCGCGTGAGCGCGCCCCTCCGGAGGCCCGCGCTCACGTCCGATGACCCGCGCTCGCGTCAGCGCACCGCGCTGGCCACCACCCCCACCGAGGTCTTCGGACGCAACAGTCGTGGGGCGGGTGGGTGCGCCTGGATACGATGAACGGGTGAGTACCGCAGCCGCCACCCCGCCGCCCGTCCACCCGCCGCTCGCCCAGACCAAGTACCAGGTCAGGTTCGACTGGGGCGTGGCAGGAGCTGGCCGGGTCGAGGCGGCGGACGTCGCGGTCGTCGTGGACGTGCTCCACGCGACGACCTCCGTCGAGCGGCGCGTGAGCGGTGGGGAGACCGTCGCCGTCGCCGAACTGGACGACCGCGGGGAGACGGCTCAGATCGCGACCCTGCTCGCCGACGCGGGTGCGACGGTCGTCGCCGGGTGCCTGCGCAACCGGTCGGCGGTCGCGGACTGGATCATCGCGAAGCAGGCCGAGCTCGGTCGGCGCACGAGCATCGTCGTCATCGCGGTCGGCGAACTCGACGACACGGCCGAGACCCGGTTCGCCGTCGAGGACCTCTTCGGGGCCGGTGCCGTGATCGAGGCGCTGGGGCTCCGCGGCATCGACTTCACCTCACCGGAGGCCGCTGCCGCCGCCGCCGCGTACGAGGGCCTGCGCAACGGCGTCGGGCACCTGCTGTCCGCGTCCGCCACCGCCCAGCAGCTCGCGCAGGCGGGTGCCACGCAGCACGTCCAGGCGGCACGCGAGGTCGACGTGTCAAGCGTCGTCCCGGTCCTGGACGGAGCCGTGTTCCGGGCGTAGTCTCGGCGCATGCGCGCACTCCTCGGAACCACCGTCCTCGCCGAAGCCCCCGAATCGGAGCTCATCAAGATCGAGGGCAACTGGTACTTCCCGCCGTCGAGCCTCAACCGCGAGCGCTTCGTCGAGACCGACACCCAGTACCACTGCCCGTGGAAGGGCGACGCCCAGTACTGGGGCGTCACCGACGGCGGCGAGGTCAAGCCCGATGTGGCCTGGTCGTACCCGACCCCGTATCCGACCGCGTTCGACCGCGTCGGCAAGGACTTCTCCGGCTACGTCGCCTTCGGGAACGAGGTCCAGGTCGTCGACTGATGGCCGACTGGGGCGACCGCCCGCAGCCGCCTGAGCGCGGTGGGGAGCGCGAGACGATCGAGGGTTTCCTCGATCTGCAGCGCGCGAGCATCGTCTGGAAGGCGCGCGGACTCACCGACGAGCTCGCGGCCAAGCGGCTGCTGCCGAGCATCACGACGGTCTCGGGCGTCATCCGACACCTCGCCGATGTCGAGCGCAGCTGGTTCCGCGAGGACATGGACGGGCAGTCGGACGTCCCAGCGCGGTGGACCGACGACGATCCCGACGGCGAATGGCGCGTCACGGCCGAGGACAGCCTGGCCGAGATCATCGCCGACTACGAGGCGGCCTGTGCGGAGTCCCGCGAGGTGGCGTCGCGGTATCAGCTCGACGACGTCTGCCTCGGCAACGACCAGCGGTTCACACTGCGGTGGATCGAGCTCCACATGATCGAGGAGACGGCCCGGCATCTCGGGCACGTCGACGTCCTCCGCGAACAGCTCGACGGCCGCACGGGCGAGTAGCGCCGCGGCCGTCGAGCGAGCCGAGCGTCAGTCGACCACGAGCGCTGCTCGGTCGCGTCCCCGTGAGACGCGGACGACCACGGTGACGACGGCTACCACGACCGCGACGATCAGCGCCGTGACCCCCGCTTCGGTCGACAGCAGTTCACCGGTGAAGCGGCCCACGGCCACCCACGCCAGCCCCCAGCAGAGCGACAGCATGGGGGCGATGCGCCCACGTCCGACGACCGCGAGCAGGATCCCGACCGCGCCGGCGACCGCGAGGACGATAATCGCCCAGACACCGGCGGCCGGGCCGTCCGCGCTCCCGATCCCGGATCCGACGAGCGCCGCGGTGATGTTCGCCGCCGTCGCGACGCACACCCACCCGAGGTAGAGGCCCATCGTGCCGTCCGTGATGATGGCGTCGACCATCCCGGCCGGCCTGGTGCGGAGCACGATGACGAAGATGCGGGCCAGGACACCCAGGAGGGCGACGATCACGAACACGCTGAGGATCAGGAAGCCCGCCTGCACCACGAGGATCCACGCCGCGTTCAGCAACAGGCTCGCCACGACCCAGTAGCCGAGACGACGGTGCCGCTCGCGGGTCGTCTGCGAGGGCAGGAACTGCCAGACCGCATAGGCGACGAGCCCGAGGTAGATGACGCTCCAGATGGAGAACGCAGGTCCGTCCGGTGCGATCGGCGTCGACGAGGCGCTCAACGCGCCGTTCGCCGCGTTCTGGACCTGCGTGCCCCCGGCGGCTCCCGACCCGATGTAGGAGCCGATGATCGCGAGGACCGCGCTGACGGCGACGGCGATCTGCCGGACGCGGTCCGCGGTGGTGGGTGAGTCGATGCCGGTCATGACGCGTGCCTCCAGAATTGTGCAGCTAGCTGATCAATTCAGCGTACGCCACCGTCGGGCACCTCGCGGGGGCTTGCGCCGACGCCGCGGATCAGCCTGCTCAGAGGAGCTTCCGCAGCGTCCGCAGGTTTCGCGTGGTGACGTACGGTTTGAACCGGGCCTTCGAGGACTCCTTCGCGAAGGCGGTGTCGGTGCTCGACCCCTTCGGGACCTCCCAGTAGAGGACGCCGTCGCCGGGTGCGACGCGGTCGGGCTGCTCCCCGGCTGCCGCCGAGAACGCGAACAGTGCGTCGAGCGAGCTCTGTTCGGAGGAGAACATGACGTACGGCTGGACCTCGTCGGCCTCCGTCCAGGGGTAGGCGTCGACGATGTCGGCGAGTGCGTGCTGATGCGTGAGCACGATCCACGCCTCGTAGCCGAAGGCCTCCGCGAGCGCCCGCTCGATTCGCCGTTTCAGCGCGCCGCGTGCATCGTGCGCCGTCTCGCCGGGCTCGTGCTCCGGGTCGTCGAAGACGACGTTGCCGCTCGCGAGGACGGTGCGGACTCCCGTGAACCCGGCCGATCGGAACACCTCGGCGAGGTCCGCGGAGCGGATCGTGACGCCGCCGACGTTGACCCCGCGCAGGAGTGCGATCCAGCTGTCGGCGGGAACCGCGGTGCTGGTCATGACCCGATGCCCGGCTCGGGCTGGGTGGAGCCGTCGAACGCGGCCGCCCGACGCCGCATGGCCGGCGTGACCTCCCGGTGCACCCAGCTGAGGAGGAAGCGTTCGTCCCAGGAACGCGAGCACTTGCCACACGAGGTTGCCCGGCTCGGGCGCCGATGCCGGTAGAGGACATGGCCCGAGGGGCAGGTGCCGACCCACGGGGCGAGTTCGTCGGCCGTCTGGCCCTCGTGGAGACGCGAGCCCTCGTAGCCGATCTCCTCGGCGACCTTGCGCCACTTGGGTCCGTGCCCGGCGCGCGCCCCGGCGAGGGCGTGCGCGACCTCGTGGAGGAGGATCTGGTGGATCTCGTCGTCGTCGTAGCGTGCAGCGAGATAGCGCGAGACGGTGATGCGCTTCGTCGTGAAGTTGCACAGGCCGGCGCGTCGCTTGGCGTTGTCGAAGCCGAAGGTCCAGACCGTCGGGTCGAGGTGCAGCACGATGAGCGCCTGTGCCCACGCCGTGACCCGACTGAGTTCTGCCATGCCTGGATGGTACTCCCGGCGACCGACACCGGACCGCAGGAGCGGGACGACCCTCCGGTGTGGCGGTCGCCCTCAGCGGGCCGCGAGCGGGGCGAGGGGGAGTTCGACGATCCGGTCGTCCTCGGTTCCGGGCGAGCCCCGGCCGTCGGTGTTGTTCGTGAGGATCCAGGCGGTCCCCGGCGGGCCGGCGACGACGTCGCGGATCCGTCCGAACTCGCCGACGAGGTAGGGCACCGCGTCGATCACGCCCACGAGCGCGCTGCTCCCCGCCGGGACGTGCACGCCGTCGGTGATGCCGTACAGGCGCTCGCCGCGGAGCGAGGCCATGAAGATCGTGTCGTCGATGATCGCGAGACCGCTCGGGCTCGCGTCCTCCGTGGCCCACTGCGCGACCGGGTCGATCATGCCCTGGGCTCCGGCGATGCCCTCGGCGACCGGCCAGCCGTAGTTCCCACCGGGGGTGATCCGGTTGAGCTCGTCCCAGGTGTTCTGGCCGAATTCGCTCGCCCACAGGCCGCCGTCGCGATCCCACGCGATGCCCTGCGGGTTGCGATGGCCGAGGGAGTGGACGGGCGACCCCGGGAAGGGGTTGTCGCCCGGTACCGCGCCGTCGGGCGTGAGCCGCAGGATCTTCCCGCCGAGGCTGCTCACGTCCTGGGCCAGGCTCCGGTCACCGGCGTCACCCGTGGTGGCGTAGAGCATGCCGTCCGGTCCGAACGCGATGCGTCCGCCGTTGTGGTTCCCGGCCCGGGGGATGCCGACGAGGACCTCCTCGACGCCGCCGAGCGCGTACGACCCTGCCGCTCCCGTGAGCGGGAACCGCACGATCCGGTTGTCGGACGACGTCGTCAGGTAGGCGTAGAGCCAGGTTCCCGCGGTCTCCGATCCCGCCGGCGTGAGGGCGGCGAGCCCGAGCAGCCCGCCCTCGCCTCCCGCGGCCACCCCGGGGACCACGCCGACCTGCCGCACCGCGCCGCCGCTGACGACCTCGAGGATATCGCCCGCGTCGCGCTGGCTCACCAGCGTGCTGCCCGAGACGAGTCGGACCATCGACCAGGGCGCGTCCAGGCCGCCGACGACCGTGGTGGCCTCACCGGTCGGGGCGACCGGCCCGGTGGGAACCGCGGATGTGGGCGTCGATGCGGACGCACTCGGCGCGGGGGAGGGGGAAAGGGAGGCCGTACCCGGTGATCGTGGCTCCCCGTCGGTGCAGGCCACGAGCGCCAGGGCGGTGGCGGCGAGCAGGGTGGTGAGCGAGGCGGGCGCACGCAGGCCCCGTCGTCGCGGCGTCTGCGTGGTGGCCATGGTCAGCCCTTCGTCTGGAAGATGCCCTGGGCGGGGTTCGGGGAGGGGACGGCGGTCGTGTCCGTGACGACCTGTGCCCCCGCGATGAAGGCGCGCAGCTCGGCGCCAGCCACCGCCTTGGCGGGGTGGGGTCCGGCCGCGAGGAGCCTCGGCAGGAAGTCGAGTGGGAGCGCGGTGTTCGAACCGACGAGGACGACGTTCCCGAAGCGGCGGCCTTTGAGGATCTGCGTCTCCGCGAGGGCGGCGACGTGTGACACGGAGTCGGCGAGCGTCGCGGCCTGTCCGCGGGCGAAGGCGAGTCCGCGGCCGTCGGCGACGTTCACGACGATGACGCCGGTCGGCGACAGCAGCTCGACCGCCGAGGCGTAGAACTCCGTGCTCGTGACGTGGGCCGGCGTGTTGGCGCCGCTGAAGATGTCGACGACGACGAGGTCGACGGTGCCCCGGAGCCCCGGCGGCAGCTTCGCGACGATCTCGCGGGCGTCGCCGTAGCGGACGCGGATCTGGGCGCGCTTCGACCAGGGGAGGTGCTCGCGCACGAGATCGATGAGTTCGCGCTCGAGCTCGACGACCTGCTGCCGCGAGCCCGGCCTCGTCGCCTCGACGTAGCGGGGGAGGGTGAGCGCGCCGGCGCCGAGGTGTACCGCCGTGATCGGCTGACCGGGATCGGCGATCTCGTCGATGATGTGACCGATGCGCTGGATGTACTCGAAGAAGAGCTCCTCGGGCTGATCGAGGTTGACGTGCGACTGCGGCGTGCCGTCGACCACCAGCTGATAGGTGCCCGGCACGAAGCGGTCGGCCTCGATCCTGGCCAGGTATCCGCTGACGCCGAGTCGTACCTGTGCCTCGTCCATACCCCCACCCTAGACTTTCCCGCAGGCGTGGGAGGCGGAGCGGAAGGGGTGCGGCCGTGGCGCAGGTGGACCTCAACAGCGACCTCGGCGAGGTCTGGCGCGGCGTGCCGACCGCCGACGACGACGCCATGTTCGCCCTCATCACGAGCGCGAACGTCGCCTGCGGCTTCCACGCCGGGGACGACGCGTCCATGCGCGACGCCGTCCGCCGCTCGACGGCCCACGGGGTGTCGTTGGGAGCCCACCCCTCCTACCGGGACGAGGCGGGCTTCGGGCGCCGCGACCAGGACGTACCCGCCGAGGTGCTCGAAGCGGAGGTCTTGGAGCAGCTCCGCGCCCTGCAGCGAGCGGTCGACGAGGTCGGCGAAGCCGACGGGACCGCCGTGGGGCTCGCCTACGTGAAGCCGCACGGCGCCCTCTACAACCGGATCGCGCACGACCGGGTCCAGGCGCGGGCGGTCGTCCGCGCGGTGGTCACGGCCTCCGAAGAGCTCGGGCGACCACTTCCCGTGCTCGGGATGCCCGGCTCCGTGATCGGACGCGAGACCCTCGCCGCCGGGCTCCGCTTCGTCGCTGAAGCCTTCGTCGACCGCGGCTACCGCTCCGACGGTTCGCTCGTCCCGCGTGATACCCCCGGGGCACTGGTCACCGATGAGACGGCCGCCGCCCGCCGCGCCGTCTCCCTCGTCCTCGACCGACGCATCACCAGTGTCGACGGTGCCGGCGTCGAACTCGACGCGGTCTCGCTCTGCGTGCACGGCGACACCCCGGGAGCCGTGTCGCTCGCCACGGCGGTCAGGACCGCCCTGCTGGACGCCGGCGTCGCACTGGTCGCGCCGTGGTGAACACGGACACCTCATCGGGACCCGTGCTCCGAGCGATGGGGGAGGAGGCCGTACTCCTCGAACTCGGATCGCTCGAGGACGTGCTGCTCGTGCACCGGGCGCTCGCCGCGTCGCGCCCGGCGGGGCTGGTCGACCTCGTCCCGGCCGCCCGGACCGTGCTCGCCGTGACGGACGCGCGGGGTCCGGCGCTCGCCGCGGTGGGGACCTGGTTGCTCGCGACCGCTGAACGGGCGCTCGCACCCGGCGCGGGAGGCTCGGCGGTCGCTGTCGAGGAGGAGCTGGCGCGGCCGGACGTCGTCATCCACGTCCGCTACGACGGACCGGACCTCCGCGAGACCGCGGAGCTGCTCGGCATGGAGGCAGCGGATCTCATCGCCTGGCACACCGCTCGCGCATGGACCGTCGCCTTCAGCGGCTTCGCGCCGGGATTTGCCTACCTCGTCCCGGAACGGGAGGACGAGATGATCGGCCGGCCACTCGAGATCCCGCGCCTGAGTGTGCCGCGGACGACCGTCCCCGCGGGTTCGGTGGCGCTCGCCGGAACGTTCAGCGGCGTCTATCCGCGTGCCTCCCCGGGCGGGTGGCGCATCATCGGGACGACCGACGCCGTCCTGTGGGAAGATGCAGCGGACCCGCCCGCCCTTCTCGTCCCCGGCGGCCGGGTGCGCTTCGTGCAGGTCGCCGCATGATGGGCGGGACGCTGCTCGTGGAGGCGGCGGGACCGGCGACCACCGTGCAGGACCTGGGTCGACCTGGGGCCGCGGCCCTCGGGGTCAGCCCGTCCGGCGCGCTCGACCGCGGCGCCCTGCGCCTCGCCAACCGTCTCGTCGGCAACCCGGAGGGCCGTGCGGCGCTCGAGGTCGTCCTGGGCCCGTTCGTGGCCGTCGCCGAGGTCGACCTCTGGATCGCCGTGACCGGTGCGTGGGGTCCGATCACCGTCGACGGCAGGCGGTCCGACGGGCACCGCGCCGTCCGCGTACAGGCCGGCTCCCGGCTCGAACTCGGCGCGGCGACCCACGGGCTCCGGTACGTCCTCGCCGTCCGCGGCGGCTTCGACGGCCCGCGGCTCCTCGGCTCGCGGTCGACGGACACCCTGGCCGGCCTCGGCCCGGCACCGGTCGTCGCCGGCGATCGACTCCCGGTCCTCCCCACCCCGCGCCGCCGCGTCCCTCCGCTCGACATCGCCCCGTGGACGCGGCCCGACGCCGGGGAGCGTCTCGTGCGGATCTCGCCGGGGCCCCGCCGGGACTGGTTCGACGACGCCTCCCTGCGGCGCCTCGTCGAGCAGCCGTGGACCATGACGGCCGACGCCGATCGCATCGGGATGCGCCTCGACGGGCCTCCGCTCGAGCGACTCGATCCCGGTCGGGAACTGCCGAGCGAGGGCATGGTCGCCGGGGCGGTCCAGGTGCCGCCGAGCGGTCTGCCGACGATCCTGTCGGCCGACCACCCGGTCACCGGCGGGTATCCGGTCGTCGCGGTCGTGCGTGCCGCGGACCGAGACCTCCTGGCGCAACTCCGGCCCGGTCAGCGTCTGCGGTTCAGCACGGGTTGACGGGAACACCGGGGTCGACGCGGCGGTTATACCGGAAAGTCGAAAACTCGTCAAGGAAAGAGTAGACACGCCGAAGATTCCGGCATATAGTTGTTCTTTGCGCTCCCAGAATCTCTATGCCTTCATATTGCGGTCGGCTGGTGTGCGGGTCCAACCCGCCACATGTTCTCTTTCTGGTGAGTAACTCCACTGACGACCAGTAACTCGGCCCCCAACAGGCCTCCGGAGGTTATCCCCTTGGCTGCTGCGCGCAACGCAACCACCAACTCACCCAAGAACGGCCGCGGAGCATCCCGCCTCTCGTTCGCGAAGATCACCGACACGCTCACGGTTCCAGACCTCCTGGCTCTGCAGACCGAGAGCTTCGACTGGCTGGTCGGCAACGACGTGTGGAAGGCACGCGTCGCAGAAGCCACCCAGGCCGGCCGACAGGACCTGCCCACGAAGAGCGGCCTCGACGAGATCTTCGAGGAGATCTCGCCCATCGAGGACCTCGGCGAGACGATGCAGCTCTCCTTCGCCAACCCGTACCTCGAGCCCGAGAAGTACTCCATCGACGAGTGCAAGGAGCGCGGCAAGACGTACGCGGCCCCGCTCTACGTCGAGGCCGAGTTCATGAACCACCTCACCGGTGAGATCAAGACGCAGACGGTCTTCATGGGCGACTTCCCGCTCATGACCGAGCGCGGTACCTTCATCATCAACGGCACCGAGCGTGTCGTCGTCTCGCAGCTCGTCCGCAGCCCGGGCGTGTACTTCGAGTCGGCTCAGGAGAAGACCTCCGACAAGGACATCTTCTCCGCTCGCGTCATCCCGAGCCGCGGTGCCTGGCTCGAGTTCGAGATCGACAAGCGCGACCAGGTCGGCGTCCGCATCGACCGCAAGCGCAAGCAGTCCGTCACCGTGTTCCTCAAGGCGCTCGGCATGACGAGCGAGGAGATCCTCGAGGAGTTCAAGGGCTACGAGTCGATCGAGCTCACCCTCGAGAAGGACACGATCCTCACCAAGGAGGACGCGCTCCGCGACATCTACCGCAAGCTCCGTCCGGGCGAGCAGGTCGCAGCCGAGGCCGCGCGTGCGCTCCTCGACAACTTCTACTTCAACTCGAAGCGCTACGACCTCGCGAAGGTCGGCCGGTACAAGATCAACAACAAGCTCGGTCTCGACAAGCCGCTCAGCGACTCCGTCCTGACGACCGACGACATCGTCGCCACGATCAAGTACCTCGTCGCCCTGCACCGCGGAACGGCCACCCTCCCGGGTGTCCGCAACGGCAAGCCCGTCGACCTCCGTCTCGACACGGACGACATCGACAACTTCGGCAACCGTCGCATCCGCGCCGTCGGCGAGCTCATCCAGAACCAGGTCCGCACCGGTCTGTCCCGCATGGAGCGCGTCGTCCGCGAGCGCATGACCACGCAGGACATCGAGGCCATCACGCCGCAGACCCTGATCAACGTGCGCCCCGTCGTCGCCGCGATCAAGGAGTTCTTCGGAACCTCGCAGCTGTCGCAGTTCATGGACCAGAACAACCCGCTCGCGGGTCTGACCCACAAGCGTCGCCTCTCGGCGCTCGGCCCCGGTGGTCTGTCGCGTGAGCGTGCAGGCGTCGAGGTGCGAGACGTCCACCCGTCGCACTACGGCCGCATGTGCCCGATCGAGACCCCGGAAGGCCCGAACATCGGCCTCATCGGTTCGCTCGCATCGTTCGCGCGGATCAACTCGTTCGGTTTCATCGAGACCCCGTACCGTCGCGTCGTCGACGGCCGGGTCACCGAGGACATCGACTACCTGACCGCGATGGAAGAGGACAACTACATCGTCGCGCAGGCCAACGCTCCGCTGAAGAGCGACGGCCACTTCCAGGAGGACCGCGTCCTCGCCCGGAAGAAGGGCGGCGAGGTCGACCTCATCCCGTCCGAGGAGATCGGCTACATGGACGTCTCCCCGCGCCAGATGGTGTCGGTCGCGACCTCCCTCATCCCGTTCCTCGAGCACGACGACGCGAACCGCGCACTCATGGGTGCCAACATGCAGCGTCAGGCCGTCCCGCTCCTCATGTCGGACTCGCCGCTCGTCGGTACCGGTATGGAGGGCTACGCAGCCATCGACGCGGGTGACGTCGTCACCGCCGACAAGGCCGGCGTCGTCCAGGAGGTGTCGGCCGAGTCCGTCACCGTCCAGCTCGACGAGGGTGGCACGCAGACCTACTACCTGCGCAAGTTCGACCGCTCCAACCAGGGCACGAGCTACAACAACCGCGTCATCGTCTCCGAGGGTGCACGCATCGAGGCCGGCGAGGTCATCGCCGACGGCCCCGCCACGGAGAACGGCGAGCTCGCGCTCGGCAAGAACCTCCTCGTCGCCTTCATGACGTGGGAGGGTCACAACTTCGAGGACGCGATCATCCTCAGCCAGAACCTGGTGAAGGACGACGTCCTCTCCTCGATCCACATCGAGGAGTACGAGGTCGACGCCCGCGACACCAAGCTCGGCAAGGAGGAGATCACCCGTGATCTCCCGAACGTCAGCCCGGAGCTGCTGAAGGACCTCGACGAGCGCGGCATCATCCGCATCGGTGCCGAGGTCCGCCCCGGCGACATCCTCGTCGGCAAGGTCACGCCGAAGGGTGAGACCGAGCTCTCCGCCGAGGAGCGCCTGCTCCGCGCCATCTTCAACGAGAAGAGCCGCGAAGTCCGCGACACCTCGCTGAAGGTCCCCCACGGTGAAGCCGGCACGATCATCGCCGTCAAGGTGTTCGACGCACAGGACGGCGACGACGAGCTCGGCTCGGGCGTCAACCAGCGTGTGGTCGTCTACATCGCCCAGAAGCGCAAGATCACCGAGGGCGACAAGCTCGCCGGCCGTCACGGCAACAAGGGTGTCATCGCGAAGATCCTGCCCGTCGAGGACATGCCGTTCCTCGAGGACGGCACGCCGGTCGACGTCATCCTCAACCCGCTCGGCATCCCCGGTCGAATGAACTTCGGTCAGGTCCTCGAGATCCACCTGGGGTGGATCGCGAAGCAGGGCTGGAACGTCGAGGGCAAGCCCAGCTGGGCCAAGAAGCTCCCGGCTGCCGCGCACTCGGCCGAGCCGAACACCAAGGTCGCGACCCCGGTGTTCGACGGCGCCTCCGAGGAGGAGATCGCCGGTCTGCTCGACTCGACCAACGTCACCCGCGACGGCGACCGCCTCATCGGTTCCTCCGGAAAGGCGCGTCTGTTCGACGGCCGCTCCGGTGAGCCGTTCCCGGCACCGGTCTCGGTCGGCTACATGTACATCCTCAAGCTGCACCACCTCGTGGACGACAAGATCCACGCGCGTTCGACGGGTCCGTACTCGATGATCACGCAGCAGCCGCTCGGTGGTAAGGCTCAGTTCGGTGGACAGCGCTTCGGTGAGATGGAGGTCTGGGCCCTCGAGGCCTATGGAGCCGCGTACGCGCTCCAGGAGCTCCTGACCATCAAGTCCGACGACATCCTCGGCCGCGTCAAGGTGTACGAGGCCATCGTCAAGGGCGAGAACATCCAGGAGCCGGGTATCCCCGAGAGCTTCAAGGTGCTCATCAAGGAGATGCAGTCGCTGTGCTTGAACGTCGAGGTCCTCTCGGCCGACGGCACCGCGGTGAGCCTGCGCGACACCGACGACGACGCGTTCCGCGCCGCCGAGGAGCTCGGGATCAACATTTCCTCCAGGTTCGAGTCGTCGTCCATCGACGAGATCTAAGCCTGACCACTGTAGAGACTGACGAAACCTTTCATAGGAGATACATTGCTCGACGTCACAACTTTTGACGAGCTTCGCATTGGTCTGGCCACCGCAGACGACATCCGTGCCTGGTCGCACGGAGAGGTCAAGAAGCCCGAGACCATCAACTACCGCACCCTCAAGCCCGAGAAGGACGGTCTGTTCGGTGAGCAGATCTTCGGTCCTTCCCGCGACTGGGAGTGCGCCTGCGGCAAGTACAAGCGGGTCCGCTTCAAGGGCATCGTGTGCGAGCGCTGCGGTGTCGAGGTCACGAAGTCGTCGGTGCGCCGTGAGCGCATGGGCCACATCGAACTCGCCGCCCCGGTCACGCACATCTGGTACTTCAAGGGTGTCCCCTCGCGCCTCGGCTACCTGCTGGACATGGCGCCCAAGGACCTCGAGAAGGTCATCTACTTCGCGGCCTACATGGTCATCGATGTGGACGAGGACGCACGTCACCAGGACATGCCCGGCCTTGAGAACGAGCTCCGTCTCGAGATCAAGACGCTCGGCGACCAGCGCGACTCGCGCATCGCAGACCGCCTGAAGAAGCTCGAGGACGACCTCGTCGCCCTCGAGGAGGAAGGCGCCAAGAGCGAGCAGAAGCGTCGCACCAAGGACGCCGCCGAGAAGGAGATGAGCCAGACCCGTAAGTCCTACGACGAGCAGATCGCTCACCTCGAGCGCGTCTGGGAGGACTTCCGCAACCTCAAGGTCGGCGACCTCAAGCCCGAGGACTCCGTGTTCCACGAGCTGCAGGACCGCTTCGGCCTGTACTTCGAGGCCTACATGGGTGCCGAGGCGGTCAAGAAGCGCCTGCTGTCCTTCGACCTCGCGGCCGAGTCCGAGCTGCTCCACCACCAGATCGCGGAGGGCAAGGGTCAGAAGAAGATCCGCGCCATCAAGCGTCTGCGCGTGGTCAACTCGTTCCTCATCACCGGTAACTCGCCGGCGGCGATGGTCCTCGACGTGGTCCCGGTCATCCCGCCGGAGCTCCGCCCGATGGTGCAGCTCGACGGTGGCCGCTTCGCGACCTCCGACCTCAACGACCTCTACCGTCGTGTGATCAACCGCAACAACCGTCTGCGTCGTCTGCTCGACCTCGGGGCTCCCGAGATCATCGTCAACAACGAGAAGCGGATGCTGCAGGAGGCCGTGGACGCACTGTTCGACAACGGTCGTCGTGGTCGCCCCGTCACCGGTACCGGCAACCGTGCCCTGAAGTCCCTCAGCGACATGCTGAAGGGGAAGCAGGGTCGATTCCGCCAGAACCTGCTCGGCAAGCGCGTCGACTACTCGGGCCGTTCGGTCATCATCGTCGGCCCGCAGCTGAAGCTGCACCAGTGTGGTCTGCCCAAGCAGATGGCGCTGGAGCTCTTCAAGCCGTTCGTCATCAAGCGCCTGATCGACCTGAGCCACGCTCAGAACATCAAGGCCGCGAAGCGCATGGTCGAGCGCAGCCGCCCCGAGGTCTGGGACGTGCTGGAGGAGATCATCCGCGAGCGTCCCGTGCTGCTGAACCGTGCGCCAACGCTGCACCGTCTCGGCATCCAGGCGTTCGAGCCTCAGCTCGTCGAGGGCAAGGCCATCCAGCTGCACCCGCTCGTCTGCGCCGCGTTCAACGCGGACTTCGACGGCGACCAGATGGCTGTCCACCTCCCGCTCTCCGTCGAGGCCCAGGCCGAGGCGCGCATCCTGATGCTCGCGTCGAACAACATCCTGAAGCCGTCCGACGGCCGTCCGGTCACCCTGCCCACGCAGGACATGATCATCGGTCTCCACCACCTGACCACCCTCAAGGAGGGTGTCGAGGGTGAGGGCCGTGCATTCTCGTCCGTCGCCGAGGCCATCCTCGCGAAGGACCAGGGCTCGCTCGACCTCAACGCCAAGGTGCGCATCCGTCTGACCGACGTGACGTTCGCCGAGGGCACGGGCCCTGAGGGCTACGAGGGCTCGGGTGTCGCACTCGTCGAGACGACCCTCGGTCGCGCACTCTTCAACGAGGCGCTGCCGGCGGACTACCCCTACGTGGAAGACGTGGCGGACAAGGGCAAGCTGTCCTCGATCGTCAACGACCTCGCGGAGCGGTACCCGAAGACGGTCGTCGCGGCCACGCTCGACAACATCAAGGACGCCGGTTTCCACTGGGCGACGCGTTCCGGTGTGACCGTTGCGCTCAGCGACGTCCTGACCCCGCCGAACAAGCGCGAGATCGTGCAGGGCTACGAGAAGCAGGCCGCCAAGGTCCAGAGCCAGTTCGACAAGGGTCTGACCACGGATGCCGAGCGTCGTCAGGAGCTCATCAAGATCTGGACGGAGGCCACCGAGAAGGTCGCCGAGGCCATGCGCGCGAACTTCCCGGCGGACAACACCATCAACCGCATGGTGTCGTCGGGTGCTCGTGGTAACTGGCTGCAGATCCGCAACATCGCGGGTATGCGAGGCCTGGTGAACAACCCGAAGGGTGAGATCATCCCTCGCCCGATCATCTCCTCCTACCGTGAGGGCCTGTCGGTCGCGGAGTACTTCATCGCGACCCACGGTGCTCGTAAGGGTCTGGCCGACACGGCGCTCCGTACCGCCGACTCGGGATACCTCACGCGTCGTCTCGTCGACGTCTCGCAGGATGTCATCATCCGCGAAGACGACTGCGGCACGACCAAGGGTCTCGAGCTCGCGATCGCGAACGTCGACAGCTCCGGTGAGCTCGTGCGCGACCCGAACGTGGAGAACTCCGTGTTCGCCCGTTCGCTGGCCGCTGCTGCGGTCAATCCGAAGGGTGAGGTCGTCGCCGAGGCCGGCGAGGACGTCGGTGACGTGCTCATCGACAAGCTCGTCTCCGCGGGTGTCGAGAACATCAAGGTGCGCTCGGTCCTGACCTGCGAGTCGACCGTCGGTGTGTGTGCAGCCTGCTACGGCCGCTCGCTCGCCACGGGCAAGCTCGTCGACATCGGCGAGGCCGTCGGCATCATCGCGGCCCAGTCGATCGGTGAGCCCGGTACCCAGCTGACGATGCGTACCTTCCACACGGGTGGTTCGGCATCGGCGGACGACATCACGCAGGGTCTGCCTCGCGTGCAGGAGCTGTTCGAGGCTCGTACCCCCAAGGGTGCGACCCCGATCGCCGAGGCCGCCGGTCGCATCACGATCGACGAGAACGACAAGGCTCGTAAGGTCATCCTGACGCCCGACAACGGCGACGAGCCGGTCGTCTACCCGGTGCTGAAGCGCGCGGTCCTCCTCGTCGAGGACGGACAGCACGTCGAGCTCGGTCAGAAGATCCACGTCGGTGCGGTCGACCCCAAGGAGGTTCTGCGCGTGCAGGGCGTCCGCGAGGTCCAGAAGCACCTCGTCGGTGGCGTCCAGGGCGTGTACCGCTCGCAGGGTGTCCCGATCCACGACAAGCACATCGAGGTCATCGTGCGCCAGATGCTGCGGAAGGTGACCGTGGTCGACCACGGCGACACCGACCTGCTGCCCGGCGAGCTCGTCGACCGCCTGCGCTATGCCGAGCTCAACCGCTCGGCCGTGTCGGAGGGTCGTCGCACCGCATCGGCTCGCCAGGAGGTCATGGGTATCACCAAGGCGTCCCTCGCGACCGAGTCGTGGCTGTCGGCCGCTTCCTTCCAGGAGACCACGCGTGTCCTCACGCAGGCCGCGATGGAAGGCAAGAGCGACCCGCTGGTCGGCCTCAAGGAGAACGTCATCATCGGTAAGCTCATCCCGGCCGGTACCGGCCTGGCGCGCTACCGCAACGTGACGGTCGAGGCCACCGAGGAGGCGAAGGCGGAGCGTTACCCGAACCGCATCTTCGGTGAGGACGGCGCGTTCAACGAGTCCGACCTGAGCTTCGTCGACTTCGACAGCTTCAGCTCCGACGACTTCACCCCGGGTAACTACAACTAGGGCTGAACGACTCACCCGGAGGGCCCGTCCCGATCGTTTCTCGATCGGGACGGGCCCTCCGTCGTTCGTTCGCCCATTCCTGGGCGAACAAGCGCTCGTTCGCCCAGGAATGGGCGAACGAATCGAGTACCGGTGAGTTGTGTGGCGGGTCTCCGCACGACATGCTGGTCCGATGAGTGATCAGCCCGAGCAGCCCACCGGCCAGTTCCAGCCGCTCGAGCCGGACGCGACTCCGGCGCAGCCAGACGTCCGCTACGGTGCTCCGGCACCCCGGCGGAAGCGCAATCGCGTGGTCATCGGTTTGAGCGTGCTCGCCGGTGTGCTGGCGATCGCGCTCGTCGTGGTCATCGGGCTCCTGGTCGTCGGCCCGGGCGGTACCCCTGCCGCCGACTCGACCCGTACACCGAGTGCGACGGCGACCGCCGGCTCCTCTCCTGCTCCGACCGCGACGGACGCCGCCGAGACGCCCGCGGCGCCGGTGCGTCCGACCGAGTGCACGCAACTCTTCCCGGCCGGCTACATCGACTCACTGACCTCGGACGGCTTCCTCGCGCTGAATCCGGAGTGGTCACTGCCGGAACTCGCCACCGACTTCTTCGGTTCGAACGACAGCGCACTCGTGGCCGTGATCTCCTCGAACACCGACCGTCTGAACTGTGCCCTGGTGAAGGCGAGCGGTGGCGGCGACGTCGGCATCACCACCAACGTCCTCTCCATCGACGCTGCGACCCAGGCGTCGGTGGTCGCGCGCATGAACGAGGCCGGTTTCACCTGTTCCGAGGAGACCGGAGGCACGATGTGCTTCACCGAGGTCTCGGAGGACGCCGGGACGTACGGCGAACGTCACTTCGTGCGGGACGGCACGTGGATCGCCACGAGATGGTCGAACACGACCATCAGCGGCTGGACACAGGCGATCGTCTCGACGCTCTTCCCCGCCTGACGGCCGGGCGACCGTTCTCAGGAAGTGCACGGCGCGCCGCGCAACCACGGGCTGGAAACGCCGCCGGACTCCTGAGAAAGGGTCGGAGAACGGTGGCTAGGCGATGCTCCAGTAGTACACGGAGGCGCCGGGGTGGATGACGGTGATCGCCTCGTCCACGGTGCGGTAGTCGGTGTCGTCGGTGTGTCCCGCGTAGTACACCTGGGTGCCGGCGTCGGTGGTCTCGACCTTCGACACGATGCCCGTGTGGTCGCGGTCCCCGCTGTTGTCCCAGTCGAACTGCACGATGTCACCGACCTTGACCTGGTCGCGCTGCGTGTCGTCGAGAGCGGTGGCGAGGTCGGGGTGCTCCTCGACGTAGTTCATGAAGAACGTCGAGCTGACCCAGGCCTTCGAGAAGTCGAAGTCGTCACCGGTCCCCTCGGCCCACCAGTCCTCGTCCATCGTCCACCCGCGTTCCAGCAGACTCTGGCTGGCGAAGTTCGCGCAGTCGGTGTCGACCAGGGAGCCGTATTCAGCCAGGTTGTAGTCGTTCCAGTGCGTGAACACGTAGGCCATCTGCGCGTCGACGGGGCTCGTGATGTCGTAGCTGTAGCTCAGCGCATCACCGTCGACCCGGAGCTCGTCCGCGTAGACGGCGATGCCGACGTCGGCGGGGGAGAAGCGGGTGGCTGCCGGCACGGCGACGGTCACCTCGGTGCTCGTCGCCGACAGGATCCGGGCTTCCTCCTCGCCGAACACGACGCGGGTCACGCCGTCCACGTCGACACCGCTCACGGTCAGGGTGCTCCCGCCTGCGACGGATCCGGTCGTGGCGGAGATCGCGGTGACCGCCGTGGCGTTGACCGTGGAGGCCGGGACCGTGGACGTCGTCCCGCCCAGAGCCTGCGCGGCCGGCTCGGATCCGGTCGCGTCGGAGTGCTGCAGCGCGATCGGGGTGATCACCGCGGTGGCGAGGAGGAGGACGGCTCCGGCAGCGGTGCCGGCGACCACGCGTCGCGCGCGCAGGGGGAGGGCGCGGTAGCGGGAGGAGAGCCGCCTGAAGGGGGAGCGGGAATCGACGTGACGGTCGTGGGGGAGTTGCTCGGGCATGGGGCCTTTCCGGGGGATACGCCGTGGGGGATCGGCGTCGCGGGATCGGCAGTGATCCGACAGATGGCTGTTCGAGCTCCCACCCAACCGCACGGAGCTGAGGGGACCGTTTCCTCCGGATATGAATCGGACCTGAATCGGGTCGACAGGAGTGAGCGAGTCCCGGCGAGGTTGCCGGGCATCCGCGTCCCGGCTTGCTACCGTGGCGAGCGGAGCGCCGTGAGGGCGCTCCTGAACTGGCTTCCGCCGAAGGAGTACGCGATGAGCACCCAGAACCCCGAGCCCGGATCGCCCACCGACCCGAGCACTCCGGCGGCTGCCCAGACCGCGTCTGGCTCCGCGCGTCCCACGACCGCGGCCGAACAGCCCGCGGCCGAACAGCCCGCGGCCGAGCGGCCCGTGGCCGAGCGGGACATCCTCTCCGAGGACACCGTGCAGCAGGACACCATCACCACGGCGGACGGCGTCGGGGCGGACCCGGTCGTCGACGACCGCCGGGTCGCAGACCGCGCAGACACCGCCTCGGACGCCGGGGTGCGCGAGACGCGTCCCTACCAGCCGCACACGCCGCAGCGTGCGTACTCGAACATCGACTTTGACGACGACGACGCCGCCGGTACCCCGACCTCGACCACCCGGCAGGCCGACACCGGTGCCCACCCGTACCCCGCCGCCGCATACGAGCCGGTCGCCCGCTCCGGCGCGACCGCGACCGCCGCCGCCGCGGAGACCGAGCAGCAGCAGGCCTTCCCGCTGTACGTCCAGGCGCCGTCCGAGCCGGAGGTCCGCGGCAACCGCGGCTTCGGCATCCTCATCGGTCTCCTCGGTACCATCATCTTCGCCGGCCTCTACGCGGCCGCTGTCGCGGGCCTTCAGCTGGTGCTGGAAGGCGACGGCACGTTCGTCGAGAACCTCATCCAGATCGCCACCAGCTGGCCGTTCCTCATGGCCGCCGCAGGCTTCTTCCTGGCCTGGGTCGTCACCGCGACCATAGTGAACCGTTCCGGCTGGGTGCACTGGGTGCTCGGCGGCTTCATCATCGGCCTGGTCGTCTTCCTCGCGTGGGTCGGCGGGTTCCTGATCCAGGAGCGCGCGTGGACGCTCAGCATCGACGAGATCCTCGCCGAGGTCACCGGTGTCGCCTTCACCTTCGGGCCGGTCCTCGCCTTCGTCGTCGCCCGTGAGATCCCCGTCTGGCTCGGTGGTTGGATCGCGGCACGCGGACGCAAGGTGCGCGAGGCGAACCTCGAGGCCCGCGCCGAGTACGAGCGCGTCCTCGAAGCCGGACCGACGACCGCCCGCTGAGCATGACCGGTGACGCGGACGGAGCACGTGGCCCCTGGTGGGTCGCCCCGTTCGCAGCGGTCACCTACGTGGCGCTCGTCGTCTGCGCCTTCGGGTTCATCAGCCTGCTGGCGGACCTCGACGTCGTGACCGACCGGGACGCCGGCCCGCTGACCGGTCCGCTCATGGTCGTGGTCGCCACGATCGTGGTCCTCTGGGCGATCATCCGTGAGACGCGCCGCACACCGCTGCGCGTCTCGGTCGGCTCCGCGGTCCTCGCGGGGCTCCTCGCCTGGCTCGCCTACGGGGTGAGCGGCGGCGTGTTCGACGCGATCGCCAGCCGGGACGGAGCGGACGCCGCCGCCTTCGCGGTGACGACGCTGACCGGACCGTTCTCGGTCACCGTGGGTGTGCTCGCGCTCGTCATCGTCCTCGCGGCCGCCGCTGTCGCGACGTCGTCGACCGGGCGGCGCCCGACCCCGCGCTGGCCCTGGGAGCACGACGCGCGGTGAGCCGATGCGACGTCCACCCGGGGCCGCTCGCGAGGTGCGCCGCCCGTCCCTCCCCACGAGGGCGACGGCGTAGGCGATAATCGATCCGTTGCCGTCGTCGGCCGACGGCGCTTGGGGAGGAACCACCGATGAGATCACCCGACCTGACCGACACCGGTCTGGATCTCGACCTCGCGGGGACCGCCGACGACGTCGTCGCCCTTGTCCAACGTGCGGTCGCCGCCTCCGGTGAGGATGCTCAGCAGACCAGGCACTACGTCGCGATCGACGGTGGGACGAGCGCGGACATCCGGTTGCGGGTCGTCTCGGTCGACGACCCCGCGCCACTGCTCGCGTTCGCGATCACGACCGCCCCGTCCGCGCGCGGTACGGCGGCGGCGACCTTCATCATGCAGCACGGCGTCCAGAAGCGCCGGCGTCAGCGCTCGTTGCTCGGACAGGAGCCGTTCCTGAGCTTCCTGCGCGCGCTCGCCGAGCTGGTCTCGGAGTCCGATCCCGGCGCGTCCGCCACCCTGCGCGTGCACGGCACGCGCACCGAGCTCGCTCCGCGTCCGGCGGAAGCACCGACCAGCGCAGACGCTGGGCCTGCGGCGACACTCGCGAACATGCCCGTCATGGGCGGAGCGGTCTCCGCGGGCTGGTCTCAGACGGTGACCGACGCGTCGACCCCGTCCCCTGCCACGGCTCCCGACGTCGCGATCCCGAGGGATGCCGATCCGGCGCCGGCCTCCGACACACCGGCAGCCGAGCCTCCGGCCCCCGAACCCGCCGTTCCCGAGGCACCGGTGATCGGGGTCCCGACTCCCGCCACAGGGGCTCCCGAACCACAGTCGACCCCGTCGAGTTCCGCGCCCGTGCCGTCGCCGGTCGTCGTCGAGCCACCGACTCCTGCAGCACCGCTCCGTGAGCCGCAGGCAGCGCCCGCCCAGACGCGCGCGCCGGCCGCGTCGACGTCCTCCGTCCCGCCCGAGCTGCAGATCACCGTTCCCCCGGGTCTGATCGCCGGCGCTCCGATCGCACCGGAAGCGACCGACGCGCCCGCCGGTGCCTCGGCGCGCGCCACCGAGCAGGCGCCGGCCCATGCCGACCTCGGCGCGACGGTCGTCTCCGCATCGCTGCGAGCGGGGGACTTCGCGCTCGAGCTGCCCGACGGCGAGCGCATCCCGCTCCACGGGCCGATCCTGCTCGGACGCAACCCTGCGGCGCGGCCGGAACAGCCTGATGCCGAGCTGCGCTCGCTCGTCGACCCGCGCATGTCCGTCTCGAAGACGCACACGGTCGTCGTACCCGGACGACGGTCGCTCCGCGTGACGGACCTGCACTCCACGAACGGCACGACGATCACGGACGCGTCCGGCGCGGTCACCGTCTGCCAGCCGGGCGAGGCCTACGTCGCGGAAGCCGGGTCGACCATCGGGATCGGCGAGTTCCCGATCCGCGTCGTCGTCGGCTGACGGGCCTCCGGGGCATGGGGAGTGCTCCCCATCGTCGTCACCCGCGCTCTCGGTTACGCTGAACGACGTACCCGCTGAGGAGCCATCGGCGGGCGGCGCAGGTCCACTGCGCCGGTGTCACGAAGGGGAATGATGAGCGAGCAACCACTCGTCGTCGACGGGGACCAGATCCTGGCCGTCGCCGCACCATTGACACCCAGCGGGTCCGGCCTGCCGCAGAACGTACCGCTCGACTTCTCCGGCAGCTGCAGCAGCACGGTGACCGCCGCGGCGGAGAGCTTCGCGATGTACATCTCCGTGCACGTGGCCCTCGCCGGCGGAGCGATGGTCGAGGCCGGTCGCGCGGCGAGCGACATCGTGACCGCCTGGGAGCAGACCGACGCACAGCTGAACCCGGGAGGAGAGGGCTGATGGCCAACTGGACTGCTGACGATCCGGGGCGGATCGACTCTGGCGCGCTCGGCACCACTGCGACGACCATCCAGACGACCGAGACGAGTCTGACCGAGGCACGCACGGTCGCGGTCACCGCTCAGGGTGGCATCTCAGACGCCATCTGGAGCGGCGACGCCGCGACCGCCTGGGTGTCCTCCCTCTCGACCCCCATCGGCAAGATCGACGCGATCACCCCGGCGATGGCTGCGGTGCGCGACGCGATCGCCACGTACACGACCACGGTCGACGACATCAAGACCCGTGCGACGAGCTACACCGAGATGATCTTCCAGGCCAACATCTCCGCCAACCAGACCTATCTCGACCCGATGGGTGGGCCGACGCCCGAGCAGCAGATGCAGCGCGACCAGGTCCACCAGGCGGCCGTCGCCGATCGGCAGAGCGCGCAGCGCCTCCTCGACGCCCTGTCGGAAGAGCGCCAGGCCGCCGACGATGCGCTCGCGTCGGCGCTGTCTTCACCGGGTGGTGACAACTGGGACCGGCAGCAGGCCGCCCTCGCGGCCATCGGCATCACCTCCGCATCCGACCTCACCCCGTCCGCCGTCGCCCGCGGCATGGCGGAGATGGCGGCCGAACTCGGGAACGGCACGTTCGAGACCGATCTCGCGGCACAGCTGCAGTCGCTGTACGCGCTCTACGGCAACGACCCGTCCGTCATGGCGCAGATGAATCTGGCGCTCGGCGGCGAGGACCTCATCTCGCTCATCAGCCGGATCGACGACGCCGGTGCGAACGGATGGATGACCCCGGCAGCGGCGCTGCTCCTTGCACAGTCCGTCCGCGGTGGTCTGTCCGTCGGATCCCAGCGTTGGACTGACGCGGTCGGCCAGAACTTCGCGCAGGAGCTCTACGACGGTTCCGCGTCCGTTCATGGCACGGAGAGCTGGACGAGCCTCGCGTTCCTGTTCGGCGACGAACAGGACAACCCGATCGGAGAGACGACGACGGTCGGTCTCGCGAACATCGCCGACGAGATGGAGCGCGGTCTGCCCGGCGCGCACGAGGGCATGTACGGACCCGCACAGGGCGTCATGGGCCCCGGCGGCTTCCTCAGCCTCGCCGAGGCGGAGCAGGCCGGCTACGACGTCAACCGCCTGGGCGACTGGACCTCGCGGGTCTTCAGCACGCTGGGTGAGTACCCCGAGGCCGCCATGGACTGGCTGACCTCGACGGAGCAGGACCCGTACCGCGACGCGCCGCTGTACCCGGACGAGCCCTACGGCTCCGACGACCTCGGGGCGAACCGCCTGGAGTACTGGTACGGGCGTCGCGATTCGAGCCTCGACGGGTTCGAGGGCGTCCTCGCCCTCTGGGAGGGCGCACAGTCCATTCCGGGCGGTCCGGCGGACGGAAACGCCTACATCCCGGAGGCCTGGGATCAGGCGTCGACGCTGAGTCATGACGTCATCGCCCGGCTCATCGGCGAGCCTCGTGCGACCGAGGATGCCGCCGGCTACGTCGCCGGCAACCCACACTTCGTCAGCGAGAACCTCAGCGAGCTGGGGAGCATCAAACTGGTCGAAGCGCTCGCCCCGCAGATGCCCGGACTCGTCGAGTACCCGATGGTGGGAGGCCAGAACCCTGATGGTGTCACCGATCCGACGACGTCGATCAACCCGTTCGGCATCGAGGGCGACCCGCGGGTGTATGCCAACCTCTCACCCGAGGCCCTCGCTCGGATCCTCGGACTGGCCGGGAGCAACGGCGGCGGTGCCGAGGCGCTGCAGGCCGTCGTCAACGATTACCAGAACACCGTGCTCGGCGCCGCGGAGCTCGGTCTCTACAACCCGGTGGACGCCGCCACCCGGGTGTCGACGTTGCAGGCCGTGCTCGACGGCAGCACTGCCGGAGTCGACCTCGGTGAAGCCACCCGCCACGACGAGGCCGTCCAATCGGCCATCGGTGTCGTCGAGACCGGTGTCGGCATGTTGCCGATCCCGGGGCTCGACAAGCTCGTGGGGACGCTCGGTGACGCGATCGCCGAGAAGATCGCCAGCGAGGGTATCGGGTACATCCGTGGCCAGTTGACGGATGCCGCGACTGGTGCGGCGGGCGATGCCTGGGCGGGCTCGCACGACGATCTGCTCACACAGCTCGAAGACGGCGGCGATGCACGTTTCCGCGCGACCCAGATCGGGGTAGCCCAGACGCTCATGGAACTCTCGCCGCCGGACGGGCTCGTCCCTCCGACGACGGACGACGCAGAGGTCTGGTGGGACTGGGTGCAGGACAACCGGGAAGCGCTCGACGACATCATCGACCCCGCCTCCGGAAGCACCCGCACCCTGGCCTCCATCGCCACCAACGCGTCGAACGCGTTCGACGCGTACCAGGCGGATGCGGAGGGTTGATGCGCGGGTGATCGGTGCGGTCACCCTTGCAACCCTGGCTCTCGGCTCACTCGCGGCCTGCACACCGATGGATGACGAGCCGGTGCCCGCTCCGACGGTCGTCTGGGCGTCTGCGGCGCCGCAGGGACCCCTCGAAGCGGACCCGTGGGTCGTGGCCGTCCGCGCCTCCCTGGAGGCGCAGGCGATCGCGATGAATCGCAACGACTTCTCGCTCTCCGAGCTCACCACCACCACCGGGTACGACCTGCGGTCCCGTCTGTACGGTGCCGCTCGCGACCGGGTGACGAACAGCGGCGGCACCGAGATCCTGCCCGGCCCGCTCCCGTTCGCTCCCGTGGAGGTGACGGGCGGACCGGACGAGGAGAACACGTCCGTTCGCGGCTGCGTCGCCGAGCGATGGGCGAGCGAGGCGGGAACCGCACCGGCTGCTCCGGGTGCGCGCGGCATCGAGTACCGGCTCGAGCAGGTGGACGGTGCCAGGATCGTCACGTCGACGGTCAACCTCCCCGAGCTCGACTGCTCGAACGTCGAGCTCGCGGTGGCACTCTTCGATCCGCTGCCGGAGCCCTCGACGGTCGACGATCCCGAACAGATCGTCCGCCCGACCCGCGATTGATCGCGAGCGGTGCCGCGTTCAGTCGCCCGCCCCGCTTCCGTCGCTAGGCTGATCGGGGTCGCGCCGAGCGACCCGCACCTCCAAGGGGATCCTGCATGCGCATCAAGCTGACGTTGACCAGGCCGTCGGGCTCGTCCGCCGACATCGTCGTGACGACGGACGCGGCGGCGAGCATCGCGGAGGTCGCGTCGACCATCGCGCGCGTCGACCCGCAGGGGCCCGACTCCGCGAACGCCGACTTCACGCTGCACGCCCGCCTTCCCGGCTCGACCGAGACCCTCCCGCTCCCGCCGGAGGCCCCGATCGGCGAGGCGTGGGTCGGTTCGGGTGCCGTCATCGAGCTCGCCGACGCGGGCGTCTACTACTCCGCGGCGCGCACCGGTCAGGCGCCGGCCGTCGCGGTGGTGCGGGTCCTCTCCGGCGATGACGCCGGCCGTGAGTTCACCCTGCCGGCCGGCAGCTGGACCATCGGTCGCGAGGCGAGCTGCGACATCGTCCTCGACGATCCGCTCGTCTCGAAGCGGCACGCACGCCTCGAGGTCGGCGGCGAGATCGAACTCGTCGACCTCGGCGCGGCCAACGGCATCGTCGTCGACGGTGGCATCGTGCCTCGACTCAAGGTCATCGAGCCGGAGCGCGTGCTCATCGGCGACACCGAGGTCGAGATCGGGTTCGCCGGGACCGTCGGCCGTGCGGGCGTCGTCCCGAAGGCCGGGCCCGTGTACTTCAACCGGTCGCCGCGGGTCGAACAGCGCTACGCGGGGGAGACCTTCCCCGCCCCCGAGCCGCCGACCGAGCGTGAGAACCAGCCGTTCCCGCTCCTCGGCATGCTGACGCCGATGCTCCTCGGCGGCGCGATGTACTTCTTCACGAAGAACCCGCTGTCGCTCATCTTCATCGCCATGACGCCGCTCATGCTCATCGGCAACTACTTCACCGGTCGCGGGCGCAACAAGCGGAAGCTCAAGCAGCAGATCAAGATCTTCGACGAGCGGCTCGAGTCCCTCGGCAAGCAGCTCGCGGCCGAGCGGGAGATCGAGCACGACGTCCGCATGCGCGAGGCACCGTCCACCTCGGAGGCGCTCAAGCACGCGCTCACGCGTGGGCCACTGCTGTGGACCAGGCGCCCCGAGCACTGGTCCTTCCTGAACCTCCGGCTCGGCGTCGGCACGATGCCGTCGAGGAACGAGGTCTCGGCGAAGGCCCGCGACAGTTTCCTGCCGGAGTTCCAGGAACGGCTCGAGAAGCTCAAAGACCAGTACGCGACCGTCGCCGACGTCCCCATCATCGACAACCTCTACGACGCGGGCGCGCTCGGCATCGCCGGTTCACCGCAGACCGCCGGGGGAGCGGTGAACGGCATCCTCGTGCAGCTCACCGCCCTCCACTCGCCGGCCGAGGTCGTCGTCTCGGCGATCGTCTCGCCCGCGTGGTCGAACGCCCTCTCCTGGGTCAAGTGGCTCCCGCACGCGTCGTCGCCGAACAGCCCGCTCGACGTCGGCCACCTCGCCGACAGCGTGTCGAGCGGCAACCTGCTCCTGGCAGCGATCGAGGAACTCGTCCAGACCCGCCTGCAGGCGGCCAGGGCCGGCGACGCCCGACGCGGAGCCATCTCCGAGAAGCAGGCCGCCCAGGAGCGCGGCGCCGAGATCGGGACCAAGAGCTCCAACGACACCGGCACGAAGTCCCCGATCCCCGCGATCGTCCTGCTCATCTCCGACGACGTCGGCGTCGACCGCGCACGCCTCGTCCAGCTCGCCGAGATCGCGGCGGACGCGGGCGTCTTCCCGATCTGGATCGCCGACGACGTCGTCTCGCTGCCGGCCGCCTGCCGCACCTTCCTGCAGGTCCCGGAGGCCGGCGCCGGCGTCGACGCACCGGCGACGGTCGGCATGGTCCGCCTCGGCTACTCCGTCGACGACGCCCGCCCGGAGTTCGTCGACCCCGTGACGGCCCTCGACTACGCCAGGCGCATGGCGTCCGTGATCGACGCCGGTGCCCTCGTCGAGGACTCGAGCGACCTCCCGCGGTCGGTGTCGATGGTGACGCTGCTCGGGCCGGAGCTCACGACCTCGAGCGACGCCGTGGTCGACCGCTGGCGGCAGAACTCCTCGATCCACGACCGCACGCCCGGGCTCCCGCCGAAGCCCCGCCGGGCGGGCCAGCTGCGCGCGACCGTCGGATCGGGCGGTGTCGACGCCATGCACCTCGACCTCCGATCCCAGGGCCCGCACGCCCTCGTCGGCGGGACGACGGGTGCCGGTAAGAGCGAGTTCCTACAGGCCTGGGTGCTCGGGATGGCGGCCGAGTACAGCCCCGACCGCGTCTCGTTCCTCTTCGTCGACTACAAGGGCGGCTCGGCCTTCGCGGACTGCGTGACGCTCCCGCACTGCGTCGGACTCGTCACCGACCTCAGCCCGCACCTCGTCCGGCGGGCGCTCACGAGCCTCCGCGCCGAGCTGCACTTCCGCGAGCACCTGCTCAACCGGAAGAAGGCCAAGGACCTCCTCGAGCTCGAGAAGCGCGGCGACCCGGATTCGCCGCCCGCCCTCGTCCTCGTCATCGACGAGTTCGCGGCGCTCGTCGGCGAGGTCCCGGAGTTCGTCGACGGCGTCGTCGACATCGCCCAGCGCGGTCGCTCGCTCGGGATCCACCTCATCATGGCGACCCAGCGACCCGCCGGTGTCATCAAGGACAACCTGCGCGCCAACACCAACCTCCGCGTCGCGCTGCGCATGGCCGACGAGTCCGACAGCCAGGACGTGGTCGGCGTCAAGGACGCGGCGCACTTCGACCCGGGCGTGCCTGGGCGTGGCATCGCGAAGACCGGCCCCGGCCGCCTGAGCATCTTCCAGTCGGGCTACGCGGGCGGTTGGACGAGCGACGAGCCCAAGCGCTCCGACATCGAGGTCCGTGAGCTCCGGTTCGGCGGCGAGACGCGTTGGGAGGAGCCCCGCGCGGCCGACGCCGAGGAGGAGCGCGACCTCGGCCCCACCGACCAGCAGCGGCTCGTCGCGAGCATCATCGCCGCAGCCGACCGTGCGTCCATCCCGGCGCCGCGACGACCCTGGCTCGACGAGCTGGCACCCGTCTACGATCTCAGCAAGCTCCGTCAGCGGTCCGACGCCGAACTCCTCATCGGTGTCGCCGACCTCCCGGACTCGCAGGAGCAGCGTCCGGTCTACTTCCGGCCGGACGTCGACGGCCACATCGCCGTGTTCGGCACCGGTGGCTCGGGCAAGAGCACCGTCCTGCGGACCCTCGCGACGGCGGCCGGCATCACGCCGCGTGGCGGTCCGGTCGAGGTGTACGGCCTCGACTTCGGCGCGGGCAGCCTCCGCATGCTCGAGGCCTTGCCGCACGTCGGATCGATCATCCCCGGCGACGACCAGGAGCGCGTCATCCGACTGCTCCGCCGGATCAAGGAGATCGTCGACGAGCGCAGCGTCCGGTACGCCGAGGCGAACGCGTCCTCCATCACCGACTACCGCCGCGTCTCGGGTCGCAACGACGAGCGCCGCATCCTCCTGCTCGTCGACGGCTTCCAGTCCTTCCGGCAGGAGTACGAGACGACGCTCGGCCTGTCCTCCTGGTACACGCTGTTCCAGCAGCTCATCACCGACGGCCGGCAGCTCGGCGTGAACATCGCGTTCTCGGCCGACCGCCCGGGCTCCGTCCCGACGAACATCAGTTCCGGTGTGCAGCGGCGTGTGGTGCTGCGCCTCGCGGACGAGACCGGCTACCAGCTCCTCGGGGTGCCGAAGGACATCCTCGGCCCCGAGTCGCCCGCCGGCCGGGCGATCGTCGACGGACTCGAGGTCCAGGTCGCGATCCTCGGTGGTTCGCCGGTGCTGTCGGACCAGTCGGTCGCGACGGTCCGGCTCGCGGAGGCCATGTCCCGCGCGGGAGCCACGATCACGGCCCCGCCGATCGGCGCACTGCCGAAGGAGATCGAGGCGCGCGAGCTGCCTGAGCGCGTCGGCGACCGCCCCGTACTCGGCATCGGCGACGCCGACCTCGCACCGATCGGCTTCGACCCGACCGGCGCGTTCCTCGTCGGCGGCCCTCCCGGCAGCGGTCGGACGAACGCCGTCGCATCCCTGGTCGGCGCCATGCGACGCTTCGATCCGGCGACGCGCTTCGTCTATTTCGGCTCCAAGCGCTCGGAACTGCTGCGGGAGCTTCGCTTCGACGAGTCGGCCGTCACCCCGGAGACGATCGCCGAGCAGGCGAAGGCGCTGTCCGCGGCGATCGCGGCCGAGACGGTGACCGGCCGGACGGTCGTCGTCATCGAGACGCTGTCGGACTACCTCAACGGCATCGCCGACCCACCGCTGGTGGAGCTCATCAAGGCCATCAAGCGCAGCGACCATCTCGTGATCGCCGAGAACGAGGTGTCGGGATGGTCGTCGTCCTGGCCGCTCATGGGTGAGATCAAGAGCGCCAGGCGGGGCATCCTGCTGCAGCCGGAGCAGATGGAGGGCGATCTCGTCCTCCGGACGACCTTCCCCCGGCTCGCACGCAAGGACTTCCCGCAGGGGCGCGGAATGTACGCGAACCGCGGTGCGCTGTCGCGCGTGCAGCTGCCGATCGCGCCCGAGTTCCGCGTCGCCTGAGCGGCGTCGTCCCCGGATGGGGACTGCATGGGGAGTGCTCCCCATGTGCTCCCGCGAGGCGTTGTGGTTACATGATGAAGGCACCGACGGTGCCGGTGACCACAACGAAGGAGCAAGACTCATGGCCAACATCAACGTCAACTACAGCGAGATCAAGCAGGCCGCCGTCAACCTGACGACGGGTAAGGGCGAGGTCGAGACCACGCTCAACCGCCTCCAGACCCTCATCAACAACCTCGTGTCCTCCGGGTTCCAGACCGACACCGCGTCCGGCACCTTCAACGAGACCTACACGGCCTTCACGCAGAGCGCGACGGTCACGATCCAGCACCTCGACAAGCTGTCGGGCTACCTCAACAACGCTGTGACCACGCTCGAGCAGACCGACGCAGCGCTCGCTGCCGGCGCCGGCCAGTAGTCACCACCGTCGGCTTCGCTCTGCGCGCCCTCCCGACCACGTGTCGGTGAGGGCGCGCGGTTTTTCCGGCGAAGGCGACCCACGGCGACAGCGAGGCAGCATCACCCGACGAGGAGCGAGCAGTGTACGGCGACACCCAACAGATCCGCCTCCGCGCGACGGAGCTCCGAACCCTCGCGACCGAGGTCCGTGGCCGTGCCGGAGACCTCCGCTCGGCGGCCGAGCTCGCGTGGACCTCCACCGCGGCGGAGACCTTCATCGAGCAGCTCGGCACCCGGGCGGTCTCGCTCGAGAACTCGGCGACGCAGCTCGACGACGCCGCTGACAAACTCGACGCGCACGCGACCGCCGTCGAACACGTGAAGCAGCTCATCGAGGACGCCGCGCGCTGGGTGGGCGACCGCTGGAACGACGCGGTGAACCTCGTCTCCGGTGCGGTCGAGACCGTGAAGGACGGTGCCGCGAAGGTGTTCGAGTTCTTCGGCCAGGAGGTTCCGGACTTCCTCGTGCACCAGGCCAAGGACATCGTCGCCTCCACGCCATCGCTGCCGACCCCCGGTGACCGCAGCTGGTTGGACCTTGCAGACCTCTACCGCAGCCGAGGATGGACCCCCTGATGCCCATGACCCGTACCCGCCCGGCTCCGGCCGCGGCGGCCTTCCTGCTGACCGCCGACGAACTCCACGTCCTGGAGCACCGCACCCCGCACATCGTGCTGCCACCCGCCTTCCACAGCGAATGGGGTTCGGAGGTGTCGTCCGCCGACGTCCGTGAGCGCGAGCAGCGAGCCGTCGCGCGGCTCCGGGAGCGGCGACTCCTCGCCCGCGGCGACGACAGCCTCCCGGACGACCTCACCGCCGACGTCGATCCCGATTTCGCCGCCTTCCTGTCGATGCCGCAGTTCGCGACGGCGGCCGTCGACGCCTCCTGCTGGACCCTCGACCGGACCGCGATCCAGTCCGTCTCCGTGATCGGCGCGCACGCCCTGGCGCTGTTGCGGACGCAGCGGGTCGACCACTCGGACGCGTCCGTCGTCGAGCACGGCACGGCCGCGCGCGACGAGGACGCCGTCGAGATCCGCGCCTTCGACACCGCCGGGCTGGCCCAGCAACTCCTGCGGCCCCTCTCCGCGCTCCACGACGTCCCGGATGTGCGGGGTCGTTCGACCGACGTGGTCGTCCTCCCGCTCGCGGACGCCGAGGCGCTCGTCCTCGCGCTCCGCCAGGACCGACCGGACGTCGTCGGCGCGGTCGTCGAACAGCTCCACAGCCCGGAGGCCGCTGTGCTCCTCGGCGGTGTCGCGCGGCGGATCGACGGCGGCTTCCGGCTCGATGCGCTCTCCCGGAGCGGGGAGCCCATGAGACGGTGGACGGACACCTGGCTCCGCGGTGCCGACGGCTGGGTCGCCGTGTCGGTCGACACGCCGGACGTCGAAGCGGCGGGTATGGACCCGACCACCGTCGCCGAGGGGACCCGGGTCTCGATCCGGGCCGTCCGTCGCGCGGACATCGTCGCCGAGGTGTTGGCGATCGCCGCGACCATCCAGGGAGCACGCGCATGAGCGGGATCACGGTCTCCGGCGGTACTGGAGGCGTCGGCGCGAAGCTCGACGACATGCGGCTGCAGGCACGACAGCTGTCCACGCTGTCGACCGAGCTGATCGGGCGCTCGGGAACCGCGGCCGCGAAGGCGGTCGACGGCGACCTCCTCGAGTCGATCATCCTGTCACCGGTCACCGGGGCCGCCGCGGAAGGCGCCATCGTCCTCGCCTCCGGTTCCCTCCTCCTCGTGGCGACCGAGACCGGCGTCTCCGCCGTCTTCCTCGAGGGCGCCGTCGTCGCCTACGAGACCGCCGACCAGCTGATCGCCGCAGCGACGGTCGCCCTCCACAACGGTGTCGCCTTCGTCGTCGGCGTCCTGGCGGTGCCGGTCGGCGTCGTCGTCGCGGCGGGCGCCGCAGTGGTCGGCGGGGCGTGGATGCTCGGCGTCGCCGGTGGCAACGTGGTCCTGGAGGGCGTGGAGTCGCTGGTCGACGGCGCGCAGCAGACCATGGACCAGATCGGCGACAACCCCTGGCTGCTGCTCTCGCCGGCCGGTGTAGCCGGACTCTTCGCGACCAACTCGATCTCGGCGTACTCACCGCAGGACGTGATCGACCGTACGGCCAAGACCTACTCGGAGGCGCTCGAGAACCTCCAGGAACTGGCGGCGCTCGGGAACACCGTGCTCGGCGAGAACGCCTGGCTCGTCGACGTCCTCACGGACGGGGCACCCGGCCTGCTGACCGGTCTCGCGTTCGTCGGCAACGTGATCCCCGGGTTCAACGTGCTGATGACCGCGTTCACCGGGCAGGTCTGGCCACCGCTCACCTACGAGCAGGCGGTGGCGGCGATCGCGGGCGGCGGGAACCGGTTCGGGCTCTTCGAGGACGGCTCCGCCAGCCTGTCGGTCGGACACGATGGAAGCCCCCGGGGGATCCCGGTCCTGCACGGAGACGTCCGCGGCATCGGTGACCTCATGGGAGGGTCCAGCGCCATCGACAGCATCGGCGGCGAGGAGTTCAGCGACATCAGGATCGTCGAGACGGCCGGCCCACCCAAGTCGTTCATCGTCCAGATCCCGAGCACGATGGTCTGGAACCCCGACGCCGGGTCGGCTGCGAACGACTCGACATCCGACGTCGTCGCGATGCAAGGTGAGCAGACCGCGCTGGCGGCGGCGGTCCTCGATGCGATGCGCGCCCAGGGCATCTCGCCGACCGATCCGGTCATGCTCGAGGGCTTCAGTCTCGGGGGCATCACGGCCGGCCTGATCGCTTCCGACCCGTCTGTGCCGTTCAACATCACCCATGTCGTCACAGCGGGTTCGCCCATCGCGCGCTACGACATCCCCGACGACGTCGAGGTGCTGTCGCTCGAGTTCGAGGAGGACCCGGTCGCGCGCCTGGACGGCCGTGAGAACCCGGACAGCGCCAACTGGACGTCTGTCCAGGGTGACGCCCCCCGGCTCGTCGATCCGGAGAGCGGCGAACTGGAACCGCACGAGCCGGGCATCGCGTCGTCGCACAGCTCGCGCCGGTACGAGCAGTTCGCCGACGAGGTCAGCCGCGCCGGTGATCCGAGTGTCGACGCGTTCCTCGATTCTGCGGGAGGATTCTTCAGCGGCGAACAGACCGTTGTGGACTATCACGGAAGGCGGAACTGATGCATCGGATCCTCAGTGTCGTGGTCGTCTCCGTCGTGCTGACCGGCCTGCTCGCCGGTTGTGCGCTGCTGCCCGGCGCCCGGCGGCCCGCGTCGACCGGGGCGCCCGGGCCTTCGTCCGAACAGGCGCGATCGACCGATGAGGCGATCGCGGCCATCGAGGAGGTGACGGGTGTGGCGGCGCGGATCTCGCCGGCCAACGACGGTTCCACGCGCTATCTCGCGGTCAACCTCGAGTTGGATGAGACCTACGATGCCGGTGTCGTCCCCGAGCGGCGTGCGAACCGCGACGCGGCGCTGCTCGACTTCGTCCTCGCCCAGGTCTGGTCGCAGACCGAGGACGCCCCGGAGCGCTTCGTGACGCTCAGGGTCAACGGTGCCGGTCGCGACACGGCGTGGGTGACGGACACCCTGACGACGCTCGGCGTCGCGACGATCCCCTACGGCGGCGACGTCGTCTCCTTGCGTGGTGTCGATCTCGACGACCGATACGGCACCTGGCCCGGCGAAGTCCCAGCGCTTCCGGACGACCTGGCAGGAGAGGGATGACGACGATCGAGACCGCGCGGTCCACGCACACCCTGCGCAGCGAGGGGCGGACCGACACCGGGCTGGTCCGACGCCTGAACGAGGACGCGTTCTACGCCGGCGCGCCCGCCTTCGTCGTCGCGGACGGCATGGGCGGGCACGAACGCGGCGAGGTCGCGAGCCGTGAGGTCGCGGCGGCGCTCGAACGTGGCATCCCGATCGGCATCCCGACGACGACCGAGGCGGTCGTGACCACGATCGTCGCCGCCAACGCGGTCATCCGCGGCATCCCCACGCCGAACGGGGTCATCGGCACGACCGTCGCGGGCCTCGCGCTCGTGGCGCTGTCGCCGCAGACCGACCTCCATTGGATGGTGTTCAACGTGGGGGACTCCCGGGTGTACACCTGGGCCGACGGCGCACTCCGTCGGATCACCGTCGACCACTCGGCCGTGCAGGAACTCGTCGACGCCGGCTCCATCACGGAGGCGGAGGCGCGCGAACACCCCGATCGCAACATCGTGACGAAGGCGATCGGCGTCGAGGCCGGCATCGACCCGGACGTCTGGCTCCTTCCCGTCGTCGGGCGGCAGCGGTTCCTGCTCTGCTCCGACGGGCTCACCGGCGAGCTGTCCGACGAGCGGATCGCCGAGGTCCTGTCGCAGGGCTTCGAGGGAGCGGCAGACCGCCTCGTGGAGCTCGCGCTGGCCGCCGGTGGGCGGGACAACGTGACCGCACTGGTCGTCGACGTCGTGTCGACCTCGCTGATGTCCAGCGGCCCCGGCTACGATGACGCGGGTGGTCTCGGGTATCTTGAAGAGACGATGCCGCGAGGCTAGAGGAGTGGCCGTGTACTCGTACGAAATGGAACCGGCCGAGGTCCGCCGTTGGCTCGCTGTGGCGGGACCCGGCAGGCTGGTGCTGGTCGACGCCCAGGGCGACGACTCCGCCGCTGCAGCATTCGCCGCAGACCTCCCGGGCGACGCGTCGCTGTCGTTGATCGTCGACCGCCTCGCCGCCGGCGGTCTCTCGAACACGCCCGCGTTCGCCGCGGCCGTCTGCGACGGATCGGGAGCGACGGTCATCGTGCGCGGGCTCGCCGCGGCCGTCGTGACGAGCGCCGCCGGGACCGAGACGGTCCTGGGCGCCCGCGCCACCACCTGGGTCGAGGAACACCACGCGGACGCGGTGAGCGTCACGCTCCGGAGCGACCAGCCGAACCCGTCCGGCGTGCGACTCCCGCTCGGGTCGGGAGCCGTCTGGACGACGTCCATCACGGCGACCCTCGACGAGGAGTCCACGGCTTCCGTCGCCGCTCCGACCAGCGACGAGCGCCGGTCGACCGAATCGTCCACCGATGCGCCGACGGCGGCGGAGCAGCTCGCGGCCCCGCCCGTCCCGGCTCCCGCCGAGCCCGCTGCGTCCGCGGCGACCTCGGACGACGCGGACGACGGGACGGACGGCGACGAGGCGACCCCGGTGGCGCACATCGAGCCGGCGCAGTCGCTCCACGTCGTGCCGTCCGTCTCCGACACCCAGTTCTTCCACGACGAGGACGACCCGGACGAGACCCCCTCCACCCCGGAGGAGCCCGTCGACGAGGGCTATGACTTCCTGTTCGGCCAGACCGTGCTCCGACCGGTCGGTGCGGCGGCGGTCGACGAGGCCGGCGACGCGGAACGCGCGGCGGCCGAGGAGTCGGCGCACCAGCAGGCGGCAGCCACCGCGGTCGCCGCGCCGGAACCCGCGGCAGCCGGACCATCGGACCTCGGCGACCACGACGGCCACACGATCCTCGCCGAGGACCTCGCCGCGCTGCGTGCGCGTCGAGCGGCCGAGACCCCGCCTGCCCGGTCGTCCACGCCGTCGGCGACCCCACTCACGTATCTCGAACTCCCCGGCGGCACTCGCCAATCGCTCGCCTCGCCCGTCGTCCTCGGCCGGGCGCCGAGCGTCTCGCAGGTCCCGGCGTCCGTCGTCCCGACACTCGTCACGCTCACTGGCGACGACATCTCGCGGAGCCACGTGCGCGTCGCGGTCGAGGGCGGCACGGTCGTCGTCACCGACCTCCACTCGCGGAACGGCACGCAGGTCGTCCTGCCCGGTCAGGCACCGCAGTCCCTCCGACCAGGGGAGCCGACACCGGTGATCGTCGGGACCGTCATCGACCTCGGCGGCGGCGTCGCGCTGCGCGTCCGAGAGGGCTGACGTGCGCCGTTCACCCTCGCAACCGCCGGCCATCCCCGGGCTGCGGTTCGAACGACAGCTCGGAGCGGGTGGGTTCTCCGACGTCTTCCTGTACGAGCAGCAGTTGCCGAGGCGTCAGGTCGCCGTCAAGGTGCTCCTCGCCGAGCACCTCAGCGAGCAGACCCGTGAGGCCTTCGTCGCCGAGGCGAACCTCATGGCGCAGCTCTCCGCGCACCCCTACATCGTCACGATCTACACGGCGGACGTCGCCCCGGACGGACGACCATACCTCGCGATGGAGTACTGCGCGGGGCCGAGCCTCGCCGAGCAGGCGAAGCTGCGGCGGTTCGCCGTCGCCGATGCGCTGCGCACCGGCGTCCGCCTGGCCAGTGCGGTGGCGACCGCCCACGCGGCCGGCATCCTCCACCGCGACATCAAACCGGCCAACGTGCTCACCAACGCGTACGGCTGGCCGGCGCTGACCGACTTCGGCATCTCACAGGCCGTCGAACTCGAGGTTCCGACGAACGCCGGCCCCGGGCGCCCTGGCGACGTCGGTTCCACCGGTGCCTCGGGCACGCAGACGGTCGGTCTCTCCATCCCCTGGTCGCCGCCCGAGATGTTCGAGGACGAGCCGCATCCGGACGTGCGGTCCGACGTGTTCTCCCTGGCGGCGACGGTCTACACGCTCCTCGCCGGGCGGACGCCGTTCGAGATCCCCGGGCAGTCGAACGGTGCGGCCGACCTCATCAGCCGGATCGAGCGCGGGACCATCACGCCGCTCGGGCGCGACGACGCACCGGCTTCCCTCGTCGCGACGCTGCAGAAGGGCCTCGCGAAGGACCGCGCCAACCGTTTCGAGAGCGCCGTCGACTTCGCGCGGGCGTTGCAGCGCGTCGAGATGGAGCTGGCGTACGCGCCGACACCCATCGACATCCCGAACCTCGTGCAGCCGCAGTCGCAGGCCCCCCGACCGGACACGTCCAGCAGTGCGTCGGACGAGACGCGGGTCCGACAGGTCCCGACGGTCGAGGCCCAGCCACGTCCCGGCGTGCCGAGTGTGCAGCCTCCGGTCGGCGACGAGACGGTGGTCCGCTCGGCGGGACCGCTCGTGCAGCCGATCCAACCGTCGGCGCCGATCACCGTCGGAGCGGCCTCGGCGCCTTCCGAGACGATCCGCCGCGACCGCCTCGAGACCGCCGCCGCAGGTCCGGCGGAGGACCCCGATGCCGGTACGGACGGACGAGGCGGACGTCGCCGACTGACCCGCCTCCTCGTCGTGGGCGGCGTCGCGGTGCTCGCGGTCGGTGGGATCGCGGCCGGGATCATCTGGCAGGGCGCGGCCGCCGACCCGAAGCCGACCGCCGCCGCGACCGGGGCGCCGATCCAACTGAGCGACGTCCCCTCGCCGAAGCCGTTCGGGGTGAACATCAGCGAGGACGGCAGCGTCGTCACGTTCATCTGGGACAACCCGGATCCGCAGGACGGCGACTCGTACATCTACCAGGTGACGAGCAGCGGCAAGAACTCGCCGAAGGTACCGACCTCGACGTACGCGGTCGATCTGAAGCCGAGTGCTCCGGGCGCGCAGTTGTGCATCGAGGTGGTGATCGTCCGGGGCGGCGTCACCTCGCCCGATCCACTCGAGATGTGCTCGCAGCAGTAGCGGGACGGACGCGTCGGACGGACGCACGGGGAGCGACACGATGACAGATATCAGGGGGACTGGGCGATGAGCATGGACGAGGCGACGGACACGACGACGACGAAGACGGCGGTGCGCGTCGAGTTCTGCGGCGAGGAGTACGCCGTGGACGCACGCAAGCCGTTCCTGATCGGGCGCGAGGGCGACCTCGTCGTCGACGAGAACCCCTTCCTGCACCGCACCTTCCTCAGTGTCACCTTCGACGCCGGGCTCTGGTGGCTCACGAACATCGGGAACACCCTCTCCGCGACGGTGACGGACACCACCGGCAACGTGCAGGCGTGGCTCGCGCCCGGCGCGCGGCTCCCGATCGTGTTCCCCGAGCTGCAGGTGCTGTTCAGTGCGGGGACGACGACCTACGACTTCACGATCACCTCGGATCTCGAGTACTTCAGTCCGTCGCAGCTCTCGACGACCACCGCCGGGACCACGACCGTCGGTCCGATCCACCTGACGAGCAGCCAGCGCCTCCTCATCGTCGCCCTGGCCGAGGACGTCCTGCGTCAGGCGTCGCCCGGCCGCGGTGAGATCCCGGCGTCTGCGGCCGCCGCCGCCCGCCTCGGCTGGAGCCAGACCACCTTCAACCGCAAGCTCGACAACGTCTGCGACAAGCTCGACAAGTTCGGGGTGCAGGGGCTGCGCGGCGGACCAGGCAAGCTCGCGACCGGACGTCGCGCACGACTGGTCGAGTACGCCGTCTCGACCAGGCTCGTCGACGCCAGCGACCTGCCGCTCCTCGACCATGCCGACCAGGCGGGCGTCGACGGGGGACGACCAGCCTGAGGTTGACCCCCGCAACCGTTTTCCAGACGGCACTTGTTTGTTAGAGTGACTCCGCGTTTGCAGCGCGGTGCGTGGACCGTGCCTTGACCGAACATCACCTGGGGGATCGTGAGCAACTGGAGCGCCTGGCTGCGCAAGCGCAAGACCGCGGCCTCCATCACGGCACTGTCGGTCCTCGTCGCCGTACCGGTGACCGCTGCACTCATCCACCAGGGCTTCCCCGTCACCGAGGTCGACCTCGAGTCCCGCGACGTCTGGGTCACCAACGGTGAATCCCTGCTCGCCGGGCGCCTCAACGACCAGATCTCCGAACTCGACGGAGCGGTCTCGACGGCCTCCAACAACGCCGACGTGCTGCAGGACGGCGACGACGTCTTCCTCCAGGACAAGGCGCTCTCCTCGCTCGAGCGCATCGACCCGGCGTTCACGAGTCTCATCCAGCGCGTCTCGCTGCCGACCGGCGCGACGGTGCACTACGGCGGCGACCGACTCTCGGTCGTGGCGGGGGAGACCGGCAAGCTCTGGTCCGTCGACGCCGCTGGGGAACTCCGGTTCGACCCCACGGAGACGAAACCGATCGTCTCCATCGGCAAGGCCGGTCAGGCGGTCGTCACCTCGACGGGCACCATCCTCGCGGTGGCACCGGCGAAGGGGATCCTCTACCGCATCCTGCCCGACGGCACGAAGACCGAGTCGAAGCTCCCGAAGCTCGACGAGTACCAGCTCAGTGCGGCCGGTGAGCAGGCGGTCATCCTCGACCTGAAGTCCGGCGACCTCGTGAAGCAGGACGGCTCCATCGTCGAGCTGCCCGGCAAGCCCTTGAAGATCCAGGAGCCGTCGGCCTCCGACGACGCGGCCGTCATCGCGACCGGCGACTCCCTCGTGCGCATCCCGCTCGGTGGCGGCGACCCGGAGGTGCTCGACGCGGACGTCGTCACCGAGGCGACGAGTGCGGCCGAGGTCACGGCCCCGGTCAACCTCGACGGCTGCATGCACGGTGCGTGGGCCTCCTCCAGCCGGTATGCCGCCGAGTGCGCCGACAAGAAGCCGGTCATCGCCGACATCAACCCGGAGACCGTCGGGCAGCAGCTCGTCTTCCGGGTGAACCGCTCGGTGATCGCGCTCAACAACGTCCAGACCGGCAACTCCTGGCTCGTGCAGGCGAACATGCGCCTCGTCGACAACTGGGACGAGGTGACGCCTCCGCAGGAGGAGGACGGCGAGGACGGCGACGAGAAGGCGTCAGAGCAGTCCTTCGAGGACACCCTGGCCGAACGGACCGAGGAGAACCGGCCGCCGATCGCCCGCGACGACGCGTTCGGCGTCCGCCCGGGCCGCGCGACGGTCCTGCCGCTGCTCGACAACGACTCCGACGCGGACGGCGACGTCCTGACCATTCAGAACTTCGGCGACATCGGTCCCGAGACCGGCAAGCTGGAGTACATCGACGGCAAGCGGGCATTGCAGTTCACGCCCGCAGAGGGCTTCGTGGCCGGGACGACGTCGTTCCGGTACTCGGTCAACGATGGACGGCCGGGTGGCGTGGCCGAGGCGAACGTGAGCATCGCCATCAAACCGCCCGAGGTCAACGAGCCGCCCACGTCCCATCGCGAGGCCGCCGTGTCGGTCGAGGCCGGGCAGACGGTCACCTACAACGTGCTCGCCGACTGGCGCGATCCCGACGGTGACGACATCTTCCTCCAGTCGGCCTCGCCGGCGTCCGGCGACCTCGTCCGCTTCACCCCGGACGGCTTCGTGACGTTCACGCACGCCTCGCCCGAGATGGGCCCGCGCGACGTCAAATTCGTCGTGTCCGACGGCGTCACCTCGGCGGAGGGGACGCTCAAGGTCGACGTGCAACCCGCCGGCGCCCTCAGCCCCATCGGTACACCGGACTTCGTCTCGACCTTCGTCGGCGAGTCCGCACAGGTCCTGCCACTCGCGAACGACCAGTCACCGAGCGGTGCGCCCCTCGGTCTCATCGGTGTCGAAGCCCTGCAGGGCGGACTCGTGTCGTCGCCGAGTCTCGAGAAGCAGTCGGTCACCGTCTCGTCGAACGAGCCGGGCACCTACTACCTGAAGTACACGCTCGGTGCCGGCATCGCCTCGAGCATCGGGCTCATCCGCGTCGACGTGCTGGAGAAGCCCACCGACGTGCAGCCACCGGTCGCCGTGAAGGACGAGGGCTACCTGCGACCGAACGAGACGATCACGATCCCGGTCCTCGCGAACGACGAGTCGCCGGGCGGTCAGGTGTTGGCGCTCCAGTCCGTCGACGTGCCGGACGAGTCCGCCTCCCTCTCCGTCGAGGTCCTCGACAGTGCCGTGGTGCGCGTCTCCTCCTCGGCACCGCTCGAGGGACAACTGCAGTTCACCTACACGGTCTCCGACGGGACCTCCTCGGCGACGGCGGCGGTCACCATCGTCCCGGTGCCGCCGCTCCCGAAGCACCAGGCGCCGGTCGCGAGCGACGACGCCGTCGTGGTGCGCGCCGGCGACATCGCGAACGTCGCCGTGCTCGACAACGACTACCACCCCGACGCGGCCGTGATGTTGGTCGACCGCGAGCTGGTCGACGTGCCGACCGCCGGCCTGGCCTTCGTCGACGACGACGAGGTGCGGTTCCAGGCGCCGACCGAGCCCGGCACCTACACCGCCACGTATCGCGTGTACGACACCTTCGGCGAGGCCGACACGGCCACGGTGACCTTCAACGTGGTCGGCGAGGACAAGAAGAACAACCAACCGCCCGTCCCGCAGCTGCTCACCTCCCGGGTGTTCGCCGGTGCGACGGTCCGCGTGGACGTCCCGCTCGACGGTCTGGATCCGAACGGCGACTCGGTGGTCCTCGACGACATCGCCTCCGCGCCCCTCCTCGGTCGCGTCATCGAGCAGGGGAGCACCTGGTTCGTCTACGAGGCGGCCCCGGACTCCTCCGGCACCGACACCTTCCAGTACCGGGTCAAGGACACCTACGGCGCGGTCGCAGTGGGCACGATCAAGATCGGCGTCATCGGGCGTCCCGAGGTCGACGGGCAACCGAACGCGGTCGACGACTACATCGAGGTCCTCCCGGGCAAGGTCGCCTCCGTGCCGGTGCTCTCCAACGACTCCGATCCGAACGGCTACAAGCTCAAGCTCGAACCGAAGCTGCTCTCGGTGGACGACGGCCTCACCGCCGAGGTCAGCAAGAGTCGCGTCGTGATCGAGGTGCCGGACGAGGAGGCCTTCTTCACCGTCCGATACCAGATCACCAACGGCAAGGGCGGGATCGACAGCGCCTACATCCAGGTCAAGGTCACGAAGGACGCGAAGCCCCAGTTCCCCGAGGCCGACGACCACGTCCTCGAGGACGCCGACATCGTCGGGAAGAAGACCGTCGACATCGACGTGCTCGACGGTGCGCAGAACCCCGGGGGGCTCGTGGACGACCTGCAGCCGAGCCTCGAGGGTGCGAACGCCCCGTCCGGCGAGGTGCGCGACGGTGGCACCATCCGGGTCACCCTCACCGACCGACGCCAGGCGATCGCCTATCGGTTGACGGATCCCGTCACCCAGCTGAGCGGCGCGGCGTTCATCATCGTGCCGGCGGCGACCGACGGTGAGCCGCCGCGGATCAAGAGCCCTCTGCCCGAGCAGATCGTCAAGGTCAACGAGACGCGGACCTGGAAGCTCTCGGAGATCACCGAGTCGCCGTCCGGGAAGCCCGTCACCATCGCCTCCGAGGGCAGTGTCGTGAACTTCCGGAGCAACGGCACGTCGAGCTACGTCGACGACGCCACGATCACCTTCACCCCGGCCAAGGACTATCGCGGACCGGCGTCGGTGAGTTTCGAGGCGACCGACGGCCGGGACAGCAAACTGCTCACCCTGCCGATCACGGTGGGTGACCCCGACCTCGAGGACGTCCCGCCGACGTTCACGCCGCCGACGGTGACGATCGAGGCCGGAGAGGCACCCATCACGGTCGACCTGCGGGCGTCGAGCGACCACCCGAACCCGAAGATCCTCGCAGCCCTCACCTACCAGGGCTTCGGCGGGACCACAGCGGGCGTCCAGGGGAACCTGTCGGGCTCGCAGGTGACGATCTCCGCCCCGCAGGGCACGCAGCCCGGCACCTCGGCGACGCTCACCTTCACCGTGAACTACAAGGAGTACTCCGTCCCGGGGTCCGTCAACGTCCGCGTCGTGTCGTCGACGAGGCCGCTCCCGCGTGCCATCGACGACCGCGTGGAAGAGGGCCGCAAGAACAAGGCCGAGTCGATCAACGTGCTCGCCAACGACTACAACCCGTTCCCAGACACGCCGCTCAAGATCCTCGACGCCACGGTCGAGAGCGCCCCGGCGGGTGGAGCGACGGCCACGGTGTCCGGGAGCTCGGTCACCGTCACGCCCGGTTCGTCCAAGAGCGGGACCGTGAGCGTCATCTACACGGTCCAGGACGCGACGAACGACCCCAACCGACGAGTGCAGGGCCGCATCACCGTCATCGTGAAGGACGTCCCCGATCCGCCGTCGCTCAGTCTGAAGAGCGCGAAGAGCGGCAAGATCACCGTCGTCGTCGGCGGTTCGCCCGCGAGCAACGGCGCGCCCATCGAGTACCACGCGGTGAAGTGGAGCGGCGGCGGGGAGAAGCAGTGCGCCCCGGGGAACGACTGCACCTTCGACGTCACGAACGGGCAGAGCTACACCTTCTCCGCCTACGCGCACAATGCCGTCGGCAACAGCGCGGACTCCGAGACGGTCACGGCCACCGCCTACGGCGTCCCGACCGCGCCGCAGAACGTGTCGCTGCGGGCATCCGGAGATGCCCCGGCGACCCTCACCATGCAGTGGGCGAGGCCAGCGGATGACGGTGGACAGGTCACGAGCTACAGCTGGCGGATCATGAGCGGTTCGAGCACCGTGAAGACGGGGACGACGGGGAGCACCAGCGATTCCGTCGGCGGCATCGGCGCGGGCACCTATCAGGTGTACGTGTCCGCGACCGGGCCCGGCGGAACCGGCCCGGAGGGCGGACCGGCGGAGGCCACGGTCAAGGATCCGCCGCCGCCGAAGCCCAGCGGCTCCCTGTTCAAGTCCGGGGGCGCGCATGCCTGTCAGAGTGGCGGCACCGGCTGCTACGACGTCGGTGTGAACTACCAGAACGTGCCCCAGGGCAATTACACCGTGGACATCACCCGCGATGGACGCGCGATCGGCACGTCCATGAACGTGACCGTCGGTGGTAACGGGAGCTTCACGCACCACAACCATCTCGGCGTCATGACCGGCGGCGAGACCATCGCCGCGACGTTCCGGAACAACGCCACCGGTGAGACGTTCACCATCGGCTCGATGTCCGGCTCGGCCTGGAACAACCTCTAGAACCACAACGACCTTCACTTCACGGAGAGCACACCCATGACTGTCACGCAGGAACAGGCCACCTGGTTCGCCGATGCCTTCGGCAAACTCGTCGGCAACGTCGAACAGGCCATCCTCGGCAAGGAGCACGTCATCAAGCTCGTGGTCACGGCCATGCTCTCGGAGGGCCACGTGCTCCTCGAGGACTACCCGGGCACCGGCAAGACCGTGCTCGCCAAGGCCCTCGCGAACACGCTCGACGGCACGAGCTCGCGCATCCAGTTCACGCCCGACCTCCTGCCGTCCGACGTCACCGGTGTGACGATCTACGACCAGGGCAAGGGGATCTTCGAGTTCCACAAGGGACCGATCTTCGCCTCCATCGTGCTCGCGGACGAGATCAACCGCGCCTCGCCGAAGACGCAGTCGGCGCTCCTCGAGGTCATGGAAGAGGGCATCGTCACGATCGACGGCACGAGCTACGAGGCCGGCAAGCCCTTCATGGTCATCGCGACGCAGAACCCGATCGAGCAGGCCGGGACGTACAAGCTGCCCGAGGCGCAGCTCGACCGGTTCCTCATCAAGACGACGCTCGGCTACCCCGACCGCCAGACCTCGGTGAACCTGCTGCTCGACGCCTCCAACCGGGCCCGCGCGACGAAGGTGCAGCCGATCATCGCCTCCAGTGCGGTCATCACCATGGCGCAGCTCGCTACCGAGGTGCACGTCGACGGCAGCATCCTCGAGTACGTCGCCGACGTCGTGGCGGCCACGCGGGACGACCAGGACGTCGCGCTCGGCGTCAGCATGCGTGGTGCCCTCGCGCTCGTGCGCGCCGTCAAGACCTGGGCGATCTCGCAGGGACGGACGTACGTCACCCCTGACGACGTCAACGACCTCGCGCAGGCCGTCCTCGCGCACCGCATCATCATCGACCCCGAGTCCGACTTCGCCGGCGTGACCGCGCAGGACGTCGTCGCCCGGGTCCTCGTCAGCATCGCTCCGCCGGCGTACCGCGCAGCATGAGTGAGACCCTCGAGCAGCGCGCCGCCGCCGCGCCGGACGGATCCGACCCGGTCCGCACGGCGACGGTCGGCGCGCCTGCCGAGACGAGCCCGGACGGCCCCGACGCGCACGACGACGGTGGGCCGGTCCCGGCCCGACGGCCGAACCCGGTCCGCGGCCTCGTCGACGGCGTGGGCGCCGTCGTCGTGCCCTGGGTCAGGGTCGCCTGGACGGCAGCGCAGCCTGTGCTCGCTGTGGTCAGCGGCCTCGGCTGGGTCGTCCTGGCGATCGGCGTCATCGCGACCGTCGCAGGCTTCATCCTGGGGTGGGCGGAACTCGTCTTCCTCGGCTTCGTGCCGTTGGCCGCGTTGCTGGCCTCCGTCGCCTACCTCTTCGGGCGGTCGACCTTCCGCATCTCCATCCATCTGAACCCCAGCCGGGTCACCGTCGGCGAGCGCGCGATCGGGCAGGTCCTCATCGCCAACCCCGGCAACCGCGCCACGACACCCACCCGCCTCGAGGTCCCCGTGGGCTACGGCCTGGCGGAGTTCGCGATCCCGGCCATCCCGAAGGACGGCGAGCACGAGGAGTTGTTCGCCGTACCGACGAACCGGCGAGCCGTGATCCCCGCCGGGCCCGCTGTCTCGGTCCGCGGCGACCAGCTCGGTCTGTTGCGTCGCGAGGTGCGTTGGACGGAGCCGGTCGAGCTCTTCGTGCATCCCGAGACCACGCGCCTCCACCCGACGGCCGCCGGTCTCATCCGCGACCTCGAAGGCCTCGTCACGAAGACCATCACCAACAACGACATCTCCTTCCACGCCCTCCGCGGATACGTCGCCGGCGACGACCGCCGTTACATCCACTGGAAGTCGTCCGCGAAGACCGGCCAGCTCATGGTCCGGCAGTTCGAGGAGACGCGGCGGTCGCAGCTCACCATGGTGATGACGACCGACTCCCGCTACTACGCCGAGGACGAGGACGAGTTCGAGTTGGCGGTGTCGCTCACCGCGTCCATCGCCACCCAGGTGATCCTCGACCAGGTGCCGATCAGCGTCGTGACCGATCGACTCGCGCTCCGGACCCACACGGTCACGTCCTTCCTCGACGACAGCTGCCGGCTGCAGCTCGCCGAGGGCACCTTCGACACCCCGCGCACCTTCGCCCGGGAGACCACGAAGCGCCTGCCGGCACCGAGCGTCGTCATCATCGTCGCCGGTTCGCGACTCGAGGCACAGGAGTACCGGGGGATCCAGCGTCTCTTCGGTCCCGACGTCAACGTGTTCGGCATCCGCGTCGAGCGCGGCGCTCGAGCCAGCATCAAGGACGTCGCCGGGATGAACGTCATGACCGTCGGGGCGCTGAGCGACCTCGCCAAGGTCATGTCGAGGGCCCTGTGAGCGGGGTCGACGAGCGCACGACGGTGCGCCCCGGGCGCGTTCCCGGCTCGGCGGCGGACGTCGACGTCCAGGGCATCGTTCCGACCTTCACCGCGCCCTGGCCGTTGCCCGGCCGTTCCTGGATCGACCTCGCGGTCGTCTTCGTCCTCGCGGCCCTCGGCCTGCTCGGCTTCGGAGCGGCGCTCAGTGGCACCGGGTTCCTCCTCGCGGGCCTCGGAGGCCTCGCGCTCGGCATGGCGGTGGGCGTCGCCTCCCACGCCCTCCGGCTGAACGCCCTCCTGACCGGCCTCTCGACCGTCCTCGTCTTCTACGTCTTCGGCAGTGCCCTGGCGATGCCGTCCGTGGCGACGTTCGCGGTCCTCCCGAACCTGCGGACCCTGGGCGGGATCAGCATCGGCGCGGTGTTCGGGTGGAAGGACTTCGTCACTCTGCAGACCCCGCTGAGCGCGCCCGCGTACATCATGACCCTGCCCTACGTCGCAGGGCTGCTCGTCGGCGTCGTCTCCGCCGTGCTCGCCGTCCGCTGGCTGCCGCGCCGTCCGCAGGTCGCCGTGCGCTGCGCGATCGTGCTCGTCGGCCCGACCGTGCTCTACGCCCTCGGCGTCCTCCTCGGCACGCAGACGCCCTTCCTGGCGGCCGTCCGCGGGATCGCGTTCGCGCTCATCGCCCTCCTCTGGCTCGGCTGGCGGCCGGGTGCCGGTCGTGGCGAGAACGCGGCAGCGTCGACCACCGCCGTCCTCCGTCGCAAGAAGATCATCGGCACGGCGGTCCTCGCCGCGGTCGCGGTCGTCGTCGGCGGCGGTGCGGCCGTCGTCGCCTCGCCTCCCACGGACTCACGGTTCGTCCTCCGCGAGGTCGTCACCCCGCCGTTCGACCCCCTGGAGTACCCGAGCCCGCTCGCCGGGTTCCGCGAGTACACGAAGGACCTCGCCGAGACGAAGCTCTTCACCGCGACCGGCCTCGAGCCGGGGGATCGGATCCGTCTGGCGGCCATGGACAGCTACGACGGCCGTCTGTGGACCGTCTCCGGGCCCTCCACGGCGACCGACGGTTCCGGTGCCTTCGAGCTCGTCGGCGACCACCTCCCCGCACCCCAGCTCATGACACCGGGGAGCGACCGGCGGGTGTCCATCGACGTCACCGGCTACGACGACATCTGGGTGCCCAGCGTCGGGTACCCGAGCGCGCTCACCCTCGACGGCAAGGCGGCGGAGCGATCCGAGGACATCCGCTACAACGCCGAGAGTGGCGCGGCCGTCATCACCTCGGGCATCGGCACGGGCGACGACTACGAGGAGCGGACCACGACGCAGGCGGTCCCGAGCGACACGGCCCTCGCGACGACGCCGACCGCAGCGGTCGAGCTGCCGCCCGTCACGAACATCCCGGACATCGTGGTCGCGAAGGCCTCGGAGTTCGTCGGCGCCGAGACGACCCCCATGGCCCAGCTGCGGCGGATCGAGCAGACGCTCCGCACCACCGGGTTCCTCAGCCACGGGCTCGCCTCGGACAGCTCTCCGTCGCGCGCCGGTCACGGTGCCGACCGGATGTCGGAGCTGTTCACCCGCACACCGATGGTTGGCGACGAGGAGCAGTACGCGTCGGCGTTCGCGCTCATGGCACGCTCGCTCGGCTACCCCGCGCGGGTCGTCATGGGCTTCGCACCCGAGGTGACCGAGGGCCAGGGTTCGGTGCAGGTCGTCGGGGATGACGTGACGGCGTGGGTCGAGGTGCCCTTCGAGGGCTACGGCTGGGTGGCGTTCTCGCCGACCCCGGATGAGACCGAGATCCCGCAGGACCAGGACCCGAAGCCGAAGACCGAGCCGCAGCCGCAGGTGCGTCAGCCGCCGCGCAGCGACAACCTCGACGACAGCCTCCTCACCGAGGCCTCGATCGACGACGGCGACGACAAGGACAAGAACGACGGACTCGTGATCCCGGAATGGGTGTGGTGGCTCGCGCTGATCGTGGGTGTCCCGGTGTCGCTGTATTTCATCCCGCTCCTCGCCATCACCGGCGCGAAGCGTCGGCGGACGAAGCGTCGCCGCGCGGGCGGTGGTGATCGCAGTGCGGCCGGTGCGTGGGACGAGCTGATCGACCGCTACGCCGAGCTCGGGTACACGGTGCCTGCGGCCGCGACGCGGTCGACCACGGCGTCGGTGCTCGGAGCCCAGGAACCGGAGGGCGCGACCACGCTCACCGCGCTCGCGGGGACGACCGACGACGTCGTCTTCTCCGGTCGTGACGTGGACGACACGACGGCCGACGAGCTGTGGCAGCGGTCGGAGGCCGAGGCGTCACGGGCGCAGGGAGCGCTCGGCTGGTTCGCCCGCCAGCGGAGCCGGTTCCGCTACCGAGCGAAACGCGGTCTCGTGAGTCGACTGCAGCCGTCCGGTTCGCTCGCACGGCGAGCAGCACGCGACCAGCGCGCCACCGGAGGTCGCTGAGGTCGATGCGGCTAACGAGGCACTACCCTCGGTGAGTATGGAGCGCTCGCTCGAGACCAGTGTGAGCCAGGCCGTCGACGCCTGGCTCCGGTGGTTGCCGCGCTGGCACCCCGCCGCACACCGTGGACGCACCCGGATCTGCCGCCGGTGCATCGGATCCCCGATCCTCCGCGCAGCAGGCCTCGTCGACGACGTGCCGCACCAGGTGCAGCACGGCCTCGCCACCCGGATGAAGGCCCTCGTCGACCACGCGGTGGCGGAGTACACCGAGCGGAACCTCCCCGTCCTCCGTGCCGAACTGCGTGCTGCCGACCTGCGCGAGGCGCAGCGTTCCTACCGTCCGGGGGAGGGGCTCGACCCGGAGTTCGACGGGCTGCAGCTCGACCCCGATCCGGATCCCGAGCAGCCCTACCTCTTCACCCTCGCGGAGCTCGGCGAGTCCCAGGCGAGGACCGTTCCACCACCCCCGCCGTTGTCCGACGACGCGAAGGAGGCGCTGCGCACCGAGATCGCCCTCGCCGACCAGTGCGCGAACGAGACAGGACGCCGCATCTGCGAACTCCTCGTCGGGCACCGGCTCGCCATCCACGACGCCGTCGAGCGATACGTCGAACCGCAGGTCGCCGCACTCCTCGACGACCTCGCGCTCGAGCTCGATTCCCCCACCTCGCCCTGGTAGTCGTCGGGGCTCACCCGGACGCAGGAGGGGAGATCTCCCCATCGTGCTGTCCGACACCCGTCACTATACTTTCGAGCACTTGTCATCAGCACGATCCATGCTCATTGGGGGCGCAACACCATGACCGATCCCGGAGATCAGAACCCGCAGCAGCCCCAGTGGCAGCGACCGCCCGCCCAGCCCGACCCGCAGCAGGGATGGCAGGGCAACGGCCCGCAGCAGTCGGGTTCGGGCCAGCAGCAGGCGGGCCAGTACGGACAGCAGTCGCCGTACGGGCAGTCGCCGACCCAGCCGTCCGGGCAGTACGGGCAGCAGTCCGGCCAGTATGGTGAGCAGCCGTCCGGCCAGCACAGCCAGCAGACGGGCCAGTACGGCCAGCAGTCCGACCAGTACAGCCAGCAGACCGGTCAGTACGGTCAGACGGCGCAGTACGGCCAGCAGCCGACCGAGCAGTTCGGTCAGCAGGGCACCGGTCAGTACGGCCAGCAGCCCACGGGACAGTACGGTCAGCAGCCCACCGAGCAGTACGGTCAGGCGCCCTACGCGCAGGGCGCCGGCGGGTATGGCGGCGGCCAGCAGCCGCCGAAGAAGAAGCTCTCGAAGAAGGGGCTCACCGGCATCATCGCCGGCGGCAGCGCCCTCCTCCTCATCATCGTGGGTGGCGTCGTCGGTGTCACCGTCGGCAACGCGCTCCACGCCCCGCAGGTGACGGTCGAGAGCTACCTCGACGCCCTCAAGTCGGGTGACGCCGAACAGGCGCTCAAGCTCTCCGGCACCGAGGTGTCGGCGGCCGACGTGCTCCTGACGGACGACGCGTACAAGGCCGCGTCCGGCAAGGTCTCCGGCTACACGATCGGGAAGACCACGACCAACGGGAACACCGCGACCGTCCAAGCCCGCCTCACCCAGGGTGGCGAGAGCGTCGACCAGGAGTTCACGCTCACCAAGGTCGGCAAGGACGCCGTGCTCTTCGACAAGTGGAAGCTCGAGGCTCCGGAACTCAGCACGGTCCAGGTCGACGTGGTCGCCCCTGAGGACGCGGTGGCGACGGTCGGCGGTGTCGACCTCACCGACGTCGAGCCGATCGCCGAGGGGTCGTACCAGCTGCGTGCACTCCCCGGCACCTACGACGTCGCCCTCAGCGAGAGCGACTGGTACACCGCCGAGGCGACCACCACGACGGCCGTGGGCTTCGGTCAGGCCGCGGAACCCGCGACGCTCGCCGTCGCCCTCACCGACGCCGGGACGACCGCCGTCGAGGAGGCCGTCAACGCGTACATCGACGGCTGCGGCGCCGCGACGGAGCTCGCCCCCGAGGGGTGCCCCTTCGAGATCCGCAACGACACCGGCTTCACGCCGTCCGGCGTGACCTGGAAGTTCGACACGCGCCCGACCTTCACGGTCGGCGAGTTCTCGGGCGGCGGCTGGGCCGTCGACTCCGAGACCGTCGGGCGCATGTCGATGACGTGCACGCTGACCGACCCGGCCACCGGCCAGACCGGCCCGGGCTACAGCATCAACCCGGTCGACTTCATCGTCGGCGGCACGGTCGAGGGCTTCACCGACGAGGGCGCGACGTTCGTCCCCTTCCCCTAGACCGACAGCTGTACGACCCCTGGGAGCACTGCTCCCGGGGGTCGTCGTCGTTTGACCACAGGCCCTCCGCGGGCTAGTCTTGGTTGGGTGTGCGCGCTGTCGTGCGCTCTCGTGCTGTCCACGTTCTCCGGAGCCTGGCTCGGGGGAGCGGACAGCAGTCTTGCACCATCGGGTTGATCCCCGCCGGGCTGGTCCCGGTTGCAGATCGCCCCCACGGCATACCCACCACTTCAGTGACGCGCACTCGCGCGTCACCGGTGGGTCCATACGACCTCGTGGTCCGGGAGACCGGTCCACGAATGCTGCAGTACCACTGTCACCGTGCAGTCATCATCAAGGAGCAAGTAGTGCCAACCATTCAGCAGTTGGTTCGGAAGGGCCGCAGCCCCAAGGTCGTCAAGACCAAGGCGCCCGCCCTGAAGAGCAACCCCCAGCAGGCCGGCGTGTGCACCCGCGTGTACACCACCACCCCGAAGAAGCCGAACTCGGCGATGCGCAAGGTCGCCCGCGTGAAGCTGCGCAACGGCACCGAGGTCACCGCGTACATCCCCGGTGAGGGCCACAACCTCCAGGAGCACTCGCTGGTCCTGGTCCGTGGTGGTCGGGTGAAGGACCTCCCGGGTGTCCGTTACAAGATCGTCCGTGGCGCCCTCGACACGCAGGCCGTCAAGAACCGCAAGCAGGCTCGCAGCCGCTACGGCGCGAAGATGGAGAAGAAGTAATGCCTCGCAAGGGTCCAGCTCCGAAGCGTCCCGTCGTCGCCGATCCCGTCTACGGCGCCCCCATCGTCAGCCAGCTCGTCAACAAGATCCTGCTGGACGGCAAGAAGGGCCTCGCTGAGCGCATCGTCTACGACGCACTCGAAGGCGTCACCGCCAAGAACCAGGGCGACGCCGTCGTCACGCTCAAGAAGGCGCTCGACAACGTCCGCCCGACCCTCGAGGTGCGTTCGCGCCGCGTCGGTGGTTCCACCTACCAGGTGCCGGTCGAGGTCAAGCCTCACCGCGCCAACACCCTCGCCCTGCGCTGGCTCGTGAGCTACGCGAAGGGCCGCCGTGAGAAGACGATGACCGAGCGTCTCCAGAACGAGATCCTCGACGCATCGAACGGTCTCGGTGCAGCCGTCAAGCGTCGTGAAGACACGCACAAGATGGCCGAGTCGAACAAGGCGTTCGCGCACTACCGCTGGTAGTCGCCGCCCGATGCGAGGGCGGACGATCCGTCCGCCCTCGCACACCTGAGTGAATCAGCTCACCCCTACCTATCCCCGGAGGACCCCGTGGCACAAGACGTGCTCACCGACCTGAACAAGGTCCGCAACATCGGCATCATGGCCCACATCGATGCCGGCAAGACCACCACCACCGAGCGCATCCTGTTCTACACGGGCGTCAACCACAAGATCGGCGAGACCCACGACGGTGCGTCGACGATGGACTGGATGGCGCAGGAGCAGGAGCGCGGCATCACCATCACGTCCGCCGCGACGACCTGCTTCTGGAACAAGAACCAGATCAACATCATCGACACCCCCGGCCACGTCGACTTCACGGTCGAGGTCGAGCGTTCGCTCCGCGTCCTCGACGGCGCGGTCGCGGTGTTCGACGGCAAGGAGGGCGTCGAGCCCCAGTCCGAGACCGTCTGGCGTCAGGCCGACAAGTACGACGTCCCGCGCATCTGCTTCGTCAACAAGATGGACAAGCTCGGCGCCGACTTCTACTTCACCGTCGACACGATCATCAGCCGTCTCGGCGCGAAGCCGCTGGTCATCCAGCTGCCGATCGGTGCCGAGTCCAACTTCGAGGGCGTCGTCGACCTCGTCGAGATGCGTGCGCTGACCTGGCGCGGAGACGCCAAGGGTGACGTCGAGATGGGCGCCAAGTACGCCATCGAGGAGATCCCGGAAGACCTCAAGGAGAAGGCGGCCGAGTACCGCACCGCGCTCCTCGAGGCCGTCGCCGAGACCGACGACGCACTCATGGAGAAGTACTTCGGTGGCGAAGAGCTGACCGTCGCGGAGATCAAGGCCGCGATCCGTCACCTCACCATCACGAGCACCATGTACCCGGTCCTCTGCGGCTCCGCGTTCAAGAACCGCGGCGTCCAGCCGATGCTCGATGCGGTCATCGACTACCTCCCCTCCCCGCTCGACGTCCCGGCCATCGAGGCCCACGACGCGCGCGACGAGGAGAAGGTCGTGGAGCGTCACCCCGACTCGACCGAGCCCTTCACCGCGCTCGCGTTCAAGGTCGCGGTGCACCCGTTCTTCGGTCGCCTGACCTACGTCCGCGTCTACTCGGGTCGTCTCGACTCCGGTGCGCAGATCATCAACTCGACCAAGGGCAAGAAGGAGCGCATCGGGAAGATCTTCCAGATGCACGCCAACAAGGAGAACCCGGTCGACTTCGTCACCGCCGGTCACATCTACGCGGTCATCGGCCTGAAGGACACCACCACCGGTGACACCCTGTCCGACCCGCAGCACCAGGTCGTCCTCGAGTCGATGAGCTTCCCGGAGCCCGTCATCGAGGTCGCGATCGAGCCGAAGACCAAGGCCGACCAGGAGAAGCTGGGCACCGCGATCCAGAAGCTGGCCGAAGAGGACCCGACGTTCCGCACCGAGCAGAACACCGAGACCGGCCAGACGGTCATCAAGGGCATGGGCGAGCTCCACCTCGACATCCTCGTCGACCGCATGAAGCGCGAGTTCAACGTCGAGGCCAACGTCGGCAAGCCGCAGGTCGCGTACCGCGAGACCATCAAGCGCAAGGTCGAGAAGTACGGCTACACGCACAAGAAGCAGACCGGTGGTTCGGGTCAGTTCGCGAAGATCCAGTTCGATCTGGAGCCGATGGACGTCACTCCGGAGACGACCTACGAGTTCGTGAACGCCGTGACCGGTGGTCGCATCCCGCGCGAGTACATCCCGTCGATCGACGCCGGTTTCCAGGACGCCCTGCAGGTCGGTGGCCTCGCCGGCTACCCGGTCGTGGGTGTCAAGGCGATCATCACCGATGGTGCGGCGCACGACGTCGACTCCTCGGAGATGGCGTTCAAGATCGCAGGCTCGATGGGTCTCAAGGAGGCCTACTCGCGTGCCAACCCCGTCCTCCTCGAGCCGCTCATGGCGGTCGAGGTGCGTACTCCCGAGGAGTACATGGGCGACGTCATCGGAGACCTCAACTCGCGCCGTGGACAGATCCAGTCCATGGACGACGCCACCGGCGTCAAGGTCATCCGTGCCAACGTGCCGCTCTCCGAGATGTTCGGCTACATCGGCGACCTCCGGTCGAAGACCTCCGGTCGTGCCGTGTACTCGATGACGTTCGAGAGCTACGCGGAGGTCCCGAAGGCTGTCGCCGACGAGATCATCCAGAAGAACAAGGGCGAGTAGTCACTCACTCTCTCTTCACCGCGGTCCGGCCGGGTGTGCGAACACCCGGGCGGATCGCGTAACATGAATACACATCCCTGCAGTGCGTCGGGCATCGAATGGTGCCCGGCGTCCCGCACAACGTCCTGAGGAGGACTCACAGTGGCAAAGGCCAAGTTCGAGCGGACCAAGCCGCACGTCAACATCGGTACGATCGGTCACGTCGACCACGGCAAGACCACGCTCACCGCGGCGATCTCGAAGGTCCTGGCGGACAAGTTCCCGTCCGCGACCAACGTGCAGCGCGACTTCGCGTCGATCGACTCCGCGCCGGAAGAGCGTCAGCGTGGTATCACGATCAACATCTCGCACGTCGAGTACGAGACCCCGAAGCGCCACTACGCGCACGTCGACGCCCCCGGTCACGCCGACTACATCAAGAACATGATCACCGGTGCTGCGCAGATGGACGGCGCGATCCTGGTCGTCGCCGCCACTGACGGCCCGATGGCTCAGACGCGTGAGCACGTGCTGCTCGCCAAGCAGGTCGGCGTGCCCTACCTGCTCGTCGCGCTGAACAAGTCCGACATGGTCGACGACGAGGAGATCCTGGAGCTCGTCGAGCTCGAGGTCTCCGAGCTCCTCGCCTCGCAGGGCTTCGCTGAGGACGCACCGGTCGTCCGCGTCTCGGGCCTCAAGGCGCTCGAGGGCGACGAGAAGTGGGTGCAGAGCATCCTCGACCTCATGGACGCCGTGGACGCCAACGTCCCCGACCCCGTGCGCGACAAGGACAAGCCCTTCCTCATGCCGATCGAGGACGTCTTCACGATCACCGGTCGTGGAACCGTCGTCACGGGCCGCGCCGAGCGTGGCACGCTCGCGATCAACTCCGAGGTCGAGATCGTCGGCATCCGCCCGACGCAGAAGACGATCGTCACGGGTATCGAGATGTTCCACAAGCAGCTCGACGAGGCATGGGCCGGCGAGAACTGTGGTCTCCTGCTCCGTGGCACGAAGCGTGAAGACGTCGAGCGCGGCCAGGTCGTCGTGAAGCCGGGTTCGGTCACGCCGCACACGAACTTCGAGGGCACCGCGTACATCCTGTCCAAGGATGAGGGTGGGCGTCACAACCCGTTCTACGCGAACTACCGTCCGCAGTTCTACTTCCGCACCACCGACGTCACCGGCGTCATCACGCTGCCCGAGGGCACCGAGATGGTCATGCCCGGCGACACCACCGACATGACCGTTGAGCTGATCCAGCCCATCGCCATGGAGGTCGGCCTCGGTTACGCCATCCGTGAGGGTGGCCGCACCGTCGGCGCCGGCACCGTCACCAAGGTGCTCGCGTAAGCATCCGCTGACGCGAACCCCTGATCGACCTCAGGGTCGACACGGTTCCACACGAAGGGCCCGGAGCATTCCGCTCCGGGCCCTTCGTCGTGCGTGCTGTCGGCCGCTCAGGGCCCGGCCACTCATATGTAAGATATCGGTCGACCCATTCTGTATCGAGCCGCCCGAGGTGACCGTGTCCCGTTCGTCCATCCGTCCACGTCGTCTGTCGCGCCCACGTGTCCTGATCCCGGGCGTCTTCGTCCTGTCCATCCTGCTCGGCATCGTCGGAGCCACCGTGTCGGCGGCGGTGGAAGCCATGTCCGTCCGGGACGATCTCGCTTCGGTCCTGCCTGAGATCGAGGCGATCCGAGCGGGCGTCGATGGCGTCGGCACCGACGCGATCGATCCCGACGGCGTGCAGCGTGCCGGCGATGCGGTCGAGCGGGCCCTGGCGTCGACGCAGCGGCCTGACTGGTGGCTCGCGGAACGCGTGCCCGTCTCCGGGGCCAACTTCGAGGCGGTGCGCACGGCCGTCGAGGCGGCGCACGTCGTCGTCGACGAGGTCGTCGAGCCGGTCCTCGGCCTGTCCCTCGACGGACTGGCGGTCGACGGACGACTGGACGCGGCGCGGGTGGGGAGCATCGCCCGCACCTCGGCGCGTGCGCTCGAGCGACTCGAGGAGCAGGTGGCGCGCCTCGACCGCCTCGACCACTCGGTGCTCCTCCCGCAGGTGGCGTCGGCGCTGGTCGGGCTCGACGGTCCGCTGCGCGAGGCGTCGCCGCTCGCTGCTCGGCTCGCACCGGTGCTTCGCGCGCTGCCCGGGTTCCTGGGGGAGGACGGGCCGCGAGACGTGGTCGTCCTGTTCCAGAACTCGGCGGAGAGCCGAGCCCTCGGGGGCATCGCGGGAGCTTCGGTGCTCGTGCACATCGAGGATGGGGTGCTCAGCGTGACGAGGGCCCTCGGCGGCGCGGACTTCGTGTCGCACGCCGATCCGGTGGTGCCCCTCCCGGCCGATGCCGACGCGCTCTACCGGACCGAGGGATACGCTACCGCGGGCACCTCCATCCATGAGGTGACGGCGAGGCCGGACTTCCCCTACGGTGCGCAGGTGGCCTCGAGGCTGTGGCAGGAGAGTCAGGGCGTCACGCCCGATCTGGTGCTCGCCGTCGACCCGGTCGCGTTGTCCCACCTGTTGCGAGCGACCGGCCCCGTGGTCCTTGCCGACGGTACAGAGCTGTCGAGCGACACGGCGGTCGACGAACTCCTGAACGGCGTCTACCGGGATCATCCCGGTCTCAGCGACGAGGCGAACCGGGCGCAGGACGCCACCTTCACCGCCGTCGTCCAGGCGCTCACCTCGCAGCTGCAGGCGGGGTCCATGTCGGTCCCCCGGGCGATCGGCGGCTGGGTGCAGGCGGTCGACGAGCGGCGTCTGCTCGCCTGGAGTCCCGACCGCGTCGAGGAACGGGCGTTGGTGCTCGCCGGGGTCGGCGGCGGCTTGCCCGAGCGCTCGTCCCGTTCGGTGCCGTTCGGGCTGTACCTCTCGGACGCGGTCGGCTCCAAGCTCGAGTACTACCTCCGACAGCAGATCCGTGTCCGTGCGGGCTCGTGCGACGTCGATGGGACGCGCACAGTGATGGTCGCGTCGGAACTCTCGAACACGATCGACACGGAGTCGGAGCTCGACACGGAGGCGTTCGACTACATCGCGGGGTTCCACGAGCGTGAGGGGCTCCCTCGTGGTTGGATGCGCCTGCGGTTCATGGCCTACGCGCCCGACGGTGCCGACATCCGCTCGGTTCGCGTGGACGGCACCGAGGTCCCGTACACGGCCGGATCGGACGACGGACGCCCGGTGGCCTACATGGTGGTGACGATCGCGCCGGGCTCGACGGTGACGCTCGACGTCGATGCGGACGTGTCCGGTGCGACGGTCGACGCCGTGCGGTTCCTGGGCACTCCGGGGGTGCGTCCGGTCGAGGTCGACAACGTCGTCGAGCCCTGCTGAGCAGCGGCGCCTCGGTGCTCGGAACGCCCGAGACTGGGCGGATCCTGACCATCCGACGCCCGCGACACGCCCGGGTTGCACGCATGGTGGATCCGTGGCAAACTAGTCCAGTTCAGTACTTCGGACGAGCGTGCCTGTGCGCGCTCCGGCGGATCACTGCCAGGTAGTGCATAGGAGCTCCCAGACGCGGCAACGCGACAGGGATCGAGCCTAGGCCGCGGGTAGCAGAACACCAATCACTTCATCGCAATCCAGGTCGTAGCAGTGCTACGCCCAGCGCCGACCACGAGTCGGGGTGGAACCCGGTGGATGACCACGAGGGTCGCAAGACACGAGTGGTCGTTGACAGCAGAACAGTGGTGCGACACCAGTAGTGCCAATGGCGTGGAGCAACCGAACGTTGCAAAGCGCACGATATGCGTCCAATACGGAGCGATCCGCATGACGCGAGACAGAGAGTGAGTCACACATGGCGGGACAGAAGATCCGCATCCGACTGAAGTCGTATGACCATGAGGTCATCGATACTTCGGCGCGCAAGATCGTCGACACGGTCACCCGTGCAGGCGCAACCGTCGTCGGCCCGGTGCCGCTTCCGACGGAGAAGAACGTGGTCTGCGTGATCCGTTCGCCGCACAAGTACAAGGACAGCCGGGAGCACTTCGAAATGCGCACCCACAAGCGTCTGATCGACATCATCGACCCGACCCCGAAGGCCGTCGACTCGCTCATGCGTCTCGACCTGCCGGCGGACGTCAACATCGAGATCAAGCTCTGAGCTCGGTAGAGACGGAAGGAAGACATGTCTAACACGAAGACCAGCAAGGGTCTGCTCGGCACCAAGCTCGGCATGACCCAGGTGTGGGACGAGAACAACAAGCTCGTCCCCGTCACCGTCATCGAGATCACGCCCAACGTGGTCACGCAGGTTCGCACCCCCGAGGTCGACGGCTACGACGCCGTGCAGATCGCGTACGGCCAGATCGATCCCCGCAAGGTCAGCAAGCCTGACGCGGGTCACTTCGACAAGGCCGGCGTGACGCCGCGTCGCCACCTCACCGAGGTCCGCACCGCCGACGCATCCGAGTACTCGCTCGGCCAGGAGCTCACCGTCGACGGTGTCTTCGAGGCCGGCCAGAAGGTCGACGTCGTCGGCACTTCGAAGGGTAAGGGTTTCGCCGGTGTCATGAAGCGTCACAACTTCAAGGGCATGGGCGCATCTCACGGTGCTCACCGCAACCACCGCAAGCCGGGCTCCATCGGCGCCTCCTCGACCCCGAGCCGTGTCTTCAAGGGCATGCGCATGGCCGGTCGTATGGGTGGCGAGCGCGTCACCGTGCTGAACCTCCGGGTTCACGCCATCGACGCCGAGAAGGGCCTGCTGCTCGTCAAGGGTGCCGTTCCCGGCGCTCGTGGCCGTATCGTATTCGTCCGCACCGCAGTGAAGGGAGCGTAGTTCCATGGCTATCGCTACTCTCGACGTGCTCGACACCAAGCTCAAGAAGGCCGGCACCGTCGACCTTCCTGCCGAGGTGTTCGACGTTCAGACCAACATCCCGCTCATCCACCAGGTGGTCGTCGCGCAGCTCGCTGCCGCCCGCCAGGGGACGCACAAGACCAAGCGCCGCGGCGAAGTGTCCGGTGCCGGCCGCAAGCCGTTCAAGCAGAAGGGTACCGGTAACGCTCGTCAGGGCTCCATCCGTGCACCTCAGATGACCGGCGGTGGCATCGTCCACGGTCCAGTGCCCCGCAACTACGCACAGCGCACCCCCAAGAAGATGATCGCCGCGGCTCTCCTCGGCGCCCTCTCCGACCGCGCACGCGGCAGCCGCCTGCACGTCGTCGACTCCCTCTCGATCGGTGAGAAGCCGTCGACGAAGGCCGTGTCCGAGTACCTGACGAACGTCGCTTCCTCGAAGCACGTCCTGATCGTCCTCCAGCGCGACGACGAGCTCAGCCTCCGCAGCGTCCGCAACCTGCAGAACGTGCACGTGCTGTCGTACGACCAGCTGAACGCATACGACGTGCTCGTCTCCGACGACATCGTCTTCACCAAGGCCGCCTTCGAGGCATTCGTCGCCAGCAAGACCGGCAACACGGCCGCAACCGAGGAGGTCTCGGCATGACCGCGATCAACAAGGACCCCCGCGACGTCATCTTCGCGCCGGTCGTCTCCGAGAAGAGCTACAGCCTGATCGACGAAGGTAAGTACACCTTCCTCGTCGACCCGCGCTCGAACAAGACCGAGATCAAGCTCGCCATCGAGAAGATCTTCGGTGTCGAGGTCGCTTCGATCAACACCCTCACCCGTCAGGGCAAGACCCGTCGCACCAAGTTCGGCACCGGCAAGCGCAAGGACACCAAGCGCGCCATCGTGTCGCTCAAGTCGGGTTCCATCGACATCTTCACGGCTGTTGGCTAAGACGGCCGGGAACGAAGAGGAATAAGAAATGGCTATTCGTAAGTACAAGCCCACGACTCCTGGTCGTCGCGGTTCGTCTGTCGCGGACTTCGCGGAGATCACCCGCACCACGCCGGAGAAGTCGCTGCTTCGTCCGTTGTCGAAGTCCGGTGGTCGCAACAACCAGGGCCGCATCACGACGCGTCACATCGGTGGTGGCCACAAGCGCCAGTACCGTCTGATCGACTTCCGTCGCAACGACAAGGACGGCGTCAACGCCAAGGTCGCTCACATCGAGTACGACCCCAACCGCACCGCGCGTATCGCGCTGCTCCACTTCGTGGACGGCACCAAGCGCTACATCCTGGCTCCGAACAAGCTCAGCCAGGGCGACGTGGTCGAGTCGGGTGCCGGCGCGGACATCAAGCCCGGCAACAACCTGCCGCTGAAGAACATCCCCACCGGTACGGTCATCCACGCGATCGAGCTCCGTCCCGGCGGCGGCGCGAAGATGGCCCGCTCCGCGGGTGCATCGGTGCGTCTCGTCGCGAAGGACGGCCCGTACGCGCAGCTCCGTCTGCCGTCCGGTGAGATCCGCAACGTCGACCTGCGCTGCCGCGCCACCATCGGTGAGGTCGGCAACGCCGAGCAGTCGAACATCAACTGGGGTAAGGCCGGCCGTAAGCGCTGGCTGGGCGTCCGCCCGACCGTCCGTGGTGTCGCGATGAACCCGATCGACCACCCGCACGGTGGTGGTGAGGGCAAGACCTCCGGTGGACGTCACCCGGTCAGCCCGTGGGGCCAGAAGGAAGGCCGCACGCGCCACCCCAACAAGGAAAGCGACAAGCTCATCGTTCGTCGTCGTACCGCCGGCAAGAAGCGTAAGTAGGAGTAAGAGAAGATGCCACGCAGTCTCAAGAAGGGCCCCTTCGTCGACGACCACCTGCTCCGCAAGGTCGTCACGGCGAACGAGGCCAACAACAAGAACGTGATCAAGACCTGGTCGCGTCGATCGATGATCATCCCGGCGATGCTGGGTCACACCATCGCCGTCCACGACGGTCGCAAGCACATCCCGGTGTTCGTCACCGAGACGATGGTCGGGCACAAGCTCGGCGAGTTCGCGCCCACCCGCACCTTCCGTGGACACGTGAAGGACGACAAGAAGGGCCGTCGCCGCTAACGCGGTGACGTGAAGGAGGAAGAGAAATGGTGGAGTCGATCGCCCGCGTGCGACACATCCGCGTCACCCCCCAGAAGGCCCGTCGTGTCGTCGCGCTCATCCGTGGCAAGCAGGCTCAGGAGGCCTTGGCCATCCTGAAGTTCGCACCACAGAGCGCCAGCGAGCCCATCTACAAGCTCGTTGCCTCGGCCATCGCGAACGCTCGCGTCACGGCCGACAAGGACAACGTGTTCCTTGACGAGCAGGACCTGTACATCGCGAAGGCGTACGTCGACGAGGGTGCAACCCTCAAGCGTTTCCGTCCCCGCGCACAGGGCCGCGCGTTCCGCATCCTCAAGCGCACCAGCCACATCACCGTCGAGCTCTCGACGCCTGATGAGACTGCCGGCGCTGCCAAGGCCAAGAAGGTGAGCAAGTAATGGGTCAGAAAGTCAATCCATACGGCTTCCGTCTGGGAATCACGACCGACCACGTGTCGCGTTGGTTCTCCGACAGCACGAAGAAGGGTCAGCGTTACAGCGACTTCGTCGCGGAAGACGTCAAGATCCGCCGTCTGCTGGCGACCTCGCTCGACCGCGCTGGTGTCAGCCGCATCGAGATCGAGCGCACCCGTGACCGCGTCCGCGTCGACATCCACACCGCCCGTCCGGGCATCGTGATCGGTCGCCGTGGCGCCGAGGCCGAGCGCATCCGCGCCGACCTCGAGAAGCTCACGAAGAAGCAGATCCAGCTGAACATCCTCGAGGTCAAGAACCCCGAGGCCGACGCTCAGCTCGTCGCGCAGGGCATCGCCGAGCAGCTCTCCGCACGTGTGGCATTCCGCCGCGCGATGCGTAAGGGCCTGCAGGGCGCTCAGCGCACGTCCACCGTCAAGGGTGTCCGCATCCAGGTGTCCGGCCGCCTCGGCGGCGCCGAGATGAGCCGTTCCGAGTTCTACCGCGAAGGCCGTGTGCCGCTGCACACCCTCCGCGCGAACATCGACTACGGCTTCTACGAGGCGAAGACCACGTTCGGCCGTATCGGCGTGAAGGTCTGGATCTACAAGGGCGACATCACCAACAAGGAGCTTGCTCGCGAGCAGGCCAACCAGAAGTCGACGCGTCCGGAACGTCGCGACGGTGGCGACCGCCCCCGTCGGAACGCCGGTCCGAGCAGCGCCCCCAAGGCAGCTGCCGAGGCGCCCGCCGCCGCAGGAGTTGAGGCATAACCATGTTGATCCCACGCAAAGTCAAGCACCGGAAGCAGCACCACCCCGGCCGTTCCGGCCAGGCGACCGGTGGCACCAAGGTGTCGTTCGGTGAGTTCGGTATCCAGGCCCTGACGCCCGCTTACGTGACCAACCGTCAGATCGAGTCCGCTCGTATCGCCATGACGCGTCACATCAAGCGTGGCGGAAAGGTGTGGATCAACATCTACCCCGACCGTCCGCTGACCAAGAAGCCCGCCGAAACCCGCATGGGTTCCGGTAAGGGTTCGCCCGAGTGGTGGGTCGCGAACGTCAAGCCGGGTCGTGTGCTGTTCGAGGTCGCCGGAGTCGATGAGACCCTGGCCCGCGAGGCGCTGACCCGTGCAATCCACAAGCTGCCCCTCAAGGCACGCATCATCAAGCGCGAGGAGGGCGACGCATAATGGCGATCGGATCCAAGGAGCTCACCCCCGTCGAGCTCGACACCTTTGAAGACCAGCGCCTCATCGAGGAGCTCCGCAAGGCCAAGGAAGAGCTGTTCAACCTGCGCTTCCAGTCGGCCACGGGGCAGCTCGAGAACCACGGCCGCCTGCGCGCCGTGAAGCGCGACATCGCTCGCATCTACACGGTCATCCGTGAGCGCGAGCTCGGCATCCGGGCCACGCCGACCGTCGAGGTCGTCGAGGCCAAGGCCGAGAAGAAGACCAAGAAGGCCAAGGCCGCACCGAAGTCCGAGGACACCGCTGCAGCCGACGCCGAGACCACGAAGGAGGCCTAGACATGGCTACCGCTACTGACAAGGCCCCCGAGGGTCACGAGTCGGCCGAGCACGACGTCAAGGACGCCGCTGCTCGTGGCTACCGCAAGACCCGCCGTGGTCTGGTGACCAGCGACAAGATGGAGAAGACCATCGTCGTAGAGGTCGAGGACCGCGTGAAGCACCCGCTCTACGGCAAGGTCATCCGCCGCACCTCCAAGGTCAAGGCTCACGACGAGGCGAACTCCGCCGGCATCGGCGACCTCGTCCTGATCAGCGAGACCCGCCCCACCAGCGCCACCAAGCGCTGGCGTCTGGTCGAGATTCTCGAGAAGGCCAAGTAGGCCTCGCGGCTTACTGAGAGGAAAGCGAACAATGCTTCAGCAAGAATCACGAGTCAAGGTCGCCGACAACACCGGCGCCAAGGAGCTCCTGACCATTCGCGTGCTCGGTGGCTCCGGCCGCCGCTACGCGGGCCTCGGTGACACCATCGTCGCGACCGTCAAGGACGCGATCCCCGGTGGCAACGTCAAGAAGGGCGACGTCGTCAAGGCGGTCATCGTCCGCACCCGCAAGCAGACCCGTCGTTCCGACGGTTCGTACATCAAGTTCGACGAGAACGCCGCTGTCATCCTGAAGGCTGACGGGGACCCCCGTGGTACCCGCATCTTCGGACCGGTCGGTCGCGAGCTTCGTGACAAGAAGTTCATGAAGATCGTCTCGTTGGCGCCGGAGGTTATCTAAGTCATGGCAAAGATCAAGAAGGGCGACCTGGTTCAGGTCGTCTCCGGCCCGAAGCAGGACCGCGGTGGTTACCGCGGCAAGCAGGGTCGCGTCATCGAGGTCCTGGCGGACAAGAACCGGGTGATCGTGGAGGGCGTCAACTACGTCACGAAGCACTCCCGTGTCGGCCAGACCCAGCGTGGAACGAAGACCGGCGGCATCGAGACCGTCGAGGCTTCGATCCACATCTCCAACGTCGCGCTCGTCGACCCGGAGACCAAGGGCCCGACCAAGGTCGGCCACCGCAACGAGGAAGTCACGAAGGACGGCGTCACCAAGACGGTCCGCGTTCGTTACGCCAAGAAGTCAGGTAAGGACCTGTAATGACCGACACAGAAGTGGCGACTGGCAAAATCCAGCCCCGTCTCAAGCAGAAGTACCGCGCTGAGATCCTTCCGCAGCTGCAGAAGGACTTCGGCTTCACGAACGTGCACCAGGTGCCCGGACTCGTGAAGGTCGTCGTCAACACCGGTGTGGGCGAGGCCGCTCGCGACAGCAAGGTCATCGACGGCGCTGTTTCGGACCTCACCAAGATCACCGGCCAGAAGCCGCAGGTCACCAAGGCACGCAAGTCCATCGCGCAGTTCAAGCTGCGCGAGGGTCAGCCCATCGGCGCTCACGTCACGCTTCGTGGCGACCGCGCGTGGGAGTTCCTCGACCGCCTGCTGAGCCTCGCTCTTCCGCGTATCCGCGACTTCCGCGGTCTCTCGGACAAGCAGTTCGACGGCAACGGCAACTACACCTTCGGTCTCCAGGAGCAGTCCATGTTCCACGAGATCGACCAGGACAAGATCGATCGTGTCCGCGGCTTCGACATCACCGTCGTGACCACGGCCAAGAACGACGACGAGGGTCGCGCGCTGCTCAAGGCGCTCGGCTTCCCGTTCAAGGCGGCTGAGTCCAAGTAGGCTGAGCTTCTGCCCGGTCCTCGGTGTATGTCGAGGACCGGGCTTCCGCCCGTTCGGGGCACTCCTGCCCAGAACGGTTCAACCACCACAGGTCGGCACCCTTGCACAGGATGTCGAAACCTGGTGAACAAAGGAAACACTCGATATGACCATGACAGATCCGGTCGCAGACATGCTGACCAGACTGCGCAATGCGAACTCGGCGCACCACGACACCGTGTCGATGCCGCACTCCAAGCTCAAGGTGAACATCGCCGAGATCCTCAAGTCCGAGGGCTACATCTCCGGCTGGGAGGTCGCTGACGCGGCCGTCGGACAGACGCTCTCACTGAGCCTCAAGTTCGGCCCGAACCGCGAGCGCTCCATCGCCGGCATCAAGCGCGTCTCGAAGCCCGGCCTCCGCGTCTACGCGAAGTCGAACGAGATCCCCAAGGTCCTCGGCGGCCTCGGCGTCGTCATCCTGTCCACCTCCAGCGGCCTCCTCACGGACCGCCAGGCCGAGAAGAAGGGCGTGGGTGGGGAAGTCCTCGCCTACGTGTGGTAGCCAGTCATGTCTCGTATTGGAAGACTCCCCATCGACATCCCGGCAGGCGTCACCATCGACGTCGCCGGTCAGAACGTCACCGTCAAGGGCCCGAAGGGTGAGCTCCAGCTCACCGTCGCGAGCCCCATCGAGGTCAAGCTCGAAGACGCACAGCTGCTCGTCACGCGTCCCGACGACGAGCGCAACTCGCGCTCGCTCCACGGCCTGACCCGCACGCTCATCGCGAACCAGATCATCGGCGTCACCCAGGGCTACACCAAGGGCCTCGAGGTCGTCGGTACCGGTTACCGCGTCGCTCAGAAGGGCAGCGCCGTCGAGTTCGCGCTCGGCTTCTCGCACCCCGTCACCGTCGAGCCGCCGGTCGGCATCACGCTGACCGTCGAGGGCAACAACAAGCTCACGGTCGCCGGTATCGACAAGCAGGCCGTCGGCGAGGTCGCCGCCAACATCCGTAAGATCCGCAAGCCCGAGCCGTACAAGGGCAAGGGTGTGCGCTACGCCGGCGAGATCGTGCGTCGCAAGGCCGGAAAGGCTGGTAAGTAACCATGGCTCGTCCAACGAAGACTGCCGCACGTGGCCGTCGCCACACGCGTCTGCGCAAGAAGGTCGAGGGCACCGCGGTCCGTCCGCGCCTCGTCGTCAACCGTTCAGCCCGTCACGTGTTCGTGCAGGTTGTCGATGACACGAAGGGTCACACCCTCGTCTCCGCCTCGACCATGGAGGACACCCTCCGGACGTTCGACGGCGACAAGACCGCCAAGTCGCGCAAGGTCGGCGAACTCATCGCCGAGCGTGCCAAGGCAGCCGGCATCGACGATGTCGTATTTGACCGTGGAGGCAACCGCTACGCAGGTCGCGTGGCAGCAATTGCCGATGGTGCTCGAGAGGGCGGATTGAACCTGTGAGCGAAGACAACAAGCAGCAGCAAGAGCCTGTGGCGACCGTGGCCGAGGCCCCGGTCGAGACCGCGGCATCGACGGCGCCCACCGGCGACCGCGAGCCGCGCGAGGCGCGCCGCGGAGGCCGTGAGCGCAACCCCAACCGCGACCGCGGTAGCCGCGACAGCGACAAGAGCCAGTTCCTGGAGCGCGTCGTGACCATCAACCGTGTCTCGAAGGTCGTGAAGGGTGGTCGTCGCTTCAGCTTCACCGCCCTCGTGGTCGTCGGTGACGGCAACGGCATGGTCGGCGTCGGCTACGGCAAGGCCCGCGAAGTCCCGCTCGCGATCGCGAAGGGCGTCGAAGAGGCGAAGAAGAACTTCTTCCGCGTCCCGCGCGTCGGCTCGACCATCCCGCACCCCACCCAGGGTGAGGCAGCAGCCGGTGTGGTGCTCCTGCGCCCCGCCGCCGCTGGTACCGGTGTCATCGCCGGTGGTCCCGTCCGCGCCGTCCTCGAGTGCGCCGGCATCCACGACGTGCTGAGCAAGTCGCTCGGTTCGTCCAACACGATCAACATCGTCCACGCGACCGTCACGGCGCTGAAGCAGCTCGAGGAACCTCGTGCCGTCGCAGCCCGTCGTGGTCTCGAGTTCGACCAGGTCGCTCCGGCCCGCCTGCTCCGTGCAGAGGCAGAGGCCGTTCAGGCGGCCGCTGCTGCGAAGGTAGGTGCCTGATGGCCCAGCTGAGGATCACCCAGATCAAGGGCAGAATTAGTGAGAAGCAGAACCAGCGCGACACGCTTCGCAGCCTGGGTCTCCGTCGCATCGGTGCTGTCGTCGTCCGTCCGGACAACGCGCAGAACCGCGGCTACGTGAACACTGTTGCTCACCTCGTACAGGTTGAGGAGATCGACTAATGGCTGAGAAGAACGAAACCACTGAGGAGAAGGCCCCCAAGGCCGCTGCCAAGGCAGCTCCGAAGGCGGCTGCCGCGAAGGCCGAACCCAAGGCGAAGGCGGCCCCCAAGGCCACCGCAGCCAAGAAGCCCGCGAAGGACGAGCCCGCTGAGAAGCGCGAGCAGGTCCTGAAGGTGCACCACCTCCGTCCCGCCGCCGGTGCCAAGAAGTCCCGGATGCGCGTCGGCCGCGGTGAGGCGTCCAAGGGTAAGACCGCCGGTCGCGGTACCAAGGGTACGAAGGCGCGTTACAACGTCAAGGTCGGCTTCGAGGGTGGGCAGATGCCGCTGCACATGCGCACCCCGAAGCTCCGTGGCTTCAAGAACCCCTTCCGCGTCGAGTACCAGGTCGTGAACCTGGAGAAGCTCGCCGAGCTGTACCCGAAGGGTGGCGACGTCACCACGGTGGACCTCGTCGCCAAGGGTGCCGTCCGGAAGAACGAGAAGGTCAAGGTTCTCGGAAACGGTGACATCTCGGTTAAGCTGAATGTCGCGGTTGACAAGGTCTCCGGCTCAGCTGAGCAGAAGATCGTGGCAGCCGGGGGCAGCGTCAAGTAGCCCTCGGCCGGCTCCGCACAGGAGCTCACTCGGGTGGCCGGCATCATGCCGGTCACCCGGGCCGACCCCGCAACATCTCACAGGAGGCCCCTTTTGTTCAGCGCCATCGGCCGGATCTTCCGGACCCCGGATCTTCGTCGCAAGATCGGGTTCACACTCGGGATCATCGCCATCTACCGGCTGGGGTCCTTCATCCCCGCTCCGTTCGTGAACTTCCCGAACGTGCAGCAGTGCCTCGCGAACCAGCAGGCCGCCGGCGCATCAGGCCTCTACGAGCTCGTCAACCTCTTCAGTGGTGGCGCGCTCCTCCAACTCTCCATCTTCGCGCTGGGCATCATGCCCTACATCACCGCGTCGATCATCGTCCAGCTCCTCCGCGTGGTCATCCCGCACTTCGAGACGCTGCACAAAGAAGGCCAGGCCGGCCAGGGCAAGCTGACGCAGTACACGCGGTACCTCACGATCTTCCTCGGCATCCTCCAGTCGACGACGCTCATCACGGTCGCCAAGAGCGGTGCACTGTTCGGCAACCAGGGCGGCGTCTGCGCCGACCTCATCACCGCCCAGGGCGGCACCTGGTACGGCATGCTCCTCATGGTCGTCACCATGACCGCGGGCACCGGCCTCGTCATGTGGATGGCCGAGCTCGTCACCGAGCGCGGCGTCGGCAACGGCATGTCGCTCCTCATCTTCACCTCGATCGCAGCCACGTTCCCGGGCTCGCTGGCCGCCATCTGGACCGCGAAGGGCCCGGAGGTCTTCCTCCTCGTGCTCGCTGTCGGCCTCGTGATCGTCGGACTCGTCGTCTTCGTCGAGCAGTCGCAACGTCGCATCCCCGTGCAGTACGCGAAGCGCATGGTCGGACGCCGGACGTACGGCGGCAACAACACCTACATCCCCATCAAGGTCAACATGGCCGGTGTGGTGCCCGTCATCTTCGCGTCGTCGATCCTGTACCTGCCGGCCCTCATCGCGCAGTTCAACCAGCCGACGACCGGCACTCCGGCGCCCTGGGTCCTGTGGATCCAGCAGTACCTCACCAAGGGTGACCACCCGCTGTACATGCTCATGTACTTCCTGCTCATCGTCGGCTTCACCTACTTCTACGTCGCGATCACCTTCAACCCTGAAGAGGTCGCCGACAACATGAAGAAGTACGGCGGGTTCATCCCCGGCATCCGTGCCGGACGCCCGACGGCCGAGTACCTCGACTACGTGCTGACCCGCGTGACCCTGCCCGGATCGATCTACCTGGGGTTGATCGCCCTCCTGCCGCTCATCGCGCTGGCCCTGGTCGGTGCGAACGCGAACTTCCCGTTCGGTGGGGCCTCGATCCTCATCATCGTGGGTGTCGGACTCGAGACGGTCAAGCAGATCGACTCGCAACTCCAGCAGCGCCACTACGAAGGGCTCCTGCGTTGAGCGCGGCGGCCGGCAAGCCCCGTCTGCTCATCGTCGGTCCTCCGGGATCCGGCAAGGGCACCCAGGCGGCCTTCCTCGCGGAGCGCTTCGACATCCCCGCGATCTCGACGGGCGACATCTTCCGCGCGAACATCAAGGAGGGTACGGCGCTCGGGAAGCAGGTCCAGGCGATCGTGAGCGAGGGCGGGTACGTCCCCGACTCCTTGACGAACGAGATCGTCCGCGACCGGCTCCACCAGCCCGACGCCGTCGAGGGCTTCCTGCTCGACGGGTACCCGCGGACCACCGACCAGGTCGTCGCGCTCGACGCTCTGCTCGCTGAGAACGACGCGAGCCTCGACGCCGTCGTGCAGCTGCAGGCCGACACGGAAGAGGTCGTCTCACGACTCCTCAAGCGTGCCGCCGAGCAGGGTCGCACCGACGACACGGAGGAGGTCATCCGCCACCGGCTCGACCTCTACGCACACGAGACCGCGCCGCTGATCGAGGTCTTCACGGCCCGGGGGCTCGTCGTGGCAGTCGACGGTCTCGGCGACGTCGACGACGTCACTGCGCGGATCGACGCGGCCCTCGCCGCTCGCGGCATCATCGTTCCGGCCGTCTGACGCACCGACGCATCCACCACGGTGTTCCGGAAGTCGATCTACAAGACCCCTGACCAGATCCGCGCCATGATCGCGCCGGGACTGGCCACCGCGGCTTCGCTCGATGCGGTGCGTGCGCTCGTCGCCCCCGGGGTGACGACGCTGCAACTCGACGCGGCTGCCGAGGCGGCGATCGTCGCGGCCGGCGGGCACTCCAACTTCAAGCTCGTCCCCGGCTACCGGCACACGGTCTGCACCTCGGTCAACGAGGACGTGGTCCACGGTATCCCCGGGTCGCGCGTGCTGCAGGCGGGCGACATCGTGTCGATCGACAGCGGCGCCGAGATCGACGGCTGGAACGGCGACTCCGCGATGACCATCGTGCTCACCGATCCCACGCGCCCGGAGCTCGTCACCGAGCGCGAGCGCCTCTCGGCGGTGACGGAGGGCTCGCTGTGGGCCGGGATCGCCGAACTCGCGACCGCCCGACACCTGAACCAGGTCGGTGCCGCGATCGAGGAGTACGTCGAGGACCACTCACCCGAGGGCAAGCCCTACGGCATCCTCACGGACTACGTCGGGCACGGCATCGGACGCACGATGCACGAGGCACCGCCGGTGTTCAACTACCGGGTCCGTCAGCGCGGACCCGAAGTGAAGCCCGGACTCGTGGTGGCCATCGAACCCATGGTGGTCGCCGGGAGCCCAGACACCTTCGTCCGCGACGATGAATGGACGGTCGCCACGCTGGACGGTGGCTCGGCGGCGCACTGGGAGCACAGCGTCGCCGTGCACCGCGACGGCATCTGGGTCCTGACCGCTCACGATGGCGGGGCCGCGGCCCTCGCCGCCTTCGGCGTCACCCCGGTCCGTCCAGCCTGACCGCCCGCCAGGTCGCCGGCCGGACCTCGTCCGTCCCGGTAGAGTTGCTCGGCATGAGCGTGCCGATCGTGTTCCTTCTCGACGTCCTCCCTGCAGACACCGTCCTCGACGACGCCGACCTCGCGGCCACGATCACGCCGGCCGGCGACGGGTCCGGCGTCTTGAGCGTCTTCGATCTGGGTCCCGCGCGGGGGGACGGGATCTTCGAGACGATCGGTGTCGTCGGCCGGCACCCGCAGTCGGTCGAGGCGCACCTCGATCGGCTGACCGAGTCGGCGGCGATCCTCGATCTGCCCGCGCCGAACCACGCTCAGTGGCGAGTCGCCATCGCCCGCGCGGTCGCGGAACTCCCCGTCGTCGATCAGAGCGCCGTCCGACTCGTCGTGACGCGGGGGAGTGGCGGACGCCCGACCGCGTGGGTCTCGGCGACGCCGGCTGACGGGTTCCCCGAGCGCGAGAACGGCATCGAAGTCGTCCTGCTCGACCGAGGCCTCGCGAGCGACGTGCAGCAGCGTTCGCCGTGGCTGCTCGCCGGTGCCAAGACACTGTCGTACGCGGTCAACATGGCCGCGCTCCGTGAGGCGCACCGTCGCGGAGCTGACGACGTGCTCTTCGTCAGCAGCGACGGCTTCGTCCTCGAGGGCCCGACCTCCACCGTGGTCGTGCGGATCGACGGGACCTTCGTGACGCCGCCGCCGTCGAGCGGCATCCTCCCCGGGACCACGCAGCTCGCGCTCTGGGCCCATCTCGAGGAGCAGGGGCTCGCGCACGAGTACCGGATGCTGACACCGGAGGACGTGCTCGACGCGGAAGCGGCGTGGCTGCTCTCCAGCGTCCGACTGGCAGCGCCGGTGCGTGCGGTGGACGGACGTGCGCTGGCGATGGACGCCGGTCTCACGACGCAGATCAACGACGCGCTGCTCTCCCGCACCGACTGAGAGGTCGTGGCCGACGTTGAGTTGGCGAAACCCGGAAACATAGCATAGAATCGATCTTTGGTGCTTTCTGCATGCCTTCGGCGAGCCGACATCCGCACCGCAATCCATCCGCACGACCAGTGCGACTCAACCTGAGCGACAGTGAGGCTATGGCCAAAAAAGACGGCGTCATCGAGATCGAGGGCCAAGTGGTCGAGGCTCTGCCCAACGCGATGTTCCGCGTTGAGCTGACCAACGGACACAAGGTACTTGCCCACATTTCGGGCAAAATGCGTCAGCACTACATCCGCATCCTCCCAGAGGACCGCGTGATCGTGGAACTGACCCCCTACGACCTGACCCGTGGTCGGATCGTCTACCGCTACAAGTAGGTCGCGCTGTAAGTAACGGCCGGACGCGCCTCCACCACCCGGTGGTGGGCCCGGCACGATGACAGCGAAAAGAGAGAACTATGAAGGTCAAGCCCAGCGTCAAGAAGATCTGCGACAAGTGCAAGGTCATCCGTCGCAACGGCCGCGTCATGGTCATCTGCGAGAACCCGCGCCACAAGCAGCGCCAGGGTTGATCTCAGAGGACCTGCAGCACGCAGCCCTGAGCAACACAGCACCACCCCTCTAACGGCAGTTCCAGATCCCGCAGCACATCGTGCACCGCGGGTGACACCTCGGGTCGGAGGCCCGAGCACCGGAACTGCTCCACACCTCCACAACTCCTAGGAGAAGCCACCATGGCACGTCTCGCCGGCGTAGACATCCCACGCGACAAGCGCGTGGAAGTTGCACTGACGTACATCTACGGTGTTGGCCGCACGCGGTCACTCAAGACCCTCGCCGACACCGGCATCAGCGGAGACATCCGCGTGAAGGATCTCACCGATGACCAGCTGATCGCCCTGCGCGATTACATCGAGGGCACCTTCAAGGTCGAGGGTGACCTCCGCCGTGAGGTCGCCGCCGACATCCGCCGCAAGGTGGAGATCGGGTCCTACCAGGGCATCCGTCACCGTCGTGGACTTCCGGTCCGCGGCCAGCGCACCAAGACCAACGCGCGCACCCGCAAGGGCCCGAAGCGCACCGTCGCCGGCAAGAAGAAGGCTCGCTAGGCCCCGCCTAGTCGCCTCGTCATAGGACTCAGGAGATATTCATGGCAGCACCAAAGTCGGCCGTTCGGAAGCCGCGTAAGAAGGAAAAGAAGAACATCGCCGTGGGCCAGGCCCACATCAAGTCGACGTTCAACAACACGATCGTCTCGATCACCGACCCCTCGGGCGCGGTCATCAGCTGGGCTTCGTCCGGTGGCGTCGGCTTCAAGGGCTCGCGTAAGTCGACCCCGTTCGCCGCACAGCTCGCCGCCGAGTCGGCTGCGCGTCAGGCGCAGGAGCACGGCATGAAGAAGGTCGACGTCTTCGTCAAGGGACCCGGCTCCGGCCGCGAGACCGCGATCCGTTCGCTCCAGGCCGCGGGCCTCGAGGTCGGCTCGATCAACGACGTCACGCCTCAGGCACACAACGGTTGCCGCCCCCCGAAGCGTCGCCGCGTCTAATTCCTTCGGTTCACCGGCCGTGATCCGTCCGTAGCGATCGTCCGATCGCCGCGGACGGATCACGGCATGGTCCTGGTGACCAGGGCCAGCGAACACCATTCACTACCTCGCCAACGCAAGTGTCATATAGCGGACACTTAGCCGAAAGGAATCCATAGTGCTCATCGCACAGCGCCCTACGCTCACCGAAGAATCCATCTCGGAGTTCCGCAGCCGGTTCATCATCGAGCCGCTCGAGCCAGGCTTCGGGTACACCCTCGGGAACTCGCTCCGTCGCACCCTGCTGTCGTCCATCCCGGGTGCAGCCGTCACCAGCATCCGCATCGACGGCGTGCTGCACGAGTTCAGCACGATCCCCGGTGTCAAGGAAGACGTCACCGAGATCATCCTGAACATCAAGGGCCTCGTCGTCTCCAGCGAGCACGACGAGCCGATCACGGCGTACCTCCGCAAGACCGGCGCAGGCCAGGTCACCGCAGCGGACATCTCGGCTCCGGCCGGCGTCGAGGTCCACAACCCGGACCTCGTCATCGCGACCCTCAACGACAAGGCGAAGTTCGAGCTCGAACTCACCATCGAGCGTGGCCGTGGCTACGTGTCGGCCACGCAGAACCGCAACGAGTTCAGCGAAGCCGGTCAGATCCCCGTCGACTCGATCTACTCGCCCGTCCTCAAGGTGACCTACCGCGTCGAGGCGACTCGTGCCGGTGAGCGCACCGACTTCGACCGCCTGGTCGTCGACGTCGAGTCGAAGCCGGCCATCACGCCGCGCGACGCCATCGCGTCGGCCGGTCGCACGCTGACCGAGCTGTTCGGCCTGGCTCGCGAGCTCAACACCGCCGCAGAGGGCATCGAGATCGGCCCCGCGCCGGTCGACGCCGTGCTGCCGGGTGAGCTCTCGATCCCGATCGAGGACCTCGACCTCTCCGTGCGCTCCTACAACTGCCTCAAGCGCGAGGGCATCAACAACGTCAGCGAGCTCGTCGCGCTGTCGGAGACGCAGCTCATGAACATCCGCAACTTCGGACAGAAGTCGGTGGATGAAGTTCGCGACAAGCTCACCGAAATGGGCCTCTCCCTGAAGGACTCGGTTCCCGGGTTCGACGGCGCCCACTTCTACAGCGGCTACGACGACGAGACCGTCTCCTAGCACGCGATCCACCTGACGACTTTCCAACCTGAAGAGAGACAAGAATGCCTACTCCCACCAAGGGACCCCGCCTCGGAGGCGGACCTGCCCACGAGCGTCTCCTGCTCGCCAACCTCGCTGCTGCGCTGTTCACCCACAAGCGCATCCAGACCACCGAGACCAAGGCGAAGCGCCTGCGTCCGCTCGCTGAGCGCCTGATCACCTTCGCGAAGCGCGGCGACCTGCACGCCCGCCGTCGGGTGCTCGCGACCATCACCGACAAGAGCGTCGTCCACGAGCTCTTCACGGAGATCGCGCCCCTCGTCGCCGACCGTCAGGGTGGCTACACGCGCATCATCAAGACCGGTTACCGCAAGGGCGACAACGCTCCGATGGCCGTGATCGAGCTCGTCCTCGAGCCCGTCACGCCGAAGGCGAAGCCGGCCAAGCAGTCCGCGAAGCACGCCGCAGCGCCGGTCGACGAGGCTCCGGCCGAGGAGACCCCCGCCGAGGTCGAGGCCGACGCAGAGGCGACGGAAGCCGTCGAGGCGACCGAGACCGACGGCGAGTCCGTCGACGCCGACGAGGCTCCCGCGAAGGACGCCAAGTAGGTTCAGCGACACACGAACGGAACCCCGCCCTCCACCTGGAGAGCGGGGTTCCGTCGTCCCTGGCGGCGCTGCGACGGTGTCCTAGGCTGGAGACATGAGTACCACTCCCGCCGTTCCGGCCGGCCAGCCGGCCCTGCCGCAGCACCCCGACGTCGACCGATGGCGTCCGGCGGTCCGCGCGGACATCGACGACATCGTGGCGCTGTGCGGCGCCATGGATCCGTTCGACAACCCCCACCGGGTGACGAGCCGCGACGAGATCGCGGACGAGTTCGACCACGCGTGGATCGACATGGCTGCGGACAGCCTGCTGGCGATCGCCGCCGACGGCACGCTGGTCGCCTACGCGATGGTGATCCTGTCGCCCTCACGAGACGTGTCCGTCTATTCGTACGTCTTCGGCGGCGTGCATCCCGCATGGCGTGAGCGGGGGATCGGCCGAGCGGTGCTCGCGTGGTCGATGGAACGGTCCGAGCAGCAGCTGGCTTCCGTGGAGACGGGTGCTCCAGCTTCGTCCCGTGCCTACGTCGACGAACGGAACCCGGGGGCGGCGCGGCTGTTGGAGCGGTTCGGCTTCGCCGTGGCGCGGTACTTCACGATCATGGAACGCGATCTCTCCGCGCCCGTCGACGAGATCGACGCGCCCGACGGTGCCCGGCTCGAGGCGTACCACCCGGACGTGGCCGAACGCACGAGAGAAGCTCGGAACGACTCGTTCCGGGATCACTGGGGCAGCCTGGAGACGGTCCCGGCGATGTGGGAGCAGTTCGTCGGCGGGTCCCACTTCCGAGCCGACCTGTCCGTGGTGGCGATGGACGACGACGGACGGGTCGTCGGCTTCACGCTGGCCGAGGTGGACGAGGACAGCTGGTCCGCGCAAGGGTTCACCAGCGCGTACATCGCCCTCGTCGGGACCGTGCGCGACTGGCGTGGCCGACGACTCGCACCGGCACTGCTCGCCACGGCGCTTCGTCGGATCCAGGCAGCCGGCCTCGAGCGGGCGACGCTGGAGGTCGACACGGCCAGCCCCACGGGTGCACTCGGGCTGTACGAACGACAGGGCTTCGTCGCGACGACGCGTGATCTGGCGTACGTCCGTGAGCGCTGAGCAGGTCGCGGCAGCGGACGTCCTCCCGACCCAGCGGTTCCGGCTCGCCATCGCGTACGACGGCACGGACTTCGCCGGATGGGCGAAGCAGCCGGGGCTCCGGACGGTCGAGGGAGTCCTGGAGGAGGCGCTGTATCGCGTGCTCGGCAAGACCGTCCCGCCGATGCCACGGTTCGTGGTGGCCGGACGGACTGATGCCGGCGTGCATGCGGCCGGTCAGGTGGCGCACCTCGACCTCACCGAGCCGCAGCTCGCGAAGATCACGCGATTGCAGGGGCGCCACGCCGAGTTCCACGACGGTACGCCGCGGAACGAGACCGCGAGCTCCCTGCTCGTGCGTCGACTGAACGGCGTGCTCGGGATGGACCGCGACGTCGTGATCCACACGGCGGAACCGGCGTCGGAGGGCTTCGACGCGCGCTTCTCGGCTGTCTGGCGTCACTACCGCTACCGCCTCGCGGACGCCGACGTCCGCAAGGACCCGATCCTCCGGCGGACGACGAGCTGGACGACGGCGTCGCTCGACGTCGAGCTGCTCCACCGGGCGGCCACCTCGCTCGTGGGGCTCCACGACTTCCAGGCGTACTGCAAACCGAGACCACGCGCGACGACCATCCGGACCCTGCAGTCCTTCAGCTGGGAGCGGGACGAAGCGGGCGTGCTCGTGGCGAGCCTCACCGCCGACGCGTTCTGCCACAGCATGGTGCGGGCGCTCGTCGGCGCCTGCGTCGCCGTGGGGGAGGGGCGCATGTCGCTCGACGAGGTCGTCCGGCTCCGCGACGGCGGGCGGCGGGAGGTCGACTTCCGGGTGATGCCGGCGCGCGGGCTCACCCTCGTCGAGGTCGGTTACCCCGAGCCGGGGCTGCTGCACGCGCGGGCCGCCGAGACCCGTCAGCGGCGGAGCCACGAGCACGTGGAAGCGAGCGCCGAGTGAGGTTCCCGGTGGGAATTGACCGCCGGGACGTCGTCGCGTAGACTTTCCCGTTGGTGCCTGCGCCTTCTGCGGCGCGGTACCCGAAGTTGAGCCCTCCACCTCGGGCGTTCCGTTCGGAACACCCAACAGGAGCGGGATTCACGAACGACCAACTCCGACCAGAAAGCAGCACTATTGTGACGCGCACGTATTCCCCGAAGGCCAGTGAGATCACGCACGACTGGGTCGTCATCGACGCCACCGACGTGGTCCTCGGCCGCCTGGCCAGCCACGCTGCAGCGCTCCTGCGCGGCAAGCACAAGGCGACCTTCTCCCCCCACATGGACGGTGGCGACTTCGTCATCATCATCAACGCCGACAAGGTGGCCCTCACCGGCGCCAAGCTCCTGCAGAAGAAGGCCTACCGCCACTCCGGTTACCCGGGCGGGCTCTCGGCCGTCACCTACGCCGAGCTCCTCGAGAAGAACCCGATCCGCGCCGTCGAGAAGGCGATCCGCGGCATGCTGCCGAAGAACACGCTCGGCCGCGACCAGCTGAAGAAGCTCAAGGTCTACACGGGCAGCGAGCACCCGCACGCCGCTCAGCAGCCCAAGCCGTTCACGCTCGACCAGGTCGCCCAGTAAGCACCGGACAAGAAAAAAGGATTACACAGTGGCGAACATCGCAGATTCCATCGAAGAGACCCCGCAGAGCTACTCCACCGAGTCGGCTCCTGAAGCAGCAGTCACCGCGCCTCGCGCCGTGCTGAGCGTCCCCGGCGCAGCCGTCGGCCGTCGCAAGCAGGCCATCGCCCGCGTGCGTCTCGTCCCCGGCAGCGGCACCATCACGGTCAACGGCCGCACGCTCGAGGACTACTTCCCGAACAAGCTGCACCAGCAGCTCATCAACGACCCGTTCACCGTCCTCGACCTGGCCGGCGGCTACGACGTCATCGCACGCATCTCCGGTGGTGGCCCCTCGGGCCAGGCCGGCGCGCTGCGCCTCGGCATCGCTCGCTCGCTGAACCAGATCGACGAGGAGAACAACCGCGCCACCCTGAAGAAGGCCGGCTTCCTCTCCCGTGACGCTCGCGTCAAGGAGCGCAAGAAGGCCGGACTCAAGAAGGCCCGTAAGGCTCCGCAGTTCTCGAAGCGCTAAGCGCTCTCAGGACAAGCGAAGCTCGATGCCTCAGCTGTTTGGTACCGACGGCGTACGCGGACTCGCGAACGCCGACCTGACGGCAGACCTCGCTCTCGGCCTTGCCCAAGCCACCGCAGTGGTGCTTGGGCAAGGCCGTAGTGCTGAGGCCCGCCGTGCCGCCGGGAAGCGCCCGGTCGCCGTGCTCGCACGCGACCCGCGCATCTCAGGCGAGTTCCTGTCCGCCGCCGTCGCGGCGGGCCTGGCGTCCTCGGGCGTCGACGTGCTCGAGGCCGGCGTGCTGCCCACGCCCGCGACGGCGTTCCTCATCGCCGACATCGACGCCGACTTCGGCGTGATGATCTCCGCCTCGCACAACCCTGCGCCCGACAACGGGATCAAGATCTTCGCCCGCGGCGGCACGAAGCTGCCCGACGCGGTGGAACGCCGGATCGAGGAGTACCTCGACCGCCCCAAGCTCAGCCCGACCGGCGCCGATGTCGGCCGGATCATCCGCTTCGCCGACGCCGAGGACCGCTACGTCCTCCACCTGCTCGGCAGTCTCCCGAACCGCCTGGACGGCATCCATGTCGTCCTCGACTGCGCGCACGGCGCGGCTGCGGGAGTGTCGCCGGAGACCTTCCGCGACGCCGGGGCCAAGGTCACGATCATCGGCAACGACCCCGACGGCATGAACATCAACGACGGCGTCGGCTCCACGCACCTCGACCTCCTGTCCAAGGCGGTCCTCGAGCACGGTGCCGACCTCGGCATCGCACACGACGGCGACGCCGACCGCTGCCTCGCGGTCGACGCTGCGGGCAAGGTCGTCGACGGCGACCAGATCATGGCCATCCTCGCGGTCTCGATGCAGGAGCGAGGCAGGCTCAAGGACGACACGCTCGTCGCCACGGTGATGAGCAACCTCGGCCTGCACGTCGCGATGCGCGAGCACGGCATCAACGTCGTCCAGACCGGGGTCGGCGACCGCTACGTCCTCGAGGCGATGAACGCGAACGCCTATTCGCTCGGCGGCGAGCAGTCGGGTCACGTCATCATGGCCGACTACGCGACCACCGGCGACGGCATCCTCACCGGTCTGCACATCGTGGCCGAGATGGCGCGCACCGGGAAGACGCTCGCGGAGCTCGCCGCGGTGATGCAGGTCTATCCGCAGATCCTCGTCAACGTCACCGGTGTCGACCGCACACGCCTCGTCGGCGACGAGGTCGTCGACGCTGCCGTACAGGCTGCCGAAGCAGAGCTCGGAGACGACGGACGCGTGCTGTTGCGGCCGTCCGGCACCGAGCAGCTCGTCCGCGTCATGGTCGAGGCGGCCGACCAGCCGACCGCCGACCGCCTGGCGCACCGCCTCGCCGACGTCGTCCGCGAACGACTCGCCATCTGAGTCGTCCGGCGGCGGGTCGGCACCTCAGCTGTGGAAGAGTGATCGCATGACTTCGACGACGACGGGCGGTGCCTCCGGGCAGCCGACGCCCTACGTGGAGATCGACCGTGCCGAATGGGCGCGACTCGCTCCGGAGACGGCCACACCGCTCAGCGAGACCGAGGTCGTGCAGATCCGTGGCCTCGGCGACCGTCTCGACATGCGTGAGGTCGAAGAGGTCTACGTGCCGCTCAGCCGACTGCTGAGCCTCTACGCGAAGGGCACCCAGGACCTCGGCCGCGCCACGAGCCGGTTCCTCGGCGACCAGGCGCTCCGGACGCCGTTCGTGATCGGCGTGGCGGGTTCCGTCGCCGTCGGCAAGTCGACGATCGCGCGGCTGCTGCGCGAACTGCTGTCGCGCTGGCCGGACACCCCGCACGTCGAGCTCGTGACGACCGACGGCTTCCTCTATCCGAACGAGGAACTCCAGCGGCGCGGCATCATGGATCGCAAGGGCTTCCCCGAGTCGTACGACCGCCGGGCGCTCCTGCGGTTCATCACCGCCGTGAAGAGCGGCGCCGCCGAGGTGCGGGCACCGTTCTACTCGCATCTGCGCTACGACATCATCCCGACGGCGCAGGTCGTCGTCCGGCGCCCCGACGTCCTGATCGTCGAGGGCTTGAACGTGCTGCAACCGGCCGCGACGGCCAGCGGACTCGCGATCAGCGACCTGTTCGACTTCAGCATCTACGTCGACGCACGGACGCGCGACATCGAGTCCTGGTACGTCGACCGCTTCATGGCGCTCAAGCGGGGCGCGTTCTCGAACCCGAACTCCTTCTTCAACGTGTTCGCCGAGCTCTCCGACGAGGAGGCGGCCGATCAGGCTCGCGGGTTCTGGCGCTCCATCAACGAACCGAACCTCATCGACAACATCCGCCCGACCCGGTCACGCGCGAAGCTCGTGCTGCGGAAGGACTCCGATCACACGGTGTCCTCGGTGCTGCTCCGCAAGCTCTGAGCAGCGGCAGGGGAAGGGCTCGGCTACCGCTGGATCCCGGCAGCATCGTCCTGCTCCCACGCTGAGCGTCGGCGCCTCGAGGTTGGTGCAGGATCCTCGCAAAATCGCGCGATTATGCTGCTCTACATGTGTGGAATCGTAGGGTACGTCGGGAACGACAAGACGGTGGACGTCCTCATGGGCGGACTCAAGCGGCTCGAGTACCGGGGGTACGACTCCGCCGGGATCGCCGTGCTCGACGCGACGGGCTCGCTGAACACCCGGAAGCGCGCCGGGAAGCTGGCCGTCCTCACCGAGGACCTCGCCGCGAACCCCATCGCGCCGGGCTCGACCGGTATCGGTCACACCCGTTGGGCGACCCACGGTGGACCGACGGACCGCAACGCGCACCCGCACCTCGGTGACGAAGGACGCCTCGCGCTCATCCACAACGGCATCATCGAGAACTTCGCCGAGCTGCGCGCGGAGCTCCTCGCGGACGGCTTCACCTTCGAGAGCGACACCGACACCGAGATCGCCGCCGTGCTCATCGGCCGCGAGTACCGCTCCACCGGCGACCTCACCGAGGCCTTCCGCCGCGTCGTCGCTCGCCTGGACGGCGCCTTCACCCTGCTCGCCATGCACCAGGACCTGCCCGGCGTCGTCATCGGCGCGCGTCGGAACTCGCCGCTCGTCATCGGACTCGGCGACGGCGAGAACTTCCTCGGGTCGGACGTCGCCGCGTTCGTGCAGTACACCCAGCGCGCGGTCGCGATCGGTCAGGACCAGATGGTCGTCATCACGCCCGACGACGTGACGGTCACCGACTTCGCCGGCAACCACGTGGTGACCGAGCCGTTCGAGATCCAGTGGGACGCTTCGGCGGCCGACAAGGGCGGCTGGTCGAGCTTCATGGCGAAGGAGATCAGCGAGGAGCCCGATGCGGTCGCGAACACGATCCGCGGGCGGGTCGAGGGCGGCCAGGTCGTCATCCCCGAACTCGCCGGTCTCGACGAGCTCTTCCTCGACATCGACCGCATCGTGATCATCGCGTGCGGCACCGCCGCCTACGCCGGCACGGTCGGCACCTACGCGATCGAGCGCTGGGCCGGGATCCCGGTCACCGTCGAGCTCAGCCACGAGTTCCGCTACCGCGACCCGGTCATCGACGCGCGCACGCTCGTCATCTCGGTGAGCCAGTCGGGCGAGACCATGGACACGCTCATGGCGGTGCGTTTCGCGAGCGAGTCCGGCGCGAAGACGCTGTCGATCTGCAACACGCAGGGCGCCACGATCGCGCGTGAGTCGGACGCCGTGGTGTACACCCACGCGGGGCCCGAGGTCGCTGTCGCGTCCACGAAGGCGTTCACCGCCCAGATCACGGCGCTGTACCTGTTCGGGCTGCACCTCGCGCGGGTGCGCGGCACCCAGACTCCGGAGTTCCTGGCGTCGCAGGTCGAGGAGCTGCAGGGCGTGCCCGACAAGATCGCCAGCATCCTCGGGGCCTCCGAGAAGATCGCGCAGCTCGCCCACTGGATGGCCGACTCCCGCGCGGTGCTCTTCCTCGGCCGCCACGTGGGGTACCCGATCGCGCTCGAGGGTGCGCTGAAGCTCAAGGAACTCGCGTACATCCACGCTGAAGGCTTCGCCGGTGGCGAGCTCAAGCACGGCCCGATCGCCCTCATCGAGCCGGGCCAGCCCGTCTTCGTGGTCGTCCCGAGCCCACGTGGCTCGGCGATCCTGCACCCGAAGGTCATCTCGACCATCGAGGAGATCCGTGCACGCGGTGCCCGGGTCATCGCGATCGCGGAGCAGGGCGACGCCGCCGTCCTGCCCTCGGCCGACGAGGTCATCCCGATCCCGCTCGCCGGTCCGCTGTTCGAGCCTCTGCTCGCCGTCATCCCGCTGCACATCTTCGCGATGGAGCTCGCGACGGCGAAGGGCCTCGACGTCGACCAGCCGCGCAACCTCGCGAAGTCCGTCACGGTCGAGTAGGGACGGTCCGCGGGGTCCGAGGTGGCCCGTCGAGCGAGCCTCCGGGCCGCACACGACGGCCGTAGAGTAGAGGGATGATCATCGGCATCGGGGTGGACCTGGTCGACCTCGCACGGTTCGAACGGGCGATCACGCGCACCCCGAACCTGCTGGCCAGGCTCTTCGTCCCGTCGGAACGCGACCTCCCGCTGCGGTCCCTCGCCGGACGGTTCGCCGCCAAGGAGGCGCTCATCAAGGCACTGGGTTCCTCGGACGGTATCCGGTGGCAGGAGATGGCGATCGTGAACGGCCCGGAGGGGAAGCCCGACTTCGCGCTGTCCGGCGTCACGGCGGGTGTGGTGGCCGAGCGGGGGATCACGAGCATGCACCTGACCATGACGCACGACGCCGGGGTCGCCGTCGCGTTCGTCGTCGCGGAGCGGGAAGGATGACGCCCGTGTCCGAGGTCGACGAGCGCCCGACCCGCGAGGCGATCATCGACCTCGACGCCCTGCGCCACAACGTCCGTCGCCTGCGCGAGCTGACCGGCGTCGGTGAACTCATCGTCGTCGTCAAGGCCGACGCCTACGGGCACGGTGCCGAGGCGATCGCCCGCGCGGCGATCGAGGCCGGGGCCGATCGCCTGGGAGTCGCCGACATCATGGAGGGCGTCGCGCTGCGTGCCGCCGGGATCACGGCACCGATCCTCGCCTGGCTGCACGGCCCGCAGGTTGCGTTCGGCGCCGCACTCGATGCCGGGATCGACCTCGGTCTGTCGTCGGTGGCGCAGCTCGAGCGCGTGATCGAGGCCGCTCGGGATCGGCCGTCCGTCGTGCCGGTCGTCCAGTTCAAACTCGAGACCGGACTCAGCCGGAACGGTGCGGCCGAAGCCGACTGGCCGGAGCTCTTCCGAGCCGCCGCAGCCGCTGAGGCTGCGGGGCTCGTCCGGGTCGACGGGCTGTTCTCGCACGTCTCCAACACCTCCACCGCCGACGACCGGGCCGCCGCTGTCCGCTTCGAACGCGGTGTCGCCCTCGCCGCGGAGGCCGGTCTCACGCCGCGGAGTCTGCACCTCGCCGCATCGGCGGCAGCGCTCGGCGAGCCCTCCCTCCGCTTCGCCGCTGTCCGCCTCGGACTCGCGGTGTACGGCCTCTCGCCCTTCGAACCCACCGACGACGTCGACCGCTCGGCCGACGCCTTCGGCCTCAGGCCCGTCATGACCCTCCGGGCGACGGTCGCCGCCGTGCGTCGGGTCGAACCGGGTGCCGGGGTGTCCTACGACTACAGCTACCGGACCAGCACGGCGACGACGCTCGCCCTCATCCCGCTCGGATACGCCGACGGTGTGCCGCGGAGCGCCTCGAACGCCGGTCCGGTCGTCATCAACGGACGCCGCTACCGGGTGTGCGGGCGGATCGCGATGGACCAGTTCGTCGTCGACGTCGGCGACGACGCGGTCGCCGTGGGCGACGACGCCGTGCTCTTCGGCGATCCGGCGTCCGGCGCGCCGCGCGTCGAGGAGTGGGCGGAGGCCGCCGGCACCATCAACTACGAACTCGTCACCCGGATCGGACCGCGCGTGGTCCGGACGACCAGGGAGCGGCCATGACCGATCACGTCCTCACCCCGGGCACCGTCGACGTGGCGACGCCCGAGGAGATGCATGCCTACGGCGTCCGGCTCGGCGCCGCATTGCGCGCCGGGCAGCTTCTCGTCCTGACCGGGCCGCTCGGGGCGGGCAAGACGACCCTCACGCGAGGGATCGGCGAGGGACTCGGGGTCCGCGGACCCGTGACGAGCCCCACCTTCGTGCTCGCCAGGACGCACCCGAGCCTCGTCGGAGGTCCGCCGCTCGTCCACGTGGACGCCTACCGGCTCGGCTCGGCGCTCGAACTCGACGACCTCGACATCGACTTCGCCCGATCCGTCGTCGTCGTGGAATGGGGAGCGGGATTGCTCGACGGCGTGGTCCCCACGTGGTTCGAGCTCGTCATCGAGCGTCCGACCGGCGCCGGCGACGAACCCGCGACGGACGATGCCGGCGAGGAGCCGATCGAGCGCCGGACCCTCACGCTCTCGCGGCACCCCGCCATCGACGCCGGGTAGGCTGGACGACGTGCTGTTGGCGATCGATACATCCGCGGGTTCGAGCGTCGCCGTCGTCACCCTGGGTGGCGAGGTGTTGGCCGAACGGTCCTCCGACGACCCGATGCGGCACGCCGAGGTCATCGGGACGCTCATCGCCGGATGCCTCGACGACGCCGGGATCGAGGTAGCCGCGCTCACCGGGCTGGTCGCGGGTATGGGACCAGGGCCGTTCACCGGACTCCGGATCGGGATCGCCGCAGCCCGCAGCTTCGGGATCGGCGCAGGCCTCCCGGTGCACCACGTGGTGAGCCACGATGCGATCGCGCTCGACGCCTACCGTTCCGGTTCCGCCGCAGCCGACGCCACGCTCCTCGTGGTCACCGACGCCCGCCGTCGCGAACGCTACTGGACCAGCTACGCCGGACTCGACGCAGCCGGCCTCCCGGTCCGCGTCCAGGGGCCGGCCCTCGCGAAACCCGACGACCTCCCGACCTCCGAATCCGTGCGCCTCGACGCACTCGTCGTCCCCGCCGGGGCGTTGGGACAGGTCGCCGCCGCACTCCTCGCCACCGATGGCGGATTCGCGGGGGAGGAGCCGTTGTACCTCCGCTCACCCGACGTCACGATGTCCGCGGGCGCCAAGCGGGTGACGGCGTGAGCTGGTCGCTGCGCCGCGCCGGTGTCGCCGACCTCGACGCGATCATGGAGCTCGAGCACACCGTCTTCGTGAACGACGCCTGGTCGGCGGACATGATGCGCGCCGAACTGTCGTCGCCGCACGGGTACTACCTCGTCGCGACGGAGGTCGACGCCGACGACGCGACACTCGCCGGCTACGGCGGACTCTTCGCACCGTCCCGGTCCGACGACGCCGACATCCAGACCATCGCCGTCGCCGGGCACGCCAGAGGACGAGGACTCGGACGACTCCTCATGCAGGCGCTCATCGAGCAGGCCAGGCAGCAGGACGTCACCCAGGTCTTCCTCGAGGTCAGGGCCGACAACCCCGTTGCGATCACGCTGTACCGGAGTCTCGGCTTCGAGGAACTCGGCATCCGCCCCGGCTACTACCAGCCGGACGACGTCGACGCCATCGTCATGCGACTCACGGTCCAGCCGAGGCCGCCCATGCCCGCCCACGGCCAGTCCCCGCTCGACCAGACCGACCAGCACCCCGGGAGCATCGCGTGAACCGTGCAGAACCGCTCGTCCTCGGCATCGAGACGAGCTGCGACGAGACCGGGATCGGCATCGTCCGCGGACACCACCTGCTGGCGAACACCATCGCCTCGAGCATGGACGAGCACGCGCGGTACGGCGGGGTCGTCCCGGAGGTCGCCGCGCGCGCCCACCTCGAAGCGCTTGAGCCGACGCTCACGGCGGCGCTCGCCGACGCCGGCGTCGCCCTGGCCGACCTCGACGCCGTCGCGGTGACGAGTGGCCCCGGCCTGTCCGGCGCACTCATGGTCGGCGTCGGTGCAGCGAAGGCGCTCGCTGTCTCCCTCGGCAAACCGCTGTACGCCGTGAACCACCTCGTCGGTCACGTCGGCGCGGACGTCCTCGACTCCGCAGACGGGGCGATCGAGTACCCGACGATCGCCCTGCTCGTGTCCGGCGGGCACACCTCGCTGCTCCTCGTGCGGGACCTCGTGTCGGACGTCGAACTGCTCGGCGAGACCATCGACGACGCGGCGGGCGAGGCCTTCGACAAGGTCGCGCGCATTCTGGGCCTGCCCTACCCGGGCGGGCCGCAGATCGACCGTGCGGCCGTCGGCGGCGACCCGAAGGCGATCCGCTTCCCCCGCGGACTCAGCCTGCCGAAGGACATGGAGCGGCATCGCTACGACTTCTCCTTCTCCGGCCTGAAGACGGCCGTGGCACGCTGGGTCGAGGCGAAGCAGGACGCGGGCGAGCCGGTCCCCGTCGCGGACGTCGCCGCCAGTTTCCGCGAGGCCGTCGTCGACGTGCTCATCTCGAAGGCGGTCAGAGCGTGCAGCGAGCTCGGCGTGCCCCGCCTGCTGCTGGGGGGCGGCGTCATCGCGAACGCGCGGCTCCGCGAGGTGGCCGCCGAACGCACCACCTCGGCCGGGATCGAACTCCGCATCCCGCCGTTGCAGCTCTGCACCGACAACGGTGCGATGATCGCCGCGCTCGCCGCGCAGCTCATCTCCGCCGGGCACGAGCCGTCCTCGCTCGACTTCGGCGCCGACTCGACCCTGCCGGTCACCGAGATCCAGGTGTACTGACCGCTCGACCAGCCGTCTCCCGGCCGTCGACCGGGTGCGCGGACGTCGGCGCATAGGATGGGCCGGTACCCGGTCACGGATCGAAGGAGCGGCGATGGATCAGCACGAGCACCCCGACGGACGACCTCAGCACCAGGACGGTGCAGTGGACGGGCAGTCGCGCCCGCCGCAGGCCGAGCAGCCCATCGGGCAGCCGCAGCAGCAGTGGGGGCAGCAGCCTCCTCACCAGCCGCAGGCCCAGCAGCCCTGGTCGCCGTACCAGCCGCCGCAGCCCTCCCAGCAGGCTGTCGCGCCGCAGGGCCAGCAGCAGCCGTACGCGCCCCAGCAGCCGTACCAGCCCCAGGGCCAGCAGCAGCCCTACCAACCTCAGCAGCCGTACCAGCCCCAGGGCCAGGCCTCCCCTCCACCGGCGGGTTGGCAGGGCGATCACGCGACCTATCTCCAGACGGTGCCGACGGCGGTCTACCAGGCACCGAGCCAGGGCGGCTACGCCGCGTACCAGCAGTCGCAGACGCAGAGCCCTGCTGCGTCGACCGGGACCTCACGGAGCACCTGGTCGCTCATCACCGGTCTCGTCGGGCTCGTCGTGTCGGTCTTCGTCGGTTGGGGCTTCCCCCTGTCGATCGCGGCCATCGTCCTCGGATTCGGAGCCAGGCGTCGCGAGCCGCAGGGCCGAGGCCGCGCCCTCACCGGCCTCGTGACCGGGTTCGTCGGCCTCGCCTGCTCCGTCGGCTGGCTCGCCTACAGCGTCGTCGTGATCATCGGGTACGTCTCGACCTGATCCTCCTCGGGGCGCTGCGGCCCGGCGGACACCGTCGGGTCAGGCGGCAGCGGCCGGTGTCACCCGTTCGACGAGCAGCGCACTGTGTTTGCCCGCGATCCTCGTGAGGATGATCGTGGCCGAGCCGTCGCCCTTGAGCGCCATGCGCTTCCGGAACGCCGCGGGGTCGACGTCGACGCCGCGCTTCTTGATCTCGAGGACGCCGATCCCGCGATCCCGCATCGTGCGCTTAAGGATCTTCTCGTCCATCGGTAGCCGCTCGAGCACCCGGAAGGTCGTGGCGAACGGCGAGGTCGTCGCCGTGTCGGAGGTCAGGTAGGCGATGCCCTGGCCGAGCATGCCGGCCTCCAAGCGGACGGCGAGGTCGCCGATGAGTCGGGCCCGGATCACCGACCCGTCGGGTTCGTGCACGTAGTCGCCGAGTTCCCGCACGGGGGCGTCGTCGGCGTCGGCCTCGGCGTGCAACTCGTGGTGGACGCCGTCCGCGAGGAGGAGCGCGGACCGTCGGACGTCCGGACGGGCCAGCGGGCCGAACCAGAGCGCCATCTCGACGAGCTGTCCGTCGACCGACACCCACTGCGCCTCGGCGTCGTCGGGGATGAGTGAGCGGTCGAATCCGGGCCCGAGCTTGACGCCTGTGGGGAGGCTGGTCGCCGCACCGAAGACCAGGTCGAGGGACGGGGTGTAGTCGGCGGCACTGGACAACCGCGCGGTGTCGGCGTGTCCTGCGGTGCGCCGCGCGGGATCGAACCAGACCGCGTCGAAGTCGTCGAGCGAGACGTCCTCGGCGGCGGCGTTCCGCACGGTCGCCGTGGGGAACGGGGCGAGGTTGTAGCTGGCGATGGCCGCGGTGACCTCGTCGATGTCGACCGCCGTGACCTCCAGGTCGAGCGAGGCCATGGCCATCGAGTCGGCGCCGATGCCGCTGCCGAGGTCGGCGATGCGTGTGAGGCCGGCCCGGGCGAAACGCCCGGCGTGCAATGCGGCGACGGGAAGGCGCGTGGCCTGTTCGAGGCCTGCCTCGGTGAACAGCATGCGGCCGGCGAACGGACCGAACTTGCCGACGGCCTTCTGCCTGAGCCGCGACTGCGTGAGGACCGCCGCGACCAGCTCGGGGGAGTTGCCCTCCTTGCGCAGGCGCCCGACCAGGCGGACGGCCTCGTCCTTCGTCGGGTAGGGCGGCAGGGAGTCGAGGAGCCTGAGGCCGTCGGCCGTGAGGAGTTCGACGAGTTCAGAACGGTCCATGGTCAGCGGGCCTCGGGCGGAGCTGGATGCATCCGGCAACGGTAGCAGCCGCTGATTGGCACTCGCATTGCATGAGTGCCAGAAGATGCCTACACTGGAATCAGCACTCTCGCAGTGTGAGTGCTAACCACGTCTTCGTTTCAAGAAAGAGGTCAACCGTGTCGGTCTCCATCAAGCCGCTCGAGGATCGCATCGTCATCAAGCAGGTCGAGGCAGAGCAGACCACCGCTTCCGGTCTGGTCATCCCCGACACCGCCAAGGAGAAGCCCCAGGAGGGCGAGGTCGTGGCGGTCGGACCCGGTCGCATCGACGACAACGGCAACCGCGTCCCGCTCGACGTCGCCGTCGGCGACAAGGTGATCTACTCCAAGTACGGTGGCACCGAGGTCAAGTACGCCGGTGAGGACTACCTCGTCCTGTCCGCGCGCGACGTCCTCGCAGTCGTCGTCCGCTAGTCACCAGCGCACGGATCCGGCGGCTCAAGCCGCTCAACAGCCCGAATGGCATTCGCCGTTCGGGCTGTGTCCGTTTTCGGAGGGTGTCGCGGGGAGTCGCGGGTCTAGCCTGGACCAGTGCAGAACCCCAGCGATCCAGCCGACGTCGACATCCACCCCGTCACCGTCGACGGGGGAGGGGATCGACGTGCGAGTGTGGCCGTGCCCCAGCAGGGGAGCCGGTCCGGACTGCTCTCGGCGGTCGCCGCCTACTGCCTCTGGGGAGCGCTCCCGCTCTACTTCATCGCCCTCGCACCGGCCGGCGCCTTCGAGGTCGTGGCGTGGCGGATCCTCTTCTCCCTCGTCTTCTGCGCCGTCCTCATCCTGGCGACCCGTTCCTGGCGTCGACTGTTCGGCATCCTCCGCCAGCGCCGCATCGTCCTGACGATGGGCCTCGCCGGAGCGCTCATCTACGTCAACTGGCAGACCTACGTCTACGGCGCGCTCAACGGCCAGGTGGTCGAAGCGTCGCTCGGGTACTTCATCAACCCGATCGTGACCGTCTTCCTCGGCGTCTTCTTCCTCCGTGAGCGGCTGCGTCCGGCCCAGTGGGCCGCGGTGGTCGTGAGCGTGATCGCGGTCCTCGTCCTCGCGATCGGACACGGCAGCGTCCCCTGGATCGCCCTCATCCTGGCTTTCTCATTCGGCCTCTACGGCTACATCAAGAAACTGGTGGGCGGTTCGGTCGACGCCGTGTCCGGCTTGACGCTCGAGACCGTGTGGCTGATGCCGGTCGCGATCGCCCAGCTCATCGCTGTCGGCGTGACCGGTGGGCTGACCATCGGCACCGCAGGCGTCGGGCACGCCCTGCTGCTCGTCGGTGCCGGCGTCATCACGGCCGTCCCGCTCCTGCTGTTCGCGGCAGCGGCGCGCCGCCTCCCGCTCACCTGGATGGGTTTCATCCAGTACTTCGCACCGATCATCCAGTTCGTCGTCGGTGTCGCGGTCCTGCACGAGGCGATGCCGCCGGAGCGCTGGTTGGGCTTCGGCCTCGTGTGGCTGGCGCTCGCGATCCTCACCGTCGACATGCTCGTCGCCTCCACCCGTGGTCGTCGGGCCGTCGGGGCCGAACGACGGCGCTCGACGAGCATCTGAACAGCGGATTCCAGCGCTGATCGCGCGACCACTGCAGGAAATGCGCGAAACAGCCCCTCCTGAGGTAACGATTTGGTCGTGTTACACGCTTGTAACGTCAACGACATTGTCCAGCGCACGTGCAGCGGATAACTTGACTCAACGGCAGCCCCTGGAGCTGCCACTCTTCTGACAAGCAAGGAGTACCATGAGCGTCTTTTCGAAGGCCACGGCCGCTCGCTCCCGCCCACGTTCCATCGTTCTCGGTGGTATCGCACTGATCGGAGCCAGCGCGCTGGTCCTGAGCGGTTGCGCCTCGAGTGGTAGCGGCGACAGCGGCAGCAGCAGCAAGCCTGCTGGCGACCTGACCCTGAAGCTCGGCACGGCGTTGCCGCAGACCGGTAACCTCGCGTTCCTCGGCCCGCCCGAGGAGGCCGGTGTCGGTCTCGCGGTCAAGGAGGTCAACGACGCTGACCTCGGCATCAAGATCGACCTGACGCTCGGCGACTCGGGTGACTCCGACAACAAGGCGTACGCGACCGAGGTCCCCCGTCTGCTCTCCGAGGGCGTCACCGCCATCATCGGTGCAGCGTCCTCGGGTGTGTCGAAGCTCTTCATCGACGAAGTCACCGGCGCAGGCGTCATCCAGTTCTCCCCGGCGAACACCTCCGCGGACTTCACCACGTGGGACGACAACGGTCTCTACTGGCGGACGGCGCCGTCCGACGTGCTGCAGGGCGAGGTCCTCGGGAACCTGATCGCGGAGGACGGCAACGCCACCCTCGGCATCATCTACCTGAACGACTCGTACGGCACCGGCCTCGCGAAGTTCACCAAGGAGGCGTTCGAGAGCGCAGGCGGTGAAGTGGTCGCCGAGCAGTCGTACAACACCGGTGACACCTCGTTCGACGCACAGATCAGCGCGGTCAAGGCGGAGAACCCCGACGCGATCGCGATCATCGCGTTCGAGGAGACCAAGACGATCGTCCCCGGTCTCGCCGGCTTCCCGTCGGACAAGCTCTACTTCGTCGACGGCAACCTCGCCGACTACAGCGCGGACTTCGCTCCGGGCACCCTGACGGGCGCCAAGGGCACGCTGCCCGGTCTCGACACCGCGAAGCTCGGTGACTTCACCGACCGCCTCCAGGCGTTCGTGAAGGACGAGGGTGGAGAGCCGCTCAAGGACTACAGCTACGCGGCTGAATCCTACGACGCCGTCATCCTGCTTGCCCTCGCGGCGCTGCAGGCCGGTTCGACCGAGGGTGCCGACATGGCGGCCGAGCTCCAGTCCGTGTCCGGTGGTAAGGACAAGGGCGAGAAGGTGACCACCTTCGAAGAGGGTGCGAAGGCCATCGCCGACGGCAAGAAGATCGACTACGACGGCAACTCCGGTCCGATCACGTTCGACGAGAACGGTGACCCGACCGAGGCGACCATCGGTATCTACCAGTACGGTGACGACAACAAGTACACCCGCACCAACTAGTCGCCCACGCGACTGACGAGGCCCCGGAGCGATCCGGGGCCTTCGTCGTGTCCGGCAGCTGTAACTGCCGCCCTCGCGTGTGCTGTGCCGTGTGTGGTGGCGCCAGCGCGGTGCGCTGACGCGAGCGCGGGTCCAGCGCGTGAGCGCGGGTCTCCGGAGACCCGCGCTCACGCGTCTGCGACGCGCTCACGCCGATTCCGAGCCCATGCGGCACAGCGGGGCGCGCTCACGCCGGCGCACCGCGCCGACAGCGACCAGTCGGACGCCCGGGTCAGCGGAACGCGCGTTGCAGCCCGGCGCGCTCGAGCTTCGCGGCGAGCCGACTCGGATGGACCAGGTCCTCCCAGGTGGCGCGGACGACGGTGTACCCGAGCGCGCGCAGACGGTCCTCCCGATGCTTCTCCGCCAGGACGATGTCGGCCACGTCCCGTCCCTGCGTGAACTCCTCCCGTACATACTTCTGCCGGCCGTCGAGTTCGAGGATGATGCGCTCGTCCGGCCAGACCGCATCGACCACGCCGACCGGTCCGTCCGCGTCGGAGAAGGCCTGCTGCAGCACCGGCAGGGCGAAACCGAGCCGCGCGATCACGACCCGCATCTTCGATTCACCACCGTTCGCGGCGAGCGGGTCCGCGAACTCGATCGCAAAGCGCACCTGGCGTCCTCCCCGCCGGCCCGGCAGGTCTCGTGCGAGCGAGCGGAGCGCCGTCTCATCGGTGAGCTTGAGCCGGAGGGCAGCGTCGGCGACGGCGACGGCGTCCTCGAGGCGGGCGATCCGAGCGAGATCGACGACAGTCCGAGCCGGGTCCGTGACCGCGAGCCCGTACCGCATCCGTCGGGTGACGGAGCCCTGCGTGGTGTGACGGATGATGCCGGGTGCCGAACGTCCTCCGCGATCACCGCTCGTCAGCGTGTGCACCTCGGGAGGCCACGGACCCACGATCGGGAGTCCCCACAACCGCGCCGCCGAGTAGTGGCTGAACAATGCGTCCTTTCGGAGCGCAACGGCCGCCGCATCGATCCGGACCCGGTAGCGGTCATCGGGGGACAGGGAACTCCATATCGGTTCAGGGACGTAGATGCCCTTCCGCAGACGCACCAGGTCGCCGTCGCGGTGGGCGGCGCTCACCAGGCGCTCGGCACCGACCCGGCGCGCGTCGCGAACGAGCAGGAGTCCGTTCGGGCGGAGGAGCAGGTTGAGATCGAAGGATTCCATCGCCTCACCGTGCCCGTTCGACTCCGCCGGTAGCTCGTGTCGTGGAACCGATGTGGAGAACTGCTCCCATCCAGCCTCCGGTGGAGCGAGGGTGGAGTGGCACCCAGCGCGGTGCGCTGACGCCAGCGCGGGTCGTCGGTCTCAGCGCGGGTCGCTGTGCCGCGGGGGCTGGGACTCGGCGTGAGCGCGGGTCCAGCGCGTGAGCGCGTGCCTCCGGAGACCCGCGCTCACGCGCCAGGACCGCGCTCGCGTCAGCGCACCGCGCTGGCGAAAGGGGGAGGGAGAATGCACAACTCCTCCGTCCCCGTCTCAGGAGGCCGTCTTGGTACGACGGTGCCCCTCGGGGGAGGGAGGAGTTGTGGTTCGTTCACCGGTCGGGATCCGGTGGCTTCTGGCTCGTCGCTCGGCACGCGGCCGGGACAAGCATGTTCGAGGGTACCGAAGTACCCGCCGACCCGCGAGTGGGGATCGCCCTGATCAGTCCTCGTCCTGGCCGAGCGTGCCCAGGTAGAGGCCGATCACCTTGTCATCCGAGAGGAGTTCGCGGCCCGTCCCGGTGTAGGCGTCACGACCCTGGTCGAGCACGTACCCGCGGTCGCAGATCTGCAGACAGCGACGTGCGTTCTGCTCCACCATGATCGTGGTGACGCCGGCCTTGTTGATGTCCGAGACCCGGATGAACGCGTCGTCCTGTCGGACCGGCGACAGCCCCGCGGACGGCTCGTCGAGGAGCAGCACGTGCGGATCCATCATGAGGGCTCGCGACATCGCGACCATCTGACGCTCACCACCCGACAGCGAACCGGCGCGTTGCTTGAGCCGCTTCCCGAGTTCGCTGAAGATCCCGGTGACGAACTCGAGGCGCTCGTTGTACTGCTTCGGCTTCTGGAACAGCCCCATCTTGAGGTTGTCCTCGATGGTGAGGCTCGGGAACACGTTGTTCGTCTGCGGGACGAACCCGACGCCGCGCGCCACGAGCTTGTTCGCCCGGAGCCCCGTGATGTCCTCGCCGTTCAGCAGCACCTGCCCGCTGCGCACCTTCACCTGTCCGAAGATCGCCTTCAGCAGCGTCGACTTCCCCGCACCGTTCGGTCCGATGATGCCGATGAGCTCGCCCTTCCGGGCGGTCAGGTTGGCGCTGTTCAGGATGTTCACGCCGGGGAGGTACCCGGCGGTCAGATCGGTGACCTCCACGACCATCTCGGCGGTCTTGACCGCGGTGCCGCCGACCGGCGCACCCTTCACGTCGCTCATTTCCGCTCCTCCTCGGGCTCGGCACCAGCCGCGAGCCGTTCGTCCTCGATCTCGGCGAGCAGCTCCTCGGCCGCAGCGCTGTCCTCTCCGGCGATCCTGCCGGTCACGACCCCGAGGTCGACGTCCTGGTGGCTCCCGAGGTAGGCGTCGATGACGGCGGGGTCCTCCATGACGGTGTCGGGCGGGCCCTCGGCGACGACACGACCTTCGGCCATGACGACCACCCAGTCGGCGATGTGCCGGACCATCTGCATGTCGTGCTCGACGAACAGCACGGTCATGCCCTCGTCCTTCAACGCCAGGATGTGGTCGAGGAGGGACTGCGTGAGCGCCGGGTTGACGCCGGCCATCGGCTCGTCGAGCATGACGAGCTTCGGATCGCTCATGAGCGCCCGCGCCATCTCGAGGAGCTTCCGCTGCCCACCGGACAGGCTGGCCGCGTAGTCGTCGCGCTTCGTGTCGAGCTTGAAGCGACGCAGGAGGTCCATCGCCTTGACCTCGAGGTCCTCCTCCTGCCTCCGCCAGAGCGGCTTCACGAGGCTCGAGAAGATGCCCTCGCCGGTCTGGCCGGTCGCGCCGAGCTTCATGTTCTCGAGCACCGTGAGCAGGCCGAGCGCCTTCGTCAACTGGAAGGTCCGGACCTGACCCATGCGGGCGACCTTGAACGCCGGGACGCCGCCGAGGCTCTTACCGTCGAAGTTCCACGTCCCGGTGTTCGGCTTGTCGAAGCCGGTCAGCAGGTTGAACAGCGTGGTCTTACCGGCACCGTTCGGGCCGATGAGGGCGGTGATCGCGTTGCGGGGCACCTCCAGGTGCTCCACGTTCACCGCCTGCAGGCCGCCGAAGGTCCGGGTGACCTGGTCCGCGATGAGGATCGGGTCGACCTTCTTGACGCCCGGGACGATCTCGCCGACGTGGAGGCCGGTGGTCTTGACCGGTCGCGAGGTGGGTGAGCTGTTACTTGACAAAGGTCAGCTCCTTCTTGTTTCCGAGGATGCCTTGCGGCCTGAAGATGACGATCAGCATGAGCGCGACGCCGACCAGCACGTAGCGGAGCGTCGACGCCTGCGTCGAGCTCATGAACGGCAGGACGTCCGCCTTCACGAGCGCCGGGAGGACGTTCGAGAGGAACGCCATGATCACCCAGAAGATCACCGAGCCGAGCAACGGCCCGAAGACCGTCGCGGCTCCACCGAGCAGGAGGATCGTCCAGATGAAGAAGGTGAGACTCGTGACGTACACGCTGGGCACGACCGCGGAGGGGAGCGCCAGCACCACCCCGCCGAGCGCACCGAACACGCCACCGACGACGAGCGCCTGCATCTTGTAGGCGAACACGTTCTTGCCGAGGGCGCGCACGGCGTCCTCGTCCTCGCGGATGCCCTTCAGCACGCGGCCCCAGGGGCTGCGCATGAGGAGGAACACGAGGAGTGCGGCGACGGCGAGCAGCAGGATGCCGAAGATCCGGACCCACCACTGGTTCGCGTTGAGTTCCCAGGGCCCGAAGCCGTACGTGCCCGGCGGGATCGGGTTCGCGGCCCGGAAGCCCTCGTGATAGTTGCCGAGTCCGTCGGCCGAGTTCGTGAACTCGTCGAAGACCTGCGTGGTGAAGAGGAGTCGGACGATCTCGGCCGCCGCGATGGTGACGATGGCCAGATAGTCGGCCCGCAGTCGCAGGGTCGGGATGCCGAGGATGAAGGCGAAGACCACCGAGGCCAGACAGCCGACGATGATGCCCGCCCACCACGGGAGGTTGAAGCTCAGGATCGAGATGGCGTAGCCGTAAGCGCCGAGTGCCATGAACCCCGCCATACCGAAGTTCAACAGACCGCCGTAGCCGAAGTGCACGGCCAAGCCGAGTGCTGCGAGCGCGTACGCGATCGTCTCCGGGCTGATGACCCAAGCGAGCGTGTTCGAGAGAATGCTTCCCCAGTCCATGCGCGTGCCCCTAACCGATTCTCTCGCGACGTCCGAGGATGCCCTGCGGTCTCACGAGGAGCACCGCGATGAGCACCACGAGGGCGCCGACGTACTTGATGTCAGACGGGATCCAGAGCGTCGAGACCTCGACGAGGATGCCGATGATGAGGGCGCCGACCATGGCGCCGAAGGCGGTTCCGAGCCCGCCGAGGGTGATGGCCGCGAAGATGAGCAGGAGCAGCTGCGCTCCCATGTCCCACTTGATGCCCGGTCGGAAGTACGCCCACAGGATGCCGGAGAGACCCGCGAGGGTCGCTGCGAGGATCCAGACGATGCGGACCACGCGGTCGACGTCGATGCCGCTGGCCGCGGCGAGGCTCGGGTTGTCCGAGATGGCTCGTGTCGCCTTGCCCGTCTTCGTCTTGATGAGCCACCAGGCCACGCCGAGGAGCACCACGACGCTGACCGCCATGCTGATCATGTCGGTGACGCTGAGCGAGACCGTGCCGAACAGCTTGATGTTCTCCTCTCCGGAACCGGGCAGCTGGAACGTCCCGCCGCCGATGAAGTAGAGGAACACGTAGCGGAGCGCCAGCGACAGGCCGATCGAGACGATCATGACCTGCACGATGCCGACGCCCTTGCGTCTCAAGGGTCTCCAGATGCCCGCATCGAGCGCGAAGCCGAACGCGGCGCTCAAGGCGAGGGCGATGATGATGGCCAGCCAGATCGGCCATTGCAGGAACACCCCGAACACGAGCGCCATGATCGCGCCGAAGGTCACCATCTCCGCGTGGGCGAAGTTGCTGAGTCCGGTGGTGCCGAACACGAGGGAGGCTCCGATGGCGGCGAGGGCCAGCATGAGGCCGAAGTTCAGGCCGTTGACGAGTCGTTCGGCGAGTTGGTCCCAGAAGCTGACGGTGACGCGGACGCCCTCGCCGAGGAAGAAGTTCACTGATTTCGATTGGGTGAGACCGAACTCGGCCTCGATGGTCGAGCCGCCCTCAGCGACGATGACGCCCTTCGGGAGGGTCTCCTCGTCGAGCGTTACCTTGTACGTACCTTTCTCGGGGACGCCGATCTTCCACTTGCCGTCGGCGTCGGTGTCGACATCGGCCTTGTAGCCGTTGCCGTCGACCGTGATGTTCACGCCTTCGAGTGGTTTGTCGTCGTACTTGACGTTCCCAGCGAAGTAGAAGTCGTACTCCTCGCCCACCTCGTCAGCATGAGCCGGGACGGCGCTCATGACGGACGTGAGGGTGATGGCCCCGAACAACAGGGCGATGAGGAGCACGAATCTCCGTGCCAGTCTCGGGTTTCGGGTCGTTCCAGCGAACTTCACTGCACCTCCAGTGCCGGGCCACTTCCGTGGACCGTTCTCCTGCGTCGGACAACGCTGTTCGACGATAGAACCTGATTATTGCCTACATGTTTCGCCCATGCGTATTTCTCCGCATCGATTTGTCGGGATCGTGGAATAGGGGTAGGCCCTGCTCGGTTACGATGGTGATACCGGCAGGTCTGCGTTTCTCCGGTGTGTTCGTGGCTATGAGAGGGATAAATGGACCAGCCTGATCCGTTCGGATTCGTAGGACTCACGTATGACGATGTGCTGCTGCTGCCCGGGCACACCGACGTCATCCCGAGCGAGGCGGAGACCTCGTCCCGCCTGACGAAGCGGATCACCGTGAACACGCCGCTGCTGTCGAGCGCGATGGACACCGTGACCGAGGCCCGCATGGCGATCGCGATGGCTCGCGAGGGCGGCATCGGGATCCTGCACCGCAACCTGTCGATCTCCGACCAGGCCGAACAGGTCGACCGCGTGAAGCGGAGCGAGTCGGGCATGATCACGAACCCGATCACCACCACGGCCGACGCCACCGTCGCCGAGGTCGACGAGCTGTGCGGCCAGTTCCGCATCTCGGGCCTCCCGGTCGTCGACGACAAGGGTGTGCTCGTCGGCATCATCACGAACCGCGACATGCGCTTCGTGTCGCCGTTCGAGAAGGCCACGACCCGCGTCAGCGAGGTCATGACGAGCACCGGTCTCGTGACCGCTCCCGTCGGCACCGACCGCAACGCGGTGATGGCGCTCCTCGCACAGCACCGCATCGAGAAGCTGCCCCTCATCGACGAGGCGGGCAAGCTCAAGGGCCTCATCACCGTCAAGGACTTCGACAAGAGCGAGAAGTACCCGCTGGCCACGAAGGACGACACCGGTCGTCTGCGGGTCGGTGCGGCCATCGGCTTCTTCGGCGACGCCTGGTCCCGTGCGGGCCAGCTGCTCGACGCCGGTGTCGACGTCATCGTGGTCGACACGGCCAACGGTGAGAGCGCCGGTGTGCTCGACATCATCCGCAAGCTCAAGGCCGACCCGGCGTTCGCCGGTGTCGACGTCATCGGCGGCAACGTCGCGACCCGCTCCGGCGCGCAGGCGCTCATCGAGGCCGGCGCGGACGCGATCAAGGTCGGCGTCGGTCCGGGTTCCATCTGCACCACGCGCGTCGTCGCGGGTGTCGGTGTCCCGCAGGTCACCGCGGTCTACGAGGCGTCGCTCGCGGCGCGCGAGGCGAACGTCCCGGTCATCGCCGATGGCGGTCTGCAGTACTCGGGCGACATCGCGAAGGCACTCGTCGCGGGTGCCGACACCGTCATGCTCGGCTCGCTCCTCGCCGGCACCGACGAGAGCCCCGGCGACCTCGTGTTCGTGGGTGGCAAGCAGTTCAAGAACTACCGCGGCATGGGATCGCTCGGAGCCATGCAGACGCGAGGCGAGAAGACCTCGTACTCGAAGGACCGCTACTTCCAGGCCGACGTGCCGAGCGACGACAAGCTGATCCCCGAGGGCATCGAGGGCCAGGTGCCCTACCGCGGCCCGGTGTCGGCCGTCGCGTACCAGCTCATCGGCGGGCTGCGTCAGTCCATGTTCTACGTCGGCGCGCGCAACATCGGCGAGCTGAAGGCCAAGGGCAAGTTCGTCCGCATCACCTCCGCGGGCCTCAAGGAGTCGCACCCGCACGACGTGCAGATCGTCGTCGAGGCGCCGAACTACCGCAAGTAGGCACCCGCACGAACGCCGACGGTCCGGCAGGCTTCCGCCTGCCGGACCGTCCTCGTTCCAGGCGACCGGTAGGCTGGTGCGGTGAGCATGGATATTGAGATCGGCCGGTCAAAGCGCGCACGGCGCGCCTACGCGTTCGACGACATCGCCGTCGTCCCGTCGCGGCGGACCCGCGACCCACAGGACGTCTCGGTGTCCTGGTCGATCGACGCCTACCAGTTCGAGATCCCGGTGCTCGCAGCACCGATGGACTCCGTCGTCTCGCCGACGACCGCGATCATGATGGGCCAGCTCGGCGGCGTCGGCGTCCTCGACCTCGAGGGCCTCTGGACGCGGTACGAAGACCCCGAGCCGCTGCTCGCCGAGATCCGGTCGTTGCCGGTCGGCCGCGCGACCGCGCGCATGCAGGAGATCTACTCGGAGCCCATCAAGCCCGAACTCGTCACGGCCCGGCTCGCCGAGATCCGCGCGGCCGGAGTCACCGTCGCCGCAGCCCTCTCGCCGCAGCGCACGCAGGAGCTCTACGAGACCGTCGTCGCCGCAGGTGTCGACCTCTTCGTCATCCGCGGCACCACCGTGTCGGCGGAGCACGTCTCCAAGAACCAGGAGCCGCTCAACCTCAAGAAGTTCATCTACGAACTCGACGTCCCCGTGATCGTCGGTGGCGCGGCCACGTACACCGCAGCCCTGCACCTCATGCGGACCGGTGCGGCCGGCGTCCTCGTCGGCTTCGGTGGCGGCGCCGCCTCCACCACGCGGGCCTCGCTCGGCATCCATGCCCCGATGGCGACCGCCGTGGCCGACGTCGCCGGTGCGCGTCGCGACTACCTCGACGAGTCCGGCGGCCGCTACGTGCACGTCATCGCCGACGGCGGTCTCGGGACCTCGGGCGACATCGTCAAGGCCGTCGCAATGGGGGCCGACGCCGTCATGCTCGGCACCGCACTCGCCCGCGCAACGGACGCACCCGGCGGTGGCTGGCACTGGGGTGCCGAGGCGCACCACCTGCACCTGCCGCGCGGACGCCGTGTCGAGGTGGGGACCGTCGCGACGCTCGAGGAGATCCTCTACGGCCCGTCGCCGAAGTCTGACGGCACGGCCAACCTCATCGGCGCGCTCCGTCGCTCGATGGCCACCACCGGCTACTCCGACCTCAAGGAGTTCCAGCGGGTCGAGGTCGTCGTCGCGCCGTACCAGGGCGCCTAGCCCTGCCGGAAGCGAGCCGCTTCCGCAAGCGGTTGTCGGGTCGCATCGCGCCGACTAGCCTCTGAGGCAGAGCCTCGTGGACGAGCACCTGCCTCCGGCAGGATCATCGCGAGGGCGGTTCCAGCGAGCGGAGTTCGACGATGGCCACCACCCACAACAACGTGTCACGTTCCACCAAGCTGGGGATGGAGGAGCGCGACGCCGCGATCGAAGCGTTGAAGTCGAAAGAGCTCGACATCCTCGTCGTCGGTGGTGGCATCGTGGGCACCGGTGCAGCGCTCGACGCCGTCACGCGCGGTCTCAGTACCGGTCTGCTCGAGGCGCGCGACTGGGCGAGCGGCACCTCGAGCCGGTCCTCGAAGCTCGTGCACGGCGGTATCCGGTATCTGGAACAACTCGACTTCCGACTCGTCCGAGAAGCGCTCATCGAGCGCGGGTTGCTGCTGCAGCGCATCGCGCCGCACCTCGTGAAGCCGGTCCGGTTCCTGTACCCGCTCAACAAGCCGGTCTTCGAGCGCCTCTACATCGGCGCCGGCATGCTGCTCTACGACCTCTTCAGCTGGACCGGCGGCCGTCCGCCCGGCGTCCCGCACCACCGGCACCTGTCCAAGCGTCAGGTCCTGACCTCGATCCCGAGTCTCAAGTCGGACGCGTTCGTGGGTGGACTCACCTACTACGACGCCCAGGTCGATGACGCCCGGTACGTCTCATCCCTCGCGCGGACGGCGTCGGCCTACGGAGCGCACGTCGCGAGCCGCGTGCGGGTCGAGGGCTTCATCAAGGTCGGTCAGCGCGTCGTGGGCGTCAAGGCGCACGACCTGCAGACCGACGAGCGCTTCGAGATCCGCGCCAAGCAGGTCGTCAACGCGACCGGCGTGTGGACCGACGACACGCAGTCGATGGTGGGGGAGCGGGGCCAGTTCAAGGTCCGCGCGTCGAAGGGAATACACCTCGTCGTGCCGCGCGACCGCTTCCAATCGAACATGGGGCTCCTGCTGCGCACGGAGAAGAGCGTCCTCTTCGTCATCCCGTGGGGCCGACACTGGCTCATCGGCACGACCGACACGGACTGGCACCTCGACAAGGCGCATCCGGCGGCGACGGCGGCGGACATCGACTACCTGCTCGAGCACGTCAACAAGATCCTCGCCGTCCCGCTCACCCGTGAGGACGTCGAGGGCGTCTACGCCGGCCTCCGTCCGCTGCTGGCCGGCGAGTCGGAGCAGACGTCGAAGTTGTCACGCGAGCACCTGGTCGCGCACTCCGTCCCCGGACTGGTGGTCATCGCCGGTGGCAAGTGGACCACGTACCGGGTCATGGCGAAGGACGCGATCGACGCCGCGGTGGACGCCCTCGACGGCAAGATCCCGGCGAGCGCGACGGAGAACATCGCCCTCCTCGGAGCCGAGGGGTATCAGGCGGCCTGGAACAAGCGGGGCAAGATCGCGCGGGCCTTCGGGGTGCACACGGCGCGTATCGAGCACCTGCTGAACCGCTACGGCGTCCTGACGGATGAGCTGCTCGACCTCATCAAGGACGACCCGACGCTCGCCGAAGCACTGCCGGGAGCGGACGACTACATCGGGGCGGAGATCGTCTACGCGGCCTCCCACGAGGGCGCCCTCCATCTCGACGACGTCCTCGCCCGTCGGACGCGGATCTCCATCGAGGCCTGGGACCGCGGTGTCTCGGCGGCCCCGGTCGCGGCGAAGCTCATGGGTGGGGTCCTCGGGTGGGACGAGGAGCGCATCGAAAAGGAGGTCTCCTACTACACGAAGCGCGTCGCCGCGGAGCGGGCGTCGCAGGAGCAGCCGAACGACGAAGCGGCGGACCGCGTGCGCCTGGAGGCACCGGACATCGTCCCGGGGGCCTGAACCTGCGGTGATCGCCCGCAGCGGAACGGCTGCGGGCGCCTCGGGCGGGCGGGCCAGGTGTGGCGGATAGACTAGGAGGACTGCCACAACAAGCCTGAGGAGTACAGCCATGGTGGATGTTCGGCGGGTCAAACTTCCCGGGGTCGGTGTGCTCCACACCTTCGTCACGGACGACGGCGGCAAGGTCGGCGTCATCGCCCACCGGTCCGGCCACAGCGACCTCATCACCTTCGCCGACCACGAAGACGGTGCCGATGCCGGCAAGGTGTCGCTCCGGCTCAACGAGGACGAGGCGCACACGCTGGCCGAACTCCTCGGTGGCACACAGATCACCGAGTCGCTCAGCGCGCTCGACCAGATCCCCGGCCTCAGCATCGACTGGTTCACCGTCGACTACGAAGACCACATCGCCGGGCAGCCGCTCGGGAACCCCGCCGAGAAAGGCATGGTCGGACTGACCGTCGTCGCCGTCGTGCGTGGCGACTCCGCCAACCCGGCCCCGGCAGCGGACTTCCGGGTCTTCCCGGGAGACACCCTCGTCGTCGCGGGCAGTCCCGAGAAGGTCGCCAAGGCCTTCGCCTACTTCCGTTCGGGCGCCGTCAAGAAGGTCGCCGTCGACGCTCCGCCCGGAGGGTAGGCATGCTGCACGCCGCGACCGAAAACCCCCACCTCGGCCAGGATCTGCTCATCCTCGGCGTCCTGTTCGTCATCGCCTACATCCTCGGCCGCCTGGGCAAGCTGATCGGCCTCCCGTCGATCCCCGTCTACATGCTCGTCGGCCTGCTCGCGAGTCCGTACACGGGTTGGTTCCCGCTCGACTTCGCCAGCGCGCAGATCGAACTCATCGCCGTCTTCGGCCTCGTGCTCCTGCTGTTCAACCTCGGTCTGGAGTTCGATCAGGACGAGTTCTTCGGCAACGCCGGGAAGCTCATCGTGTCCGGTGGCTCCTACATCCTCGTCAACATGGCCGCCGGGCTGGTGTTCGGGTTCCTGGTCGGGTGGGGCACGCGAGAGGCGCTCATCATCGCCGGCATCACGGCGACGAGCTCGAGCGCGATCGTCACGAAGCTCCTCATCGAGCTCAAACGGCTGACGAACGACGAGACCCCGATGATCCTGGGCGTCACCGTGGTGGAGGACATCTTCATCGCCATCTACCTCGCCATCGTCGGAGTCGTCCTGAGCGGCGAGACCGAAGTGTGGCCGGTCATCGGCAAGCTCGCGATCGCGTTCACGTTCATCCTCGTGATGTTCGCGATCGCGCGCTTCGGCGGCCGATTCGTGTCGCGGTTGTTCCGCACGAAGGACGACGAGCTCTTCACGATCCTGTTCTTCGGCCTCGCGGTCGCGTTCGGCGGTATCGGCGAGCTCCTCGGGGTCACCGACGCGATCGGCGCCTTCCTCATCGGGCTGGTCCTCGGAGCCACCCGGTTCCGCAACAAGATCGAGCAGATCGCGATCCCGCTCCGCGACGTGTTCGGTGCGTTCTTCTTCTTGAACTTCGGCCTCGCGCTCGACGCGACGAAGTTCGGCAGCGTCCTCGTCCCGGTCCTCCTCGCTGTCCTCATGACGGTGGTCCTCAACGTCCTGGCCGGTCAGTTCGTCGCCTGGCTCAACGGACTCGGGCCGCAAGCGGGGATCAACGCCGCGGTCATCCTGCAGAATCGCGGCGAATTCGCCCTCATCCTCGCGACGCTCTCGCTGAGCGCAGGGCTCAACCCGCTCATCCAACCGTTCGCCGGGCTCTACGTGCTCATCATGGCGGTGATGGGCCCGATCGTCGCAGGCCGGTCCGAGCAGATCGGCGCCGTCATCCTGCGTCCGCGTCGCCGGAAGGCGCGCCGAGTGGAGCAGGTGGACACGACGGCGCAGGAGTCCATCGCGCTCGTCGAGGGTGCGGGCGACGACCAGGGCACGACGGACGTCGACACCGATCAGGCGGCCATCGACCGACTCGTCGAACAGGCGATGAACGACCAGGAACCACCAGCACGAAAGCGAGAGCCCGATTACTAGCACCGCCCCGTCGGCACCAGGCCCCGACAACCACGGACAGGTCCGTCCGACGCTCCGCTCCGTCATGCTGCGTCCCCGGTGGATCGGCGTCCTCGTCCTCTGCCTCGCCGTCGCGGGCGCGTTCGCCGCGCTCGGGCAGTGGCAGCTCGCACGCGCCATCGAATCCGGGCAGGTGGTGCCGACCGAGACCGAATCGGTCCGGCCACTCGCGGACGTCCTCGAACCGGGCGTCGGTATCCGAGAGGCGGACGCCGGACAACGGGTGAGCGTCTCGGGCACCTGGGTGCCGGAGGACTACCTCGTGGTGGGCAACCGGGTGAACGACGGCACGCTCGGGTACTGGGTGACGGGCCACCTCGCGACCGACCGCCCGGATCAGGCCGGTCTCGCCGTCGCGCTCGGGTGGACGAAGGATCGCGAGACCGCCGACCGTGTCGCGGAGGCATTGAACGCGGACGCCCCCACCGGTGCCGTGGAGCTCGAAGGGCGTCTGAACCCGCCGGAGGGCCCGGAGGAACCGGCAGCGGACGCCGCACCGACCGACCTCGACAACATGTCGGTCGCCGCGCTGCTGAACCGCTGGAACGACGCCGACGGCCTGCGGGTGTTCAGTGCGTTCGTCGTGGACGACGTGGCCGTCGACGGACTCGAGCCCATCTCGTCACCCGCGCCCAGCCAGGAGATCCAGCTCAACTGGTTGAACATCTTCTACGCGGCCGAGTGGGTCGTCTTCGCGTGCTTCGCCGTGTTCCTGTGGTTCCGGCTCGCCAAGGACGCCTGGGAGCGCGAGATCGAGGAGCTCGAGGACGCCGAGGAGGAGGCCGCAGCGCTCCGTCCGTGATGTCCGGTCGCTTGGCGGCCGCGGGTAGGATGGGGGCATGCCCCTCCAGCCGAAACCGTCGACGTTTCCCGCGATCCGAGGCGCGCTGAAGTTCTACCAGGTGGCCGCCCCCATCACCGGTGTGCTGCTCCTGTCGCTCTGCGCCGAGATGCTCATGAAGTACGCGTTCGGCCTCGAGCTCGAACTCGGCGGTGCTTACGGCTTCCTCGCCTTCGTGCCCTCCGGCACCGCCACCGCCGTCAACCTGAGCACGGGCATCCTCATCATCCACGGCTGGTTCTACGTCGTGTACCTGTTCGCCGCGTTCCGGCTCTGGAGCCTCATGCGGTGGAACGTCCTGCGTCTGCTCTGGCTCGCGCTCGGCGGCATCATCCCGTTCCTGTCCTTCTTCTTCGAGAGCCGCATCCCGCGGGAAGTGAAGGGCTACCTCTCCGGCCGCGAAGCAGCAGCGGCCGCCGAACCCGTGGAGTCCATGCAGTGAGTGAAACCGCCCCCGCCGCCGCAGCGGAGCAGACCGCCGCCCGACCGGTCCTCGTCGTCGACTTCGGTGCGCAGTACGCGCAGCTGATCGCGCGTCGCGTCCGCGAAGCCGGCGTGTACTCCGAGATCGTGCCGCACACCGTGTCCGCCGCCGAGGTCGCCGCCAAGAACCCCGTCGGGATCGTCCTGTCCGGCGGCCCGTCCAGCGTGTACGAGCCGGGCGCTCCGTCGCTCGACGAGGGCATCCTCGAGCTCGGCGTCCCGACCTTCGGCATCTGCTACGGCTTCCAGGTCATGGCCAAGCAGCTCGGTGGAGAGGTCGCGCACACCGGTCTCCGGGAGTACGGCGCCACCGACGCGACCAGCGTCGTCGACGTCCCGGGCACCCTCCTGCACGGCGTCCCGACCGAGCAGAACGTCTGGATGAGCCACGGCGACTCCGTCTCCAAGGCCCCCGAGGGCTTCGAGGTCCTCGCCTCGACCGCCTCGACTCCGGTCGCCGCCTTCGCGAACGCGGAACGCGGCCTCTACGGCGTCCAGTGGCACCCCGAGGTCAAGCACTCCGCTTACGGCCAGCAGGTGCTCGAGAACTTCCTCCACCGGGCGGCGGGCATCCCGGCCGACTGGAACAGCGGCAACGTCATCGCCGAACAGGTCGACCGCATCCGCTCCCAGGTGGGCGACGCCAAGGTCATCTGCGGGCTCTCCGGCGGTGTCGACTCGGCCGTCGCCGCGGCGCTCGTGCACAAGGCCGTCGGCGACCAGCTCGTCTGCATCTTCGTCGACCACGGCCTGCTCCGGAAGGACGAGCGGCGCCAGGTCGAGGAGGACTTCGTCGCCTCGACCGGTGTCCGGCTGGTCACGGTCGACGCCCGCGAGCAGTTCCTGTCGGCGCTCGCCGGTGTCAGCGACCCGGAGCAGAAGCGCAAGATCATCGGCCGCGAATTCATCCGGTCCTTCGAACAGGCCGAGATCGACCTCGTCAAGGAGGCCCAGAGCGAAGGCGAGCCCATCCGCTTCCTCGTCCAGGGCACGCTGTACCCCGACGTCGTCGAGTCCGGAGGCGGATCCGGCACGGCCAACATCAAGAGCCACCACAACGTCGGCGGCCTGCCGGAAGACCTCCAGTTCGAACTCGTCGAGCCCCTGCGCACCCTGTTCAAGGACGAGGTCCGGGCGATCGGCCGCGAGCTGGGCCTCCCGGAGGAGATCGTCGGCCGTCAGCCGTTCCCCGGTCCCGGACTCGGTATCCGCATCGTGGGTGAGGTCACGGCCGAGCGTCTCGACCTCCTCCGCGACGCCGACGCGATCGTCCGCGAGGAGTTGACCGCGGCCGGGCTCGACCAGGAGATCTGGCAGTGCCCCGTGGTCCTGCTGGCGGACGTCCGTTCCGTGGGCGTGCAGGGCGACGGCCGCACCTACGGTCACCCGATCGTGCTGCGACCGGTGTCGTCTGAAGACGCCATGACCGCCGACTGGACCCGCCTGCCGTACGACGTCCTCGCGCGCATCAGCAACCGCATCACCAACGAGGTGAAGGACGTCAACCGCGTCGTGCTCGACGTCACGTCGAAGCCGCCGGGGACCATCGAGTGGGAGTGATCGCTCCCTGAAGCATCGGAAGGCCGTCCCGTTCGCGGGGCGGCCTTCCGTCGTCCGCGCCCTTCGACAGGCTCAGGGACCGGGTGGGTGGCTCAGGGACCGGGGGGCTCAGGGGACCGGGTGGGTGGCTCAGGGACCGGGGATGGTGCCCGGTGCGCGGGGCCCGGTCCCTGAGCCTGTCGAGGGGCAGCACCTCGACCGGCCGGTTCCTCGGACGACGAAGGCCCGCCCCGCGAACGGGACGGGCCTTGCCGTGCGTGCGCTCCTAGTTGCGGGAGATGGCCAGCAGACGCAGGATCTCGACGTAGATCCAGATGACCGTGACCATGATGCCGAAGGCGCCGGTCCAGCCGTACTTGGCGGGTGCGCGGTTCTGCACGCCGCGCTGGATGAAGTCGAAGTCGAGCACCAGCGAGTACGCACCCATCAGCACCGCGAAGATGCCGATGACGATCCCGAGCGGGATGCCGAAGATCGTCGCGCCGTAGAGGCCGAACGGGTTGTTCAGGACGCCCGTGAACATGAGCACGAGGTTGAGGAGCTGGAAGACGCCGTAACCGATGATGGCGACGAGGAAGACCTTCGTCAGCTTCTTGGAGGCGCGGACCTTGCCGCTCGCGAAGAGCGCGAGGGTCACGCCGACGACAGCGAGGGTCGCGAGGACCGCCTGGACGACGACGCCCGACCATGCCGGGTTCGCCTCGAAGACGCGCGAGATGCCGCCGACGAAGAGTCCCTGGAAGACGGCGTACCCGAGGATGAGCGCCGGGACCGGCTCCTTCTTGAAGGAGTTGACGAGCCCGAGACCGAGACCACCGATCATGCCGATGATCATGGGGAGGGCGTAGCCGCTGCCTGCCTGCAGGAGGGAGGTCGTCCACATCCAGGAGACGACGGCGAACACGACGAGGACGGCGAACGAGCCGAGCGTCTTGACGAGCGTGTTCTCGATCGTCATGCGGTCGGCGGTGCCGACGCCCGCCGGTGCGGTGGGCTGCTCGTACATCTTGCGGAGCTGTTCGGCGGTCAGCGAGGGGTTCGCTGCTTGAGCTGCCTGCAGCGTCCCGCCTCCCTGCTTCGCGAATGCCGGGTTCTTCGAGAACGCGGGATTGTCGAGGGCCATGGCTGATTCCTACTCTCAGTCGTGGAGGCTGTGTCGCGCCAAGCGGCGCTGCTGACACCCAGAGTATCCGAGTTCCCTTTGAATCAGCCGGGTCGCGCGTGGAAAACCCCGAACGGGCGCCGATGTTCGCGGCGGGCTGACAGCCGGCACCCTGCGCGCACGCTGGAGCGTCGTCCTAGGCTGATGGCGTGCGCATCGACTCCCTGCCCAACCCGCTCGTCATCGGACACCGCGGGGCTCCCGGTTACCGCCCCGAGCACACCGAGTCCTCCTACCGCTTGGCCGTCGCGCTGGGTGCGGACGCCGTCGAGCCCGATCTCGTCGCGTCGAAGGACGGCGTCCTCGTGGTCCGACACGAGAACGAGATCTCCGGGACGACCGACGTCGCCGCCCGGGCGGAGTTCGCCGACCGGCGGACGACGAAGCGCGTCGACGGCCACGAGCTGACCGGATGGTTCACCGAGGACTTCACCTGGGCCGAGCTGTCGACCCTGACCGCGCGTGAGCGGATCCCCGAGGTGCGGACGGTGAGTGCGGGATTCGACGGCACCGAGGGCATCCTGCGGTTCGCCGACCTCGTCGAGGTCGTACGCAGCGCGGCCGCAGCGCACCGACGACCCGTCGGTGTCGTGGCCGAGGTGAAGCACGCCGACTACTTCGCTTCGATCGGACTCCCACTCGATCGACTCCTGGCCGAGGAGCTCGCCGCTCTGGGGTTCGGCACCGATTCCGATGCCGAACCGCTCATCATCGAGTCGTTCGAGCAGTCGGTCCTCACGGCGTTGCAGGCCCGTCGGGTGCAGGCGGAGTTCGTGTACCTCATCGAGCGGTCCGGCAGGCCGAGCGACCTCGTCGCCCGGCTGGGGGATTCGGCCCCGTCCTACGCCGACGCGATGACCGACGCAGGACTCGCGGCGCTCGCCCTCGAGGTCGACGCCATCAGTGTGGACAAGGCGATGCTCATCGACCTCGACGACGACGGCGCCCACCCGACGGACCTCGTGGAGCGCGCCCACGCGGTGGGCCTGCGCGTCTACACCTGGACCCTCCGCCCCGAGAACCGATTCCTCGCGCCACCCTTCCGGGACGGGTCCGATCCGGCGGCGGTCGGCCGCTGGCTCGAGGAGTTCGTCCTGGTGCTCTCCTCGGGGGTCGACGGCTGCTTCGTCGACCAGGCCGACCTCGGTGTCGCCGCCCGGTCCGCGGCCGGCGAGCGGGCGGAACACCGCGACGGCGGTGCTCGGCCGAGCGATGTCGGAGGCAGCGCCTAGACTTGCAGGCGATATGGCGAGCTCTCCTTCTTCGAACGCCGACGCCGTGCAACCGGTGATCGTCGGCTGGCCCACGGCAACCGTCCCCGAGTCGTCCTCCGACGAGCGTGCCGGCGGGAGTCGGCTGCTGGAGGGGCTCAACCCGCAGCAACGGATCGCGGTGGAGTACCGGGGCCAGGCCCTGCTCATCGTCGCCGGTGCCGGATCGGGCAAGACGAGTGTGCTCACCCGCCGCGTGGCGCTGCTGCTCGAGCAGCGGGAGGCCTGGCCGAGCCAGATCCTGGCGATCACGTTCACCAACAAGGCCGCCGCCGAGATGCGTGAGCGGGTGCAGGCGCTCGTCGGCCAGGCCGCGCAGGGCATGTGGATCTCCACCTTCCACTCCGCCTGCGTCCGCATCCTCCGGCGCGAGGCCGAGCACTTCGGCTTCACCAAGAACTTCACGATCTACGACAGCGGCGACCAACGCGCCCTGTTGAAGCGGATCATCAAGGAGCTCGAGGCCGATGCGTACGGCTTCACGCCATCCAACACCTCCGCGAAGATCTCGAAACTGAAGAACGAGCTGTCGGACGTCGAGTCGTATTCCCGCACGATCAACACGAACGACCCGCAGGAACTCGTCTTCCTGCAGGTCTTCCGGAAGTACACGCGCGCGCTGGCCGACGCGAACGCCTTCGACTTCGACGACCTCATCAGCCAGACGGTGTTCCTCTTCCGGGCCTTCCCGCACGTCGCCGCGCAGTACCAGCAGCGGTTCCGCCACATCCTCGTCGACGAGTACCAGGACACCAACCACGCCCAGTACTCGCTCATCCGGGAGCTCACGCGTGCGCCCGAGGCCGGCACGGATCAGCTCGCCATCACCCGCACCGAGGGTGCCTCGCTCACCGTCGTCGGCGACTCGGACCAGTCGATCTACGCGTTCCGCGGGGCCGACATCCGGAACATCACCGAGTTCGAGCGCGACTTCCCGGGTGCCAAGGTGGTGCTGCTCGAGCAGAACTACCGCTCCACGCAGAACATCCTCTCGGCCGCGAACGCGGTCATCTCCAACAACTTCGACCGCAAGGACAAGAAGCTCTGGACGGCCGTCGGCGACGGAGAGAAGATCGTCGGCTTCACGGGGTACTCCGGCCACGACGAGGCGCAGTTCATCGCGGACGAGATCGAGAAGCTCAGGAACGCCGGCACGGCCTACAGCGACATCGCGGTGTTCTACCGCACGAACGCCCAGACCCGTGCGCTCGAGGAGATCTTCATCCGCGCGGCCCTGCCGTACCGGATCATGGGCGGCACCAAGTTCTACGAACGCGCCGAGATCAAGGACGCCCTCGCCTACCTCGTGTCGGTCGCGAACCCCGCCGACATCATGGCGCTGCGGCGCATCCTGAACACGCCCAAGCGTGGCATCGGACCGGCGACGGAGACGGCACTCGCGAGCTTCGCCGAGAACAACGGCGTCACCTTCCGCGAGGCCATGCGGCGTGCCGACGCCCTCGGGCTCGGGCCGAAGGTCACGAGCGCGATCCTGCAGCTGTCGGCGCTCCTCGACGAAGCGCAGGCCGCGCTCGACGACGCCGCTGCGGCCGACCGCCCGACGGCGTCCGCGACCGCGGTCGGCGACGTCCTGTCGCTCCTCATGACGAAGAGCGGCTACCTCGACTCGCTGCGCAACAGTCGCGACCCGCAGGATGAGGCACGCGCCGAGAACGTCGACGAGCTCATCGCCGTCACCAAGGAGTTCGCCAAGAACAACCCCGACGGCGGCATCGTCGACTTCCTGACGGAGGTCTCGCTCGTCGCCGCGGCCGACGACCTCGACGACGCGACGGGCAGCGTGTCGCTCATGACCCTGCACACGGCGAAGGGCCTCGAGTACGATGCGGTCTTCCTGACGGGCATCGAGGAGGACCTCCTCCCGCACCGGATGTCGGCGAACGAGCCTGGCGGCCCGGCGGAGGAGCGGCGCCTGTTCTACGTCGGCATCACCCGCGCCCGTAAGCGCCTGTACCTCTCGCTGGCGATGACTCGTGCCCAGTACGGCGAGACGGCCGTCGCCATGCCCAGCCGCTATCTGCAGGAGATCCCGGCCGAACTGATCGAGTGGCGTCAGTCGCCCGGCAACGTCAACGGTCGTGGTGGAACCCAGTCTCGCGCCCTGAACGCCCGCCGCGCCCCTTCGAGCGACCGCTGGTCGGTCCGCTCGCTCCCGGAAGGAGCCTCCGCGGGCGACACCCGGTTCTCCGGCGGTTCGAGCAAGCCGGAGACGGCCTGGGCCAACCGCATCACGGCGAAGGTCCGCGACAACGGTGATCTCGAGCTCGTCCCCGGCGACCGCATCTCCCACGCGGACTTCGGTGTGGGGCGGGTGAACGCCGTCACCGGCGAGGGCGCGAAACGCATCGCCCACGTGCAGTTCGAGTCGGCGGGAGCCAAGAAGCTGCTGATCAAGATCGCCCCGATCGAGAAGGTGGAGTGACCCCCTGTCCCGTCGGCCGTCCCCGGCGGCATCAGGTTCCCCAGTCCTGGCGAAGCCTCTAGGCTGAGGCATCATGGCTCTGTTCTCCAAGCGCAACGCGTCCGATGCCCGATCCGCAGCGGCGGAGGCAGCGACCTCCGCCCGCGAAACCGAGGAGGACACGACCCCCGCGGTCGCCGAACCGGTTCCGCACGTTCCCATCTCGGTCACGACGGTCAGTTCCGCCGCACGGACACCTGAGGCCCCCGTATCGGTGCCGGCTGCCCCGGCGGCCGCTCCGGCGCCCGCGGCCGCGGAGCCCGACACGAACGTCGACCTCGCCCAGGCGCTCACGGCCCTGGCCGAAGGCGGTGACGAGCGTGCGATGATGCATGTCCTGCGCCAGAGCATCCAGGGCAAGCTCCTGCTGTCCACGAGCCTCGACGGTGTCTCGGAGGAGGACAAGGCCGCGGGACGCGTCCCGCTCGGCGTCCACCGCGACCCGGAGGGGGCCGTCTACCTCCTCGCCTTCACCTCGCCTCGCGAGCTCGAGAAGACGCGGACGGCCGAGGGCCCCGTCTCCGGGGTCGCGGTGGACGCGGTGTGGGCGCTGCGTCAGGCGGCCGGCGAAGGCTACGCCGGCATCGTGCTGAACCCCGCCGACGGAAAGGCGAGTGCCGTCGTCCCGAAGACACTCATCGTCCGCCTCTTCGGTGACGGCCGGAACAACGACCTCGCCAAGCAGGCGCTCGCCCAGCCTCGCGACGCCGATGCCCTCCAGCAGCTGGTGGCGGCACTCGCCGCACACGGCGGATTCGTGGCGGGACGAGCAGAGATGGACGAGGAGGGTAACCGCAAGACCGTCGGCATCGCGGAGACCCGGCTCGGGGACCGCCGCCTGCTCGAGGTCTTCACCTCGCCCATCGAGATCGCGGCGCTCGGCCGAGGCGACGACGCGTATCCCGTGACCGCCGCGGAACTGGCGGCTGCGCTCCGGAGCGACGAGGGCATCACCGGGATCATCGTGAACCCTGCGGCACCGTGGCTGGACGTCGACCGCGCCCAGCTCGCACCCCTCCTCGACGTGCGCTGAGCGTCGCACCCGCTCCACTCGGCGTGATCCGCCGACGGAGAGCGAGCAGGATGCCGCCGAGCGCGAGCGCCCCGATCGCCGCAGAGCCGGCCGTGAGCAGGGAGTGGTCGTCGGCACCGGTCTCGGCGAGGCGCGCTTCGGGCACGGTCGGTGTCGAGGCGAGTGTGATCTCCGACGCGACCCCGAAGGCGGATCGCCAGGGGCGGATCATCGCGCCGCCGTTCTCCGGCAGGGTGTCGCTCGGCTCGATGCGTTCGACCCAGACGTAGTAGCCGTCCTCGGGAAGCACGCAGGACGGTGTCGTGTACTCGCCGGGGCCTGCATCCACGAGCGTCTCGACCTCGCAGACCACTGGTGCTCCGAGCGGGACCTCCGGTGCCTCGACCGGGCGCTCCGCGAACGGACCGAGCAGCTGGCTGCGGACGGTCACCGGGATCGGTGTGTACGGTCCACCCTCCGGTCCGATGAGGCCCCACTCCGCGGCGAGGCCCGTGTCGGTCGCGATCCCGACCGACAGCCGGTCGGTGATCTCGGTTCCCGGTGTCGCCGTCGCGTGCGAGGTGGTGGTGACGACGACCGGCTGGAAGGGGAGTGGTGTGGGGCGCTCTCGGTCGGCGCTCGCCCCGGCGGCGACCGTGATCGGGCGGGCGACGAGGACGCTCTGCACGTTGGCAGCGCTTCGAGCGATCGTGAGGCCCGCCCCGTACGGCAGCTCACCGAAGGTGGCGTTCGCTGAGAACGCCACGACGGCGGCATCGGTGCTCGGCAGGATCCGCAGGCTCTCACCGTTCCCGACGATCCGCTCGGACGTGCCGTCCTCGAAGGTCGCACCGTCGAGGGTGACCGTCCCGGTGTGGGTACCCGGTGGCAGGGTGGTGACGCCGGAGGAGACGAAGTCGACGGCGAGTTCCGTTCGGACGAGGTCGAATCCGTCCTCGCCGCGTTCGATGGACATGGTGGCGCTCGCTCCCCGACTCGCGCCGCCGGGTCCGTCGGCCTCGGCGAGCATCTGATGGGCCAGTGCCAGCACGCGGTCGGCGCTCGCTCCCGCCCGAGCGGCGATCTGCGCCGGTGTCCACCCGTTCAGGCCGGTGATCATCCAGGTGGCGAGCTGTCCAGCAGCCGCCTCGTCGGCGTCCTGGCTGGCACCCCAGTGTCGCGAGAGGTAGGCCAAACGGGCGGCGTCCTCAGGGGTGAACCAGCCGAGCGATGATCCGTCGACGTGCTCGTAGGCGTGACCCGGCGGGATCGGGAGGTCGAGGTTGATGCAGAACCCGACCGTCCCGTCGTCGAAGGCCCACGAGCCGAGCCAGCGGCCGTTCGAGGCGTCGCGGTGGCCGTAGGCGGCGCCGGTCGCGGTCAGGGCGGAGGACGCGGTGGCGCCGCCGAGGACGATGCCGAGGACGAGCGTCAGCAGGATCGGGACGGCCGCCAGGAGCCGGAGGATCCGCGGTCTGCCGCCGAGGAGGCGGCCGGTCTGGGGGAGGTGGTGTGTTGTCATGCCCCCATCGTGCGAACCGCGGTACCTCGGTCAGCCGGGCGAGGAACCGAATGTGGACGGGACTGCTCCGCCAGTGTGCTGTGGAGGGCGGTCCTGGAACGTCGTCAGCCGAGGCGGCGGGCCGCGTCCGTGCGATCCCGCTCTCGCATCGCCCGGAGGTACCAGGCGGAGGGTGCCGCGCGCAATCGCTGCGGAAGACGCGGCCAGACGGCCCGCGCTGCGGCGACCCGCCGCGCGAAGCGACGCTGCTGCCGGGGTGTGAAACGGAACCCGTAGGCGCTCCGCAATCCGTCGGGCAGCAGTCCCGCCGTCACGAGTCGGACGAGGGGGAGCAGACACCGGACGGGGAGGGGCGCCGCACGCGCGGTCATGAGCTCGACCGAGACGCGGCGTGCCTCCGCGGTGACGTGGAGTCCCGCGACCCGGGCTGCGAAGTACTCGTCGAACGCGGCCCGGGTCGGAGGCCAGCGGTCGGGCGGGAGCTGCAGGCTCGTCCCCACGATCGCGTACTCACGGTGCAGGCGCTCCCGCGACTCCTCGTCGAGCGGGCCGAACACGAGCTCGTAGACCTGGACGGCGGTGTCGTACAGCGTGGCCGCGACCCAGAGTTGCGCGTCGTGGTCGAAGGCCGAGTACCCCGGGGCGGCCTCGCCCGGCTGAGCGCGGACGGGCGCGTGGGCGTGGTTCACCCGCCGGGCCGCGCTCCGCTGCTCGTCCGGCGTACCGAGGGCGAGCGCGTAGACGAAGGTGAGGGTGGCGTGCAGCCGGTCGAGCGGACGGGAGCCGAAGTCGCTGTGCCGCGCCACCCCGGCTGCGACCGAGGGGTCCGCGATCTGGAGCAGGATGGCCCGTCCGGCGCCGGCGACGAGGATGCCCTCGCGAGCGAGGTCCGCCATGCCGGTCATGGACCCGACCTTAGTCGTTCACTGCGAACGTCCGGTTGCGGCGCAGCGCTGGGGGTAGAGTCGTCACTGGCCCTTTTTCTCTCGCCGCCGAGATAACGCGCGGCCGAAAATCGCCACGACAATCACAGCAGAACGCGCGCAGCGCGGATGGGAATGACACGTGGATCTTTACGAGTATCAGGCACGAGACCTGTTCGAGCAGTACGAGGTGCCGGTCCTCGCCGGCATCATCGCCGACACCCCGGACGAGGTGCGGGCCGCGGCCGAGCGTCTCGGCGGCGTGGTCGTCGTCAAGGCCCAGGTGAAGGTCGGAGGCCGCGGCAAGGCCGGCGGCGTCAAGGTCGCCAAGACCCCCGACGAGGCCTACGAGGCGGCGAAGTCCATCCTCGGACTCGACATCAAGGGTCACGTCGTCAAGCGCGTGATGGTCGCGGCCGGCGCACGCATCGCCCAGGAGTTCTACTTCTCGGTGCTGCTCGACCGCGCCAACCGGTCCTACCTGTCGCTCACGAGCGTCGAGGGCGGTATGGAGATCGAGCAGCTCGCGGTCGAGAAGCCCGAGGCGCTCGCGCGCATCGAGGTGAACCCGCTCACCGGTGTCGACAAGGCGGCCGCGGTCGAGATCGCGAAGGCTGCGAACTTCCCCGAGGAGCTCGTCGACCAGGTCTCCGACGTCTTCGTGAAGCTCTACGACGTCTACAAGGGTGAGGACGCGACGCTCGTCGAGGTCAACCCGCTCGTCCTCACGGAGGAGGGGCGCATCGTCGCCCTCGACGGCAAGGTCTCGCTCGACGAGAACGCCGCCTTCCGTCACCCGAACCACGCCGAACTCGAAGACACCGCAGCCGAGGACCCCCTGGAGCTCAAGGCCAAGGAGAACGACCTCAACTACGTCAAGCTCGACGGCGAGGTCGGCATCATCGGCAACGGCGCCGGGCTCGTCATGTCCACGCTCGACGTCGTCGCCTACGCGGGCGAGCAGCACGGCGGCGTGAAGCCGGCCAACTTCCTCGACATCGGCGGCGGCGCCTCGGCCGAGGTCATGGCAGCCGGCCTCGACGTCATCCTCGGTGACGCCCAGGTGAAGAGCGTGTTCGTCAACGTCTTCGGTGGCATCACCGCCTGCGACGCGGTCGCGAACGGCATCGTGAAGGCGCTCGAGATCCTCGGTGACGCAGCGACCAAGCCGCTCGTGGTCCGTCTCGACGGCAACAAGGTCGCGGAAGGCCGCGAGATCCTCGCCGCCGCCGCGCACCCGCTCATCACGCTCGCCGCAACCATGGACGAAGGCGCCGACAAGGCCGCCGAGCTGGCTTCGAAGTAAGGGATCGCACAAGCATGTCAATCTTCCTCAACAAGGACTCCAAGGTCATCGTCCAGGGCATCACCGGAGGCGAGGGCACCAAGCACACGGCGCTCATGCTGAAGGCCGGCACCCAGGTCGTCGGCGGCGTCAACGCCCGCAAGGCCGGCACGACCGTCACCCACGACGGTGGCGTCGAGCTGCCCGTGTTCGCCACGGTCGCCGAGGCCATCAAGGAGACCGGCGCAGACGTGTCGATCGCCTTCGTGCCCCCGGCCTTCACCAAGGACGCGGTCATCGAGGCCATCGACGCCGAGATCCCGCTGCTCGTCATCATCACCGAGGGTGTGCCGGTGGGCGACTCCGCCGAGTTCTGGGCCTACGCCCAGTCGAAGGGCTCCAAGACCCGCATCATCGGCCCCAACTGCCCCGGCATCATCACGCCTGGTGAGTCCCTCGTCGGCATCACGCCCGCGAACATCGCCGGCAAGGGACCGATCGGCCTCGTGTCGAAGTCGGGCACCCTCACGTACCAGATGATGTACGAGCTGCGCGAGATCGGTTTCTCGACGGCGATCGGCATCGGCGGCGACCCGATCATCGGCACGACGCACATCGACGCGCTCGCCGCGTTCGAGGCCGACCCCGAGACCAAGGCCATCGTCATGATCGGTGAGATCGGTGGCGACGCCGAGGAGCGCGCGGCCGATTTCATCAAGGCGAACGTCACGAAGCCGGTCGTCGGCTACGTCGCGGGCTTCACCGCGCCCGAGGGCAAGACGATGGGCCACGCCGGCGCGATCGTCTCGGGCTCCGCAGGCACCGCGCAGGCGAAGAAGGAGGCCCTCGAGGCCGCCGGCGTCAAGGTCGGCAAGACGCCGAGCGAGACCGCCGACCTCATGCGCGAGATCATCGCCTCGCTGTAACACCCGCAGCTCGACTGCGACCACGACGCGGCGCCCGGTTCGGGCGTCGCGTCGTGGCGTTTCGGCCCACGCACGCCGTGTGCCTGACCGTCCGCACGCGCGGCTCCAGGTAGGGTCGAAGGCGCATGAACCGTCTGACCGTCGCCCTCCTCGCCGCCCTCGATGCCACCCTCGCCGTGGCCATCGGCATCGGTGTCGCACTCGTCCCACTCCTCGCCCTCTGGGCCCTGCACTTCCAGTTGGACGTCGACCCGGCCGCGCTCTGGCGGGGGGCCGTCGACATCTGGGCGCTCGGCAACGGCTCGAGCATGCGCATCACCCTCGACACGGCCCTCATCACCCAGCTCGGACTGCCCGCCGGGATGGAGCCGTTCCTCGTCTCCCTGGCGCCCCTCGCCTTCACGATCGGCACGGTCCTGTTCGGTCTGCGCACCGGGGCCCGCGCGGCGCGCAGCGCCTGGTGGCAGGGTGCCGTCGTGCTGTCGGTGCTCGTGTTCGCTCTGCTCTCGTTCCTCGTGGCCCTCACCGCCCTCCACCCGGCGGTGCGCCCCTCGATCGTCCAGGGGACCCTCGCGCCGACCGTGCGCTTCGCAGGCGGGGTCGTGGTCGCCGCACTGTGGGTCCGGTTCCGTGAGCAGGACGCGGCCGATCCGATCCTCGACGGACTCCGCGCGATGCGAGACCGGATGCCGGACGGGACCTGGTCGATGATCGTCGCGGCGCTGCGTGGTGGAGCGCTCGCAGCCACCGGACTGGTGGCGGTCTCCGCGGTCCTGACCGCCATCCTCATCGCCGTCGGCTACGGTGCCATCATCTCCCTGCATGAGAGCGCGCAGTTCGGCGTCCTGGGTGGTGCCATCGTCACCGGCGCCGAACTCCTGTACCTCCCGAACCTCGTGATCTGGGCCATGACCTGGATCACCGGCGCGGGCTTCGCCATCGGGAGCGGCACGGCGATCTCACCGATCGGCACGCTCGTCGGGCCCATGCCGGCCGTGCCGGTCCTCGGCGCCATCCCGAGGGGGGAGAGCCCACTCGGCTTCGTGGTCCTCGTGGTCCCGGTCGTCATCGGATTCGCCGCCGCCGTGGTGCTGCGCCGTCGTCTGCTCGTCGACCTCGACGGGCGTGGCGGGCTCGCACGACTGGCGGTCGTCGGTCTCGGCGTCGGGGTCACCGCCGGCATCATCGTCGGAGTTCTCGCGGCCCTCTCGGCGGGCGCGGCAGGACCAGGTCGACTCATCGAGGTCGGCCCGAACGGTTGGGCGACGGGCCTGTGGACCACGCTGACGGTCGGGATCGCGGCCGTGGTCGGTATGGCGGCCGGTCCGACGCATCTGGCCGATGAGGACCGCCTCCCGGAGCTGTACGCCCAGCCGAGCGGCCGGGGTGCCCGCGACCGATAGGATGCTCTGGTGCTGTCACTCGTCGTGCTGATCTCCGGTGGCGGATCCAATCTCCGCGCCCTCCTCGAAGCCTCGCGCGACGCGGATTTCCCCGCTCGCGTCATCGCCGTCGGTGCCGATCGGGAGGCTGACGGCCTTGCTCACGCCGAGGAGTTCGGCATCCCGTCGTTCACCGTCCCGTACTCGTCCTTCGACTCGCGGGCGGAATGGGGCGCGGCGCTCCTCGAACAGATCCGGGTCTGGAACCCGGACGTCCTCGTCCTCAGCGGCCTCATGCGCCTCCTGCCACCCGTGGTCGTCGACGCCCTCTCGCCGCGCATCATCAACACGCACCCCGCGTACCTCCCCGAGTTCCCGGGCGCGCACGGCGTCCGGGACGCACTGGCGGCAGGCGCCTCGCAGACCGGGGCATCGATCATCGTCGTCGACAACGGTGTCGACGCGGGTCCGATCATCTCGCAGGAGCGTGTCCCGGTCCTGCCCGACGACACGGAGCACAGCCTCCACGAGCGGATCAAGCCGGTGGAGCGTCGACTGCTCGTCCAGGCCGTCCGCGACCTCGCCACCGGAACCATCGACCTCGAGGCGCTCTCCACGGCGTCCCGCCCGCCAGCAGAAGGAGCACCCCAGTCATGAGCGGTCCCAGCCACGACCACAGCCTCTACCGCGAACGCGACCTCGTCCCCGTCCGCCGGGCGCTGATCTCGGTCAGCGACAAGACCGGGCTGCTCGAGCTCGCCGGCGCACTCGCCGCAGCGGGCGTCGAGATCGTCTCCACCGGTTCCACTGCGGCGACCATCCGCGGTGCGGGCCACACGGTGACCGACGTGTCAGAGGTCACCGGATTCCCCGAGTCGCTCGACGGTCGCGTCAAGACCCTGCACCCCTCGGTGCACGCCGGACTCCTCGCCGATCTGCGCCTCGAATCCCACGAGGCCCAGCTCGCCGAGCTCGGTATCGAGCCGTTCCAGCTCGTCGTCGTGAACCTGTACCCCTTCGTCGAGACGGTCGCGAGCGGCGCCGCCGGTGACGACGTCGTCGAACAGATCGACATCGGTGGGCCGGCGATGGTGCGCGCCTCGGCGAAGAACCACGCCAACGTCGCGATCGTCGTCTCTCCCGAACGCTACGGGCTGATCACCGAGGCCGTCGCGGCCGGCGGCACCACGCTCGCTCAGCGTCGCTCGCTCGCCGCGCAGGCTTTCGACCACACCGCCTCGTACGACGCGGCGGTGTCCGCATGGTTCGCGAGCACGGAGACGACCGAGGTGGACGCCTTCCCCAGCACGCTGACCGTCACCGGTCGTCGCGAGGCGGTGCTGCGCTACGGCGAGAACTCGCACCAGGCCGCGGCGCTGTACGTCCGTCCGGGTGGTGCCGGAATCGCCCAGGCGACCCAGTTGCACGGCAAGGAGATGTCGTACAACAACTACGTCGACGCCGACGCGGCGGTCCGCGCGGCCTACGACTTCGCCAACCCCGCCGTCGCGATCATCAAGCACGCGAACCCGTGCGGTATCGCCTTCGCGAACCCGAAGGCACCCGACCCGATCGCCTCGGCCCACCGTCGGGCGCACGAGTGCGACCCGGTCTCCGCCTTCGGCGGCGTCATCGCAGCCAACCGCGTCGTGACCCTCGGCATGGCCGAGACGGTCAAGGAGATCTTCACCGAGGTGCTCGTCGCCCCGGGCTTCGAGGACGCCGCGCTCGAGGTGCTCAAGACGAAGAAGAACCTGCGGCTCCTGCAGCTGCCGGAGGACTTCGTGCGTGAGGACCGCGAGGTCCGGCAGATCTCCGGTGGCCTGCTCTACCAGGACGCGGACCGCTTCGCCGACGACCCGCAGGACACCGCCAAGGGCTGGACGCTCGTCACTGGCGAACCGGCCGACGACGACACCCTGCTCGACCTCATCTTCGCGTGGAAGGCGTGCCGCTCGGTCAAGTCCAACGGCATCCTGCTCGCCAAGGGCAGCGCGAGCGTGGGCGTCGGGATGGGCCAGGTCAACCGCGTCGACTCCTGCCACCTCGCCGTGAGCCGAGCCGGTGACCGCGCGGCGGGCTCCGTCGCGGCCTCGGACGCCTTCTTCCCGTTCGCGGACGGCCTGCAGGTCCTGCTCGACGCCGGCGTGCGCGCGGTCGTGCAGCCCGGTGGTTCCGTCCGCGACGAAGAGGTCATCGCTGCGGCCGAAGCCGCCGGCGTGACCATGTACTTCACGGGGGAGCGTCACTTCTTCCACTAGGCCGTGCCGCCCGCCCCTGTGGGGGTTCTGGGCCGGCTCTTGGTGATCTCCCAGCGGCGTCGGGCCCACATGGCCCGACGCCGCTGTGTCGTTGGGCTACGGTTGTCGGATGACTGCCACCTGGAGCCGCAAGCTCATCGCATCCGCCGCCGCCGCCGTCGCGACCATCGTCGTGGGCTTCCTGGGGGTCATGTTCGTCACGTTCGTCGGCTACCAGTTCGCCGGGACGATCTTCGCCCAGGCGAGCCCGTACTTCTTCGAGAGCACGATCATCACCTTCGTGCTGCTGTTGATCGTGGGCGTCGTCGGCCTCTACCGGTACCGACTCCTCGCCCTGCTGGGCGGCGCCGCCCTCGCCGTCATCGGAGCGCTCCTCGGCCTCATCGTCCAGGTGGCGACGACGGGGCAGCCCATCGACAGCACCGTGCTCGGCAGCATCGTCGCGACGCTCATCAGCCTCAACCTCGTCTTCGTGGTCGTCGTCGCGCTCTCCGCGGCATTCATCGGATACCCCGTGTACTGGATGGTCGTCCGCACGCAGGACGCCGTGCTCGACGACGGACGCCGGATCGCGCTCGTGCGCATGCCCGCCTCGAACCTCGCCGAAGGCCTCGTGACGCACCTGGAGCGCACGCCGATCGACGCCGAGCTCGCCGACAAGCAGTGGGACGCCTACGTCGCCGCGTTCGACGCCGCCGGCTGGGACACCACCGAGGTCTCCTGGGCCGAGCAGCTCGCGGACTCCGTCTTCATCGAGGACGCCGTCATCGTGATCGGCGACGTCGCCGTCGTGACCCGACCTGGCGCAGAGAGCCGTCGCCCCGAGGTCGTCGCAGCCGAGACCACCGCCCGTGAGCTCGGCCTCCGGATCCACCGGATCGAGGGCGAAGGCACCCTCGAGGGCGGCGACGTCCTCCGGGTCGGCACGACCGTCTACGTCGGTCGCAGCGGCCGCACCAACGCCGAAGGCGTCCGGCAGCTCCGAGCCATCCTCGCACCGCTCGGGTTCGACGTCGTGGCGGTCCCCGTCACGACCGCCCTCCACCTGAAGTCGACGGTCACCGCCCTCCCCGACGGGACCGTGCTCGTCCACCCCGACCTCGTCGAGGACCCGTCCTTCTTCGGTCGCCACCTCGTCGTGCCCGAGCGCGAGGGCGTCGCTGTCGTCGAACTCGCTGAGGACACCGTGCTCATCTCTGCAGCCGCTCCCAAGACGGCTGCGCTGCTCGAGGACCGCGGCTACACCGTGGTCCAGGTGGACATCAGCGAGTTCGAGAAGCTCGAGGGCTGCGTGACCTGCCTGTCCGTGCGGGTCAGCTGAGCCGATCGTGGAGCAACAGGCTGGAGCGCGCGGCGGTCGGGATCTGAGCCGGAGGACCGTCGCTCAGCGATTGGACATCCCGCTCGAGATGGCCAGACACCACGGGATCCCGCCGTTCTGGTCGGCGGACCAGTTGGCGGCGTTCCAGGCCGACCCGCCGGCGTGGTACGTGCAGTCCCGCGCGAACCGGACCGGGAAACGGCCGGTCTGGGTGGAGTTGCGGTGCGCGATCTGCGGCACCAGTGAGACGCTCCGCCCGAAGAAGTGGTGGCCGGAGTTCTCGATGGTGAGCTGCTCGTGGCACGGCGCCGACGAGCTGCCGCCGGTGCCTGAGGGTGCCCGTCGGCGCGAGGTCTACGGCATCGGAGCCTTCGTCGGCATCGTCGACGAACCGATCTCCTGACGACGAGACCACCCGGACCGGTGCGTGCAACCTCATGGATCCCTTGCAGGCTGATGGCCGATTCCCATAGTCTGGTCTGCTGCGCCGAACCTCGTTCACCGTGATCGGTCGCCGCCCGCGTTCGAGTGCGACCTGTACACCCGGCCCGCGGCTCTCGCCAAACAGGATGAGGAGGATGCCATGACGCTCTCGAACCACACCGCGCTCGCGCCGACGGTCGATCGTGCCCGCTCCGCCTCGAGCCGCCGCCCCGTGGCCGTCCCGGCGCCAGCCGGACGCGCCGCCGCAGCGGACGCCGACGCTTAACACGAGCGCCAGGCAGTCCACCTCACCATCCGTCCGGCCTCGTCCGGGCCCGTCACCGGATGCTGCGACCTCGCACAGCGACCTCGCCGTCCGGCCGTTCCACGACCATCACTCCGTCGGTGATCGACGTCACCGACGCTCTCGCAAGGAATCCCCGTCATGACTCCGCTCGGCGATGAACGCCGTCCTGTCCAACCGCGCCAGAGCACGTTCCGTGCCCTGATGCGGATCTACCCCTTCGCGAAGACCGCCATGCCGCGGATCGTGCTCGGCATGGTCGCCGCGCTCGTCGCCGGCCTGGTGGCCCTCGCGATCCCGCTCGTGCTGCAGGCGCTCGTCGACGGTCCGCTCTCGACCGGCGACTCCGCGCAGATCTGGCCGGCTGTGCTCGTGGTCCTCGCCCTCGGTGTCCTCGAGGCGGTCATGATCGCGCTGCGCCGCTGGTTCGTCCTGACCCCCGGGACCCACGTCGAGGCGCGGATGCGCAATGCGCTGTTCGCCAAGCTGCAGGACCTCCCCGTGACCTTCCACGACCGCTGGCAGAGCGGACAGCTGCTCTCCCGCGCCGTCAGCGACCTCGGACTCATCCGCCGGTGGATCTCGTTCGGCTTCGTGCTCCTGATCGTCAACGGCGTCACGATCGTCATCGGTGCCGTCATCCTGTTCACCTGGAACTGGCTGCTCGGACTCATCTTCATCGCGCTCGCCATCCCCGTGTGGGTGTTCGGGTTCACCTTCGAGGGGCGGTACTCGGTGATCGCCCGGCGCAGTCAGGACCAGGCGGGTGACCTGGCGACCGCCGTCGAGGAGTCCGTCCACGGCATCCGGGTGCTCAAGGCGTTCGGTCGCGGCAAGCACGCCCTGCGGAGCTTCGCGTCGCGCGCCGAGGACTTACGGGGCACCGAGATCGAGAAGGCCAAGGCCATCGCGGGGATCTGGTTCTGGCTCGTCCTGTTGCCCGACGTCGCCTTCGCGCTCTGCCTGTTGGCGGGGGTCTGGCTCGCCTCGATCGGAGAACTCACCGTCGGTCAGCTGTTCGCCTTCTTCGCGACGGCCACGATCCTGCGGTTCCCGATCGAGTCGATCGGCTTCCTGCTCGCGATGACCTTCGACACCAGGACGGCGACCGACCGGTACTTCGAGGTCATCGACTCGGTCAACACGATCACCGACCCCGAGCACCCCGAACGCATCCGTGAACCGCGCGGCGAGCTCGTGTTCGAGGACGTGCACTTCCGCTACCAGGACGCACCCGACCGCTACGCGGACGTGGTGGACGGCGTCGACCTCCGGCTCGAGCCGGGGGAGACCATGGCACTCGTCGGTCTGACGGGTTCCGGGAAGTCGACCATCACGGCACTGACCACCCGCCTGTACGACGTCACGGGTGGGCGGATCCTGCTCGACGGGGTCGACATCCGGGCGCTCACCCGAGAAGACCTGCGCCGGCACATCGCGATGGCGTTCGAGGATGCGACCCTCTTCTCGGCGAGCGTCAAGGAGAACGTCCTCCTCGGGCGGGACGACATCGACCTCGACTCCGCGGAGGCCGATCGGATCCTGCGCGAGGCGCTCGACATCGCCCAGGCCGGGTTCGTCGACGAATTGCCGAACGGCGTCGAGACGCTGGTCGGTGAAGAGGGGCTCAGCCTGTCCGGTGGGCAGCGTCAGCGGCTCGCACTCGCGCGTGCGGTGGCCGCGCGGCCGGAGGTGCTCGTGCTGGACGATCCGTTGTCGGCGCTCGACGTCGACACCGAGGCGCTCGTCGAAGCGGCACTCCGCCGCGTGCTCGCCTCCACCACGGCCCTGATCGTCGCCCACCGGCCGAGCACCGTCACCCTGGCGGACCGCGTCGCCCTCCTGGAGGACGGTCGCATCACCGCCGTGGGTCGCCACAGTGAGCTGTTGCAGCACAACGCCCATTACCGCTACGTGATCTCGAGTCTGGAAGACGACGAACGAGAGTCCAACCGCCAGGAGGTGAACCTGTGACCCCGCCGACGACCGTCCACGGAGTGGAGGGTGAGGAGCGCGACGACCTCACCCGTGACGAGTCCGCGCACATCCGGCGCCGTTCGCTGCGCCTGCTCGGATCGCTGCTCGCGCCCCTGCGCCTGCGCGTGATCGCCGCCATGACCATCGTCGTGGTGTCGACCGCCGCCCAGGTCGCCGGGCCCGCGTTGATCGCCCTCGGCATCGACCGCGCCCTCCCGGCCGTCCTGGAACGCGCAGACTGGATGCCGGCCTTCCTCGTGGTCGGCGCGTACCTGCTGACCGGCGCCGCCGGTGCGACGCTGATCTCCTGGTACACCGTGCTCGCCGCTCGGATCAGCCAGGCGATCCTGATCGACCTGCGGAAGCGCGTGTTCCTGCAGACGCAGCGGCTCAGCCTCGACTTCCATGAGAGCTACACCTCGGGTCGCATCATCTCCCGGCAGACGAGCGACCTCGACTCCATCCGCGAGCTGCTCGACTCCGGGATCAACCAGCTCGTGTCCGGCGTGCTGTACATGGGGTTCACCGCGGCGGCCCTCGTCCTCGTCGACTGGGTCAGCGGTCTCGTGCTCCTCGGATCACTCATCCCGCTGTTCGTCCTCACGCGCTGGTTCCAGCTCCGCTCGCAGCGAATGTTCCGCGAGTCGCGGGTCCGGTCGGCGAAGCTCATCGTGTTCTTCGTGGAGGCAATGACCGGTATCCGTGCCGTGAAGGCGTTCCGGAAGGAGCGGCGGAACGAGCGCGCGTTCGGCGAGCTCGTGGAGCAGTACCGCGACACCAACGCCCGGGTCATCCAGCTGTTCGGGGTGTTCGATCCCGGACTGGTGTTCATCGGCAACGTCTCCGTCGCCGTGGTGCTCCTCGTCGGCGGGTTCCGGGTCGCGGACGGACAGCTCGCGATCGGAGCGCTGCTCGCGGCGCTCCTCTACACGCGGCGGTTCTTCGACCCGATGGAGGAGATGGCGATGTTCTACAACTCCTACCAGTCGGCCGCTGCGGCGCTCGAGAAGATCTCCGGCGTGCTCGAGGAGCGTCCCGGGGTGCCCGACCCCGTCGCGCCGGTCGACCTGTGGACGTCGCAGGGACGCATCACCTTCGACGACGTGACGTTCGCGTACGCCGCCGACCGGGTGGTGCTTCCGGAATTCGACCTCGAGATCCCGGCAGGGCAGACCATCGCACTCGTCGGCACGACCGGTGCGGGCAAATCGACGCTCGCGAAGCTCGTCAGTCGGTTCTACGACCCGACCGACGGTGCGGTGCGCCTCGACGGCATCGACCTGCGCGACCTCCACCCGAAGGACCTCCGTCGAGCGATCGTCATGGTGACGCAGGAGGCCTACCTGTTCTCCGGCTCGGTCGCCGACAACATCGCGTTGGGTAAGCCCGACGCGACGATCGAGGAGATCACCGCCGCCGCGAAGGCCGTCGGCGCACACACCTTCATCGAGGCGTTGCCGAACGGCTACGACACCGACGTGAACAAGCGCGGTGGTCGAATCTCGGCCGGCCAGCGGCAACTCCTGTCGTTCGCGCGGGCGTTCCTCGCGGATCCGGCCGTGCTGATCCTCGACGAGGCGACCGCCTCGCTCGACATCCCGAGCGAGCGACTCGTCCAGGAGGCGTTGCAGACCCTGCTCGCGGACCGCACCGCGATCATCATCGCGCACCGGTTGTCGACCGTCGCGATCGCCGACCGGGTGCTCGTGATGGAGCACGGCCGGGTGGTCGAGGACGGCGCGCCAGCGGAGCTCATCGGCGGCACGGGTCGGTTCGCCGCGATGCACGCAGCCTGGCGGTCCTCGGTCGGCTGACCCGGGCCGCGCAGGCGTGTCCACGGGGTCCTCCGGTGACGGAGTGACCCCGTGGGCACTACACCTCGTCTCGTCGACCTGCCACAATGAGCGGATGACCAGTCAGGAACCGCGTTCGCTGCGTGTCGCCGTCGCGGACGACGCGGTGCTCCTCCGTGAGGGTGTCGCGCAGATCCTCAAGGCGGGTGGTCACGCCGTGGTCGGATCGTTCGGGTCGGCGGTCGACCTGGTCGACCGCATCGACGCGGGGCTGCAGCTCGACGCCGTGGTGCTCGACATCCGGATGCCGCCGACCCACACCGACGAGGGCATCGTCGCCCTCGAGCAGTTGCGGGCGTCGGGCTTCACGGCCGGGGTGCTCCTGCTGAGCACGTACGCCGTGCCCTCCTACGCGGTCCGCGCGCTCGGCTCCGGAGGTGGCACCGGTTACCTGCTGAAGGACCGCGTCGCCGACTCCGGGACACTCGTCGACGCCGTGGAGCGCGTGGCGGCGGGTGAGTCCGTCGTGGATCCCGAGGTCGTCTCCCTCCTCGTCGCGGAGCGGACCCGTTCCGACGGCCTGGACCACCTCACGGAGCGGGAACGCGAAGTCCTCACCCTCATGGCCGAGGGGCGATCGAACTCCGGCATCGCGAAGGCGCTGGTCGTCAGTCTGAAGACCGTCGAAGCACACATCAGCCGCATCCTGGCCAAGCTCGGACTCGAGGACTCTCCGGCGGACCACCGCCGCGTCCTCGCGGTCGTGCGATGGCTGGAACACACGGATGGCTGACGGTCGCCCACACGGACGGGCGACCTCGCTGCCCATCCCGGCACCGGCCGGCCGCGGGCGCCTGCCGTGGCCGCTGCGACTCGGCATCCTGCTCGCCGCCGCACTCGTGTGCGTCCTGTCGGTCGTGTTCGGCGTCGTCCAGCCGGGCATCGCCGACGGCAACGGTCTGCCCTGGTTGGTGGGCCACCTCGCGGCGCTGGTGGCGGCAGGGCTGATCTGGTGGCTGGCTCCGACGGCCGCTCCGGGCTGGGTGATCGTCGGGTACGCGCTGGCCGAGACGGCCTACATGTGGGCGTACGGCGTCCACGCGGGCTGGCTCTGGCCGCTCCTCATGTCGATCTCCGTACTCCCGGGGGTCGCGCTGGTGTGGCTGGCCCTGGCCTTCCCGGCCGGCCGGCTGCGGCGCGGCTTCGATCGGCGGCTCGTCATCACCGCCTCGGTCTACCTCGTCACCTATGCGATCGTGACGCTGCTGGTGACGCCGAACCACGTGCTCGACGCGAGCCACGAGCGGAGTCGGTACGCCGTCATCGCGACCGGAGACGTGGCCGACGCGCTCGGCCGGGTCCACGCGGGAGTCATGGGGGCCTTCGCGGTCGTGGTCGCGGGTGTCGTGCTCCTGCGATGGGCGCGGAGCAGCGGAGCGGCCAGACAGGTCGCCTTCATCATGCCGGTCGCGTTCGTGTTGTGGCTCGTCATCGGGGTGGCGTGGTCCCTCGTCCGCCTCGGGGGATGGCCGGAGCATCTCCGGCTCGTCGTCGAGGACCTCAACGCGTTCTCGGTGGTGCTCGTCCCTGCCGCGTACGCGACGGGTCTCATCCGGATGCGGACGATCCGCGCCAGGGCCGTCGACCTCGTGCAGACCGGACAGCTGAGCGAGACCGGTCACGACCGCTGGGACGGTGCGGTGAAGACCGTCCTCGGGGACCGCACCGCCCGGCTCGTCTGGCCGGGATCGCAGCGGACCACCGACCGGGACCCACGCGGTCGGGCGATGTCGAGCGTCGGCGACGCGGACGCGCCGCTCGTGTACATCGAGCACGACGCGGCTCTGCTCGACAATCCGCAGTTGCTCCGGTCGGTGTCGGCGTCGCTGCGCATCATGATCGACAACGAACGACTCACCGCTGAACTCCGCCACTCGTTGCGCGAGGTGAGCCGATCGCGGTTGCGCATCGTGCAGGCGGCCGACGAAGCGCGACGGCGGGCGGAGCGCGACCTGCACGACGGTTCCCAGCAGCAGCTGTTCTCCGTCGCACTGCGACTCCGGATGGCGAGCGACGCTGCACGCGCCGACGGCCAACTCGCCCTTGCCGACGGCCTCGAGACCACCATCGATCAGCTCGCGAGCGCCATCAAGGAGCTCCGCGAACTCGCCCGAGGACTGCATCCGGCGCTCTTGGCCGAGGGCGGACTGGTGCCGGCGATCGCCGAACTCGGGCGTCGGTGCACCGTCGTCACCAAGGTCACCGTCGAGCTGCGCGAGCGGCCCAGGCAGCTCATCGAGGCGACCGTCTACTACGTCGTCTCGGAGTGCCTGGCCAACGTCACGAAGTACTCCGGGGCGTCCAGCTGCGAAGTGGTCGTCTCCGACGACCCCGACGGTGGGCTCCGGGTCGTGGTCGCGGACGACGGTGTAGGCGGCGCCGATCCTGCGCGGGGGAGTGGGTTGCGCGGTCTCGCGGACCGGGTCGACGCCGTCGGCGGGACGATGCGCGTCGAGAGCCCGGTCGGTGCAGGGACGGTCGTCTCGATCCACCTTCCCGGCTGATCGGGCGCGAAGCCGGTCAGTACAGCAGTGCCTCGCGACCCAGGCGGTACCGCCCGCCGCTCATCGGGACGATCGGTGTGCCCTCGGCCTCGTAGTGTTCGAGGGCGCGATCCTCGTGCCCCGTCGGAGGGAGACCGCCCGACCGGACGACCCGCCACCAGGGCACGGCGTGCCCGTACTGCGCCATCACCCGACCGACGCCGCGCGCCGACTTCGACCCGATGATGGACGCGACCTGGCCGTAGCTCAAGGCGCAGCCCTCGGGGATGTCGGCGACGACGGCCAGCACGGCCTCGGCGAACGCCTCAGCCGAGTCCGTCGGTGACGACCCGCTCACCGTCTCAGAGGCTGATGCTGCCGATGGTCTCGCCGTACTGGGTCTCGCCGACGGGGGAGAACCCGACGCGGAGGAAGAACGCCTCGGGACCGAGGTCGCCGGGCTCGTAGATGACGTTGACGTGGTCGAAGCCGCGCTGCTTGGCCTCCTCGATGAGCGAGGCCACCGCGAACCGGCCGACGCCGCGGCCCTGGTCGTCGGCGTCGACGTTGATGCGCCACAGGGCGGAGCGGAACTCCTCCTGCGCCGACTCGTGGTCGAAGTTGGCGGAGATGAATCCGACGACCTCGTCGCCGTCGAGGATGACGCGCTGCCAGGAGGTGGCGGGGTTCACGACCGCGGCCGCGACCGCGTAGGACACCGGGGCGATGAACTGCTCCTGCCCGGGTTTCATGGTGAGCGCGTTGACCGCCACGATCGTCGATGCGGACAGTTCTTCCAGACGCAGCTCAGCCATGAGCCCAGGCTAACCTGTCCGGCGGACCGCGGATAGTCCGTCGGACCGCCGACACGCTCCTCGCGGCGACATCCACGGCCGACCCACAGGCGGGGAGCGGGGCGTCCGGGGGCCGTCGGATCCAACTGTCTCGATGTCAAGAGACCTGGCAGGTCTTGTAAGCTAGGGCGTGGCCGTGCCGTCCACCTTTCGGATGCGGTCTCCTCCATGCCATGCGGAGCACTCCACCGCGTGCGCACCTCCGTAGGCCGCTCGGCTCAGGGCGGCATCAGAAAGGACAACCAGTGTCGAAGATCAAGGTCGAAGGCACCGTCGTCGAACTCGACGGCGATGAGATGACTCGCATCATCTGGCAGTTCATCAAGGACTCGCTCATCCACCCCTACCTCGATGTGAACCTCGAGTACTACGACCTCGGCATCGAGAAGCGTGATGAGACGGACGACCAGATCACGATCGACGCCGCGCACGCCATCCAGAAGCACGGCGTCGGCGTCAAGTGCGCGACCATCACCCCCGACGAGGCACGTGTCGAGGAGTTCGGTCTCAAGAAGATGTGGCGGAGCCCGAACGGCACCATCCGCAACATCCTCGGCGGCGTCATCTTCCGCGAGCCCATCATCATCTCGAACATCCCGCGTCTCGTGCCCGGGTGGAACAAGCCGATCATCATCGGCCGCCACGCGTTCGGCGACCAGTACCGCGCGACCGACTTCCTGTTCAAGGGCGAGGGCAAGCTCACGGTCGAGTTCACGCCCGACGACGGCTCGGAGCCGCAGAAGTTCGAGGTCTTCCAGTCGCCCGGCGACGGCATCGCACAGGTGCAGTACAACCTCGACGCCTCGATCCGCGACTTCGCGCGTGCCAGCCTCAACTACGGCCTGAACCGCAACTACCCGGTGTACCTCTCCACGAAGAACACCATCCTCAAGGCCTACGACGGCCGGTTCAAGGACATCTTCCAGGAGATCTTCGACGCGGAGTTCAAGGAGCGGTTCGAGGCCGCCGGCATCACCTACGAGCACCGACTCATCGACGACATGGTCGCTTCGGCAATGAAGTGGGAGGGCGGTTACGTCTGGGCCTGCAAGAACTACGACGGCGACGTCCAGTCCGACACCGTGGCTCAGGGCTTCGGCTCGCTCGGCCTCATGACGAGCGTGCTGGCCACGCCCGACGGCAAGATCGTGGAGGCCGAGGCCGCACACGGCACCGTCACGCGCCACTACCGCCAGCACCAGCAGGGCAAGCCCACGTCGACGAACCCGATCGCCTCGATCTTCGCGTGGACCCGTGGCCTGCAGCACCGAGGCGTGCTCGACGGCAACCAGGAGCTCATCGAGTTCGCGGCGACCCTCGAGGACGTCGTCATCAAGACGGTCGAGTCCGGCGCCATGACGAAGGACCTCGCGCTCCTCGTCGGCCCCGACCAGGCCTACCAGACCACCGAGGAGTTCCTCGAGACCATCTCGGCGAACCTCAAGGCGCGCCTGGCCTGATGACGTCGGCCTGACCGGCACCGGCACCACGCGGACGGGGTCCGGGAGCACACGCTCCCGGGCCCCGTCCGTCGTTCGGGTCACGACGCCGGCCCGGACGGTCGTGTTAGCGTCGATGGACCACTTCGACGACGACGTGAGGACCATCGATGTCACCGATGACGAGAAGACAGTTGCTGGCCTGGGCTGCAGCCGGTGGTGCGACCGCCCTCCTGGCGGGCTGTTCCACCCCGGGGACGGTGTCGCCGAACACCGGTCCGACGATCGCCCCGGCCGCCGCCGGTGAACGGATCACGCTCACGTACTGGGCCTGGCTGAAGGACCTCCAGAAGGTCGCCGACGTCTGGAACGCCGACCACCCGAACGTGCAGGTCGAGGCGGTCTGGATCCCCGGAGGCAACGACGGCGGGTATCAGAAGCTCTACTCGGCGCTCGCCGCGGGTGGTGGTCCGGACCTCGCGCAGGTCGAGATGCGGACGCTTCCCGAGTTCCTGCTCGTGAACGGGTTGGTCGACCTCCGGCGCTACGGCGCGGACGAGGTCGCGTCGCGGTACAACGAGACCCTCTGGAACCAGGTCTCCTACGTCGACGGGGTCTACGGGATCCCACAGGACTCCGGTCCGATGGCGCTCTACTACCGCCCGGACCTGCTCGACCGGGTGGGCGCGAAGGCCCCGGCCACCTGGGACGAGTGGTTCCAGGTGGCGGGGGCGGTGCGCGACGCCGACATGTATCTGGATTGCTTCGCCCTCGACGACGCGTCGTGGTTCGCGGCCATGGCGACCCAGGCCGGCGCGTCCTGGTTCCGTGTCGACGGCGACCGGTGGATCGTTGACATGACGGACGACGCGACCCTGGAGACGGCCAGGTTCTTCGACCGGGCCATCGACGAGGGCGTCATGACCACCTCCTACAGCCAGTTCTCACCGGCCTGGTTCGCCGCTGCGGCGAAGGACTCGATCGCGTCGCTCGCCGGAGCCAGCTGGGGAGACGCCCTCCTGCAGGGCGTCTCGGGGGCCGAGGGCAAGTGGCGGGTCGCGCCGTTGCCCCGGTGGGGAAGCGAGGGGTACGGCTCGACCTTCCAGGGCGGGTCCACGGCTGCCGTCCTGGCGAACAGCGCCCACCCGAGGGAGGCGCTCGAGTTCGCCGTGTGGATGACCACGAGCGACGCCGGCATCGACGCCATGATCGAGCACTCCGGCATCGGGTGGTCGCCGAACGACGCCTATATCGGCTCGCGCCGACAACAGCCGAGCGAGTTCTTCGGTGGCCAGAACTACAACGAGGAGGTCTTCGTGCCGGCCGCCAAGGAACAGAACAACGAGTGGCAGTGGTGGCCACTCACCCAGCAGACCTTCAACATCCTCGCCGACGGGTTCCGGGCCAAGGCCTCGGGCGGCACCCTCGTGGACGCCGTGGTCCAGGGGCAGCGCGACGTCATCACCGCGTTCCGCAACAAGGGTCTCCGGATCGAGGCGGCGTCGTGAGCGCCCTCACGGAACGCCCGGCGCGTGGAGTGGCGGACGACCCGTCCCGGTCGGGGTCGCAGCGCCGACGCCGGACCTCGGTCGCGGCTCCGTGGATGCTCCTCGGACCGTTCCTGGCGCTCTTCGTCCTCACCTTCATCCTGCCGATCATCGTCGCGGTCGGCAGCAGCTTCGTCCGTGTCTCACGGAAGGGTGTCTTCGGGGAGGAGGGCGTCACGACCGAGTTCGCGTGGTTCTCCAACTACGCCCAGGCCCTGGAGAACGGCAATTTCATCGCCTCGATCGGCCGGATGCTCCTCTTCGGCGTCGTGCAGGTCACGGTCATGATCGCGCTGTGCACCCTGCTGGCGCTCCTCCTCGAGTCCGCCTCCGCGAAGTGGCCGGGGTTCTTCCGGGCCGTGTACTTCCTGCCCTACGGCATCCCCGGCGTGATCGCGACGATCCTCTGGTCGTTCCTCTACGTCCCGGGACTCAGCCCGATCATCGACATCGCCGGGGCGATGGGGATCGAGCTCGACTTCCTCGGCGCCGGCACGGTGCTCTGGTCCATCGCCAACATCGTGACCTGGACCTACACCGGGTACAACATGATGATCGTCGTCGCCCAGTTGAAGGCCATCCCCGGCGAGGTCTACGAAGCCGCGAAGGTCGACGGCGCCGGGCCGTTCCGCGTCGCGGTGAGCATCCAGCTTCCGCTCATCCGGCCGGCGCTCATCCTCACGACCGTGTTCTCCATCATCGGCACGCTCCAGCTCTTCGCCGAGCCCCAGGTGCTGCAGACCGTGTCGCCCGCGATCGACAACGAGTACACGCCGAACCTCAGCGCCTATACGACCGCGTTCGCCTACAACGACTACAACGTCGCCGCAGCGCAGGCGGTGCTCATCGCCCTGGTCGCGTTCGCGCTGTCGTTCATCTTCCTGCGGCTGACGTCGAGGAGGGCATCATGAGCGAGACCCGGAGCATCACGACCGCGACCTCGTCGACGCGAGCCCAGCGGCTGAGCGACCAGCAGGGGCGCCCCGGTGGGTCCAGGGGGATGCGGGTGCTCGTGACGGGCATCCTCGTCGTCGTCGCGGTCTACTTCCTGGTGCCCGTGTACTGGGTGGTGATCGCTGCGACCAAGAGCACCGAGGACCTGTTCGGCAGCAACGGCTTCCTCCTCGGCTCGGAGTTCTCGTTGTGGTCGAACCTCCACGAGGTACTCACCTACGACGGCGGCATCTTCGTCCGCTGGTTCGGCAACTCGGTGCTCTATGCGGGCGTGGGAGCCCTCATCGCGACGTACCTCGCCGCGGCAGGCGGGTACGCGCTCGCGAAGTACCGGTTCCGCGGGCGCAACCTCGTCTTCGGCACCATCCTCGGCGGGGTCCTCGTGCCGGGGACGGCCACAGCACTCCCGCTGTTCCTGCTCTTCAGCCAGCTGGGACTCGCGAACACGTACTGGTCGGTGCTCCTGCCGTCGCTCGTCTCACCGTTCGGGTTGTTCCTCTGCCGGATCTACGCCGACGCGACGATCGACGACTCGCTCATCGAGGCCGCACGGATCGACGGCGCGAGCGAGCTGCGGATCTTCCACACCGTGGGGCTGAAGATCCTCACGCCCGCGCTCGTGACCGTCTTCCTCTTCCAGCTCGTCGGGATCTGGAACAACTACTTCCTGCCACTCGTCATGCTGTCCGACAGCACGCTGTACCCGATCACCCTGGGCCTGAACAACTGGCGGAGCCAGGTCGACCGCCTACCGGAGTTCTACGAGCTGACGACCGGCGGCGCACTGTTGTCGATCATCCCCTTGGCGATCGCGATGATCGTGCTGCAGCGCTTCTGGCGTGGTGGGCTCACCGAGGGATCCGTGAAGTAGCCGACGGCCCGGAGACGGCGACGGGCCCCGGATCAGCCGATCCGGGGCCCGTCGTCAGTCGTGTCGAGCTAGAGGCTGCAGGTGTTGCCGAGCGTGGTGAACTCGTCCTGGAGCTTCGTGAGCGAATCGGTGAGCCCGGTCTGGTCGACGTTCTGCGGGTCGTCGACAGCCGTCCTCGCGACATCGATGAAGTCGTTGAGCGCCTTGACCGAGTCGTTCGCCGCGGTCTTCACCTCATCGTTCGTGACCTTGTCGGCCGCAGCCTTGAACGTTCCGGAGAAGTCGTCGAGCTGGGTGACGGCCGCCTCGGGGTCGGAGGACAGCGAGCTCAGGCCCGACTGCAGCTGCGAAGCCGACTCCGTCACCTCGGACTGGATGAGCTTGCACGCATCCTCCTTGCTCTGGGCGCCGCCGGCACAACCGGTGAGGAGCAGGCCAGAGACGGCGATCGCGCCGAGGAATGCTGCTGCGTTCTTCTTCATGGTGGTGTGATTCCCCCGTGTTCGGTGCCCGTGGCGGGCCCGCCCGCGCGCTGCGGGTCGGCCTCCAGGCTACCCGGTGGAGCCCGCAACCCGCAGGCGGACGCCGTCCGACGCTGGTGCGTAGTCGTCGTCGACATGGACGCGAGCCCCGTTTATTTGTAAGCTTGGCGAACAAACCGGTGGTGCGAGCGGGTCGCTCCACGGATCGAAGGAACCACAGCATGCAGACGCGCCACGACGCCCTCCGGAGACGAAGCGCGTGAGGGTAGGACTCGACATCGGCGGCACGAAGACCGATGCCGTCGTCGTGACGGACGACGGTGCGCTCCTGCATCGGCTCAGGCTGGTCACGGGACGCGGGCCCGAAGCCGTCGTCGAGACCGCCGTCGAGGCCGTCAGTCGGCTCTCCGACGCCGTCGCGCGCCCGATCGACGCCTTCACCTCGGTCGGCGTCGGTATCCCCGGGCTGACCGTCCCGGGCACCGGTCGGGTGACCCACGCCGTCAACCTCGACGTGGAGGAACTCGAGCTCGGTGCGATCCTCACCCAGCGACTCAGGGTCCCGGTCGCTGTGGAGAACGATGTGAAGGCGGCCGCCCTCGGCGCCTGGCAGCTGCTCGACGGTTCCGGCACGATGGCCTACCTCAATCTGGGCACGGGCGTCGCCGCCGGCATCGTCACGGACGGCCGGCTCTGGCAGGGCTCGAGCGGGGTCGCCGGCGAGGTCGGGCATCTGTCCGTCGATCCGCTCGGTGATCGCTGCGGGTGCGGACAGCGGGGGTGCGTCGAGACCATGGCCGCCGGTGGTGCGGTCTCCGCCGCCTGGGGAGCCGACGTGGCCCTGCCGGTGCTCGACCTCTTCGACCACGCCGACGCCGGGGACCCGCGGGCCGTCGCCCTCCGCGCACGCCTCGGTCACGGTGCGGCCGCGGCCGTCCGGATCCTGACCCTCACCGTCGACGCCGACGACATCGTCCTCGGAGGAGGACTCACCGCTCTCGGCGAGCGACTGCTCGCCGTCATCCGCGAGGCTCTGGCCGAATCCGCCGCCGGGTCTCGATTCGTCGCATCATTGCAGTTGGAACAGCGCGTGCGCCTCGTGCCGACGGGATCCCCCGTCGCGGCGATCGGCGCAGCGCTCGTGGGAAGAGGAGAACCGTCGCATGGCTGAAGTCGTGATCGTGGGGGACAGTGGTGCCGCAGGCGCCCTCGTCGCGGAGGCGATCGTCTCCCTGATCGAGGAGCGTCCGGACGCCGTCCTCGGGCTGGCGACGGGTTCGACCCCGCTCCCCGTCTACGAGGCCCTTGCGACCCGGTCCCGCGGCCTCGACCTCTCGCAGGTGCGAGGGTTCGCCCTCGACGAGTACGTCGGCCTGCCTGCCGGGCACCCCGAGTCGTACCGTTCCGTCATCACGCGTGAGGTCGTCGAGCCGCTCGGCCTCGTGCCCGAGCGCATCCAGGTGCCGAACGGTGCGGCCGAGACCATCCAGCACGCGGGCGCCGACTACGAAGCGGCGATCCAGGCCGCCGGTGGCGTCGACCTGCAGATCCTCGGCATCGGGACCGACGGCCACATCGGGTTCAACGAGCCGGGCTCGTCGTTCGCCTCGCTCACCCGCGTGAAGACCCTGACGGAGCAGACTCGCCGGGACAACGCACGGTTCTTCGACTCGATCGACGACGTCCCCATGCACTGCATCACCCAGGGGCTCGGCACCATCCTCCGTGCGAGGCACCTCGTCCTCCTCGCCTTCGGTGCGGGCAAGGCCGCTGCGATCGCCGCCGCGCTCGAGGGACCGCTCTCCGCGAACCTCCCCGGTTCGGCGGTACAGCTGCACCCGCGCGCCACGGTGGTCCTCGATGAAGCGGCGGCGTCCGAGCTGCAGCACGCCGACTACTACCGCTACGCGTACGCCAACAAGCCCGCCTGGCAAGGTATCTGACGGCTCAGGCGACGCCCGCCAGTCGGAGGAGTGCCGTGGTGAGGGCCGCCGCGAGGACGATGGCGACGAACGGCGCCTTCCTCCAGGCGAGGACGCCGGCCACCAGGACGCCCGAAAGTCGTGCGAATCCCGCGAACTGCTGGTCCTGGGTCAGGGCCGTGGTCGTGAGCACCGCCATGAGCAGGACGATGGCGGCGTCCGCGAGCAGGGTCTCGACCCGTTCCGAGACCTCGGCGCGGGTGCGCAGGAGTGGCCCGGCCAGGCGGAACGTGTAGGTGCCCACGGCGAGGACGAGGACCCCGACCAGCACGAGCATCGACTGGTTCACGCGGTGACCTCCGGCTTCAGCTGCTTCCGGCCGAAGCCGAACAGGAGGCCGACGAGCGACAACAGGACGGGGATCCCCGCCGGGAGGAACGGCGTCGCGGCGACGGCGACGACCGCGCCGACGAGCGCGGCTCGGCGCGTGCGGCGCTCGCGGAGGGCGGGGAAGATGAGGGCGAGCAGCACGGCGGGGAACATCACGTCGAGTCCGAAGGCGTCCGTGTCCTCGATCACGGTGCCGGCGAAGGCTCCGAGTGCCGCGCCCGCCGGCCAGCAGAGGAGGATGCCGAGGCCGCACGCCCAGAACGCGGCGCGCTTGCGCTCCAGGGTGTCCTGATCGAGCGCGAAGACCACGGATTCGTCGTTGAGGAGGTGTGTACCGAGCACGCGGCGCCAGCCCGTGCCGACGACCTCGTGGATCGCGAGGCCGAACGGCAGGTGACGGGCGTTCACCAGCAGCCCTGCCAGCGCTGCGGTGAGCGGACTCCCGCCGGCCGCGACGATCCCGACGAACAGGATCTCCGATGCGCCGGCGAGGACGAGCAAAGCGAGCGCCAGCACGACCCAGGGCTGGATGCCCGAGTGCACGGCGACGGCTCCGTAGGAGATGCCGACCAGTCCGTCGGCGACGCAGACCAGCGCGATGGCCCGCGTGGTCGGCCGACCGAGGTGACTCCATATCGAACGCACGTACACTATATTGAACGCGCACGAAGCGTTCGTCAAATCGAACGCGTAATACCCTGGAGCGAACGCATGACGCAGGTCGAACCATCCGACGACGGAGCACCGCACGCCGCGGTCGCGGCGGCGCTGACCCGCGAGCGGCAGCGAACCGGCCTCTCACTCGCGGAGGTGGCCCGTCGAGCCGGGATCGCGAAGTCGACCCTCTCGCAGCTGGAGGCGGGGCTCGGGAACCCGAGTCTCGAGACACTCTGGGCGCTCAGCGTCACCCTCGACGTCCCCTTCGCCCGCCTGGTCGAGCCGGTGCGACGGCCGGTCCAGGTCATCCGTGCCGGTGAGGGGCCGACCCTCGCCGCGTCCGGGGCGGACTACGTCGCGACGGTGTTGTCCGCCTGCCCGCCGAACGCCCGACGCGACATCTACCGCATCGTCGTCGAACCCGGGGAGCCGAGGCGCTCGGAGCCGCACATGCCGGGCGTCGTCGAGCACTGGATCCTCAGCACCGGTCGCGCGTCCATCGGGCCCGTCGGCGAGGAGGTCGAACTCGGTCCGGGGGACTACCTCGCCCACGCCGGGGACGTGCCCCACGTCTTCGAGGCACTCGAGCCGGGCACGACCGCCGTGGTGGTCACCGAACACGTCTGAGCACCTCGACAGGCTCGGTGACCAGGGCAGCTCGGTGACCAGGGCGACTCGGCGACCGGGGCGGCTCGACGGTTGATCAGCCGTCGATGACGTGCACGAGCTCGTCGATGAAGCCGGCGAAGTCCTCGGAACGGCGGATGATCCGGGCGACGCTCGAGCGCTCCGAGAACACCTCGACGAACTGGTCGAAGACCGTCTGGAACGCGGCGCGACCCGATTCGCTGAACGCCACGAGTGCGACGACGCTCACGCGCGCTCCGCCCCACTCCATCGGCGTCTCGTTCACCGCGATCGCGATGGCGGTCGAGTGCGCGGTCATCGCCATGGCGTGCGGCACGGCCAAGGTGTCGGTGAACGCCGTCGACGACATGCGCTCCCGCTCGATCGCGGCGGTGAGGTAGCTCTCGTCGATGATCCCCTGGGCGATCATGCGCTCGCCGAGCAGGCGGATCATGCCCTCCTCGTCTTCGGCGTGCGCGTTCCGGAGGAAGAGGTCCGGGTGGAAGTACTGCAGCAGTTCGTCGGTGATCTCCGACAAGCGGGACGACCTCCGCACGCGGCTGACCGCGCTCCGGACGCGCTCCACGTCGGCCGCGGTGAGGAAGGGTTGGATGACGACGATGCCGTCGGCAGGGGCCGGTGGCTCGATCGTCGTGAGCACGAGGTCGGTGTCGATGGCGGCCCAGTCGACATCGGTGCGGGTGATGACGGATCGGACGTCGAGGACGTCGCCCAGCTGCGATTCGACGCGTCGGCGGAGCACCTCGTGCATGTCGTAGTAGCCGGCGGAGACGATCGTGGAGCCGAGGAGGGCCTCCTTGCGGGCCTTCTGCTCGAGCTGGGCACCGACGTGCATCGCGATGTAGGCGATCTCGTCGTCGTTGATGATGATCGAGCCGTGCCGCTGCAGTTGGCTGGCGATGAAGACCGCGAGCTCGTAGATCATCGGGTACGAGGTCTTGATCGAGCGGGTCAGTGGATTGCGTGAGTAGGACTGGTCCTGTGCACGACGGATGAGGTTCTGGACGTGGAGGGTGAGCCGGACGATGAAGTCCTCGTCGGAGAGGTCGACGAGGTACTCGCGGCCGGCACGGTCGACGGCTTGACGGACGGCGGCGAGGTCGTCCTGGTTGACGTAGTCGTCGACGAGGACTTCGGCGGGAGCCCCACTGCCCGGCGTCACCACCCGCGTCACGAGCAGGTAGCTGAGGTACACGAGGTCGCCCTCGCCGAGCGCGACGTGGAAGTGGGCGTCGACGAGCCGCGCCAGATCCTCCGCGACCGCCTCGACCTCCGGGGTGCGCGGAGCGTGGTCGGCGGGCTCCGCCGGACGGTCCTTCGTGACCCGGTCGATGGCGATCGCGATGTGGAGCAGGACGTTCGCGATGCCGTACTCGTTCACGTAGTACCCGCGCGCGGTCAAGGCCTCGAGCAGCTCGCCCTTGAACGGGCTGAACTCGTTCGGCGCGAACGCCCGCTGGAGCGCCTCGAGCTCGACGATGCCGCGGTCGGTCTCGTCGCGGAACATGCGGCTGAGGAGCCGTCTCCGCTCCGTCTCACCGCCCGCCATCGTCACCGTCGATCCGGAACGGTCGAGCGTGAGGGCGGTGTCGGCGAGCATGGCGCGGACCCGGCCCAGGTCGCCCTCGACGGTCGACTCGCTGACGTGGAGCCGCTGTGCGGTCTCGTGCACGTCGATTCCCGAGGGCGCGCTGATGAGCAACCGGACGAGCCCGTAGAGCCGATCCCGGGGCGTCTCCGATTCGAACGCCGATGCGGCTCGTCGCCGGTAGACCGCGTAGCCGTCGGCGTTCAGTCGATACCCGTTCGGCCCGGACTCGACGACGTCGTGCGGTGCCGTGCGGGTGTTGACCGCCGTGACGTAGCTGCGCACGCTCCGCGGTGTGACGCCGAGCACCTCCGCGACCTCCGTGGCCGTCGTCCAGCCGTCCCGTCCCGCGAGGTAGCCGAGCATGCGGTCGTGTTTCTCGCGTGCCACGATGCCCTCTCCGTCGGTCGGCCGTCGCGCGGTCCGGGCGAACCGCTCCACCGAGTCAACCACCTTCCCGACTGCTTCCGCGCGTTCGACGACCTTTCCGCCCCGGCGGAAGAGCTTCTGGTGGAGCCGCGAGGGGCGCGACGGAATGATGGGTTGGTAGGCAATCGGCGGTTCTGGAGAAGGTTCGATGAAGATCCTGGTGATTTGCGGCGCGGGTGCGTCGAGCACGTTCATGGCCCAACGCCTGCGTCGCGCAGCAGCCGACCGATCGATCGACGTCTCCGTCGCGGCTGGTGCCGAATCGCAGGTCCTCGGCGGCACGATCGCCCTCGACGGTGTCGACGTCCTGCTCGTCGGCGCCCACCTCGCCGACCACGAGGCCGCGCTGCGCGCAGCGGCCGAGCCCACCGGCACCGCGGTCGCCGTCCTGCCCGGCGACGTCTTCGGCGTAGAGGGTGGCGCGCGAGCCCTCGAACTCGTCCTCTCGATCCACTCACCAACCAGGAGGTAACCCCATGGCAACTCGAACCGTCCGCATCGGCTCGTCGCACGGCCTGCATGCCAGGCCCGCGAAGCTGTTCACGCAGGCTGCGAAGGACGCCGGGGTTCCGGTGACGATCGCCAAGGGCAGCGGCAAGCCCGTCAACGCGGCGAGCATCCTCGGCGTGATCGCGCTCGCCGTCGAGCACGGCGACTACGTGACCCTGTCCGTCGACGGCGAGGGCGCCGCAGCCGAGGGCACCCTCGACACGCTCTCCGAGCTCCTGGTGACCGACCATGACGAGCAGTAGTCCGATGACCGCGTTCCAGGGCATCGGCATCGGCCAGGGTGTCGCCGTCGGCCCGGTGGCCCGCATGGCCGACCCGCTCCCCGCTCCCGCCGACGTCGCCAGCACCCTCGACCTCGCGACCGAGACCGAGCGCGCGAACACCTCCCTCGCTGCGGTCGCCCGCGAGCTCGAGGCCCGAGGCGCCGCCGCCGGTGGTGCTGCTCGTGACGTCCTCGAGGCCCAGGCGATGATGGCGGAGGACCCGACCCTCGCCGAGGAGATCGCCACGCGGCTCGCGGACGGCAAGACCGCCGAGTGGGCCGTCCACGCGGCCTTCGCCTCGTTCCGCGACCAGCTCGCCGCGATGGGCGGCTACCTCGGCGAGCGCGCCGCCGACCTCGACGACGTGTCGCAGCGGGTCATCGCCGACCTCATGGGCGTGCCGGCACCAGGCGTCCCCTCGCCCGGCCACCCGTTCATCCTCGTCGCCCGCGACCTCGCACCGGCCGACACCGCGCTGCTGGACCTCGACCTGGTCCTCGGCCTCGTCACGAGCGACGGCGGCCCGACCTCGCACACGGCGATCCTCGCCCGCGAGAAGTCGATCGTCGCGATCGTCGGCGTCGTCGGAGCAGCCGAGCTGACCGACGGCACGACGCTCGTCGTCGACGCGGCAGCCGGTGAGGTCACGGTCGATCCGACGCCCGAGCTCGTCGCCGCCACGGAGCAGCGCATCGCCGACCGCCTCGCGCTCGTGAACGCACCGGTCGTCCCCGGTGCGCTGGCCGACGGCACCCCGGTGCCGCTGCTCGCGAACCTGGGCTCGGCCGAGCACGCCGACGCCGCCGCAGAGCTCGGCGCCGAGGGTGTCGGCCTCTTCCGCACCGAGTTCCTGTTCCTCGACCAGGCGCTCGCGCCGACGGTCGAGCAGCAGCGCGCGCACTACGAGAAGCTCCTGAACGCCTTCCCCGGCCAGAAGGTCGTCGTGCGCGTCCTCGACGCCGGAGCCGACAAGCCGTTGGCGTTCCTCAACGACGCGCACGAGGACAACCCGGCGCTCGGACTCCGAGGCCTCCGTGCGCTGCGGGCGAGCGAGGACATCCTGCGCGAGCAGCTCACGGCGCTCGCCCAGGCCGACGCCGCGACGGACGCCGACCTCTGGGTCATGGCCCCGATGGTGTCGACCGTCGAGGAGACGAAGTACTTCATGGCGATCGCCACCGAGTACGGCCTGAAGACGCCCGGCGTCATGGTGGAGGTGCCGTCGAGCGCCCTCCTCGCCGACCGCGTCCTCGCCCACGCCGGATTCGCGTCGATCGGGACCAACGACCTCACGCAGTACACGCTCGCCGCGGACCGCCTGCTCGGTTCCGTCGGCGCGTTCCAGGACCCGTGGCACCCGGCGGTCCTCCGCCTCGTGCAGCTCGTCGGCGAAGCCGGCCAGCACCACGGCAAGCCGGTCGGCATCTGCGGCGAAGCAGCCGCCGACCCGCTCCTCGCCGTCGTCCTCGTCGGACTCGGCGCCACCACCCTGTCCATGTCACCGTCGGCGCTCGCCGACGTCCGTCACTCCCTCCAGCAGTACACGCTCGACGATGCCCGGCGCATCGCGGCAGCAGCACTGGCCGCCGACGGTGCGGCCGAAGCCAGGGCAGCGGCCACCGCTGCAACGACTCCCGAAATGAAAGAGGCAACATCATCATGACAACGACGTCTACTCCCAAGAAGCCGGGAGGTGCACGAGTCGGCGTACAGCGATTCGGCACCTTCCTCTCCGGCATGGTCATGCCGAACATCGCGGCCTTCATCGCCTGGGGCCTCATCACCGCGTTCTTCATCGCGACCGGCTGGTTCCCGAACGGGATCCTCGGCGGCTTCGGCAACGCCGACCTCATCGGCTGGCAGGGTGCCGCGACGGCGCTCGCGCAGGCCGACGACGGGACGACCTTCCCGCAGTACGTCGGCCTCGTCGGCCCGATGATCACGTACCTGCTCCCGCTGCTCATCGCGAACACCGGTGGCCGCATGATCTACGGTGAGCGCGGCGGCGTCGTCGCGTCCATCGCGACCATGGGTGTCATCGTCGGCAGCGCGATCCCGATGTTCATCGGTGCGATGATCATGGGCCCGCTCGCCGCGTGGCTCATGAAGCAGGTGGACCGGATCTGGGACGGCAAGATCAAGGCCGGCTTCGAGATGCTGGTCAACAACTTCTCCGCGGGTATCCTCGGGGCCCTCCTCGCCATCGGCGGCTTCTTCGGTATCGCACCGATCGTCACCGCGCTCAGCAGCTTCCTCGAGGGCATCGTCGACTGGCTCGTCGCCAACTCGCTCCTGCCGATCGCGAGCATCTTCATCGAGCCCGGCAAGATCCTCTTCCTCAACAACGCCATCAACCACGGTGTGCTGACCCCGCTCGGTGTCCAGCAGTCCGAGGAGACCGGCAAGTCGATCCTGTTCCTCCTCGAGGCGAACCCCGGCCCGGGCCTCGGCATCCTGCTCGCGTTCTGCTTCTTCGGCATCGGTCTCGCGAAGGCGTCGGCCCCCGGCGCGGTCATCATCCAGTTCTTCGGTGGCATCCACGAGATCTACTTCCCGTACGTGCTCATGAAGCCGATGCTGGTCCTGGCCGCGATCGGTGGCGGTATGGCCGGTGTGGCGACGAACGTCGCGTTCAACACGGGTCTCCGCGCCCCGGCCTCGCCCGGCAGCATCATCGCCGTGCTCATCCAGACTGCTCCCGACAGCTACGTCGGCGTGATCCTGTCGGTCATCGTCGCAGCCGCCGTCTCGTTCGCGATCTCCGCGATCATCCTGCGGGCCAGCCGGAAGCGCGACCTCGAGAACGAGAACGCCGGCGACCTCTCGGCCGCCGTCGCCGCGACCGAAGCCGCCAAGGGCAAGAAGTCGAGCGTGCTCGGCAACCTCTCCGCCGGAAGCGCCGCAGCCGGTGCGGACGTCGTCGACGAGGGCGTCGTCACGACGCTCGAGCGCGGCCCGATCCGCAACATCGTCTTCGCCTGCGACGCCGGTATGGGTTCGAGTGCGATGGGTGCCTCGGTGCTCCGCAACAAGATCAAGAAGGCCGGCATCGATGAGATCACCGTCACCAACAAGGCGATCGCGAACCTCGCCGACGACGTCGACCTCGTCATCACCCAGCGCGAGCTGACGGAGCGCGCGAAGGAGAAGACCCCGAGTGCCGTGCACATGTCGGTCGACAACTTCATGAACTCTCCGAAGTACGACGAAGTGGTGGAGTTGCTCCGCGGAGAGGGAGCACACTAGCAACGGAACGATCCCGGGGCGCACGCGAAGGGCGTGCGCCCCGGGGCTCCATCCACCGCCCTTCACCCGGCTCCGGACCGCACCGGCGGAGCCCCGCACGACGAATGCAGAGGAAGACATGTCGCAGGTACTGACCCAGGACCGGATCACCATCGTCACCGGGACGGTGACGCAGGAGGAGGCCATCCGCCGCGCTGCCGACGCCCTCGAAGCGGCCGGAGCCGTGACCGACGAGTACTTCGAGGCCATGCTCGCCCGCGAGCAGTCCGTGTCGACCTACATGGGCAACCTCCTCGCGATCCCGCACGGGACGAACGACGCGAAGGAGGCGGTCCGTGATTCCGCCCTGTCGTTCACCCGCTACGAGACCCCGATCGACTGGGACGGCGACGAGGTCCGCTTCGTCGTCGGCATCGCCGGCAAGGACGGCGGGCACATGGAGATCCTCTCCAAGATCGCCATCATCTTCTCCGAGGACGACGAGGTCGCCAAGCTGCTCGCAGCCGAGACGCCCGAGGAGCTCTACGCGCTCCTGAGCGAGGTCAACGAGTGATGCGAGCCGTCCACTTCGGCGCCGGCAACATCGGGCGCGGCTTCGTCGGTCTGCTCCTCCACGAGGGCGGCTACGAGGTCGTCTTCGCGGACGTCAACGCCGAGCTCATCGATGCGATCGCCTCGGCCGACAGCTACACGGTGCACGAGGTGGGCGACGGCGCGAAGGACACGGTCGTCACCGGGTTCCGCGCGATCAACAGCGCCACCGACGAGGAGGCCCTCGTCCAGGAGATCGCCGCCGCCGAGGTGGTGACCACCGCCGTCGGGCCGACCATCCTGCGCTTCGTCGCTCCGGTCATCGCGCGTGGGATCGCCGCGCGTCCGGCCGACGCCGCTCCGCTCGCCGTCATGGCCTGCGAGAACGCGATCAACGCCACCGACCTCCTCGCCACCGAGGTGCGCCAGGCGGTCGGCGACGAGGCCTGGGCGTCGCTTTCGGCCCGAGCCGTGTTCGCGAACACGGCCGTGGACCGCATCGTCCCGGGCCAGCCCGCCGGGCAGGGCATCGACGTGACCGTCGAGACCTTCTACGAGTGGGCCATCGAGACCCCGGCGTTCAACGGCTCCCTGCCGTCGATCCCCGGTGCCCACTTCGTCGAGGAGCTCGCGCCGTACATCGAGCGGAAGCTCTTCACCGTGAACACCGGCCACGCCTCCGTCGCCTACTTCGGTGCGCGCGCCGGTATCGGGACCATCGCCGAAGCGCTCGCCGAGCCGTCGATCGCCGCGGCCGTCGGCGCGGTGCTGGAGGAGACCTCCGCGCTGCTCGTCGCCAAGCACGGGCTCGACGTCGACGCGCAACGCGAGTACCGCGAGACGATCCTCCGTCGCTTCGCGAACGTGCACCTGCCCGACACCGTGGAGCGCGTCGGTCGGCAGCCGTTGCGCAAGCTGAGCCGGACCGAGCGGTTCATCGGGCCCGCCGCAGAACTGGCGGAGCGCGGCATGGCCCACGACGCACTCGTCTCGGCCATCGGTGCCGCGCTCGAGTTCGACGTCGCCGACGACGAGCAGAGTGTCCACCTGCAGGCGAAGCTCCACGAGCTCGCGCCGGGCATCTTCGTCGAGGAGGTCACCGGCCTCGCTCCCGAGCACCCGCTGGCTCCCGCGGTGCTCGCGCAGGTCGTCGCCCGACAGGCATCGCTCGCGTAACGCCCTTCGACAGGCTCAGGGACCGGGATCCGTCTGGACCCTGAGCCTGTCGCCGTTCCGGCCGCTTCCGGCCCCTGGGCCCGCCTCCGGCCGCCCGTCGTCGGTCCCTGAGCCGGCCTCCGGTCCCTGAGCCTGTCGAAGGGCCTCAGAACATCTTGCCCGGGTTGAGGAGGTTCTCGGGGTCGAAGAGCCGCTTGATCCCGTGCTGGAGCGCGAGCTGATCCTCGCCGAGCTCGTCGCCGAGCCAGCGCTTCTTGAGCAGGCCGATGCCGTGCTCGCCGGTGAGGGTGCCGCCGAGCCGCAGCGCCGTGGTGAAGAGGTCGTCGGCGGCCTGCCAGATGAGGTCGGGTACCTCGACACCCTCGAAGACGAAGTTCGGGTGGAGGTTGCCGTCGCCCGCGTGCGCGACCGTCGGGATGGAGATGCCGTAGCGGCGCTCGATCTCGCCGATCGCCGTGAACATCGCCGCCAACTGGCTGCGGGGGACCGACACGTCCTCGATGAGCGGGGTGCCGAACTGCTCGAGCGAGGGATGCAGGGCGCGGCGGACGGCCAACAGGTGCTCACCCGTCGCGTGGTCGGTGGACATCTCGGCACGCCCGCCGCCGGCGTGGAGCGCCTCGAGGATCGCGGCGGCCTCCGCCTCGGCGTTCGGGCCGTCGGTCTGGATCACGACGTGCGCCTCTCCGCTGTTCGGGATCGGCAGCTGCAGGTAGCGGTGCACGGCGACGAGCGCGACGGGGTCGAGCAGCTCCATGATCGACGGCTGGATACCGGATGCGGTGACGGCGGCGGTGGCCTCCGCGGCCGAGACGACACTGGGGAAGTACCCGGCGATGGTCGCGACGGTGCCCGGCGTCACGCGACGGATGCGGACGGTCGCCTCGACGATGACGCCGAGGACGCCCTCGGATCCGACCATGAGACTCGTGAGGTCGAGGCCGGTGACCCCCTTCACGCTCCGGTGCCCGACGCTGATGAGCCGTCCGTCGGCCAGGACGACCTTGAGGGCGAGGACGGCGTCGCGCGTCACGCCGTACTTGGCACAGAGCAGGCCACCGGCACCGGTCGCGATGTTCCCACCGACGGTCGAGATCGCGCGGCTCGCCGGGTCGGGCGCGAACCAGAGCCCCCTGGCGAGCAGGAGGTCGTTGAAGGCGCCGTTGATGATGCCCGGTTCGACCACCGCGAGGAGGTCGGGTTCGTTGATCTCCAGGACGCGCTGCATCTCGAGCGTCGACAGGACGATCTCGCCCGCGCCGCCGAGTGCGCCGCCGGCCAGTCCGGTACCGGCGCCGCGCGTCACGACCGGCGTCCCCGTCGCGGTGGCGATCCGCATGACCGTCTGGACGTCCTCGATGGAGCGTGCGGAGACCACGGCGATGGGTGGGGCGTCGGACACGTGACCCGACTTGTCGGACCGTGCGTCCGCGAGGACGGCGTCCGTCGTCGAGACCGCGTCGCCGAGGGCGTCACGGAGGGCGTCGAGGACGGTCGGCGTCGTCATCGCGGCAGGGCTGATCCGTCGGCCCAGACCGCCTGGACGTTCCACTGGTGGTCGAGGAGGACGGCGTCCGCGGCGTATCCCGGGGCCAGTCGTCCGAAGCGGTCGGCGAGGCCGAGGACACGGGCCGGGGTGCTCGTGAGCGCACCGACCGCCGCGTCCGCCGCGACACCACTGGTGATGGCGAGTCGGAGCGCCCGGTCGAGCGTCAGCGTCGAGCCGGCGATCGAGTCGCCTTCCACGAGCCGCGCCAGACCGTCGGTCACCTGGACCTCGAGCGCTCCCAGCAGGTAACGGCCGTCGGAGGAACCGGCTGCGGCCATCGCGTCGGTGATGAGTGCGACGCGGCCCGGGGCCTGCTCGAAGGCGAGCTTGGCGACGTCCGGGTGCACGTGTTCGCCGTCGAGGATGAGCTCGACCGTGACCCGCTCGTCGGCGAAGGAGGCGATGATCGGTCCGGGCGCACGGTGGTGGATCCCGTTCATCGCGTTGAACACGTGGGTGACGAGTCGGGCACCGAGATCGAACGCCGTCTTCGTCAGTGCCTCATCGGCGTCGGTGTGACCCACGGCGACGATGACGCCGGCCTCGACGAGGACCTGGATCGCCTCGAGGGCGTTCGGCAGCTCAGGGGCGATCGTGATCTGCCGGAGCGTGCCTCGGCTCGCGTCGATGAGGCGTTCGACGACGGCCGGGCTCGGGTCGATGAGCGCCCCGGGGTCGTGTGCGCCCTTCTTGGCCGGTGAGAGGAACGGACCTTCGAGGTGGGCTCCGAGGACCAGCGGATCCTCGGCGACGAGGTCGGCGATCCCCTCGAGACTCGCGACGAGGGCGTCGACCGGGTTCGACACGAGACTGATGAGCGTCCTCGTGGTCCCGTGCGCCCGGTGCACCGCGAGCGCGCGCCCGATGGCGTCGCGTCCGTCGTCGAAGGATGAACCGCCGCCGCCGTGGACGTGGAGGTCGATGAACCCCGGCGTGAGGTGGCCGCCGAGTGCGTCGAGGACGGATGCGTCGTCGCCGACGGGGAGGGACCGCCAGTCGTCGCCGGTACCGGTGGAGCGGATGACACCGTCGACCGCGTGCAGCCAGAAGGCGTCCTGGTGGCCGTCGACGTCGACCTTGGTGGCGGAGTGGATCAGGAGCTCGGTCATGCGAGCTGCTTCCGGCCGCGGATGACACCACTGGCCACGGCGACCACGGCGAAGACGGTCGCGATGATCGGCTGCCCGAGGTGCAACCAGGCGAGCGCCGCCGCCGCGAAGATGAGGAGCTCGACGACCGCCTGGCCGTAGAGGTCGATGCGGATCACGGCGCGCGGCGAGAGGAACAGCGCCCAGAGGATGATCGCCACGACCGGCGCGGCGATCCCGACGACCACGTTCAGGGGGAACGGCCACACCGCGACGCCCCAGAAGCCGAGCGAGAAGAAGGCGAAGAGTTCGAGGAAGAACCGCAGGATCTCGTTGGGGCCGATCTTCACATCGGCGGGAGTTCGTTCAGACACCACACGATTCTACGGCGCGTGGCCGCGAGCCCGCTCCGGGTCAGCGGAAGATGATCGTGCGCGCCCCGTCGAGGAGGACGCGGTCCTCGGCGAACCACTTCACCGCCTGGGTGAGGGTGCGGCTCTCCTCGTCCTGACCGATGGCGACGAGCTCCGCGGGGGAGCGGGAGTGGTCCACGCGGACGACGTTCTGCTCGATGATCGGTCCCTCGTCGAGGTCGCTCGTCACGAAGTGCGCGGTCGCACCGATGAGCTTGACGCCGCGCGCGTGCGCCTGCTTGTACGGGTTCGCGCCCTTGAAACCGGGCAGGAAGGAGTGGTGGATGTTAATGGCGCGACCGGCGAGGCGCTCGCAGAGCTCGGGGGACAGGATCTGCATGTACCTCGCGAGGACGACGAGCTCGATGTCGTGCTCCTCGACGGCCTCGACGACCCTGGCCTCGAACGCCGCCTTCGAGGCTGCGTCCGTCACGGGCAGCGCCTCGAAGGGCACGCCGTAGAAGGAGGCGAGATCGCGGAGCGAACCGTGGTTGCTGAGCACGAGGGGGATCTCGACCGGGAGCTGGCCGGCCCGCTGGCGGAAGAGCAGGTCGTTGACGCAGTGTGCCGCCGTCGAGGCCAGGACGAGCGTCCGGAGCGGGCGACCGACGACGTCGAGCCGCCACTGGAGGCCGTACCGCTCGACGACCGGTGCGATGGCCGCCTCGAAGCGCTCGCGCGAGACCGCAGCCTCGACCTGGAGCCGCATGAAGAACCGCCCGGTGTCATCGCTCGAGAACTGCTGGCTCTCGGTGATGTTGCCGTCGGCCTCGACGATCGCACCGCTGATCGCATGCACGATACCGGGCCGGTCCTCGCAGATGATCGAGAGCACCCAGTGGACGGAGCGCTCGTGCGTGGTCGATGGCACAGCGGAGGGATCGGTCGAGTTCGTCACCGACTCAGGTTACCGGGACCCGACCGCTCACGCCGCAGGGACGGACCGCTCGTCGACGAGGTCGGCGTGGGAGGACTGCCGCAGGTACGACCGAACCGTCTCACGGCTCTGCCGCAGGCAGTCGATGCGGGCGTCGATCGAGGCGATCTGCGCATGGAGCGACTCGGCCGTCGCGCGGGAGCAGTCGGGCACGGCACGCGAGGTGCGCGCGTCGTCGAGATCGAGGACCACGCGCACGAGACGGGTCGTGAGCCCCGCGTCGAACAGGTTGTCGACCGTGACGACGTGGTCGATCGCGGACGGTTCGTACTCGTCGGGCGCGTGCGACGCGCGCACGGGCGCCAGGAGTCCCTCCTCCTCGTAGGAGCGGAGCCGGGTGGCCGGGACACCCGTTCGTTCAGCGAGTTCTGCAATGCGCATGAGCGGCCTCTCTGTCACCTTCACGTCAGCTGCAACGTCGGATCGAGCCCTGCGCATTCCCGGCCTCGGGTAGACTCGTCCGCGGTCGCCGGATGTCGGTTGACCCTGGGCGCGCACATCAGCGCGTAGACGAACTCGTCCGCCACGTCCGCCGACGAGTGAACGCCATCGTTGGAGCAATCCGATGACCTCCTCTTCGCCCTCCTCGGCGCGCGCCGCCGAACCCACCAAGCCGTCGTCACCGCCGTTCCCCTGGGTCGGCCTGATCGCGCTCGCGGCGGGCACCTTCCTCTCCGTCACCGGCGAGATGATCCCGACCGGCCTCCTCCCGGAGATGAGCGCCTCGCTCGGCGTCACCGAGTCGCAGATTGGGCTCCTCGTCAGCGTGTTCGCGTTCACGGTGGTGCTGTCCAGCACCGCGCTCATCCACCTCACCAGGCGTGTGCCGCGACACGCGTTGCTCGTGGCCGTCATCGTCGTCCTCGGCGTGAGCACCGGTCTCGGCGCGCTCGCCCCGAACTACGAACTCCTCGTCGCCACCCGGGTGCTCGGCGGGCTCGCCCATGGTGTCTTCTGGGCGGTCGTCGGCGCGTACGCCGGTCACCTGGTCCCGAAGGAACAGCTCGCCCGTGCCGTGTCCGTGACGATCGCCGGAGGCACGCTCGCCTTCGTCCTCGGCGTCCCGCTCAGCACCGCGCTCGGGCACGCGCTCGGCTGGCGCCTCGCGTTCGGCGTGCTCGCCGCAGCCATGCTCCTCGGCGCCGTCGTCGTGTGGTGGAAGCTGCCGCCCGTCGGTCGGGAGGAGTCGCACGCGGCAGCCTCGGGTGCGACGGGCCGTGATCCGAGCGTCATCCCGGTCGCGATCGTCTGCATCGCGGTCGGCGTCATCATGGCGGGCCATTACGCGTTCTACACCTACATCGCACCGTTCCTCATCGGCGAGGTCGGTGTCCCGGCCGGCCAGCTCAGCATCCTCCTCCTCGTCTACGGCGTCGCAGGCGCGATCGGCCTCATCCTCACCGGCAGCGTCTTCGCGAGGCGTGCGACCACCGGCCTGTTCGTCGCCCTGACCGTGTCTGCCGCCATGGTGAGCGTCCTCGCCCTCTCAGCAGGGTGGCTTCCGGGCGCACTCGTCGCGTTCTTCCTCTGGGGGACGGCCTTCGGCATGCTGCCGCCGCTCATGCAGACGCGCCTCCTGCACGCGGCGAGCCCGCGCATCCGCGACACCGCGAACGCGTTCTACACGACCGCGTTCAACACGGGTATCGGTGGCGGTTCGGCGCTCGGCGCGTTGCTCCTCGCCGAGATCGGTCTCGGCGTGCTGCCGTGGGTGTACGTGTGCCTCGCCGTGGTCGCGACCTCGCTCCTCGCGGCGGACGTGCTGCGCACCCGCAGGCGCGAGTCGGTCTGATCGAGCCCGAGCCGTTGCGGACGCGCTCAGCGTGACCGTTTACGGTACCGCCGGTTCGTCCGTCGTCGGTGCCGGTGAGGCGTCTGCGCCATCGGTCGGCGCGGTGACGTCGGGTGCGGTCTCCACCGGCGTCTCCGTCTCCGTCGCCGGATCCAGCTCGGTCGTACTCGGCACGTCCGGCTCCGTCGCGGGAGCCGGTTCCACCGGGATCTGGTCCGCGATCGGTTCGACGACGGCCTGAACAGGGAGCGGAGCGGGAACCGCCTCCGGTGCGGTGTCCAGAACCGCTTCCGGGAGCGGGGCCGTCGCCGGATCGACGGCGGACTCGGTACTCAGGAGGCCGGTCAGCGAAAGATATTCGACTGAGGTCGCCGGTCCCACGCGAGACGGGTCCGCGGGGTCGACGCTCCAGACGCTGAGCTCGTGGAACCCGCCGGCCACGGCGGCGCCGGTGAGCGTCGCCCGACCGTCGGCATCGAGCGCGACGCGCTGCTCGTCACCGCCGTCGAGGGTGTACCCGATCGCGCCGTTCGGAGCGCCGCTGATGACGATCGGTGCGTCCGGCTCGAGGATCCGGAACGACAGGATCGTCTCGAATCCGGAGATCGAGGGCCCGGAGATCGTCATGCCGGCAGGTTCCGCGGACACGGTGACCTGGTCACCGAGGGTCTGGCGCACCGTGAGGGTGAACCTCCCAGACCGGTTGAGGACGACCGGTCCTGTCGACCAGGTCCCGGTCACCGGGGCGGCTGCGACCGATGACCGCTGCGCGGACCCCGGCACGACCGTCGAAGCGACGACGAGGTCGCCGTCGAGGACGTCGATGGTGGCTCCGGCCGCTCCCGTGCCGCTGAACGTGGGCCACAGGTAGCCACCGCCGGAGTCGGCGACCATGGTCGGCACCGGGAGCGCCGTGGGTTCGGTCGGGTCGACGGGATCGACCGGGGTGACGGGCGGAGCGACCGGTGGGGCAGTAGGCGTCGGAACCTGCGGGGAGACCACGACGGGATCCGGCGTCCCATCCTCGTTCGGACTCGTACTCGGACTCGGAGTCGGAGTCGGACTCGGACTCGGTGCCGGCGCCGGGGATGAGGGTGTCGGCGTCGGGCCGGCGATCGGACCCGCATCCGGGGACGGGGCGGCGGACAGATCGGTGGGCCCAGCAGCCGTGCCGGAGGTCGGCGTGTCGGCGGTCGGCGGGAACACCACCGGACCCAGGACGAGCGCTGCGGCGGTCACCGCCGCGACGACGCCGACACCGATCGCGGCGATGATCCCGCCGGAGAAACCCGCCGTCGCAGCACCCGCGACGCCCGCGCCCGACGCGGCGCCACTGGAACCGGCTGCACCGGAGGCCGCCACCCCACCGGAGGCCGCCACCGAGGTGCCCAGGTGCGCCGTCACTGCGACCCCACCGGTGACACCGGCAGGCATCGCGGCGACCGCGGTCGCCGACGGGCCGTTCGCCTGCAACCACGCGGTGTAGCCGGCCGCACCGGCGGCGCCTGCGACGAGGGGGAGGAGGACGAGCGCCATGCGCGAGCCGACCTCCTTCGCCTCAGCGGCCACGATGGTGCACCGCTGACAGGCGTCCAGGTGCGACTCGACCTTGGCCGTGTCCCGGGCGGAGAGGTTCCCGCGCGCGTACGATCCGAGCCTGCTGATCGTGAAGGCGTGCTCCGAGTCGTCGTCGACGGCCTGCAGGTGCGCCTGGATCCACGCTTCGCGCAGCCCCTCGCGTGCTCGGTAGGCGAGCGCGGACACCGAGTTGGCCTTCATCCCGAGGAGCGGCGCGACCTCCGCAGGCGTCATCGCCTCGATCTCCGTGTACCAGAGCACCTCCTGCCACCGGGTCGGCAGGCTCCGGAACGCTCGAGCACTCAGGCTGCGATCGAGGGCCTCGATCGAGGAGGCCTCGTTCGTGTCCGGGTCCTCGAAGGAGTCCAGGGTGTCGAGCGAGGTCTCCCGACGCGATCGGCCCCACGCGGCCGCCGTGTTCCGGATGGTGGTAAACAGGTAGGGGCGGAAGGCGCCGGTGGGTCCCTTCCCGCGACGGACCGCCTGATAGATGCGGGCGAAGGACTCCGAGACGAGGTCATCGGGATCGAGGCTCGAGGTGACGGACCGGGCGACGGTCCGTCCGGCGTTCGAGTGTCGTCGCCACAGCTCCGCGTAGGCGTCCTGCGAGCCCGTGCGGGTGTGCTCGATGAGCTCGGCATCCGATCGCTCGGTGAGCGATGAAGCCGGGGATGTGTCCAGGCTCATGATGCCTCCGTCTGCGAGCTGCGCACTACCGGGCACCGTGCCCGCCCAAGAGAGTCGGGTTGAGCGGGATCATGACGCCGATCCCTCATCTTGGCACGAGGTGTCTCGCGGACAGCCGCTGGCGCCGAGGAAGATCCGTTCCGATTGTTCTGGGAAACCGCGTCATGACCTGTTCGGGACGCACTCTCTCAGGATGAACAGCAGGATTCCCGGCGACGGGGACCCGGCTGGGTCGTCCTCGGACGGCCACGATGCGCGCCACGGCCGGTGTGCATCGGGCAACGGACCCGAAACGTTGCAGATCTCGACGGGAGGGGGCGCCTTCGTGCGTACCCGTCGACAGGCCGGGAGCGGTGCTCGGGGGGCGAGCGCCACTCCCGGCCGCCTTCCCGTCCGTCGCCCGGATCAGTCGAGCCAGCCGACCTCGGGGGAGCGGTGGAAGGCGATGCCCGCGGCCGACCAGCCCTGAGCGAGGTGGGCCAGCCGGTCCCGGAAGTCGCTCCAGTCCGGCGTGCGTCGCTCCGACCAGCCGATCTCCGCGATGGACGCGATCCGAGGGAAGACGAGGAACTCGAGCGTCTGCACGTCGGCCACGGTCTCCGTCCAGAGCGGGGCCTCGACGCCGAGGATGTCCTGCTCTCCGACACCTTCGACGATCTCCGTCGGCTCCCAGACGGCGGAGCGTTCGACACTCGTGGGGCCGTCCGCCCAGGTGAGGCCGGCCGTCGCGACGCCGGGGTACTGCATGTCGAGGTAGGCGGCGTCGGCCGGAGACATGATGACCTGCCCGCCCTGATCCACGAACGAGCGCAGCTTGTCGGCGTGGCCGTCCTCGGGGGAGACGTAGTTCCAGTACTGGCCGATGGTGCCGGGGGCGAGGTCCCGAGACGCGCCGAACTCGTGCCAGGCGATCGCGGTCTTCCCGGTCGTGGCGACCACTTCGGACACCCGACGGGCGAAATGGAGGAAGTCCGCCTCGGGGGTGGCGAGCGCTTCATCGCCACCCAGGTGGAGGTACGGACCCGGAGTCATCGCGGCGAGCTGGGTGAAGACGTCGTCGAGGAACATGTAGGTGGACTCGGCATGGATGTCGAGGCTCGAGAAGCCGACCTCCGTGCCGGTGTAGGGCTCGCGGGCGACGCCGTCCGGGTTGAGTTCGGGATACGCCGCGAGGACCGCGTTCGTGTGTCCGGGGACGTCGATCTCGGGGACGATCGTGACGCGGCGGTCGGCGGCGTACTCGATGATCGCCCGGTAGTCGTCGGCACTGTACGAGCCGCCCGCACCACCACCGACCGCGGTCGCCGCACCGATCCCGGTGAGCTCCGGCCACCCGGCGATCTCGAGGCGCCACCCCTGGTCGTCGGTGAGGTGCAGGTGCAGGTGGTTGAGCTTGAGTGCGGCGATCTGGTCGATGAACCGCTGCACCTGCGCGACCGTGAAGAAGTGCCTCGCGACGTCGAGCATCGCGCCGCGGTACGCGAAGCGCGGCGCGTCGTCGATGACGGTCGCAGCGATGATCCAGTCCTGTGCGCCGGCCGTCGACGCCCAGTTGCTCGGCGGGAGGAGCTGCCTGAGTGTCTGCGTGCCATGGTGGACCCCGTCGGCGTCCGCGCCGACGATCTCGACACCGGAGGCCACGGCGGTCAATCGGTAGGCCCCGCTCGTCGTCGACAGGCGGGGGTCGACCGACAGCGAGATGTCCGCACCCGCCGAATCCGCGACCTCCTCCGTGCCGGTGGTCTCGACCGGAAGGTCGAAGCCCGTCGAGGCGCGCAGGGCCTCGGCGAGGATCCGAGCCGTGGTCGCCGCCGACGGGTCGGTACGGATCACCGAATCCGCCGACAACCGGAACGGGGGAGCGGAGACGTCCGTGGTCTGCGACATGGGTCGGGGCAGCAGGCTCATGCGTGGTTCCTTCAGCGTCGGCGACGCGGGATCGTGGGGGCCGGAACGGGGTTTGTTCGGAGGGTGAACAAGCTTCGGGCCATCCTGACACACCGGCCCCCACTGCTGCCCGCCCCCTCCACAGGACGGTGCGCGTCGGGCGTCCCGTTGCTATGCTGCTAGCAGTCGCAACTGGCGTATAGACGGAGTTCCGCTCCGCCTCAGATGGTTCACCATCGGGGAGCGACCCTGCACCTTGAAGACAAGGGCGGATTCGGCCGCACGCCTGGGCCGAAACGGCACATCACCGACATCCGTTCTGTCACAAAAGGGAGCCAGTCTTGTCCGACACCTTCAACGCGCCACTCTCCGAGGTCGATCCCGAGATCGCTGCGGTCCTCGAGCAGGAGCTCGGTCGCCAGCGCAATACCCTCGAGATGATCGCGAGTGAGAACTTCGTGCCCGTCTCCGTCCTGCAGTCGCAGGGCAGCGTCCTCACCAACAAGTACGCCGAGGGCTACCCGGGTCGTCGCTACTACGGCGGCTGCGAGTTCGTCGACATCGCCGAGTCTCTCGCGATCGAGCGGGCCAAGAGCCTCTTCGGTGCCGCATACGCGAACGTCCAGCCGCACTCGGGCGCCACGGCCAACGCCGCGGTCCTCTCAGCGATCGCCACCCCCGGCGACACCATCCTCGGTCTCGAGCTCGCCCACGGTGGTCACCTCACCCACGGCATGAAGCTCAACTTCTCCGGCAAGCTCTACAACGCCGTCTCCTACGGCGTCGACCCCGAGACCTTCCTCGTCGACATGGACGTCGTCCGCGACAAAGCACTCGAGCACAAGCCCCAGGTCATCATCGCCGGCTGGTCCGCCTACCCGCGCCAGCTCGACTTCGCCGCGTTCCGCGCGATCGCCGACGAGGTCGGTGCGAAGCTCTGGGTCGACATGGCGCACTTCGCCGGCCTCGTCGCCGCAGGCGTCCACCCGTCGCCCGTGCCGTTCGCCGACGTCGTCTCCTCCACCGTGCACAAGACCATCGGCGGCCCGCGCTCCGGCTTCATCGTGAGCCGCGACATGGAGCTCGCCAAGAAGCTCAACTCGAACGTGTTCCCCGGCCAGCAGGGCGGGCCGCTCATGCACGTCATCGCCGCCAAGGCGACCGCGTTCAAGCTCGCCGCCACGGCGGAGTTCAAGGACCGCCAGGAGCGGACGCTCCGCGGTGCCAAGCTCCTCGCCGAGGCGCTCACCTCCGAGGCGTCGAAGGCCGCCGGCATCGACGTCCTCACCGGCGGCACCGACGTGCACCTCGTGCTCGCCGACCTCCGCACCTCCGAGCTCGACGGCCAGCAGGCCGAAGACCTCCTCCACGAGGTCGGCATCACGGTCAACCGCAACTCGGTGCCGTTCGACCCGCGCCCGCCGATGGTCACCTCCGGCCTGCGGATCGGTACCCCGGCACTCGCGACGCGTGGCTTCGGCGACACCGAGTTCGCCGAGGTCGCCGACATCATCGCTCTCGCGCTGCGCAACGGTGCCGAGTCCGGAGCCCTCCGGGAGCGCGTCACGGCGCTCGCCGAGCGCTTCCCGCTCTACCCCGGCCTCCAGCAGTAGGGCGCGGGCGCATGACCGCACAGATCCTCGACGGCAAGGCCACCGCAGCCGCCATCAAGTCCGAGCTCGCGATCGAGGTGGCCGCACTCAAGGAGCGCGGCATCTCGGTCGGGCTGGGCACCGTCCTCGTCGGATCCGACCCGGGTTCGCAGTGGTACGTCGCCGGCAAGCACCGCGACTGCGCCGAGGTCGGCATGGAGTCGATCCGACGCGACCTCCCCGAGACGGTGTCACAGGAGGAGCTCGAGGCCGTCCTCGACGAGCTCAACGCCGACGAGAGCTGCACCGGCTACATCGTGCAGCTGCCGTTGCCGAAGCACATCGACACCGACGCGATCCTCGAGCGCATCGATCCCGAGAAGGACGCCGACGGGCTCCACCCGACCAACCTCGGTCGTCTCGTGCTCAACGTGAACCGCCCGATCCACACACCGTTGCCGTGCACGCCGAAGGGCGTCATCGAGCTGGTGGAACGTCATGGGATCAGCTGGGCGGGCAAGCACGTCGTCGTCGTGGGCCGCGGGGTCACCGTCGGTCGCGCGATCGGCCCGCTGCTCACCCGTCGCGAATACAACGCGACGGTCACGCTGACGCACACCGGAACGGTCGGACTCGACGACATCCTCCGCACCGCCGACGTGATCGTCGCCGCGGCGGGCGTCCCCGGGATCGTCACGCGCGACGCCGTGAAGCCCGGCGTCATCGTCCTCGACGTCGGGGTGAGCCGCGAGACCGACCCCGAGACCGGCAAGTCCCGGGTCGTCGGCGACGTCGCCCCTGACGTGGCCGAGGTCGCCTCGTGGATCAGCCCGAACCCCGGTGGTGTCGGTCCCATGACGAGAGTCGGACTCCTCGCCAACGTCGTCCGCATGGCCACCCCCTAACTCAGCCCGCGAACTGTCACTCGACGCTAGTCCGGCGCCCCGCGATTAGCCGGAAGTGACAGTTCGCGAGCCAGGGCGGTGAGGATGGGCGACGGGTCCGTCAGGTGCGAGCGATTCACCCGAATGACCCGCCAGCCCGCTGCCATGACTCGGTCGAGGCGATCGATGTCGTGGAAGATCTGCCGTTCATCCGAGAAGTGGGTGCCGCCGTCGTATTCGACGAGGACCCGCTGTTCGGGATACACCAGGTCGCCCAAGGCCAGGAACCGTCCGAGGGCGTCTGAGATGACCTCGTTGACGAGTGGTTCCGGAAGGCCCGCGCGGACGATCAGCAGGCGCAATGCGGTCTCCATCGGCGAATCCGTCCGAGGCCGCATCATCGAGAACGCGAGCCGCAGCCGCTTCGCGCCGCGACGGCCGTTCATCCGTGCCAGCCCGCGGACGATCTGCTGCTCCGATGCCAGTGGTCGCCTGCGGCGAAGCAACACGTCGCCGGCGATCACCAGGTCGTCCAAGGGGAGTCGGGTTCCGAGCTGACACCAGGCATCGACGGCGGTCAGTACCGGCAGCCCTTCGACGGCGACGACCTCCCAGTGGTCCCCGTCGAGTTGATGCCCACGCACGCCCGATCCTCGAGGCGCGCGTGCCGGCGCGATGGACGCGACGTCGAGTGGTGCCTCGTGTTCCCAGGTGGGCACGGGGAGGCCGTGCAAGGCCGCCGCGCTCACGTGGCTGAAGAACTGCCCATCGTGGAGGAGTGGGGCATAGGCGTGACAGCGTCCGGGGATGTCCGTGGGCTGGTCGAGCGGTGCCCGGACGCCTCGGTGCGGCGTGGCGAGGTCGCGCGCTCGTAGCCGCGATCGAGGCACGCCGAGTTCGTCGGCTTCGGCCATGGAGAACGGCTGCTTGCTGAGTTCGAGGGGGAGGGGACGTCGGCGGACCATCCCACCACGGTGCCGACTGCGGCGTCTCAGCGTCCGAAGTTCTCCACACCCAGCCCGCGAACTGTCACTCGACGCTAGTCCGAGCGGCCGGGACTAGCCGGAATTGACAGTTCGCGGGCAGGGGTGGGGAAGGTCAGGACTCTCGGGTGGCTCCGGCGGCGGGGCGGACGGGGAAGATGGTCGGGGCGGTGAAGGACGCCTCGGCGAACGCCGCCGTGACCGCCTCGGCCACGGCCGACGCCAGGGCGACGGGGACCAGGGCGATCGCCGCACCCCCGAAGCCGCCACCGGTCATGCGCGACCCGATCGCACCCGCCGCCATCGACGTCTCGACGGCCAGGTCGAGTTCCGGAACCGAGATCTCGAAATCGTCGCGCATCGACGCGTGGGAGGCCACGAGCAGCTCGCCGATCGACGTCGGCCCGTGCTCGCGCAGGGTCCTGACGGTGTCGAGGACACGCTGGTTCTCCGTCACGACGTGACGGACGCGGCGGAAGGTCTCGTCGTCGAGCAGCTCGCGAGCGCGGTCGAGGTCGCCGACCGTGACGTCGCGGAGCGAGTCGGCTCCGAGCGCTGCGGCGCCCGCCTCGCAGGACGCCCGACGTGCGGCGTACCCGCCCGAGACGTGGGCGTGCTCGACGCGCGTGTCGATGACGAGCAGCTCGAGGTCGTGCTCCTCGAAGCCGAGGGGGATGACGTCGGTCTCGAGCGAGCGGCAGTCGAGGAAGACGCCGCAGTCACGCCGGCCGAGGAGCGACGCCGACTGGTCCATGATGCCGGTCGGTGCGCCGACCGCTCGGTTCTCGGCGAGCTGGCAGATCTTCGCGAGCGTCCGGCGGTCGTGGTCGAGGTGCCAGATCTCGTTCAGTGCGACGCCGACCGAGGCCTCGATGGCCGCGGAGGAGGAGAGGCCGGCCCCGACCGGGACGTCGGAGTCGATGTAGACATCGACACCGGGCAGCTCCTGCAAGGGTGCCCCGAACTGGCCGAGCGCCCACGCGACGCCGAGCGGGTAGGCGGACCAGCCGTGCAGTGCGTCGGGATCGAGCGCGCGCACCGAGACCTCGACGATCTCGGGTGAGAAGCTGCTCGAGACCCGGATGCGGTCGTCGTCGCGACGACGGACGGCTGCGACGGTGCGGCGGTCGATCGCCATCGGGAACACGAAGCCGTCGTTGTAGTCGGTGTGCTCGCCGATGATGTTCACGCGGCCGGGCGCGGTCCAGAGGCCATGCGGCTCGCTGCCGAAGGCGTTCTCGAATCCGCTCGTGGCGGTGCGCTGCAGGTCGGTCATACGGGGTTCTCCTCATCGGCTGCGGCGATCGCGGTGCGCAGTGCGGTGGCGGTGGTCTCGGGCGGGACGTCGCCGATCCAGGCGCCCATAGCGGCCTCGGAGCCGGCCAGGTATTTCAGGCGGTCGGCTCCGCGACGCGGGGAGGTGAGCTGCAGGTGGAGTCGGAGCTCGTCGCGGTGGACGCGGGTCGGGGCCTGGTGCCAGGCGGCGATGTACGGGGTCGGGGTGTCGTACAGGGCGTCGACGCCGCGGAGCAGCCGCAGGTAGAGGACGGCGAGTTCGTCGCGTTCGGCGAGTGAGGTCGCGGCGAAGTCGGGCACGTGCCGGTGGGGGAGCAGGTGCACCTCGATGGGCCAGCGCGCAGCGAACGGGACGAACGCCGTCCAGTGCTCGCCGGCGAGGACGACGCGCTCGTCGGCCTGCTCAGCGGCGAGGACGTCGGCGAAGAGTCCGGGACCGTAGGCCGCGCTCGCGGCGATGAGTCGCTGCGTGCGCGGGGTCACGTAGGGGTAGGAGTAGATCTGCCCGTGCGGGTGGTGGAGGGTGACCCCGATCTGCTCTCCACGGTTCTCGAAGGGGAACACCTGCTGGATCGAGTCGATCTGCGACAGTGCGTGTGTCCGGCGGGCCCACGCTTCGATCACCGTGCGCGCCCGGGTGCGAGACAGCGAGCCGAAGGAACCGGTGCTCGACGGGCTGAAGCTCACGACCTCGCAGCGGCCGACCGAGGTGCGGGTCCTGCCGATTCCGATGGCCTCGAGGTCGGCGAGGTCGACCGGTGCGTTCTCGTCTTCGAGCAGCGGTCCGAAGGACGGCGACTTGTTCTCGAAGACCGCGACGTCGTACTGGTCGGGGATCTCGGAGGGGTTCGAGGGGCTCGCGGGCGCGAGTGGGTCGAGGTTCGCGGGTGGCAGCATCACCCGGTTCTGGCGGGCGGCGGCGATCGAGATCCACTCACCCGTCAGCGGGTCCTGGCGCATGGACGCGGTCGGCGGACGTGGGGCGAGTTCGCGAGCGTCGGGCAGGCGCTCCGCGGGCCGCGTCGTGTCGACGTCGTCGAAGTAGATGAGTTCGCGACCGTCGGCGAGGCGCTGGGTCAAGCTCGCGATCGCCGGGTCGATGACGAAGGTGTCGTCGAGTGGGGGCATGGGGATCCTCAGAACGGGTTGTCGAAAGGAAACGTACAACGTTTCGCCTTGAAAAGTATAGGCAAGTCAGCGAAGATTCAAGCATGTCCGACGACGAGCCGATGCAGTTGCCCGCCCCACTGCGACGCGACCGCATCCGCGAGCTCCTCGATGAGCGCGGCTTCGTGCGCGTCGCCGACATCTCCGACGACTTCGGCGTCTCCCGAGTGACCGCCCGGACGGACCTCGACACCCTCGTCGACCAGGGCGAGGCCGTCCGCGTGCACGGAGGTGCGATGCCCGTGCAGGGACGCGGCGCCGTCGAGTCGCCGATCGAACTCGCGACCGCGACCTCGGCCCACGCGAAGCAGCGGATCGGAGAGGCGGCGGCCGCGATGGTGCGCTCCGGTCAGAGCGTGATCGTCGACGTCGGCAGCACCGGCCTCGCCCTCGCCCGCGCGCTCAAGGCTCGCCGCGACCTCGCCGACGTCGTGGTCATCACGAACGGCCTGACCATCGCGCTCGAACTCGAGTCGGAGATCCCGAGGTTCTCGGTGATCGTCACTGGTGGATCGCTTCGGCCGCTCCAGCATTCGCTCGTCGATCCGCTCGCCGGTTCGCTGCTCGGCCAGGTCCACGCCGATCTCGCCTTCATCGGGTGCAACGGTGTCGACGCAGGCCATGGCGTGAGCAACGTCAACCTGCCCGAGGCCGAGGTGAAGGCCAGGATGGTTCGCGCCGCCGAGCGGGTGGTCGTGGTCGCCGACGCCTCGAAGCTCGGTGTGCGGCAGCTCGGCCGGATCGCCGGCCTCGAGGCTTTCGATGCCCTCCTGACCGACGACGGGGCCGCGCCCGAGACCATCGCACTCCTCCGGGAAGCGGGACTCGCGGTGACGTTGGTCCCACTCGGCGACTGACCTCGCGCCGCGTGCCGCTGCGCCCCGGCACTCGCGCGCCGACGGCCCGGTGCGGCAGCATGGTCGCATGAGTGATCGAGCGCATCCGGCCGTGTCCATCGTCGAGCAGACGCTGCGTGATCGCGGGGCCAAGGGCGAGATCACCTGGCTCGACGATGCTGCTCGAACCGCGGCGCTCGCAGCGGAAGCCCTGGGGATCGAGGTCGGGGCGATCGCGAACTCCCTCGTGTTCACGCTCGACGGCGAGCCGACCCTGATCCTCACGAGCGGTGCCCATCGTGTCGACACCGCCTGGGTGGGCGGGCGGCTCCGTGGACGGTTGAAGCGTGCTGACGCCGAGGTCGTCAAGGCGGCGACGGGACAGGTGATCGGTGGCGTCGCGCCCGTCGGTCACCCGGAACCGATCCGCACCTACGTGGACGAGGCGCTCGCCGCCTACCCGGAGGTCTGGGCCGCAGCCGGCCATGCGCACACGGTGTTCCCGACGACCTTCGAGGAGCTCGTGCGAGTGACCGGCGGGCAGATCATCGCGGTGGAGCCGCCGACGGATCCTGCGGGGTCGTCGGCAGCTGCGTCGATGTAGCCACCGGAGCGGCCATGGCGGTCGGCGGCGTCCCCTGCTGCTTCGTCACCCGGCTCGGCGGCAGCGGAGCCGTCGCGATCACGCCGTTCCTGCGCCCCCACCAGGTGCTCACGACGGCTGCGGCGACGCAGAGCGCCATCGGGATGAACATGAACGGTCCGCCGGCACCCTCGCCTCGCTCGAAGACCTGGTCGGTCTGCGACATGAGGGCCGTGGGGACGAGGAGCAGGACGTTGTTCGTCGCATGGATGAGCACCGGCGCCTCGAGGCCACCGGTCCCGCGGGCGGCGAAGGACATCGAGGCGCCGAACACGAAGTAGTAGGCGATGAGCCAGGGGTCGCCGGCGAAGTGCACCGAGGCGAAGACCGCGCCGGAGACGACCGTGCCGACGAGGAACGCGGTGATCGGGCGACTGAACCAGGATCCGACGGAGCGCTGGATGAGGCCGCGCGCCCCGTACTCCTCGCCGGCAGACTGCAGCGGCGTCGTGAGGATCACGACGGCGAGCATCGCGATCATGGCGCCGTCGACCACGATGGGCTCGAGCGGGGAGAGCAGGACGGAGGCGCCGACGTACACGATCCACACCGGGACGATGATGAGCGCAAGGCGCCCGAGCCAGTGCCAGCGGAAGCGCCCCTCCACCGAGGACAGCCACCGTGGACGGACACCGAAGATCGCCCACTGGATGAGCATCGACACCGGGATGAGCGCGGCGAGCGACAGGTTGTTCGCGAGCATCGTCACCGGCGTCAGCGTCATGAGGCCGTTCGCGACGTCGTCGAGCGTGTACGCCCCGGTGGCCACGTCCACGATGAGCGCGATGCCGCCGAGCGCGATCGAGAGGATCAGGAACCCCACGACGAGCAGGAGGAGCGCGAGTGCGCCACGCCACCAGGCTGGTGCGGCGCGGAGGGCGTGGTCGTACGTCGCGAGCTGCCGCTGAGGCACTGCTGGATCGACAGGCGTCGAGGCCGGCATTGAGGCCGGCCTCGACGAGGGTGATGGCGAAGGCGTCTGCGGGTCCTGTCCAGGGTTCGTCATGCTGCCAGGGTAGGCAGCCGTCGCGGCAGCACGCGTCCCCCGAGCGACGGACGACGAGCGACGGATACCCAGTGATCGACCTGGTCTCGAACGCTCGACGGTGGGAGACTGACCGGTATGGCCGGACATCGCATCTTCACGACGAGCTTCGCCAGCGTGTACCCGCTCTACGTCGCGAAGGTGGAGCGGAAGGGCCGTACGAAGGCCGAAGTGGATCAGGTCATCACCTGGCTCACCGGCTATGACGACGCCGCGATCGAACGGGTGCTCGCCGACGGTACGGACTTCGAGACCTTCTTCGCCGACGCGCCGACGATGCACCCTCATGCGTCGCTCATCACGGGCCTCATCTGCGGCATCCGCGTCGAGGAGATCGAGGATCCCCTGATGCAGCGCGTCCGTCAGCTGGACAAGCTCGTGGACGAGGTCGCGAAGGGGAAGAAGATGACCTCGATCCTCCGCACCTCCGCCTGACGGCCGAACGCGAGACCCTCCGATGACGCACCGGGCCGCCGCGCGAGTGTGCGACGGTCCGGTGCTCGGGACCCGGTCGGATCAGTGCGCGAGCACCGGTTCCGCGGACGCCTCCGGGGCGTGGTGCAGGGCGAGTCCCTGGTTGCGTCGGCGGAACAGCAGTGCCGCCGTCACCGCGCCGACCGCGAAGAATCCGGCGCCCCAGAAGTAGGCGGTCTGGTAGCTCTGGATCGCGGCCTGCGCGAGCACCTCGGGGGTGGGCGGCGCGTTGTCGGTCACGTAGGCCGTGGCGGCGCTCGCCGCGAGGGTGTTGAGCAGCGCCACACCGATCGACCCGCCGACCTGCTGGCTCGTGTTGACTGTCGCCGAGGCGACCCCGGCGAACGCCCGGTCGACACCGAGCGTCGCGGTCTGCATCGAGGCGGGCATGATGGATCCCATCGCGAAACCGAGCACCATGAGCGCCGGCATGACGTTGCCGACATAGGAGCTGTCGAGGTCGAGCCGGGTGAGGAGGAGCATGCCGATCGCCCCGAGCGTCATGCCGAACGGCACCATCACCTTCGGCCCGAACCGCGGGACGAGGAGGTTGGTCCCCAGCTGTGCGGCGAGCACGAGCATCGCGATCATCGGGAGGAAGGCGAAGCCCGTCTGCTGCGGTGAGTAGCCGAGCGAGGCCTGCAGGTAGTACGTGACGAAGAGGAAGATGCCGAACATCCCGGCCCCGGCGATCATGACCGAGATGAACGCGGCACCGCGGTTGCGGTCGAGGACGATCGACAACGGGAGGAGCGGGTGCGCGGCCCGGCGCTGCCAGAGGACGAACGCGACGAGGAGCACGGCCGCGGCGGCCAGGAAGGCCCAACTGAGCGGTGAGTCCCAGCCGTCGGTCTCGGCATTGGCGAAGCCGTAGACGAGGCTGAACAGCGCACCTGAGACGAGGACGGTGCCCGGAACATCGAGCTTGGGGCGGGGGCCGGTCGTCTTCGGGGTGGTGATGAAGAGGACGGCCCCGACGATGGCGACCACGGCGATCACGACGTTGATGTACAGGTTCCAACGCCAGTCGAACTGCTCGGTGAGGAATCCGCCGAGGAGGAGTCCGACCGCGCCACCCGCGCCGGCGATCGCACCGAAGACGCCGAACGCGCGGGCGCGCTCCTTCGGGATCGTGAAGGTGGTCGTGAGCATCGCGAGCGCGGTCGGTGCGAGGAGGGCTGCGAAGACGCCCTGCAGCGCCCGTGCGGCGACGAGGGTGCCGAACGAATCGGCGGCGCCACCGAGGGCCGAGGCGATCGCGAACCCGACGAGCCCGATGATGAACGCCCGCTTCCGGCCCATGAGGTCGGACAGGCGTCCGCCGAGGAGCAGCAGGCTGCCGAAGGCGAGGGAGTAGGCGGTGACGATCCACTGGCGGTCGCCGTCGGAGAATCCGAGGTCGGCCTGGGCGGCGGGCATCGCGATGTTCACCACGGTGGCGTCGAGCACGACCATGAGCTGGGCGAGGCCGACGGTGACGAGCGTCCACCAGCGGCGTGAGGAGACTGCCGGGGTTCCGGCGGCAAGGTTCGAAGTCATGCTGAGGACTCTATACGGAACTGGACAGTTTCGGAACCGAATAGTTCCTGAACGTTCGAGTTCCTGAACTATGCTGTTCTCGGAGACGAAAAGGAGGTGAGCCGCGATGACGCAGCTCGAGACCCCACCCGCAGCGCCGAAGCTCGGCCGGAAGCGCGATCACACGCGGGACGCCGAGATCCTCGACGCCGCGCTCGACGTCCTCGCCGACACGGGCTACGCCGGGATGACGGTCGACATGGTGGCAGCACGTGCCAAGGCCGGCAAGGCGACGCTCTACCGCCGATGGGCGTCGAAGTCCGAACTCGTGATCGACGCGGTCGCCTGCATGAAGCAGATCGATCCCGACTTCTCGAAGCTGCCCGACACCGGTTCACTCCGCGGCGACCTCGTCGCAATGATCAAGGCGCCGTCCATCGCCGAGGGTGAGCGCAAGATGCGCGTGTTCGCCGGCGTGATGTCGATGATCTCGGATGCGCCCGAGCTCACCGAGTCCGTCCATGCGGCGATCGTGGAGCCGCGCATGGCGGTCAACCGCTTCCTCCTGCAGCGCGCGATCGACCGCGGGGAGATCCGGGCGGACGCCGATGTGGAGACCCTTGCGCTGATCAGCCAGGCGATGGTGAGCTATCGCGTGCTCATGCTGCGGGAGCCGGTGACGCGTGACTTCCTCGTGTCGGTGATCGACGGCGTCATCATCCCGGCCGTCCGGAAGTAGCCCGATGGCCGACGGACCCGCCCGATCTCGAACCGGGCTGCTCGATCACGCGGCGCCGGTCCATCTCGGGACACCGGACGCCCCACTGCGCTTCACGGGTTTCCGCGAGCCCGGCGGACGCCACCTCATCGTCGATGGCGACGAGGCGTTCGAGTTGAGCTTCCCGTGCGGTACCTGCGCGCTGCTGTTCCGTCGTCTGGACGAAGGTGCTCGGGCGCTCGCCGCAGACGCACTGCACGATCACCTGGACGAGGGCGTGCCCGCGATCGACGATCCCTCGTTGCGCGACCTCGTGTCGAAGATCCTGCCCGAAGCGACCTACCTGCCGCTCCTGCTCTCCATCGAGCCCGTCCTGGTCGCTCCGGGTGACGACCACGACTACTTCTCGCGGGAACAGGTCGTGCATCGCGGCATCGACCCCACGCTCGGTGCACCGGAGGACCCGGCGACCGGCTACTACCGCGGCCCGACCCGGAAGACCGGCGAGCACGAGACCCTCTTCGAGTTCCTGGTGCCGATGGTGCAGCCCGGTCGGAACGACCGCGAGCGCGTGGCCTCATACGAGGAGCGGCTTCGAGCCGGGGGAGCGGCGACCGTGCTCGCGGTCTCCGTGCTGGACCGGACGCAGCCGTTCGACAGCTTCGACGCTCACACCGGTCTTGTGCACTTCGTCCTCGACGGCCACCACAAGTTGGAAGCAGCCGCACGTGTCGGGGTCGCGATCACCGTCTTGTCGTTCGTGTCGATCGACGCGAGCCTCGCTGACGAGGCGACGGCGATCGGCCTCCCGGAGCTGCTCGCGCGCTGATCACGTCGAGCGTGAGACCGGGTGGATCACGCAGCGCTGGATCCCCCGATCCCTGCGCGACCCACCGGTCGAGGCGATGAGCGTCGCGCACCCCTGTCGCGAGCACACAGCCCACTGACGCGTGGACTGCGTCGGCATCACCTCCATCAGTGTGACACGAATAAGTCGTTCGTACCAGTTAGAGAAAGACGTCGGCTGTGTGAGCTCCGAGCCTCTAGGCTGAGGCCCCGACCGGCCACGGTCGACGGATACGGCGCCGATGGATCGGAGCTGGAACACAGGCTGTCCGAGGAGGTCAGGATGCCGGGGACGCGACGAACGCCGACGCAGGAACGCGGGCAGGTGACGCAGGACGCGACCGTCGAGGGCGCCGCGACCGTCTTCGACCGCATCGGTTACGGGAACGCGAGTCTGTCGATGATCGCGGAGGCGTCCGGGATCTCGCAGGGGTCCATGTACTTCCACTTCAAGTCGAAGGAGCAGATCGCCCTCGCGGTCATCCACGAGCAGCACGACCGGTCGATGCCGCTCATGGCACGGGTGTCGGAACAGTACGACGGAGTCCTCGAGCGGCTCATCCGCATTTCTCGCGCCATGGTCGACCAACTCGAGAACGACCCGGTCGTCCGCGCCGGGATCAGACTCACGCTCGATGAGGGTTCGCTGAGCCAACCGGCCGGCGCGTTCTACGAGGACTGGATCTCGGGGACGGCCGCTCAGCTCGACCTGGCGCTGCAGGCCGGCGACCTGGAGAGTTCGATGTCGGCACCGGACCTGGCCCGCACGCTGATCGGATTCTTCACCGGTGTCCAGCTCACCGCCCAAGCCACGGTCGGCCGCTCGGACATCGCAGCGTCGGTCGACCGCATGTGGCGGCTCGCGATCGACGCCATCGTCCCCCAGGCGAGGCGGGCAGCGGCGACGCAGGTCCGGGAGGACGCCTTCGGCGCTGGGGGCGATGTGCGCCCGGCGCCACCAGCCGCGTCGATCTAGCGATCCACCTGGCGATGGGCGTGCGACGACCGTGCATCCCGAGGTGACGCGCACGAGTGCCGCGTCCGTGGTGGGCCCGGTGGGGCTCGAACCCACGACCCGCGGATTAAAAGTCCGATGCTCTGCCAACTGAGCTACAGGCCCATACGCGCTCTACTCTACGAGATTTCGACGGCACCCGTTGACGCGCAGGTCAGCGCCCCAGGGGAGGATCGTCCCACGGGGCGAGTACCGTTGTCGGGTGCGCGAAGCGCGTCGCAGGGAGGAGCAGGCATGACCGAGGGATTCCATCGTCCGACGAAGCTGCCGCCGTCGATGCTCGAAGCGATCCAGGGTGGTCTCGACCCGGAGGCCGTGTCGAGGATCACGCACGAGACGGCCGTCGCACTCCTCACCCGGGTGCGGGCGGACCCGGACCCTGCCGTGGTCGATCGCCTCGTGACGTACACGGACGAGCACGGGATCGACGCCATCGCGGAGCTCTGGTCGCACGCCAGCCCGCGGAGTCTCCCAGGAGCCCTCTGGCGGATCTACCTACTGCGCCTACTCATCCGGCAGGACCCGGTGGGGACGAGCTTCAGCTTCCAGCGGGGCACCGAGCTCATCACCACCGTCGACCCCGTGATCGCCGGCGCGGCCGAACCGACCGGGCCTGAGGAGATCATCGTCCTCGCCGACCAGATCCTCCGTGGCCTGTACACCGGTGACTTCGCGATCGCCCTCGAGCGGGCGGCCTCCTTCTGTCGGATCAACGCGGTCGGCTGTACCTCCCTCGCGGACGACCGGGACGCCGTCGACCCCGCAGACGCCGCGAGACTCACCACGAAAGCCGCGCGGTTCGGCACCATCGCCGAGGAACTCGCCGGCTGCGCGCGGCTGTGGCGCTCCGACTCCCTGGACTGATGCGACCCGTCCGGTCAAGGCCCGGTACCTGGGAATATCCATCGCCGATCACTTGCTACACTGATTCAGCCGGGCCGCAGTAACCCCGGGCTCCAAAAATCGCCGCTTCGAGCGGCCTTGCGCCGAGAGGCGTTTCTGCGGCCTGGCACTTGCTTTCTCCGGAGGTCTTCGCCCTCCTGACGCCCATTCCGTGATGACACCGGAACTGGGGTGTCGAATAGCGTCGATTCCTCCAATCGGATCCCGGGTCGGCACCGAACTCCGTGTATGACCGCCGCACTGTACACGCAGACCCGACCTCGGGTGGGCGTCGCGCAAACGGCCGGTGTCCGTGAGAAGCTAAGACTTGTGACCACGGGACCGGAAGCCGACGCTGCACCGCAGGTGTCATTGGCGAACGTGCTCGACGCGCTCCTCGTCCGAGTGGCCGGCGGCGACCAGGTCGCGTTCAGCGAGCTGTACGACCACATCGCCCCGCGGGTCCTCGGACTCGTCAAGCGGGTGCTCGTCGACCACGCGCAGTCCGAAGAGGTCACCCAGGAGGTGTTCCTGGAGGTCTGGCAGAACGCCCAGAAGTTCGAGGCGGGCAAGGGCACGGCGACGACCTGGGTGCTCACCATGGCCCACCGTCGTGCGATCGACCGCGTGCGCGCCTCACAGGCCGGACGCGACCGCGACCTCAAGATCGGCATCCGCGACTTCGACGAGCGTGTCGACAACGTGCAGGAGACGGTCGAGATCCGGATCGAGCACGAGCGCGTCAAGCGGGCCTTCGTCCGCTTGAGCGAGCTGCAACGCGAGGCTGTTTCGCTCGCCTACTACGGCGGCTACAGTCACAGCGAGATCTCGAACCTGCTCGGCGTGCCGATCGGCACGGTGAAGACCAGGTTGCGAGACGGAATGATCAGACTTCGAGACGAGTTGGGGGTGCGTACATGACCGAGCGAGACGATGCAACAGACCTGGCAGCCGGAAACGCGCTGCACACCCTGACCCCGCGCGAGCAGGAGCGGTTCGACCGCCTGCGAGCCGAACACGAGTCCGTCCGCGAGGAAGCGGCGGAATTCGAGGAGACCGTCGCCATGCTCGACCTCGCAGCACCTCCCGTGCAGCCGTCGGCAGCGCTCAAGAACTCCCTCATGGCCGCGATCCAGAACCTGCCGCAGCTGTCCGCTGACGCCCCCGTCGATGCTCCTGTCGCAGAGGTGCAGGCGCTTCCGACCGCGGTCCCGGAGGTCGACGAGACGCCGGTCTCGACACCGACGACCACGCCGCCCGCTGCAGCAGCGACCACCCCGGTGGTCGGTGCGGCGGAACGCAAGGCCGCCTCACGGTGGCGTCGCAGCGTCGTCGGCATGGTGGTCGGCGCCGCAGCAGCGGTCGGCCTCATCTTCGGCGGTGTCGGACTCGCGAACACCTTCGGTGGTGGATCCCTCACGCAGACGGTCGCGCTCGCGGAGATCAACGCGGCGTCCGACGTCCAGCGCGCGAAGGTGTCGATGGACGATGCGACGGCGACCCTCGTCTGGTCGGGTGAGCTCGGCAAGTCCGCCCTGCTCGTCGACGGACTCGGGTCCCTGCCGTCGGACAAGGTCTACGAACTCTGGTACATCGGCGAGGGAGGCCCGGTCTCGGCCGGCACCTTCTCGGCAGCGAACGGCACCACCTGGCGTGTCCTCGATGGCGCCATGAGTGCGGGCGACAAGGTCGGCGTGACGGTCGAGCCGCAGGGTGGCTCCAAGCAGCCCACCACCGATCCGATCATGGTCATCGAGACGGCGTAGTCCGTTCCCTCCGGTCCGCGAGAGCCTGTCGGCAGGCCTCACCTCGACAGACTCGCGGACGTGCTGCGGACGACGACAGCCCCGCCCGGGAATCCCGGGCGGGGCTGTCGTGGTGCCGGCGTCAGATCAACCGAAGCGACCCGAGACGTAGTCCTCGGTCGCCTGGACGGACGGCTTCGAGAACATCGTCGTGGTGTCGTCGTACTCGATGAGCTTGCCCGGCTTGCCGGTGCCCGCGATGTTGAAGAACGCGGTCTTGTCGCTGACGCGGCTCGCCTGCTGCATGTTGTGCGTCACGATCACGATCGTGTACTCCTGCTTGAGCTCCTCGATGAGGTCTTCGATGGCGAGCGTGGAGATCGGGTCGAGGGCCGAGCAGGGCTCGTCCATCAGGACGACGTCGGGGGAGACTGCGATGGCGCGGGCGATGCAGAGACGCTGCTGCTGACCACCGGAGAGGCCGGAGCCCGGCTTGTCGAGGCGGTCCTTCACCTCGTTCCAGAGGTTGGCGCCCTGGAGCGAACGCTCGACGAGCGCGTCCTGGTCGGACTTCGACATCTTCCGGTTGTTGAGCTTGACGCCCGCGAGCACGTTCTCCTTGATGCTCATCGTCGGGAACGGGTTCGGGCGCTGGAAAACCATGCCGACCTGGCGACGGACGAGGACCGGGTCGACGCCTGGGCCGTAGAGGTTGTTGCCGTCGATCAGGACCTCACCCTCGACGCGTGCGCCGGGGATCACCTCGTGCATACGGTTCAGGGTGCGGAGGAAGGTCGACTTCCCACAGCCGGAGGGGCCGATGAACGCGGTGACCGTGCGGGGCTGGATCTGGAGGGAGACGCCCTCGACGGCCATGAAGCTGCCGTAGAAGACGTTGAGGTCGTTGACTTCGATGCTCTTGGACACGGGGTTCCTTTGCTCGCGGCCTAGCGGCCGAACTTGGGGGCGAAGATCTTGGCGATGAGTCGGGCGATGAGGTTCAGCGCCATGACGATGAGGATGAGGACGAGCGCGCCGGTCCAGGCGCGGTCCACGTAGGAGGCCCCGTCGGTGCCCTGGTTCGCGTACTGGGTGTACACGAAGACCGGGAGGGTCATCATCGGGCCGTCGAAGAGGTTGTAGTTCATGCTCTGGGTGAAGCCGGCGATGATCAGGAGGGGCGCGGTCTCACCGATGACGCGGGCGACGGCGAGCGTCACGCCGGTGATGATGCCGGCGATCGAGGTCGGGAGGACGATCTTGAGGATGGTCAGCCACTTCGGCACACCGAGCGCGTACGAGGCCTCGCGCAGTTCGTTCGGGACGAGCTTGAGCATCTCCTCGCTCGACCGCACGACGACGGGGATCATGAGCAGCGACAGCGCGATGGCACCGCCGATGCCGAGCCGGACGCCCGGGCCGAAGAAGATCGCGAGGAGGGCGAACGCGAACAGGCCGGCGACGATCGACGGGATGCCGGTCATGACGTCGACCAGGAAGGTGATGCCCTGTGCCAGCCGTCCACGGCCGTACTCGACGAGGTAGATGGCGGTCAGGATGCCGATCGGGATGGAGATGATCGACGTGGCCAGCGTGATGAGCAGTGTGCCGGTGATGGCGTGCAACGCGCCACCGCCCTCACCGACGACGTTCCGCATCGACAGCGAGAAGTAGTTGAGGTCGAACCGGGCGGCGCCGGCCGAGATCACCGTGATGGCGACCGAGACGAGCGGCAGGAGCGCGATGACGAAGGCCGCGGTCACCAGGGTGGTGAGCAGGCGGTCCTTGGCCTTCCGGCGACCTTCGACCATGAGTGACGCGACGTAGACGGTGACCGCGTAGAGCGCGGCGCCGAGCACGACGGCCCCGGGGACGTTGTAGCTCTTGTCGGCGGTCGACTGCTGCAGCAGCAGGAAGATGACTCCGCTGACGATGAGGCTGCCCGCGAGGATGGTGAGCGGAGCGAACTTCGGCAGCTTGCCCGCGGTGAGCGAGTTGGAGAACGGCGTGGCGATGGACGCCTGACGGCGGTCGGTCGTGGCGGTCATCAGTTCGCTCCCGAGAATTCTTTACGACGGTTGACGATGAGTCTGGCGATGAAGTTCACCACGAAGGTGATGATGAACAGGATCAGGCCGGTGGCGATGAGCTTGTTCACGTCGATGCCGAACGACTCGGGGAAGTTCAGGGCGATGTTCGCCGCGATGGTGTTCGGGTTGCTCGAGGTGAGCAGGAAGAACGAGTAGACGGCGGCGGGGGAGAGCACGAGGGCCACAGCCATCGTCTCGCCGAGCGCTCGTCCGAGGCCCAGCATCGAGGCGGACACGATGCCGGGACGGCCGAACGGCAGGACCGCCATCTGGATCATCTCCCAGCGCGTCGCGCCGAGCGCGAGTGCGGCCTCCTCGTGGAGCTTCGGGGTCTGGAGGAAGATCTCCCGGGAGATGGCCGTGATGATCGGGATGATCATGACCGCGAGCACGAGGGCGACGGTGAGGATCGTACGACCGGTGCCGGACACCGTGCCACCGAAGAGCGGGATCCATCCGAGGTTCTCGGACAGCCAGGCGAAGAAGGGCTGGACGAACGGCGCGAGCACGAGCGCGCCCCAGAGGCCGTAGACGACCGACGGCACGGCGGCCAGGAGGTCGATGACGTAGCCGAGGGCGACCGCGAGTCGTCGCGGCGCGTAGTGGGTGATGAAGAGCGCGATCCCGAGCGAGAGCGGCACGGCGATCGCGAGGGCGAGGATGGCCGCCCAGATGGTTCCGAAGACGAAGGGGCCGACGTAGGCCCAGAAGCTCGTCGGAGCACCGGTGAACGACGAGGAGTCGGCCGTGAGGGCCGGGAACGCCTGGACGATGAGGAAGATCGCGACCGCCGCCAGGATGACGAGGATGAGTGATCCGGAGACGAGGGAGAGCGTCGAGAAGACGCGGTCGCCGACTCGTTGCTTGGCTTTGGGTCTCGCAGCTAGGGCCTCGACAGCCATGGGTTCCCGTTCTCTCGATGCGATGGTGGTGCCCCTCGACGGACTCGGGGAGCGGTTACTGCGGGTGTTGCGAGTGCTGGTGACGCAGGTCGAGCGTGCCGGGCAGGGCCCGGCACGCTCGACCGTTGGACTACTTGATGGTCGCGATCGCGTCCTGGACCTTCTTGGCGAGGTCTGCGGAGAGCGGCGCAGCACCGGCCGACTTCGCAGCCTCTTCCTGGCCGGCGTCGCTGGCGATGTAGCCGGCGTACGCCTTGACGAGGTCGGCGACCTTCGGGTCGGCGTACTCCTGGCAGGCGATGAGGTAGCTCACGAGCACGATCGGGTAGTGGGTCGCGTCCGTGGTCTCGCGGTCGAGCTTGATGGCGATGTCGTTCGCCTCGCGGCCTTCGACGAGCGGCGAGCCCTCGACGACGGCGGCAGCACCCTCGGCGCTGTACTCGACGAACTCCTCGCCGACCTTGATCTTCGCGACACCGAGGTCGCCGGCCTTCGACGCGTCGGCGTAGCCGATGGTGCCGGTGCCGCCCTTGACGGTGTCGACGACACCGGAGGTGCCCTTGGCGCCCTCACCCGACTGGAACGGGAAGGTGTCGGCCGGCTCAGCGGTCCAGACGTCGGGCGCGTTCTTGCCCAGGTAGTCGGCGAAGTTCTTCGTCGTACCCGAGTCGTCCGAACGGTGGACGGCGGTGATGGCCGTGGAGGGGAGCTTCGCGTCGGGGTTCAGAGCGACGATCGCCGGGTCGTCCCAGCTGGTGATCTGACCCGCGAAGATCTTCGCGATGGTCGAGGCGTCGAGGTTGAGCTCGTCGACACCCTCGATGTTGAAGATGACTGCGATGGGGGAGATGTAGACCGGGAGGTCGATCGCCTTGGTGTCCGCTGCGCATGCGGCGAAGGTGCTCGTGAGCTCCTCGTCGGACAGCGCCGAGTCGGAACCGGCGAACTGCACACCGCCGGCGATGAACGCCTTGCGGCCGGCGCCGGAGCCGTCGGGGGAGTAGTTGATGGTGACGTCCGGGTTGGCCGTCTGGAAGGCGGCGACCCAGGCTTCCTGGGCGCTGCCCTGCGACGATGCGCCGCTACCGGCCAGGCTGCCCTTGAGGTCGCTGGCGGCTGCGCTCGTGGCTGTGGCGCCGCCTTCGTTGGCCGCACAGGAGGTCAGTGCGACGGCTGCGACTGCTGCTACGACCGCGACGCGGCCGAAACGTGAGAACTTCACAGGGATGTCCATTCATTGGTGTGGGTGCGAGCCGGTGCTGGCTCGTCAGTGACGCTAACCATGCGGCATGACGAGCATCCCCCGTGATGGTAAACAACGGGTGAACGGATATCGACGGATTCATGGCGTCCGACGTGGCGACGCCGCGAATGCACCACGAACGGCCCCTGTTCAGGGGGGGGCGATCGGATGGGTCAGACGCGGGGTTCGTGCGTCTCGATCGCGATGATGCCGGAGCTCGGATTCGTCCGGGAGAGGTGCACGATGGAGAACGCCCCGGTCTCGAGTGCGGCGGCGCTCCCGAGGTAGGAGCCTCGGGTGGACCCGGTGGCGAGCGCGATCTCGTGCAGGATCTCGGGGAGGACCGGCCCGTGGCTGCAGAGGATGGCCGTCTTGAGCGCCCGGACACGGCGACCGACGACCCGGCGGACGTCGGATTCGCCCCGCTCGTAGGCGTCCTGGCTGATGAGGTCGGAGCGTTTGGGCTCGATGCCCGCGGCCGCGGCGATCGGGCTGACGGTGCTGACGCAGCGCACGGCCGTGCTCGTCACGATCTTGCGGGGGCCGAAGGCCAGCAGGGTCGGGACGTTCCCCGCGGCCTGCTTGACCCCGCGCGGCGCCAGTGGCCTGGTCGCGTCCTCGCCGGACCATTCCGAGGGCGACGTGGCCTTCCCGTGGCGCATCGCGATGAGGGCGAAGGTCGCGGTGACACCTTCGTCGACCAGCGCGGCGAAGGCGTCGAGGATCTCCACGTCGCGCTCGTAGCTGAGGTAGCTCCGTGCCCGTTTGACGGTGACCCACTCCAGGGCTGCGACCTCGCCGTTCGGGATGAACGTGCTCTCGCGGACGGCCTGGTCGGTGACCTCCGCGGACCAGTAGTGGACGATCTTCTCGCGACCGCTCGACAGGGGGTACGTGGAGACGCCGAGCGGCACACCGAGGTGGACGCTCAGGCCGGTCTCCTCTTTGATCTCCCGCACGGCCGTCTGCGCGAGCGTCTCCCCGGGATCGACCTTGCCCTTGGGGATCGTGACGTCGCCGTACACCGTCCGGTGGATGACGAGGAGGTGGACCTTGCCGTCGATGAGGCGCCAGCACACGGCACCGGCTGCGTAGATTGCCGTCGTCGTCATAGTCACTGCCTCGTCGTGTCGTGGTGCTCGGGTGGGTCGCGCTGCGGAGTCGTCAGCGACGGTTCCTCGGCCGGCGGCGGGCCGCGGTCTCGAGCATGAGGGAGTCTTGCAGATCCGTGAGCGGTCGTCCGTCAGCGTCGACCGCGTGGCGCGTCCAGATGCCGTCGGCGTCGAGCCACCACGACGACGTCTGCTCGTCGAGTGCCTGCTCGAACATCGCGGCGGTCGCCTCGAGGTGCTTGGGGTCGGTGAGCCTGACGAGCGCCTCGACGCGGCGGTCGAGGTTGCGGTGCATCATGTCGGCACTGCCGATGAACACGTGCGGGTCGCCGTCGTTGTGGAACGAGAAGATGCGCGAGTGTTCGAGGTAGCGCCCGAGGATGGAGCGCACGCGGATCGTCTCGCTCATCCCCGGCTGGCCGGGCTTCAGCGCGCAGATCCCGCGGACCCACAGGTCGACCGGGACCCCCGCCTGGCTGGCTCGGTAGAGCGCGTCGATGATCGCCTCGTCCACCATCGAGTTGACCTTGATGCGGATCCCGGACGGCTTGCCCTCCTCGGCGTTCGTGCGCTCCTGCTCGATGTGCTTGAGGAGGCCCTTGCGCAGGTGGCGCGGCGCGACGAGGAGGCGCTTGAACTTCTTCTCGATCGCGTAGCCGGACAGCTCGTTGAAGAGGCGGGTGAGGTCCTTACCGACCTGGTCGTCGGCCGTGAAGAGACCGAGGTCCTCGTAGATGCGGCTCGTCTTCGGGTTGTAGTTGCCCGTGCCGATGTGGCTGTAGTGGCGCAGGACCCCGCGCTCCTGTCGGACGACGAGCGCGAGCTTGCAGTGCGTCTTCAGTCCGACGAGGCCGTAGACGACGTGGACGCCGGCCTTCTCGAGCTTCCTGGCCCAGGAGATGTTGTTCTGCTCATCGAACCGGGCCTTGATCTCGACCAGCGCGAGGACCTGCTTGCCGGCCTCCGCCGCGTCGATGAGTGCTTCGACGATGGGGCTGTCGCCCGAGGTCCGGTACAGGGTCTGCTTGATCGCGAGCACGTGCGGGTCGGCGGCGGCCTGCTCGATGAACGCCTGCACGCTCGTGGCGAAGGACTCGTACGGGTGGTGGACCAGGACGTCCTCACGGGCGATCGACCGGAAGAGGTCGGGCTTGCCGTTCGGTTCGTCGGGCTGGAACTGCAGCGCCGTGGTCGGTACCCGCTTCGGGTACTGGAGGTCCGGACGGTCGATGCCGGCGAGGCTGAAGAGGCCGCCGAGGTCGAGCGGCGATGGCAGGCGGTAGACCTCCTGCTCGGTGATGTCGAGTTCGCGGACGAGGAGTCCGAGGGTGACGTCGTCCATGTCGTCGGTGATCTCGAGCCGGATGGGCGGCCCGAACCGGCGGCGCAGCAGCTCCTTCTCGAGTGCCTGGATGAGGTTCTCGGTCTCGTCCTCCTCGATCACCATGTCCTCGTTGCGCGTGACGCGGAAGACGTGGTGGTCGACGATCTCCATGCCGGGGAAGAGGTGGCCGAGGTGGTTGGCGATGACCTCCTCGAGGGCGATGTAGCGCACGCTGGGGGCGGTGTCCAGCGACGCGGAACGGCGCTCCGCCGGACCGACGCGGACGAAGCGCGGCATCATCTGCGGGACCTTGAGCCGGGCGAACTCCTCGCGCCCGGTCCGGGTGTTCCGCACTCGGACCGCGAGGTTCAACGAGAGGCCGGAGATGTAGGGGAACGGGTGGGCCGGGTCCACCGCGAGCGGCATGAGCACCGGGAAGACCTGGTTGCTGAAGTATTCGCTGAGGTATTCGCGGTCGGCTGCGTCGAGTGAATCCCAGGTGACGACCGTGACACCGCGTTCGGCGAGGTCGGGGCGGACGAGGTCGTGCCAGGCGCGGGCGTGCCGTTCCTGCAGGACGTGCGCTTGCTGCGAGATCTCGGACAGGACGTCGGCCGGCGCGTTGCCGACGTTCGTCGGGACCGCCAGGCCCGTGAGGATGCGGCGCTTCAGGCCGGCGACCCGCACCATGAAGAACTCGTCGAGGTTCGAGGCGAAGATCGCGAGGAAGTTGGCGCGTTCGAGGACGGGTAGCGCGGGGTCTTCGGCGAGCTCGAGCACACGCTGGTTGAAGGCGAGCCAGCTGAGTTCGCGGTCGAGGTAGCGGTGTTCGGGCAGCGCGGGATCGTTCCGCTCGAAGGCGGGGTCGAAGTCCTCTTCGTCCCCATCGAGGCCGACATCGAGCACGGTTGGGTCTGCTGGCATGCCTTCATCATGACACCGTGGCGGGGGTGGTCGCGACGACTGCGGTGAACACTGTGTAAATGCCGCAGCGCCACACCGCTGTGGAGGGGATCAGGCGTCGGTTCTCGCGTACTGCACGTCGATGGTGTGGTCGGTGAATCCGAGCGATCGGTACAGCGACACCGCAGGGAGGTTGTCGGCTTCGACGTACAGCGTGACCGCCTCCACCCGTCGATCCCGCAGGCGGGCCAGGCCGGCCTCCATCAGGAGCCGCCCGAGCCCTCGGCCACTGGCCGCCGGGTGCACGCCGACCGCGTACACCTCGCCGACCGTGTCCTCGACCTTCAACCAGATGAACCCGAGGAGGTCGCCGTCGGAGCCTCGTGCGAGCAGGAAGTCGTCGGCGTCGAACCAGGACTCGGCCTCCCGGGCGCGGAGATCGTCGAGGGTCATGCGTCCCTGCTCGGGGTGGTCGGCGAAGGCGAGCGCGTTGACCTCGAGCCACTCCTCCTCGTCGGCTCCCGGCCGGAACGTGCCGACCGTGACATCAGCGTGCCCGGCGGTGGCCGGTCGCGCACGGCTCGTGGGCGTCTTGGTCAGGCGGAGCTGCAGCAGCGTCCTGATCGGCGAGAAGCCGAACTCCTGCGCGAGCACCCGGGAGGCGGGGTGGTCGCCATGTGCCCAGATGCGCACCTGCGGGGGACAGTTGGCGAGGACGCCGCGCAGTGCGGCGCGACCGTAGCCGTGGCCCCGCCACTCGGGCTCGACGACGAACTCCAGCTCGCCATGTCCGAGGATGGCCGCACCCACGACGGCGAAGTCGTCGGGGTCGACCGGCGGGTCCTGTGGTTCGACGGCGAGGATCAGCGTCCGGGCGCCGGACGCGGCGTCGATGAGCGACTGATCGCTGAACGGCGGCTGGCCGTCGACGAGCGACGCCGTGCGCACGACGCGCTCGAGCGCATCCCGGGTGCGGGCGTCGTCGACGTTACGAACCGACAGTGTCAGCCGGGGCATGATCGTCCTCGTAAACGTTGAAGCGGTAGCCGACGTTGCGCACGGTGCCGATGAGCTGCTCGAGGTCGCCGAGCTTGGCGCGCAACCGGCGGACGTGGACGTCGACGGTTCGCGTGCCACCGAAGTAGTCGTAGCCCCACACCTCGCTCAGCAACTGCTCGCGCGTGAACACCCGGGAGGGGTGGGTCGCGAAGAAGCGGAGCAGTTCGAACTCCTTGAAGGTGAGGTCGAGCGGCTTGCCGTGGACCTTGGCGGAGTAGCTGGCCTCGTCGATGACGACGCCGGACGCCTGGATCTTGCTCGCCGAGTGCTCCTGCGAGGCGCGGCCGATCGCGAGCCGGATCCGCGCGTCGACCTCGGCCGGCCCGGCGGATTCGAGGATGACGTCGTTCACGCCCCAGTCGGCGCTGACGGCCGTGAGGCCGCCCTCGGTCAGGATGAGGAGGAGCGGGACCGACAGCCCGGACGCACCGAGGATCTTGCAGAGCGACTTGGCGCTCGCGAGATCCTGGCGGGCGTCGACGAGGACGAGATCCGAACTCGGAGCGTTCACGAGTTGTGCGGGGTCGGCGGGGATCTGCCGGGTGCGGTGGCTCAGGAGCCCGAGGGATGGGAGGACCTCGGTGCCGACCATGGAGGTCAAGACCAAAATTTGCGCCACGCGCATCCTCCCGACTGAGTTTGGAACCATATTAGGCGAACGACCGTACCCCACGTCGCACCGGGCGCCCGCTGGTGGTCCGATGGCGTCCGCTCTGTGACAATGGGTCCGTGAGCGAAACCACTCTCTCCCCCCGGCTGCGCTGGATCAGCGTCGTCTCCATCTGGGCGCTCGCGCTCGTCGGCGTCGTCGTGTCCGGCCTGCTCTGGAGCCCGGGGGAGACCTTCTTCGGGCTGTCGGCCACGCTCGGCCTCTGCACGCTGGCCGCGTTCTCGGCACAGCTGCTGACGAGACAGAAGGTGGGATTCGTCGATCGGATGTCGACGAGCGTCACCGGCGCCGTCCTCATCCTCGCCATCGGCGGTGCCGTGTATGGCCTCATCGCCCTGGCCTCGGGGTAGACTTTCTCCTATGCTGCTCGCTCTCGAAATCTTCTTCATCGGCTTGCTCGTCCTCGCCAGCCTCGCCATCGCGTTCACCGCGGTGGTCGTGCTGAAGAACCTGTACCGCGGTCAGCGCTAGTCCGGGTCCCTCGATGATCGAGATCCCGAGCGGCCTGCCGAGCGAACTGGTCCCGCTGTCATGGCTCATCGGCGTCTGGGAGGGCACCGGCGTCATCGACTACCGGGTCGGCGACGAGACCGTGACCCGCGAGTTCGGTCAGCGCGTGAGCTTCAGCCACGACGGCCTGCCGTACCTGAACTACAACTCCTACACCTGGCTCCTGCCCGAGCAGCCCCCTCGTGACGCCGAGGGGGCCTCGTCCACGGACGAGGACGCCCTGTCGGACGACACCGCTGCGGACGTCGCGCCCGAGGCGCACCCGGTCGACGAGTCCGGTGTGCCCGAGCCGCTCGTCACCGAGACGGGTTACTGGCGCCTCGAGCGCCCGTTGATCGAAGGCGATCCCGGGCCGGGGATGCTCCCAGGGCAGGGCCCCCGCCCGTTCGGCACGGCGCAATCGGTCGAGACGCTGCGTACGTCGACCGGCGCCTTCCCCCTACAGGTCTCGATCGTCCACCCGAACGGTGTGAGCGAGCTCTACCTCGGTCAGATCGACGGCCCGCGGATCGACCTCGCGACCGACGCCGTCGTCCGGACCGCTGGAGCCAAGGAGTACGCCGCCGCGACCCGCCTGTACGGCCTCGTGGAGAACCACCTGCTCTGGGCCTGGGACATCGCCGCCCTGGGGCAGGATCTCCGGACGCACGCCTCGGCGCGCCTGGCCAAAGCCGACTGACGTGACCGATCCCACCGGAGCGGTCACGCCGGAAGCGATTCCGGGCTCGCCCTTCCTCACGCTGCCGGGTGCCGTCGAACAGGCGGACGCCGTCGACCACGGCGTCCCCTCCCATTACGGCAGCCCGAACATCGAGCAGCGCCTCATCGCCAGCGGGAAGGCGATCGTCGACCTGTCGAACCGTGGCATCGTGACGGTCACCGGCCCTGATCGGCTGAGCTGGCTCAACTCCATCACGAGCCAGGAGCTGCGGTCGCTGTCCGCCGGCATCTCCACGGAGACCCTCTTCCTCGACCAGAGCGGCCGGATCGAGCACGCGGTCAAGCTGCTCGACGACGGGACGACCACGTGGCTCGTCACCGAGGCCGACGATGCTGCGCCCCTCCACGCCTGGCTCGATCGGATGCGGTTCATGCTGCGCGTCGAGGTGGCCATCGTGACCGAGCGGTACGCCGTGATCGGTGCGGCGGCGGGTCTCACGGTCGAGGCCGCGGAGCCGAACGGCATGCCGCTCGTCTGGCACGATCCGTGGTCCGAGGTCGCGGTCGGCGGGCATCAGTACGCGACGGGTGAGCACCCGGGTGCAGCGTGGACGTGGACCGAGACGATCGTCGCGCGCGAGCAGCTCGAGTCGCTCGTGCAGCAGATCCGCGTGGGGGCGTTCTCCGCCGCGGGTTCGTTGGCCGCAGAAGCCCTGCGCATCGCCGCGTGGCGCCCGCGGTTGCAGTCCGAGGTCGACGAACGGAGCATCCCGCACGAGCTCGACTGGCTGCGCTCTGCCGTCCACTTGAACAAGGGCTGCTATCGCGGTCAGGAGACGGTCGCCAAGGTGCACAACCTCGGGCATCCGCCGCGGCGTCTCGTCATGCTCCTCCTCGACGGCTCCGACGCGGTGCTGCCACCGGCCGGTTCGAACGTGGTGCTCGTCGGCGACGGCGACGACGCGACCCGGAAACCCGTCGGACGCATCACCTCGAGCGCGATCCACCACGAGTTGGGCCCGGTGGCGTTGGCGATCGTCAAGCGCTCCGCGGATCCGGCGGCCGTGCTGACGGTGGAGGCCGACGGCATCGACGTCGCGGCGTCGCAGGAGATCGTCGTGCCGGCGGATGCCGGGGCCACGGCGAACGTGCCGCGGCTGCCGCGACTCGGCGCCGTCCGGCGCTGACACCGGTGGGGAGCGACGGCGCCTCTGACCCGGGCGTACGGATCGACCGATGGACCGCCGCGGTTCGTCGCCGCATCGCACTCGGCGACGCCTGGCATCGTCTCGTCGGATCCGTGCCGGCGGTGCTGCAGGTCAGCGCCACGGCGATCGGTGCATACGCGTTCTCCCACTACGTGCTCGGGCACGCCGTGCCACTCCTCGCCTTGACCGTGACGATCTCGAGTCTCGGGTTCGTTCGCGACGCCCGCCCGATCCGGGTCCTCGAGACGGCCGTCGGGATGAGCGTCGGGATCGCGCTGGCCGAGATCCTGCTCCTCGGCTTCGGTCAGGGGACATGGCAACTCGCGGTCGCGCTCGTGCTCACATTGCTCGTCGCCCGGTTCCTGTCGCCGGCGGCGTCGTTCGCGATCGCGGCGGCGGTGCAGTCCGTCCTCGTCATGCTCCTGCCCGTGCCTGACGGCGGCCCGTTCGTGCGCACCCTCGACGGACTGATCGGCGGGGTCTTCGCCCTGCTCGCGACCGCGCTCATCCCGCGCGACCCGCGCCGGAGTGCTCGCCGTGACGGCCAGCGGCTCATCGACGAACACGTCCGGACCCTCGCCTCGCTCGTCGCCGCCCTCCGTCTCGGCGACCTCGAGGAGGCGGACCGCGCGCTCGCACGGGCGAGGGCCACCCAGCCGGCCCTGGACGCGTGGCGCGGAACCCTCGACTCAGGACTCGCCATCGCGCGCATCTCGCCGTTCCTCCGCAAGGCGGTGTTCGACCTGGAACGGCAGCGGACCATGCTCGACGGCATGGACCTCGCGACCCGCAACCTCCGGGTGATCGCCCGGCGCATCGACTACGTGTCGCGCGACGCCACGAGCCGTCCCGAGCTCGCCGACCTGCTCGCGCGCACCTCCGTCGCGCTCGGCATCCTGTCGCAGTCGATCGGTGACATCGCCCAGCAGCCGGTCGCGAGGCAGTCCCTGCTGGAGATCGCGAAGCACCTCGAGCCGGTCGTCGTCCTCCCCGACGCCTCGGTCTCCGAGCAGGCGCTCGTGCTCGTGCTCCGGCCGTACCTCGTCGACCTGCTCACGGCGACGGGGCTGCCGACGCCGGAGGCGCAGGCGGCGCTGCCCTCGCTCTGACGGCTGCGTTCCCCGACACTCAGTCCGTCGGGGAGGGATTCGGGGCGACAGCCGACCACGGCAGTGTCAGCTCGCCGAGGCGCCAGCGGCTGCGGCCGGCCAGCACCGGCCACCCGCTGTCCCGGAGCGTCCCGACGGTCGCCAACCAGCGCTGGACCGGGCTGTAGACCGCCAGGGGTGCGTGCATCCGCCAGGCGCGGTCGAGGTCCGTCATGAGCGCATGGACCCGTTCGCCCGGTACGTTGTGGTGGATCAGCGCCTTCGGCAGTCGTTCGGCCACGATGGACGGCACCTCGAGGTCGGCGAGTCGCAGACTGATGGAGAACGACTCAGCACGCCCCTGGTCGTCGAGCGCGATCCAGCTGGACACCCGTCCGATCTCGTCGCACGTCCCTTCGACGAGCACACCGCCGGGCTGCAGCCGCGACGCCATGAGGCGCCAGGCCCCCGCGACCGCGACTTCGTCGTACTGCCGGAGCACGTTGAACGCCCGGATCACCGTGGGGCGGTCGTCGCCGGTCGGCACCTCGAACCCGCCGCGCGCAAAGGAGACCGCAGCCGTCGGCATGAACCGGGTCGTGCCCGCTCGCACCTGCCGCAGCTGCGCATCAGCGGTGCGGACGCGCCCCGGCTCGATCTCGAATCCGATGACCCGTACGTCGGGTCGTACGGCGAGCAGTCGGTCGTGCAGTTCGAACGCCGTGACGCCGCTCGCGCCGTAGCCGAGGTCCACTACCAGCGGGTTCGTCGTCCGTCTGAGCGAGGGGTGGATCGCGATCCAGCGGTCCACCCGCCGGAGCCGGTTCGTACCCGTCGTCCCGCGGGTGATCGATCCGACGGGCATGGACCCATTCTCCCTCACGGAGCGGGGTCATCGTCCACCTCGCGGTCATGCGCCGTCGGTATGCTGGGGGCATGCCTGAGACTTACACCCTCGTCCTGCTGCGCCACGGCAACAGCGACTGGAATCAGAAGAACCTGTTCACCGGTTGGGTCGACGTCCGACTCAGCGAACTCGGCGTCACCGAGGCCAAGCGTGCGGGCGAGCTGCTCGCCGACTCCGGCATCACCCCGGACGTGCTGTACACCTCGGTCCTCTCCCGCGCGATCCAGACGGCGAACCTCGCCCTCGAGACCGCCGACCGCATGTGGATCCCGGTCAAGCGCAGCTGGCGCCTCAACGAGCGTCACTACGGAGCGCTGCAGGGCAAGGACAAGGCGCAGACGCTCGCCGAGTACGGTCCGGAGCAGTTCCAGACCTGGCGTCGTTCCTTCGACGTGCCGCCGCCGCCGATCGCCGATGACGACGAGTGGTCGCAGGCCGACGACCCCCGGTATGTCGGGATCGACGGCGAACTGCCCCGCACCGAGTGCCTGAAGGACGTCATCGACCGGATGCTGCCCTACTGGGAGTCCGACATCACGGTCGACCTGGCTGCCGGCAAGACCGTCCTCGTGACGGCGCACGGCAACTCGCTCCGCGCCCTCGTGAAGCACCTCGACGACATCTCGGACGACGAGATCGCCGAGCTGAACATCCCCACCGGTATCCCGCTCGTGTACGAGCTCGACGCGGACTTCCGTCCGGTCGCCCCGGCTCGCTACCTCGATCCCGAGGCCGCGGCAGCAGGCGCCGCCGCCGTCGCGGCGCAGGGGAAGAAGTAGCGGAAACCCCACCAAACCACCACCCCGGTCGGGAGCACGGCTTGGCGACATCGTCGCCGAACGTCCTCCTGACCGGGGTTTTCCATGTCGAAAAAAAGGGGTTGAACCGCCTCGGGGTTGGGCGTACAGTGACTGCACTGTAACCCGATTGGGGGGATACGCATGGAGCAGTCGACCGACGGCACCCGTTTCCCCCTGTGGCGCGCCCTGGCGCTCGGTGGCTTCGCCGCCGCGGCGTTCACGGCGATAGCCCTCTTCGGGTCGCCGTCCTCCGCGCATGCCGACGACGGTGCCACCGATCCGTCGCTCTTGGGCGCGGTGACCGAGGTCGTCGGCTCGCTCGAACACCCCGTCAGTGCTGTCGTCGAGGTCGTCGACGTCGTCGACACCACCGTGCTCGAACCGGTGGTCGACGTCGTCGACGAGACCGTCGCAGCGGTACCGGTCGTGAACGACGTCGTCGAGGAGACCGTCGGCACAGCACCCGTCGCCGCGATCGTCGATCCGGTCGTGCAAACGGTCGACCAGACGCTGACCGGCGTCGCCGATGTCGTCGCCGCGGTCCCGGTCCCCAGCACGCCGATCATCGATCCGGACGTCCCAGCGCTTCCGCAGGGCCCGGCAGAGGACGTGTCGGCCACCGACTCGACCGCCGTCGGCGCGATCCTCCCGACCACCATCCTCGGACCGCCGTCCGTCCAGCAGGACGACTCGACGATCGTGTCGGGCGGCCAGGATCGCGAAGACACGTCGTTCACCACGGCCGTGCCCGCCGCCGTCGGATCGTCCAGCCTCCCCGCCACCCCTGCGGACCTTCCGCTGCTGCCGGACGCCGACGGCCGCTGGGCCGTCACGCCGAGTGGCTCCGGGTCCTCCGGCTCCGGTGGTGCCGTCGGCGGTCCCGCAGCAGCCGAACAATCGAGCTCCGTCATCCTCCCTGCGCCCGGCGACGACCGTCGCGGACCCGCGCGAGACGAAGACCTCCCGGCTTCACCCACGTTCCCCTCCGATACCTCTCCTGACTGACCCGGACCACTCTGCCGTTCGCGGCGGAGGCCCGCCCACTGGGCGGTTCAACGGTCCGAAGCCTCCCGACCACGGGAGCACATCAGTCACTCTGCAAGGAGCAGGAATCATGAATTCGTATGTCAAGAAAGGCCTCTACTGTGGCCTGTTCGTCGCGGGACTCACGTTCCTCGGCGCTACGGCGGCCAACGCCGACACGTCCGGGGACGACAGCATCCTCGGCGGAACCCTCGTCGACGTGGTCCTCGAGGCCCCCGTCGAGATCGTCGACACCGCGGTGAGCGTCGTCGGTGATTCGTCGGCGACGTCCGCACCGGAGGCGGCACCGGCGCCTGAGCCGGAACCCGCACCAGCACCGGAGCCCGCACCGGTACCCGAGCCCGCGCCGGAGCCGGCCCCGGCCGCCACCACCAGTGGTGACGACAGTGTCGCGGGCGGGAACCAGGTCCAGCTGCCCGTCTCCATCCCGGTGACGGTCGAGGACAACGCGATCTCGATCATCGGCGATGCCGAGCAGTCGGGTTCGACGTCCGGACCGGCGGCGGGGGAGTCCGCCTCGCCGGTCACCGACGAGGCCACCACGTCCGGTGACGACAGTGTCGCCGGTGGGAACCAGGTGTCTCCGGTGGTGACCGTTCCGGTCACGGTCGGTGGGAACGCCATCTCGCTGTTCGGTGATTCGAGCAGTGAGCAGGCGGGTGAGCCTGCCACGTCGGGTGGTGCGGCTGTTCCGGCGGCGCCGTCGACGACCACCGGTGACGACAGTGTCGCCGGTGGGAACCAGGTGTCTCCGGTGGTGACCGTTCCGGTCACGGTCGGTGGGAACGCCATCTCGCTGTTCGGTGATTCGAGCAGTGAGCAGGCGGGTGAGCCTGCCACGTCGGGTGGTGCGGCTGTTCCGGCGGCGCCGTCGACGACCACCGGTGACGACAGTGTCGCCGGTGGGAACCAGGTGTCTCCGGTGGTGACCGTTCCGGTCACGGTCGGTGGGAACGCCATCTCGCTGTTCGGTGATTCGAGCAGTGAGCAGGCGGGTGAGCCTGCCACGTCGGGTGGTGCGGCTGTTCCGGCGGCGCCGTCGACCACGACCGGTGACGACAGTGTCGCCGGTGGCAACCAGGTCCTCGGCGACATCGGGCTCCCGATCTCCGTGGTGGGCAACGCCGTCAGCGTGATCGGCGACTCCGAGTCGACGGGCACCTCGGCCTCCGCTCCGGTATCGTCCGGTGGAGGCACGTCGACCACCGGTGGTGACGACAGCCTCGGCGGTGGGAACCAGATCGACCTCGGCCTGGAGCTGCCGATCACGATCGGCGGCAACGCGATCTCCGTGATCGGGGACAGCGAGACCGCAGGTCCCGGGACGATCGATCCCACCACTCCGGTGGACCCGACCGACCCTACGGACCCCACGGACCCGACCGACCCGACGGACCCCACCACCCCGGTGACCCCCGTCGTGCCGACGGTCCCCGCCACGGTGATCACCACCGGGACGGCGGCGTCCTCGACCGGCTCGGACACCACGGCCTCGGCCGCACGTTCAGCTGAGCCGACGCTCGCCGACACCGGCAGCGCTGCGGGCCAGCTCCTGCCGCTCGCCGGCCTCGCCACGGTCCTCGGCCTCCTGCTCCTGGCAGGCGGCGCGATCACCCGTCGTCGGATGAGCTAGTCCCGCACGAACGGACGAGCGGTGCCGACCCGGTCTCGGGTCGACACCGCTCGTCGGGGTGTCCGGGATCAGCTGGTCAGTGGTGCACCGGCGTGGTCGCCTCGGGGATCCAGTCGCCGGTCGCGAGGTACTGGACCTTCTTGGCGATGGATACGGCGTGGTCGGCGAAGCGCTCGTGGTACCGGGAAGCGAGGGTGGCGTCGACGGTCGCGACGGGCTCACCCTTCCAGGTGTCGCCGAGGACCTTCTCGAAGACGCTGGCGTGCAGCTCGTCGACGTCGTCGTCGTCGTTGCGGATCTCGTCGGCGATGCGCGGGTCCTGGGTGCGCAGCAGTTCGGTCAGTTTGCGGGCGATCGAGACGTCGAGTCGACCCATCTCGGCGAAGGTGGTCCGCAGGCCCTTCGGCACCGCCTTGTCGGGGAAGCGGTACCGCGACAGCTGGGCGATGTGCTCGGCCATGTCGCCCATGCGCTCGAGCGACGCGCTGATCCGAAGCGCGCTCACGACGATGCGCAGGTCGCGCGCGACCGGCTGCTGACGGGCGAGGATGTCGATGGCGAGCTCGTCGAGTTCGATCGCGAGCTGGTCGATGCGGTTGTCGTTGGCGATGACCTCCTCGGCGACCGCGACGTCCGAGTTGCCGAAGGACTGCGTCGCCTTCTCGATGGAGATCGTGACGAGTTCGGCGATCTCGACCAGGCGATCCTGGACCTCTCGCAGTGACTGCTGGAATACCTCGCGCATGGCTCTGGGTGCCGTCCTTCCGTGACCTGGCGGTGGGCAGGCAGACGCCCGCTCCGCCGATGATGCCGAACCAAGGTTAACAGTTGGGGCCACAAGCGTGAACAGTCGTCGAAGTGGCGGGGTATTCGCGAGTTCGCCGTTCGGCGGACTGAGTAACGTAGTACCCATGGACACCATGTGGTTGGTGCTGATCGCCCTGGCACTCGGCCTCATCGTCGGAGGCGGTTTCGTCGCCCTCATCACCCTCGCCTTCCGCCGCGGAGAGCGCGCCGCGACGGTCGTCAACCCGGTCGTCCCAGACGGGGTCGACCAGGTGCTCGAAGCCCTCGACAGCGCGGGCATCGTCGTCGACCCGTCCAACAACGTGCTGAAGGCCTCCCCGGGGGCGTTCGCGCTCGGGCTGGTGCGCGACCGCGTGCTCGACAACCAGGAGCTCATCGACCTCGCGCTCGAGGTCCGACGCACCGGCGAAGCCGTCACGAGCGATTTGGAACTCGCGCTCGGGCGCTTCGGCGAGGCCACCCGCCACCTGCGCGTGCGGGCGGCGCCGCTCGGGTCTCGCTTCATCCTCCTCCTGGCCGAGGACCACACGGAGGCGCGTCGACTCGACGAGGTCCGCCGGGACTTCATCGCGAACATCAGCCACGAGTTGAAGACGCCGATCGGCGCCATCGGGCTCCTCTCGGAAGCGCTCGACACGGCGGCCGACGACCCGGAACGGGTGAAGCGGTTCGCCAGCCGGCTCTCGACCGAATCACAGCGACTCACCCGGATGACGGCCGAGATCATCGACCTCTCGCGGTTGCAGGCGGCCGACGCCCTCCATCAGCCGGAACTCGTCCGCCTCGATCGGGTCATCGCCGCGGCGGTGGACCAGAACCGTGTGCCGGCCGAGGCGACCGGGGTGGCGCTCTCCCTCAAAGGCGGTAAGAACCTCGAGGTGTACGGTGACGAGGCCATGCTCGTCGTCGCCGTGCACAACCTCATCTCGAACGCCATCCACTACTCGCCCACCGGCGCACACGTGGGTGTCGGCGTCCGCGCGGTCGACGACGTCGTCGAGATCGCCGTCACCGATCAGGGCGTCGGGATCGCCGAAGAGGACCGCGACCGGGTCTTCGAACGGTTCTTCCGCGTCGACCAGGCGCGGTCCCGCCACACGGGCGGCACCGGCCTGGGCCTCAGCATCGTCAAGCACACCGTCCAGAACCACGGCGGCGAGGTGAAGGTCTGGTCGCAGCTGGGCCGTGGCTCGACGTTCACCATCCGCCTTCCCAGAGCAACGACCCCGCCGGAGGACCTGTCCACCGGCACGGCAAGGAGTACCCCGTGACCCGCATCCTGCTCGTCGAAGACGAAGCGTCTCTGAGTGAACCACTGAGCTACCTGCTCGAACGGGAGGGGTACGAGGTCGAGGTGGCGGAGGACGGTCCCTCGGCGGTCCAGGCCTTCACGGCTCGCGGCGCTGACCTCGTGTTGCTCGACCTCATGCTCCCCGGCATCCCCGGGACGGAGGTCTGCCGTCAGATCCGCGCGGTCTCGAGCACGCCGATCATCATGCTGACCGCGAAGGACTCCGAAGTCGACATCGTCGTCGGGCTCGAGCTGGGCGCCGACGACTACGTCACGAAGCCCTACTCGACCCGCGAGCTCCTCGCGCGGATCAGGGCGGTGCTGCGACGCCGGGTCGAGGCGGACCAGGCGCAGGAGGAGGTGCTGCTCGAGGCCGGCACGGTCCGGATGGACACCGAGCGTCATGTCGTCGAGGTCAACGGGGCACCGATCCCGATGCCGCTCAAGGAGTACGAGCTGCTCGAGCTGCTCCTCCGGAACGCCGGACGGGTTCTCACCCGTGGTCAGTTGATCGATCGGGTGTGGGGGAGCGACTATTACGGCGACACCAAGACGCTGGACGTCCACATCAAGCGCATCCGTTCCCGGATCGAGGCGAACCCCTCGGAACCGGTGATGCTCGTCACCGTGCGTGGGCTCGGGTACCGCTTCGAGGCCTGACGCAGGTCCAGGACGGACGAACGCCCCGCACCTCCGGAGGGGGGTGCGGGGCGTTCGGTCGTGTGGGGCGACGGAGCGTTATTCGGTCGGCTCCGTGGTGGGCGTCGCGAGCGGCGTCGGCGTCTCGGTGGGCTCATCCGTCGGCAGTGGCGTCGGGACGAGCGTGGAGTACTCGAGCAGCTCACCGGTGAGGACCGGCACACTCGCCGTGGCGCCCGTCTCGTCGCCGTACTGGAAGAAGACGTCCACGATCGCTCCGGGCTGGACGCCGAGGGACTCGATGCGCAGGGGGTCATTGGCTCCCGAGCCGTCGAACGTCGTCAGGCCGGGCTCCGCGAGGACCTGGAACTGCTCGTCCTTGCCCTCGATCTCGATGAGCACCGTGTGGGCGCGGTCGTCGCGGTTCGCGACGCTGAAGACGAGGTTGCCGGTCTCGCCGTCGTCGGAGACGACGATGGCGTTGCGGACGGCCACCGAGCCGACGGTGACACCGACGCCGTCCGAGGCGTCGTACTGCTTCAGGGTCGCCTGCGGCGCGATGAGGTTGCAACCGCTCATGCCGAGTGCGACAGCACCCGCGACGACGATGGAAGCGATGAGACGCGCCTTCACAGAACCCTCCAAGATGTGGTGGCCCCGGGCGCAGACGAGTGACAGGTGTCCCGGGATCCGGATTCGAGTCTAGCCCACGGCCGCGAAGGGGCGTGGCCGGGTCGTCGACCCGTGATCGATCGGTTCACCACCCGGTCCGCTGGGCACCCGGTACCCGGCTCTGATCAGGGGTCCCGTGGTATTCTGGGAGACGCTGAAGGGACCGAGACCCATGATCTTCGAAGTTGGCGAGACCGTCGTCTACCCGCACCATGGCGCCGCGACCATCACCGAGGTGAAGACCCGGATCATCAAGGGCGAGGAGAAGCTCTACCTGAAGCTCCGCGTCACCCAGGGCGACCTCATGATCGAGGTCCCGGCCGAGAACGTCGACCTGGTCGGGGTGCGCGACGTCATCGGACGCGAGGGGGTAGACCGCGTGTTCGACGTACTCCGTGCGCCGTTCACCGAGGAGCCGACGAACTGGTCCCGCCGCTACAAGGCGAACCTCGAGAAGCTGGCCTCGGGCGACGTCATCAAGGTCTCCGAGGTGGTCCGCGACCTGTGGCGTCGCGACCAGGACCGAGGGCTCTCAGCAGGAGAGAAGCGGATGCTCGCGAAGGCCCGCCAGATCCTGGTCTCTGAACTGGCACTGGCGGAGCAGACCGACGAGGAGCAGGCGTCGTCCGTCCTCGATGAGGTCCTCGCCTCCTGAGCCGACCGTCCGTTCGGGCTGGGCGCCCGAGAAGTAGGCTCGTGGCATGACTGCGATCGACGAACCGGGTGCCGTTGCCGACCCCTCCCTGGACGGCCCGGCCGTCGGCGTGATCGTCGTGGCGGCGGGCAGTGGGACGCGCCTCGGTGCCGGGATCCCCAAGGCGTTCGTGTCGCTCGCCGGCAGCACCGTGCTCGAACACGCGCTCGCCCCGGTCTTCCGCCTGCGCGACGCGGTCCAGGTCGTCGTCGTGGTCCCCGCGGATCGCGTCGGTGAGGCTGAGACGATCGGTCGTCGCGCGGCGGGGAAGGCGGCCGACCACCTCCGTGTCGTCGCGGGAGGCGACACGAGACAGTCCTCCGTCCTCGCCGGACTCGCCGCCCTGTGGCCGGGAGTCCGCACGGTGCTCGTCCACGACGCCGCACGGGCACTCACCCCGACCGACCAGTTCGAACGGGTGATCGACGCCGCGGAGCGGACGGGGTGGGGCATCGTGCCGGGGCTCGCGGTGACCGACACGATCAAGCGGGTCGACGCGAGCGACCTCGTCGAGCAGACCGTGGATCGGGCCGCCCTCCGAGCCGTCCAGACACCGCAGGCGTTCCCGCGTGATGCCCTCGTCGCGGCCTTCCGCGTCGCCGAAGACCGCCTGGCAGCGGCCACCGACGATGCGGCGCTCTACGCGGACGCCGGACACCCCGTGCTCACCGTGGGCGGCTCGGAGGCGGCGTTCAAGATCACGACCCCGTGGGACGCCCAGCGTGCGGAGCGACTTCTGGCGGACCGGGAGCGGGACCGGGAGCACGAGGTGGGCGCACGGACGACCACCTCGATCAGGACCGGCATCGGCATCGACGTCCACGCCTTCGCCGACGACGGCGAGCTGAGCCTCGCCGGCCTCAGCTGGCCGGGGGAACGGCCGCTGGCCGGACACAGCGACGGGGATGCGGTCGCCCACGCCATCGTCGACGCCCTGCTGTCCGCTGCCGGCCTCGGCGACATCGGCTCCATGTTCGGCACCGACGACCCCCGCTTCGCCGGGGCGAGCGGCGAGGTCTTCCTGCGGGCGGCGGTCGAACGGCTGCACGCTGCGGGCTTCGTCGTCGTCAACGTCGCGGTGCAGCTCGTCGGCAACCGCCCGCGGTTCGCGCCGCGTCGGGCGGAGGCGGAGGGCGTGCTGAGCGCGCTGGTCCACGGACCGGTCAGCGTCGCGGCGACGACCACGGATGCGCTCGGGTTCACCGGCCGCGGCGAGGGCGTCACGGCCATCGCCACCGCCCTCGTCGAGCGCCGCTGACGAGGGCGGTCCTCAGTCGGCGGACGTGCGCTCGTCGACCGATGCACCGAGCCCGAGGAACCGCCCGTATTCGCCGGCAGCTCGTCGGAACCCCGCCTGCACCCGCTGCGACAGCGGTTGGAACGGTGTCGGGGTGACGACCACGCCGGTCGCACTCGTCCGTCGGCGCCAGGTGCCGACGACGCGCCCGTCGACGGTGATCATCGGGAGGAAGATGCCGTTCGAGCCGGGCACGATGCGGTCTGCGAACGCCGCCGGGAGCGTCAACTCGCGGTCGCGGTAGCCGAGGAGCAGCTCGTCGAATCCGGGCAGCGCGAGCACCCGCGGTGGTCGTGGAGCAGCTGAAGGTCCGATGCCCTCGGCGGTCGACCAGCGGGTGACCCCGTCGCGCGACTCTGAGACCAGCCGTCCGGCGGCGACCTCGACGCCGCGTTTCGCCTGGGTGACGGTGAGCTTCGACCACCAGGTGAGGTCGGCGATCGTCGACGGGCCGTGGCCGGTGAGATACCGGACGATGAACTCCCCGAGCGCCTCGTCGGCCTCGAGTACCCGCGGGGCACGGATCCACTCCTCGCTCAGGACGAGTGCCTGTTGTCGTCCAGCGGGCGGTCCCCAGCAGACCACGCCCGACATCGCGAGTTCCATGATGAGGTGTGAGCCTCGTTGTCCGTCGATCGGGATCCCGGCGTCGGTGTGGGCCGTCAGCAGCGCATCCCTCGTCACGCGCCGATGCCCGCTGAGCAGTCGCTCGGTGAGCGCACGCGAGCGCGAGAAGGTCTCGGCGTCCAGCCCGAGCTGACGGTGTCTGGCCGCGATCGTCGAGCGGACCCGCGGGACACCGAGTCCGAGCAGCCACCCGAGGTCCTCGGCGGCGACGAGATGCAGGGTGCCGCGCATCGGCCAGGACCGGACGATCGAACCGTCCTCGAGCGCCGTGAGCACCTCTGCCATCGTCGTGCCGCTCGACCTGACGCCGACCGCCCACAGCGACGAAGCGAGGTCCTGGGCCTGGACCGCGAGCAGCTGCGAGACCACAGCCGTGGGGGAGTGGTGATCGCTTCCGGCGAGAAGCTGTGCCGCGAGTCGCGCGCGAAGAACCTGCTGGTCGTCGCGTCCCGTGGTCATGGGACCATCATGCCCCGACGACGGCGGCTAGTCTGGTCTCGTGGCCCTCCGACTCTACGACTCGAAAACGCAGTCCCTCCGGGACTTCGTGCCGCTCCGCGAAGCCGAGGCGGGGCTGTACGTCTGCGGACCGACCGTGCAGTCCTCTCCGCACATCGGGCACCTGCGCAGCGCGCTCGTCTACGACCAGCTGCGACGCTGGCTGACGTCCTCCGGGCTCCGAGTCACACTCGTCCGCAACGTCACCGACATCGATGACAAGATCCTCGCGAACGCCGCCGCCGGCGTCGAGGGCGGCTTCGCCCAGCCCGGCGAGGAGTGGTGGGCGCTCGCCTACCGGTACGAACTCGAGTTCACGGCCGCCTACCGCGCCCTGGGCATCCTGCCGCCGAGCTACGAGCCACGCGCGACGGCGAGCATCCCGGAGATGCAGGAGCTCATCGAGCGGCTCATCGACGCCGGGCACGCGTACCCGGCCCCCGACGACTCCGGCGACGTCTACTTCGACACCGCCTCATGGAGCCGCTACGGCGAACTCACGCGGCAGAGCGCCGAGCACATGGAGGCCGCGACCGACGCCGACCCGCGCGGCAAACGCGATCCCCGCGACTTCGCGCTCTGGAAGGGCACCAAGCCCGGGGAGCCGCGCTCGGCGAGTTGGATGTCTCCGTGGGGCGAGGGACGGCCCGGCTGGCACATCGAGTGCTCGGCGATGTCGACCAAGTACCTCGGCGAGGAGTTCGACATCCACGGCGGCGGACTCGACCTCCGCTTCCCCCACCACGAGAACGAGCTCGCCCAGTCGAGCGCAGCCGGCGACCCCTTCGCCCGGTACTGGTTGCACAACGGGCTGGTCGCCGTCACGGGCGGGCAGAAGATGTCGAAGTCCCTCGGCAACTCCGTCTACGCAGCCGACCTCCTGGCAGCAGCCCGGCCGCTCGTCGTCCGGTACTACCTCGGTGCAGCGCAGTACCGATCGACACTCGAGTTCCATCCGGGCGCACTCGCCGAGGCCGAGGCCGCACTCGGGCGTGTCGAGGGCTTCCTCGATCGTGCCGCCCGCGCCGACCTCCTCACCGAGACGACCACGGCCGCCAGTCGAGCGACGCTCCCGGCCGCCTTCGTCGAGGCGATGGACGACGACCTGAACATCCCCCGCGCGCTCGCCGTGTTGCATGACGCCGTGCGCGTCGGCAACGCCGCCCTCGACGGCGGCGACCTGACGACGGCGCGCGAGCGTGCCGTCGCCGTCCTCGACATGACCCGGGTGCTCGGCATCGACCCGACCGACCCCTCGTGGTCGTCGGGCGCCGACCCCGTCACTCACCGATCCCTGTCCGCACTCGTCGAGCGTCTGCTCGTCGATCGCTCGGACGCCAGGGTCGCCAAGGACTTCGCAGCGGCCGACCGGATCCGCGACGAACTCACAGCGGCTGGGATCACCATCGAAGACACCCCGTCCGGAGCACATTGGAGTATCAGTGGCAAGTAAGCCTTCCCGCCCGACCGGGCCGAAGAAAGCGAAGAAGGGTCCCACCAAGGGCACCGGTGGCCTCGGCCGCAAGGCGCTCGAGGGTCGTGGACCGACCCCCAAGGCCGAGGACCGCGCCTGGCACCCGGCCGGCAAGCGGAAGGCCGCGCAGGAGCGCTACGCGGCCGCCGGCGGCACCGGCAAGCCGAAACAGGCGGCCGGCCAGAACGGACGCCCCTCCACGAACGGCCGGACCAAGCAGAAGTCGGGCGACGAGTCCGAGGTCGTCACGGGCCGCAACTCCGTCCTCGAAGCGCTCCGGGCGAAGATCCCAGCCACCACGCTGTACGTCGCGACCCGCATCGAGATGGACGACCGGGTGAAGGAGGCGCTCAGCATCGCCACCCGACGCGGGATCCCGGTGCTCGAGGTCATGCGTCCGGAGCTCGACCGCATGGCCGGCTTCGACGGCGTGCACCAGGGCCTCGCCATCAAGGTGCCGCCCTACGAGTACGCGCACCCCATGGAGTTGCTCGACCAGGTCATCTCCCGTGGCGAGAACCCGTTGTTCATCGCCCTCGACGGCATCACCGACCCCCGGAACCTGGGTGCGATCATCCGATCGACCGCAGCCTTCGGTGGTCACGGCGTGATCCTGCCGCAGCGCCGGAGCGTGGGCCTCACCGCCTCCGCGTGGAAGACCTCGGCAGGCGCGGCGGCTCGGACGCCGGTCGCGATGGCCGCCAACCTCACCCAGACGCTCAAAGCGTTCAAGGAGCGCGGTGTCTTCGTGATCGGCCTCGACGGCGACGGCGACGTCTCCCTCCCGGGGCTCGAACTCGCCGATCAGCCGATCCTCGTGGTCGTCGGCAGCGAGGGCAAGGGCCTGTCCCGCCTCGTCACCGAGACCTGCGACGCGGTCGTGTCGATCCCGATCTCGGCCTCGACCGAATCGCTCAACGCCGGGATCGCGGCCAGCGTGACGCTGTACGAGATCGCGCGTCGCCGGAACGCCGAGTAGGTCACCGGCGCTCGCACCGCACGAACGAGGACAGGCCCTCGGAACGGATCTCCGTTCCGAGGGCCTGTCTGTCATCAGCCGAGGTGTCGGACCCGATCAGACGAGGTCTCGCCAGTCGACCGGTCCGGTCATGGCGGCGGGGATGCTGATCGCCTCGGTCGGCGGCACGATCATGGTCGCCTCGTCGCGGCGGTGTCGCAGGACGGTGTTCACGTAGGAACCGACGGCTTCCGCGAGGGGGATGTCGCGACCCTCGTTCTGCGCGAGGAACCAACGGTGCTCCAGAAGTTGGTGGAAGATCTCGGCGGGCTCGAGCTTGCCGCGGAGTTCGCGGGGGATCGCCTTCACCACCGGCTCGAACACGCGGATGAGCCACTCGTGCGCCGCCATCTCCTCGTCGAACCCGTCCTTCCCGAACGAGGCCGAATACGCGTCGAGGTCGTTGAGCAGGCGCCTCGCCTGGTTCTCGCCCGCGTCGAGACCGGTGAGCCGCAGAAGACGGCGCTGGTGATGCCCGGCGTCCACGACCTTCGGCTGGATCCGCACGGTCGAGCCCTCGTCGGTCGTCTTGATCGCGAGTTCCTCGATGTCGAAGCCGAGTTCGTTCAGGCGGTGGACGCGCTCGGTGATGCGCCAGCGCTCGGACGCGTCGAAGGACTCGGAGCCCGTGAGCTCCTTCCAGAGCGAACGGTAGGCGGCGACGATGCCGTTGCTCACGGTGACCGGGTCGAGCTCGGCGTCGGCGCGTCCGCCGGCCTCGAGGTCGAGGAGCTCGCCGGCGATGTTCACGCGGGCGATCTCGAGGTCGTTCTCACGCTGCCCGTTCGACAGGCCGCCCTCGTAGAGCTTGCCCGTCTCGGCGTCGACGAGATAGGCGGCGAAAGCGCCCGCGTCGCGCCGGAAGAGCGTGTTCGACAGCGACACGTCGCCCCAGAAGAAGCCGACGATGTGCAGGCGGACGAGGAGGACGGCGAGCGCGTCGACGAGACGGGTCGCGGTGTCGGGCCGGAGGGTGCCCTGGAAGAGCGCGCGGTAGGGGAGTGAGAACTTCAGGTGCCGCGTCACGAGCACGCTCGGCAGCTCTCGGCCCTTGCGGTCGCTCCGGTTCGTGATGACCGCGAGCGGGTCGACGCAGGGGATGTCGAGGCGCTGCAGGGTGCGCAGCATGTCGTACTCGCCCTTCGCCATCTCCGCGGTCGTCTCCTTGACGGCGATGACGTAGCCGGACAGGTTCGCGAACCGGACGAGGTGGCGCGAGATGCCCTTCGGGAGCGAGGCGATCGCCTCATTCGGCCAGTTCTCGAGGGGGAGCTCCCAGGGGAGGTCGAGCAGCGCCGGGTCGACGGTGGCAGCGGTGATGTTCAATGCGCCGGACATGGTGCGGAGCGCTCCTCGGGGATCGTCGTGCAGAGACTGGACAAGCGAAAACGACGATGGCCGAGCGATCGGAGACCGACCGCTCGACCATCGTCGGCGGGAAACTAGATCGAGGAGGACACGACCGGCTTGTTGCCCAGACGCTCACCCGATGCCGAGTCGAACGCGTGCACGTGGTGCGGCGTCGGCGCGAGGAAGACCGTGTCGCCGATGTGCGCGTGGTTGCGGCCGTCGACGCGGGCGACGATGTCGGTGCGCTTGCCGGAGACCTCGGTGTGCCCGTAGAGGTAGCCGTCGGCGCCGAGCTCCTCGACGAGGTCCACGGTCACCTCGATGCCGGAGCCCGAGTTGCTGGACACGGTGATGTCCTCGGGTCGCACGCCGACCGTGACGTTCTTCGACGGAGCGGCGTCGGTGATCTCGCGCTCGACCGGGATGACGAAGCCGCCGAGCTTGATGCCGCCATCGGCGATCTCGCCCTCGAACAGGTTCATGGCCGGGCTGCCGATGAAGCCGGCGACGAAGACGTTGTTCGGCTTCTCGTAGAGGTCGCGCGGGGTGCCGACCTGCTGCAGGATGCCGTCCTTGAGGACCGCGATGCGGTCGCCCATGGTGAGCGCCTCGGTCTGGTCGTGGGTGACGTAGACGGTGGTGACGCCGAGACGACGCTGCAGCGACGCGATCTGGGTGCGGGTCTGGACGCGGAGCTTGGCGTCGAGGTTCGACAGCGGCTCGTCCATGAGGAAGACCTGGGGCTGACGGACGATGGCTCGACCCATCGCGACGCGCTGACGCTGACCACCGGAGAGCGCCTTCGGCTTGCGGGTCAGGTAGTCCTCGAGGTCGAGGAGCTTGGCGGCCTCGAGCACACGGGTGGCACGCTCTTCCTTGCCGACACCGGCGATCTTGAGCGCGAAGCCCATGTTCTCGGCGACGGTCATGTGCGGGTACAGCGCGTAGTTCTGGAACACCATCGCGATGTCGCGGTCCTTCGGCGGCACGTCGGTGACGTCGCGGTCGCCGATGAAGATGTGGCCGTCGTTGACCTCTTCGAGGCCGGCGAGCATGCGGAGGGAGGTGGACTTGCCGCAGCCGGACGGGCCGACGAGGACGAGGAATTCGCCGTCGGCGACCTCGAGGTTCAGCTTGTCGACCGCGGGGCGGGTGCCACCCGGGTAGAAACGGGTTGCGTTGTCGAACGTCACAGACGCCATGGTTGTTCTCCTTCACCGGCAGGTACGTGCCGGACGATCCGTTGTGAATGGACGCGAACCCGTCATCGATGGCCGGTTCGCCGTCCCAGTATGCCACGACCTCCTGTGAATGGAAGGTGCTGCGGCCAGCGGATCTCCCGGCGGACGCACAGCCGGCTCCCGGCCTGGTTTGGGCCTCTCCCAGGCGGCAGGTCTACGATTACTCTGTTTGGCGCTGCCTCGTCTCCGCAGCGCGAGCCCCCCGAAACGAGGATCAATGTCTGGCGCTGGATCGCAGAACCGACCGACCAAGAACGAACGACGCGACGCGGCACGCGAGAAGGCGCGGGTGCTGCGCGAGCAGCAGAAGCGCCGCGACCGCCGCAACCGGGTGCTGCTCCAGGGTGGCATCGTGCTCGGTGCGCTCGCGATCGTGGCGGTGGTGGCGGTCATCATCGTGACGTCGATCAAGCCCGCCGGACCGGTCCCGACCGCGGCCAAGAACGACGGCTTCACCGTCTCCGCCGGCTTGCAGCTGGTCGGAGCCCCGGCCAGTGCGTCGACGCCCACGCCGAGCACGACCGACGATGCGGCCGCACCCGCGGAGCCTGCCCCGGCCGAGACGCCGGCAGCCACCGAGACCCCCGCCGCCGACGGTGTCGAGATCGCCGTCTACCAGGACTTCCTCTGCCCCTATTGCGGTCAGTTCGAGACCACGAACGCCGAGCAGGTCAAGGGTTGGCTCGAGGCCGGTGCCGCGACCTACACGGTGCACCCCCTCGCAACGCTGAGCAACCTCTCGCTCGGAACGCAGTACTCGCTGCGCGCCTCGAACGCGGCGGCCTGCGTCGCGGAGTACTCGCCGAACGACTTCTTCTCCTTCAACACCGCACTGTTCGAGAACCAGCCCAAGGAGAACACCGAGGGCCTGACCGACGCCGAGCTGAAGTCGATCGCCAAGGGCGTCATCTCCGGCGGCGAGAAGAAGATCAACGCCTGCATCGACGACGGCACCTACAAGTCCTGGGTGAAGGACTCGACCGACCGTGCGCGCAGCGGCCCGCTGCCCGGGACGGACGTCAAGAAGGTGGAGGGCACGCCGACCATCCTGGTGAACGGCAAGCAGTACACGGGCTCACTCACCGACGCCGAGCAGTTCGCTGCGTTCGTCCTCGCCGTCTCGAGCGAGAGCTACTCCACCGGCACGCCGACGCCGGGTGCCAGCGAGTCGCCCGTGACCAACGGCTGATCCGCCGCCATCGTAGGATGGACGAGACCGGGGCCAGCCCCTGTCGGCCGACGTGGCGCAATTGGTAGCGCAACGCTCTTGTAAAGCGTAGGTTACGGGTTCAAGTCCCGTCGTCGGCTCCATTTGGCCCCGTGATTCCGCGGAAGTTGAGCAATCAGCTTCGGGAATCGCGGGGTCATTCGTTATTTACTCGTGGTTTTCATCACGAAGGACTGCAGGATTTCAGTGGCATCAGGCCCCTCGTGGCGCTGCTGTACGTAGTGACTGTTGGCCACTTGTTCCGAGGAGTGACCGAGTTGGTCCTTGGCGGCACCCACGCCGAGCTGATCCCTGAGGACGGTAGCCACGGCTTTGCGGAACGCGCGAGGCGTGACATCCGCCCACTCGGTCCCCTGAAGGGATCCTCGCCACTGGGTGCGGAAGTTGTTCGGAGACCGGAAGGTGCCCGTCGATGACGGGAAGACGAACTCAGAGTGCGAGTTCAGGCGGCGCTCAAGCAGCATCTCCGCAGCGAAGGGCGGCAGCTTGAGCGCCCGGCGAGAGGTATCCGATTTCGGCCACTCCTGAACCGCGAGTCGACCATCAAGCCCGAGCGCGACCGTTCGTTCGATCGAGACTGTAGGGGGATCGGCGGCGAGGTCCAGATGCCTCCACTCAAGCGCGAAGAGCTCACCGGTTCGAGCGCCCGTGGCAGCGAGCATGCGCGCGACGTCGAACAGGTCGGTTGTCCGTCGCGCGCCGCGGCCATCGACGCCGGCGTCCCACGCCTGGAGATGGGCGAGCACGGCTTGAGCATCGCTGCTGGTGGGTGCTGCCACGCGTTTCCGGGTCATCTCGATGGTCCCCACGTCGCGGACGGGGTTTGACCTGACTGCACCATGACGGGTCGCAAGCGCGAACATCTGGGACAGAACGACGCGCGTGAGCTTGGCCGTGCTCGGCCCGCTGGACTTTGCGAGCGCCTTCAGGAACCGGTCGAGTCGCGGCACTGTTGCCTCGTTCAGGCGCACGTCGCCGAGCCCGCGCACGATGTGCTTTGCGACAATCTCGCGGTACTTGACGATGGTTCCGGGGGAAAGGTCGCGCTCCGCCGTCTCCGCGAGCCAGAGCTTCGCGAGGAGTGCGACGCGGGATTCGCCCGTAAGGTCATCGCCGGCCGGAGCTAGTCGATCCTTGAGTGCCTGCACGAGAGCGCGTTCCGCGGCGGCGGGTGTGGAGCCCTGGCGCTGCATCGGACGAGTTACGCCGTCGCTGTCCCGGTAGTAAGCGACGGCAGTGGGCTTACCTCCCACAGTTGTGCGGCGGATCCGGCCCCACGTTTCGAGCACCAATGGGGGTCGAGCCATCACTCGCCCCGGTACTCTTCGACGTCGCTGCCGTCGTCGCCCGCGTCTGGGTCGCCCTCCATATAGATCAGGCGGTACGTCTTGCCGTCTTCGCCAGTCTCGAGTTTTGAGCGATGGTTCGAACCGACTGGAGCCCCTGACTCATCGATAATCGGACCCACAACTGTGTGTGCGACTCGCCTGGGGTCTTCGCTGGCAGGTCGACGGCTGGATGACCGGTCGAGCGTGGGGTCGTCTTCCATCGCAAGGACCACGCGGCGGCGTATTTCCTCGATCCGTGCCTCGACGTTCGGGGGGACTCTCAGACCGTTCCAATCCCACATGCCGCCTGGCACGCGCTGCAAGAGGTCCCGATAGTCGTCGATGAGGTCTTGCACGTACGCGCGGTAGAAGTCGTCGCTTAGCATCTCCGCAGTGACGCCAAAGCTGTGAAGCGGGCCGTCGGAGTGCCGAACGGACCCCCGAGCATCTTCCGCCGCCTTGGCAGCAAATGCGCCTCTGTCTGATCTGGCATCCTCGATCGCTTGTACCTGCTTGAGTGAGCCTTCGGCTCTGAGCAGAGACGTCATCAATGCGCGCGCGTCGTTGGGGATCTGAAGCCCGTGCCATGCGTTCTCGGGCGCGTAAATCGAAGTCGCGAACAGGTACTCGACGTTCGTCAGGCCGGCGTATCCGTCAGCAAGACCTTCCAGGGCGACCGGCTCGAAGGGGCTGGACATATCGACGAGAAGGGCGATGGGGGAGACGTCAAGCCCGCTCGCAACGAGGGCAAGTTCGGTGGCAGTGAGGTCTCGTTTCCGACCGCTCTCGACGTTGGCGATCACACCACGCGTGATGTCCGAGCTGGGGATCGCTTCCGCCAGCTGCTCTGCCGTCATGCCGCGCCACCGTCGAACCGCGGCAAGGCGCCGGCCAACGAGACTAACCGACTTCTTTGGAGCCTCATCTTGTGTCATAACTGCACTCTACATCGATACGGTGCGTCGGTGTTGCACTTTCTCGTGACCGGACGTATGGTGACTGCACAAGCGCAGTAACCGCACTAACGCCCAGTTGAATGTGCAGTTTTGACACAATGACGTTGCTTGCCTGAGCGTCCACATTCAATCGGGCCAGACCGAACGGAACCCCATGGCACACCCGAGCCCCATGTTGACCCTGCCGGAAGCAGCCGCCTACCTGAGGGTGAGCGAACGCACTCTCTACGACTGGCGGTGGAAGAGGAAGGGACCACCCGGAATCAAGGTCGGATCGCTCGTTCGATACCTGGTCGCCGACCTCGATGAGTGGCTAGGCGTCGGAGCCGCGAGCTCCGACCAGCAATGACCCGCAAAGAAAAAGCCTCGGAAGCTGCGCCAACAGCCCCGAGGCAGAAACCGCAACCCTCGCAAGAAAGAAGCAGATCTATGACAACCACTATGCCACAAGCAGAGTCCGCGAACCAGAGACCGGTCGAGGACACTTCACTGCACGGGATGATCGACCTCACAGCCCAGCTGCAGGGCCAGATCCAGAACGTGTACGACGAGATGGACGGTCCGAGCGATCGTGTCATTGGACACGAGCTGCCTGCACCGGACCCCGAGTTCGACATGATCCACGTGAGTGATGACGTCCCGTTCAGCGGATGCGTTGGCCCCTGGATCGTCGAATGCGACACCGGGGCTCGTCACCTTGATGCCGGCGAGGCCGTCGCCTACGCCGCTGCCCTGTCCGCAGCCGCCCGCCAGGCTCGCATCCTCAACGCTGACGGCTGCGTCGTGTCCGTCCCCGACGAGGGCCGGTTCAAGCAGGGCACGGGGGAGGGGAAGCCATTCGCTGTGGCTCGCATGATCGAGGCCGGCCAGCCCGATCGGTTCGTCCACGCACGCGACGTCACCAGTGATCACCCGCTCGAGTCCCGTCAGACCGGGTACGCGTGGTGCAACGACGGCTTCGGCTTCATCTACTGCGGCACCTTCGAGTGGTTCGGCGAGGAGATCGTCGACGGCGCTCGCCGTGTGCTCCTCAAGGAGGCGCCCCGTGGGTAGGCAGTGGAAGGCGGGTAGCAAGGCGCCGCTCGAGGGCAAGCCGTTCGCGCAGTGGAAGCTGCGGGAGGTCGACCCGCCTGAGCGAGTGAAGAGCAAGCACATCGTGCCGCTCACCGATCGTGACGAAGGTGACGTCTGGGAGTACATCGCCGTGATCGTGTTCGTGCCGATCCAATCGGAGGTCTGGGTGCACTTCGCGCCCGGAGCCACCGACGCCGACCGGCGCACCGCATGGGCACACGCGATCGAGCTGCGTGACTCAGTCGAGTCGCTCGACTCATACTCCCCGGTCGAGCTTCCAGGACAGGGGACGGTCTACGAGTCGACCATCGGCTACCGCGTGCACGGCACGCGCTGCACCGTCTTCGGCTGCCAGACGTTCGACAGCTGGCACGTAGGTGAGAACCACAACGCAGACCACGTCGCGGAGGACATCCGCGCTGAGGGCTACCGGGTGCGTCTGGTGCTCCGCTACGGCGACTGGGTCCCCGAGATCACTCTCGCGGCACACCGCCTCGACACCGCCATCGAGGCGTCAGCTCTCGCCACTGACATCGAGTGGCTCATGCAGGCCCGGCGCAAGCTCAGCGCGGCCGGCATCTCTCGTTCAAACATCGACTCGTCCGAAGGGACAGCAGCATGACCGCACCAGTCCAGTCGACCCCGCTCGACACGTTGAAGCAGACAGCCAAGCTCGTCGAGGACCTGCTCGACATCATCATCGACGACTTCGGCGGGAAGTACGGAGTCGACGATAACGACGAGGCGTACACGATCGCCGATTCGATCTCGATGGTGCTCACGAAGGCGCTCGCCGAACACATCCCCGGCATCAGCTGGAACCAGGACGTCGCGATGCGCTCGTACGACAACGACGCAGCACGGCAGGCCGTGCAGACGTTCGACGACGGGACGCCTATCTGGCGCCTCATGGATCACGGGGAGTCCAGCAGCTACTACTACCCGCGCCGCGATGGCGCCCCTGAGGAGCACGCCCAGCGCATGCTCGAGCTCATCAACGGCGGGAAGGGACGCCACTTGCACGCGGTGACCTCACTGCCCGGAGACGCGCCCGGACCCGACCCCAGTTCCGAGCCGTCGGGGAACTGGACCGGGGCGGAAACGATCGACAACATCGACACCGCCGTGCAGCGGCTCAACGCCGCAGCGGAGCCCACGAACGCCAGCCAGCACGTCGAGGTCATGGCCGGCCTCGCAGAGTGGGAGTTCGACGCTGAGGCGCTCGCCGCAGTCGGTGTCGCGGACGAGCGTGTCGCCCGGGATCTCGTCAACCTGCTCCACGCTGCGACGCACGCCGTCCGCGGCGACGTCAACCCGAGCATCATCGTGCAGTCCGTCGGCATCATCGGCGGACGCATCGCTCACCGCATCGCGGGGGTGGAGCGTTGAGCTACAAGGCCACCGGGTGGGCGTACGACCTACCCATCTCCGGCCCGCGCAAGGGCGTCCTCGTCGTCCTCGCTGACATGGCGGATGAAGCCTTCTCCTGCTACCCGGGGCAGCAGAAGATCGTCCACATGTCCGGATTCTCCGAGAAGACCGTCCGTCGGGCTCTCGCGTCGCTCGAGGAGGACGGGCTGATCTCGCGGGAGCAGCGTCACGGCCGGAACGGGTACCGGACGAGCGATCGCTACATCCTCCACGTGGGCCTCGGCCTACCGGTCACAGAGCCTGCTGGTCAGAGTGACCACCGGTCAGAGAGTCCGAGCCTACCGGTCACTCTGTCCCTGCCTACCGGTCAGAGTGACCGGGCAGAGGAATCACCAGTAGAACCACTAGAAGAACCACCAGTGGTCAACGGCCAGGCCGGCCCCCTCATCGAACTGTCCAACTTGGACACCTGGACCGAGTTCTGGTCGATCTACCCGCGGCACGTGAAGAAAGCGCGCGCTGAGACGGCCTACCGAGCGGCGATCAAGGCTGGTGTGTCAGCGGAGACGATCTTGGAGGGCGCTCGGAAGTACGCAACGTCGGTCGCGGGCAAAGCACCGGAGTTCATCGCCCACCCGTCCTCGTGGTTGAACGACCGCCGCTGGGATGACGAGTACCCGACCACGCCCAGCGCCACCGGGTACGACCGCGCGAAGGAGTTCACGCCAGATGACTACTCCTGAACCCCCAGTCGAAGCGGAACGGTCCGTCGTCGGTCTGGTCCTCGCGAAGGGCGCCGAGATCCTCGACGAGATCAACCTCTCGTCCGACGACTTCTCGAACATGGACCTGGCGACGATCTTCGAGGCCGCGACCCGGCTCCACGCCTCGGGAGCACCCGTCACCCGAGCGACCGTCACAGCGAAGGTCAAGCCGGCGCTCGCCGCAGACATCGTCGAGCTGTCGATGGACTACCAGTTCGACCGGTACGCCCTGCAGCAGCACGCTCAGCTCGTCGCCCGCTACGGGCTGTACACACGCCTGGTCGAGGTCGGGCACACGTTCGCCGAGGGGATGAAGGATCTCGACGAGCCCGGGGACATGATGGAGTACGCCCGCCGTGTCGTCGACCAGTCCGAGGGACGCCCCTCGACGAGGCTCCGGTACGTCCGCGACATCATCCCCGACGCGATCGCTGCGATGCGCGCCGAGACGACGTTCGTCCCGACGCCGTGGCAGGGATTGAACGACATCATCGGCGGACTCCGGCCCGGCAACCTGATCGTGGTCGCGGCACGACCCGCGGTCGGCAAGTCCGTCGTCGCGAACGCCCTCGCCCTGTCGCTCGCGCAGCTCGGGCACGTCGCATACTCGTCGCTCGAGATGTCTGAGCAGGAGGTCGTGCAGCGCCTCCTCGCTGACCAGGCCGACGTCAACATCGGTCGAATGAAGGACAACCGTCTCGAAGCCGACGACGTCGCCCGGATCCGCGAGACGTCAGCGCACCTGCACATACCGCTCGCGATCAACGACCAGGCGGGCATCGGTCCGTCCGAGCTTCGATCCTGGGTCCGGGCCGTCTCACGTGAAGGAAAGCTGTCCGGCATCGTCGTCGACTACATGCAGCTCATGTCGACGAAGTCGAAAGCGTCGCGGCAAGAGCAGGTGGCGGACTTCTCCCGGCAGCTCAAGCTCCTGGGCAAGGAGTACCAGGTGCCCGTCATCGCCCTGTCACAGCTGAACCGTGAGTCCGAGGGGCAGATGGGCCGAGCCCGCCCGAAGATGTCGCAGCTGCGGGAGTCCGGAGCGATCGAGCAGGACGCCGACGTGATCATCCTCCTGCACCGCGAGGCCGACGAGGACGGGCACCTGTCCGACACCGAGATCCTCATGGACGTCACGAAGAACCGCCACGGCCGAACGGGGTTCAAGACGTTCGCATGGAACGGATCCCGCTCCCGCATCACTGACTACCCAACACTCACCCCAGCACCGTTCCACAACCCCGACGTCCGGAGGACCGCATGACCGACACCACCATCGCCCCCGTCCTGCCCTGCATCAACGGCTGCATCCGCAAGGGCACCGAGGATACCGACCACCCGGAGCCGCTCGTCGCGAAGCGGGGCATGTTCTGCCTCAGGTGCTTTGGCAAGGCCGAACGAGCCCTCCGGGAAGTTCCTGAGCTCGTGGAGCATGTCGTCTCCAACTTCCCGGGGACGATCACGAAGGTCTCCGACGACGTCCGAGTGAGCGGATCCTCGGAACGCTCGCTCGGCGCCTTCTCGGAGCAGGCTTGGGTGGACGCTGATGCGATCTACTCGGCGCTCGCCGTGTACTCGGCCCACTGGGCGAAGGCCATGGCCATCAGCCCGCCAGCGCCGGCACGTCGATCGTGGCGGGACGAGCACGGATACGTTCTTGGCCTGCCGGGCAGCATCTCGCCAGCAGATGCTCGTCAGACAGCAGGCGTCATGTCGGACTGGCTTCTCATCCACCTGCCGCAGATCTTCACCTTCGACCAGGCGTCCGTGAACGAGTTCATTGAAGCCCTGGCGCCGATCGGTTCGATCGCTGCTCGGTGGCCGATGGTTGAGCGTCCGCGAACGTCTCCGATGCCGCACGTGCAGGTTTCGATCTGCAACGGTCAGATCAAGGTGTGGCCGGCCGGCTTGCCGGGAACGGAGGTCTACGCGGTGTGCGAGAAGTGCGGCTACCAGTTCGAACTCGACGAGTACGAAGAAGCCGTTCACGCATACCTAGTAGAGCAGCAGGAAGCGAAGCGAGCGCACCAAGCCGCTACAGCTCGAGCGACCCGTGAGCAGAACAGTGCCGCGAACGTGCAGAAGCATCTTCTCGAGAAGTACGGACAGATTGTGGGGCACGCATCATGATGTGCAGTGCGCTGACCACCAACAACGGCGCGCGCGATCGCAGCGTCGTCAACACTGGGGGAGGGAAGGGCAACCACGAATGCTTGCGACCCGTCGTTCCTGACATCCCGATCAGCCTGTGCGCGTTGCACCTGCTGCTCGCGGCTCAGAGCGTCGACGAACTTGGAGGCCCGAACGCAGTGATGGCCATCGCTCGACGGGAAGCATGAGAGTTCAGAGGGGCAGTGGTCCTGACAGGTGATTGCCCCTCTGTATTCTCCGGTCAGGAAGTGCGCTTCTGGAACTCTTCGTCGTCTTTCGCAAAAGAGTCAAGCAAGTCATTCGTTGCAATCAGGCCTTCTAGAACTTCCGGCTTGGGATCATCCCCGACAATGTAGGCACCGACGCTGTCCATGATTTCGGACAGGGTGTTCCGCTGGGCAACCTTGCCGGGCACGTCTAGCTCGCCATGCGAGACGGCTAACCACGTGTGGTTGATTGCTCGAACGCCCTGGACAACGACGTCCCGGACGTGGGCGTCGGGTAGCTTGCGAGCCTGCACGGTGATGGCATTCGCAAGGTCAGAATCGTATTTGTACGAGCCCCAACCATTGGGGTCGGCGGCGAAGGCAGCTTGCATCTTTCCTAGTCTGTCGAGCAGGTCTTGAGCGTCCCGGACACCATGTCGCCGGAGTGAAACCTCCCGTTCCTCCTCCAGCTGCTGGGCGTGCCGAGCGGCTTCGAACTCCCGTTCTTCCCTTCGGATGCGAGCCGCTTCCTGCACGTCACGTTCGTGTTGCTCCAGGAGGTCCTGTTTCGCTTCCGCCCTGATCCCGTCCTCACGCTTCTCCTTGTGGAGAGCAAGGAGAAGCGTCGAAGCGGCTGTCACGACAGACGCGACCACGACGCTACTGATGAGGGTGAGCCAAGGATCCATGTTCCAACGGTAGGGGAAGTAGCAATCAATCACGGCGGAGGACTTCGTCGAAGTGCCACGAACTTGACAACATGCCCGGCCCCCGGTGCGCTACACTAGACGTGCTTGGTCCTTCCCGCCCGCTGGCGTGAGGGGCCTTTTGCGTCGCTGGACCAGACAGCTGGGAGGGCTCGCAGACCTATAGTCGTGTGTTCGCCTCAGACCCGGCTAGGCTCAGCCCATGCCGTCGCCGACCGAGCCGGAAGCACTGCTTCCGTTTCAGCAACTCGATCTGAACGCCCGAAAGGGGCGCTTCGGAATTGTGTACATGAGAGCAATCGCTGGCCAAGCGGGTTGCGGATTCAATGAGACGCCCTCCGGTGAGGACACGCTCGCGATTGACTACAGCTTGGAGTTCCCAGAGGGACCGGTTCGCGTCCAGGTCAAGACCACAGCCGCGCAGGCGATCGACGGCGATGGCGAGTTTCTGACCTTCAGCGCTGAGGACAAGTGGATCGAGAAGTGGTCCAGATGCATGGTCCCCGTCTACTTCGTGATCGTCGTTGTTCCTAGTGTCAGCGACTCGTGGTTGACTCATGACCTGGCAGGCACTCAGATGGTTCGAACCGCCGCCTACTGGGCGCGCCTCATGCCTGACTCCTTCGAAGGCACCAAGACGATCAAAGTCCCGCGCATCCAGCGAGTAACGCTGGAGACGATTCCAACCTGGCACGCTGACCTGCTAGCGATGTACGACCCGACGCCTGAGGAGGACGCAGCGTGAGCGACGCGACCGTTACTCGGCGGGACCTTGCTAGCTTCCTCGCCCGCAACGGCTGGAAGCCCGACCGTGGCGGGCAAGCTGGCGAAATGTGGCGCATCGTTTTGCCACAGGGTCAACATGCCATCGCCGTGCCGTATCTGTTGGACCAGGAGTCGCCTGAGTTCCGCGGCATTGCAGCGCGGTTGGGACAGATCGTCCAGAGGCCAGCTCGCGACATCACGGACGAGATCGAACGCGAGTTCCAGGACGTGCAGAACTTCAGAATCGGAGATCCGTTCGTCACAGACGACTCAGTCTTGCTTGACAGCGCTTCGACGGTTCTGGTCTCGGCGAAACGAATGGTTCGGGCTGCAGCCACTACGGCTCGCAAGTCTCGCCCGCACATCGGCGCCAACTACAGCGCGCCCGGCGACGAGCTGGCGGCGTTGGTCCGGTTGTCCCATACGAGACGCGGTTCATTCGTCCTGCCCATCGTCATGCCGGTTGAGCCCCCAGAACCTGTTGAGTCGCAGTTGCTCACGGAACGCACTGAGATTGAACCCAGCGAGCGTCGGGTCACCCGAACACTCGCAAGCGCGGTGGCGGCCGTCAATGCGATCGCGGTCCAGCCGGGCCACGAGCCCACGACTGATGACATCGTTCAGCTGGTGCAAAGTGGCGTGAGCAGCGAGCTAATCGGTTCTATCCGCGCCATTGCGGTCCAGCCCGGGCTCCAATCGTTCGATATCGGCTTTCAATGGGCTCCGGGGTTGCGACCGCCCGGGGGCATCCCCGAGCGGGTTGTCATTCCAGATGAAGCAGCGCCGATTCTCGCGCGCTTCGAACAAAAGATGAAAGCCGCTCGCCCGGAGGCCACCGAGTCCGTCTCGGGGCAGATTATTGAGATTCGTCACGTGCCCGGAGAGCCGCTTGGGGAAGTTGCCATTCGAACCATCCGCAACAACCGCAGTGCTGACATTCGCATTACGACCACGGAGGCCGTCGTGCTATCTGCGCACGACTGGGCTAAGGACTCGCGCGCTGTTATCGCTCGGGGAAAAATAGTTAGCGCCCCCGGCCGGCCGCTATCGATGCCTCAGCCGGAGCGGGTGCAACCCATCGACGTTCTTTTCACGCGCGAGTAGCCGCTCACGCGCGTCAACAGGCTCGCGTTCCAGTCTCAGCGTCACCACCATGCGAGAAGCGACCAGTAGCACCCCCGGCACGCCGAAGACACAGTCTCGGCAAGCCCGGACGAGGGTACAGGTCAGCCAGTGACAGCCAACACGCTCGAAGACAGGAACGCGACACACGACCCGCAATGCAAGCTTGTCGGCTCAAGCAGCGGGGTAGACAGTGAACCGACTAGAGCAGTTTCATACAGTGGCCTGCCGGGTGAGATCCCAAATAAAGCTGCCGTCCCGCCTCTGGGTGGCGCAACGATCGTAGGCGGCTGTCAAGTCGCACCTTCTCCGATCAGGCGCCACCTCAGAGTGCTACTTCGGTGGGCATACACGCACAGGCCGTAGAGCCACACACACGCGTCGTCACTGCCCACCACAGAACCCGGGAGGCTGACGTGCTCTGGACGAAGCGACGTGCGCCGGTGACGAGGCGCGAGTGGGCACTCAGGATTGCGCGCAAGATCGCCAGACGCAACGCGGGGCTAATGCGCCGGCTGGCCGCACGATGACTGACACCTGGTCAACGGTCACCCACCCCAAAGACACCCACCACATCCCCAACCACGACCTCATCGACCACCAACCCGACGAACACTGCATCTGCGGACCAACACACCGCAGTGACATGAGCAGCGGGGTGCTCAGGTGGAACGTATGGCACCACAGCCTCGACGGACGGGAACGTGATGAGTGAAACCTGGTCCATTCAGAACGGCCACGGCCTACCCGATGGCGACACGATCGGCCACGAACTCGGACCCGAATGCATCTGCGGACCCAGTAAGCAGACCGTCAGCGCATGGGGCATCGACGTCGCCACGTACTGGCAACACGCCAGCCTCGACGGGAGAGAAGCGCATGAGTGAGCTCGCACAAGGTGGCATCCTCCCAGGCAAGCCCGGAGACCGCATCTGGGGAGAGCCGGAAGGACTCGAGACGTTCGTCCCGTTCACCGATGAGCAGCTGGCACGCATTAGGCGCAACGCACAGCTCGTCACCTTCGACAGCATGGGTAGCCCGATCTACCGCCACCAACTCCCACCCGAGGGAACCCAGCGATGAATGCTGAACAAGAAGACCACGCACGGACAGCACTCACCACGGCAGGGATCATCGGGGACAAGCAAGACACGGCAGTCAGCAACCTGGCCGGGATGACCGAAGGATGGGCGCCGGCCAAGGAAAGCCACCCCCTCCACACATAGACACCCCGGGGGTAGCCGCATGCCATGGGACAACAGCCGCCCCACCCACGTGCCACCACGCATCCGTGACGCCTGCCTCAACCGCGACGCACACCAATGCACCGCGTTGATGAGGGATGGCACACGCTGCACCGAGACAACCAAGCTCGAAGCAGCACACATCAACCAATGGCAACCCGCCGAACGCATCACCGTCGACGACGTACGCACACTCTGCCACTGGCACCACAACAGAGAGACACAAGCCCAAGCAGCAGCAGCACGACGCAAACGCGGCAGCTCACGACACCCCAAAGAGCAACATCCCGGCCTGACCTGACCCCAAACGGCAGGCGACCACCCCGACCACCCCCTCCCCCCGGGTCACAGGAGCGCGGGGAGTTGCTGTAATTCCCCCTGGCTACGGGTCTGGGGGTTTTGGGGCGCTGGTGGCTGAGATTCGCTTTCACGGCTTCTGACCGAAACGGTTTGGGGTCTTCACCCGAAACGGGAGATGCAGTCATGGCAGGTAGAGGTCCAGCGCCGAAGGATCCTTCGAAGCGTGCTCGCACGAACAAGGATGTGGTCCCGCTTCGGGTGGTTGAGGTTCAGCCGGTGGAGCAGCCGGAGTTGCCGTCGTTCTCGATCATGGTCACGGTCGATGAGCAGTTGGTGACGCAAGAGTTTGAGTGGCCGGCGATGACGCAGGACTGGTGGGCGATGTTGGCTCATCACCCGTTGGCTGCTGAGTTCATCGAGACGGACTGGTCGTATCTGATGGAGACCGCTCGTCTGCACGCTGAGTTCTGGATGGGCAAGCTGTCTCTCGCTGCGGAGCTTCGTCTTCGTGAGGCGAAGTACGGGTTCACTCCTGAGGATCGCGCGCGTCTGCGGATCCAGTTTGCTCAGGCGACGGAGGCTGAGGTGTCGGTGGCTTCGAAGGTTCGGAGTTCGCGTGACAGGTTCGCCGGGATGCAGGTTCGTGACGAGCTGGAAGCGTAATGCCGTGGCGTCCGTTGGACGGGGAAATTTTCCCGTCGTTGGGCTGGCATGTCGCCGACCAGATGTCCGAGTACCTCGCGGCGCCCGCGAAGATGGACTATTCACCGTTCGAGGTGACCAGGGAGCAGCTCGAGTTCCTGGTGCGTCTGTACGAGCTCGATCCTTCGACTGGTCGCCGCGTGAAGCACCGTGCGGTGATTCAGCGGCCTCGAGGTTGGGGCAAGTCCCCGTTCCTCGCTGCGATTGGTATCGCTGAGGGCCTGTTCGAGGTCGTCTTCGATGGTTGGGATGCTTCCGGACAACCGGTCGCGAAGCCGTGGCGGGAGATCCTCACCCCGACCGTTGTGGTGACTGCGGTTTCTGATGATCAGGTCGGGAACACGTGGAAGCCGTTGCTCGAGATGCTCCGTGAGGGGCCGGCCGCGGATGAGTTCGACATTGAGGTGTTGGACACGTTCGTGAACCTGCCGAAGGGCAAGATCGAGCGTCGGACGTCGTCGGCGCGCTCTGCGAAGGGAATCCCGGGTCAGGTCGCGGCGATCATGGACCAGACAGAAGAATGGGTACCCGGCAACGGTGGCGTTTCGCTCGCTCAGACGTTGCGGAACAACGCGACGAAGGTCGGCGGGCTGACAATTGAGTCCCCGAACGCTTTCACTCCGGGTGAACGTTCTGTGGCTGAGGCTTCGGCGAAGTTCTGGGACCAGATCCGGTCTGGGAAGTACAAGAACCTCGAGCGGGTTCGTTCTCTGGTCTATGACCACCGTGAGGCGCCGGCTGAGACTGACACGTCGTCGTACGAGTCGCTGGTGGCTGGTCTTCGGGTGTCGTACGGGGACAGTTCGGATCACGCTGACGGTTGCGTGCTCCACGATCCGCCATGTGAGCCTGGGTGGGCTCCGATCGAGCGCACCGCACTGGACTTCTTCGACACGTCGAACGATCCGCAGAAGATGCGGGCCGACTTCCTGAACCAGATCACTCATGCATCCGATTCGTACGTGTCTCAGCCTGAGCTGCGAGCGATCATCGCGGACGGGCGGGATGATGATCACCCGCTGAAGACCATCAGTAAGACGGAGCCGATCACGCTCGGGTTCGATGGTTCGGAGGGGCGCAAGGATTCGCACATCGCGGACTCGACGGTCCTCATCGGTTACTCGGTCACACAGAAGCACCTGTTCAAGGTGGGCGTATGGGAGCAGCCGGACGGGCCTGCCGGCGAGGGTTGGCGTCCCCCGCAGCTTGAGATCGAGCAGGCGGTCAAGGACGCGTTCCGGCAGTACAACGTCGTTGGTTTCTTCGCTGACCCGTCTGCTGGTTGGGCTGGTCAGGTGAAGACGTGGGAGGCGGACTACAACCGTCGCCTGAAGGTGAAGCTCACCGCGAACGAACCGATCCGGTGGCGTCAGAAGGATGTCTCGCGCACGTGTGAGGCGTTCGAGCAGATGCACTCGGCGATCGTCTCCGGTGACATCACGTTCGACGGTTCCAAGGAGCTCACCGCTCACTTCCTCAACGCACGTCGTGACGCTCGTCGCGCCGGGTACGTGTTGAAGAAGCCGGACGACGATCAGGACTACGCGAAGATCGACGCCACTTGGGGCGCCATGTTCGCGTTCGCAGCTGGACTCGAGGCGCTCGGCAAGGGCGTCACCAACAACCGCAAGGGCCCTGCCCGACGCATCTACTGACCTGGGAGGGGAACGGATGGCTACCACCCCCGACGAATGGCTGAAGCGTCTCACGTTGAAGCTTGATGCCCGTCAGCCGCGGATCGCGTTGATGAGGAAGTACTCGACCGGTGACGCACCGATGCCCGAGATGGGCAAGAACACGCGTGCGTCGTGGGTGGCGTTCCAGAAGCGCGCCCGCACCGACATGGGCGGTCTGCTGTGTTCGTCTTTGAGCGGTCGCATGGTGCCGAACGGTGTCCGTGTCGGCGAGACGGCGAACAACCCGGCAGCTGACGCCCTGCGGCGTGTGTGGCGCGACAACCGGCTCCCGGTGGTGTTCGCGGATGCGATCTGGAACGCCCTGTCGACGTCGTACGGCTACCTGGTGACCGGTGTTCGCACTGGTGACCCGGTGATCACGTCGGAGCAGCCGGAGCAGATGATCATCGCGCCCGACCCGGTTCAGCCGTGGCGGGCACAGGCGGCGTTGAAGGCGTGGCGTGACGACGAGGTTGGTCGGGACTACGCCTTGCTGTGGTTGCCGGGCACTCGTCAGCTGTACGTGCGGTCTTCGAAGACGTCGAACGGTTCCATTCGTGAGTCTGCGACAGGACCCGACTGGGAGCCCTTGGGGGAGCTCGAGGAGTACGCCGGCCCGATCCCTGTGTTCGAGCTCGCGAACAAGGGTGGCATGTCCGAGTTCGAACCACACATCGACGTCATCGACCGCATCAACCTCGGCAAGCTGCAGCGTCTCGTGGTCACTGCGATGCAGGCGTACAAGCAGCGTGCGATGAAGGGTGGCCTGCCCGACAAGGATGAAGAGGGCAACGACATCGACTGGGCGAAGCTCTTCGAGCCTGCCCCTGGTGCTCTGTGGGATCTTCCCGAGGGCATCGATGTGTGGGAGTCACAGTCCACCGACATCCGCCCCCTGCTGGACGGTGAGAAGACCGACCTTCGGGACTTCGCGGCTGTCACGCAGTCGCCGATTGACGTGTTCATCCCTGACGGGCAGAACCAGTCGGCTACGGGTGCGGCGAACGTCCACAAGGGCGAGATCATGAAGGCCAAGGACCGCATCGCACGGATGACAGCCCCCATGGAGGGCGCTCTCCTCTCGGCGTTGCGGATCCTCGGTCTCGATGACGGTTCCACGGTGCAGGTGCTGTGGGAGCCGCCGGAGCATGTGTCGCTGTCGGAGAAGTCCGCAGCTGCAGCGCAGGCGAAGACCGCCGGCAAGTCGCAGCGGTGGATCGATCAGCACATTTGGGGCATGTCCCCGGACGAGATCGCTGAGGAAGAGACCGCGAGGGCTGCTGAGCAGCTGTCAGCGGCTGTTCTGATCGGTGCTGGCAGTGGCAACGCCTGAGCAGGTCATCGTCGGCTACAACGACGCCGTTCACGCCGTCCGGCAGCGAGTGGAGACATTCGCCCGGATGGCGTGGCTCGGCGCCGGTTCGTGGCGTGACGCTGACATTGATCGTCTGGTGCGGTTGATCGTCCCACGTGTGCAGGCCGGGCAGGTGCTCACCGCGCAGCTCACGTCCGCGTATCTGGCGTCTCTCGAGACCGTCAGGACGGGCGAACGGGTCGCGCCTGCACCGGTGTCGCGTGACGTTGTTACGACGGCGCGTGGTGTGCCTGCTGAGGACGTGTACCGCCGGCCAGCGGTGTCGATGTACACGGCACTGTCGAACGGCGCACAGGTCAAGGACGCGATTGAGCAGGGAGTCAACCGGCTCGTGTCGCTCGTGGGCACCGACCATCAGCTCGCGAAGACGTCGCAGGCCCGGTCGTCGCTCACGGGTCGCGGGTTCACGTACATGCGTCGCACGTTGACGGGTCGCGAGAACTGCGCCTTGTGTGCGATTGCTTCCACCCAGCGGTACCGGGTGCAGAACCTGATGCCGATCCATCCTGGCTGTGACTGCGGTGTCGACACGGTCGAGGCCGGTTCGGATCCGGGGCAGGTGCTCGAGCCGGAACGGTTGGAGACCATCCACGCGGCGATCGAGAACGAGTTCGGCGGCACTGACCGCGGCGCACGTTACCTCGACGGCGGCAATAGCCGATCCGACCTGCTCGATCTTGTGACGGTCCACGAGCACGGTGAATACGGGCCGACGCTGACGTGGCGTGAGCAGCACTTCACCGGGCCTGGCGCCCTCAACTGATTTCCCGCAACCGCGGGATTGAGTCACCGAAACGGTGGCTATCCACACACCCGAAACGGGGAATGCACTGATGCCGAAAACCGAAGAAGAGATCGCCGCTGAAGCAGCCGCAACGGATGCGAACGCAGCGAAGACGATCGAGGAACAGCTCGCCGCCGCTCAGGCGGAAGCCGAGAAGTGGAAGTCGCTCTCACGCAAGAACGAAGAGCGCGCCACGGCCAACGCCGACAAGGCGCGGCAGCTGGACGAGCTCGAAGCCGCGAACCAGACCGAGCAGGAGAAACTCCTCGCTCGCGCTGAGGCCGCGGAAGCGAAGCTCGCCGAGATCGACGCGAAGACCACCGCCGCGACGCTCCGTGAGGAGATCGCGAAGGAGAAGGGGTTCGAGGATCGGAAGATCCCCGCGACCGCGCTCCGTGGTGCCAGCCGTGAGGAGCTCGAGGCACACGCCGACGAGATCCTCGCTCTTCTCCCCGCGCCCGCCGAAGCACCTGGTGCTGAAGGCCAGGGCGCAACAGGAACCCGCATCGGTGATGGTGACATGTCCGCTGACGACATCGTCGCCGCCGCTACCGCCCGGTAGCACCCCGGTTCATCACGTCCGTGATGGCCGAAACGTTCTGAAAGGGAAGCCATCATGGCAAACATCTTCGTCAAGGGGCAGAAGATCGCGGCAACCGCGCTCGCTCTGCTCCGCAAGGAACTGAAGGCGCCGTCGCTCTTCACGTACAAGTTCGGTGAGGCCGACTTCAAGGGTGCCGAGGGCGACGTCGTCAACATCAAGCGCCCCGCGGTGCTCGTCGCCCGCGAGAAGCAGTGGCGTGGCGACGACTCGATCGTCGTCGACCGCATCGCGAACAGCAAGATCCAGGTCAAGCTCGACCGTCACCCCTACTCGGCTGTGCACCTGCAGCCGGAGGAGGAGACGCTCGACGAGGTCGACTACGTGCGGGACGTGCAGGCACCCCAGGTGCGCGCGATCCTCGAGTGGTTCGAGAACCTCATCGTCGGCACCCTCCGCGCGGCAGCGTTCGTCTTCGGCGTGACGTTCAACCCGGCATCGGGAAGCTCCGTCGAGTCCGACCCCCGCAAGGTCGCGATCCGTGCGCGCAAGCTCGCGCAGAAGGCACACTGGCCCCTCACCGGTCGGTACTGGCTCGTCGGCGCGAACGTGTCCGAGGCCGTCGCCTCCTACGACAAGCTCCTCGACGTCGACACTGCCGGCATCCCCGAGGCGCTCCGTGAGGGCGTCGTGGGCAAGCTCGGTGGGTTCATCATCATCGAGCTCGACGCGCTCGGTGAGGACGAGTCCTACTTCGTCCACGAGACGGCTGTCGCCATCGCGAACGTCGCCCCTGTCGTCCCCCAGGGCGCATCGAAGGGTGGTGGCGTCGCGGCCGGCAACGGTCTCGCAGTCACTCAGGTCTGGGACTACGACGGCCTCACCATGAAGGACCGTTCCGTGGTGCACTCCTTCGCGGGAGCCACGGCGGTCACCGACCCGGAGCAGCTGGATGACGGTTCGCTCCTCCGCGACGAGAACGACGCGGTCGTGATGAAGTTCCAGCGTGCCATCAAGGTCACGTTCGGTGCTGGCGGGGCTGAGAAGCCGTCCTACACGCTCACCATCACCGGCGCGCCGACCGGCGGCACGTTCACGGTCACGATCGACGGTCAGACCACCGACGCGATCGCGTACAACGCGTCGAACGCCGACATCGCCAAGGAGATCAACGAGCTCACCGGCGTGTCCGGCGCCAAGGTCTCCGGCGGCGCGTTCCCCGGCAGCGCGAAGACGGTCACGCTCAATGAGCGCGCTGTCGTCACAGCCACCGGCGCGTTCACCGGCGGCACCAGCCCGGCCATCGCGGTCGCGTAACCACCCAGGAGGTGAGATCATGTCCAACCCAACTCTGGCGTCCCAAGAGGACGTCGTCGCGGCGCTCGGGCGTGCTCTCACCTCCGAGGAGGTCACGCGGGTCGACGCGATGCTGACGAAAGCATCTGAACTGTTCCGGCTCCGTTCGGGGCAACGGTTCACCCCGGGGACATCGACTGTCCGGCTGAAGGTCAACGCCGGCACCGTGCGACTCCCGCAGTCGCCAGTCACCAGCGTTGAATCGGTGGTCGACGACTGCGGTGCGGTGATCCCGTTCACCCGGTTCGACCAGGTGCTGACGCTGCACCGGCTGTCCTACGAGTTCGTGCGCGTCTCGTACTCGCACGGCTCTGACGAGGTACCCGACCTCGTGAAGGTCACGGTGGCGGAGATCGCCGCTCGTGTCCTCCGCATCGACCCTCGAGCTGCTGCAGGTGTCACGCAGCGGTCGAAGACCACCGGGCCATTCACTGAGGCTGAGACGTTCTCCACCTACTCGGTGGGTGGGCAGTTGCTGTTGTCGCCGGATGATGTGGCGATCGCGAACAGCTTCAGGGCGCCGCGTACGTCCGGCACGATCGTGATGCGCGCATGATCGTGCAACGCGAAACGTTCGCGGGCACCGGTGAAGACTTGCACGGCAACGAGGGCGAGTCCTGGGGGAACCCGGCCGACGTCGAGATCATGGCGTTCGATCCTGGTTCCACTTCGGAGCCGCGCGAGGCCGGCCATGACCGAGTCATCGTCGAACCCACCCTGTACCTGTATCCCGGGACGATCTTCGGCGCACGCGACCGAGTGACCGTGAACGGGCGGCAGTACGAGGTCGAGGGCGAAACCCGTATCTGGGAACACCCCGAGGGTGCTGAGCACTACGGCAACGTCGTCACAATCCGACGAGTGGAGGGCTGACATGGCCAAGGTTCAAGTGCGACTCAAGATGCGCGGCATCCAGAAGGTTCTCCGCGACTACCAGCCCGAGCTCGCCAAGCTCGGAAAGGAAATCGCGGACGCCGCCGGCCCCGGGTTTGAGATGGTCGAGCGCCCTCAGGACTTCACCGCCCGTGTGTACGTCCAGACCGCGAACCGAGACGGCGCCAAGCGGCAGGCTGAGAGCGCAGTGCTCGAGCGCGCTATGGGGTCAGTGCGATGAGGTTCGAGGACGCGGAAGCGATGGCGGTCGCGTTCCTGAAACCTGTTGCAGCTCCGGAACGGGTCGGGACGAAGGTCCCAAACCCTCGACCCAAGCGTTCCGTGCGCGCCTATCGAACCGGTGGGTCCGCCATCAACAGGGTGCTCGAGCGCGCTCAGATCACCGTCGAGGTCGAGGCGGAAAACTCCACAACCGCCTTCGACCTCGCGTCCCGGTGTCGTGAAGAGTTCCTCAACAGGTACACGCGCATGCCGCTCGTTCGAACCGTTGAAGAGACCGGCGGCTTGTACTACGCGCCCGATCCCGCCACGGGTGCTGATCGCTACCGCTTCACAATGTCGCTGACCATTCGCGCCACCCGCTGACCACTGTCAGAGGTAGGCGCTAGCATGAGAGCGGCCCCAAACCGGATGCGTCAACATCCGCCGGGGCCTAACCAAGATCACCTAGTTACGTAGGAGAATCCGTGGCTAAGACAGAGCCTACCCGCACTTGCTGCATCGAAGGATGCATTTCGACGTCACCGCGGATCGTGCGGGCCATGTGCCCCATGCACTACCAGAGGTTCCTCAAAGACGGAACCGCCGGTGAGGCTTCAGCTCGCATAATTCCGGCTCTCATCCAAGATGGCATGAAGCTCTGTCGCGGATGTGGGCAGCGGAAGCCGCTCGACCTTTTTCGCCGACAAGCCGCTAACCGCACTGGGGCTAGCCACTACTGCAAGTCCTGCGGATCGCAGCGGTCACGAGAGGCACGAGAAAGCGACCCGCTGTTCGCTGAGAGAAGGCGTGCATACAGGTCGGCAAATGCGGACAAACTGCGAGATGCGGCACGCAACCGCTACCGCGCAGATCCTCTTCGCGCCAAAGTATCGACCTGGCGGAATCAGGGCATCGAAATGACTGCCGAACAGTACCGCGCCATGCACGCAGATCAACAGGGCGCGTGCGCGATCTGCCGTAAGACTGAAGCGCAGAACGGCAAGGCTCTCGCCGTAGACCATGACCATGAGACTGGTCGTGTACGAGGCCTACTTTGCGACCAATGCAACATTGCGCTCGGTCGCTTCCAAGACAGCCCGGAAAACCTGAGGCGGGCGCTCGATTACCTCGGGGCCTAACCCAAAAAACCATGAAACCCCTGCCGGACTCCGGTGGGGGTTTCGTCATGAAAGGAGGCCCCCGTGGCCGTCAACTCATCCCTCGCTCGGATCTTCGGTTCCGATGCCGACGCGATCTACCTGGCCCCGATCGGCACGCCGCTGCCGACGGGTATCGACTCTGTGCTCGACCCGGCGTTCGAGGACGTCGGCTGGTTGCACTCCGATGGCATCACGGAGGCGTTCACTGGTTCGAAGACTGAGATCCGTGGCCACCAGGGGGCTCGTGTGGTGCGTACGCGCATCGAAACGCCTGGTACCACCATCGGGTTCCACGCGCTCGAGTCGAAGGCTCAGACGAAGGGTCTGCGGTACGACGAGAAGGAAGTCTCCGTAGCGAACGGTGTTCGTCGCACTCGTCGTGGTGCCGGCCAGAAGGTCTCCGCCCGCTCCGTCGTCGTGGACGTGTTCGACGCTGATGACATCACGGTGAAGGAACGTCACGTCATCGAACGGTTTGAGATCGTTCCTGATGGTGACCGGGTGTTCACGAACTCGGACATCGCGGGGTTCCCGTTCCTCGGGGAAATCATCGGCGACTACATCACGTTCGAGTCGTCCGGTCTCGCAACGGACACAGTCTGGAACGTGAGCGTCACGGGAACCCCGACTGGTGGCACGTACGCACTGTCGGTGAACGACTTCTCTACGGCGCCTCTCGCCTACAACGCTGCCGCTTCGGCGGTCGCTGCGGCTCTGAACGCTCTCGCGGGTGTCACGGGGCTGTCGGGGATTACCGCAACGGGTACGTCGCCGACTGTGATCACGTTCCCGTCTGCGGTGACTCTCGCAGCGAATGGTTCCGCACTCACCGGCGGTACTGACCCGGATGCTGTGGCTTCGACGACGCCGTAACGATGTGGCCGGGTGGGGAATCCCTTGGTGATGGCTCGCCCCACCCGGTCACTCTCTTGAGCCGTCACCACACTACGAAGGAGCCGTCACCATGGCACGAATCCAGATCCTCGAACTCCCATCTCAGGTCTTAGGCGAGCTCGTCCGCACGCCTTTCGTCCTCGTGATCGACCAGGTCGACACGGAGAGCATCAGCAACCATGCAGGCGACAACGTCCGAACGCTCACTGAGCTCACGCAGGACGAAGCGAATGCGATGGCGAAGAGCGTCGGCGCGGAAGCCGCGATCCTCGCTGCCTGCACCCTCGATATCGCCTGACCAGGCATTCCCAACTCATCACGAAGGAGTCATCACCATGACTGAAGTCCAGAAGTCCAAGCCGAAGAAGCCGAAGGCGCCGCAGGATCACAAGCCGAAGAAGCCTGCCGTCAAGATCGTCGAGGGTGGGCGTGAGGTCGCAATCCGCGGCGTGAAGCTCACGATCCTCGACGAGTCACTGAACGACTACGAGCTGCTCGAGGACGCCGCATCCGGTGAGATCTCGCGCATCGCGCAGGTCTTGAACCGCCTGCTGGGTGAGGAGCAGACGAAGCTCATCAAGGAAGCGCTTCGTGACCCGAAGACCGGCCGTGTGCCGGCGCAGGGTGAGGGTTCCATCGCCGAGTTCCTGTCCGAGATGTTCGAGGCCATCAACCCAAACTGATGTCGCTCGCGGGGATCCTGATCCACTACAAGGGTCCCCTGCGAGCGTCGCTCATGGCTGAGTACGGTGTGCGTCTCGGCCAGCAGGGCATCAACATCATCGAGCTCGCCGATTACGCCGCGAACCTCACCCCAGGGTGTGCGTTGTGGCGTGCGATCGGTGGGCCGAATGCGTGGTCCCCGGAAATGCATCTGCTGAACCACATCGAGTGGCGTTTGCAGATCCTCGACTGGCGGAAGACGAAGGCTGGGCGTGAGGGCCGCAACCAGCCGAAGCTGTCGAAACCTCCCGCGTACGCGCATGAGGCGTCTCCGGACAACGCCCACACCGAACGTCAAGCCGCCGCGTACCAGCGCCGTCAGGCACGAACCCAGTAGCCCCTCTGGGGGTGTTTCGCATCCCCGGAGGTGGTCTGCTTGGCAACCGAAATCGCGGACGCGTACATCGCCCTGTACACGCGTATGCCTGGTGTCAGTCGTGACATCGGTCGGTCGCTTGGTGCGTCTGACGTGCAGGGTGCCGTCAACGAGGCCGGACAGCGGTCAGGTAACTCGTTCACCGCGGGTCTCGGGAAAATCGTCAAGGGCGGCGCGATCGCTCTCGGCGTCGCTGCTGCCGCAGGACTCGGAGTAGCCCTCGCGAAGGGATTCAGCCGCCTCGAGGCCATCGACACCGCTGAGAAGAAGCTCACCGGTCTCGGGCAGACGACCGAGAACATCACCCAGATCATGGACAACGCGAAAGCGTCCGTGAAGGGAACCGCGTTCGGTCTCGGTGACGCTGCGACGGCTGCTGCGTCTCTGGTGGCGGCGAACATTAAGCCTGGTGAGCAGCTGCAGGGTGTCCTGAAGTCTGTTGCGAACAGTGCTTCCGCTGCTGGTGTGGGTATCGGCGACATGGGTTCCATCTACGCGAAGGTTGCGTCGCTGGGGAAGGCTCAGAACGACGTCCTGCAGCAGGTCGCCGACCGGGGTATCCCGATCTACCAGGCGCTCGCGCAGAACCTTGGTGTGACGACTGAGGAAGTCTTCAACATGGCTTCGGCCGGCAAGATCGGTTTCGCTGAGTTCGAAGCGGCCATGACTTCCGCGTCGGGCACGGTCGCGGAGGAGATGGGTAAGACCATCCCCGGCGCCACATCGAACTTCCTCGCCTCCCTTGGGCGTATCGGTGCTGGCCTGCTGGGCGGCATCTACCCGTACATCGCGCCCCTCATCTCGGCTGTCACGTCAGCGCTTGGCCCGATCGAGGATCTCGCTGCTGGAGTTGGCGACAAGATCGGTTCCGTCGTCGGGCCGGCGCTACAGGGCATCACCGACATGCTCAACGGCGGGTTCGACATTGGCGGGTTCGCGGAACTGCTGTCGCTGGTTTCTCCGCTCGGGCTGGCTCTGAAGCTCCTCGCACCGGTCCTGCCTGTCCTACTCGGCGCGTTCTCGCAGATCGGAGACGTGCTTGCCGGCGCGTTCAGCTCAGCGGTTACGACCCTGCTGCCGCAGATCGTCCTGCTGGCGAACATCTTCGCTGGCGTCCTTGCAGCGGTGCTCCCGCAGATCCTGCCGCTGATTGTCACCCTTGCTGGGGTGTTTGGTCAGCTGCTCGCCGCTGTCCTGCCGCTGGTGGGTCAGCTGATCACGGCTCTTCTGCCGGCGTTCAACCTGATCGGGCCGCTGATCGGCATGCTGGTTCCCATCTTCTCCACCCTGATCTCAGCCCTGATGCCGATCGTGGAAATGATCTTCCCGCTTCTCTCCACCCTGGTAGCGGCACTCGCACCAGTATTCATGCAGCTGGTCGGGGCAATAACGCCTCTGCTGACCCCGATCCTGGCGCTTCTCACCCCGCTGCTCGACCTGATCGGGGTGATCCTGCCGCCGCTGATCGAGCTGCTGTCATTCCTCATCAACGCTGGCGTTATGGGTCTGCAGATCGCCCTTGGTTTCCTGATTCCGATGATCACCTCCGTGGTCAGCGCGATCTCCGGAATCCTGGTTCCGGTCATCCAGATGATCTCCGACACTCTCGGCGGTCTAATCACGTTCATCACTGGTGTCTTCACCGGCAACTGGGAGCAGGCGTGGGACGGGATCGTGCAGATCTTCGCTGGCATCTGGAACGGCATGACCGGCATCGTCAAGGGCGTCGTGAACGGCGTCATCGACCTCATCAACGGCGTGATCGCTGGAATCAACAACGTCGCACAGGGCATCAAGGATGCGTCTGGCGGGACCATCGACCTCACGGTTGGGGAACTGCCGAAGCTCGCGAAGGGTGGCATCATCGCCGCCCGTCCTGGTGGCATGCCGGCGGTCATCGGTGAGGGTCGCTACGACGAAGCGGTCATTCCGCTCAGCCCGCAAGTGCTCGGTCAGATTGGCGGCGGGACCGGTTCGGTCACGCAGAACAACGTGTTCGAGCAGCGCACTGAGGATCCACAGATCCTGTTCCGGCAGGCCGGCAGGTTGCTCGAAGACGCAATGCAGGGGGCCTGATGGACGACTACGTTGCGTACGGGATCGACCTCGGCGGTATCTGGTTCGACGGCACCACTGACGTCCCCACAGGTTGGGGGTTCAGTGGGCTGAATGACTGGCGCCGGCTACCGGACAGCAAGAACCCGTCTGACTCGAACCCGCTCGGCGATGGAGACTTCACGCCGGGCGAGATTCTGCGGAGTTCGTTGGCGGTGTCGTTCGACGCGTTCTTCCTAGGGGAGGATGCAGCGGACGCTCTTGCCGCTCAGGCGCGTATCACGGCGTGGGGTGCTTTCCGCACCCCACAGCCGATGACGGTGCACGCTCAGGACGGCTCGTGGACGCGCATGGTGTCTATTCGTGCTGCGACGCCGAAGGACAACTACGGCGGAAACGACGTCGAGTTCGCCATCGATGTCCTCGCGCATGATCCGATCCGGTACGGCCCTGAGTTCACGATCACGACGGGCATGCCTGACAACTCGGGCGGGTATTCGTACCCGTACTCGTACCCGTACAGCTACGCGATGTCGTCCAACTCTGGGCGGTTGGTGATCCCGAACACGGGGTCCGCTGATGGTTACCCGTTGCTCGAGGTGACGGGTGGCATGTCGTTGGGTGTGGAGCTCGTCGTGAACGGTCGCGGCCGGTTGCGGGTGGAGCGTCCGATCGGTGACACGCAGTCGTTGGTATTCGACACGGCTGAGCAGCGTGTGTTCCTCGACGGCATCTCACCGATCCCGTCTCGTCTGGTGACAGCCCGGGACTGGTTCTCGGTCCCTCCCGAAGGTTCAACCACTGTCACGGTGCGTCCGTTGGGGACGGTCACTGGTGATCCAAAGTTCAATGCCCGCATGCGTGCGGCTTCCTGGTAGGAGTACCGATGCTGACCGATCTTTGGCCCACTACGGGCGTGCAGTTCACCTCTGACGAGCACGCAGCGATCCTTGCTGGCCTGGTGGTGAAGAACGCTTCCGGGGTTCCACGCGCAGGTGTGCTGCCCCGCCACACGAACGCGCTGGTGACTGCCCGCCCGGACATGCGAGTGAACGTCCTACCGATGGAGCTCGTGCACGTGAAGGAGGGTGCGCGCTTCGCGGCGCTCACTGAAACGATCGACGTGGCGATCCCGAACCCGCCGTCTGCGAACACGCAGTACAACATCGTCGCGTACGTGGGAACGGATCAGAAGCTCACGGGGACAGTGTCCACTTCGGACTTCGTTGTCGTACCCGGCACGCCGTCGGCGACCCCCTCTGATCCGGCTCTGCCTGATGCTGCTATCCCGATCGCTCGTGTGGCGGTTCCTTCGACGGCTACTGCGACGAACTCGGCGGGCGTTGTCATCACCCCGTTGCACCCGTTCACCGCGGCGGCTGGGTCGACGGTCTTATTCCGCACGAAGGCTGACCTGGATGCGTGGGCTGGTGCGGCGCAGGCGCAGAAGGCGTATGTCACCGCGACGAACCTCGATTACGTGCGGGTCGGCGGGTCCTGGGAAGTCGCATACGGGCCGTCTGGTGTCGACGCCGCTGGTTGGACGTGGATCACCATGGCGAATGGGAAGCGTCGCTGGTACCGCTATTTCGTGGAGTGGTCGGCGCCGCAGTCGTTCGGGCCGGCGGGTGGTTCGTTCTGGACGCAGAACCGTCAGAGCGGCATCAACCCTCCAACGGGGGTGGCATGGGACGCGGTCATTGTTCGGGCTTCGTGCTGGGGCAAGAACACTGCGTTCAACGGGTTGCAGCAGGTTCTGCTGTGCAATTTGTCGATTGCGACGGGTTCAACGTCGGCATCGCTCAGCATCTTCAACCCGACAGCGATAACGGTGGCGAACACGAGCATGGAGCTTCGTGCGGCGATCGAACTGATCGAGATTTGAGGCGACCATGACCATATCACCGCTCACGAATCAGGCGTACGTCACGTCGCAGAAGTCCAGCCGCAACGGGGCGACGATTGACCACTTCCTTGTGCATCACGCCGTATCGACCAACTGGCGTGCCGTTCTCGATCTGATGATGGGCGCGAAGGAAGTATCGGCGAACTACATCATCGGCAACGGCGGCGAAATCATCTCGGTCGTCCCTGAGGAGTACCGGGCATGGACGTCGTCGAGCTCGGCATGGGATGGGCGTTCGATCACAGTCGAGGTGTGCAACGAATCCCTCGATCCGGCGACCGGGTATGCGATCTCTGCGAAGGCTGAGGAGTCGTTGGCGAACCTCATCGCTGACGTCGGCGCACGGTACGGGTTCACCCCCACACGTGACGGCAGAGCATCCACGGTGCTCGGTCACCGGGACCTCGCGGACTGGTTCGGCGACTCGTACGCCACCCAGTGCCCCGGCAACTACCTGTACGACCGTCTCCCGATCATCGCCGCAGGTGGCGAAGCCAAAGCGAAAACCCAACCGATCCAGGAGGATCCCATGTTCAACCTCACCTTCCGCGACGACGGTGCAGGCATGTGCACCAGCATCTTCGGCACCTCAGGCGTCGGCACCCAGCAGCTCTATGAGCTCCTGTTCCGTGTCCGCAACGCCCCCCAGCTCGCCACCCCGTTCCGTGGGGACTGGACGCCTGGCGCATACGCGGGGAAGCCAGACACCCTGAACGCAACCGAGTACGCCATCGTCGACTCGTTCCTCGCACTCCACCGGAAGGCGGGACTTGCGGGCATCCAGCTCGACGACGCCAAGCTGCGCGCTGCCCTGTCTGACGCACTCAAGGGTGCGGTGGTGAACGTGGACACGCAGGTGGACGCGGCGGAGCTTGCGAAGGCGTTCGAGCAGATCATCCCTCGGGTATCTGCGGCGATCGTGAAGCAGGCCGGCGAGAAGCTGGCGTCCTGACCCTTTCGTCCCGGGAGGGGGATCCCATGTTCAAACGATTGTTCGCCGCGTCCATCTGGGCGTCGGGCAACATCCGGCCCGAGGATTGGCGGTTCCGTGGGATCTTCCGGGTTGTCCTCCCGGTCGGCAACCTCATCTTCCTGTACTTCGGGGTCGTCGGGTTCGCCCGCGGTGTCGGGTCGGTGACTGATGTGACGAACGCCACGTACGCGGCGTTCTGGTCTGGCGCGATCGCGTTGACGGGGCTGGCGTGCCTGGTGGGCGTGGCGTTCCCGAAGCTGGGGAAGCTCGAGCTGGGCGCGAAACTGGTCCTCATCGGGCTGGTCGCGTCGTACGTGGCAGTCCTGACAGCACGGAGCTTCGAGATTCCGGGATCGCAAGCCACCGCGGGTCTCATGTCGGCGCTGATCGTGCTTCCCATCTGGCGGGTCCTAGACCTCGGGTTCCAGTTGCGGAAGCAGAAGCGGGTCATCGAGTGACCGGCGCGGAGTGGATCTCAGCCGCCGGTCTCCTCGTCACGCTCCTCCTCGGGTTGGGCGTGTACCTCAACAACAAGCGTTCCAACCGGACAGCGGAGACACGCAACCAGGTGGATGCAGGGTCGCAACTGTTCGACAACAACATTGAGCTCGCCGAGTACGTGGACAAGCGCATCGCGATCGCGTTGCAGCCAGTCCAAGAGGAGCTCAACGCATTCAAGGAGTGGAAGAAGTCCACGAACGCGATCATCCGCCGGTTCTTCCGGCAGCTCATCACCTGGGATCGGAACGGCCGTCAGGGTCAGATGCCGATGCCGTCCGCTGAGGACATGACGCAGCTCGAGATCGAGGATCTGCACTCTGACTGAGCGGACTTCGGAGTGCTGTTGACACCCCGAAGTCCTGACCCCCTGCAGGAGGGTGAGCGCGAGCTTACCCACTTAAACGACACACCGATATAGGAGACAACCCCATGTCCAAGCACGCAGCAGTTCCCGAGATCTGGTTCAAGTCCCAGCGGGTCATCCGCACGGTCCTCGTGAACCTGATCGTCATCCTCCCCGTCGTGAACATCTCACTGCCGCTGGTGGTCGACGCGTTCACCGGCAATGGCGTCCCGGCTGAGGTCACCATCCTCGTCAACGCGATCGTCGCAGGCATCCTCGTCGTCACTGGTGTGGTCACTCGCATCATCGCGATCCCAGCGGTGAACGACTTCCTCACGAAGCTTGGGGCCGGTTCGGTCCCGAAGTTCGCGGTCAGCGACGAGATCTGAGAGTTGGTGACCCGTGAAGTGTTTGCTGTTCGATCTGCTCACGGGTGAAGACCTCGATCAGCTGTCCGTCGTTGATGCGACGTGGACGCAGACGATCGGTTCCCCGGACAGTTTGAAGTTCGACGTCCCCGTGTACACCGAGTCCATGCGCCGTCTCGGGTTGGCGAACCTCGTTACCCCGAAGAAGACAGTCATCGCTGTCCAGGAAGACGGTTGGGCTGACTTCGTAGCTGCCGGCCGTGTTGGCATCCCGGAGTGGGATGAGGACTCGAAGATCCTGTCGATCCCTGGCAACGGTGTCGAGTCGGTGCTTGGGGAACGTCTCGTCCTCCCGTTCAACGTCGGCAACATCATCGGCTCGGACGGCAAACCTGTCTCCACGTACGACACCAACCTGTCCGGTTGGGAGTACGGCACCATCATCAAGAAGTTGGTGCAGCGGGCCATGGCGATGCCCGGGTTCGGTTTGCCGTGGGTGTTCGAGGCGGACCGGGTCGGGTCGCGGGAGAAGAACACTGAAGCGGCCGACATGAAGAACCTGCTCGAGCTGATCGATGACATCACGAAGCTCGAGGGTGGTGTCGAGGTCGACTATGTGTCCCGTTGGCGCACTGACGTGGTGGGGAAGATGCAGACCCTGTTGCGGACAGCGACCGACGCTGACCGGCTCATCACGTCACAGTCGGAGTTCGACTTCTCGATCCGCGGGAAGAGACCGACGGCTCGGAAGCTGAAGTACAAGCCACTGCCGACGTACATGACGTCACGGGCTTGGTTCACGGGCGGGAAGACGGACGACCGTATGTTGGTGTCCCGTGCTGATGACTCGTACCTCACCGACCGCGGCTTCCCGTTCTCGGAGGTTCTGGACTCGTCGCATTCGTCAGTGAAGGAACAGTCCACCTTGGATTCCTATGCCCGCGCACGGGTCGCTCAGGGTCGCACGATAGGGAAGTTCTACTCGTTCGATGTCCGCAAGTCCGCCGCGGTGGGCATGCGTAAGGGCGACTGGTTGTCGCTCGACATTCGCGGGTCGGTGTTTCTGGAGAACGGTCAGAAGCGGCTGCGGGTGGTGTCGATGTCGGGTGGCACGTCTGATCCGGAGTGGTTGCAGGTTGTGACGGCGGAGGAGTTCTAATGGATGGTCCTCGGTATGTTCCGCCGGAGCAGTATCAGGCTGGTCTGATCAAGGATCAGCAGCGGCAGTTGCGTGACGCACAACGGTCTACGGGCACAGAGCGTGCGCTGACTGTCCAGGAGTTGCAGGCTGCTGTTGAGGAAGTCCAGCGGGTCGCTGCGGCGCAGGCTGAGCAACTGTTGGCTCTCAACGCCGCGGTTAACCTCCTGAACTCCACGCGCCCTGTGTCGGCTTCTGGCGGGACCACGTATCAGCCGGTGTCCGCGAACTCGTGGGCGACCACAGACCAACCGTCTGTGTCGTTCTCCACGCCGACCGGTCGGGCACGCATCGACGTGCAGGCGTTGGTCCTGTCCGCCGGTGATTCCGCGATCGCAACGTTCGGTATTTACACCGACCTCGGCGCACCCGTTGTCACGCGTGAGAGCCGACGGGATGCGTGGAAGGGCTTCACGAACGGTGTCCTCGGCGGTGTTGGTGGTGCCGGGTTGGACGTCATCGACGGTCTGCCTGTGAACACGCCCCTCATTGCCCGGTTCGAGTGTTACGCGTACAACGCGAACGCCATGTTCCGTTCTCCGTCCATTTCAGCAGCCGGTACAGCTTAGGGAGGCCCACTGTGGCAACGATCATCACCGGGCCTGTCCCGGATTCAGCCGGCCAACCAGCAGACGGACGCCTCGAGTTCCGACAGGAGGTGCCGTTCGCGTCGGCTGCGGGGTCGGCAACTCAGGCTCTGGCGATTGCGACAGTGCGCGGTGGCGAGATTGTCGCCCTCGATGGCGGACCGTTCACCATGCCGCCGTCACCACCTGGCACTGCGGTCGTCATCATCGAGGCCCTGCGAGGTCGAGCTTCGGTGCGGCGAGTGGCGATCCCCGACCAAGCATCCGTCCTCTACATGGACCTGCTCCCACCCGTTCTCGGGTACGGGGAGATTTGGTACGTCGAGCTCGAAACAGATCCTGTGCCTGAGGGCGCGAAACCCGGCGACTGGTTGTACGTCGGCTCCACGAACATGCTCTACCTGATTGGGGAATGACACATGGTTACGAAGATCCCGATCTCGAACCTCAAGGGCGACACCGGCCCCATCGCACCCGAGACGGTTATCGACTTCCGCCGGGAGACCGACGACGTCGTGCTGGAGCGCTACAACGGCGAGGAGAAGAACCTCGGCAGCTTCAAGGGAGACAAGGGCGACCGCGGAGACGACGGCGCCAACGTCATCCCCACCGCGAACGCCGTGAAGAACGAGGTGACGAACGCAACCCCCACGCGGCAGTTCCTCGACCAGCGGTACCTGCTCCTCGCGCCGGCCCCGTCCGGCGGCGACGACACCGCCGTGCTGCAGGATCTCGTCACCAAGGCGACCGCGACCGGCGTGCCCCTCTACCTGCAGCGGGGCACCTACCTGACGACCGGCCTTGTCGGTCCGTCCGGGTTCAACCAGCCCATCATCCGCGGCTTCGGCCGCAACCTCACCACCCTGCAGGTCACCGGCGGCGGCACCGCTATCCTCCTCCGGGGTGGATCCGGGCAGCTGTCAGGCGGCGTCATCGAGGACATGTCGATCGAGGGTGCAGGCGGTATCGGCATCGAGCTCCGGGGCTGCGGCGGCGTGAACATCTACCGCGTGTGGATGAAGAACCTCGCGATCGGCTGGTTGCTGAACAACAACGGGACGGGCAACTTCTCGGAGTTCAACGTCATGCATGACTCCGAGTTCGCCACGTCGGTAACGCTGCCGATGGAGCTCCGCCGGGGAACGGGCAACGACTCGTTCCACGGTGTCGGGTTCCGCGACGTGATCCTCAACCAGGGCACCTCTGCGCCCGGCCCGATGATCAAGGTCGGTGCTGGCTGCCGGCTGTACCACTCGCCGATGGACGTCACGCTGTTCCTCCGCACCGAGGGTGTGCCGTTCCTGCTGAACGAGTCGACGCAGCACGTGAACACGATCGGGTCGATCCGCACGGAGACGACCTCGACCAAGGTGCACCAGTTGTTCGGATACTCGTCGTCCGGACGCTGGCGTCACGCCGGTTCTCTCAGCAGCATCTCCGAAGGTGTGCAGCTCGGTACGGGGATGACGCTCGTCGACCGCTACCAGCTGAACTCAGACGGAAGCGTCACGCTGCAGGAGACACCGGACGAGGTCAAGTACCAGCTGACCACCGGGGCGAACCTCACGCGCGCCTACGCAACAGGCGGCGGCACCTGGCTTGCCGTCGTGGACATGCGCGGCCCGAACTTCGAGCGGACAGTGGTCTGCCTCGTGACGCGATACGCGGCCGAGTCAACCATCGGTGTCGTCAGCATCGGCACGACGCGGAACTTCGACGGCGCGAGTATCGGGACCGTGACGGTGGGCGCTTCAGGTCAGTCGCTGGCGATCGCGGGGGCGAACTTCCCCGCGTCTGGCTTCACTGCGCGTGTGACGTCGACTCCGTTGCAGGGACGCTTGCAGTTCCCGCTTGTCTAGTCGGTGGGTGGGTGGTCGCCGCGGCGCTTCGCCTCGTCGCGGTTGTACACGCCTGTGAGCCAACCCGCGCCACACACGAGGGCCACGTAGAAGGCCCCGACTGTGACGGGGCCGAAGTCTCGCATCCCGAACCAGCCGACTTCCATCATGCCGGTCATGAAGCAGACGAACGCCGCAGCCAGGAAGCCCCAACCGCAGATCTTCTCGGTCAGGTCGTCGACTCTCCGCTGCCCTGGTGACCGACTGTCCATGCGCAACACCCTACTGGCCCCCTGGCTCGCTCTACAGAGCGAGCCAGGGGGTTTTCTTGTGTTTCGTTCTAGTGCGTCTCGCTAACGACATGGTGTTTGAGACAGTGAAGCTGCTTGACTGAGCGAATGTCCAACGAAGACCATCCGCCAGCGCCAGCGCCAGCGCCAGCGCCAGCGCCAATCAATGACGGCCGCCCCTCGAACTGGGCGCTCGCCGTTCTCGGAGCTTTTGCTGTCGTGGCCATAGTCGCACTTCTCGCAGGGTTGAGACCTGAGAGCCCTGGCTTCATAGAGGGGCGCCTATGGGATGGTGGCACTGCCATCCTTGCCGCTTGTGGGGTCGCGCTGTCTGGATGGCTGCCGAAGGGGTCGAGACGCACAGTCGTCAGTTGGGTCGGCATCGTGTTAGGTCTGGTCGGGCTGGCCTTGTCGGTCGGCAACTTCGTTGCAATCCGCTGATCAAGGACGACATTCTCGATGACCTGCTGGATGTCCTCAGCGACATCGCCGCCACTAGGTTCCGCGGGCAGCGGCGCATACCGGGTCCTCTCGCCCCTACATGCGTCGCCGCTGCACTCCGTCCCCGTCGATCCCATTCGGCGGACCGTCCCTCCCGTCGCGCTTGGACGGGAGATCCCACCGCACCATCAGATCCGCGCCTTCCAACGTCGGCGTGGTCCCCATGAGCACGAGGGCGCCGGGGTCGGGGTCCCAGCGGAGGACGAAGAACACGTCGTTGCCGCGGCCGTCGCGCCGGCGTTGGATGATGGCCTTCGGGTGCACCGGGTCATTGCGCATGCACAACCAAGTGTCGAGGTCGAAGCGGATAGGTCGAGTACGGGCCACGAGCACGATCGTAGGTTGGGCCGCAGACGCTGTCTCAACCCGAGGGTTACGGAGCCCTGACGGGTGTGTGAGTCATGCCATAATCATCGTCATGACTGAAGAGGCTGGCATCACCTTCGGAACACAGTGGCTCTGGGATCCGACGGCTCCTGTGCAACTGGTCAATCAGCTAGTGATTCAGCCGGACGTGCCAATGCACGACGGAGCTGCAGGCGATCAGATCTACTTGACCTTTGGGCACCTGAATCCACCTCTAGTCCTCGGGGACGTGGCGGACCCCCAGGTTCAAGCGCAGCACGCCGGTGCGTTGCTCCCGATTACTCCCGTCGCGCGTCTCGCTGTTACGCGCGAGCGGCTTCAGGAGTTTTCAGAGGTTCTGAGCAACTGGCTGCAGACTGCGGGTGCAGCTGAACCGAAGGACCAAACTGAGTCGGAGGGGAGGGGCGAGCCGGGGGTGGCTCACCCTGCCCAATGAATAGCCCTCTTACTTTCAAGAAAGTGGCGCTAACTGTAGGTACTTCTGCTGCGCTGGTTCTGTCGGCAGGAGCGGCAGGTGCCTCGACTTCAAGACACGTCACTTACGAGGTGGTCATCCTCGACAGCGGTGCACCCGTGCCCGCCAAGAAAACCGAGCGCCGTGTTCGGGGGTACAGCTTCACTGCCAGGTCGGGGGCGTCTAGCGCTTCCCCAGCCGTCTCGTCTAGTGTGCACAGTAGCGTCGTGCCCGACGCAGATCAGCTTCCCGAGGCCGTTATGACCACCGTTTCTGAACTCCGGGCCCTTGAGGATGGATTCCTCGGGCCGGGAAGCGTCGCGCCGAAAACGGAAGTTCTCGGCAAGTTGCTCATGGTCGGTGCTGATCTTGCGGGCCGGCAGGTCGTTCCCTCGTGGGGTGGCGGCGTGATGATCGAGTGGGCCCGTCATGGTTGTGAATTCACTGCTGAGATTGAGTCAAACGGTCAGCTGTTTCTTTGCGTTGACAACACGGAGACCGACGAGCTTGCGGAAGTCGAGCGTCCGTTCGCCGTTGCTGAGTTGAAGCAGTTCCTGCAACACGGCAGCTGGAATGACTGAGGCTGAATCTAACTCTGGCCCGCCGTCGCCAGACGCAGAAGATGAAATAGATGTCATCCCGTCGGTCGTCGAGATCGAGGACATGGACGAAGTTCTTCTCCGGCAGGTTCATCCGACCCACTTCCAGCTGGGCGTTTTGTCGAAGGGTGCGTTCATCCCCGGGCCAGGTCACGATAACCTCCTCTCAACGCTGCGCGAACGCGTCGGGGCTCAGGCGGCCTACGAGCGCTGGATCGCTCAAGAATACGAATCCGCGGGGACCTGGGGTGTGGGTGTTGGCGAGGCGGCGGCTGCCTCGTTACCAGCGCTTGACGATGCGCTGGCTTCGAACGTTGCCGATCATGCATCTATCAGCTTCCAGGCCTGCGCAACGAAAGGCGAGACCGCCAAAAGGGCACGGAAGCTGCGCGACTACGCGCTAGAGCGTGATTGTCTCTACGCTCCCTAATTCGACCTAGGCAGTCGGTTCATGAAGGTACCGCATCGAGCATGAAGTGCATCGCCATGCCCTCCCCGCTTCGATGACTGACCCGCCACAGGACCCGCACCGAGGGGCTGCATCGATAGACACTTCTCGCAGCTGTTCGGAGTACCGTTCCATCGCGTCAGTCAGGCGAGGTCGGTTGCCGAGTGACTTGTACGCACGACTCATCGAGCGTGCAGAGTGCCCGATGATCTCGACGATGACGTCCTCGGGGACGCCGGCTTCGTACATGAGGTCGACCGCCGTGTGGCGAAGGTCGTGGAGACGGACGTTCTTCGTGATGCCGTAGCCGGCCCGCGACTCTCGCCATCTTTTCGAGTCTCGATCAGGATCAATCGGGCGGCCGTCGTCGGAGAAGACGAGACCAAACTTGTTCGGTGGCGAGGAGTCCCGGTGAGCCTCGATGATCGACCGCAGTGGCTCGACCAGGGGGATGATGCGCCACCCGGCCTTCGACTTCGGTCTGGTGAGGAACAGGCCGCCGCGAAGCTGGCGATACTCGAAGTCCGCCGGCGCAATCAGCTTCGGGGGAGTGGTCGTACGGTCGAGGGGGAAGCGCTGCAACTGCCATGACAGGTCGAGCACATCGGTCACTCGGTCCCACTCAAGCCCGATGACCTCGCCGCGACGTGCGCCGGTGAGGATCGACGTCGCCCAGCGAGCGCCCCATGTCTCGTCGTGCCTCAGCCGCTGCAACACCGCACGAGCCTCGTCGGCGGTCAATGCCTCGAGCTCAACGTGCGGCTTCCGAGGTGGACGAATCATCTTCGCCGGGTTGAACGTGATGAATCGTTCCCGAACGGCATCTTCGAACGCGGCTGACATGACCCGGTATGCGTAGAGGCTGTAGCTGCGCGCGAATCCGAGCTCGTCAACCATGCGATCCCCGACGCGTCTCACCTGAGCCGCCGTCACACTGTCGAGTTTCGTGCGCCCGATTACCGGCACGATGTGCTTGTCGATGATGTTCGCGTACCCAAGGCGAGTGGTCGGTCGAACGTTTGGGACCACGGTCGTCGTCATCCAGTACCGGAACCAGTCCTCCACGGTGGGGTCGGCAAGCGCAACCTCGCCGCGAGCCTGCATTGCGACCCTGAATTCAGTCATCTTCCGTTCGGCCGTGGCCCGGTCCTTCGACCGAATCAGCTTGCGTCGGCGCTTGCCGTTGAGAGGCGGTAGCTCCATCGAGACACACCAGTACCCCCGCGAATCCTGAAAGACAGACCCTTCACCCTTTGCCCGCATCCGCTCTCCTGACCCTCGGGTTGACAGGACTCTACGCGGGCGACGGGCGTCCTCCCAAGTGCGCCATCTGGGCCGGAACGGACGGGCTGTCCAGATGTGAACTGCCGGTGTTCAGATCTAGGCGGAGCGCAGTGACTGACTCAACAGGGGGGTCTAATGCGGCCGATCGCTCGTGATTTACTCGTGGTTTTTGGCGCAGAACGGCACGGAAATCGGCGTAGACTGTCGTACATCGGAGCCCGATTGTGTCAGTGAAATTGGCTGGTCAGGCATATAAAGAACGAACTTTAACGTGCCGGACGTAAAGCCCGCCTGCTAAGCGTAGGTTACGGGTTCAAGTCCCGTCGTCGGCTCCAGCCGAGAACCGCCCGCTCAGCCTGCTGAGTGGGCGGTTCCTCATTGGAAGGAACCCTCCCGTGACCCGTTTCCCAGCACCGCTCGCGCTCCTCATCGCCGTCGTCAGTGGCGCCTTCATCGCGGTGCAGGCCCGGTTGAACGGCGAGCTCGGTGCGCGTCTCGGTGACGGGTTCACCGCCGCCGCGATCTCCTTCGGGGGCGGCTTGATCATCCTCACGGTCGGACTCGCCGTCTCCCGTACCGGCCGTCGCGGGCTCGCCACGGTGATCGGTGCCGTCCGACGCCGGGAGATGCCCTGGTGGACGGTGCTCGGCGGCTGCGCCGGCGCCTTCCTCGTGCTGTCGCAGGGGCTCACCGCCGCCGCGCTCGGCGTCGCCCTGTTCACGGTCGCGGTCGTCGCCGGCCAGACCGCGAGCGGGCTGGTGCTCGACCGGATCGGGTTCGGCCCGGGAGGCGTCGTCGGGTTGAGCGTCCAGCGCGTCCTCGGGGCGGTCGTCGCCCTCGTCGCGGTCGGCGTCGCCGTCTCGGGCGAGCTCGGGGGGAGCATCCCGCTCGGACTCCTCATCCTGCCGCTGCTCGCCGGGATCGGGATCGGCTGGCAGCAGGCGGTCAACGGTCGAGTCAAGATGCGGGCGCAGAGCACGCTCGCCGCGACGTTCATCAACTTCATCGTCGGGACGGTCGTGCTGGTCGTCGCCGCAGTGCTGCACGCGATCATCGTCGCGCCGCCCGGTCCGCTCCCGGGGGAGTGGTGGCTCTACCTCGGCGGCCCGATCGGATGCGTGTTCATCGCCGTGGCCGCGTTCCTCGTCCAGCACACGGGCGTGCTCATCCTCGGGCTCGGCACGGTGGCGGGTCAGACCCTGAGCGCGCTCGCTTTGGACGTGCTCCTGCCCACCGACGATGACGGCGTGCATGTCGCGACCGTCATCGGGACGCTCCTCGCGTTCGCCGCCGTGGCGATCGCATCGGCGCGGTTCAGGCGTCGTCCCGCGGCATCGTCGTCCGCCGACTGAGTCGAGCCGTCATCGGTCGGATGTCGTGAGCGACTCCGTCCTCAGGGCATGGAGCTGAGGTGCGCCTTCGCGTCGAACGTCTTGCGACGCCCCGTGCGAGCGTTACCCGGCTTCCCTCCGACGTACAGCCAGCCGAGGAGCTCCTCGCCCTTCTTCAGGCCATGTGCCTTCCGGACCGCTTTGGCGCGAGTCGCGCCGCCGGTGCGCCAGAACACGCCCCAACCGGCGTCGTCGAGCAGGAGGCTGACCATGTGGGCCACTCCTGCCGCGACCGCCTCCTGCTCCCAGGCGGGCACCTTCGACTTCTTCACACTCACGACGACCGCGAGCAGCAGGGGCGCGCGGAGCGGCTTCGTCGAGGGCTTCGAGTCGCCTTCCGCCTTCGCGAGCGCCCGACCGAGCTTCACCCGGTCGTCGCCCCGGAGGGTGATGACCCGCCACGGACGCAGGGCGCTGTGGTCTGCCACTCGACCGGCCGCCCCGAGGACCTCGAGGAGTTCCGCGTCACTCGGAGCGATGTCGGTGACCTTCGACCACGAACGGCGCCCGGCGACGGCGGCCAGGACCGGGCGCTCGATCGGTTCGGTCACTCCGTCGGCTCGGCGGTGTCGGCCGCGGCGAAGTTGAGCGCGATCGAGTTCATGCAGTAGCGGTCACCGGTGGGCGTCCCGAAGCCGTCGTCGAACACATGACCGAGGTGCGAGCCGCAGTTGGCGCAGCGGACCTCGGTGCGCACCATCCCGAGGGAACGGTCTTCGATGAGTTGCACCGCCTCGGGGTTCACGGACTCGTAGAAGCTCGGCCATCCGCAGCCGGAATCGAACTTGGTACCGCTCTTGAAGAGCTCCGCGTTGCAGGCGGCACAGGTGTAGAGGCCCGCGCGTGACTCGTCGAGGAGCTCACCGGTCCAGGCCCGTTCGGTCGCCGCTCCGCGGAGGACCTGATACTGCTCGGGCGTGAGTTCCTCGCGCCACTGCTCATCGGTCTTCGACACGTCGTACGTCATGCTGCTCCATTCGTCTCGGTCATCCTACGTGCGGGGCCGCCTCGTGCATGCAGCTCCCGACGTATTCCATAACACTGCACCGAGCCTGATCCTTCCCGGTGAACGTCGGCCCTCGCCGGGGTGGATGCGGCCCGGCGGCCATCGGCTGAATAGACTTGGAGGACGGCGGACCGGAGCACGACTCCACGGTCGCCGCATCGGCACCGATCGGCAGGAGACGAGCATGCAGTCAGCGTCGCGTACGCCTGCCGATGACGAGGCGTCGACGCCGACGGGCGGCCTCGAGCCGCGCGAGCTCGAGATCCTCGAGTTCGAGTCCCATTGGGTGCAGCACGTCGGGGCCAAGGAGGCCGCCATCCGCGACCGCTTCGCCCTGTCCCCGGCCCGGTACTATCAACTGCTCGGCGCGCTCATCGACTCGCCGTCCGCCCTCGCCCACGACCCCATGCTGATCAAGCGGCTGCAGCGCACCCGCGACGCCCGACTCTCGGCGCGAGGAGCCTCGGCTCCCCGCACCGACGGCTGAGCAGCTCCCGGAGACCACACCATGGCTGAATCCTTCCCGCCCGACCGCTTCGACGAGGTCCCCGACCTCAAGCGCGTCGGCGCACACCGTGCCCCTGCTCCCAAGGGACGCGGCTGGATCGCCTTCCTCGTCGCCGTCGTCGCAACGCTCGTCCTTGTTGGGATCGGCACCTTCGCCCTGTTCGGACTGAACGACCGCATCGACTTCTTCGGCGGCTCGCAGAGCCCGAGCGCCACGCCCACGCCGACCCCCACCCCGACCGAGGCGGCCCCCGTCGTCGACCCCGCGGCCAGCATCCTCGTCCTGAACGGCACACCCACTGCCGGCCTCGCCGCATCGGCGGCGGCGGCGATCTCGGCCGCCGGCTTCACGCAGCAGATCCCGACGAGCGACGCCAGCACCGAGGACGTCACGGCGAGCGGCGTCTACTACCAGGATCCGTCGCAGGAGGGCGTCGCTCGCGCCATCGCGAACGCACTCGGCGGTATCCCGATCCAGATCACGGACACGTACGCGATCCCCGTCGAGGAAGGCGAGGCACCGGTCCTCCGCATCGTCGTCGTGGTCGGCGCGGACTACCAGCCGGCCGCCTGAGCGCGGCTGGAGCAGGTCGATCGGTCAGGTCGCCGGCTCGCCGTGTTTCCGGAGTGTTTCCTCCATGTTGAGTTGTCGTATCACTCCGCCCCGTTTGCCGATTTCGGGGTGAATCCGCGCGGTGCCCCGGATTAGTATCTGGAATTGGCCGCTCATCCCGTCCCGTCTCGACTCGCCCCCGGGTCCGCTTCGGCGCAGGGTGGCCGCCGGGATCCCGATCCCGGATGGCAGGTCCGGGTCCGGCAACAGTCGGGCGCCGAGAGCACGCAGCAATGGGAGTATGAAATGGCGAACGGAACCGTCAAGTGGTTCAACGCTGAGAAGGGCTTCGGCTTCATCACGGTCGACGGCGGCGGACAGGATGTCTTCGTCCACTACTCGGCGATCGACATGAGCGGCTACAAGTCCTTGGAAGAGGGCCAGGCGGTCGTCTTCGAGGTCGGCACGGGAGCAAAGGGGCCCCAGGCCGAAGGTGTGCGCCTGGCGTAGCCGCTGATCAGGCACGCGATTCCTGCGACGCCGTCCACTCCGGTGGGCGGCGTCGTTCGTCGTTCCGGGGCGGTTCCCGGGAGTTCGCTCAGGGCTCCGGTGCTCACTTGCACTCCCACCCCCTGAGTGCCAGAATCGACTTAGCACTCGTACTCATTGAGTGCTAACAACGTTCATGACGTCCGGGAGGGACGAAAAACACACATGGCTAAGATCATTGCTTTCGACGAGGAGGCCCGTCGCGGCCTCGAGCGTGGACTGAACATTCTTGCTGACACGGTCAAGGTCACCCTTGGGCCGCGCGGTCGCAACGTTGTCCTCGAGAAGAAGTGGGGCGCCCCCACGATCACCAACGACGGCGTGTCCATCGCCAAGGAGATCGAACTCGACGACCCGTACGAGAAGATCGGCGCGGAGCTCGTCAAGGAGGTCGCCAAGAAGACCGACGACGTCGCCGGCGACGGCACCACCACGGCGACCGTGCTGGCACAGGCGCTCGTTCGCGAGGGCCTCCGCAACGTCGCCGCAGGCGCCGACCCCATCAGCCTCAAGCGCGGCATCGAGAAGGCCGTCGAGGCCGTCACGGTCGAGCTCATCGCCAACGCCAAGGAGGTGGAGACCAAGGAGGAGATCGCTGCGACCGCTTCCATCTCCGCCGGCGACACCACCATCGGCGAGATCATCGCCGAGGCGATCGACAAGGTCGGCAAGGAGGGCGTCGTCACCGTCGAGGAGTCGAACACCTTCGGCACCGAGCTCGAGCTCACCGAGGGCATGCGCTTCGACAAGGGCTACCTGTCGCAGTACTTCGTGACCGACCCCGACCGCCAGGAAGCGGTGTTCGAGGACCCCTACATCCTCATCGCCAACCAGAAGATCTCCGCGATCAAGGACCTCCTGCCGATCGTCGACCAGGTCATCCAGTCGGGCAAGCAGCTCCTCATCATCGCTGAGGACGTCGACGGCGAAGCTCTCGCGACGCTCGTCGTCAACAAGATCCGTGGCATCTTCAAGTCCGTCGCCGTCAAGGCTCCGGGTTTCGGCGACCGCCGCAAGGCTCAGCTGCAGGACATCGCCATCCTCACCGGTGGCCAGGTCATCTCCGAGGAGGTCGGCCTCAAGCTCGAGACCGTCACCCTCGACCTGCTCGGCCGTGCGCGCAAGGTCGTCATCACCAAGGATGAGACCACCATCGTCGAGGGTGCCGGCGACGCCGACGCCATCGCCGGTCGTGTCTCGCAGATCCGCAAGGAGATCGACAACACCGACAGCGACTACGACCGCGAGAAGCTCCAGGAGCGTCTTGCCAAGCTCGCGGGCGGTGTGGCGGTCATCAAGGCCGGTGCAGCGACCGAGGTCGAGCTCAAGGAGCGCAAGCACCGCATCGAGGACGCCGTTCGCAACGCGAAGGCCGCCGTCGAAGAGGGCATCGTCGCCGGTGGTGGCGTCGCCCTGATCCAGGCCGGCAAGACCGCGTTCGAGAAGCTCGAGCTCGTCGGTGACGAGGCGACCGGTGCGAACATCGTCAAGGTCGCCATCGACGCTCCGCTCAAGCAGATCGCGCTCAACGCAGGCCTCGAGCCCGGCGTCGTCGCCGACAAGGTCCGCAACCTGCCCGTCGGACACGGCCTCAACGCCGCGACCGGTGAGTACGTCGACATGCTCGCTGCCGGCATCAACGACCCGGTGAAGGTCACGCGCTCCGCGCTGCTCAACGCAGCGTCGATCGCCGGCCTGTTCCTCACCACCGAGGCCGTCGTCGCCGACAAGCCGGAGAAGAACCCGGCTCCGGCCGGCGACCCGACCGGTGGCATGGACTTCTAAGTCCGACAGCAACACCTGCGCAGGGCGTCTCCTTCGGGAGGCGCCCTGCGTCGTTTCGTCATCCCGCATCGGGGAGGACCCTCGACCTGTGCGCTCGTCGCGCATGGATCGAACAGTCGTTGTAGAGACGTGATCGGAATGGCATATCTCCCGAGGTGACGGTTCCTATGATCGAGCTATGAGACGTATCGGGGGAGCGGCGATCGCCGCCGTAGTGATTCTGGGGCTGAGCGCGTGTACGCCGGCCGAACCGACCCCGACGGAGACGTCCACACCGGTGTCCTCTGCGACACCGAGCACCGCCCCCGGACCCACGACCCCGGTCAGTTCGTACGGGCTCGGGTGCAAGGACCTCGTGCCAGCCGACATCGTCAGCTCGGCGCTCGCTCCCTCCGTCGTGCTCGAGCCTCCCTTCACGGATGACGTCATCGCCACACCGATCAATACGGCGCCCGTGGCACTCGGAGGACTGCAGTGCAGTTGGGGGAACGGGGAGCCCCGTGATCGGCTTCAGGGAGGCTCTCCGCTCGGGACCGAGCGCTGGGCGGAGGTGCTGGTGCTCCCGCAAGCGTCAGCCCGCTGGCAGCCGTTCTTCGAAGGTTGGACGTCGGGCGAGCCTGGCCCCTGGGAGAACTCCACGCCGCTCTCCTGCTTCACCGGTGACGGACGCGTGCTCGATGTGTGCAGCATGCAGTTCCTCATCGGCGACAGCTGGGTGGAGGTCAGGATCGATGGGCCAGCCGACAACGTCGCCGAGTCCGACGAAGCGGCGCGGACCGCGGTCATGCCGTTCGTCGAATCGATCAGGACCGCATTGGAGCCGACGGCGAGTGCGCCACGTTTCGACTGGGGCGACACGACGGCCGGGCCAGCTGTCCTGCCGACCGAGTGCGAGGGTTTCGTGCCCGAGGCGACGATGAGTGAACTCCTCGGCCAGCAACTGGTGTACACGTGGGCGCCGAAGAAGGGCGGTTCGGCCAGTCGAGGGGCCGCCGACGATTTCGGTGTCCCGGACTGCATCTTCGGGCTCCCGGACAGCGACTCGGCCCGCGGCCTGCTCACCGCTCTGCCCCGTGGGCAGTGGGCCTACGAGCAGTTGGTCGAGACGCGGATGAAGGACGGTGCGGACATCAGCTTCCTGGCGCTCGACGGCTTGGGATCGCGCGACGCCTTCCTGCAGTGCCGGACGGAGATCTTCTCGTCGTGCAGCGTCCACCTCACGGTCGACGGTCATTGGCTGCGCATCGATGTCAGTAACGAGAGCTCGGCCGATCCGGTTTACGGGGTCTCCGAGCTCGGCGCACAAGCGACGGCTTATGCTCAGGCTGCCGCGGCCGGGGTCCTGAGCGGCCGTTGAGCGCCACGGTCGCCGGAGGTCGCGGGAGCCCGCCGACGCAGGTCCGTGAACCGCGTCGGCGGTCAGCCGCTCACCCGCTGAACATGCTGGCGTTCGCCCGCTCGATCTCGGCGTACTGTGTGCCCGCGACGGCGAGTGCCCGGCTGATCTCGCCGAGGTTCTCCTCGACCTGACGCTGGGTGCCCCTCCAGCGCTCGACGACACCGTGGAACGCAGCGGCTGCTGCGCCGGTCCATTGCCCGTCGAGTGCCGCCAGCTGCGAGTGCAGGCGGGCGACCTCGTTCTGGATCTGTTCGATCGTGACGCGTGCCGCCGTGGAGGCGCGCTCGACCGCGTCGCTGTCGACCTGGAAAGTGGCCATCGGGAACTCCGTTCGTCCGGGCGATGCCTGTCATCGCCACTACCGAGACGGTAGGTGCTCACCACCCGCGGGAACCGGCGAGGGAGACCTCGGACATGCCGTCCGGGGCAAGCCTGCGCCTGTGGAGGAGGGTCGAGGAGGCCCGGTGGCGGGTCAGGCCGGAGGGCCCGCGATGACGATGGGGCTCGTGGCCGCCGACGGGGCGAGCGGCAGGATCACGCGGAACGTCGCGCCGCCACCGGGGGTCTCGGTGACGTCGACCGTGCCTCCATGCGCAGCGACGATGGACGCGACGATCGCCAGTCCGAGGCCGCTGCCGCCCGTCTCGCGGGTCCGTGAACTGTCGGCACGCCAGAAGCGCTGGAAGATCTTCTCGCGGATCTGCGGCGGAATGCCCTCGCCGTGGTCGACGATGGCGATGCTGGCGGTCCCGGCGCGGGCGTCCGTGCCGACTGCGAGCTCGATCGGGCTGTCGGCGGGTGTGAATCGCAGGGCGTTTCCGATGAGGTTCGTGACGACCTGCCGGATCTTGTTCTCCTCGCCGAGGACGATCGGCGGCACGGCCAGGGTCAACGGTTCGGCATTGGGCTTCGTGTCGGGCGTGGTGGCGTCGCCGGACGGCTTCGGCCGACGCCGGAAGCGGTTGAACGTCGCTCCGAAGATCGGGCCGGTCGAGCTCGTCTGGACCGGTGCTTCGGCAGCGGCTGGGGACTCGCCTGGCGTCTCGGCGGCGTCGTCGTCGGCGGCTCGCACCATGCGTTCGTCGCGGACGACCTGCACCGTGCGCCCGGGGGCCTGGGCGGTGGTGTCGAGAGCGGCGTCGCGTGCGATCGGGAGCAGGTCGACGGGGGCGACGTTCAGTGGTCGCGTCTCATCGAGGCGGGCGAGCTGGAGGAGGTCCTCGACGAGCGCACCCATGCGGATGGCCTCCTTCTCGATGCGCTCCATGGCTTGTGCCACGTCCTGCGGCGTCTGGAGGGCACCCATCCGGTAGAGCTCGGCGTAGCCGCGGACGGAGACGAGCGGGGTGCGCAGCTCGTGGCTCGCATCGCCGACGAAGTTCCGCATCTGCTCGATGGTCTTCCCGCGATCGGAGTACGCGCGGTCGATGCGCGCGAGCATCGTGTTGAGCGATCGGCTGAGTCGCCCCACCTCGGTGTTCGGCGTCGAGCCCGCGAGTCGCTGGCTGAAGTCGCCGTCGGCGAACGCGGCGGCCGTCCGTTCCACCTGGCGGAGCGGTTCGAACGTGCCGGTCACCAACCACCGGGTGAGGAGTGCTCCGACCACGATGATGAGCACGCCGAGGACGAAGAAGATCGTGAGGTAGGTCGCGATCGTGTTGTCGGTGCCCTGCATCGAGATGGCGACCCATGCCGCTCCCGTGCGGAACCCGTCGAGGGTGACCGGGACGGACACCGCGTGGTACACGATCGTGCCGCTCGCGTTGGTGGTCGTGTAGATCTGGGTCCCGCTCGCGGCGACGTCGTTCGCGCTGAGGTGCGCCGGGTGCTCGGGAGCGATGCTGTCGTCCCAGCCGGAGGAGGCCCGGAGTTCGCCGTTCGTGTCGTACACGGCGACGAACAGCGTCGAGGGGGCGTCGAGCTGGAGCTGACCGTCCTCGGAGATCTCACCGACGATCTTGCCCTTGGCGGCAGTGACCAGACTGTCGTTCGCCTGCTGGGTGAGGACCTCCTTGAGGAGCGGGGTCGTCCCCATGCCTGCGACGAGCAGACCGAAGGCGAGGACGAGCACCGTCACCCCGGTGATCTTCGTCCGGAGTGAGACGCTGCTCCACCAGGTGGACAGGGAATCGGCCATCGGGTGGGGGCTACGCCTTTCCGGCCTTGAGCATGTAGCCGAATCCGCGCTTGGTCTGGATGAGCGGCTCGCTGGAGAACTGGTCGAGCTTCCGGCGCAGGTAGGAGATGTAGCTCTCGACGATGCCGGCGTCGCCGTTGAAGTCGTACTCCCAGACGTGGTCGAGGATCTGGGCCTTCGACAGGACGCGGTTCGGGTTGAGCATGAGGTAGCGGAGGAGCTTGAACTCGGTCGGGCTGAGGTCGATGGGGGTGTCACCGACGAGGACCTCGTGGGTGTCCTGGTCCATCGTCAGTTCGCCGGTGCGGATCACCGCGTCCTCGTCGGCCTGCATCGTCCGGCGGAGGATGGCCTTGATACGTGCCACGATCTCGTCGAGGCTGAACGGCTTGGTGACGTAGTCGTCGCCGCCGACCGTCAGGCCCGTGATCTTGTCCTCGGTGTCGTCCTTCGCGGTGAGGAAGAGGATCGGCGCCGTGTAACCGGCGCTGCGGAGGCGCTTGGTGACGCCGAAGCCGTTCATGTCCGGCAGCATCACGTCGAGGATGATGAGGTCTGGCTCCTCCTCGAGGACCGCCGAGATGGCGGCTGCGCCGTTGCCCACGGCACGGACGGCGAAGCCGGCGAATCGCAGGCTCGTGGTGAGGAGGTCGCGGATGTTCGGTTCGTCGTCGACGATGAGGATGCGGGGTCCGGTCATGACACCATTATCTGCACGTTTCTTGAGACTTTTCTGAGAGCCGGATTCACGCGTTCTGGAGGGCGTGGGCGTCGAGGATCGTGTAGCTGTAGCCCTGCTCGGCGAGGAAGCGCTGCCGGTTCTGTGCGAACTCCTGATCGACGGTGTCGCGCGACACGAGGGTGTAGAAGCTCGCGGTGAGCCCCGTGGACTTCGGGCGCAGCAGGCGGCCGAGACGCTGCGCCTCCTCCTGCCGTGAACCGAACGACCCCGACACCTGGATGGCGACGGTCGCTTCGGGCAGGTCGACCGAGAAGTTCGCGACCTTGGAGACGACGAGCACCTGCTCGGTGCCGTCGCGGAAGGCCTGGTAGAGCCGTTCGCGCTCGTCGACTGGCGTCGCCCCCGTCAACTGCGGGGCTCCCAGCGTCTCGGCGAGCTCCTCGATCTGATCGAGGTACTGTCCGATGACGAGGATCTGCTCGCCGCGGTGACGTTCGACGAGCTGCCGGACGACGTCGAGCTTCGCCGGGGCGGTCGCGGCGAGGCGGTACCGCTCGTCGTCGGCCGATGCGGCATAGGTGAGTCGGTCGGCCTGAGGCAGGTCGACGCGTACCTCGAAGCACGCAGCAGGGGAGATGAAGCCCTGCGCCTCGATCTCCTTCCACGGGGCGTCGAACCGCTTCGGGCCGATGAGCGAGAAGACGTCGCCCTCGCGACCGTCCTCGCGGATGAGCGTCGCCGTCAGGCCGAGGCGACGCCGCGCCTGCAGCTCGGCGGTGAGCTTGAAGACGGGGGCCGGGAGCAGGTGCACCTCGTCGTACACCACGAGGCCCCAGTCCATGGCGTCGAGCAGCGCGAGGTGCGCGTACTCACCCTTCCGCTTGGCCGTGAGGATCTGGTAGGTCGCGATCGTGACCGGTTTGACCTCCTTCACCTGCCCCGAGTACTCGCCGATCTCATCGGCGGTGAGGGAGGTGCGCTTCAACAACTCGTCGCGCCACTGCCGCGCCGACACCGTGTTCGTGACGAGGATGAGGGTGTTGGTGGACGCCGTCGCCATCGCTCCGGCGCCGACCAGGGTCTTGCCCGCACCGCAGGGGAGCACCACGACACCGGAACCGCCGGAGAAGAAGTTGTCGACCGCCTGCTGCTGATAGTCGCGGAGGTGCCAGCCGTCCTCGACCAGGTCGATCCGGTGCGGCGTGCCGGCCGTGTATCCGGCGAGGTCTTCGGCGGGCCAGCCCAGCTTCACGAGTTCCTGTTTGAGCGCGCCGCGTGCCCACGGCTCGACGAGGAAGGTGTCCGGCGTCGGGTGCCCGATGAGCAGGGGCGCGATCTTCTTGGCGCCGGCCACCTCGGTCAGGATCGGGAGGTCCGTCGAGCGGAGGACGAGCTCACCCTCCTCGGAGCGCTCGATCACGAGCCGTCCGTAGCGGTTGACGGTCTCGCGCATGTCGATCGTCACGGACGCGGGGATGGAGAACTTCGAGTACCGCTCCAGCGTCTCGATCATCTGGTCGGCATCGTGCCCGGCGGCGCGCGCGTTCCAGAGTCCGAGACGGGTGATCCGGTAGGTGTGGATGTGCTCCGGCGCACGCTCGAGCTCGGCGAACACCGAGAGATCGTGGCGGGCGTCCTCGGCGAGCGGGTGGGCGACCTCGAGCAGCACGGTGCGGTCGCTTTGGACGATCAGTGGTCCATCAGACATAACGGTCGAGTCTACCGGCGGATCCGGTGCGCAGCCCCCTTGAGTGGGCGCTCAGCCGGCGATCCGGACCTCGGTGATCATCGCGAGCGGCAGGGTGCGTTCGACGTCGGCCGACCGGTCCAGACCGCGCAGACGACCACCGGCGAGACTCACCGGCTCGATCGTGAACGTGGATCGGCGCTCGCCGTGCTGCAGCTGCACGGTGACCGGCGTGTGGTCGCGGACGGCGATCTCCAGCTGCTTGGACAACCACGCGCTGCTCGTGTCCCCGCGGTCGTCGGCGCGGAGCCGCGACACCAGGTCCGGTTCCGTCGAGGCGGCCGGAGCGGAGACCGCGGCGCGCATGACCGGCTGCCGGCGGATCCGGAGCGGGGCGCCGTCGTCGTCCTCCGCGACCACCGGGTAGCGCGCGTCGTGGAGGGCCCAGTAGACCGTCGCCGCCTCGATCCGGCTGGTGAGCCGGTGCTCGTCGCTCGGCCGGAGACCGAGCGCCACAAGGCTCTGGTCGACCGAGATCGCCGCGATCAGGCCAGCGTCGTCGGAGCGGATGTAGCTGCTGCGTCCAGGATCGGCCGAGGCGTCGGCTGACGCGCGGATCGTCCCGACGCGCACGAGGCCGAATCGGGATGCGGCCTCGGACACGAGGTACCGCAGGGGTTGGGGGACGCCGGTCAGGGAGATCGACTCGAGGTACGCGAGCAGGTCCTCGGCCGTGTCCCCGTCGGCGAGGGCCCGGGTGACGCTCGCGGTCGTGATGCGGTACCTCGACGCCTGGGCGCGCCCCTCCGGTTCCGCGAGGGCCCGGAGTCGGACGTCGAGTTCCGCCGTCGGGGGACCGAGCGCGATGACCGTCAGGTCGTCCTGGAGGACGACCTGCGACACCTCGGCGGGGAGCATGGACGCGAGCGCCGAGGCCGCGTCGGCCGCGTGGTCGTCGACGAGGAGCCGTCCGAACCCGCTGGTCGCCCCGTCGACGGTGATCCCGAGCAGCTCGGCGACGGCGTCGACCGCTCGCGTCGGTGCCACGACGGCGTCCTCCGCCAACGGGTACCACCAGCTGAGCTCCTCGACCAGATCGACGGAACCGCGTCGGTACGCGGTCAGGATGTGATCGCGGACCGTGGCAGGGATCGCGTCGCGCCAGGCCGTCGCGAGACGGAGCCAGCGTTCCGCCGTGGCCGACGCCAGCCAGGCCTCACCGACCTCGCTCAAGCGGATGGCGGAGCCGATCGCATCGGTGAGCCCGGCCGACGACGCCGCGGACAGGGCGAGCTCGATCTCCTCGGGCGTGCTCGCCGCCGCGGCCGCGAGCCGTTTGAGGTCGGGCATGGACGGGGCACCACGGCCGAGCAGACGGGCGGGCTCGCGGTCGAGTTCGTGGAGGCTCTCGCCGACGATGCCGACGGCGCCGGCCGCACGCTCGCTCGCGAGGGCGTCCGTGTCGGGTGATGGTCGGGTCACGGGGGATGTCGGCGCCTCGACCGGAAGCTGGAGTTCGGCACGGCCGGGCTTGCCGCTCGCCGCCCACTCCTCGAACACCGCGGCCACCGCGTTCACCGGCCTGATCGGACCGGCACCGTCGTCCAGCACCAGGATGTCCTGCTGCAGCCGCTCCAGGGCGGCATCCACCTCCGACTCGTCGCGTCCGAGCGTGGTCGCGAGCGACTGGCGCTCCGTCCCGTCCAGCGAGGCGGCGAGGACGGCGAGGGTGTCCCGGTCGAGCAGCGCCATCCGGCGGGCGACGCTCGCCTCGTCCGACAGTGCTTCGGCGAAGTCGAAGAAGTCCGCGATGCGGGCTGAGGAGGCCCTGCGGTCGGGCGTCAGCCTGCGGAGCGCGTCGTCCGGGAGCTCCCGGAGGCGGCGCGCGATCGCGAAGGCCTCGCCCATGGTCGTCAGCGCGGCGACTGACCGCGGGACTCGCGGGACCGTCGAACGGCACCCACGATGATGAGCGTGATCAGCATCAGGAAGGCGATCGGGAGTCCGACGAGCGGCAGGATCGTCACGACCGGCCAGGCGCCGACGGCGAAGTCGCCCTGCTCGAGGCCGGTGGCGGTGCCGACCATCACCGCGACGAACGCGGCGATCGACACGGCGACGATCGTCACGACCATGTAGGCCAGGATCCGTTCGGGCCGCGAGATGCTCGGCGTCTGCTCATCAGTCACGCTCCCAGGATAGAGGCACGCGGCTGCTGCACCGAATAGGCTGGGGGCCGAGGACCGATGGTCCTCTCGATCGCGCGTCCTGCGCGATCACCGCACGGCGCTGCATTTCTGCGCACGACACACAGCGAGGTTCCCATGCCCACCGGCAAGGTCAAGTTCTACGACGAGGAGAAGGGCTTCGGCTTCATCAGCTCCGATGACGGCCAGGAGGTCTTCCTGCACGCTTCCGCACTGCCCGCGGGCACGGCCGGCGTGAAGCCGGGGACGCGGCTCGAGTTCGGCATCGCCGACGGCAAGCGCGGCGCCCAGGCGCTGTCCGTGCGCGTCCTCGAGGCTCCGCCCAGCCTCGTCAAGCTGAAGCGCAAGCCGGCCGACGACATGGCGATCATCGTCGAGGACCTCGTGAAGCTCCTCGACGGCATCGGTGGCGACCTGCGCCGCGGCAAGTACCCGAACAGCAGCCACAGCAAGAAGATCGCTGCCGTGCTGCGCAAGGTCGCGGACGAGCTGGATGCCTGACGCGGGCCAGGAGACACCGGCCGAGGATCGCGACGTCACGGCCGACGCGGACGCCCGACCCCTGTCGGACGAGCACCGCTCGGACGACGGCGCCGACGGCGAGCCGACCCCGGCACCCGTGCCGGACGAGACGCTGATCGCGGCCGTCGAGCTCGCGCGTGAAGCGCTGCAGGAGATCACGCCCGCGAGCACGGTGGGTGAGCCGGCCGGGCACGTCGTGGTCGACGATCACGTCGTCTCGTTGCTGTTCGCGAACACGATGGCCGGCTACCCGGGATGGTTCTGGACGGTGACGCTCTCGCGGACCGCCGACGACGCCGCGCCCAACGTGCTCGAGACGGAGCTGATGCCCGGTGACGGCGCGTTGCTGGCTCCGCAGTGGGTGCCGTGGTCGGAGCGCCTCGCGGACTACCGCGCCGCGCAGGAGGCCGCGGCCGCTGCCGCGGCTGACGACGCGCTCGACGACGCTGATGACACCGACGAGTTCGACGACGACGTCGCGCTGTCCGGGGATCCCCGCGACCGGGACCGCGACGGCATCGAGCTCGAGTACGACGAGGACGACGTCGATGCGGCGTCGGACGACTCCGACGACGACGACGATGAATCGGACGACGACGACTCCGATGAGGACGACGAGGACGATTCCGACGAGGAAGACGACTCCGACGAGGACGACGACCGGTTCGAGGACGAGTAGCACTCGCGCACCACGCGACAGACGAACGGGCGGCCGGACCTCGAGAGGATTCGACCGCCCGTTCGGCGTTCAGCGGGGGAGGCGGATCAGAGCGCCCCGACGACGTGTTCGATGCTCGCGATGAGCTGACGGACGTCTGCGGGGTCGATCGCCGTGAAGGTCGCGACGCGCAGCTGGTTGCGACCGAGCTTGCGGTAGGGCTCGGTGTCGACGATGCCGTTCGCCCGCAGGGTCTTCGCCACCAGCGCCGCGTCGATGGCGTCGTCGAAGTCGATCGTGACGACGACCTGCGAGCGGTGGTCGGGGTCCGTCACGAACGGCGTCGTGTAGGAGGTGCGCTCGGCCCACTCGTAGAGGGCGCCTGAGGATTCGGCCGTCCGTGCCGACGCCCAGGCGAGGCCGCCGTTGCCGTTGATCCACGAGATCTGTTCCTCGAGGAGCACGAGCGTCGACAAGGCAGGCGTGTTGAGCGTCTGCTCGAGTCGGGAGTTGTCGACCGCGTTCTTCAGGCTCAGGAACTCCGGGATGTAACGCCCGCTGGCGGCGATCCGTTCGATGCGCTCGATCGCTGCGGGGGAGCACAGGGCGAACCACAGGCCGCCGTCGGATGCGAAGTTCTTCTGCGGTGCGAAGTAGTAGACGTCCGCCTGGCTCGCGTCGAAGTCCACACCACCGGCGGCACTCGTCGCGTCGATCACCGTGAGTGCACCGGCGTCGCCGGAGACGCGTCGCACCGGGGCCATGACACCGGTCGAGGTCTCGTTGTGCGGCCAGGCGTACACGTCGACGCCCTCGACCACCTCGGGATCGATGCGGGATCCACCCGGCACCTCGCGGACGTCCGGGGCGGTGAGCCACGGGGCGCCGGCCGCCTTGGCGAACTTGCCGCCGAACTCACCGAAGACGAGGTTCTGGCTGCGCTGCTCGATGAGGCCGAAGGCGGCGGCGTCCCAGAACGCGGTCGAGCCGCCGTTGCCGACGATGATCTCGTAGCCCTCGGGAGCGCGGAACAGCTCGGCCAGGCCGGCGCGGACACGGCCGACGAGCTGCTTGACGGGAGCCTGTCGGTGGGAGGTGCCGAGGAGGGACAGGCCGGCCTCGGAGAGCGCTGCGATCTGCTCGGGTCGGATCTTGGAGGGGCCGCAGCCGAATCGACCATCGGCGGGCAGAAGGGACGTGGGAATCGTGATCTCCGGCATACGGCGATTCTAGAGGCGGGGGCCTCATGGCGTCGTGCCACGCAGCCGGATGCGTCCACGCGGGGCGGAGTGGCTTGGCGCGGGAACGTCGCCGCCGCGCACTAGGCTTACCGGGAACGTGCAATCGGGCAGGGAGGGCGTCGATGACCGATTTGATTGACACCACAGAGATGTATCTCCGCACCATTCTGGAGCTCGAGGAGGAGAACATCATCCCGCTTCGTGCGCGGATCTCCGAGCGCCTCGGGCACTCCGGACCGACGGTCTCGCAGACGGTCGGTCGGATGGAGCGCGACGGACTCGTCGTCGTGTCGGGGGACCGGCACCTCGAGCTCACCGAACCGGGCCGTCGCAAGGCTGTCCACGTCATGCGGAAGCACCGCCTGGCGGAGCGCCTCCTGAGCGACGTCATCGGCCTGGAGTGGGAGTTCGTCCACGAGGAAGCCTGTCGCTGGGAACACGTCATGAGCGAGCAGGTCGAGCGCAAGCTCCTCGACATGCTCAACCACCCCACCGAGTCGCCGTACGGCACCCCGATCCCCGGACTCGACGAGTTCGGCGACAGCCCCGCCGTCGCCTTCTCGCAGGGCGTCATCAACATCGTGGGTCTCGTCGAAGGACGCACCGAGCCGGTCACGGCGACGGTCCGACGTCTCGGCGAACCGGCGCAGGTCGACCCCGAGCTGCTCCTGCAGCTCAAGCAGGCCGGCGTCATGCCGGGTCGCGCGGGAACCTTCGCGGCAGCGGGCGGCTACGTGCTCGTCACCATCGACGGTGTCGAGGGCGGCCTCGAGCTGCCCAACGAGCTCGCGACGCACATCTTCGTGGAGACCCCTGCCGCGTGAGCATGAGACGCGTATGAGGATTCCCTCATGTGCCCGTTTTCCCGTGATCGAAACGTGACTTTCTGAGGGGTAACCCGTAGGCTGTCACTCGTCCTGAAGGCCATGATCTGGCTCAAGGAAGACGACCGAGGCACCCCCTAGCCCGTCCCTCGGCCACACGAACCGACATCAATCGTCGGATGGGGCTGCGCCATGCCGATCGCACGACCGCGATCGTCGTCGCTCATGCGGGGTGCCGGAGGAATCCACTTGACTGCAGCTGGCGAGAGCGGCCCCGACCAGGCCGAGACGACCCCGAACGTCCCCCTCACCCGGAAGCAGCTCCGACTCCAGGAGCAGGCCGCGAAGCAGGCGGAGGCGACCACCCCGTCCCAGACGGAAGCAGACGACGCGCTCGTCACCGAGGTCGCTCCGGACGCACCCGTCGACCACCCCGAGATCGTCCTCGACGATGCCGTGGTCGAGGAGGTCGACGCCGCCGTCACGACCGGTGAGGTCCGTGTCGACCAGCGGCCGCTGACGAAGCCCGCCGCACCGGAGCCGACGGCCCCGCAGTCCTTCACCGTGACGTCCGCCACCGACGCCTCGCTCGCGACCGTCGCTCCGCTCCGCACCGGTGCGGATCGCGTCGCCCGCAGCAAGCCCCCGGTCAAGCCGTCCGCGTCGACGGTCGCCGTACGCAAGCCGAAGCCGTCCGGAGCCCGACCCGGCTCCGTCCGCGGCGTCGCCACCATGGCCTTCCTCGTGCCGGCACTGGTCGCCACCGTCGCCCTCCCTGCCTATGCGGCGAGCAGCAGTGCGCAGACCGAGTACGGGACGTCCGCCTCGGAGCAGCTGAAGGCCTCCGGTGCCCAGAGCGTCGTCGCTTCCGACAAGGTGGCCGACGCACCGATCTCCCGCGACCTCTACAGCGCGACGACGCCGGACGAGCTCGCCGAGCGCCAGCGGCAGCTCGACGCCGCTGCAGCTGCCAGCAACGCCACCTACTCGATCACCGTGGGCGCACGTCAGGCCGGTGACGACTACCCCTGGTTCGACCAGGCGACCGACGACGAGGGCGGCGGGCTCTCGCCGCTGCGGTACTACTACCGCGAGTGCGTGGACTTCGTCGCCTGGCGACTCAACCGCGACGCGGGTACGCCGAACGGGAACTGGGCCTTCACCTGGGGCAACGGCCTGCCGCCGAGCAGCGCCTACGGCTGGGCCGACTCGTGGCAGTACAACAAGGGGACCAACGCCATCGCCGGCTCCGTCGCCTGGTTCAACTACAACCACGTCGCTTATGTGCAGTCGGTCAACGCCGACGGGACGGTCACCCTGGAGGAGTACAACTGGGGATCCGCACGTCACAGCTACAACACGCGCACCATCGCGGCCAGCGCCGTGGCGCTCTACCTCTACCCGCCGGGCGTCGGCTGATCCGACCCGCTCGACCTGGATCGCGTCCCTCCGTCGGAGGGACGCGATTCGTCGTCGTACGCGGTGACCGTTCGCGACCGAGCGGTGTCCGTCGTCCGAAGCCGAGGTGGCGCGGAGGGGAATTCTCCTGCAACGTGCGGAAATCCGGTCGGTGTGGGTTAATCTGGTGCTCTGCAACTCGGAGAGGTTCAGGAGCTGATGCACGCTATACGTCGCCACGTGGTCGCGAATGGTCGCGGCCTCTACGTGCTGCGGCATTCCAGCCAAGCGTGCCGTGGCTCCGCCGTGGGTCAAGAGGGTGCTGTCGTCATGACAGTGCCCTTTTTTGTTCCCCGGAAACGACTCGATCCGCCGCGTCAGGGACGCTGCAGGTGATGATCGTCGACCGGTCGCGGCAGCCGTCGTGGCCCTTCGGAAGGGAACGTGCATGCGCACACTGGTGTTGAACGCGGGCTACGAGCCGCTCGCGATCGTCTCGTTCAAGCGGGCCCTCGTGCTCGTGATGCATCACAAGGCGACCGTCGTCGAGATCGACTCCTCGCATCCCGTGGTGGCGACGAGTGGCTCGTTCGATCGGCCGTCGGTCATCCTGCTCACCAGATACGTCCGGATCCCGAACGCCCGCCGGGTGCCCGTGACACGCCGCGGCGTGCTGCGCCGCGACGGACACCGTTGCGCTTACTGCGGGAAGGCGGCGACGACGATCGACCACGTGCAGCCGCGCTCGCGCGGGGGTGTGGACAGTTGGGAGAACCTCGTGGCCTGCTGCCTGCGCTGCAACAACGTGAAGGGCGACCGCACGCCGATGGAGATGAACTGGAGCCTGCGGGTCTCGCCGGGGACGCCGCACGGCTCGCAGTGGATGGTGCGGGGCGTCGAGCGCTCGGAGCCCGACTGGGAGCAGTACCTGGCGCCCGCCGCCTGAGCGACCGGCTACACTCGACGGGTCAGCCTCTGTAGCTCAATGGAAGAGCAGTTCCGTCCTAAGGAAAGGGTTGGGGGTTCGAGTCCCTCCAGGGGCACTGTCCGGGGTGCGGCCGTCCAGGCGAGCACGGCTTCGCATGTCGGGTAGGGCTGCGAGCACGCCGTAGGCTCGAAGCATGACGCACGACCTCCACCGCCAACTCGAACGCGACGCCATCACTCTTCGTCAGCTGCGGTCGGCCGTGGTCGTCGCGGATGCTCGGACGCTCGGCGCCGCGGCGAACCTGCTCGGGGTCGCACAGCCGAGTCTCGCGCAGCAGCTGCGGCGGCTCGAGGCAGCGCTCGGGGTCGAGCTGTTCAGCGTCCTGGGGGAGGAGTACCGCCCGACGCGCGAGGGGCAGCGCTTCCTGCTCAAGGTCCGTACCTTCATCGACGTGGTCGCCGACATGGACCCAGCGTCACCGGCGCGGCACATCCGGGTCGGCCGTCCGCCGACGACGTGGGACGCGGTCGTCTCCGAGGCCGGTCGCCGCATCGACGTCCCGGCGATCGCGGTCACGATCGAGCCGGTCGAGCAGCTGCACCTCGTCACCACCGGTCGTCTCGACGCCACCATCGTGCGCCTGCCGATCGAGCTGCCGGACGAGCTCGCCGCCGAGGAGATCGCCGCACTCCCGCTCGGGGTCGTCATGCGAGCGGCGCACCCGCTGTCGGCGAAGGACGTCATCGAGTGGTCCGATCTCGCCGACCAGGAGCTGCTTCGTCCCGAGCCCGGCAAGGACCCGGCGTACTCGGCCTGGCTGGCCGGCGCGCTCGCGGCGCGCGGCTGGTACCCGCGCTCCCTGACGATCGACGCGGGGAACGACACGCTGTTCCTCGACGCCCTGCGCTTCGGTGAGCGACTCGTCGCCCTCCGTCCGGTGGCCGCGATGCGGGAGGGCGACGGCCTGTGCTGGCGGCCGTTCGCCGACGCGCCTGAGCTCCGCGAGCGGTTCGCTCTGGTCACACGACGCGAGTGAGTCCGCTCGGGGCCGGTTGGTGATGACACCCTCCACGCGCCCTTTTGCGACCCGACCGGGATCTTCTCGCGATCAAGTCGGTCGACTTGTTCCGGATTTCTGCCGCGTTCGACACCGTGTTCTCAGCTCGGAGTGGGTACGCTTATCCCTGAATCGGGGGATGACAGAAGCAGGATACGCACATGCCCGAACGACGACCACAGCAGCAACGAGGTCATGAACGACGCCAGACCGTCGTCGAAGGTGCCGCCCGCATGTTCGACCGGGTCGGCTACGGACAGGCGAGCCTGTCGGACATCGCCCGCGAGGCGGGGACGACGCAGGGTTCGCTGTACTTCTACTTCCCCTCGAAAGAGGAATTGGCGATCGCCGTCATCAACGAGCAGAGCACGCGCTCGATCGCTGCGCTGACCGCGCCGACCACCGCGCCCTCGCCGTTCGGTGGGCTGGTTCAGGCCTCCCGCCTCATCACCGAGCAGTTGCTCACCGACCCCATCACCCGCGCCGGCCTGCGGCTGTCCCTCGAGCAGGGCGTCATCCAGGCTCCGACGACCGCGTTCCACGAGCAGTGGATCGCGAGCGTCGAGGAGCGGGTGCGGGCCTCGATCGAGCTCGGTGAGTTGCAGTCTCCGCTCGAGCCGGCGGAATTGGCGAGGTCCTTCGTCGCGTTCTTCACGGGGACCCAGCTCATCTCGAACCTGCTGGCCGGCCGGACCGATCTCCTCAACGCGGTCGACACCATGTGGCGGATCCTCATCGCGGCGGTCATCGTCGCGGACCGCCAGGCCGAGGTGCTCGCCGTCCTCGACGCCGCCTTCGACGCGCAGGACGCCTGAGCGGGCGGGTGCACGTTAGGGGGTAGCCCTGACGCATGCGCCGTGAGGTCACCCTAAACTGAATCGGGTGATTAACTCACTTTGCTGATCGTCGTGCGACGACGGATGGATCACGGTGTGCGGGGGCATTCCGCGTTCCATCGGCGAAGAGTTGGTTCACGTGCCGGGCTGGGCGATGTCGTGGGGGGATCGCCCAGCCGACGGCGTGTGGACGCCTCAGCGGCTGATGTTTGGCGGCGCGTACCGGTGCTCTGGACGCCCCGTGGTCCCGTACCGCAGCTGCGTCGTCAGGAGACCTCGGGCGGCCAGCGCGGAGAGATACCGTTGCGCCGTCGCGCGTGAGACGCCGACCAGCTCGGCCACCTCGGCGGCCGAGCGCTCGCCGTCCGCCTCCGACACCGCTTCGAGGACGGCCGTCTCCGTGGCGGACCTCGACCGGGTCGTCGCCCCGGCGTCGCCGGAGTGCAGGATGCGCAGAGCGCGCTCGATCGTCTCCTGGTCGGCGTTCACCGCCTCGCCGAGGACGTTCCGGAACCGGGCGTAGGCGGCGAGCCGGTCCTGGAGCACCTGCGGCGCGAACGGCTTCACCAGGTACCCGAGGGCCCCGGCGCGAAGCGCTCGGCGCACGGACGCACCGTCCGACGCCGCGGAGACGACGATGGTGTCGATCGGGAGGTCCACGAGGAGCTCGAGCCCGTTCCGATCCGGCAGATAGCCGTCGAGGAGCACGAGGTCGGGTGGCTCGGTGGCGATGCTCCGCGCGGCCTCGGCGGCCGACCCGACAGGACTGAGCGCGCGGAAGCCGTCGACCTCGTCGACGATCCGGCAGTGCAGGCGGGCGACGTGGAAGTCGTCGTCGACGACCAGCACGGTGAGATCGGCCGTCACGATCCCTCTCCCGCCAGGGACTGCGCCGGCTCGACCGTCCCGGGGAGCCGTGCGCAGAAGACCGCTCCGTGTTCGCCGCGGACGCCGGGGGACGCCAACCAGACGTCGCCTCCTCGACGACGCGCGACGTCGCGCGAGAGCGGCAGACCGAACCCGTGGCCGTGGATGTCGTCCGGGTCGCCAAGGCCGATGGTCGGGGCGGCGGCTGGCGCGTCGTCCTGGCCGGTCGCCGCGACGCCGTCACCCGAGTCCATCACGGAGCAGTGCAGCTCGGTGCCGTGGTCGAGGACCTCGACCTCCACCCAGGCCGGTCGGACCCGGCCCGAGACGGCCGCGTTCACCGCATTGTCGAGCAGGTTGCCGAGGACGGTGGTCACGTCCTCAGGATCGCACAGGGAGCCGGTGACGAGGGTCTCGGAGCCGATGGTGACGAGTACCCCGCGTTCCGCGGCTTCGACCCCCTTCGCACCGAGGAAGGCCTGGAGGTAGGGCTCGGTGAGGCGGTCCGCGTGCTGCACCGGGTACTTCAGCGGTCCGTGGTCGAGCACGTTGGCGAGATACTCGCGGGCCTCGGCGTCCTGCCCGGTCTCGAGGAGGCCGGAGATCGCATGCAACCGGTTCGCGAACTCGTGCCGCTGCGCGCGGAGGGCGGTCGTCATCGTCGCGACCGCGTCGAGCCGCCGGGTGAGCGCCTCGACGTCGGTGCGGTCGCGGACGACGACCACTCGCCCGAGGTCGACGCCGTCCCGGGACACGGGCCGGACGTCGACGAAGAGGACGCGGGACCCGACGACGAGCTGGGCCGAGGTCGGCCTCGCGGCGTCGTCCGCGACGAGGTCCACCAGTCGCTCGGGCAGATCGAGGTCGTCGAACCGACGCCCGATGACCGACCCGATGTCGAGGAGCCTGGCCGCCTGCTCGGTGCACACCGTCACGACGCCGTCCGGCGAGACACCGAGGACGCCTTCGCCGACCCCGCCGAGGACCGCAGCCTGGTTCTGCACGAGCGCGGCGAGTTCCTCCGGTCCGAGGCCCAGGGTCAGCCGCCGCAGCCGCCGCCGGATGAGCATCGAAGCGATCAAACCGATCGTCAGCGCGAGCAGCGCTGCGCCCGCGACCAGCATGGTCTCGCCCACGACGTCGGCGAACACGCGCTGCGGGGCGAACCCGACGCTGATCTCGCCGACGACCTCGCCGGCGCCGGACGAGACCACGGCCCCACCGGTGTCGGAGGATTCGGCGGCGAAGACGGGCACCTTGGCGCGGGCGGACGGGCCGAGGGTGCCGGTCTCCCACGAGACCGACTCCGTCCCGGCCAGGGCCGCCTCCGCACTGGTGCTCACCCGGAGCCCGAGCTGGTCGGGGTCGGGGTGCGCCAGACGGATCCCGCGCTCGTCGGTGATGACGACGAAGAGCGCCCCGGTCCGCGTGCCGACCTCCGTGCCGAGCTCCTGCAGGGGACCGGTGCGGAGGTCGGCCGCCGTCGGCGTCCCCGGGGTACGTGCCTCGAGCGTCACGGCGGTCCGGACGTCGGGATCGCTCGCGACGCTCTGGGCGATCGCGAGCGCGGTGGACTGGGCTTCGTGCACGAGGCGCTCGCTGCTCATCCAGGCGAACACGCCCGTGCACACGGCGACGACCGCGATGACGACGACCAGCTGCAGCACCAGCACCTGCGCCGCGAAGCTGGAGCGCCCGCCCCGTCGCCGACCTGGCAGCTCCGCTTCCTCGCCGATCATGGCTCCGATCGTACGTCGCCGGGGCGATGGGCGGCGTCGACCGCGTGATGAGCAGAATGCGCAGAAGGTCGTGTAACCCGCAGATCCGAGCCGAACGCCCACAAGCGAGACAGCTCCGTGCCACTCCCGTACGGTTCCGGGAACGCCCGCCGCGCTCGGTCCATCGCCCGTGTCGCCGCGTGACGTCCCGTCGTGCACACCGCGGTGCACGCAGACGAAGGAGTCGACATGCTGGTCATTCTCGGATTCGCGATGATCCTCACCTTCATGGTGCTGATCATGACGAAGCGCCTCACCCCGATGGTGGCGCTCATCATCGTCCCCACGGTCTTCGGGCTGTTCGCCGGCGCCGGACTCGGGCTCGGCGACATGGTCATCGAGGCGATCGGCAGCCTCGCTCCGACCGCCGCCCTGTTGATGTTCGCGATCATGTACTTCGGGATCATGATCGACGTCGGGCTCTTCGACCCGCTCGTGCGGTTCATCGTCCGTGCGCTGGGCAACGACCCGGCGAAGATCGTCGTCGGTACGGCCCTCCTGGCGGGCGCGGTGTCACTCGACGGCGACGGGTCGACGACCTTCATCGTGACGACCGCCGCGATGCTGCCGATCTACCTGCGGCTCGGCATGAACCCGGTCGTCCTCACCTGCGTCGCCGGGCTCGCGAACGGCACGCTGAACATCGTCCCGTGGGGTGGGCCGACCGTCCGCGCCGCTTCGGCCCTGGGTGTCTCGCCGACCGAGATCTTCGTCCCGATGCTGCCGTCGCTCGCCGCCGGCCTCGTCCTCGTGTTCGCCTTCGCCTGGTTCCTCGGGCTGGGGGAGCGCAAGCGCCTCGCGGGCGTCGACCTCCTCGGCGACGGTGCCTCCGGCGTCGCCGCACCGGGTTCGGGTTCCGGGCCCGCCGACCACCCGCTCACCGGCGGCATGTCGACGACCTTCTCGACCAGTGCCCGTGGGCGCCTCGCGACCCTCGTCCGCCCCGACGACACGGCTATGGCCGACACGATGCTCGACCCCGAACGCGACACGCTGCGCCCGCGCCTCATCTGGGTCAACCTCGTGCTCACGGTCGCGGTCATGACGCTGCTCGTGCTCGACCTCGTGCCGTTGCCGTACGTGTTCATGGTCGGCACCGCCATCGCCCTCCTGGTGAACTTCCCGAGGCTCGCGCAGCAGTCCAAGGAGATCGTCGCCCACGCCCCGAGCATCGTCGGCGTAGTCTCGATGGTGCTCGCGGCCGGTGTGCTGATCGGCGTCCTCAACGGGACCGGCATGGTCTCCGCGATGGCCGACTGGATCGTCGACATCATCCCGACGGAGCTCGGTCCGTTCCTCGCGGTCATCACCGGGGTGCTCAGCATCCCGATGACGTTCTTCATGAGCAACGACGCGTTCTACTTCGGCATCCTTCCGGTGCTGGCCGAGAGCGCTTCGACCTTCGGCATTGAACCGGTCGAGATGGCGCGCGCGTCGATCACCGGTCAGCCGGTCCACCTGCAGAGCCCGCTCGTGCCGGCCATCCTCCTGCTCGTCTCGCTCGCCAGCGTGAACCTCGGCGACCACCACAAGAAGGTCCTGTGGCGCGCCGCGATCGTCTCGCTCGTGATGCTCGTCGTCGGCGTGCTCGTCGGCACCATCCCGTTCGGCTGACACCGGCGGGCGCCGAGGCTCAACGCGTGGTCGTCCAGTCGAGGTTGACGATGTCGCCGATGTAGATGTCGAGTCCGAGGCCGGGGATCGACGGGTTCATGCGGAGCAGCTGCTGCTGCGGCAGGTCGAAGCGCTGCGCGATGTCGAAGAACACGTCGCCAGCGACCACCGTGTAGGTGAGCGGGTTGCCCTCGGCGTCCGAGACGACCGGGCCGAGCGCGCCGTCCCGCGGCCCGAGGTCGAACGCGGGGCCCTCCGGAAGGGGTTCCGCCGGTTCCGCCGGCGCGTTCGGCACGATCGGTGCCGGCTCAGGAGGCAGGGCGTCGCGCGCGGTCGAGGTGGGCACCGGGGCGACCGAGGGCGACGGGTCGGGCTGCTGGGTGACGACCACCGTCACCGGAGGCGGGGCCGGCTGCGAGACGCAGCCGCTCAGGGCGAACAGACCGGCCACGCCGATCGCGAGGTTCCGGGCGTACGCCAGTGCACGTCGACGCCCGGTCGATTCCTTCGGCCCCACAGCGCATCCCCCCAGGATGGACCAGGCCCGCAGCGCGGTCGGCTGGGCTCGGTCGAACCCTCAGCCTACGGCGAGGCGCGGCGAGTCCGAGCAGGGCTAGCCCCGAAATCGCGAGCGCCGGAGGCCCTCCAGTAGGCTGCTGGAACGCGCATCGAAGGAGAGCCATGACGGAGCAGGACATCGACCGGACCGGAACGGGAACCCCCGCGGCAGGACCGTCCACCGGCTTGCGATGGGGCATCCTCGGCCCCGCCGGTGTCGCGAAGAGCTTCACCGCCGACCTCCGACGGCACGGCTTCGACGTCCGGGCCGTCGCCTCGCGATCCGCCGAGACCGCAGCCGCGTTCGCTGCCGAGTTCGACATCCCGAACGTCCACGTAGGGTACGAGGCGCTCGCCGCCGACCCCGAGGTCGACGTCATCTACATCGCGACCCCGCACCCGTTCCACGCCGAGCAGGCGGTGCTGGCGCTCGACGCCGGGAAGCACGTCCTCATCGAGAAGCCCTTCACCCTCAACGCCGCCGAGGCGCAGGCGGTCGTGGCGCTCGCCGCGGAGCGCGGCCTGGTCGTCCTCGAGGCGATGTGGACCCGGTTCCTCCCGCACATGGTCCGGCTCCGCGAGTTGCTCGCCGACGGCGTCATCGGACAGCCGCGTAGCCTCGTCGCCGATCACACCCAGCTGCTCTCGGACGACCCGGAGCACCGCATGAACAACCTCGAGCTGGGCGGCGGTGCGCTGCTCGACCTCGGCGTGTACCCGGTCTCCTTCGCGTCGTCCGTCTTCGGGACCCCGACGACGATCCAGGCCACGGCCGCGCTCCGCGACACGGGGGCGGACATGCAGGTCGCGACCCTCTTCGGCTACGCGGACGGCCAGGTGGCGAACACCCTGTCGGCGAGCAACACCGTCGGCCCGAACCGCGCGGCCATCGTGGGCACCGACGGCTGGATCGAGTTCGACCGCGTCTGGTACACGGCGACGACGTTCCGGGTGTTCGGCACCGACGGCGAGGTCGTGGAGACCTACCGTTCCGAGGTGGACGGCCGCGGGATGCACTTCCAGGCGTGGGAGCTCGAACGGCTCGCCTCCGAGGGCAAGCTCTCCGGTGACATCATGCCGCTCGCCGAGACGGTCGCGATCATGGAGACCCTCGACGAGGTCAGGCGCCAGATCGGCGTCCGGTACCCGGGCGAATGACCCGAGGCGCCTGAACACGCGGGTCGAGACCGATCCGTCGTGCCCGAGCGCCCTCGTGCAACTCGATGGCGTCGCTGTAGTGCCCGATGAGGGCGCTGCTGACGCTCTTCCAGCTGCGCGGCAGGACGCCGGCCCGAGCTGCGGCACCGAACGCCGCCCGCTTCACCTCGTCGCCCACGAGGTCCTGGACGAACCCGCGCAGCTGTTCGAGCCTGCCGGGTTCGTAGAGCCACCCGGTGCGGCTGGAGTCGACGAGGTCCACCGGTCCGCCCCGACCGGTCGCGACCACGGGTACCCCGGAGGCCATCGCCTCCTGGATGGTCTGGCAGAAGGTCTCCGACTCGCCGGGGTGGACGAACACGTCCAGCCCGGCCATCGCGACCGCCAGCTCCTCGCCGCCCAGGAATCCGGTGAAGACCGCGTTCGGAAGTCGCTGTTCGAGCGAGGCACGCAGCGGCCCCTCGCCGACGATGACGAGCTTCACGCCCGGGAGTCCGCCGAGCACCGCGAGGTCCTCGACCTGCTTCTCGGCTGCGAGTCGACCGACGTAGCCCACGATGCGCTCGCCGCCGGGAGCGATGGACCGACGCCAGGCCTCGCTGCGCCGTTCCGGGGAGAACCGGACGGCGTCGACGCCCCGCACCCACAAGCGGACCCGCGGGATGGCGTGCGCCTCCAGCTGCGCGATCGACTGCCGTGACGGCGCGAGCGTGAGCGTCGACCGGCCGTGGAGGCGCTCGACGTGTTGCCACAGCAGCGCTTCGGCGACCGGGAACCCGTACCGTCCGGCGTAGGCCGGGATGTCGGTCTGGTACACGGCCACGGTCGGGACGCCCAGGCGCTCGGCGGCCTGGACACCGCGCCAGCCGAGGACGAACGGCGAGGCCAGGTGCACCACGTCAGGGCGGAAGCCGCGGAGGAGCTCCGTGATCCGGCCGACCCCGCCGGCGGCGACCCGCACGTTCCGGTAGCGGGGCAGCGGGATCGACGGGACGCCATCCACCCGGAAGCCCTCGTGGAGCCGTGGCGTCGAGGCTCCGGCGCCGGGGGCGACGACGAGCACCTCGTCCCCTCGGTCCGCGAAGTGCTCCATGATGCGGAGCAGGGAGTGGGTGACGCCGTTCATCTGCGGCAGGAACGACTCGGTCACGATTGCGATCCTCACACCCACGATGCTCCGCGTCGTACGGGTCGCAGCGGTGCCCGGCGGGCGACGTGTCGGTGACCATCGGGTGACATCGCGGTGCCGCGCGATGAGGCGCAGCCTGCTTTACTTATCGCATGAGTGCTGGTGGATTCGGAAGCGGCGGCGGGATCGCGTCGGAGCGGATCGAATCCTTCTCGTACACCCCGGCGCGGCGGCTGCGGCCGAACGCGAAGGTCCTGCCTGAGCATGCCCGCGGCCACAACCGGGCGCTCGTGCTCCAGACCCTCTTCGCCAGCGGGGCCATGAGTCGCGCCGACATCGCCCGAGCCACCGGCCTGACCCGGGTGAGCATCTCCGACCTCGTCGCCTCGCTCATCGCGGACAACCTCATCGTCGAGGTCGGGCTCCGCGAGACCTCTCGCCCGGGCAAGCCCGCCACGCTCATCGACATCAACCGCGACGAGTTCCAGATCGTCGGCCTCGACCTCTCCGACACCGAGGTGTTCCGAGGCGCGGTGCTGACGCTCGACGGCGAGGTCGTGACCATGCTCGAGGTGCCGCTCGACGGCGCCACGGGGGCGGACGCGATCGCGAAGGCCGTCGCGCTCGCCGCGGACCTCGTCGAGGAGGCGACGGTCGAGGTGCTGGGCATCGGGGTCGGTTCGCCCGGCGTCGTCGACATGACCGGCACGGTCCGCAGCGCGCCGAACCTCGGCTGGACCGACGTCGACCTCCAGGGGGCGATCGAACAGGTCGCCCAGGTACCCGTCCTCGTCGCGAACGACGCCAATGCCGCCGTCCTCGCGGAGTACAGCTTCGGCGGGGCGGACGGCGACCTCATGCTCGTGAGCGTCGGGAACGGCGTCGGGGCGGGGCTGCTCGTGGGCGGTCACCCGCTCTTCGGGAGCCGGTTCGCAGCCGGTGAGATCGGCCACGTGGTCGTCGGCACCGACGGTGGACCATTGTGCGCCTGCGGGAAGCGTGGGTGCCTCGAGGCCTGGCTCGCCGTGCCGCACCTGCGCGAGCTCCTCGCGGCGGCCGAGGCGAGCGATCTTCCGACCGCGGAGGTCGAGCAGCGTCGCGAGGAGATCCTGCGCGCGGCAGGGGAGCGACTCGGTGTCTCGCTCGCCGCGATCGTCGGTGCGCTGAACCTGTCGGAGATCGTCGTGAGCGGCCCGGAGGAACTGCTCGCCGGCGTGCTCCTCGACGCGGCGATCGAGACCGTGCGGGCGCGCACGATGACGGAGTTCCACGGCGGCGTGCAGATCCGGATGAGCGAGCAGGGCGCCGACATCGTCCTGCGGGGCACCGCGGTGATGGTGCTCTCCGGCCTCCTCGGCGTCTCCTGACCCTCGGACGACGCGCGCGTCGCACATTTCCTCGGCGGACTCGGCGAAAAACCGCACCGCTTCCCGGTGTTTCCACTACCGGGCACGTATGGTGCAAGTGTGTGGCGGCTAGAGAAGAGACGGGATGACGGCGACGTGACGTCCGGAGTCGAACGGGAAGCAGCGGAGGCGCAACTCCGCGAGGGTCCCGTGGCGGCATCGGCAGGCGTGGTCGACACGGCGCTGCACGCCTGGCGTCAGCAGCTCAGCACGGTCGGCGGCCCCTCGCCGCTGCTCCACTTCGTGGACGCCCCGACGACCCGGGTGGAGCTCAGCTCGACGCATCCCGGTGGTCTGCCGCAGTTCATCTCGGGCAAGTCGACGCTGCTGTCGAACCTCATCCGCGACGAGATCGCGCTCCGCGGAGCGAAGCGCGCCGCCGATCGCATCACGACGAAGGGCATCGAGCTCTCCACCGTCCGCGGCATCGACGCCGTCCACCTCGCCGTCGGTCTCGCCCAGTGGACGCATCAGGGCGAGGACTTCAGCGCGCCGGTCCTGCTCCGACCGCTGGCCATCCGCCGGTACGGTCGCGACTTCGAGGTCAAGCTGCGCGGTGCCACCACCGCGAACCCGGAGCTCGTCCGCGCCCTCCGCGAGCAGTTCGGCATCGTCCTCGATCCGGACGAGTTCGTCGCACTGAGTGAATCGGGTGGCGTGTTCAAGCCGCAGCCCGTCATCGACCGCCTCCGCTCGCTCGCCGCCGGGCTCGAATGGTTCACCGTCCAGCCGCGTCTGCTCGTCTCCTCCTTCGCCGCCGTCGGTCACTCGCTGCTCGACGACGCCGCCAAGCTCGACCACCCGATCCTCGACGCCGTCGCCGGCGACGAGGGGGCCATCGGCCTCGTGCGCAGCAGCTTCACGCCCGTCGACGCGCCAGGCCAGGACGACCGCCCGCCGTCGACCGACACCCTCCTGCTCGACGCGGACGTCGAGCAGGAGAACGTCATCGCCCAGATCGGCGCCGGCAACTCGCTCGTCGTCACGACGCTGCCGGGCACCGGCGGGACGCAGACCATCGTGAACGCCATCGGCGTGCTCGCTTCGCAGCATAAGCGAGTCCTCGTCGTCAGCCCCCGTCGCTCCACGCTGGAGGGCATCCGCCACCGCCTGACCAAGGTCGGTCTGCCGGGCCTGTGCGCGTCGCCGTCGACCCTCCGTCGCGACCTCATCCAGGCGATCACGCGCAACGAGCGGGCGATCCCGCCGCAGGTCGGCGAGGTCGACGACGCGCTCGTCCGGCTGCGTCGGGTCCTCATCGACTACCGCACCTCGCTGCAGGCGAAGGACCCCGATCTGCGGGTCTCGGTCATCGACGCACTCGAAGCGCTCTCGAAGCTCTCCAAGCTGCCGCACCCTCCGGGAACCCTGGTCCGACTCGACCGCCAGACGCTCGTCGGGCTCGCAGCGGGCCGCTCCCGCGCGGCAGAGGCGCTCGAGGGCGCGGCCGCCCTCGGTGAATTCCGCTACGGACCGGGCGACTCGCCCTGGTACGGCGCGTCGTTCGACACGACCGCGGAAGCCCAGGAGACCCATGACCTCGCCAAGCGCCTGCACCGCAAGGATCTGCCGCAGTTGCTGGAGCGTGCGTACGGCCTCATCGGGCAGACGCAGATGCGGCCGTTCGAGTCCATCGACGAGCTGGGCATCTACCTGCGACTCCTCGCGGACATCCGTGAGACACTCGACCGCTTCCAGCCGGACGTCTTCGACCGGTCGCTCGCCGACCTGATCGTCGCAACGAGCCCGCGGAAGGACTCCGCCGCGATGTCGTCGGCGAGCCGCCGGCGACTCAAGGCCCTGGCCAAGGAGTACCTGCGGCCCGGCGCACACGTGCCCGACATGAACGCCGCGCTCCGCCGGATCCAGCAGCAGCGCACCCTGTGGCAGCGCTACGTGACGACCGGCGCGCCGCCCGAGGTGCCGCTCGGTATCGCGGACGTCGAGCAGGCGTACCAGACGGTCGCAGCGAAGCTCGAGCTGGTCGACCAGCCGCTCGGCATCGCCGACACCCCGGACCGCCTCGGACGCCTCGCGATCCCGAGTCTCGTCCGCACGATCTCCGAGCTCGCCGCCGAGTCGGAGGTCCTCCACAACCTCCAGGAGCGCACTGCGATCCTCGCCGGCCTCCGCGAGCAGGGTCTTGGCGAGCTCATCGTCGACCTGTCCCAGCGGCACGTGCCGCGGACGCGCCTGGCCGACGAGCTCGAACTCGCCTGGTGGCAGTCGATGCTCGAACTCGTGCTCACCGAGGACCGCGGTCTGCTCGGCGCGAACACGAGCGTCGTCGAGCGCCTCGAGTCCGACTTCCGACTGGTGGACGAGGCGCATGCGTCCGCGTCCGGGCAGCTCCTCGCCTCGCTGCTGGCCGACACCTGGAAGATCGGTCTCGTCGACCACGCCACCGAAGGTATGGCGCTCCGCTCGCTCCTCAAGCGCGATCGACCGCTCCGAGCGGCCGAGCTCGAGCAGGCGGCTCCGACGCTGTCCCGCGTCCTCGCGCCGGTCTGGCTCGTCTCGCCGTACGAGGTGCCTCGCATCCCAGAGAGTGCGTCCTTCGACGCCGTCTTCCTCGTCGACGCTGGAGCGACGCTCCTCGCCGAGAACGTGGACGCCATCCGTCGTGCGCGTCAGGTCGTCGCCTTCGGTGACCCCGTGACGCAGAGTCCGTCACCCTTCGAGATCCGTCTGACGGATCAGGAGGCGACGCCCGAGCAGCACGCCGACGTCGCCGAGCTGCACCGTGAGTCAGCGCTCGAACAGCTGAGCTCGGTCCTGCCGACCCTCATGCTGACGCGCTCCTACCGCGCGGGAGGCGAGGACCTCGCCGAACTCGTCAACGAGCGGTTCTACGGTGGTCAGATCGATTCCCTGCCCTGGGCGGGTTCGTTCCTGGGCCACGGCAGCCTGAGCCTCGACTACGTGCCCGGCGGGCTCGGCATGCCCGACCCGGTCACCGGAGCGGTGGAGAGTGTCGACGTCGAGGTCGAACGGGTCGTGGAACTCGTCCTCGAGCACGCCTCGAACCGCCCGAAGGAATCCCTGATGGTCGTGACCGCGAGCGACAAGCACGCGGTCCGGGTCCAGCAGGCGGTCCTCGCAGCGTTCTCCCGTCGTGCCGACCTCTCCGATTTCCTCCTGCGCGAGCGGGCTGAACCGTTCACCGTCCTGACACTCGAGCAGTCCGTGGCCGAGAGCCGCGACCGCGTCATCTTCTCGATCGGGTACGGCCTCACTCCACACGGACGGGTCCTGTCCGACTTCGGCGCGCTGGGTCAGCCCGGCGGCGACCGGCTGCTCGCGGTCGGCATGACGCGCGCACGGCGGTCCATGGTGATCGTCTCGTGTGTCCGCCCCGAGGACCTCGACCAGAACCGGATCCAGCACGGCATCCTCGCGCTCGCACGCATCCTCACGGACACGTCGCGCCGCGCCTCCGAGGATCAGGCGACGCACGAGGCCGAGCCGATGCTCGTCGACCTCGCGACGCGCCTCGAGACACTCGGGATGCGGGTCGACATGGGCTACCGCGGCAAGCTCGCCCTGGTCGCCTCATGGGGTGGCCGAGCCGTCGTCGTCGAGTGCGACGAGGAATTGGGTGACGCGAGCCTCCGGGAGTCGCTGCGGCTCCGCCCCGACGTCCTGCGCCGCCTCGGCTGGCACTACGTCCGCGTGCACAGCTTCGACCTCTTCGCCGACGCCGAGGCGGTGGCGCAGCGCGTGGCCGGTGTGCTCGGGCTCAACACGACCGAGCACCTCGACACCGCGCCGATCGCCGTGCAGGTCCCACGCCACTGATGGTCGGACACTGATCATGCAGGACGATCAGGAGCCACGGATCGTCCGTCCCCGAGGATCGAGGCGGGCGATCCGCCCCGGTGCTCCCGGGACGGATCCCGCGCCGCAGCTGCCGGCCGATCCCGTCAAGGCTGCGGAGGACACCGACGCCGCTTGGGGCGGAGCCGCCAAACCCGCTGGCGGCGGTGGCAACGACGACGAGCTGCAACGCAACGTCCCGCCCCACTGGTGAGCGGGACGGGACGTCGGTGCTGCTCGACGAGTCGGACTAGCGGCCGTCGGTCGTGTCGTCGCGAGCGGGCGGCAGCGGAGCGCTCGTGCCCGTCTTCAGCACGTCGCGGATCTCGGTGAGCAGCGACAGCTCGCTCGGTGCTGCCGGCTCATCAGCGATCGTCGGCTTCGTCGTGACGCGCTTGAAGTGGTTCATCGGCAGCACGATGACGAAGTAGACGACGGCGGCGACCAACAGGAACTGGATGGTCGCGCCGATGAACGCGCCGAAGTGGATGACGGCAGGGTCGCCGTCGACCGTCGGGATGGAGACGTTGAACGCGTCGTTCAAGCTCTCCGCGCGGAAGAGCGCCCCGAGCAGCGGGTTGAAGATGTTCTCGACGAGCGAGTTGACGATGGCGGTGAACGCGGCCCCGATCACGACGGCCACTGCCAGGTCGATCACGTTGCCGCGGAGGATGAACTCCTTGAAGCCTTTGAGCATGGGGTCTCCCTGAGGATCGGGGATGGACAGGACCCTGGCTACGCTACCGGCTCAGGACGCGGCGCTCCCGGCGGAGGCCGGTGTGGCGCTGGAGCCGGAGCTGGAGGAGCCGCCCGAAGAGGAGGAACCGCCCGTGGTGTCCGAGGAGGACGAGCTCGACGACCCCTCCGAGGACTTCGAGGAGGCCGGGATGGAGCTCGAGCCCCTGCCTGCACCGGCGCGGGAGTCCGTGCGGTAGAAGCCGGAGCCGTTGAACGTGACACCGACCGCGCTGAACAGCTTGCGCAGCTTGCCGGAGCACGCCGGGCACTCGGTGAGGGAATCGTCGGTGAAGGACTGCTGGACGTCGAAGGCGTTGCCGCACTCGGTGCAGCGGTAGGCGTAGGTGGGCACGGGGTCTCCTGGGATGTGGTGGGTCGGCGCGCTCAGCGGCGCGGTCTGACCTGGTCGAAATCGAGGATGCGGCTCGGGGTCACGGCACCGCCGACGGGTTCGTCGTGGATCTCGCTCGGGACCTCGTCGAGGATCTCGGTGTCGTACAGCACGGCGTAGACGGGAGGGCAGCGCTCCATCGAGCCGAGCGTCTTGTCGAAGTACCCGCGACCCCAGCCCATGCGCATGCCGTGGGCGTCGACGGCGGCCGCGGGGACGAGGATGAGGTCGACGTCGTTGATCGCGATGGGGCCGAGGGTGGTACCCACGACCTCGGGGGTGCCGGCGAAGCCCACCGTCTCGATGCCCTCTTCGCCGATCGTCCAGTCGAGGAGCCCGTCGGTGCGGGTGATGGGGAACAGGATGCGGATGCCCGCCTCCTGCGCCCATTGCAGGAAGGGCCTGGTGTCGGGCTCACTCGGGGAGGAGAGGTAGCAGGCGATCGAGCTCGCGCCGAATCGGGAGACCAGGGCTCGGAGGTTGTCCGTGAGGCCGGTGGTCGACCGTTCCTTCTCGAGGGAGGTGAGCAGCTCCCGCCGCTCACGGAGCTCGGCGCGCAGCGCTCGTTTCTCGTGTTCGGCGGGGCTCGTCATGCGACCCATTCTAAACGGCTCGTCGTCGCGCACGGCTCGTTGACCGACGCCCTACTCGACATCCGCCGCCTCGTCCAGGGGTTCGGGGGATTTCACCCTCGATCGAGGGGGTATTCGGGTACTTCACCGACTCCACACGATAGGTTTTTCCTCATGACCACTCGTGTTACCAAAGCAGTCATCCCCGCAGCAGGTCTCGGCACCCGGTTCCTTCCGGCGACGAAGGCCCTGCCGAAGGAGATGCTCCCCGTCGTCGACAAGCCGGCCATCCAGTACGTCGTCGAGGAGGCCGTCAGCGCCGGGCTCGCCGATGTGCTCATGATCATCGGCCGCAACAAGAACGCGCTCGCGAACCACTTCGACCGCGTGACCGAGCTCGAGCTCAACCTCGCGAAGAAGGGCGACACCCAGCGCCTCGAGAAGGTCAACGAGTCGAGCGAGCTCGCCGACATCCACTTCCTGCGTCAGGGAGATCCGAAGGGCCTCGGCCACGCCGTCCTGCGGGCCAAGCGCCACGTCGGCCACGAGCCCTTCGCCGTGCTCCTCGGCGACGACCTGATCGACGCCCGCGACGTCCTCCTCGAGCGCATGCTCGACGAGCAGGACAAGCGGAACGCGACGATCATCGCCCTCATGGAGGTCGACCCCGATTCGATCCACATGTACGGTGCAGCAGCCGTCGAGGCCACCGACGATCCCGACGTCGTGCGGGTGACCGGCCTCGTCGAGAAGCCCGCGAAGGAGGACGCCCCGTCCAACCTCGCCATCATCGGTCGCTACGTGCTGAAGCCCGAGGTGTTCGAGATCCTCGAGCGCACCGAGCCGGGCAAGGGTGGCGAGATCCAGCTGACCGACGCGCTCCAGGAGATGGCCGCCGACGTCGAAGGCACGGGCGGCGTCTACGGCGTCATCTTCCGTGGCCGTCGCTACGACACGGGCGACCGCCTCGACTACATCAAGGCGATCGTGCAGCTCGCGGTCGACCGCGAGGACCTCGGTCCCGAGCTGCGTCCGTGGCTCAAGGACTTCGCCGGGGACCTCGACTGACTCCAGCCGACGACACACGCCGCGCCCCGGGTCCGCAACAGCGGATCTCGGGGCGCGATGCTGTCGACGACGTGGTGTCGGTGCATCGGTGAGCGCTCCACTAGGCTCACCACAGAACGCGAGAGGGGTGGCACGGTGGCGCAGGTCGTACCCGTTCTGAGCAGTGGGCGAGTGAGCATCCGGCCGATCAAGGTCCGTGACGCGAGGCCGCTCGAGCGCGAGCTCGCGGAGAACCGAGCCTGGTTGCGCCGCTGGGAGGCGACGAGTCCCTACGGCCCGGTCCCGGCCGACAGCCGTGCGGCGATCCGGTCGCTGCAGAACCACGCGCGCTCGGGCGCGGGCCTTCCGTTCGTCATCGAGGTCGACGGGGAGTTCGCCGGCCAGCTCAACGTCTCCGGCATCACGTACGGATCGCTGGCCTCGGCGTCGATCGGCTACTGGGTCTCCCAGCGGTTCGCGGGTCTCGGTGCCACACCGATCGCGACCGCTCTGGCCACCGACCACTGCTTCACCGCCCTGCAGCTCCACCGGTTGGAGATCTGCATCCGGCCCGAGAACGCTCCGAGCCTGCGGGTCGTCGAGAAGCTCGGGTTCCGGTACGAGGGTCTGCGCCGCCGCTTCATCCACATCGACGGCGACTGGCGCGACCACTTCTGCTTCGGCCTCGTCCGCGAAGAGGTCCCGGGCGGCGTCCTCAACCGGTGGTTGGACGGCCAGGTCCCGAAGGACGCGTGTGTGATCCCCGAAGCCGACCGTCTCGCGGCCGCGTCGCCGTTCCCCACTCGCTGAGCAGGTAGCCGTTTTCCCCCTCCATCCGGGGACACACCCACCTGTTGATCGGTCTCAGGTCATCGACCCGCTACGGTCAGGGACATGGACGGCGGATTCCTGAGCGGTGGGGTGATCATTCTGGTCGCAGCGATGCTGTGGCTGGTGTACCTGGTGCCGTCGTGGGTGCGCGACAGTCAGTTCTCGGCCAGCGAGCGCAACGCGATCCGGCTGCAGCAGACGCTCCGTGTGCTCGCCGAGACCGCTGAGGTCCCGGAGGCCGTCCGGCTCGAGGCGACGTCGCGTGAGGTCGCCGCGCAGCGCAAGCTCCTCAAGCAGCTCGAGGCCAGGACGAAGGCGACGGCCGAGGCCGCGGCACGTGTCGAACTCGCCGAAGCCGATCGGATCCGTCGCGAGGAGGAGGCCAGGGCCGTGCAGGCCGAAGCCGCCGCCCGAGCCGCGGAGGACGCTCGTCGCGCCGCCGCTGCCGCAGCCCGTGCCGTGCAGCGCAACGCCCGGGCGGCGAAGCTCGCGCGGAGCCGTCGTCGCTCCAGGCTGCTCGCGACCACCGTGTTGGTCGCCTCCATCATCGGGTTCTGCTCCGGCGTGACCGCGTTCATCGCAGGCGGCGGTCTCGTCCTCGGTATCTCGTCCACGGTCGTCGGGCTGCTCGCGCTCTCTGCGCTCTCCCGGATGTCGCGCATCGCCCACCGTGCCGTCGCACCGGTACCGGCGGTCGCGGTCACGACCAGGCGTGTCGAGTCGGCGCTCTTCGAGTACAACGAGCCCGTCAAGGCGGCGTCGCAGGCGCAGACCTGGACCCCGACGTCCATCCCGAAGCCGCTCCACCTCTCCGAGGGCTCGTCGGCTGCCGCCGAGCTGGCGAAGGCCGACGCCTACGACCGCCTGCGTCAGGCGGCCATGCAGGAGGCCATCGCGTCCCGCGCCGAGCGTCTCGCGCCGGTCGTACCGACGATCGTCCGACGTCCGGAGCCCGTCGCCGCTCCGCAGCCCGAGCGCGTCGAACCGCAGTCGGCCCCGAGTCGTTTCGCCTCGATGGGCGTCATCGACGAGGGCGAGATCGCCGCCGGCGGATCCACCCTGTTGCAGCGTCGCCGCGCCGCGGGCTGAGTCCCGACCGCGCCCGTCCGGTCGTTCATGAACCGGTCACCGGCGACGGATAGACTCGTCGAGGGGGTTCGTCGCTCGGTTCTCGTCGGCGCCCTGGAACGCGAAAGGTGACCATGGGCGTGTGGCGGAAGAGCCGGCGGAAGCCGATGAAGCCCTACGTCGCGCCCCCTGAGGTGGCTCCGCCGCCGGTCGAGCACGCGGTCGAGGAAGGCCTCCTCATCGCGCGGTCCTGGACCGTGGTCGAGGTCACGAACTGGATCATCGAGCGTGCACTCCGCGACGGTGCGTCCTACGACGCCGAGGCGACGCAGGCGGCTGTCCGGCGCGAGCTGGGTCGCATGGCGGACGAGCAGGAGGAGTACGCGGACCTGGCACGGGAGGCGCGCCAGACGGCGTTCCAGCGGCGGGGGAGCGCTCGTCATCAGCACGACTACCGCGCTGGCGACCTGAGTGCCCTGTCCCGTCGCCGCGAGGTGTACTCGGGGCTCGCCGCCGAACTCCGTCGGGTGAGCAAGGACGAGGAGTTCGTCGCGGGGATCGCGGAGTCCGCTCGTGAGCGTGCGTGGGGCGACCTGGAGCGCGCCATCCAGGCGAAGCTCGACCGGGTCCTCGACGAGCCGGTCGTCGACGAGCACTATCGCCGTGCCCGGAGCCAGCGGCTCCGCTGGTTCCGGGATCTCGACCTCGCTGCCCTCATCGCCGCCAATCCCAAGGACGGCAGCATGCCGGTCGACGACGGCCCGAACCCCTACGAGGACTAGCGCGGTCGGTTCGAAACGGCTCGCCGGTTCTGCTAGCCTGGACGAGTAGTTGGGCCCATGGCGCAGTCCGGTAGCGCACCTCGTTCGCATCGAGGGGGTCAGGGGTTCGAATCCCCTTGGGTCCACCAGCTGCAACGACAACCCCGCGCCTCACGGTGCGGGGTTGTCGTGTTTCCGGGTGTCGGCAGCGTCCTGTCCCGTGTCGGCGGCGCCCCGCGTCCTGTACGGTCAGGGGCACGGCGCCGCTTCGGTTCCCGTGAACGGGACGAGCAGTCATGCCAGCAGCATCCGAACCGACCGTGCAGCACGACGCCGTCCTCGGGGTGATCGGCACCTCGCTGAAACCAGACGAACGACGCGTGCCGATCCACCCGGCGCACTTCGAGCGCATCCCGGAGGAGTTCCGGTCACGGATCGTCGTGGAGCACGGCTACGGTGCCCGGTTCGGTGTCTCCGACGAGGAGATCGCGCCCTCCGTCCGCTCGTTCGCGACGCGCGCCGAGGTCATCGCGCAGGCGGACGTCGTCCTGTTGCCGAAACCGCAGCTCGAGGATGTCCAGGAGCTCCGCGACGGGCAGACACTCTGGGGCTGGCCGCACTGCGTCCAGGACACCGCGCTGACGCAGCTCGCGATCGACAAACGGCTCACGCTGATCGCTTTCGAGGCGATGAACCACTGGGCCGCCGACGGCAGCTTCGGCTTGCACGTCTTCCACAAGAACAACGAACTCGCCGGCTACAGCTCGGTGATCCACGCGTTGGAACTCTGCGGCTCCACCGGCAGCTACGGCCGTCGCCTGACCGCCGTGGTCATCGGCTTCGGCGCGACCGCCCGAGGTGCGGTGACCGCGCTCAACGCCCACGGGATCCACGACGTGCGCGTGCTCACCAACCGCCGCGTCGCGGCGGTCGCGGCGCCCATCCACTCCGCCCGCATGATCCAGTTCGACCACGATGACGGCCCGTATCTGAGCGAGGTCATCACCGACGAGGGTCGCGTGCCACTCGCGCCCTTCCTGGCGGAGAGCGACATCGTCGTCAACTGCACCCTGCAGGACCCCAACGCACCACTGCTCTACCTCCGTGAGGACGACCTCGGCGCGTTCCGGCCCGGGAGCCTCATCGTGGACGTCTCCTGCGACGAGGGCATGGCCTTCGAGTGGGCGCGCACGACCGGATTCGACGACCCGATGTTCACCGTCGGGCCCGGGGAGATCAACTACTACGCGGTCGACCACAGCCCCTCGCTGCTGTGGAACTCGTCCAGCTGGGAGAACAGCGAGGCGTTGCTGCCGTTCCTGCCCACCGTCCTGGCCGGCCCGGCCGCCTGGGTCGACAGCCTGACCGTCCAGCGGGCCGTCGAGATCCAGGACGGCGTCATCCGCAACCCTGCGATCACCGAGTTCCAGCACCGTTCGGCGGAGTACCCGCACGAGGTCCTCCCGGGCTGATCGGTTCTCGGCCGAGCGTTCAAGCAGCGGGCCGCGGCGGGCCTCTCGGTGAACCACTGACGGAGGCATCGCGCCCGGGAGGCCTCTCGCGGGCACTTCGACAGGCTCAGTGACCGGGGGTGGTCCACCCGGAACCCTCCGGTCCTCGAGCAATCGTTCCCCGCTCCCTGAGTGACCCCTTCCGGTCCCTGAGCCTGTCGAAGGGCACACGGGCGACCACACGAATCCGGCGCTGTTCACCCGGTCCCTGCGCCTGTCGAAGGGCACGCGGAGAACCTCACGAATCCGGCGCCCTCCCTCCGGTCCCTGAGCCTGTCGAAGGGCCCACGGAGGACTCCACGAATCCGGCGCCCGTTCTCCGGTCCCTGAGCCTGTCGAAGGGCACACGAACAACTTCCACAGTCACCCTCACTCGGCATCTGGAATGTCAGTGGTCCATGGTGGACTTGTCCCATGACCGAGACCACCCTCACCGCGACCCGCGTCGGCGACGACTACGCCGCGCAACTCGCGGAGTTCTCGGACGAATACGCAGAGATCCAACGGCTGCGGGCAGCCCTCGACGCGCGTGAGGCCCGGCTCCTCGCCCGCTCCGCCGCCTACGCGGACGCCTTCGCCGACGCCACGGTCCCGGCGATCTTCCCGCCCGCGGAACGCCAGGCGCTCTCTCGTCGTTCGACGTGTGCGGCGCTCGCGATGGCGACCCGCACCCCTGAGCGGACCGTGCAGCGTGCGACGAACGACGCCGAGCGGCTCGTCAACGACGCACCGGCCGTGCTCGCCTCCCTCGAGGCAGGGCGTATTTCGGCGCGGCATGCGCAGACGATCATCGACCAACTCAGTGACGTGCCGACCGCGGGGCGGGCGGTGTTCCTCGCGGAAGTCTTAGCGGTCGCGGAGGAGTCCACCAACGCGAACCTCCGCAGGCGCGCCCGCGTCCTGCGCGAGCGCCTGCACCCGGAATCGATCACTGCGAGAGCGGTCCGGTCCGAGGCGGACCGCCGGGTCGAGTTCGAACCGGCAGCGGACGGCATGGCGTGGGTGCACCTGTTCACGACGGCACCCATTGCGCAGGGCATCCTCGAGCGCGTCGAAGCGGCCGCCGCGGAGTCACGTAAGGCCGGTGACACCCGCACCTGCGCCCAGCTGCAGGCGGACGCCCTCGCGGCGCTCGCCCTCACCGGCGTCACACCGGAAGACGTCATGTCGAGCCCGGTCCTCCCGCACCCGATCGAGGTCCAGGAGCACATCAAGCCGACCGTACAGATCACGGTCCCGGCGCTCAGCATGGCCGGCGTCTCCGATGCACCCGGCATGCTCGACGGCTACGGCCCCATCGACCCTGAGACCGCCGCACGCATCGCGGTGAACGCACCCAGCTTCACCCGGATCCTGGTCCAGCCGGAAACGGGTGCGGTCCTGTCCGTCGGGCGGCATCAATACCGCGTTCCGGCCGACCTCCAACGGGCGGTGCGGTTGCGGGACGGCACTTGTCGGGCACCTGGCTGCGGGAGACGGGCCCGGGCTTGCGATCTCGATCATTCCGTCGCCTGGGAACACGGAGGCACCACAGATGTGGGGAACCTCGCGTGCCTGTGTCGACATCACCACCGCCTGAAGCACCTGCCGGGGTGGAACCTCGACCACGGACCGGGTGGGGTCCTCGAGTGGACGACACCTGACGGCAAGCAGTACCGGACGGAACCAGACCCCGCACCGTTCTGACCCCCGCCGGTCCCTGAGCTGCGCCGCACTTCGACAGGCTCAGTGACCGGGGAGGACGGGCTCAGTGACCGGGAGAGGTGCACTTCGACAGGTTCGCTGACCGTGTGTGGGTGAGTCCGGAAGGCTCTGGTCCCTGAGCTTGTCGAAGGGCAGCCGGGTCGCGCCGGCTCAGCGACCGGGCGAGGCGTGCCTGGGTGTTCCGGGCCCCTGAGCCTGTCGAAGGGCGCTCGGGCGTGGCACTCCCGGGTGGCTGCACGGCCTGAGAGGTTCGTGGCAGGCCGCGCAAGCGGTCGAGCCCGGCATGCACCCGCCCCTACGCTGGACGCTTGCGCCGTACGGCATCGGTCGGCGGAGGAACACATGGTGCACGACCGACTCGAGGAGGCATGGATGTTCGTTTGGCAGAGCTGGTGGGGTGTCGCCGCAGCGGCCGGGATAGCGCTGATCGCAGCGCTCGTCGTCATCGTGATCGTGTCGGTCTCCTTCCGGATGGCGGCGCGACGGAGCGAGTGGCCGGGAGCGCTCGCCGGGAGTGCCCGTCACCCCTTCCGGGCCCTCGTGATCCTGGTGGCCGTGTGGCCCGCGGTTGCGGCGACGCTTCCCGATGAGACCGCCCGTGGGTTCATCGACCAGACCTTCCGGATCGCGGTCATCGCCGCGGCCACATGGCTGGTCGCCGCACTGCTCGCCTTCGTCATCGGGCTCGGCCAGGCGCGGTACCGCATCGACGTCCCGAACAACAAGGTCGCCCGCCGCATGCAGACGCAGCTCGCGCTCGTCCGTCGCTTGGCGATCGCGGTCGTCGTCATCGTGGGTGTCGCCTCGATCCTCCTGACGTTCCCCGGCGTCCAGGGCGTCGGAGCGAGCGTGCTGGCCTCCGCCGGTGTCGTGAGCATCGTCGCCGGCCTCGCCGCGCAATCCGTCCTCGGGAACGTCTTCGCCGGGATCCAGCTCGCCTTCAGTGACGCGATCCGCGTCGACGACGTCGTCATCGTCGAGGGGGAGTGGGGCCGGATCGAGGAGATCACCCTCACCTACGTCGTCGTCGGCATCTGGGACGACCGCCGCATGGTGCTCCCCTCCACCTACTTCACCTCCACGCCCTTCCAGAACTGGACGCGGAACACGAGCGAGCTGCTCGGATCGGTCGAGTTCGACCTCGACTGGTGGGTGAGCCCCGCGGTCATGCGGACCGAGCTGGAGCGCATCCTCGACCGCACCGACCTCTGGGACGGCCGGGCGCAGGTGCTGCAGGTCACGGACGCCGTCGGCGGCTACGTGCGCATCCGCATCCTCGTCACCGCGGTGGACGCCCCGACCCTCTTCGACCTCCGGTGCCTCGTGCGCGAGCAGATGGTCGAGTGGATCCTCGCGCAGAACCCGTCGGCGATCCCGCGCAACCGGGTGCAGATGGTCGAGCAGGAGCCTCGTCCGGAACCGAAGCGCGGCGGTCCGGTGACCGAGCCGGTCGGGCTGTTCAGCGGCAGTGCCGAGGCCGAACAGCGCGCGAGCCTCTTCACGTCGTCGATCACCCTGCCCGACCTGGACGACGAACCCGAACGCTGACCGTCGCGCGGCCGGGCGCGTGTGCACCGAATCGTTGTCGTTCCGGCGATCCTGTATGCGCTTCCCATCGCTACCATCAAGGGAACCTCGCCGGGTGACCTGCCGGCGGGCCGTCGGCGCTGCTGCCGACGTGAACGGACGGCGCCGGCCCGAACCCCGGCGACGGCATGCGAAGGAGACCGCGCGTGAACGACGACACCCTCTTCCTCACCGATGAGGACACCGCCGTCCCCGGCGAACGCCCGGAGCAGCGTCTCGAACGACGCTCCGCGTCCGTCCTCAAGCACCGACTCCTCGAGCAGGAACGCAAGCAGTTCGAGGAGTCCCTCGCGTCGGCGAAGGCGGACGGCGCCCTCGAACGCGCAGCGGCCCTCATCGTCTCCGCTCGGCGACGCTTCCTCATCGGGGCGTCGAAGTCGTTCACCTACGCGTCCCTCCTCGCCGCAGACCTCAGCTACGGCCTCGCGAACGTCACACTCATCGACGGGACCATCGTGCGTCCCCTCGACGTCCTGAGCGACGTGCGGACGAGCGACGTCATGATCGCCGTGTCGCTGCAGCGGTACCGGAAGTACACGATCGACTCCGTCGTCCCGTTCGCCGAGGCGGGAGGCAGTCTCGTGCTCATCACCGACGCGCCGAACGCCCCGCTGACCCCGTACGCCGACGAGACGATCGTGCTCGGCCGTGCCGAGGACGGGCACCCGAGTTCCTCGATCGGGATCGCGCTCACCCTGCACGTCCTCGCGACGCTCACGACGGCCAGCGCCAAGGGCGCCGGCCGACGGGCGGTGGAGCGGGAGCGCCTCGCCGAGACGCTCGGGGTCTATGTCTCCGACGAGGACTGAGCGCGGACCGGGCTCAGCTTCCCGAACCCTTCCCCTCGCGCACGATCGACAAGGGTTCCGTGATGTCCTCGAGGGACTTCCGCGCGGCGTCGACCCCGAAGATGAGGGCGACCAACCCGCCGAGGATCATCACGCCGGCGCCGACGAAGTATCCGACGGTGAGCGGCCCGCGGTCGGTGCCGTCGCCGATCAGGATCCCGTACAGCAGGGGCGCGACCGAACCCGCGATCTGTCCGATCGCGAAGAAATAGCCGATCACCTGGCTGCGGAGCTCGAGCGGGAAGATCTCGCTCACGGTCAGGTAGGCGCTGGACGCGCCGGCGGAGGCGAAGAAGAACGAGACGCACCAGAAGATCGTCTGCGTCGTCGCGTCGAGCGCACCGGCGTTGAAGAGCACCGCAGACACGGCCAGGACCGCCCCCGAGACCCCGTAGGTGAGGAAGATCATCTGGCGACGACCCCAGGTGTCGAACAGCCTGCCGAGGAGGAGCGGGCCGAGCAGGTTGCCGATCGCGAAGGGGAAGAAGTAGTACTGCGTCGACGAGGGGCTCGTGCCGTAGAAGTTCTGCAGCACGAGCGCGTAGGTGAAGAAGATCGCGTTGTACAGGAACGACTGCGTGATCATCATCGCGAGGCCGACGAAGGTGCGCTTCGGGTACTTCGAGAAGAGGACGCCGAAGATGGTCCGGATCGGGATGTGGCCCTGGGCCTGCACCGTGAGCGCCTTCGACTCGTCGACCGGCTCGATCGTCCCGCCCTGTTTGCGGACGGTCGCCTCGATGTCGTCGACCGTTGCCTCCGCCTCCTGTTCCCGACCGTGCGTCATGAGCCAGCGCGGACTCTCGGGGATGTGGCGTCGCAGGAAGATGATGGCGAGGCCGAGGACCGGCCCGATGAAGAACCCGATGCGCCAGCCGACGTCCTCCGCGAAGTAGTCGGTGTTCAGCAGGAAGAGGTTCGCGGCCGATCCGAGGGCGGCGCCGCCCCAGTAGGTGCCGTTGATGGCGATGTCGACGTGTCCGCGGTACTTGGACGGGATGAGCTCGTCGATGGCCGAGTTGATCGCCGCGTACTCGCCGCCGATGCCCATGCCAGCGAAGAACCGGAAGATGGCGAGGAACCAGAACGTGGGGGACAGGCCGGCGATGCCACTCGCGACGAGGTAGATCGCGAGGGTCAGGATGAAGAGCTTCTTGCGGCCGAGGCGGTCCGCCATGCGGCCGAAGACGAGCGCTCCCGTCACCTGGCCGAGCAGGTAGATCGTCCCGAGGAGGCCGACCTCCGCCGCCGACAGCCCCAGCGACTTCTGGAATCCGGCGGAGGCGACGATCTGGATCTCGAGGCCGTCGAGCACCCACGAGAAGCCGAGACCGACGACGATCATCCAGTGGAACCGGGTCCACGGCAGTCGGTCCATCCTGGCGGGGACGAGGCTCCGCACCGGGGCCGGCTGCCCGGAGGTCGACGTGTTCGACATGGAATGGCTCCTTCCACGGCCGTCCCGTCGACGGTCGATCCGGGAGATGACGCTACTCCCGCGGCGGGCATCGGACGTCGCCGATCGGTGCCCCTTGACTTCGTCCTGGCGGAGGAGCACCCTACGCCCGGCACCCCGTGCGATGGCGCCCGGTGGCGCGGAATGGTCGTACGCTCGAAGCGCGACGAGATCGCGGACGGCTGCCGAGGGCCGTCGAGGAGGAGGCGGCATGCACCTGGTCGAGGACAGCACCGAGACGGACATCACACGGGTCTTCCAGGACCGGATCAGCTCCGGCGTCGCCCCGGGATCATACGTCGCCGTGTTCGACCGCGAGCGGGTCCGGTTCGAGCAGGGGTTCGGCGGAGTCACCGTGGGCGGTCCGGTGCCCGACGCCGACACGCTGTTCCGCATCGCCTCCTGCACGAAGAGCTTCACCGCCGCCGTGCTCCTCATCCTCCGCGACGCCGGCCGCCTCGACTTGGACGCGCCGGTGGACGGGTTCGTGCCGGAGTTCGCGCCGGTACTCCCTGACGGCATCGCCGTCCGGCCGACCGTACGGATGCTCCTGACGATGTCGGGTGGGCTCGGAACGGACGATCCGTGGGGTGACCGCCAGGAGTCGATCACCGTGGACGAGTTCCGGCGGCTGGTCGTGCGCGGCGTCCGATGCGTCACGACACCCGGGACGGCCTTCTCCTACTCCAACCTCGGCTACGCGTTGCTCGGGCAGGTCATCGAGCGTGTGACCGGTGGCTCCTACATCGATGCGGTGACCTCGCTCCTGCTGGAGCCGCTCGGGCTCGGCGCCGTGTTCGAGCGACCCGAGGGCGACGGTGCGGTCACGGCGACCGGTCATCGTGTCCGCCGGGAACGGGCCGTCGATGAGGACGGTCGATTCGTCGAGGTCCCGTTCTCCGGCCCCGGGGTCTTCTCCTCGATCGGCGGGCTCTTCGCCTCGGCCTCCACCCTGATCGGATGGGTGCGCTGGCTCGACGGCGCCTGGACCGGGGACGAGACCGGACCGCTGTCGAGCGCCAGCCGCCGCGAGATGCAGCAACTGCACCGGCTGGCTCCGTCGCGGCCCACCCTCGACGGCGTGCCGCCGAGACTCGCGCTCGGCTACGGCTTCGGCCTCTTCGTCGAGGAGGACGCCGACCTCGGGACGCTCGTCTCGCACTCGGGCGGCTACCCCGGCTACAGCGCCCACATGCGGTGGCACCCGACATCGGGGTTCGGCGTCGTCGCCTTCGAGAACGCCGGCTACGCGGCCGTGGCGAAGCCCGCCGAACAGGCCTTGCGGCTGGCGATCGCGGGAGCCCAGGCCTCCGGCGAGCTGCTGGAACCGGCGATCCGCCCCTGGCCGGAGACCCTCGTGGCGTCGATGACCGCGACCGGGATGCTGTCGCATTGGGACGACCGCGTCGCCGCGTCGCTGTTCGCCGAGAACGTCGCCCTCGACCGACCGCTGGACGAGCGACGCCAGGCGGTCGACGCCGCTGTCACCGCCGTCGGTGGCATCGCCGAGGTGGCTTCGGGACGTGCGACGCCGATCTGCGATTCGCCTGACCACCTGGTCTGGTTCGTCGAAGGGACGGAGGGTCGCCTCCGCCTGGAGGTCCGGATGACACCTGTGCTTCCGCTCCGGGTCCAGACCTTCACGGTGACGGTCGACGACCAGGGCGAGTGAACGCCGAACGCCGGCAGCTGAGGCTCAGCTACCGGCGTTCAGGTGGAACAGGGTGGTTCGGTTCAGCCGATCGAGTCGTCGTCGCCGTTGCCGTTGCGGTTCGTCGGGGAGATGTCCTCCGTCGACTCGACGTACTCGTAGTCGGTCGTCGTCGGGCCGTCGTGGTCGCCGGTGTTCGTCGCTTCGCCGACGGGGCGGTAGATGAGCTGGCCTTCGCCGTAGGGCAGGACGAGCTCGCCGTCCTGACCGTCTTCGAGCGGGATGATCTCGCTGTCGAGCGGGCCGCCGGTGAGTTTCGCAAGAGTCTGTGACATGTCGCCAGCCTAGCCCCGACGACTGTCAGAGTGCTGCGATGGTCCAGGACACCCGGTGTGGTGTATTGGGAGCCAGGACGACGAGGTCGGTCCCGGTCGAGAAGGCGTCGGGGGGACAGGTCATCGGTTCTACTGCGAGCCCCAGTCGGTTCAGCTCCGCGACGGGCTGATCGGCGGTGTGCACCTGGACCCAGGGCAGACCCTCGCCCCAGTGCATCGCGACGCCACCGCCGGACGGTGCCGTCACCCGCACCATGACCCGACCGTCGGCGTCGTGGTCGAGTGCCGTGTACGCATGGTCGATGAAGGTGTCGCCGATGGCCCGGGGTGCGCGGAAGTCGAAGTGTTCCGTCGCCTCCGCGTCGACCGACTCCAGCGAGACCGGGATGAGCCGGTCCGGCGTGACGGTGAGCACCTCGGCGGCGGGCAGCTCGAGCGTCCAGTCGTCGACGCGCCCCTCGCCCGCGACGAGATAGGGGTGCGGCCCGGTGCCGTACGGGGCGTCGACGTCGCCGAGGTTCAGAGCCTCGACGTCAGTGCGGAGTCCGTGGTCGTCGAGTGTGTAGGTCGCGGTGACCTGGACGCGGAACGGATAGCCCTCCTGCGCTTCGATGACCACGCGGAACGCAGCCGACGACGCGCTCGACGACACGAGGTCCCACTCCGACCAGGCGGCGAGCCCGTGGAGGGCGTGCCCGCGAGCGGGTTCCGTGAGTGCGAGCTGGTGGTCGACCCCCGCGAAGGTGTACCGGCCGTCGACGACGCGGTTGGGCCACGGGGCGAGCATGGCGCCGCGGAACGCCGGACGGACCTCCTCCGCGTCGAACGGGACCACGAGGTCGCGGCCGTCGTGCTGCAGGAACCGCAGTGAGGCACCGACCGAGGCGATCGACGCGGTGTACGCACCGTGCTCGAGATCGACCCGCCGTCCCGAGATCGGACGTCGGTCGACGGAGGCGGACGGGGACACGGCGCTGGTGGATTCGGTCACGGCCCCATTCTGTCGCATCGACACCGACCGACCCTGTCGGCGGGCCGGCGCGGGTCGGACGATGGGACGCGGCTCAGTCGAGGGATCGGCCGCGCATGTCCGAGAGGAACAGCGCGGCGACCGCGGCGACGACGAAGAAGGCGGCGAACACGGAGAAGAGCAGGGCGTTCCCTCCAAGGAGGAGCACCGGAACCGACAGCGGGGCGATGATCGAGGCAATGCGGCCGATGCCGGCGGCCCACCCCGCCCCCGTCGCACGGAGCGCCGTCGGGTACAGCTCCGGGGTCGTCGCGTACAGGGCGCCCCAGGCGCCGAGGTTGCAGAAGGACAGGCACATACCGAACACGATGATCATCGGTTCGGTCGTCGCCGTGCCGAACAGGACCGCCGACACCGCGGAGCCCGCGAGGAAGGTCGCGAGGGTCTGCTTCCGGCCCCAGGCCTCGATCAACCACGCCGAGACGGCGTAGCCCGGGATCTGGGCCAGGGTGATGATGAGGGTGAAACCGAAGGACCGCACGAGCGAGAAGCCGGAGGCGACGAGGATCGTCGGGATCCAGATGAACGCACCGTAGTAGGAGAAGTTGACGCAGAACCACACGATCCACAGCGATCCGGTGTCGCGGCGGTGTGTGGGCACCCACAGTCCACGGAGGCGCTCGCGGGCGGAGAGCCCTGCGCTCACGGGGGTGTCGGTGGTGGTCTTACCGGCGGCCTCCGGGTGGGCGACGCCGGCCGATGCCTCGAACTCACGGACGACGGCTTCTGCCTCGCGGTGGCGCCCACGCGACTCGAGGAAGCGCACCGATTCCGGCAGTCGCGTCCGCACGATGGCCGCGTAGACCGCGGGCAACGCGCCGATGGCGAGCGCCCAGCGCCACCCGTCGTCGCTCGTCGGCACGACCAGGTAGCCGATGAGGGCGGCGGCGATCCATCCGATCGCCCAGAACGCCTCGAGGAACACGATGATCCGTCCGCGGATCCGTGGCGGCGCGAACTCGCTCATGAGGGTCGAGGCGACGGGCAGTTCGGCGCCGAGTCCGAGGCCGACGATGAACCGCAGCACGATGAGCACGCCGAGTCCCCAGGCGAGGGCCGACGCGCCCGTCGCGATGCCGAACACGAGCAGGGTGATCGCGAAGACGTGGCGTCGACCGACCCGGTCGGCGAGCAGACCGCCGAGCGTCGCACCGATGGCCATGCCGAGGAACCCGGCTGAGGCGATCCAGGAGAGCTCCGTGTTCCCGAGCTGCCACTGCACGGCGAGTTGGGCGAGCACGAAGGACACGAGTCCGACGTCCATGGCGTCGAGGGCCCAGCCGACGCCGGAACCGACGAGCAGTCGCCCGTGGGCCTTGGTGAACGGGAGCGCGTCGAGGCGCTCGCTGCGGGTGCGGGGTGTGGTGGGGGCGGTGGACACGTCACCATTCTGGTGCAGGATGTGCCCGCCGGCGCCGGTCCGTCGCAGATAGGCTGACGACACGAACTGCAGGCGTGCGGCCGGGCAGTTCACCCGCTCCGCCCGCCGTTCCGTCGAAAGGCCACTCCCGTGACCGATGCACCGCCTCCCGACCCGCAGCAGCCTGACGGCCGCCCGCCGCAGTGGCCGACGGGTCAGCAGCCGCAGCAGCCGTATGGTCAGCCGCAGCAGCAGCCGTATGGCGGGCAACCACAGCAGCCGCCGTATGGGCAGGGACCGCAGCAGCAGAACCCGTATGGCGGGCAGCAGAACCCTCAGCAGCAGAACCCGTATGGCGGGCAGCAGATCCCTCAGCAGCAGAACCCGTATGGCGGGCAGCAGATCCCTCAGCAGCAGAACCCGTATGGCGGGCAGCAGAACCCTCAGCAGCAGAACCCGTACCAGCAGAACCCGTATGGCGGGCAGCCGTACCAGCCGCAGCCGCCGTATCAGCCGCAGCAGAACCCGTACCAGCAGCAGCCACCGCAGGGCCCTACCAGGTACGGCCAGCAGCCGCCGCCTCCCGGTGCCCCGAAGCGCAAGCGGACGGGGCTCATCATCGCCCTCGCGGTCGGTGTCCCGCTCGTGTTGGCGGCGATCATCACCGTCATCGCCCTCGTGCTCACGCAGGGTGGCGCGCCGGTCGCGGACCCGAGCCCCACCCGCTCGGCCACGCCGACGAAGACCGCGTCTCCGACGCCCACGGAGACGGACTCGACGCCCGAGCCGACCAAGACCTACGTCAACATTCCGCCGGATCTCGATTTCGCAGCAGGACAGGACGTCCCCACCGACTGGACGGCCTACCTCACGAACGACTTCGACTCGTCGTGGGCGGCAGCGGGTCAGGACGCGAACGGGATCGACATCTACACGAACGCCTCGACCTCGTGTGAGGTGCGGCTCGGCAACATCGCACTGACTCCGGAGGAGATCGCCGTCGGTGACGACCAGCGCTCGAGCGACGCCTATCTGTCGAAGTACGTCGGGGCCGACTACGTCAAGGCGGACGGCACGACCGAACAGCTGAACTACAACAGCGGTGGCGGGCTCATCGAGTTCCGGGTCCTGTCGTGGACGCAGGCGACGGGGGAGCGCACCTACTGGGGCGTCCGGTCGCTCACGAAGATGGGGACGCTGGTCGTCTTCACCTTCACGTGCAAGGACCAGGGCTCGCTCGACCTGCTCGCAAGCGACGTCGTGAACCTCATCTCCGTGGAGCTGCTCCCGAAGCGCTGACCGGTCCCGTCGTCAGAACGCGCGGAGGACCGCCTGCGCGACCGTGAAGATCGCGAGGCCGGCGAGCGCGCCGACGATCGTGCCGTTCAAGCGGATGAACTGCAGGTCGCGTCCGACGAGCAGCTCGATCTTCTGGGTCGTCTCCCGGGCGTCCCAGCGCTCGACGGTCTCGGTGATGATGCTCGCGATGTCGTGCCGGTAGCGGGTGACGACGTAGGACAGGGCGTCCGCGACACGGGTGTCGACGCGGGTGGAGAACGCCCGGTCGGTCGACAGCCGCCGACCGAAGTCCGCGATGGTGCCGGAGATCCGCACACGGAGGTCGCTGTCGGGGGCGTCGAGGGCCTCGAGGAACGCGCTCTTCGCAGCCGTCCAGGTCTTACCGGCGACCTCCCGGACACGAGGACTGTCGATGACCTCGTGCTTGGCGTTCTCGAAGCGGGTGATGGTCGCGTCGTCGTGCTGCAGCTGCTCCGCGAGCTCGCCGAGGTACCCGTCGAGGGCATGACGGAGCTGGTGGTCGGGGTCCGCGCGGACGGCCTGGACGAAGGACACGGCCTCCCGGTAGAGCTTGTCGTCCACGAGCCGGTCGACGAAGGACGGCACCCAGGTCGGCAGACGGCTCGAGACCAGGCGCTCGAACGCCTTCGGGTTCGTGCTCAGCCACTCACCTGTGCGATCGAGGAGGAGGTCGACCGCGTCGTGGTGCGCGCCCACACCGACGATGTGCTCGACCCAACGGCCGATGTTCGGGGCCCACTGCGGGTCGATGAGGTGTTTGGACGCCAGCGCCTCGATGACCTCGCGGACGTCGTCGTCGGACAGCGTCTCCAGGAGACCCCGCACCGCGATGGACCCCTCGGCGGTGACCCGCTCGGCGTTCGCGGGCTCGGACAACCATCCGCCGAGCTTCTCGGAGACGGAGACGGACGCGAGCTTCTGCCGCACGACCTCCTCGGAGAGGAAGTTGGTCTCCACGAACTCGCCGAGGCTGACGCCGATCTCGTCCTTGCGCTTCGGGATGATCGCCGTGTGGGGGATCGGGATGCCGAGCGGGTGCCGGAAGAGGGCGGTGACGGCGAACCAGTCCGCGAGCGCCCCGACCATGCCGCCCTCGGAGGCGGCCCTGACATACGCCAACCACGGGTAGCGCCCCTCGAGCGCGAACGCGACGGCGAAGATGACCGCCATGACGAGGAGCAATCCGGTGGCGAGGCGTTTCATCGATCGCAGGGCTCGCGCACGGTCCGCATCGGCGGCGGTGAGTTCGAGTGTGGGGGAGCTCGTCATCCGCCCATCCTAGGCTCGTCGACCGTGTCCTCCGGTCCGATCGAGCAGGAGGGCACCGTACCCCCTGGTGGTACTCTGAGCCGGTGATCGAAGACATCAAGAAGCGGGCCCTGCACCGGACGAAGATCCTCGAGGGCCAGATGCGCGGTCTCGAGAAGATGATCGAGAACGAGGACTACTGCATGGACATCATCACGCAGTCGCTCGCCATCCAGAAGTCGCTGGGATCGCTCAACAAACTGCTCGTCGAGAACCACCTGCTGACGCACGTCACGCAGATGTTCGAGGAGGGCGGGGACAGCAAGGACGCCGCGGTCGGCGAGCTCCTGCGGATCTTCGAGCTCAGCAACAACCGCGGCTGAGCCGAGTCGTCAGGCCGGCCCGAGCTGTCACACGGGCCCGAGCCAGGCGTTCGCGACGGTGGCGTGGGCGGACTCGTCGTCGGAGGGATGGAACATCCCGGCGAGGACGTCGCGGTACAGCCGGCCCAATTCGCTCGCGGCGAAGTAGCTGCCGCCGCCGGCGACCCGGATCGCCTGATCCACGACCTCGCGGGCGGTCTCCGTCGCGCGGACCTTGAGCCCGACGAGCTTCGGGAACCAGAGCGCGCCGTGGTCGACGCCGTCATCGAGGTCCCGGGCGATGCCGGCGAGCTGCGGCAGCATGCCGTCGTACGCGATGGCGGCCGCCGCGATCCGACGGCGGATGTCGGGGTCCGCCGCGTAGCTCGCACCACCGGCCTTCTTCGACGTCTTCCGGTGGGCGGTCTCGACCGCGAGCCGGAGGGCGCGTTCGCCGATGCCCGTGTACACGGCGGCGATGAGGGTCTCGAAGCAGGCGAAGATCCCGAAGACGATGGGATCCGGGTTGGGCCCCGGGTCGAGGCGTCGGACGATGTGTTCCGCCGTCGACTCGGCCCCCTGGAGCAGGGTCGTCCTACTCTGGCTGGCGCGCATCCCGACGGTGTCCCAGTCGTCGAGGATCTCGAACCCGCCGCGCGAGCGCTCGATGAAGCCGTAGACGACCTTCGGACCGTCGGCCGAGGTCGTGTCGAGCCCGGTCGTCCCCAGCCACGTCCACGCGGGTGACAACGAGGTGAAGATCTTCCGACCGTGGAACCGATAGGAACCGTCGGGGCCCGGACGGGCTTCGGTGTCGGATCCGAAGAGCACGAGGTCGTTGCCCGCCTCGCTCACGCCGAACGCGTAGAGCTCGTCCCCGGCCGCTCCCTCGAGGACGAAGCGGAGCGAGTCGTCTCCTCGAGTGTGGAGCAGTCGCGCGACCCCCGTCCACACGAGGTGCATGTTGATCGCGAGGGCGGTCGCCGGGGCGGCGGTGGCGAGCCGGGATTGGAGCAGCGTGACCTCGCTCATGCCGAGGCCGAGGCCGCCGAACTCCTCGGGAACGAACGCCCGGAGGTAGCCGCACGCTCGCAGCTCCGCGAGGTCTTCGTCGAAGAAGGCGTTCTCACGGTCCGCCACGGCGGCACGTTCGCGGATGCGCTCGACGAGCCCGTCACTGAGGATCGAGGCGGGGTCGAACGATCGATCGGACGGGTGGTGCTGCGCTTGAGCGGTCACCGGTCCATTGTCGCATCGGGCCCGGCCGAGGTGGCAGGTGTCTGCGAGCGGCGAGCGGCGCGCCGGCGGCCCGACCTGACGAGGAGGACCACGACCGCGGCGACGACCGCGAGGGGGAGCAGCCACGGCACCAGGACGCCGACCACGACGACGAGCCCCGAGGCGGCGGCGACGAGCGCGTTCCACCCGGCGACCACGCCGCCCCAGAAGTCGGTGGGCACGCCCGGCGCGACCACGCCTGGGGCCACGAAGCTCACGAACACGGAGGAGAAGTCGACCTGGTCGGCGAGCGCGTCGCGCTGGGCGACGAGCCCGTCCAGTTCCGCCTGCCGCTGGGACAGGCTGGTCTCGGCGGCGAGGAGGTCGGCCGTCGTGGTCGAAGCCGCCATGAGTCCGAGCAGTCGGTCGACGGAGGCCTGGAGGGCGGTGACCCGCGCGTCGAGGTCGGCGGCCTGTGCCGTGACGTCCACCGCGGACACGGAGAGGCTGTTCACCGTGCCGAGTGCCTGCAGCTGTGCGAGCACGTCGTCGAAGTCGTCGGCGGGGATGCGGACCGTCAGGGTCGCCTGCGCGGCCTGGTCGGAGGTGCCCGGAGTCTCGTCGCGGCTGTCAACGCGCCCGCCCGCCTCGGTGACGATCCGGGTGGCGTCCGTCGCGGTGCTGATCGGGTCGTCAGCGGTGACGGTGAGTGAACCGGTCGTGACCACCTGCTGTTGCGTGAGGTCGGGGGAGGCGGCGCCGTCGACGCCGAGCTGCGCGTCGCCGGCGACCTGGCCGGGCGCGGGCATCGCAGCTCGCGAGTCGCTGCCGGCCTCGGTGCTCGACCCGGCCGAGCAGCCCGAGAGGACGAGCCCGACGAGGACGGCCGAGACCAACACGGTGGTGGTGCGGATCACTGCTGAGCGCTTCATGGCATCACCCTAGGGAGCCGCCGCACCGCGGAGGTGCAGGGACCCTGGGAAGCGGGTCACGATCAGGTCTCGCGACGCGCGTCACCCCAGGGAGCCGCTGCGCCGCGGAGGTGCAGGGACCCTGGGAAGCGGGTCACGATCAGGTCTCGCGACGCGCCCGCTGCTCGAGTTGCAGCTCGGCCCAATCGCCGATGGCCTTCGTGGTCTCCGCCGGGCGGTCCCGGTGCACGTTGTGACCGGCACCCTGGACGATCGTCAGGCTGACCTGGCGGTTCGCGAGGATCTCGGCGGCGAGCGCGCCGCGGAAGAGGCTGTACACCTCCGGATCGGAGGCGATCACGAAGGTCGGGTTGCGCAGAGCGGCCGCCGCAGGACGGACGTCCCACGGGTGGTTCTGCTCGCTCGTCTGCTCGATCGCCCACCGGCTCGCCTCGGACACCGCCTGGACCTTGATCTCCACGTCCAGTGGGTGCCACTCCGGGTTCTTCGCGCGGACGGAAGCGATCGTGTTGTCGGCGAAGGCGGCCTCCTGGCTGGCGCGGATGATCTCGGCGTCGTGGTCGTCGAGCGCGATGGCGGGGTCGAGCAGCACGACCGCCGCCGCCCACCGGGGATCGGCTGCGGCGGCGACCGCGGTGGCGGCGCCTCCGAGCGAGTGTCCGACGACCAGGTCCCACGCGGCGTGCCCGACGCCGCGCACGGGGGTCGGCCTGGTGGCCAGCAGATCGGCGGCGTAGGCCTCGACCCGGTAGTCCAGCGCACGAGGGGCGACGCCGTGGCCGCGGAGGTCGACCGCCTCGACGAGCCAACCGCGATCGGCCAGGGCGGCGCAGATGCGCCAGGTGCTCGGACCGTTGCTGCCGAGTCCGTGGACCACGAGCGCCCGAGCCGGCGCGTCGTGACGACCCCAGCGGTGACGCGGGAGCTCCACGGGCGTGATCGTGCGGGCGGCGAGGCTGGACGCGGTGTCGACGACGGGCTCGGTCATGGGTTCAGCCTACGGTCTCGCGTCAGTCGAGCCGGTCCGGGTCGGTGCCGGTGCGCTCGCCGTTCTCGAGCGCCGAGATGGCGGCCAGGTCGTCGGCGTCGAGGGTGAAGTCGAACACCGTGAAGTTCTCCGCGATCCGCGCCGGTGTGGCCGACTTGGGGATGACGATGTTGCCGAGCTGCAGGTGCCAGCGCAGCACCACCTGCGCGACCGTGCGCCCGTGCTTCCGTGCGATGGCCCCGAGGTCGGAGGTGGCGTCGTATCCGTCGGCGGCGGGCGTGAAGAAGCGGCCGCGGGCGAGCGGCGACCAGGCCTCCGTCGCGATGCCGTGTGCCGCGTTGACGGCGCGCAACTCCCGCTGGGGGAGGAACGGGTGGAGTTCGACCTGGTTGACGGCCGGGGTGACCTCCGCCGACTCCAGGAGTCGTTCGAGATGGCTGCGGTGGAAGTTGGAGACGCCGATGGAGCGCGTACGTCCTTCGGCCCGCAACCGCTCGAGCGCGCGCCAGGTCTCGCGGTACCGGTCCTGCCCCGGGGCCGGCCAGTGGATGAGGTACAGGTCGACGTGGTCGAGGCCGAGGAGGTCGAGGCTCGTGTCGAACGCGCGCAGCGTCTCCTCGTACCCCTGATCGGTGTTCCAGACCTTCGTCGTGACGAAGAGTTCGTCGCGGGCGATACCCGACTCGCGGATCGCGATGCCGGTGCCTCGCTCGTTGCCGTACAGCGACGCGGTGTCGATGTGGCGGTACCCGACCTCGAGCGCCATCCGCACGATCTCGGTGCTGGCGAGGTCCGGGACCTTGTAGACGCCGAAGCCGAGCTGGGGGATCGTGTGCCCGTCGTTGAGGAGGACGGTCGGGGTGCTGTCTGCCATGGCACCAGTATCCTCGACAGGGCCACCGTCACCGTCGAAAGGGAGCCCATGCCGCAACTCATGATCGTCACCGGGAGCGTCCGCCCCGAGCGGGTGGGCGGCGCCGTCGCTGACTGGGTCGCCGGCGTGGCGGAGACGGACGAGCGGTTCACCGTCGACGCGGTCGATCTCCGGGAACTGGCGTTGCCGTTCATGGACGAGCCCGCGCACCCGCGCAAGCGCGCCTACGTCCACCCGCACACGATCTCCTGGAGCGAGCGGGTCGACCGGACGGACGCCTTCGTGTTCGTGACGCCCGAGTACAACTACAGCTACGCGCCCGCCCTCAAGAACGCGCTCGACTACCTCATGCACGAGTGGGCGCGGAAGCCGGTCGGGATCGTCAGCTACGGCGGGCTGTCGGGCGGAACCCGCGGCGTCGTCGCGCTTCGACCTGTCCTGCAGGCCCTCGGTCTCGTCAGTACCGGTGCGAACGTGGAGATCCCGTACGTCTCACGGCAGATCGCCGACGGCGTGTTCACGCCCAACGACCGCCAGACGACCATGCTCCCGATGCTGCTGGGCGAACTGGCCGCACTCGACGAGGCCCTCGCGCCGCTGCGCGCCGACCACTGAAGGGGGGCGGCTCAGGACGGGTGGGTGTTGATCGGCTCGGTGTCGGGGATCGGGCTCGCATCGCGGCCGCGGAGGTCGGGGTGCCAGCGGTGACCGATCCAGGGGATGACGAAACCGAGCAGCGCGAACAGGCCGGCGACCCAGAACGCGCCGACCGCTCCGGAGCCGTCGATGAGGAAGCCGGCCGCCGCCGACCCCATCGCGGCACCGATGAGCTGACCGGTGCCGACCCAGCCGTAGGCCTCGGCCGTGTCGCTGAACTTCACGCTCGCCGAGACGATGGCGAACAGCACGGCGAGGGCCGGTGCGATGCCGATGCCCGCGACGAAGAGGGTGACCGACAGCCACCAGGCGTTGAGGAAGAGGCTCGCGACGGCGAGTCCGGCGAAGACGATGAAGATGCGGCGCGCCAGCGCGTAGGGACCGATCGGGGTGTGACCGAGGGCGAGGCCGCCGGCCAGCGAGCCGACCGAGAAGATCGCGAGGACGATACCGGCTTCGAGGCCGTCGTGCCCGAAGGTCGCGACGACGCCCGCCTCGACGGCCGAACAGGCGCCGATGAGGAGGAAGCCGACGACGGTGGCGAGGAGGACCGGCGGGCGCTTGAGCACCTGCCCGAGCTTGCGACGGCTCCTCGGGATGCGCACGCGCCCGACCTCCGGTGAGGAGATGAACCACAGGCAGCCGACGACCATGATCGCCGCCGCCAGGGCGATGCCCCAGACCGTGCCGACCTGGGTGGACACGAAGGTGGTCACGACGGGCCCGAGCACCCAGATGATCTCCTGGGCCGAGGCGTCGAGGGAGAACAACGGGGTGAGCTGCTGGGAGGTGACGAGCTTCGGGTAGATGGTGCGGACCGCGGGCTGGACGGGCGGGGTGCTCAGCCCGGCGACGAATCCGACCGCCATGTACGCGGGGACGGTCATGGTGACGAGGGCGATGGTCGTGACGGAGACGGCACACACCGCGAGGGTGAGGAGGAGCACCTTGCGGATGCCCCAGACGCCCATCCACCGGCTCGTGAGGGGGCCGGCGATCGCCTGCCCGATGCTCGTCGCGGCGAGGACGAGCCCGGCGGCACCGTAGGACCCGGTGACCTGTTCGATGTGGAGCAGGAAGGCCAGCGAGAGCATCCCGAACGGGAAGCGTGCGGTGAGCTGCGCCGCGATGATCCGGGCGACGCCGGGGGTACGAAGGAGGTCACGGTAGCTGCTCACAAGGACACCAGTCTAGGGACCGGTTCCGACACGCGCGACACGCCCGCGACACGCCCAAACCGACAACGGATGTCGGAGGTGCGGAGGAGAATTCTGCCTGTGGACAGATATCCCTCGGACGGGGGAGAAAAGGCCGTCAATCCGGGATTTTCGCGTCGCCCAGGGGTGTTGTACCCAGTGGAGAACCGGTGGATAACTCGCCCGAAACGGTGGAGAACCCGGTGGAAAACTACAGGGCTGTAACTACTAGCCCTTGTGGTCGACCTGAAGACCGCCATCTATATGTAGTATTGGAACCCCGGCGCAGGACGCCGCGGGAATCACCAGATTTTGAGGGGAAGGCACGAAGAGCTATGGCAATCACGGTCTACACGAAGCCCAGTTGCGTGCAGTGCACCGCGACGTACCGCGCACTCGACAACAAGGGCATCGAGTACAACATCCTCGACCTCTCGGTCGACGAGAACGCACTCGAGCAGGTCAAGGCCCTCGGCTACCTGCAGGCACCGGTCGTCATCACCGAGGAAGACCACTGGTCGGGCTTCCGTCCCGACAAGATCGAAGAGCTCGCCGCACGTCTGGCTTGAGCCCACGGTCGCAGGCGTCATCATGAGCCGGCTCCAGCAGCAACGCACCATCCGACCGTCCGGACGTCGACGAGGAGGCCACCCGTGCAACCACGGCTGATCTACTTCTCCAGCATTTCCGGCAACACGCATCGCTTCATGCAGAAGCTCGACCTGCCCTCGTTGCAGATCCCGCTGTATGCGAAAGACGAAGCCGTGCACGCCACGGCACCCTACGTCCTCGTGACCCCCACCTACGGCGGGGGCAACGGCGACGGAGCGGTGCCCAAACAGGTGATCCGGTTCCTCAACGTGGAGGCCAACCGCTCCCTGATCCGCGGGGTCATCGCCGCCGGCAACACGAACTTCGGCGAGGCCTACGGGCTCGCCGGCGACGTGATCGCCAGCAAATGCAAGGTCCCGCACCTGTACCGCTTCGAACTCTTCGGAACCCAGGACGATGTCACCACCGTCCACAATGGATTGGAATCATTTTGGCAGCAGCGCCAGTTTCAGTGATCGACGCACCGTCGACGAGCCAGATGGACTACCACTCGCTCAACGCGATGCTCAACCTCTACGGCCCGAACGGCGAGATCCAGTTCGACAAGGACCGTGAGGCCGCGCGGGAGTACTTCCTCCAGCACGTCAACCAGAACACCGTCTTCTTCCACTCGCTGAAGGAACGGCTCGACTACCTCGTCGAGAAGGAGTATTACGAGCAGGCAGTGCTCGACAAGTACTCGTTCGACTTCATCCAGGAACTCAACGACCTGGCCTACTCGAAGAAGTTCCGCTTCCAGACCTTCCTCGGCGCGTTCAAGTACTACACCTCGTACACGCTGAAGACCTTCGACGGCAAACGCTACCTCGAGCGGTTCGAGGACCGCGTCGTCATGACCGCCCTCGGCCTCGCCGACGGCGACCAGCAGCTCGCGGTCGCGCTCGTCGAAGAGATCATCGCGGGT